>JAENZN010000012.1 GCA_016841245.1 Syntrophomonas sp.
AATACACAACAAATTTATGCATAAAGATTGACAAAATAAAAGCCCGTTTTATCGGGCCTTAAGGTTAATTTTAATGTTTAGGTGTTGTAAAACAACGGAAGATTATTAAAAGCAGCGGAGAATTACTTCTCCGCTGCTTTCGGGCACTTGGCTTCATTTTGGTTATCTTTAAGGAATAAAAAAACCATAACTTTTTTCCAGCTTATCGATAAAGTCGCACGCTGCCAGCCCGATGGCAGAAGCTCATCTGACCTTGATTACCTTTCCATAAAACACCAATAACAAATAAGAGTTCGTTTATTGGCGTACTTCTATATTTATTCTGCTGAACATCATAATTAGCCTGCTATCTTACTGCAGCCTAATTGACAGAAAGAAGCAAAGTAGCTAAAATTAGCTTAAACAATGTTTAAATTATACATACTGGAGGGTTTAACTTGAAACGACAACACCTGGTGTTAATATTAATATCGACTTTACTGCTTTTTAGTATGCAGGTGCCGGTGATGGCGGCCAGTGATGGGGACGAACCGCTGGAACTGAGCATAAATGAGGCGGTGAATAGGGCACTGACTTATAGTGATTCTCTGGACAGCGCGGAATTAGATACACAAATTGCCCGAGAAAACAAAGCTGCCTTGGCCAGTGGATGGGGGTCGTCTATTATAACCGATCTTAACGAGGCTGCTGAAGCGGAAGGAGTTTATCAAAATTTACCATCTCTGAAGTATCAGATCAAAGCAGCAGAAAAAACAGAAGATATGCAGGAAGATATTGTAGTAGCTGAAACCTATAAAGCTTATTATGATTTATTACAGGCTATAGAAGAAGCAGCGGTGGCAGAAAAAGCCTGCCAAGCTGCAGAAAGCGCATATAATATTCAGGATCTGTATTTACAAGTGGGAATGCTGAGCCGGCTGGATTATCAGGGAGCCGTTTTGAAGTTGGCAAATTCAAAAGCTGATCTTACTGAAGCTCATAATACGCTGGAAAATACCTATATTGAATTTAATCAGTTAGTAGGACTGGATTTAAGTGACAGGCCGGTTCTTACTGACAAAGCACTTTATACAACATTAGAGTTAAAAAATGTGGATTCTACTATAAACTATATCGCGCAAACCAGTCCCCGTCAGTGGATGGCTGAAGAAGCCGTAGATTTAAAGGAAAGACTAACTTCAACTCCAGGGGCAACTGATACCACTGAACTTGAGGCCGAACAGGCTGAAATTGATGCCGATAGCCTTTATGATTCCACGCGTCAGGCCCTTTATCAGATCTATTATAGTATCAAAGGAATGGAAGAAAGCTATCAGGTAGTCCAGGAGAATCTGGTTCTGGCAGAGAAGGCTTATAATGTAGCCCAGCTTCGGTTCGAAATAGGAATGGGCACCGAAGCTGATGTTTTAGAAGCGGAAGCTTCCTTAGCAGATGCGCAGAAGGCTGTACTGGCTTTGACCTGTCAGCATAATCTGATGAAAATCGCCTTTGAAAAACCATGGTGTGCCAATTCTGTCCTCTAGAACCCAAAGGAACAGTTCTTTTGAGTTAACATCCCCCCTGCTTAATGTGAAATTAAGCAGGGGGGATTTTTCCAATGAAGATCTGTGCGCCCCCCGGGTATAGTCTTAATTTTTGTTAAGCAGCTTGAAATTCTGACCCAGAACTTTTTTGAACAGTAGTTGCCAGATTTATAAAAGGTGAACAGCAAGATTATATTGAATACCTATAATTATAAATAAGTTGGAGGAAAAGGGATGAAAAAATATTCGCCAATAATAAAGGGGCTGCTGCTGGCTATATTAGGAATGCTGGTGTTTCCCTACTGCCTGCTAGCCGCTCCAGATGAGGTTTTTGATGAAGTCCAGGAGCTGGTTAAAACCAACTATGTTGATCCCATAGATATAGATAGCTTGAATGTACATTCTTCCCGGGAACTGATTGCAGAGCTGGGGGACCGCTTCAGCATGTATTTGACGGCCGCAGAGTTTAATAACTTTATGGGGTCCATCGAGGGGCAGTATGCTGGTATTGGGGTATATCTTGATGCACAGATGCAGCCAGAAGGGATTGGAATAAGCGGCATAATCGAGGGATCACCGGCTGAGGCAGGGGGCCTTAAAGCAGGGGATGTGATAGTTAAAGTCAATCAAAATACTATAAGCGGACTCGATATAGATATCGTTTGCCAGATGCTCCTGGGCTCTGCTGGAACCGAGGTGCAGCTGGAAGTTAAAGCAGGAGAGGCATATAAGAATTTTACTATGGTCCGCCAGGTTATAAATATTCCAGTGGTGACGTCCACTCTGCTGGATTTTAATACTGCTTATATAGATATTGACAGTTTCAGCGATCAGGCTGACCAAGATTTGGAGAAAAATATTGAAAGCTGCCTGAAAGCAGGGGCTGACAAATGGATAATTGATCTGCGGGGCAATCCCGGAGGCTACATAACCACGGCTATAGAAATGGCGGGGATATTTATAGGATCGCAAGTAGCAACGGTTTTGGAGGAAAGAAATGCCATTGTCAGCTATTATCCCGACCAACCTGAAATTCAGGTGGATGATCCGATTATTATATTGATAGATGAAAACAGCGCCAGTGCTTCGGAAATTCTGGCCGCGGCCCTGAAAGATTATCGGAAGGCAGTCTTAATTGGGGCAACCACCTATGGGAAAGGTACCGTGCAGGAAATATATCCTCTTTCCAATGGTGATTGGCTAAAATTGACTACGGCAAGATTCTATTCGCCCATGGGGGCAGTCATAAATGGCGTTGGGGTAGAGCCCGACCTGGCGCTGGAAAGTACACATATGGTAAAAGCAGCAGAATTACTGTTATCAGATCCTGAAGATGGTGGTGAAGGTGCTTTTGAGCTGTTGGAAAATGGGCATGAATTTCTTATTGACCTTTCCCTGGCCCGCAGTCCGCAGTTTTGGAAAGCCTGGGGGGAAATAAGTGATCATCTGCAGTTTTTGCCGGCGTATAGGCCAGCCGGGGGAGAAAGATACCATTTATTGACTCCGGCCCAGCTCCAGGATAAAGCTGCTCTGTATTATCCCAACACTAGTATTATAGGATCGATAGATAACTACAACAATGGTGGCGATATTGTTTTATATGTTTCTATGGAATCTGATTCAGGATGGAATGAAGATAATATTGAAATACGGAATGTAGAAACCGGGGAACAGGTGGGAGCGGCTGCGGAAGAAATCGCAGATCACTTCATAGAAATAAAGCCTGACACTGATCTGCTGCCGGGGGAATACTGGGTTATTGTTGAAACTCAAGGGGACGGTTCTTCTGAGTTGACATCACATCTGCTTTATGTTAAAAGTTGAGCAGGGGTGATTTTTATGCCTAGAACCGCCAGGAAGCGAAGTGATACCGGGACATATCATGTGATGTTGAGAGGAATAAACCGGCAAACCATATTCGAAGATAATGAGGATTATGAGAAATTTTTGCAAAGATTGAGAGTGTATCGAGAAGAATGTGGATATGAAATATATGCTTATTGTTTGATGAGTAACCATGTACACTTGTTAATGAAGGAGGGGGCAGAATATCTAGGGAAAATATTTCGAAGGATAGGAGCAAGTTATGTTTACTGGTATAACTGGAAATATAGCAGAACTGGACATTTATTTCAGGATAGGTATAAAAGTGAGGTAGTGGAGAATGATCGATATTTTTTAACGGTATTGCGCTACATACATCAAAATCCTATTAAGGCAAGAATGGCAGATGATATAGGGGAATATCCCTGGAGCAGCTACAATGAGTATATAGGACAAGCAGATATTTGTGCTACCCATTTTGCCTTAAGTATATTTTCTGATGACATAAAGACTGCAATAGAGCAGTTTTCAAGTTTTAATAAAGAAGAAAACATAGATAAATGCTTGGATTATGAAGAAACAAAAAGGTTGAACGACATAGAAGCAAGAGAATTAATAAAAGATATAGCAAACATCCAAAACCCCAATGCATTGCAGCGATTTGAAAAAGATAAGAGGGACCTGGTAATTAAACACCTAAAGAATAACGGACTATCAATAAGACAGATAGAAAGATTAACCGGCATCAGTTATGGTTTAATAAGGGGTGTTTAGAGGAATTTACTGGATTACAAGAGAATACCGTACGGTAAAAAGTAATCCATACCATAGATGAAATGCAAATAAATTAACTCAAGAGAACCGTCCCCTTGAGTTTCGATTGACCTCTTGGAACAGGTGAAGATATAATTTGAATAGACTGACCAGTCGGTCGGAAATTATAAAAAGATAAACTGGGAGGGTACAAAGTGAACAAGGATAATAGATTAATCAGCCTGATACTGCTGGTAATGCTGATCTCCGCCCTTTTGCTAAGTGGGTGCGGCAATAAAGAGGAGACGGTTAAGGAGTCGGAACTGACTGTAAAGGCAGCTGCCGCAAAAACGCAGTACATCGCCAAAACTTCGGAATATTCAGGCATAATCAGAGGAGTCAATGAAGTAAATGTTATGGCCAAGGTGGCGGCCAGGGTCACAGCCATTAATGTTAAGCCGGGTGATTCTGTTAAGCAGGGACAGATTCTATTAACCCTTGATAGTACTGATTATGAAGCCAGCATCAGGCAGGCTGAGGCGGCGGTAGCGATGGCGGAAGCTGGCCAGAAGGCCAATGATGTTCAAAAAGCAACTGCTCTGGCCAATTATGAAAGGACTTTACAACTGCATCAGAGCGGTGCCGTTTCAGACAGCCAGTTGGAAACCGCCAAAGCTCAGTATGATGCTCTGAATTCCGGCAGTACCGAGGCAGCGGTTGAACAGGCCCGGGCCGGTCTGCAGCAGGCCCAGAACAGCATAGATAATTGTACCATAACTGCACCCATAAACGGGGTAGTAGGAACCATCGGGCTTTCCCTGGGGGAAACGGCCAGCCTGCAGTCACCGGCAGCTATCATCAGTGATACTTCCAGCCTGGAAACAGAAGTACAGGTAAGTGAATCAGAGATCGCCTACGTTCAGGAGGGCAGCGAAGTCCAGGTGACGGTCAGCGCGGTCAGGGCGGAACCGTTTAAGGGAGTAGTGAAAAGTGTATCTGTGGCCGCTGATCCCAGCAGCAGGAATTACATAGTTAAGATAGCCATGGATAATCCAGATAACGTAATCAAGTCTGGCATGTTTGCCCAGGCAGCATTAGCCACCGTTTCTGAAGGAGATGCGCTATGTGTACCCCGTAACGCGGTTGTTCCCAAAGGAAGTAAATCTGTAGTATATATAGTTGATGAAGAAAGCCGGGCACGTATGGTAGAAGTAGAGACTGGTATAGAAAATAGCAGCTACATTCAGATACTGCAGGGCCTTAGCGAGGGGCAGCAGGTAATAGAAAAAGGCAACACTCTGGTCGATGATGGAACCAAGGTCAGAGTGGTTCCCGGGGGTGAAGAATAGTGAAAATAGTTGATTTTTCCACCCGGAGACCGGTAAGTGTTATTATCATAGTCGCGGTTATCTTAATCTTGGGGTTTTTCTCTTTTTCCCAGACCTCGGTTGACCTGCTGCCGGAAATGAATTTTCCTATGGCTGCGGTTATAACCAGTTATTCTGGAGCCGGGCCGGAAGAAGTTGAATCCCAGATCACCAAAACCATGGAGGGGTCGTTAAACAGTCTAAGCGGCATCACCGAGATTCAATCGACTTCCAGTGAGGGCAGTTCAGTGGTCCTGGTCATGTTCGACTGGGGTACCAATATGGACAGTTCCATGCTGGATATTCGGGAAAACATATCTTTTATCGAGAGCTTTCTGCCTGAAGGGGCAGGAAAACCGATGGTAGTCAAGATGGACCCCAATATGATGCCTATTTTGCAGATTGGAGTAAGCGGGGGAGAAAACCTGGAACAACTGCAGGATATTGCCGAGGATATTATTGAACCCCGGCTTTCCCGCATACCGGAAATAGCATCCGTATATATTACCGGAGGGAACGTACGGCAGGTCAGTGTCGAGGTAGACCAGGTGAAATTGGAAAACTATAATCTGTCGCTGGCCCAGGTCATATCAGTTTTACAGGCAGAGAACTTCAATATGTCCGGAGGCCAGTATGAGCAGGGCCAACGAAAGTATTATGTTCGCAACCTGCAGCAGTTTGAATCAACCGCTGACATAGAGGATGTACGCATCCTGACCACCACCGGTCAGGTCATCCGGCTGGGAGATATTGCGGTGGTCAAGGAAGGCTACGAGGATACTACTCAATATACCAGGGTAAATGGAGCGCCTGCGGTGGGGATACACTGCATGAAGCAGACCGGGGCCAATACTGTATCAGCATCGAAAAAAGTTCTAAGTGAGTTGGATAAAATCAAACAGGAACTGGATCTGGACCTGGAAGTCAGCGTAGTTATGGACCAGGCTGAATATATCAAGCAGTCCATTCAAAATACGGAGAAGATGATATTGGAAGGAGCTCTGCTGGCTATTCTGGTTATCTTCCTTTTCCTGCGCAACTGGCGCAGTACCTTTATTATCTTTATTTCCATACCGGTGTCTATAATTACTACCTTCATATTGATGTATTTCACCAATAGTACCGTCAACCTAATTACTATGGGGGGCCTGGCTTTGGGGGTGGGCAGGATCGTTGATGACTCCATAGTGGTATTCGAAAATATATATCGGCATCGGCAAATGGGGGAACCACGTATGCAGGCAGCGCAAAATGGTGCCTCGGAAGTTGGCGGAGCGGTAATTGCCGCTACTCTGACCATTATTGCGGTTTTTGCTCCGATTGCCTATGTAGAAGGTTTGACAGCCATATTGTTTAGACCCCTGGCCATTACTATATGCTGTGCGATTCTGGCGTCGTTGTTCGTTTCATTAACTATCATACCGTTGCTGGCTTCTCGTATGCTCACCGATGAAACCATGGAGAAATTGAATGCACTTAATATTGGAGCGGGCAATAAATTTACCGATCGCTTCAGCCGCTGGCTGGATGGACTCAGTGAGAAGTACAGTATTTTGCTGCAGTCTGCTTTGAAACGACGCCGTCGGGTAGTGATAATAGTAACCTTAATGATGTTTGCTTCGCTGGCTTTGATACCACTCGTAGGAGCGGAATTCATGCCGGCTATGGATTCGGGAGAAATATCCATAAATATAGAGATGGACAAGGGCAGTATGATTTCCAGTACCGATGAGGTCAGCAGCCAGGTGGAAGAACGCCTGCATGCTATACCGGAGGTGGAACTAATATTTGCCAGTGTAGGGTCCTCATCGGTTATGCTCATGGGCTCTGGATCTTACACCGATGTAGCTACTATGTATGTTAAACTCTGTCCCCGGACCGAACGGGATAAAGATGTTAATGAAATGACTGATGAAATACGCCAACTGATGTCTGATATACCCGGAGCCAAGATTGAGGTCAGTGTAATGGACAGCTCGGGCGGGATGATGTCGGGAAGCAGCAGTGCCATAACTATCCAGGTAACCGGCGATGATTTGCAGGTATTAAAAGACCTTTCCACGGAGATCGCGGAAGTGGTCAGGAACGTACCAGGAACCCGGGAAGTGGTGTCTTCCTTAACCGATGGTACACCCGAACTGCAGATTCATATTGATCGCGATCGGGCCGCGGCCTATGGCTTGACTCCGATACAGGTATCTTCGGCTATTAATTCCGCTATGCAGGGTACTGTAGCCACTCAATATCGCATCGAAGGAGACGAGATAGATGTTAAAGTTAGCTATGCTTCAGACCAGGTACAGGATATCGACTATTTAAAAAACTTGACCATTCGCAGTTCGATGGGGATGGCCGTTAAGCTATCTCAAATTGCCTCTTTTGCAGTTGAACAAGGCCCTATATCCATAAGCCGTCAGGATCAGGTGAGAATCGCCAATATAAGTGGTTCTCTTCTAAATCGAGATCTGAAGAGTGTAATGGATGATATAAAGACCGGCGTAGAAAAAATACAACTGCCGGCTGGATATGAAGTGGAATATGCCGGGCAAA
This sequence comes from Syntrophomonas sp., assembly GCA_016841245.1. Taxonomy (GTDB): domain Bacteria; phylum Bacillota; class Syntrophomonadia; order Syntrophomonadales; family Syntrophomonadaceae; genus JAAYJK01. The sequence continues at coordinate 8,018 of JAENZN010000012.1, forward strand.
ACCAGCAGATGATGGATACCTTCGGGGATCTTGCTTTAGCTCTGCTGCTGGCAATTATTCTGGTCTATGCGGTTATGGCCGTGCAGTATGAATCCTTTTTTAGTCCATTTGTTATCATGTTCTCTATACCCACCGCCATAATAGGGATAATCCTGTCCCTGTTTTTAACCGGCAGAGCCTTGAGCGTACCCGCGTTTATAGGGATGATTATGCTGGTAGGCGTAGCCGTTTCCAATGCTATAGTATTTGTAGATTATCTGAAGCAGCAAATTGATAAAGGTATGGATCGGGATGAAGCCATTATAGAAACGGGACGCGTAAGGCTGCGGCCCATACTTATGACTGCATTCAGCACCATCCTTGCCATGGTACCTCTGGCTCTGGGTTTGGGTGAAGGAGGGGAATACCAGGCCCCTCTGGCTACGGTAGTAATTGGCGGGTTGCTGATTTCAACCCTTATTACTCTGGTCTTGGTGCCAGTAGTATATTCCATTTTAGATGACCTAGGGCGCAAACGCCGGCAAAAACGAGCTGACCACAAAACAGTTTCATCCGAGCTCAGTATAGATTAACCAGTACCAGGTGCAGAGGGTGGGTTTCATTCGCTGCCAGTACAGCCGGGCAGACATCCGGATCTGCCCGCTGTGGTGCTGGACCACACCTGCAGATACAGGTGACGGTGATATTTTTGATGGGCAGGAGGTAACCTCAGATGAGGGAAGTTATTGGTAAAACCGAGAATAAGCGGGAACGTATTTTACTGGCGGCGGTAGAAGTTTTCACCTGTCGTGGCTATAACAGTGCCAGGATGGAAGAAATCGCCGAGATTGCCGGTATTGGTAAAGGTACCCTCTACGAATACTTTGACAGCAAACTGCATTTATTCAATGAAATGATCATCAGATGCTGGGAAGAATACTCCCATTCAGTAACATCTGATAGGATTCAGGAGCTCAGCTTTGAAGAAATAATATGGGAAATAGTTCAGGGACATTTCAAGTTTAGCAAAGAAAAAAAGAAATTAGCCCGGATTCTATTCTGGGACACAGAGATAATGGCTGAGGATTTAAAAGAATGGATGGATACTCGCAGGAAAGAACGAGAAAAATTGATAAAACAAATAGTTGATAAAGCCGTGCAAGAAGAGGAAATAAAACCGGTAGATTATATGCTGGTATACATAATATTAGCAGGATTAATAGGCTCTATTTGGGCCTTTAACATCCTGGATGAATGGGAAATTAACCCGGAAAAACTGGCTGATCAACTCACCGACGCCGTCATGAACGGCATCCGAAGATGACACTTGGGGACTGAATAAGGGGGAACAAGTGATACCAGGTGACCTGGCAAAAGTGTCCCCACGTATCATGCCAGAACACGTGGTGGTAAAACTATTAACAAAAGCATAAAATATACTTATATGGTATTTTATCGGGGAGGGAATGTTATGGAGGTGCTGACCGCTTTAGTTTTCTGGGTTATCGGGCTATTAATACTATTTCTTATTATTATAAATGCGATAAATGCTTCGGATATGGATCAGAATATTAAGGAAATTAGATTATTATTACAGGAAATAAAAGAAACACTAAAGGAGCAAAATGTCAGTTCTCAAAACAGAGCAGTTCCTGCAGATGAAGATTTTGAAGATGAGTGTCCAGCCTGTCATGCTAAAGTCGCATTAACAGATAAAGTATATCCATCCTGTGGATTAACCCTGGTTCTTGAATGAAGCCGGGGTAGGGAGACGTTCTTTTGCTTTCCTTCCTTGGATATGAAAATAATGTTTAACTCATGATGTCAGTCACTCTGTTTTTCCCCCAACTCAGATTCCCACCTGCGTACTTTATCAGATTCCAATACAAAATCAATAAATATTTAATACATGGAGTGGAAGAAAAAGGGTAGAGATTATGCCATGATTTAAAAAACTGTTGGTTAAAGTTAATTTGGTGTTGTCGGGGTTACTATTACAAGTAGTTAATATTGTAGGATATCACTAGCAGCAAAGAAGGAGTAAAAGATGACAAGCTGGAACCGTTCCCATTGTCATATATTTATAGGGGCTGGGGGAGACGGTTGGCCTAAATATTTTGACTTAAGGCTGGGAATATATTACTATGATGCTAAATACCTATTTAAAATATTCTGAAAAGGAGTGCCCATGAATAATTCTCTGTTAGAAAAAGCCCGGGAACTTATTAATGCTAATTATATTTCTACTACCTTGAGTACGGTGGATAAAGACTATAACGTGAATATTGCGGTAATCACTGTCCTGGAGATGATTGAAAATGATAGTATTATTTGTGCCCGCTTTGGAGCCGATAAGACTTATGCCAACTTAAAGGAAACGGGTAAGGGTGTTTTCCTGGTGCTGCTAACTGCAGACAATAAAACCAAGAAGGATGGCATTCGGGTGTATGTAGAGCTAACAGATGACCAGCAGGAGGGTGCTTATTATGATCGAATAAAAGCCCGGCTTGATAGGACATCTTATGCAGCTTTTCCTTTGAAAAACTGTCTGGTATTTAAAATATTGGATATATTACCAGTTTCCATGTTAAAGAAGTAGAGCTGCAGGGAGAAATAGTGGATGGTGCTCTATGTTAGCTATTTGATCTAGCCTATACTCGGATTACATGGAATCCTTACAAAATACGTAACACTACGATATAAAAAGATGACCAGGAGAACCGTCCCCACTGTCTGGTAATGATTTAATATTGGGAGGAATAAAGTAGTGCATTTGGGGAAAGTATTAGTGGTTTTTGGGACCAGGCCGGAGGCTATAAAGCTGGCTCCGGTAATCAAAGAATTAGAAAAGGTAGAAGATATTGAAACAGTGGTGCTGGTCACGGCACAACATAGGGAGATGTTGGATCAGGTACTGCAGCTCTTTAGAATAGAACCTGATTATGACCTGAATTTGATGCGTGATAAACAGGATTTATACAGTATTACTTCCGGGGTGTTAAACGGGGTAAGAGAGGTATTGGAAAAGGAGAAGCCAGATCTGGTAGTAGTTCATGGGGACACTACTACAACTTTCGCGGCTTCTCTAGCTGCTTTTTATGAAAGAATACCGGTAGCTCATGTAGAAGCTGGACTACGTACCCACAACAAGTACTCGCCATTCCCGGAAGAAGCAAACCGCTCCCTTACAGCCAGGTTGGCGGATTTGCATTTTGCCCCTACCGACATTAACCGGGACAACCTGCTGCGGGAATCTATTGGAGAATTAAGAATTTGGGTTACTGGTAATACGGTTATTGATGCCTTAATGCAGACGGTACGTCCTGACTTCGAGTTTGGGCCTGAATTATCAGGGATCAATTTTAACCGACGATTGTTATTAGTTACTACCCATCGCAGAGAAAATTGGGGCAGCCGTATGCAGCAGATTTATCAGGCCTTATTAGATTTGCTGGATGACTTTGAAGATATCGAAGTAATATTTCCGGTCCATAAAAACCCGGTAGTAAAAGAAGTAGCTGTAGCAATGCTGGGAGGCCGGGACCGCATACATCTAATAGAACCACTAGATTATGAGCCTTTTGCCAATCTCATGAATATGTCCTGTCTGATCCTAACTGATTCAGGTGGATTGCAGGAGGAGGCACCCTCTTTAGGCAAACCGGTATTGGTGTTACGAGATACCACAGAACGACCGGAAGCGGTTAAGGCGGGGACGGTTAAACTGGTAGGAACTAACCGGGATCGAGTATATGGCGAAGCCCGGAATTTGCTTGCCAATGAGCTGGAATATCATAAAATGGCCCGAGCCATTAATCCTTATGGAGATGGAAAAGCATCCTGCAGAATTGTGAGAGTTATAGTAGATTTTCTTTATGCCCGTATCGGCGCTCAATAGATGATAAAGCGGGGATGATTATTCAACTTCTCTGGAAGAATAAGATTAAAAATATGATTCCAGGAGGTATAAAGATTTATTCTGGGGTGGATGTTTTGTTCTGCATGAGGCTGGATTTGCTATTGTAGATACTGACGATCGGTTAAATGTAATAAAAGTCCGCCCAATCCTATAAATTGCGGTATCAATATTATCTATGAAGGTATCCTGGAGTGATTGTGGATGGAGCAATTGTGTATAAAAATATGCCTGATGTAGATGGTATCCTGCATATAGATGAAATAGAAGACGACTTAATAAATGTAGCTTATATTTCAGACAATACCGATCAATCCATTAAGGAGGATTTAGATGTCAAGTATTAAGTTTGGGACCGATGGATGGAGAGCCATTATCGCCAGGGATTTTACTTTCGCAAATTGTCGGGTGGTGGCCCAGGGTATTGCTGCTTACATTAACAGCAGCAACCTCAATAAGAAAGGGGTAGTTATTGGTTATGACAATAGATTCATGTCTAGAGAATTTGCCGAGGAATGTGCCCGGGTTCTGGTTGGTAATGGAATTAAAACCTTCTTACTAAAAAAGGTTAGTCCAACCCCGGTTACTGCTTACGCAGTTCGGTTAAGAGGAGCAGGTGGAGGGTTGGTGATTACCGCCAGCCATAATCCGGCTGAATATAATGGTATTAAATACATACCACATTATGCGGGACCTGCGCTGCCGGATATAACCGATGCTATAGAGGAAGAAATAAATCGGGTCCGGGAAACAGAAAAAATCTATGAATTGGATCTGTCGGAAGCTGTGGAGCTGGCTTTATATCAAGAAATAGAAGTCGATAACGAATATATAAATCATATCTTAAAATTGGTTCAAGTTGAATTTTTTAAAGACCGGAAAATCAAGGTAGTGATTAACCCAATGTATGGGGCAGGAGTTGGGTACCTGGATAGAATACTGGATGAAATAGGATGCGAAGTAAGAACCATTAATAATCATCGTGATGTTTTGTTTGGGGGCAGTATGCCAGAACCAGTAAGCAGACTTCTGGGCGATTTAAAAAGAGCAGTGGTTAGTTATAATGCTGATATCGGTCTAGCTCTGGATGGTGATGCCGACCGCTTTGGAATAGTAGATAGCAGTGGCAGCTTTGTGAGTGCCAATCGCGTAATGTACCTTCTGCTGGATCACCTGCTGAATACCAGGAAATGGAGAGGACCGGTATGTCGATCAGCAGGTACCAGTCACATTTTGGACTCTGTTGCTCATAGTAATGGTCTAAGTATAATTGAAACTCCAGTAGGGTTTAAATATATTAGTGAAGCATTGCGGGATAAGGGATGTATAATGGGTTGCGAAGAAAGCGGAGGGATGAGCATATGGGGCCATATCCCTGAAAAAGACGGAATTTTAGCCTGTCTGTTGGCAGTTGAATTACTGGCCTGTACCGGGAAGACCATACAGGGATTAACCGACCAATTCAACCAAAAATATGGATATAGCAGCAGTGAACGAATCGATATTAAGGTAACAGCAGGAGATCAGCCGATTATACAGGAAAAAATTCAGGGATTTAATCCCAAAACCTTGGGAGGGGTAAAAGTATCATCGATAGATGAAATAGATGGTCGGAAAATTACGATGGAAGATGGCAGTTGGACTTTGATTCGTTCTTCTGGGACGGAACCAGTATTCAGGGTTTATGTGGAAGCTGAAAACGAAGCCCGGTTGCTGGAACTAAAGGAAGATGTTCTCGGCAATCTGGGACTTAAATCACAATAGATAACAGATCGTCGTCATTATGGGCAGGGTTTTCAAATATTTATAATTTTATGAGAGGGGACAGGCAGGAATTTTATGAATTATGACGAAGGTAGTATAATTGATGAAAATTTAGGAACAGATGAGTTCAATATGCTGGATGCGGTCCTTCTCGATGTGATAACTACCCTGGAGAAAGGCCGGGATGATATTTTTGACATTGCCGAAGAAAGCGGCAAGCAGGCCCAGCGTATAGAGATTGAACTTAATGATGCAAAAATAGAGACTAATCGGGTTATTGATGAGGTGCAGAAACAGGAAAAGAACGAAAGGTTTGCCAGACTCCGGTTGATGGAGGTCAGTCAGAATTTTCGCTCATATTCTGAAACGGATATACAAAAGGCCTATGAAACTGCCCGAGAATGCCAGCTTAGATTAATGGATCTGCGGCAAAACGAAATGTATTTGCGGCGGCGCCGGGACGAACTATCCCAGCAATTAAAAAAATTTAGGGCTATTAACCAAAAGGCTGATAAGTTTATGAATACTACGGGTATGGCGTTAAAGATATTATCGGGCAATCTGGAAAGGATCAGCTATACTCTGGAAGATGCGGTTAAGAGCAAGCAGGTTGGTTTGTGGATTCTACAGTCCCAGGAGGCAGAGCGCCGTAAGATAGCCAGAGAATTGCATGATGGACCGGCTCAGTCTATGGCCAGTATGCTGATAAGAATAGATTTCGTGCAGCGTCTCTGGGATAACGATATAAGCCGTATTAATGAGGAACTGGATAATATTAAAAAAATGAGTCGAGAGAGCCTGGACGATATAAGACGGATTATGTTCGATCTGAAACCGGCTTTGATTCATGAAGAAGAATTCTACTATACCTTGAGAGATTATTTGAGGGATTTCCAGGTTAAATATAACTTTGACATAGATTTTGTAATGTTCGGCGAAAAGAAAAAATATGATATTGCTATGGAAAGTGCCATTTTCCGTTTAGTACAGGAAGCTGTAACTAATATACGAAAACATGCCGGGGTTAATAAGGCCATGGTTAAACTGGAGGATAATGGTAAAATTCTGACCCTGGTAATCAAGGACGAAGGTACCGGGTTTAATGCAGACCAACTGGACCCTGATAAAGAAAGCTATGGAATTATGGGTATGAAAGAGAGGGTACAATTACTGGGTGGGGAAATGGAAATTAATTCTCGGCCCGGCGAAGGAACTCAGATAATTATTACAGTCCCACTGGAAGGAGAGGCAATGAATGGATGAGAAGATACGGGTTATAATCGCCGATGACCATGTTCTTGTAAGAGAAGGGCTTCGAAAACTTCTGGAATTGGATCGCAGCATTGAGGTCCTTACTGAGGTAGGAGATGGTCAGGGGGCTATAAACATAGCTCGAAAACAGCAGATCGATGTCATTTTGATGGACATTAACATGCCGGGAACCAATGGAATTACGGCTACTCAGGTAATTAAGAGAGAGATTCCCTCAATCAAGATAATTGCCCTGACTATTTATGAGGACGAAGAGGTAGTAGAAATGGTTAGAGCAGGAGTGTCAGCTTATGTACTCAAGGATGTAGCGGGAAGCGATTTAATAGATACTATTCATAAAGTAATGAATGGCGAAATAGTAATTCATCCCCGGGTAGCTAACCGACTGGTAAGTGAGCTTACTCGAGCGGAGCAGGAAACTGATGATGTAAAACTTACCAAACGCGAAAAAGATGTACTGGGCCTACTGGTGAAAGGAAATTCTAATAAAGAAATGGCTGAAAATATGTTTATTAGTGAAAAAACGGTAAAAAACCACTTGACCAGTATTTTTAGGAAACTGGGAGTAAAAGATCGCACCCAGGCTGCAGTATACGCCTTGAAAAATCATATTGTTGCTGACGACTAGCCAAAAGCAGTAATCAATTAACCTCCGCATCGCATATTATATATAAACTGGCTAAAAGGAGGTTCTTTTTGTGGCAGTCTGTCTCAAGATCCTGTGTTTTGCTATCTGGATGACCATTATGATGGTCTTAATTCATGGGAGCAATCAAAGAAGGTACACTTCGAGCCAGCGGGTTTGTTGGCAGTTAACAGAAGACGATGAGATAGAGAGGCTGGGCCAGGAGAATCTTTTAGAAATCAACCTGCGGGATAGGTTAACGCCAATTTGCAATTAGAAGGTACAAGCAAAATAGCTTGACTGCGGCAATGGTAAAATGGAGCATTAATATAGTATATTTTATCATTAATGAGAATTATTAACTTTGTAAATCTGGTGTAAAAAACTTCTTTATACGATATGCTTAAATAAGGTCTGGAGAAAGATCGTATGTAAAGGCAGGGGGGTGCTTTCATACGATGTTTTATCTTATATACGGAAAAAGTGTTTGGGGTGGGGGAAATGGAAAATATTCTTATGGATATCCTTTTTCCGGTAAGTGCTTGTAATTTATGCCGGGAAAAAGGCAGGTATCATAGTCGTCGTCCATGGTGTGACCGGTGTCAGGATGAAATCATTACCGCACAGACCAGTATGTCGATTTGTGAAAAATGCGGCAAATACCTGGAGGTGCCGGAGGGCCCCTACTGCTCTGAATGCCGGGATAATCCTCCGAAATTTAGGATCGCGCGAGCTGTAGGTCCGTATAATAACGATAAGCTGCGCAAAGCGGTAAAAGTACTAAAATTTTTGTGCCGCAGATATATGAGTGTAAAAATGGGTAGCATGATGGCTGCAGTAGTAATAGAAGAGCCTGGCTTCTGGCCTATCGATATCATAATACCAGTACCAATTTCCAAGGGAAATCTTAAACAGCGGGGTTTCAACCAATCGGAACTGCTGGCTAAACAGATAGGCAAGGTTTTAAAAAAACGCATGTGCTCCAATCTGTTATGCAGGGTAAAAGAAACACCCTCTCAAAGAGAATTAACTAAAGAGGAAAGAGAAGAGAACCTCTTATGTGCTTTTGAAGTAACAGATCCGGCTAAAATAAAAGGTGAAAATATTTTACTGGTAGACGATGTATATACTACGGGGTCAACTATCAAAGAGTGCACTCGTACACTGCTGGAAGCAGGTGCGAAGAGCGTTTCGGTTATAACTTGGGCAACTGGTACAGGATATTAGAGACTAAGGGGTGATATTATGGCGGCAGATTTGAGGAATTGCAGTCAATGCGGCAGAGTTTTTGCTTATCGAGGAAAAAATATGTGCAGTAAATGTGCTGAGAAATTGGAAAACGATTTTGTGATAGTGAGAAAATATCTTCAGAAGCATGCGGGAGCTGGAATCAAGGAAATAGAAGAAGATACTGGAGTTGATGAACAAAATATTATACAGTTTATGCGAGAAGGAAGATTCATAGCAGAAGGTGTCTCCGGTATATTAAAATGCGATAATTGTGGTATCAGCATAAAAGAAGGCAGGTACTGCGAACAGTGTCTCTATGATATTAACCGTACGCTGCAGTCAGTTATGCCTGTAACGGAAGCCAGTCGTGTTAAACAGAACACCAGGAGTATCAAGAGAACTATGTACAGCAGGGAAAAACCAGGCCAAATGGGCAACAACAAATAGGACAGAACCTAAAGAGGATAGCATTGCTGAGAAAAATGGAGTAATGCTGCCATATGATGTTAAAAATCAACAAGGAGGCATTAAGCCTCCTGTTTGTTTTTTACGAAACAATAATACACAAACATATTATGAGGTGAAAATAATGATAATATCAAAAGCCCAGGTGCAGAACATAATGAAGATTTATGGAAAAGATTCCAGTTCTAATCGATTAGATAACATAAAAAGCACCGGGACAGCATCAAAAACGGATGAGTTGAATATTTCCAGTGCCAGCCGGATTATGCAAAAAGCCATGATAGCGGCAAAACAGGCGCCTGATATACGTTGGGAAAAAGTCAACGAATTGAAGGAGAAAATGGCATCCGATACTCTGGAGGTATCCGATGAAGACATTGCCGACAAGATTTTGGAACAGGCTTTGACAGACGATTTACTGTGAATGAAAAGGCTGGTGATATAATTGGAAAATCAAATCAAGGAGTTTATTAAATACCTGAAGCAGGAAAATGAGGCTATGGATAAATTGGCAGAGATGGGTAACGAAAAAACTCATCTAATTTTAAAAAATAAAATCGAAGAACTTAACCAGTTGATTTTAGACGAAGCCGGGATAATAAAAGATCTACAGCAATTAGAAGACCGGCGTTATGCACTGCATCAGGAACTGGCGGTATCCTGGGAGCAGGATATGGAGGATCTTGCCGCTAAACAGGTGTTAATTCGAGTAAAAAAGGAAACACCGGAATTATATGATGAATTTCGAGTCCAGATAGATCACCTCGATTATAATCTGACCAGGCTGAAGGCTATAAATAGCCATAATAATGAACTATTGGAGCAGTCGCTAGATTTTCTTGCGTATATGGAGAAGTTATTATACGGTGATAAAGCAGGTGTTTATTCCGATAACGGTGATTACACCGATACTAAGAGTAATAAACCCAACAAGCATCTGCTTGATAAGAAGATTTAGATGAAATTAATGTAGAAATGAGGTATGGCAGTGAGCATTTTTACGGCAATGGAAACGGGAAAAAGGGCCATAATTGCACAACAGACGGCTTTGCAAGTAACAGGTCACAACATTGCTAATGCTGGGACTACCGGGTATACAAGGCAGGTGGCAAACTTGGAGACTACCAGCCCTTACATGACCCAGGGTGTTCTGGTCGGTACTGGAGTTGAGGTATCCGACATAGGCAGGATAAGAGATGAGCTCCTGGATGTGCAGATCAGAAGTGAAACTTCAGAGGAAGTATACTGGTCGACTACAGCTGATGCCCTATCACAGATAGAGACTATTCTGAGTGAACCCACGGACGAAAGCCTGGGCAATCTTATTGATAGCTACTGGCAGGCCTGGGAAGATCTGGCCAACGATCCCAGCAGTGAAGCTACTCGTACAGTACTAGCCCAAACCGCTGCTGCTCTGGCAGATACCTTTAACAGTGTTTACAACCAGTTGAGCAACTTAGCAGATGATCTGAATGCAACCCTGGAAGCGAGGGTAACTGAAATAAATACCATAGCAGGAGAAATTGCCAGTCTGAATAAACAAATACTACAGATCGATTTAGCGGGTATGGATGCTAACGATCTTATGGATCAGAGAGATGTTCTGCTGGATGAATTGAGCACCCTGGTAGATTATGACTACAAACTGGAAGAGAATGGTACGGTAACTGTTCAAATAGGAGGCCGCAATCTGGTTTCAAGCGGCAAATATACCAGCCTTTCCGCCGAGGCGGATTCCAACGGTCTTTATATGGTTGCCTGGGCTGATACGGGAAGTAATGTTGATGTCAGCGGGGGCGAAATAGGAGCTATTTACGATCTGCGGGGGACAAGTGATAATGGAGGCTCCATCAATGATTTAATAGATGACCTGAATGAGCTGGCTAAAACCATAATAGTTACCACTAATGAGGTACACCAGAGTGGATACAGCCTCAACAATACCAGCGGCTATCCTGATGGTACTGATTTTTTTACTATGCCTGCAGATGCTAATGATGATATAGAATGGGCTTCATTCATCAGTGTATCCGAAGATATTATTGATGATGTCCAGAATATAGCCGCCGCCAGCAGCCGTACTTATGACGAAAATGGCGATGAAAGCAATTTAGGTGATGGCAGCCTGGCTTTGACTATTGCCAACCTCAAACAGAATGCTTATGCGACACAATCTTATACTTTAAGTGATTCTCTGGATAGTGTGTTAAGTTTTCCCGGCAGTACCAGCGGAGATTTGACTATCACCTATGGGGGTGGCAGCACTACTACAATTACCCTGAATGTACCCGCTGAAGATTATCAAGATCTGCAGGAACTGGTAGATGCCATCCAGGAGCAGCTGGACGCCAATACTGATCTCAGTACTGCCGGTATCAGTATAACTGTCAGCAGCTATGGCAACAGCCTGAAGTTTTCCTCCGGTGATACCGCTTTTGAAGGGGTGAGTGATGCTGGACTTCTGGGGGGGAGTACGGGATTTTCTGCTCTGACCTCCTATACGGGAATGGCGGAAGATGTTTCAGTGGATGATTACTGGACATCTCTTACGGCATCAGTTGGAGTGGATAGCAATACTGCTCAGGCCATGCTGTCCTATCAGGAAACCCTGGTTAGTGAACTGGAAGAAAACCGGGAGTCTATATCCGGGGTCTCTCTGGATGAAGAAATGACCAACATGTTAATCTATCAACATGCGTACAATGCGGCCTCGCGGTATATAACGACTATTGATGAAGCCCTGGATAAAATAATCAATGGAATGGGTGTAGTAGGAAGGTAAGGTGAATTGAAATGCGGGTTACCAACAAGATGATGTGTACGGCATTAAAGAGCAGCGTCAGCAACAACCTGACAGAATTGGCCAAAATCCAGCAGCAAATATCAAGCGAAAAAAAAATCAACAAGCCTTCGGATGATCCGGTGGGCCTGTACAAAAGCATGAGATATCGTACCCAGATTGCGGAAAATGAACAATATGTCAGCAATGTTGAAGATGCTGTCAGTTATGAGGAAACCGTGGATACTGCTTTAGGAGAAATAGGGAATATTTTACATAGTATCCGCGACCTGACGGTACAGGCCGCTAATGGTACTAATGACGAAACAGAATTAGCGGCTATTAATGAAGAGATATCTGCTCTGAAAGAGCAGATAAGCGTAGCAGCTAATACTACCTACGGTGATAAATATGTTTTCGCTGGTACTAATACGACGGTAGAACCATGTGGAGAAAGTGAATGGTTGGGGAATAGTAATATCATAGAAGTAGAAGTGGCAGAAGGTGTCACTATGGAGCTTAATATCGATATGACCGAGTTTTTTGGCAGTCCCAGTGGACTTGATGAGTTCGGCAATCCTGATGGAGGTATTTTTGCAGTCATAGACGATTTGATGAATGATATCACTTCGGGGGATACCGAGGCTATCAGTGATGATCTGGCCGGGCTGGATGATAAAATAGATGATGTGCTTAATAAAAGGGCTGCCGTAGGAGCCAAGATAAATCGCATGGAATTACAAGAAAGTCGGCTGGAAACATCCATTTTAACTCTTACCAACTTGATGTCCGATAATATGGATACCGATCTTGCAGAAGCTGCAGTTGATCTGGCATCGATGGAAAAAGTATACGAGGCTTCCCTGGCGGTAGGAGCTCAAATTATTCAGCCATCATTGGTAGACTTTATAAGCTAGACAGGAGTGGGAACAGGTGACGCTGGAAATTAATCAGCAGTATGCAGTTATCGGTTTAAGAATACAAGAACCACAGCTAAACCTGCATACAGAAAAACCGGTATTACAAATTTCAACTTCTAAAGCCAGTTTAGAAATCAAGAGCAGACCGCCTGATCTCGATATTGACCAGAGTGTCTGTTATACCAGCGGGCTGCACATGGATATAGATGAATTTGCTCGTTATTTTGCCAGAAAAGGCCAACAAGCCTGTTTGGAAGGTACTGCCCGGCGAGCGCAGGAGGGCCGCCGCATGGCTGAAATTCATAATCCAGGAGCTTTAAAACAAATCGTTGCTTCCCGCCAGAGGGCCCAGGATGATTATCCATACCTGGAGATGAAACCGGCACCGCCGCCGGAAATAGAATTTGAGATATATCCTCTGCAAATGAGGTATACTCCTGGAGAAGTCAGGATAGAATCTACTTCAGGTTATGTGGAGAATAATTTTCAGCGGGGATATGTGGAAGTATACCTGGATCAGAAAAATATGATTGATATAAATTATACCGGCACTAATGTAAACCAAACAGCATGATTCACCATTTTGGGGGCGATTAATTGTGATTATTGAGAATAAAATGCTTGGTACGGTAGAAATCGACGAACAAGCTATAGTAGAGTTTCCCGCCGGCATTCCGGCCTTTGAAGATGACAGGGAATTTGTGATTATCCCTTTAGATGAAAAAGAAGGCCCGTTTTTCTACCTGCTGTCAGTTAATAATTCAGACTTGTGTCTGGTTACGGTAGATCCGTTTGTGTTTTTTCCCGACTATAGTGTGGATGTATCGGATGAAGAACTAAAGAAATTAAATGCCGATCAGAACAGCTTAAGTCTTTTAAGTGTTTTGAATATACCGGAAGATTTCAAAAAAGCTACTGCTAACCTTTTTGCTCCACTGATCATAGACACGGTTGGCAAACGGGGTATGCAATATATTCCCCAGAAATCAGATTATAAAACTAAACATCTTATTTTCCCCCAGGCCAGTGAAAATAAGTCTGTTAAGAACAGCGGGGGGGAATAAAAGATGCTGGTGTTAAACCGGAAAAAAGGAGAAACAATCATCCTGAATGACAATATTCAAATAACCGTAGTTGATATTCAGGGTGATAATATAAAGATTGGGATAGACGCCCCTCGTGAAGTTGCTATTTTCCGTAAGGAAATTTACGAGGAAATTGTGAACAGTAACCGGCAGGCAGTTCAGCAGGCTGCCAATATTAAAGCCTATCTGGATGAGTGGCAAAAGAAAGTGTAATGTAGGTTTGCCCAAAGTAAAGGAGTGATAATATGTCATCAATAAACCCAACCGCGTCATCAACGGAAACTACCCGCGTAAGTGGTCTGGTCAGCGGACTGGATACTGACTCGATGGTAGAAGAACTAATGGATGCTGAAGGTACTAAACTGGATAGTATCAAGAAAGAGCAGCAGCTGCTGGAATGGAAACAGGAAGGCTATCTGGAGATAAACACGGCTGTACTGGCAGCTCGTACAGCGCTGTTTGACCTGTGTCTGAAGGATACCTTTAATACCAATACCGTAACTTCCTCGGACAGCAGTGTTCTGACCGCTACGGCTAATACCAGTGCATCTGATGGGCTGTATACCGTTAATGTGATTAGCCTGGCCAGCGGAGCAACTGTAGCCAGCACCGAGAGCATGGCCTCTGAAGAAGATACTACTACCCTGGCCACCCAGTTTGGATTGAGCGGAGAGCTTAGCTTTACCCTGTCTGGTTCCAATGGTTCACAGACTTTTACTTTTGATGCTGATACTGACAGCCTGGATGACGTAATAGATCAGATAAATGATGCTGAACTGGGCTTTACGGTCAGCTATGACGAAGGAGTGGATCGGGTCTTTTTGACTACTGACAGTACCGGCAGCAGTGCTGTAATTGATATAAGTGATGATTCCAGTGCTTTCCTACGGGATACCTTAAAGTTATACAGCGGGGACCTGGCCACGGAAGAGGTGCCAGTTAACCTGGGGACCGGGACTGATGCTGAAATCGAGTATAACGGTATTACCGGGCTCACTTATTCATCCAATCAGTTTAATCTGAACAATATCACCTTTAATCTCACCAGGACCGGAGAGACAACGGTGACTGTTGCTAATGACACTGATGGCCTGGTGGAAAAGATCACCGCTTTTGTGGAAGCCTATAATGAAGCTATTGACTTGATAGGCAGTACTCTCAAAGAAGAAAGGGATTATGATTATGGACCCTTGACTGATGCGGAAAAAGAGGAGATGACTGACGAACAGATCGAACTCTGGGAGGAAAAAGCCAGGAGCGGGCTTCTAAAAAGAGATTTACTATTAAGAGGTATATACAGAGGACTGCGTTCACTGATAACGGACAATGTTGATGGATTGAGTGAGGACAATATCTATACCAGTCTGTCAGCTATTGGAATTGCCACCGGCAGTGACTATGAAGAAAACGGCAAGCTGTATATAGATGAAGACGCTCTGGTTGAGGCTCTGGCTGATGATCCGGAAGGAGTAATGGAGCTGTTTACCGGTACCAGCAACAATGGATTGGCCCGCAGTGTGCTGGATAAAATGGACGCAGCTATGACTAATATCACCAACCGGGCCGGTGACAGTGTGACTGATGATGCCGACAGCTATTTAGGCGGCCTGATAGATGGTCTTGATGAGGATATAGAAGATATGCAGGACTACCTGAAGGAAAGAGAAGAAAAATACTGGGATATGTTTACCGCTATGGAAGAAGCCCTGGCCCAACTGGCCAGTCAAAGCGAATACATATCATCAGTGTTATCCAGCTTGAGCGCCTAAGGAATATATATGATAATTAGTAATGAGTAATTAGTAGTTAGTAATTACAATTGGCAAAATATCGTAAGAGGTTAGATATAAAGGGGTGAGGGCTTTCTTTTCCTTACTCTTTACACCTTGCCCCTTACGTTTTTTTTTAACAATTAGTAATGAGCAATTAGTAGTTAGCCATTCCTCGCTGTGTTCAGAATTATCTGCACCGCTTGATTCCGGCAATAGCTGAATTGTACAAAAAAATATAACAATATACGAAAAAAGGCCTAAAAAAACATGATGTTGAGCTAAAAGACTTAGAATATGCAAGGAATATGAAGAAATAAAGGAATAATGATCATAAATCGAAGATTTTGCTGCTGCAGATGCCGCGCTGCCCTGCCGATATATGTAAACACAGGTTGATTATAGGGGAGAAGCCCCTGCGGTCTAAAGGTCGATACCGCCGGGAAAATATTATCTCCTTATATATGCCTAGGAAATTGCCCCACAGGGATGTGGGAGCTGAATAATCAAGGAGGATTTTAAAATGATAATTAATCACAATATGATGGCACTTAACACTAACAGACAGTTGAAATGCAATGACAATTCTTTAGCCAAATCGCTGGAAAAGCTTTCTTCCGGTTACCGCATCAACAGCGCGGCTGATGATGCTGCAGGTCTGGCCATATCCGAAAAAATGCGGTCCCAGATTTCCGGTCTGGAACAGGCTTCAACTAATGCCCAGGATGGCATTTCCCTCATTCAGACCGCTGAAGGAGCTCTGCAGGAAACAGAAGATATCCTACAGAGAATGAGAGAACTGGCAGTACAGGCTTCCAATGGAACCCTGGCAGATGCCGATCGGGCAGCAGTACAGGATGAAGTAGATCAGTTAGCTGGGGAAATTGATCGTATTGCAGAGACTACCGAGTTTAATACCAAGAGTCTTTTAGATGGCAGCTTTACCACCAGCTTCCAGATCGGTGCTAATGCAAACCAGAGTATGAGTGTATCTATTAGCAAAATGGATGCCGAGACTCTGGGTGTAACCGACCAGAGCACTTCTGCTGCGGCAAAAGTGGATAATGGCAGCAATCTGCTGGGAGTTAGAGCACTTGATTTAAACACTGCTGGTGAAACTGTTGGTTCTTACAACCTGGTGGTCGAGTCGGATGGTTCAGGCACTACTGTAAATGTTTACTTGAAAGATAGTGAAGGCAATACTATGGCTGAGGCTCTAGCCCAAACCGCCCCTGCTGCTGATGGCAATTTTACGACCTTTACCCTGACTGCAGCTGCCGGTGGATTTACGAATGATGTTACAATCAGTGTTGATGATGATACTGCCGCTGTGACCTGGGGCGCTGTTGCCGGTTCTATAGTGGGAACTACGCAGAGCACCGGGGTTACTTTAAGCAATCAGGGAACTGATCTAACTGCTGCTGGTGGTGATATAAATTTTGTTAATTTGACTTCCGGCAAACTAGCTGCAGGAGATTACCGGATTGAGTTTGTAGATGATGCCGCTACCGGTGGTGTAGTGGGTAAATTACAGGTGGATGACGGTGCAGGTGGTTGGGATGATTTGCTTGATGATGAGGGCAAAGTATATACAACTGGAGCGATAGATACAGCATCAGGCGCCAATTACACGGTTTCCTTTAAGGATGCTGACGGGAATGAAGCTACTATTACCTTCCAGAGTGAGGCGGGAGTAGTAGCGGATGGTGATCTTGTACTATTCTCCTCTGTTGTTGGTTCTGGTACCAATGTGGGTATCGATGTCTCCAGCAGCACTACGATGGCTGAAACTGCGATTACGACTATTGATACAGCTATAGAGACAATATCCACCCAGCGTGCTTCATTAGGTGCTTACCAGAACCGTTTGGAACACACTATCAACAACCTGGATACCTCTGCAGAAAATCTGCAGTCAGCTGAATCCCGCATTCGTGACGTGGATATGGCTACTGAGATGGTGGAATACACCAAGTACAGCATACTCTCACAGGCAGCAACTGCTATGCTGGCCCAGGCCAACCAGCTGCCTCAGAACGTACTGTCCTTATTACAATAAGTAAAAAACAAAAATTAATATACAAAACAAACATCCCTCTGGAAACAGGGGGATGTTGTTTTTATTTCATAATATGCTTGCTTTTTAATTTTGTCCCCTTGAGTAAAAGTAAAAAAGCCTTCCTTTAAAAGCCGATCTTCGACCTTTCTATATGTTATTTTCCTTTCCTGTTGATTTGCTTTCTTCCATCCGTTTAATTTACTGTAAAATTTCAGCATGAGCCATTTATCCAGCTGTTATATGGTGTCGATGGATTTCTTCGCATCTTATGCTAAATACTCTCCCGGCCCTCCTTGATCAGCAAAGGATGAATGCCCCTGCCCCCATAACTAAACAAAAAATACATAAAATGATCATAAAGGGAAATAAAGGTTGAGACTGGTTTGGTGTTAATGATATGATTAACACTGTAAAAAAATGTTAGAAAGGTGGTTATTATGTCTAAAAAGTATTTATCATTACTGCTTGGGTTGGTTTTTGCTTCGTTACTATTTATACCCAATTGTCAGCCTGCCCTGGCCAGCAGCTCTATAGTGCAAATGGATGGGGGAGAATGGTTCAGCATAGCCCTAAATGCGGACGGAAGCGTCTGGGCCTGGGGTCATAACCCTCATGGTCAGTTGGGAGACGGGACAACTACAGCAAGTCTCACACCCGTACAAGTAAGTGGGTTAAATGGAATAATGGCTGTTGCTTCTGGTGCCAGGCATGTACTAGCTTTGAAAGAAGATGGGAACGTCTGGGCCTGGGGCTATAATTCAAGTGGTCAGCTGGGAGATGGGACGAATACCAACAGCAGCACACCAGTACAGGTAAGTGGGCTTAATAGTATTACAGATATGGCCAAAGGGGGCTATAGTTTCCACTCCTTGGCTCTGAAAGAAGATGGAACTGTCTGGGCCTGGGGCAAAAATAGTAGTGGGCAACTGGGAGATGGCACAACTAGTAACAGAAGCATACCAGTTCAGGTTAGCGGATTAAGCAGCATAACAGCAGTAACTCATGGTTATGCTTATTCCATAGCTCTGAAAGAAGACGGAACTGTCTGGTCCTGGGGAAGTAATGGTTACGGCCAACTTGGAGATGGGACAACTTTATCTAAGTCCACTCCAGTGCAGGTAAGCGGGCTAAGCGGGGTAACTACTATTGCTAGTGGTGGTTATCATGCATTGGCTTTGAAAGAAGATGGAACTGTGTGGGCCTGGGGTCGTAATGATTATGGTCAGTTGGGAGACGGAACGATGATCAACAGCAGCATACCAGTACAAGTTCTCAGTGGCGTCTCCACAATTGATTGCGGTATATATTATTCAACAGCTTTGAAAGAAGATGGAACCGTCTGGGTCTGGGGCGATAATGGTTATTATCAGCTGGGAGACGGGACAACGGTAGATAGCAACACTCCGGTGCAGGTAAGCGGGCTAAGCGGGGTAACAGATATATTTTGTGGGGATAATCATTCTTTTGCTTTTACAGAAAACGGAAGTGTCTGGGCCTGGGGGCGTAATGATTATGGTCAGCTGGGAGACGGTACAGATACCACCAGGACAACTCCGGTATTATTAAGTGTCAGTTTTGAATCTGGAATACCAGAAAATCTTACTGCGACAGCCGGTGATGCGCAGGTCAGTTTGAGCTGGACGGGTGTTGATGGCGCTTCAGCTTATAATGTCAAGAGGTCTACTGATTCAGGCGGGCCTTACGATACTGTTGCCTCCAGTGTATACGAGACTTATTATTTTGATACAGATGTTGTTAACGGCACTACTTATTACTATGTCGTATCGGCAATTATAGATGGTATGGAAGGGGACAATTCCAATGAGGCGTCAGCTACACCGCAGGCAGCATCCAGTGGTGGTGATACCGGCAGCGGTAACCATGCGATTCTGGAAATAACCATGATGAACGGCTTGGAGAAAGAGTATGATCTCTCGATTACGGAATTAAACGATTTTATCGAATGGTATGAGGATAGAGCCAGTGGAACGGGGAATTATTATTATGAATTTGAAAAAACATTCAACCTCGGACCTTTTGACAGCAGAACAGATTATATAATCTTTGATAAGATCCTGGATTTTGAAGTCATGGAGTATACCCAATAGCATTAAGTATTAAGCACCCCCGGGGCCTCGGCTCCGGGGATTAACTCTTTTAAGGCAGCGTTCTATTATCTGTGATTTGTTTAAGAGCAAATCTCTATCCACCATAAACCTGGCCTCTTTCCTGGATTTTTTCTATGATTGCTTTTCTTTCTTCATTTAAGCGGGCATATTTTTTTAGTGCCAGCATAAAAAATTCCTTTCGGAAGTAGGGTTTTGCATCATATATTATTTTGCCATTTTTCAGTATTTGCACCTGCATAACAGGGGAAACCTGGGCTAGATCAATTAAGTCTGCGTCTTTTTTCAAAAGATATGATAATTGCTGGGCCGAGGAAAAAATATCTATACTGACGGGTTTATTTTCACTGAGAAAAGCAATGTCAATATCACTATCAGGGCGCACTTTATTAGTGACGCTGGAGCCGAAGATAATGATAAGGACAGCACCCATTTCTTGGGATAGATATTTAATAATTTGCTTTTCCAATGAGCTGATATTATCCATAAGCAGATTATAGCATAGGTGCGGATAACTTGTAAAAAATGTAAATGGATATGGGGTCAGGCACTAACTTAATAACTTATGAAATGAAAAGACCGTTATGAGAACTTTTACCACGTATAAGTTAGTAAGTTAGTGCCTGACCCCAGACAACCAAAAAAAGACCCGGCTAAATCAAGCCGGGTGAGAGGATATTAGGTGCACAATGATTACTGGAGTTTTATTAGAGGAGGTTGTTGCTTATTAAGTTAATTTGATAAGCGGTTGCTGCTTATATTCTCAAATCAATCTGCTGTATGGTTCCGGCAGTGCCGTTTTCCCGCAGGAATATCCCGCTGGACACTGCTTGGCCATTCAATTCATTGCTGCTATCGGTAAGGGAAAATTCACTAGCCACACAGGCCAGGCAGATAGCGCCTATTCCTTTTTGTCCCAGGGCAAAAAGGACATCATTGCCGTTTTCATCTTTGGTCCAGATCTGAAGTTTATCGAATATGGAATCACCTTCGTCGATCCAGCCGTTACCGTCTTCATCATACTGAGCCAGGTCGGCAAAGCCATCTCCGCTGTTGGGACCGAAAAGCTCGCTGCCGTCATTGATTACCCCGTCATTATTTTGGTCCAGGGCGAGAAAACCACTGCCTTCCTGGAGGAAAGATATGGTATCCATATTACCATCACTATCCAGGTCAAATGAAAAATTTCTTTCAGTCAGTTCAGCAGCCGTACCGCTGAAGTTTATTACCAGGGGATCGCAAAGAGCGGCGTCACCGGCTCGTATGTGCAATTCATTATGGGAATAAAATGAGCGGGACATATTTAGACTTACTGCTATCTGTATCTCCTGCCCGTCAGAGGTCTTTACTATGCCGCTGGCCTGAAAGCTGGTACTCTCCATCTCCTGGTAAGTTTCAGAATAATCATAGGAATATCCCCAGCCTCCCCTTGCGCTTTCAGTATTACTGATTTTTATCTGGCGAATTTGCTGTTTTATTTCTTGAAGCTGTTTCTGCTGTTCAGAACTAAAATCGGTGCGGAGAGAGAAAAGACGGCATGGTTTTCCGGTAAAAGCTTCTAACAGGGTTTTTAGAATATGGAGTTTCATTTCTTCCCTGGATGATATATTTTGTCCCTGAGCCTCCTGGGCTGCGGTGGATATTTCTACCTCATCGCTGATGGAAGCGGGGATGCTGCGGTTGTCACTCTCAACGTTATTCCCAGCCGCATTGCTGCTGCTCCAGAAGCTGAAACTTTCGGATTTATTCAGACTTTCCTGGTAGGAACGCTGGGATGACATTTCTAGTACTGTACTCTGTATAATCATAATAGTACCTCCTTTGTCTCTATATATTTAATATCGCCGGACAATGCGGTTAACTTTAACATTTTATGTAAAAAAACAGTATGAGCTAAAGTTTCGGTAATTCTGGACGATATTTATACTAGAAAAGAGAATAGCAGGGAGGAATTATGATGCGAGTTGAAGGACAGCTGGATTCCAGCTGGGTTAATAGCAGCAGCCCAACTGCCACAGAAGCTTCGGAGAGCAAGAAAAGCGGAGACTTAAATACGAGTGCCGAGAAAACCAATAAGATTGAAAAACAGGATCTGGAACAGGCGGTAGATATAGCCAATCAAAGCATGCGTATGGGTAATTACCACCTGGAGTTTAAAATGCATGAGGGCAGCGGCCGGTACCAGGTGAAAGTAGTTGATTCAGAAACCCAGGATCTTATTCGTGAAATACCTCCTGAACAGGTACTCAATTTTGCCGCCCGGGTCAAGGAAATGCTAGCGGAGGAATTAGGGATTATTGTTGATGAATGGGCATAATGTTTAAATAGGACGAGTACTATTAATAGAGAACGTTATTATATTTACGCTAACGAACTGAGGAGGTAAAAGGGTGAACGCAAATAAACAACTATATGATCAGTATAAAAAAACTAGTGTTGAAACTACATCTCAGGGCAATCTTGTGATTATGCTCTACAATGGCTGCATTACCAATATCCAAAAAGCTAAACAGGCTATCCGTAATAGGGAAACTCAGAATGCACATGAAAATATCATAAAGGCCCAGAAAATAATCATTGAGCTGATTGTGACTTTAAATATGGAATATGATATTGCTCAGCGGCTATTTGTTGTATATGAATATATATATAACCAGTTAGTAGATGCCAACATCAGAAAGGACATTACGCTGCTGGATGAAGCGGAAAGTTATTTGGCTGATATGCGGGATACCTGGCAGGATGCAATACTGCAGTTAAAGCAGTCCTCGTTAACAAATCCTCAGAAAAATGTAAGTTTTACAGTTAGGGGTTAGAGAGCTATGGAAAAAGAAGCCTGTCTGGCAGATACTATGATGGTGCTAAAAAAAATGTATATGCAGCTTCTGCAGGTATCGAGTACGGGTCTGGAATTATTCGAAAAGGGCTTAAGTGATGAAGAATTACTTGGGGAAATAAAGCTTATTGTAAAAAAACGAAAGTCATTGATAAAAAAGATAAGAAGAACAGCAGACCGAGTACAGGCAATGGAAACCAAACTTCTGGAGGAAACAAAAATGCTGGACAGCAGCCTCGCCAATCATAGTCAAAAATATCAAGAATATCTGGAGACAAAAGGTGAGGTGATAGATCTAATCAGAGTAATTCAGGTTAATAATTCTCGAAACCGGGACTTGCTGCTTAATACGAAAATGGAAATCAGCAAAAAAATTGGAGAAAATCGTAAGATAAGGACCGCAGTAAATTCTTATCAACCTAAACCGATTTATTATAATGCTTCGTTTTTTGATCAAAAAAAATAGAGTCATAGAAAAGGAGGAAGGTAACCTGCTTAGAAAACTAAACCTTAAATTATAACTTTTTCAAAACGTCAGAGAATATATGCAGGATATATAGAGCAAAAAACAGAAATAAGAGATATAATTAGTTTAATACAGGCTAATAACAGTAAAAGCCAGGCTCTATTATCAGAGGGGATGCGAAAAACCCGGGTTAGTTTGGAAAAAAACCAGGGGCAACAAGAAGCTATGCACTAATACTATCCGGAACCAGCTTATGCCGAGGCCTGGTTTTTTGATAAGCGCAAATAAAGCTGAAGGTTCCTTCTCCCTGATTGATGCCTGAAATTTTGATTTAAGGAAGATTATTGGTGGTTAAGCAGATTATCAGGGAAATAATAGATAACTTTCATAAACAGCTAAGTCTTTATCAGAAGATGTCAGAATTGTCTTCTGCTCAGTTGAATTGTCTGGAAAAAAAACAGGCTATGTCTGGAAAACTTAAAGATATCATGTATAAGCGCCAGGCACTTATGGAGGATATAAGTTCGCTAAATGAGAAAAATCGTGCCAGCCAGCAGCAGGCAGTGCAGCGATTGAATATTGGCGAATTTGTATTAAGTAAACTGCAGGGTCAGATTGAAGCGGAGGATTATGAACAATTAGGAGATATCGTTAACAGGTTGGGATCTATATTGGAAGTAATCGACGAAATGGACCGGAAAAACCAGTTGCTGATGATGGAAGTAAATACCAACCAGGCAGGGGGCGAGATAAAAGCCAGCAGCAAACAGGCCAGCGATGCTTATCGCAGGTCCATGGATTTGGATAAGAATTAATTCAGGTGCCTGGCGGTACCTGGCAGCGGTAAATAAATATAAAATGCACCTGGCAGGGGATTATTGATTCCTTGCTATTTTAATTTTAGAGCTATATAATATGCTATACGGGTCGGTAGATACTGGAATTATATAAAGTAGACTTCCGGCAAAAACATACAAAGTGAGGGATTTCTATGTTTGAAGACAAAACATTAATTTGCCAGGACTGTGGGCAGGAGTTCGTCTTTACTGCTGGCGAGCAGGAATTTTATCATGAAAAGGGATTTCAAAATGAACCGAAGAGATGTAAAGAATGCAGAACACAGCGGCGGGCGAGCCGGAATGAACGAGGTCCTCGCCAGATGTTTGATACTACCTGTGCGAGATGTGGTCAGGAAACTCAGGTACCTTTCAAACCAGTTGGAGATAGACCGGTATACTGTTTGCAATGCTTCCAGCAGATGAAAGAGGAAGATGCGATATAGCCACAACAGTTAATAATATGATTATGACCGGGCCCCTGCGCCCGGTTTATTTATGGGGTCAGGCACTAAGTTACTAACTTATTCTCCAGGTACTTAAACGGAATAAGTTAGTAAGTTAGTGCCTGACCCCATTGTATTTTGAGATAAAATGTACATACTATTTATAAGTATTGTGATTTGTAGTGGAGAAAAGAGCGTTCCTAGTATAAAATAGAAATATAACATCGGGAAAGGAGTGGTCATATGAAACTCGACATCAGGGGAAAAAACATAGAAGTAACCGATGCGCTTAAGGATTATACCACCAAGCGGCTTTCCAAGTTAGAAAAATACTTTGAAGATGTAAAAGAGGCTCAGGTCGCCTTATCTGTGGACAGTGAGGGCCACAAGGTGGAGGTCACTATTCCCATGAATGGAATGATTCTTCGAGGGGAAGAAGCTACCGATAACATGTACAGTTCAATAGATCTGGTAGAGGAGAAACTAGAAAAACAGATAAATAAATACAGGACTAAATTGTACAGAAACACCAGAGGAGCAGGATTCAGGAAAAGCCTGCGGGAAGAAATCGAAAAAGAGATAAAAAGCCAGGTGGAGCCAACAGGAGCAGTAGATGCCTTCAACATTGTCAGAACCAAGAGGTTTGCGCTTAAACCTATGGATGAAGAAGAGGCCATAATGCAGATGAATCTGCTGGGGCATACCTTTTTTGTTTTTTTTAATGCTAATACTGATGAAGTGAATGTGGTGTATAAGAGAAAAGATTGTAATTACGGCCTGATTGAACCGCATTTTGACTAGTTGAAGTGCAGTTTGAAAAAGTGCTAATATAAAATTGATGACTTGCTTGAGGAAAGGAGCCAAAAGGTTCCTTCTTTTTTTAATGAAAGGCAGATGAAAAGTATGTTAAAGAATATTCTTAAGAATATCCTGGATGACAACGAGAAAGAAGTAAAGCGCTATCGCAGGCGAGTAGAGGCTATTAATGAATTAGAAGCACGATACGAAAAATTAAGCGAGGAAGAGTTCCCGGTTCAAACAGAAGAATTCAAGCAAAGACTAAAGAATGGTGAATCATTAAACGATATATTATCAGAAGCCTTTGCATTGGTCCGAGAAGCTTCCCGGCGAACCCTGGGTATGAGACATTTCGATGTGCAGTTAATAGGTGGAATGGTACTGCATGATGGCCGGATTTCGGAAATGAAAACCGGGGAAGGTAAAACCCTGGTCGCTACGCTGCCGGCATATTTAAATGCCCTGGAAGGAAAAGGCGTTCATATTATTACGGTTAATGACTATCTGGCCAGCAGAGACGCTGAATGGATGAAGCCGATTTACGAGTACTGCGGCTTGACGGTTGGATTGGTTATACACGGAATGAATAGTCAAGAAAAAAAGGCGGCTTATGCCTGTGATATTACCTATGGAACCAACAATGAATATGGCTTTGATTATCTGAGAGATAATATGGCAGTGAATCGGGAAAACAGAGTGCAGGGACCACTGCATTATGCCATTATAGACGAAGTTGACTCCATATTAATTGACGAGGCCCGTACACCATTGATTATTTCCGGGGAAGGAGACAAGCCTACCGGTCTGTATTACCAGATTGCTAAATTTGTCCCTCGCTTAAAGTATGAAGATGACTATATAGTAGACGAAAAGGCTCATGTTTCCACCCTTACCGAGGATGGGGTCAAAAAGGTGGAACAGTATTTTCATATAGAGAATCTATCTGAAAATATGGAACTAGCTCATCATATAAACCAGGGACTTAAGGCCCATACCTTGATGAAGAGGGACCGTGATTATGTTGTTAAAGACGATCAAGTAATTATAGTAGATGAATTTACCGGTAGATTAATGTTTGGCAGAAGGTTCAGTGATGGTCTGCATCAGGCTATAGAAGCCAAGGAAGGGGTGAAGATAGAAAAGGAATCCCAGACTCTTGCTACCATCACCTTCCAGAATTATTTCCGTATGTACGATAAGCTGGCAGGAATGACCGGTACTGCCGAAACAGAAGAAGCTGAATTTAAGAAGATATACAGCATGGACGTGGTGGTTATTCCCACCCACATGGCTATGATACGAGAAGATCACCCTGATATCATCTACCGTACCGAAATGGGGAAATTTCAGGCGGTGGTTAACGATATAGTAGAACGGCATAAACAGCAGCAGCCAGTTCTGGTAGGTACTATTTCCATAGAAAAGTCTGAACTGCTGAGTTCACTGCTGGCCAAAAGAGGAGTAGCTCATCAGGTTTTAAATGCCAAATACCATGAAAAGGAAGCCCAGATTATTGCCCAGGCCGGGCAAAAGGGTATGGTGACCATAGCTACTAATATGGCTGGTCGAGGGACTGATATTGTACTGGGTGAAGGAGTTAAAGAGTTGGGCGGGCTGTATGTTCTGGGTACTGAAAGGCATGAATCCAGGCGTATCGACAATCAGCTACGAGGCCGTTCAGGTCGGCAGGGAGATAACGGCAAGTCCCGTTTCTATGTATCTCTGGAAGATGATCTCATGAGGCTTTTTGGTGCTTCCACCATAGAGGGTGTCATGGATCGCCTGGGTATGGATGATGATATGCCCATTGAAAATAACATAATAACTCGGGGTATTGAAAATGCTCAGAAAAAAGTCGAGAATCGTAATTTCAGCATCCGTAAAAATGTGTTGGAATATGATGATGTTATTAATCAGCAGCGCGGAGTCATATACGGGGAGAGGTACAAAGTACTGCTGGGAGAAGATTTACAGGAAACTGTCAGCAGTATGATTGATGATGTAGTGGATACCGTGGTAGATACTTTTGCGGGTGAGTCCAAATATTCCGATGATTGGGATTTACCGGGTATGATGACTTATATCGAGCAATCTTTGATACCGGCACCTGACTTTGAGGTCCAGGATATAACCGGTATGACTGCCCCGGAAGCTAAAGAATTTCTGGCTGATCGTACTCATACCTGGTATCAGTCCCGGGAGCAGGAATTGGGATCAGAAGTAATGCGGCAGCTGGAAAAAGCGCTCCTGCTGAGGATTATCGATCAAAAGTGGATGGACCATATTGATGCTATGGACCAGCTTAGAAATGGGATATCTCTTAGAGCTTACGGGCAAAAAGATCCTTTAATAGAGTATAAGTTCGAGGCCTATGATGCATTTCAGAACATGGTTTACAGTATCAAGGAAGATGTGGTTCGTTATATATTACGGCTTAAAGTAGTTCAAAATCCGGAAGAAAGAAAAGTATCTACCAGTCAAAGTGAAGAAACGATTAAGAAACCGGTACGCAAAGACAAAAAAATTGGGCGTAATGAACCCTGTCCCTGTGGCAGCGGGAAAAAATATAAACATTGTTGTGGAAAAGGGGTCTAATTTATGGATATAGCTACTCTGATAGGACTGTTGTTAGGTGTGGGCGCTTTGGTAGGCGGATTCCTCCTGGAAGGAGGACATGCGGGTATGCTGTGGGTGCATACGGCCTTCATTATTGTTATTGGCGGTACTATTGGAGCCACAGTTATAAGTTTCACTATGGATGAGCTTAAGACCCTGGGTTCTTTCTTTAAACAGGTATTCACTGATAAAAAGATAAACTATGGAGAAGTTTTAGAAATACTGGTAGAAACTGCTGATAAAGCCAGGAGAGAAGGACTCTTAAGCCTGGAAAGCCAGCTGGCTAACATAGATAATGAATTTCTAGCTCGAGGACTGCAGCTGGTCATTGATGGAACCGATCCGGACCTGACCCGGACCATGCTGGAAATGGATATTGAGGCCCATGAAAAAAGCCAGGGTATCGGCCATACTATCTTTATGACCGCCGGTGGTTATGCTCCTACCATGGGTATTATTGGAACGGTAATGGGTTTGGTGCACGTTTTAAGCAATATGTCCGAACCGGATGAGTTAGCCGGTGCTATTGCAGTAGCATTCCTGGCCACCTTATATGGCATTGCCAGTGCCAATGTATTATGGATTCCTTTTGCCACCAAATGCAAAATCAAAGGTGATAAAGAAGTATTATTGATGGACCTGATATTAGAAGGGGTTCTTTCCATTCAGGCCGGAGAAAACCCCCGTGTAATTCGAGAAAAATTGCTTACTTTCGTACCCGCCGAAGCCAAGAAAAAAGCGCAAGAGCAGGCAGCGGAAATGGAGATGTAAATATATGAGTCGTTCCAGGAGAAAGAAAAAGTCCGCCGAGGGAGAAGCCAATAGTGAGAGATGGTTGATAACCTATTCCGATTTGATTACCCTCTTGATGGTGTTCTTTGTTCTGATGTACTCCATGAGTCAGGTAGACGTGGCCAAATATTCGGCCGTGGCCAATTCACTGAGCCTGGTTCTGACCGGGCAATCTATGACCATGTTGGAGGCACCGGGCCCGTCTATGGCAGAAGGTCTGTCCAGCAGTGACCAAGCCGCTGCCGCCGCGGCAGCAGCTGAGGCAGCCGCCAACCAGGCCCAGTTGGAGGAAATAGGATCCATCATCACCAAATTTATTGCAACCCGGGATAGTCAAATAAGTAACTCGGCTTCCAACAAGTCTGAAACTACATTACTGAGTGAACAGATAATAATATATGAACAGGAACGAGGATTAGTTATTAGTTTTAAAGATGCCCTGCTATTTGGCAGTGGTTCTGCTGATCTTACCCCGGTTGCCAGGGAGATCATCAAAGAGGTAGGTAAACCTCTGGTAGCAATACCAAATTATGTCCGGGTGGAAGGACATACCGACGATTTACCCATCAACACAGGTGAATTCCCTTCTAACTGGGAACTGTCAGTTATGAGAGCCACCAATGTCGTACATGTTTTGAGCGAAGGCAGCGGCATTCCCGCCGATCGTCTGGCCGCTATTGGTTATGGGGAAAACCGGCCTCTGGTAATAAACGACTCTAACAAACACCGGGCCATGAACCGCAGGGTGGATTTAGTCATATTGAAAAAGAAGTATGATTATTTTGAACCCCCCAAGATTGAGTTGAATGAAGAAGGTGCAAAGGACGGTTCTTAGTGCGACAGGAGACGCTTCTCCATCTGTCGTATTTAGCTCTGAATGGTAATCTTTATTGATTCCAAGAATATTTGACAATCCTCTGATAGACATTTAATAATTCTTTTAATTGGCCCGAAAAAATTGGTAGCTTATTTTTCTCTTTGAAAATTTAAGCTCAATTATTATGTTCATGGCTTTTTAAAGCTTATAATAATGATGAGAATCAGCTTCTGACTTTATTCTCCTAAAATGCCATATATAATTGCTATAGTTTTAATTAGCATATCCGGCAGTATTCCTACTTTTTGTTAAACAATTAACCAGTTCACCAGAAAAAATGCGATAAAATCTGTTCTCTGTTACATTTGACAAAAATATAAACGGATGCTACCTTAATACAGTAGAAGCCTACTGCCATTGTCCAGGGGAGTGAGGATGGTGCCCGCATCAATTGAAATTTTTGGGCGCATGGCTTGCTGATTTAACCGGGTATATTGTAATGCTGCCCGGTAATAATTTATTAAAATAGTTTATATGATAGAGTACATATAAGATTAAGCAGATAGGAGGAGATGGAATTGATAGAAGACCCCCGGAGCGTTTGCTCATACATAATGAACCGTCTGCAGGAAATGAGGGCTTCTCTTTGACATTGGTGGCAAAAAAGAGAAAATCGAATTATTGCAGGAAAAGACTGTAAAACCTGATTTCTGGGATGACAATCAGCATGCTCAGACCATACTAAAGGAAATAAGCGATTTACAGGATATCGTAAAGCAGTACGAAGACTTGTATAATGACGTTGAATATATTAAAGATATGCTGGAGATAGCAGAGGAAGAAAAAGAAGATGAATTAATAAGCGAAACCATTAAAGATTTGGAAGAAGTGCAGGAGAAATTTAAAGGATTTGAGCTCCTGTTTTTGTTTTCCGGAGAGCACGATTATAATAACGCTATTGTATCACTCCATGCCGGTGCTGGCGGAACGGAAGCTCAGGACTGGGTCGAAATGCTTTTGCGTATGTATACCCGCTGGGCTGACGCATCCGGTTATAGAGTTCAAATTATGGATCTTCTGGCCGGAGATGAAGCAGGGGTAAAAAGTGTGACCTTGCTGGTGACCGGGAATTATGCTTATGGAAAATTGAAATGTGAACAGGGCGTACACCGCTTGATTAGAGTTTCCCCCTTTGATTCATCCGGGCGAAGACATACCTCCTTTGCGTCCGTATCAGTCCTGCCAGATATCGATGAAGAAGTAGAAATTGATATAAATACCGATGACCTGCGTATAGATACCTATCGATCGAGTGGAGCAGGCGGGCAGCACGTAAATAAAACTGATTCTGCGGTACGCATAACCCATATTCCCAGCGGGATAGTAGTTCAGTGTCAGAATGAACGATCCCAGATTTCCAATCGCATGGCAGCTATGAAAATACTAACCGCCCGGCTGTACGAGCTAAAAGAGAAGGAAATGGAGAGCAGCCTGGAAGGTTTAAAGGGTGAATATAAAGAGATTGCCTGGGGCAGTCAAATAAGAACCTATACCCTGAATCCGTTTAACCTGATCAAAGATCATCGTACCAATGTCGAAACGGGAAATGTACAGGCAGTCCTGGATGGAGACCTGAATGCTTTCATCCATGCCTGCCTGGCCTTTAAGAACAAGCTGTAGAGGGAGGATAACGTGAAAGAAATTAATGACCAAGCAGTACAGCAGGTGGAAGAGAAAGCCCTGGCCATTAGAAGGCATATTGTTGCTATGCTTTGTGAAGCAGGTTCAGGTCATACCGGCGGCTCTTTGAGTGCATCGGATATAGTGGCTTGTCTTTATTTTTGGGAAATGAAAATTGATCCTGCCCATCCGGATTGGGCAGATCGGGATCGATTCGTTTTGAGTAAAGGCCATGCGGCACCAGTTTTATATGCTGCTCTGGCTGAGCGGGGTTATTTCTCCCCGGAAAAGCTGATGACTCTGAGAAAATTAGGTAGTCCGTTGCAGGGACATCCTGACAAGAGAAAACTGCCGGGGGTGGAGGCTTCTACCGGTTCACTGGGTCAGGGGATTTCCTGGGCGGTGGGAATGGCTTTAGCAGGTAAAATGGATAAAAAGGATTCCCGGATATATGCTATGGTTGGCGATGGGGAGCTGGAAGAAGGAATGGTGTGGGAAGCCAGCATGGCGGCGGCTCACTATGAATTGGACAATCTTCTGGTTTTTGTAGATCATAATGGCTTACAGATAGATGGCAGAATAACGGACGTTATGTCACCGGAGCCAATAAGTGATAAGTTTAGAGCTTTTGGTTGGGAAGTTATGTCGATAGATGGACATGACATTCGGGCGATTATGAAGGCACTGAATAATGCGAAAAATGTTAAGGGAAAACCAGTGGTGATTGTGGCTGAAACTACCAAAGGCAAAGGCTGTTCTTTTATGGAAAATAAAGTGGAATGGCATGGAACTGCTCCCAATAAAGAAGAAGCGGGAAAAGCACTGGCTGAACTTGTTTAGACTTAATAGTAGCTTAGATTAGGAGGAATACGCCTTGAAAAAGCAGGCAACTAGAGAAGCATATGGAAAGGCTTTAGTAGAATTAGGACAGCAGCATCATGACATAGTAG
Source organism: Syntrophomonas sp. (assembly GCA_016841245.1). GTDB lineage: Bacteria > Bacillota > Syntrophomonadia > Syntrophomonadales > Syntrophomonadaceae > JAAYJK01. The sequence goes on from JAENZN010000012.1 coordinate 40,244, forward strand.
TTCTAGATGCAGATCTGTCTAAATCAACTAAGACAGCAGAATTCGCAGGACTTTTCCCCGAAAGATTCATTAATGCAGGGATAGCTGAACAGAATCTTATGGGCATGTCGGCCGGGCTGGCTGCATCAGGTAAGGTAGTGTTTGCCAGTACCTTTGCCGTGTTTGCTGCCGGACGTGCTTTTGAACAGATAAGAAACTCTATAGCTTATGCGGAACTGAATGTAAAAATATGTGCTACTCATGCTGGTATTACCGTGGGTGAAGATGGCGGGTCTCACCAGTCGGTGGAGGACGTGGCGTTAATGCGCAGTATACCGGGAATGTGCGTGGTAGTACCTGCAGATGGGCCTAGTACCCGCCAGCTTTTGCTGGAACTTTATGAAAGAAGCGGTCCTGCCTATCTACGGCTGGGTCGGCTGTCAGTGCCGCATATATATAATGATGATCTTAAACTGCAAATAGGCCGGGGTATGGAGCTCAAAGATGGAAAAGACGTCACCATAATCGCATGTGGGATTATGGTGGAAAAATCTTTGCAGGCCTCGGATATTCTGGCTGGAGAAGGGATAATGGTCTCAGTGGTTGATATGCATACTATCAAACCGTTGGATAAGGAACTGGTGATCAGGAAGGCGCAGGAAACAGGTGCCATACTGACAGTGGAAGAACACAGTATTATCGGAGGTCTGGGCAGCGCGGTTTGCGAAGTAACCAGTGAATACTGCCCGGTACCAGTCTTGCGTTTGGGGATCGAAGATCAGTTTGGCCAATCGGGAAGTCCCGATGATTTATTACAACATTATGGTCTAACTGTAGATAAAATAGCACAAAAAGTCCGGAATTTACTAAAAAATATATAAAATTAAAAAAGGAATTTTATATATTTTTGTAGAACCACCTTTTTGAGGTGGTTTTTTTATTTGGAGGTTAGTATATGCTAGTTCAATTTTATAACGTCTCCAAAATATATGCCAATGGGGTAAAGGCGTTAGATGATATATCTATAAAAATAGATGGAGGAGAATTTGTTTTCCTTATGGGACCCAGCGGAGCTGGCAAATCAACGATGATTAAGATGCTGTATAGAGAGGAAACTCCCAGCCGGGGGCAGATTTTTGTAGCCTCCAGAAGTTTAGTGCGTATGAAGAAAAGGGAAATCCCAATCCTGCGCAGAAACATCGGGGTAGTTTTCCAGGACTTTAAACTGTTAGAAAGCAAGACCGTGTATGAAAACGTGTCATTTGCCATGGAGGTTGTGGGAGCTAATCACCGTGAAATAAGAAGTCGGGTAATTGAAGTGATTAAGCTGGTAGGGCTTCAAGGCAAAGAAAAGTCTCTTCCCAGTGAGCTTTCTGGAGGAGAACAGCAGCGGGTGGGGATAGCCCGGGCTCTTACCAATAGACCTTTGTTATTGATTGCTGATGAACCAACTGGCAACCTGGATATGAATACCGCCCATGAGATCATGGAGCTTCTTTTTGATATTAATCGAAAAGGTACCACGGTGATTATGGCTACCCATGCCTGGGAACTGGTTAAGGCAGCTCGTAAACGGGTTATTACTTTAGAGAGCGGTAAGATTTATTCAGATATCAATCCAGGAGAATTTACGTTATGCAAATAAGAAATGCAGTATATTTTTTTCGGGAAGCATGTAAATCGATAGCCCGGAATCACCTGCTGAGCATTGCGACCATAAGTACCGTAACCATATGCATTTTGATACTGGGTATGTCGGTATTGATAACTCTTAATACCAGTACTTTTCTGGACAGCCTGGAATCGGATGTGGAAATCATGGCTTATCTGGATCAAGATTTGGATAATGTTGGGGTGAAAGAAGTACAGGAGAAATTAGAAAGCCTGGCGGGGATAGAAACTATAACTTTCGTATCCCGGGAACAAGCCCTGCAGGATATGCAGGAGACTCTGGGCAAAAAAAACTATGATTTAGAGAGTACCCTGGGGAAAAACCCTCTGCCGGACTCATTTGAAATAAAGGCCGTTGATTCGCATGATGTGCCAGACCTAGCAGTTAAAATCGAGCAAATATATGGTGTATACAAAGTGAATTACGGCAAAGGAGTAGTCGAACAGCTGTTTTCTACTGCCAAATGGGTCAGGGTGGTAAGTTTGGTTTTCATATTTTTGCTGGCCCTGGGAGCCATTTTCTTAATCGCTACTACTATTCGCTTGGCGATTTTCGCACGTAGAAAAGAAATTTACTTGATGAAGCTGATCGGCTCCACAGACTGGTTTATTCGCTGGCCTTTCTTCATTGAGGGAATTGGACTTGGATTTCTGGGTTCCATGTTATCAATTATTATTCTGGCGGCAGCTTATGGTTCCTTGTTAAATAGGGTGAATACCATTTTGTTTATGCCCCTGGTAAGCGGGACCAATGTCTTGATAAACCTGTATCTATCCCTTTTTGCTGCCGGAGCAGTACTGGGTATTATCGGGACCGGCATTTCTATCAATAAGTTCCTGGATGTTTGATAGTGGAAGATTTTGTTCCGCAGAGAAAAGAGAAGGAGTGATAATGTGAAAGCTTATAAACGTCTGGCAGCGCTGATGATTATACTGTGTTTTATGATTACCGCCATTATACCTGTTTATGCAGATGACATAGAGCAAAAACTGCAGGACGTAAGCCGGCAGCAAGAAGCCCAGCAGAACAAGCTAGGCCAGGTTAAACAGCAGGAAAACTCCATTATGGGTCAGTTAGAAACCCTGGAAAAAAATATTATCGACAAAGAACAGCAGATCAAAATACTGGCGGGCCAAATTGATGAGCTGGAACAGGATATCAGCAAAACCGAGGAAGAGATAAGGATAAGTGAAGAAGAACTGCAGGTGCAGATAAATTATCTGTGTGAGCGGCTGGTCTATATGTATGAAGACGGGATGGACGTTTCTTATCTGGAAGTGCTGTTTTCCGCTACTAATATCAAGGATTTTCTTACTCGTTATGATTTGCTGCAGTATGTGGTAGAACAGGATATGGATCTTATAGATTCCATAAACAAGCATAAGCGGGCTTTGGATATCAAGAAGAGCGACCTGGAGATACAGAAAAGAGAGCTGGTATCTATGCGAGAAGTCCAGGAAGCGCAGCGCAGCGAGCTATCCGCTCAGTCCGATCAGAAAGAGGAACTGCTGGCAAGTGTGCGGCAGGAAAAGAGCAGCTGTGAAAAAGCCCTGGAAGAATTGGAACAGACATCCCGGGAGTTGGAAGCCTTAATCAGGGCATCGCAGTCCGGCGAACAGCTGGGTACCGGGGTATATACCTGGCCCACTCCAGGTTATAGTGCTATAACCTCATCTTATGGGATGCGCTTTCATCCCATATTAAAAACCAGGAAGCTGCATACCGGAGTAGATATTGGCGCACCGTCAGGAGCCAAAATCGTGGCCGCCGATACGGGCAAGGTATTATTTGTTGGCTGGCAGGGCGGATACGGCCAGACCATAATCATAGACCACGGTGGCGATATGTCGACCTTATATGCTCATCAATCAAGATTTGCAGTAAGCTCTGGGCAAACGGTTGTCAAAGGACAGGTGATAGGTTATGTGGGCAGTACCGGTTGGAGTACCGGTCCCCACCTGCATTTTGAAGTTAGAATAAACGGAAATCCTACCGATCCCATGAGTTATATAAAGTAATTATAGAATAGGAGCTCGCTTCTAACTAAAGTTTATAGCTTGAAGAACAATAATATATTTAACCAGGATATTGCTTCCTGGTTAAATTTTTTAGAGCCAAAGTGTACCCGCCAAAGCAGCTCCTGGGGGCAATTAATAAATGCTGCATTGTATTTCCTGTTTATCAGGAGTAACATAAAATCAATAGTTTAATAATAAAATGCTAGTGGTGGTGAAGATTTGAATAATAAAGGAAAAGGTTTACTAAAAGGTCTAAACGTTATATTTTCAACTCTGGGGGTACTTTTCATAGCCGGTTTAATAATTATACTGGCAGTAAATCCAATCGGGCTGGGGACCTTATTCAGTGTAGTAGGGCTAGTAAACACTCAGTCGTTGTACGATATTAATTCCCGGCAGATGTTTGAAGGGGCCGCGGCCGGCATAGTAGATGCGCTGGATGATCCTTATTCAACTTACCTGGATCAACAGACCTGGCAGGAATTAAAGATCAGGTTATCAGCAAAATTCGGTGGAATTGGAGTATATGTATTTCAGGATAACGAGGGGCAGATCAAAATTTATTCACCTATTAAGGGAACCCCGGCTTATGAGGCAGGGGTACAGCATGGTGATATCGTTACCAGGATTAATGGGGAAAGCACCATGAATATGACTCAGGATGATGCAGTAACTCTGATGAGGGGAGACCCCGGAACTCAGCTGGAACTGACCATTTATCGAGAATCAGATAATAAGGAGTATGTATTCAAGATCATTCGGGAAATAATAAATGTACCTTCCGTAGAAGATGAAATCCTGGATGCCGATAATGGCATCAGCTACATCAGGCTCAGCCAGTTCCATACTCAATCAGCCCAGGAAATGCTGGAAAGTATTGACCGTCTGGTAAATCAAGAGGTTATGAAAGGACTTATTCTTGATCTTCGTAATAACGGTGGGGGAGAATTTGATGCAGCTATCGATATAGCCAGTATTTTCCTTAACGAAGGGGATGTGGTGGTAAGTTCTGCTGATGCGCGAGGAAACCAAAAAGTATATAAGGCTTCGTCCGGAAAAACCGATGTTCCTTTGGTGGTACTGGTCAACCAGGATAGTGCCAGCGCCTCAGAAATACTGGCTGCAGCGCTGCAGGATAACCATAGAGCACTACTGGTGGGAGCAACTACCTATGGTAAAGGCCTGGTGCAGACCGTATTCCCTTTACGGGATGGAGGTGCCTTAAAATTAACTACCCAGAGGTATTTTACTCCTAGCGGTACCGACATCAACGAAATTGGAATTATTCCGGATTATATAGTCGCTGATGATATAGAAAGCAGTGAGGATCTGCAGCTTAAACGGGCTATTGAGGTACTGAAACAACAGATGTAAATTAATGGGGTCAGGCACTAACTTACTAACTTATGCGGTTATATCAGGAGTAACGTAATTCACTTACGGTCATAAGGTAGTAAGTTAGTGCCTGACCCCCACTGAACACTCGGGAGGATAAGATATTTGGATCTGCTGATAGAAATATTGTCATTGATGGGGCGGGTTATGCTGGAAACGCTTACCTCGCCCCTTTTTATTACCATATATTTACTCCTGTTCACTATAGTTTGCTGGCAGTATAAACGGCTGGAAAATATGAGTGAAAAACTCATAAAAAGCAACAACCGGCTTTTTTTGCGCTCTGCCTGCTTATCATCTTTGGTAGGAATTTTCGGTGGTTTGCTGGGAAGTATACTGCTGATTATGGTCGGTATCAATCTGGAGAACATTGGTTTTGCTTATCTATGGGGCCTGGCATTGCTGTTAATGCTTATAAATCCACGATTTTTATGTTTTGCCTATGCGGCTGGAATTTTATCTTTAGTAAGCTTGGGGTTTTCTTACCCGGACATCAGTATCCCCCATCTACTGGCTTTGGTAGCCATACTTCATATGATCGAAAGCTTCCTGATTTTGATAAATGGTCATAGTTATCCTATTCCGCTGTATGTAAAGAAGAAAAACCAGATCGTAGGTGGCTTTAACCTGCAAAAATTTTGGCCGCTGCCTCTTATGGCTTTGGTGGGAGTTTCAGGCATTGCCCCGATGGAAGGTCTGGCTATGCCGCATTGGTGGCCTTTGTTGCAGGGTTATTCGGGGATGACTAGCCAGACATTTACGCTGCTTCCGGTAGTTGCCATACTGGGATATGGAGAAATAACTACTACCAGCACACCAGTGTTGAGGGTGAAGAAATCCTCATTCAATCTTTTTATTTACAGCCTGATCCTATTGCTTCTGGCCTGGTTATCATGCCGTATGCCAGCGCTAACCATAGCCGCAGCCTTGTTTTCTCCTCTAGGTCATGAGTTCGTTATCTGGTTGGGAATGCGGGAAGAAAATAACCGTAAACCTTTATATATCAGAAGCCAGGAGGGGGTAAGAGTCCTGAATATTAGACCAGGCAGCCCGGCTCACCATGCAGGCATAAGCGAGAGAGACATTATTCTCACGGTTAATGGCTTTAAGGCAGACCATTATTCAATGGTAAGAGAATTAGTTCGTACGGCTAGTAATGTTTCCCTGCGGGTAAGAAGAGAGGGTGAAGAGATGGATATTCGCCTGCCGGGATCATCTTCGGACGATCCCGGTATAATCCCGGTACCCGAGGAACCAGTGGCCAGATATATCGTAATGCAGGAAGATCGGATATTCAACCTGGTTCGCAAACTCTGGCAAAAAATCGGTAATGGGGTCAGGCACTAACTTACTAACTTATGACCGTAAGTTAGTAAGTTAGTAAGTTAGTAAGTTAGTGCCTGACCCCAAAAACTAATCCGCCATAAATTTTATTAACATTCTGTAAATACACTGAATATATTAGTAAGGAATATACGGGCAGGCAAATGGGGGTTTTATATTTGGGCGGCAAGGGAAAAATCAGGTATGTGTTTACCAGCAGCCATACCGGTAAGGGTTTTTATACTTTTATTCCCAGGTTGCTGGAGGGAGTTAAGAGAGTTTATGTTCTTAAGGGTGCACCTGGGTCTGGAAAGTCAACCTTTATAAGATGCCTGGGGGATTCTTTTGCGGAACAGGGATATGAAGTAGAGTTCTGGATGTCGGCAGAAGATCCTATGAATCCGGAGGGAGTATATATTATACAAATGGAAACAGCCATAGTGAATGGGAATCTGCCGATAGCCATTGATCCTAAATATCCCGGCATTACAGGCTCCATTATTAATTTATCCGAATATTTGGATGAATTGAGTATAATTAAATATGGGCCGGAAATTATGGAGTTGGTAGATCAGGTTGAAAAGCAGTGCATACAGGTGGGCAGCATTTTGGAGCAGGCTTCTATGATTAAAGAAGAATTGCTGCAGGTAAGTGATGACGGGTTTAATGAAAATAAACTGCATAAGTTGATCAGCAGGCTGGAAAAGGAAATCCTTAAGGAGCAGCCAGGTGAAAAGCATTATTTTGCTACCTCAATTACCCCGGAAGGGATCATCAATTATGTGGATGAGATAAGCAGCCGCTGTAAGATCAGATATCTGTTAAAAGGTGGGTCTGGTGCTGGAAAAGTAATTGCCGAAATTGCGTTTAGAGCCAGAGAAGCAGGATATTTTGTAGAATATTATCACTGTGGGTTAAATCCGCTCAGAATTATCATGGTAATAATTACTCATCTTCAGTTGGCTATCATCGAAACCGATGATATAGAAATATCTACCCGTCCCGGGGATAGAATAACTGACCTGGCTGACTGCCTGGATGAATTTTATCAGCCGTTAAAGGAGCAGGATCATACCGGGTTCCGACGGCAATATGAAAGTTTGGTCTTAAAAGCTCAGGCTGAGCTGGAAACTTCCTATAGAGCAATGAAGAGCTTAAAGCGCTTGTATTCAGCAGCCATGAATTTTGAAACCGTGGAAGAAAAAAGGCAGGAGATCCTTAATATAATGACCAGTATCAGTGAAGAAAAGTAGTTATGCTGGTTTAAATCATAAATGTTAATTTATAGTATTGGGATTTTCCCAATACTTTTGTTATTATTTATGAGAAAGCTGTGGATATCAGGTGAATAATTCGGGAGAGATAAATATGAACAGATTTAAACTGCATTCAGCATATTCTGCTACCGGTGACCAGCCCCAGGCGATTGCCAGTCTGGCCAGAGGACTAGTTAACGGGAATCGAGACCAGGTTTTATTAGGGGTTACCGGATCGGGAAAAACTTTTACCATGGCTAGAGTTATAGAAGAATTGCAGCGTCCTGCTCTGGTAATGGCTCCCAATAAAACGCTGGCCGGGCAGCTTTATTCGGAATTCAAACAGTATTTTCCGGAAAATTCAGTGGAATATTTTATCAGTTACTATGATTACTATCAGCCCGAGGCTTATGTGCCTCAGACTGATACCTACATAGAAAAAGACTCTTCGATTAATGATGAAATAGACAAGCTCAGACACTCGGCCACGGCTGCACTCTTGGAACGGAGAGATGTAATAATAGTAGCCAGTGTTTCTTGTATCTATGGCCTGGGGGCTCCCCAGGACTACTATGAATTGGCGGTTTCACTGCGGCCTCAGATGGCCATAGCGCGGGATGATCTGCTGAGAAATCTGGTCCAGATCCAGTATGAGCGTAATGAGGTGGCTTTTTACCGTGGTACCTTCAGGGTTAGAGGTGATGTGGTTGAGATATTTCCGGCTTCCAGTGGGGAGAAAGCCATAAGAGTAGAATTTTTTGGTGACGAAATAGAGCGTATGATTGAATTTAACCCGCTTACCGGTGAAATACTAGGTAAGCGGATGCATGTCATGATATTCCCGGCCTCACATTTCGTAACTACCCGGGATAATATGCTGGCGGCTGCGGAAGAAATAGAGCAGGAACTGCAGCAGCAGATAGAGTACTTTAAAAGTGCCGGACAGCTTCTGGAGGCTCAGCGCATAGGACAGAGAACCAGCTATGATCTGGAAATGATCAAGGAAGTCGGCTATTGTAAGGGCATTGAAAATTATTCGCGCTACATCACTGGAAGGAAAGCCGGAGAACCTCCCTATACCTTGATAGACTTTTTCCCTGAAGATTATCTTCTGTTTATGGATGAATCGCACATTGGCGTTCCCCAGGTCAGAGGTATGTATGAAGGAGACCGGGTGCGCAAACAAAACCTGGTGGATTTTGGATTTCGTCTCCCCTCAGCCCTGGATAACCGGCCGTTAAAGTTTCAAGAGTTTAACAGCAAGATCAAACAGGTGATATACGTCAGTGCTACTCCGGGAGCTTATGAATTAGAGAGAAGCAGCCATACCGCAGAACAGATTATACGACCTACCGGACTGGTGGACCCGGAAATCGAGGTTAAGCCAACCGAAAACCAGATCGACGATCTTATGGAAAATATCCGGCAGAAAGTTGCTCGGGGGTTCAGGGTACTGGTCACCACCCTGACCAAGAGGATGGCAGAAGATCTCTGTGGTTACCTGGCCGATGCAAAAATAAGAGTGAGGTATTTGCATTCCGACATAGATGCCCTGGAAAGATTGGATATTTTGCGGGAACTTCGTTCCGGGGTATTTGATGTTCTGATAGGGATTAACCTGCTGCGAGAGGGACTGGATTTACCGGAGGTAGCCCTGGTGGCCATATTGGACGCTGACAAAGAGGGTTTTTTAAGATCAGAACGATCGCTGATACAGACTATCGGTCGAGCTGCGCGTAATGTAGAAGGAAAAGTAATAATGTATGCCGACCGGATTACACCATCCATGAAGCAGGCTATAGACGAGACTGACCGCAGGCGAAATAAGCAGATAGAATATAACCGGGTACATAATATAACTCCAGAAAGCATAACAAAGGCAGTTTATCAGGCCATCGAGGCCACTATTGCTGAGGAACCGGGGGAATATGAAATCAGTAATTTTACTGCCATGAAGAGTGAAGAACGGCTTAGATTGGCAGCAGAGATGCAGCGAGAAATGATCAGTGCGGCTGAAAAACTTGATTTTGAAAGGGCGGCAGAACTCAGGGACATGATAAAACAGCTGCAGGACCCACCCAAAAAGGGTAAGAAAAAGAAAAGACGATAATTGCTTGTCAAAGGGGATGGTGCTCTTTGACAATAATGCTATGATGATAAAAATAATGTTGTCAAAAAAGAGCCGTCCCTTTGACAACATTAAATGGGAGAGATTATAAGTGAAAGATTATATCTATGTTAAAGGGGCTCGGGAACATAATTTGCAAAATATCGATGTCACCATCCCCCGGGACAAACTGGTGGTATTTACCGGAGTATCCGGGTCCGGCAAGTCCAGTCTGGCTTTTGATACCATTTACAGTGAAGGCCAGCGGCGCTATGTGGAATCGCTTTCTACTTATGCCCGACAATTTCTGGGCCAGATGGACAAACCAGATGTCGATTATATAGAAGGATTATCCCCTTCGATATCTATAGACCAAAAATCAACATCCAATAATCCTCGTTCCACGGTGGGTACAGTAACCGAAATATATGATTATCTGCGTCTGATGTATGCTCGGGTGGGAAAACCGCACTGCCCTAATTGCGGTATACCTATCGAAAGACAGACGGTAGACCAGGTGGTGGATAGTTTATTGCAGCTGGAAGAAAAAAGCAGGATCAAGCTGCTAGCGCCCGTGATTAAAAGTCAGAAAGGTGAACACCGAAAAGTTTTGCAAAACCTCTTCCGGGAAGGCTTTATCAGGGTGATGGTAGATGGTTACGAGTATACCTCGGATGAGGAGATAAACCTGGAAAAAAACAAGAAACATGATATCAGCGCAGTTATCGATCGTCTGGTTATAAAGGACGGAATACGCAGCCGGCTGGCGGAGTCACTGGAACTGGCCTTTGAACTGGGAGAAGGCACCGCAGTAGTCAAACTTATAAAAGATGACAGTAGTGAAGAGGAGATGGTCTACAGTCAGGATTTTGCTTGTACCCGCTGCGGTTTCAGCCTGCCCGAGTTAAGTCCCCGCATGTTCTCGTTTAACAGTCCATTTGGTGCCTGTCCTGAATGTGATGGTCTGGGAGAAAAAAGAGAAATAGATCCTGACCTGGTGCTAAATCAGGAAAAAAGCCTGCAGGATGGAGCAATAGTACCCTGGTCCAATAATTTTTACACCTATTATAATCAGATCCTGGCCGCCATGGCTGAGCGGCAGAAGATACCTATGGACCTGCCCTTAAAGGAGGTAAGTAAAAAGCAGCTTAATATCATTCTTTATGGAAATGGTGATGAACGATTCAAAATAAATTATGTTAACTCCTATGGAGAGCAACACTCCTTTCGCTCCAGTTATGAAGGGGTAATAAATAATCTCAAGCGCCGTTATCAGGAGACGAAATCCGATGCTTCCCGGGAAGAAATTGAAAAATATATGACTGCCAGCCTCTGTCCGCAGTGTAAAGGGAAGAGGTTAAAAAGGGAGATGCTATGGGTTCTTATAGGGGATAAATCTATAAATGATATTACTTCCATGTCTGTAAATCAGGCAGCTGAGTTTTTTGAGAATCTACATTTAAACGAAAAAGATACCCTTATTGCCCGCCAGGTTATTAAAGAGATTCAATCTCGGTTGAACTTTCTTATTGACGTGGGTTTGGATTATCTGACTTTGGATAGAGCTGCCGGCAGTCTTTCCGGTGGAGAAGCCCAGCGGATACGTCTGGCCACTCAGGTAGGTTCCAGTCTGGTAGGGGTACTCTATGTCCTGGATGAACCAAGTATTGGTTTGCATCCCCGGGACAATGATCGTCTCCTGGCTACTTTAAAACGACTGCGAGATATCGGAAATACTGTTATAGTAGTAGAACATGATGAGGATACTATACTGAATGCCGATTATATCATAGATATTGGCCCTTTTGCCGGTATACATGGCGGCCGAGTAGTTGCTCACGGCAGTGTAAAAGATATTATGCTGGCAGAAGAATCCCTTACCGCCCAGTACTTATCAGGTCGGAGAATAATTGAAACCCCGGTCAGCCGGAGAGCCGGCAACCATAAATCGCTGCGCATATTAGGGGCTGAACAGCACAATTTAAAAAATATCGATGTGGATATCCCCCTGGGGCAACTGGTGCTGGTGACCGGGGTATCTGGTTCCGGCAAGAGTACCCTGGTGCAGGAAATACTGTATCCGGCCCTGATGAGCAGACTTTCGCGCCAGCAGACCCGAGCCTCACTACGATATCGTCCTGGTCAGCATCGGGCGATAGAAGGAATCGAGGCTATTGACCGGGTAATCAATATCGACCAGTCACCGATTGGCCGTACTCCACGTTCCAACCCGGCTACTTATACCGGAGCTTTCGATGGCATCAGGGAGCTGTTTTCAAATGTCCCCGAGTCCCGGGTAAGAGGATATAAGCCGGGTCGTTTCAGCTTTAATGTTCGGGGAGGACGCTGTGAAGCATGTTCAGGAGATGGGATAATAAAAATTGAAATGCACTTCCTGCCTGATGTATATGTTCCCTGCGAAGTATGCAAGGGAAAGAGATATAATCGTGAGACCCTGGAAATCAAATATAAAGGTAAGACCATCGCAGATGTACTGGATATGACTGTTGATGAAGCAGTAGACTTCTTTGAAAATATAAACAAAGTATATCGCAAACTGAAAGTATTACAGGATGTAGGGTTGGGCTATATTCAACTGGGACAGCCTGCTCCCAGTCTTTCCGGAGGTGAGGCCCAAAGGGTCAAGTTAGCCACGGAACTTTCCAAAAGGCCAACCGGGAAAACCCTGTATATATTAGATGAACCGACTACCGGACTGCATAAAGAAGATGTGAGACACCTGCTGGGGGTCTTGAACCGATTGGTAGACACCGGTAATACAGTTCTGGTTATTGAACATAATCTGGATGTGATAAAATCAGCTGATTATATTATTGACCTGGGGCCCGAAGGCGGGGACCAGGGAGGACAAATTGTAACACAGGGTTCTCCAGAACAAGTTGCCGAAGTCCCTGAATCTTATACCGGGAAATATCTCCGAGAAGCATTGTAACAAGGGGACGGTTCTGTTGTTACATATAAAATTTGTTTAGGCAGTAGGATACGCTTGCAATAACAGTAGGTTGTAAACGATGGGTGTAACAACAGAACCGTCCCCTTGTTACAAGGAGGGATGATTGGTGAAAGAACGCTTGAAAAATGTACCCAAACAGCCCGGGGTTTATATGTTCAAGGATTCGGAAGGACGCGTAGTTTATGTGGGTAAAGCGGTAGTCTTGCGCAACCGCTTGCGTTCTTATTTTCAAGCCCCAGATCGCCTGCACCCCAAGGTGCGAGCCATGATGAATCGGGTGACCGACTTTGACTACATCGTTACTGCTGCAGAAGTAGAAGCGCTGATACTGGAGAACAATCTCATCAAAGAATACCGGCCCCGGTATAATATAGATTTGAGAGACGATAAAACCTATCCTTATTTGAAAATCAGCCTGGGCGATAAATATCCCCGCATGTATATTACCAGGGAGAAGAAGGATCACTCATCCCGTTACTTTGGCCCTTATACTGATGTAACTTCACTGCGGGAAACTCTGAAACTGCTGACCGGTATATTTCCTCTCCGGGTCTGTCGAGTATTTAGACAGCGTCCCCGACCTTGTTTAAATCATGATATTAAGAGATGCCTGGCTCCTTGTACGGGTAATGTTTCGGTAGAAGAATATAGTGCCATGGTAAATGCCCTGCTGAAGTTTATGGAAGGAGACATTAAGACCTTAGTAAACCAGTTGGAAGCGGAAATGAAAGAGGCGGCGGCTGATCTGGAATTTGAAAAAGCAGCCCGGCTGAGAGATCAGATAAGCAATATCCATAAAATCAACGAAAAACAGAATATCAACTTTGAAAAACCTTATAATCTGGATATGGTTGCGGTTATTCAGGGGGAGAAAACCGCCTTGGGGTTATTATTTAAGATACGGGCCGGAAAGATCGTTGATCGCTATGCTTCCTGGCTGAACCAGGCTATGGATGAAGGCGAGGAAGAGTTAATCCAGTATTTTTTACAGCATTACTACGATGAAAATCAGGATATACCTCATGATATACTGCTGAACCGTCTGCCTGCTCATATCCAGTTGGTTGAGCAGTGGTTAAAGGAAAAAACTGGCCGAACGGTCCGCCTGGGTATCCCCCACCGGGGAGACAAGAAAAAGATGTTCAACATGTTGGAAGAAAACGCTCGAATCTTATACCAGGAAAAGATAGCCCGGGATGAGAAGGGAACCGAAAGCCTGATTAAATTGAGCAGGGCTTTGAAGTTGGAAGAGATTCCCCGGCGTATAGAGTGTTATGATATATCTCACCTATCTGGGGAGGAAACTGCAGCTTCTATGGTAGTTTTTACGGACGGATTTCCAGATAAAAAGGCTTATCGCCGATTTAAGATGAAAAAGGATCAGAATGATGATTATGCATCCCTGGCTGAAACGCTTAAAAGGCGCTTTGATGAAGCCAGAAGAGGCAATATGGCTTTTCTGCCTGAACCGGATTTGATCCTGATAGATGGAGGTTTAGGGCAGGTTAATGCTGCAGCTGGTATTTTGCATGAAGTTCAGGCTGATATTCCTCTTTTCAGTCTGGCCAAAAAGCAGGAAGAGATATACCGGCCGGGCAGTTCTGCTCCTATCAGACTGCACCGAAATGATGAAGGGCTGAAGCTGCTGCAGCGTTTAAGGGATGAAGCTCACCGGTTTGCGATAGAGTATAACCGCAGCAGGAGACAGAAAAAACTCAGGGGATCGACTCTAGATCATATTCCGGGGGTGGGAACCCAGCGCAAAAAGGCATTATTAGCGCATTTTGGTTCAGCTGTCCAGGTGAAAGAGGCCAGCCTGGAAGAGCTTCAGGCTGTGCCGGGCATCAGTTTAACTCTGGCTCGGAATATTTACCAGCACTTACGGAAAAATAATACTGTAACCGACTAAAAAATATTCAAAAAGGTTAGAAATATCTAGAAAATATTATAAAAATACAGAAAAATAGAGTATTATAAGGGTAATGAATGTAAAGAAACCGCAGGAAGGGAGGATTTATATGGTACAGGGTTGGATTTTGAGGTGGTTGTTAAATATACTGGCCATTGTGATAACCGCTGCCATTATACCTGCTTTTGACCTTACTCCGTGGGCCGCCGTGGTAGGTTCAATATTTCTAGGAGTAATAAATGCCGTTATTCGTCCCCTGTTAATATTGCTCACTTTACCTTTAAACCTGTTAACCCTCGGGTTATTCACCTTTATTATCAATGGTTTTATGCTGTGGGTGACTTCGATTACTATCCGGGGATTTGATATTGATGGTTTTGGTTGGGCCATTTTGAGTGCTATCTTAATAAGTATTATTAGCTTTGTAATCAGCTTTATAGTGGATGATAAGGATTTCAAGTTTAAATAGGATTGAATAAGCCGTTAACATAAACCTATCGCAGTAAATAAACCGGGCAGCAGTCCGGTTTATCGTATCTCCTACCATAAAAGGAGGGCTTTATGCCGGTAAAATTGGTTGCCATTGATCTGGATGATACCCTGCTGGATTCAGGGTTAAAAATATCTGGCCCGTGTATCAGGAATATTCAAGCTGCTCGTACTCAAGGGGTCATAGTTACTCTGGCTACGGGCAGGATGTACAGCTCTGCCCTGCCTTATGCAATGGAACTGCAAACGGATGTTCCGCTTATCACCTATCAGGGAGCTCTGGTCAAAAATTCCCAGACCCAAAAGGTACTGTACTATAAACCTCTTACGCTAGATTTGGCGGTAGAAACCATGGAATATTTTAAGAATGCTGGTGTACACTACCATACTTATTTTAACGATCGCCTGTGCCTGGAGTCATTAAGTAAAGAAGGGAACGATTATGCTCACCTGGCAGGAGTTAAACCACTATTAGTGAATAACCTGATTGAGTCATGCAAGAGCGGACAGGAAGCAATTAAAATAATGGCGGTAATCCGGGATCAGAGATTGCTTTTGGACCTGGAAAATGATCTAAAGCGTCAATATGGCAGTTCACTCAACATCATCAGGTCCAAACCATATTTCCTAGAAGTAATGAACCCTCTGGCCAATAAAGCCGATGCTCTGAGGCTGGTTGCTGATTATTTCGGGATCCAGCAGGAGGAGGTTATGGCAGTGGGGGACAGCTATAATGATCTGGCCATGATAAAATGGGCTGGAATAGGGGTGGCTATGGGTAATGCCCGGGAAGAAGTGAAAAACGCGGCGGATTATGTTACCTCTTCCAATGAGGAACATGGAGTAGCTGAAGCATTGCTAAGGCTGGTATTGGAACAGGAGCAGAATGAAAGATGAGCATTAAACTGGCAGCGATCGACCTGGATGATACCCTGCTGGATTCCAGGCACTGTATATCACCGGCATGTATTAAAGCCATCCAGCGAGTAAAAGCGCAGGGGGTACATATCATACTAGCTACCGGCAGGATGTTTAGAGCAGCGCTTCCCTATGCACAGCAGCTGGGTCTGGACCTGCCCCTGATTGCTTACCAGGGGGCTCTGGTGAAAAATGCTTATTCGGGTGATGTGCTGTATGAACGTACCATTGACCGGGAACTGGCATTAAAGATAAGCGATGTGCTGGAAGCTGAGCAGATAGATTACCATATTTATTCTAATGATCAGTTATATACCCGAAAAATAATACCGGTTCTGGAAAAACATACGAGAATAACTGGAATTGAGCCGATAGTTATTACAGATGTCCCTGGCATGCTAAGAGAAATCCAGCCTCTGGAGATTATGGCGGTGTTTGAGGGAAAGTCCGACAGGCAGGGTATGGAACAGATGATAAGTAATCTTTATGGGGAGCAGCTTCACCTGACCAGGTTTAAATATGATTCGCTGGAAATTATGGACCGCTATGCTACCAAAGCCAGAGCCCTGGCAGCCGTTGCTGACCAGTTAAATATTCAGCAGCATGAGGTTATGGCTATAGGAGATAGCTATAACGATCTGCCCATGATCAAATGGGCAGGAACTGGAGTAGCGGTTGGAAATGCGCACCCGCTGGTAAAAAAAGCAGCCGACTTTGTAACTGGATCCAATGAAGAAGAAGGTGTAGTATTGGCTCTGGAAAAATTCATTGGTTGAATATCTGGGTTAGCTGTAATAGTAAAGCAAGGCATGGGAAAAGATAGTAAAGGACGCCCGGAGCGTATCTATCCTTGATTCTGTACTATTTATAAGGTGCCCGGCTGATAATTAATTAGTATATTTAAACTATAGACCATAGTAACAAATAATCTAAATACTGATAAAGCTTATAGCTTATACCCGGCAGCCAGAGGTACTGAACCAGATTTTACCGGCATAAGCTATATAAAAAAATCCGGCACTTGCAGCTCAGTTATTAACGGGTTAAAGCTAATGGTTGCTTCAGTTTAGTAAATACATGATGGTAGGGGGGATCAAGATGCAGAATGATTTAAGTGTTGAAAAAATGATGGGATATCTTTATGAACTGCCGGATCAGTTCCAAAACAGCCTGGGCCTAAAGTTTGATTTTATCGAACAGTATAAGAAGGTCTACCGCAATGTCGTGGTAACCGGATTAGGAGGCTCTGCAATCGGAGGCGATATTCTAAGGAATTATGCGGCCAAGCAGGCTAGCATTCCGGTGGTAGTGAACCGTGATTATAATCTTCCAGCTTTTGTAGGACCTGATACTCTGGTTTTTGCGGTTAGCTATTCAGGAAATACAGAGGAAACCTTGGAAGCATACCAAAAGGCTGTAAATCGAGGAGCAGACGTTATAGTCTTGAGCAGTGGGGGGAAACTTTCAGAATATGCTCGCCGAGATAATAAAGCGGTTATCCAGGTTCCAACTGGTTTTGTACCCCGGGCTGCCGCGGCCTGGCTGTTTGCGCCGGTGGTTCTTCTACTGGGCCAGATGGGGATATTGTCAGGAATAGAGGACGAAATAAAAGAAACAGTTGAAATATTAAAACAGCTCAGAGAATCTCTAAATCCCACCTTAGATGTGCCGATAAATATAGCTCGCGTTATCGCTGGGAAAACTCGGGGTAATTTTCCGGTAATTTGGGGAACTACAGGTGTATCAGAGGTAGCGGCTCAGCGCTGGAAAGCACAGATTAATGAAAACGCCAAAAGTCCTGCCTATTATAATGTATTTCCCGAACTTAACCATAACGAAATCGTAGGCTTTGAAGTTCCTCAGGATTTACTGCGCCGGCAGGTTTATATTATTTTGAGAGATAATGGGGATAATGAGCGTATCAAAAAGCGTATCGAAATAAGTAAAACTATAATAAAAGACCAGGTGAAACACATAATTGAAGTTAGCAGCAGAGGGGAATCTTATTTAGCCCGAGTTTTCTCTCTTATATATGTAGGTGATTACGCCAGTGTCTACCTGGCCCTAGAATATGGTATCAACCCCACCCCGGTAAAGATGATAGACTATCTTAAAGAACAGCTGGCTAAATAAAAAACAAAGGGTTAATACATGAGTGAAATCAGGCCGATGACGGAAGCTCACAGGACCACAGTTTACGCTCACTGTGCTCGAAAAACAGAGAAGTCCGTGATTGAGGCGTGCCTGAGTACGTCGATTGAGCGGGATTTTTGAAATAATGCTGAGATTCGTTTCGATTATTTTGTGAGTTTTGCGCGAACTTTACATTGTTATCCCCGGAGGGGGCTTTCGTCGTCGGCCTGGACCAGGGGATATAGCCCTGGTTTTTTCTTTTTAATGAGTATTAAATGTCGGAGTACTATAATCAGAAAATAATGGACAAATTATAGGTGAGGAGGTGGTAGTTATGAAATTCTATGGCGATTACCATACTCATTCAAGACATAGTGATGGTCGGCAAAGTGTCGAAGACATAGTTAATGCAGCCGTTGATAGAGGCTTACAAGAAGTTGCTATAACGGATCATGGGCCTTTGGCTGCAGTTATCGGTGTGAAAAACGCAGATGATTATCTGAAAATAAAGCAGGAAATCGTCGACCTTCAAAGCCAGCAGGCTGATATAACCATACTGCTGGGAGCGGAAGCTAATATAAGAGATCTAGAGGGAACTCTGGACATCGATAAGGAGTATATAGAAGAACTGGATATATTGATCGCAGGTTTGCACCCGTATACTCTTCCCAAGACCATTAAAGATGGCTGGAATATTATGGTGCAGAACTCTATGCGTCATCTGGGCAGGAGTTTCAGGGATAAGGCGGTGAATGCTAATACTAAAGCGGTAGTAGAAGTAATTTGCCAGCATCCGGAATTAGATATCCTGGCTCATCCAGGTTTATTTTTTAAGGTGGATATCGGAGAGGTTTCCCGGGCCTGTATAAAAAATAATGTTTTATTTGAAATAAATTGTGGCCATAAATATCCATCTATTTCTGATATAATTGAAGCTAACCGGGTTGGTGTAGATTTCATAATTAACAGTGACTCACATTTTCAAGCAACAGTTGGAAAACTTGATTATGGCAGCTGGATAGTAGATGAATTAGGCATTGATGAAGAGAGAATAGCCAATAACCGGTCCGGGGGGGGATATAAAGGGTGGTCAAAAAAAGTGAAGTATTGCGCATACTTATAATTACCGGATTATCCGGAGCAGGAAAAACTCAGACAGTTAACTGTCTGGAGGATATTGGTTATTACTGCGTTGATAATCTCCCACCGGCACTGCTGACCAAGTTTGTAGAACTGGGTGTACAATCAGAGGGTAAAATTGACCAAGTGGCTCTGGTTATAGACGCCCGGGGGGGCGACTTTTTCCATGATCTATCCAGAGCCCTGGGGGAGTTAGAACAGGAGAACATCCAGTATGAAATACTATTCCTGGAAGCTTCCGATGAGGTTCTGGTACGGCGCTTTAAGGAGTCCCGAAGGAAACATCCGCTGTCTGGACGGTGGAGGCTCTTGGAAGCTATCCAGATTGAAAAAACCATGCTGGAAGAACTGCGTGGTCAGGCTAACGTGGTTATCGATACTTCAGCCACTACTTCCCGTGAATTACGAGAGAAATTAATCAGTCTCTATGCTGAAGAGGCTATTAATGGATTTTCAATTAATGTAGTCTCATTTGGATATAAAATGGGAATACCATTGGATTCAGATCTGGTTATTGATGTTAGATTCCTGCCCAACCCATTTTATGATCCGATCATGAAGACTATGACCGGCATGGATCAGGAAGTCCGGGATTTTGTACTGGATTCTGCAGTTACCCGTGCTTTTAACCGCAGATTCATGGGTCTGTTAAAGTATTTGATTCCTCATTATATCAAAGAAGGAAAGACTAATCTGGCTCTATCTATTGGATGTACGGGAGGGCAGCACCGCTCGGTGGTACTGGCTGAATATATAGCCAAACAACTCACGAATATGGGGTATAGTGTACTGGTCAAACATAGAGATAATACCAGGTCAAAATTGGAGGAGTGAATGGACAGAGATAGAGAACCCAGGATAGTTGTTATTGGTGGAGGAACTGGACTTGCGGTACTATTGAAAGGTTTAAAAAGATATACCTCCCAGTTGACCGCAGTAGTTACAGTCAGTGATGATGGAGGCAGTTCCGGAAGACTCAGGGCGGAAATGGGTGTTTTACCGCCCGGAGATATTCGTAATTGTCTGGTAGCCCTGGCGGAAACTGAGACCTTAATGGATAAGGTGTTTCAACACCGGTTCAAAGCAGGGGGAGGCTTGCAGGGACACAATTTGGGTAATCTGCTGTTGGTGGCCATGAGTGAGATTGCGGGAGATTTTGTTTCAGCCATCCAAGAAGTTAGTAAGGTCCTGGCGGTCAGGGGGGTGGTTTTACCAGCTACCCTGGAACCAGTAGTACTGGCTGCCAGTATGAAAAATGGCAGTACAGTAGTAGGTGAAACTCGTATCAGGAACCATGAGGGGAAAATAGAGAGAATATCCCTTATACCGGATAAATGTCTGCCCGTTCCTGAGACTTTGCTGGCCATTCATGAAGCTGATGCAATTGTACTGGGACCTGGCAGCCTGTATACCAGCATAATACCCAACCTGCTGGTTCAAAAGGTGACTGAGTCTATTGAAAGAGCCAGGGCGCCGGTAATTTATGTCAGCAATATAATGACCGAAAAAGGTGAAACAGATGATTTTACTGCTGCTGACCATCTACAGGTAATCAATCGACATATAAACCAGCAGCTGATAGACTATATGATTATTAATTCGGGCACTATTGATGAAACCAGACTTATTCGATACCGGCAGGAAGAAGCTGTCCCAGTACGGCCTGCTTACGAAGATATTCAGAATATGGGTGTTAAAATCATTAAACACGATCTGGTCTCTGATGACGAAGTTGCCTGGCATGATTCTGATAAACTGGCTCGAGCCATACTGGAACTGATAGACTGAGTAAAGCCGGGGAGAAAAAAAGCTATGAGTTTTTCCAATGATGTACGTAATGAATTGGCACGAGAGATGGGTGAAAAAGACTGCTGTCAAAAAGCGGAGCTTTCAGCATTATTTATGAGCAGCGGCAAGTTGTCCTTAAAAGAGGAAAAATACAGTCTAAGCCTCACCTTAGACAATGCAGCTACTGCCAGGAAAGCCTTTAAGATGTTCAAAAATGTTTATGGACTGCAATCTACAGTAAACGTAGCAACCAGAAGATTTTTCCGCAAAAATCGTTATTATATGGTTAGTGCAGAGATGAGCGCGGATGAATTCCGAGTCCTGGAGGATATCATTAATGTAAACAAGCAGGGTGGAATAAGTAAAAGGATCAACTGGGCACTATTAGGAAAATCCTGCTGTAAAAGAGCCTATCTGCGAGGATTATTTTTGAGCCGGGGATTTATTAACCGCCCGGAAGGCAGCTACCATCTAGAAATTATTTGTAATGATAGTAAGATGGCGGGAGATATCAAAAAGCTTATGGGTTTATATGATCTCCCGGCGGGCCTGGTGGAGAGAAAGACCAATCTGGTCATCTATCTCAAAGAAGGCGAAAAAATAGTAGATTTCCTGCGTCTGGTGGGAGCCAACAAAGCTCTCTTGGACTTTGAAAATGTTCGAATTTTGAAATCCGTACGCAACAATGTTAACCGGCAGGTGAATTGCGAAACGGCTAATCTGGCTAAAACGGTAGATGCGTCACTGCGGCAGGTAGATTTAATTAAACAGTATATAGAAAACAATGGTTGGGATAGCTTTCCCAGTAATATGCGAGAACTAGCCATACTAAGAGTCGAATACCCGGATTATTCGTTAAAGGAACTGGGTGCTATGCTCGAACCTCCATTGAGTAAATCGGGTACAGCTTACCGGATGAGAAAACTCGAATCAATGATCGAACAAGCTGCCGGAGAGCAGCAATAAGCAGTAAAAGCAGGAACTTGTAATTTTATGACGAAATCTAAGGAATGGATAGTATTTGAAGCGGAGGGACCAAGATGAGGCTGACACAGGATGTTTTCCTGGAACAACAGCAGAAATTGATGATGACTCCTGAATTGCGTCAGGCCATTGCTATCCTGCAGATGTCTACCATTGAGTTGAGTGAGTATATTGAGCAGGAACTTCAGGAAAATCCCTTCCTGGAAGTGAAAGAGCCTGAAGAAAGCCCTGAATCTGATAAAGTAGAGAGTGAACGCGAAAGCGATAATAAAATAGAAGACATAGTGGAGTACTACAATGATAGAGATATAGAATATACTCCCACCAACCGGGAAGAAAGTCCATCCCTGGAAAATTTCCTTTCTAAAAGACCTAGTCTTTATGAACATCTGGAATTCCAGCTTCATCTGAGCAGCAAAGAAGAAGACGATCTGGTTGTAGGCCATTACCTTATTGGAAGTATAGATAGAACAGGATATCTATGTGTTGACTTGAAGGAAGTGTCATCAAATCTAAAGGTTCCAATGGAAAAAGTGGATGAAGTATTGAGTATGATTCAATCCTTCCATCCGCATGGGGTTGGAGCCCGGGATTTATCGGAGTGCTTGTTATTGCAGCTCAGGTATTATAATAAAGAAAATTCTATCGCCACCCGCATTATACAGCATCATATGGAAGACCTGGCCAAGGCCAAGCTTAATAAAATAGCCCAGGCCTTATCTATACCGGTAAATAAGGTTCAGGACGTATGTGATCTTATACGCACCCTGGACCCCAAGCCAGGACTCCAATACAGCAGCTACGATGAAGTTAAATATATCATGCCCGATGTCTTTGTTGAAAAAGTTGAGGGAGAATATGTAGTAATAGTTAATGATTTGAATTTTCCTCGCCTGATAGTAAATAATGTTTATAAACGGATATTACATCAAAATGATAATTTTTCCCAGGATGCCAAAAAATATCTGGAAGATAAAATGGGTTCCGCTATATGGCTTATACGCAGTATAGAGCAAAGACGCATGACCCTTTACAAGGTGGCCCGCAGCATAGTAGACATTCAGACCGATTTTTTGGATAAGGGAGTAGAATATATGAAGCCTCTCAACCTGCGTAAAGTTGCGGAAGCTGTTGATGTTCATGAATCAACGGTCAGCAGGGCAACAACTAACAAATATATTCAGACCCCCCAGGGTTTATTTGAGTTAAAATACTTCTTCAGCACAGGAGTTGATTCATATGGAAGCAGTAGTAAAGTGTCTTCCAAGAGTATCAAACATATGGTAGAAGAGATTATTAACGCTGAAGATAGCAGCAAACCATTAAGTGATGAAGTCATATCCAAGTTATTAAAACAAAAAGGGATCAGGATTTCCAGGAGAACAGTAGCTAAATATCGTCAGGAAATGGGGATCCCATCTACCATGGCTCGTAAAAGGTATTGAAAATATTATTGAATAGTGGGAAAATATCATAGTATTCGATGTCAACTGCTGCATCCATCTGGGAGGCAGCTTTTTCTTCCACCTCAATATTATCAATTAGGATTTCTTTGCATTTAACTGATTTTACGGAATCACAGTTTAAGGAATGGATTAAGTTTATGAATTTTAGAACAAACCTGGAAAGTAATCGAAGCAGTAATTACTGGCTTGATTCCTCAATGCTTTTAGTCATCGCGGCATTTATTGGTTTGGGAACCGGTTTTGCTGCGATTGGCTTCAAAACACTTATCGGGCTGTTTCATACCGGCTTTTTTACCGGTACTGAGAGTGTTCTGGGATCATTTTTAGGCAAATACTATGTAATTCTGGTCCCGGCATTGGGAGGATTACTGGTTGGTCCCATCGTCTATTTTTTGGCTCGTGAGGCCAAGGGTCATGGAGTACCGGAAGTCATGTATGCAGTAGCAGAGAATGATGGGATTTTAAGGCCGCGGGTAGTATTGATAAAGGCCCTGGCATCTGCTATTACTATTGGTTCAGGTGGTTCAGCTGGACGGGAAGGCCCTATTGTTCAGATCAGTTCAGCGATAGGATCAACAGTCGGACAAATATTAAGAGTTTCACCGGATATTTTAAAAACTCTGGTCGCCTGTGGAGCTGCAGGAGGAATTTCAGCTACTTTTAATGCTCCTATCGGCGGAGTACTTTTTGCTCAAGAGATTATTCTGGGTAGGTTTACCACCAACAACTTTATACTCATAGTCATAAGTTCAGTAATTTCAGCTATAGTAAGCCGTGTATACTGGGGCGATAACCCTTCTTTCATGGTACAGCCCTACGAACTGGTATCTCCGGAAGAACTGATATTTTATGTGGTACTGGGAATACTGGCAGGTATATTTGCAGTTATATATAATAAAACACTATATGCTTCGGAAGATTTATTTGAAAAGATAAAAATTATTCCTGAATATGTTAAACCGGTGATCGGTGGCTTAATGGTTGGCTTTATAGGCCTTCATTACCCCCAGGTTTTCGGAGTAGGATATGAGAATGTAGAATTAGTGTTGAGGAATGAACTGCCCTGGGTTTTAGTTTTTATTCTTCTATTTGCCAAATTGATAGCAACATCACTCACCATCGGTTCAGGCGGCTCTGGCGGGGTATTTGCTCCTAGTCTATTCATGGGTTCTATGCTGGGAGGCAGTTTTGGATACCTGGTGGACAAAGTGTTTCCAACCATCACTGCTGCACCAGGAGCATACGCTCTAGTAGGAATGGCAGGGGTATTTGCAGGTATTTCGCAGGCCCCTATTACCGGAATCATTATTATTTTTGAGATGACCGGAGACTACAAGGTAGTGCTGCCTCTGATGCTGGTATGCGTGATCAGTTCACTGGTATCCAAAGGTTTATGTCCGGAATCGATCTACACTATGAAGTTGGCCAGGAGAGGGGTAAATGTTAGGAAAGGGCAGAATGTTGATTTGATGGGAATAATGCCAGTAGAGTCGGTTATGACAGTAGATGTTGAAACTCTGGATATCAACATGAGTTTAAAGGCTGCCAAAGAACAAATGCTGCAGAGGTCCTTTACCGGATTCCCGGTAATGGAAGGAGAGCAGCTTGCTGCTTTAGTTACTTATGAACAGGTATGGAGAGCAATCAAAAACGATGGAGATGAAACGCGTTTATTAAAAGATATAGTGAATAATCATTTAATATGTGTATTTCCCCAGGATACCATAGGAAAGGTGATGGAAAAAATGGCCGAAGGGGACGTAGGGCGCCTTCCGGTGGTAGATCCGGCTGACCACAATAAATTAATGGGAATAATCAGCAGAAGCGACATAATAGAGGCATACTCGCTGGCCGCCAATAGTGATAGGGGGTAAGAAGATGAAGCTTATTGTTGCGATAGTAAATGAACAAATTGCCGCTGGTCTAAGTGAAGAACTTATTAAGCATGGGATTCATATGACCGGATTGATAAGTTCCGGAGGCTTTTTAAAAAAAGGGAACCGTACAATAATCAGCGGGGTTGAAGACGAAGAGGCTCAATTAGTGCTGCAGATTATTAAAGAACATACTCAAAAAAAGAAGCTCCAGAAGATACAATCAGACCAAGAGGATGCTAAAAGAATAGTTGAAGAAGGTCTGGCAACGGTATTTGTTCTTCCTATTGAGCATGCCCTGCAATACTAGATATTATGACCGGCAAGCAGCATATGAGATAAATAATCTCCCGAACAATGATATCGGGCAGACTATTTTATATGCTGGATTGGATACATCATTTACCTAGCTATGTGATATAATATAATCAAAATAAGAATTTTCAAGGTGTTCTTTATTCAGAGTGGGACGAAATCGCCCCTGGGATAACATCTTGTCCCGCAAACTGTAATAAATAACGAGAACGAGGTTATGAAATGGATAAAATAATTCTTGTTATGGAAAGGTTTGCTCCTGAGGCTATGGTTATTATTGAAACCAGATATCGGATTTTAAGACATATTTACTACCATGAACCGATAGGAAGACGGCAGTTGTGTAAAGAACTGAATTATTCAGAAAGAACTATTCGCAATGAAATTGAGCAATTAAAGTCCCGGGGCGCCGTAAACTCTACTTCTGCAGGCATACACATCAGCATATCTGGTAAAGAAATGCTCCGGGATATAAGTGAACTTATCCCCTCCCTGTTAAGTATCCAGCCGCTGGCAGAGAAGATCAAACAAAAATTTAATATCAGAGATGTGATTATTGTGCCTGGGGATTCCAGTGCAGACTATTTAAGTAAGAAAGATTTGGGCCGGGCTGCGGCAGGTTATTTAAGAAAAGTGCTAAAACCAGGCAGTATACTGGCGGTAACCGGTGGCACTACCCTGGCCGAAATGGCAGCTGCTGTGAACGGCAGCATCAAAATGAATGATGTTCTGGTTGTTCCAGCCCGGGGAGGATTGGGTGAAGGCTTGAAACAGCAGGCTGGAACCATAGCCGCTAATATTGCAGATTCCATGGGTGCCCAGTATAGACTGCTGCACATTCCTGATAATATAGAGGAAAATACGGCCCAAATTTTAAAAGAAGATATTCATATAAAAGAGCTGCTGAAGCTCATCAAATCCAGTGATATACTGATGCACGGTATTGGACCGGCTATGGAAATGGCAGTGAGGAGAGACCTTTCTCCGTCCATTATATCGATGCTGCAGGAAAAACATGCTGTTGCTGAAGCCTTTAGATATTATTTTGATGAAAAGGGCAATATAGTATATGAAGTTCCTGGTATAGGTTTGGAAATGAGTGACTTGAGTAATATTGAGACGGTAGTAGCTGTGGCGGGAGGTAAAAGCAAGGCTGAGGCTATTAAAGCAGTTTTGGGTTATGGAAGGCTTGATGTTCTGATAACAGATGAGGGAGCTGCCAGAGAAATTATTAAATTAATTCATTAGAAAGGGTGATCATGATGGCTATTAAAGCGGCTATAAATGGGTTTGGACGTATTGGACGGCTGGTAGGCAGAATTGCGATGGACAGAGATGATCTGGACATCGTGGCTATCAACGATCTGGGTGATGCAAAAACATCAGCACATCTATTTAAATATGATTCTATACATGGAGAATATCAGGGTGATGTTAAAATACAGGATGATGGTCTTATTATAAAGGGGAAAAATATTAAATACTTATCCGAGAAAGATCCGGAAAAGCTGCCCTGGAAAGAGCTGGGGGTGCAGATAGTCATTGAAGGTACCGGTGCTTTTCGGAGTAAGGACAAAGCCTCCAAGCATTTGCAGGCCGGGGCCGAAAAGGTCTTGATAACGGCTCCCGGTAAGAAGATTGATTTTACTATGGTCATGGGGGTAAATCACCAGCAGTGTCGGCCAGAATATCAGATAATTTCCAATGCTTCATGTACTACCAACTGTCTGGCTCCGGTGGCTAAAGTGTTAATGGACAAATTCGGAATCAACAGGGGTATGATGACTACGGTCCATTCTTATACTAATGATCAGCGTATTTTAGATCTGGCCCATGATGATTTGCGCAGGGCTCGTGCAGCCGGACTATCGATCGTACCAACCACTACAGGAGCCGCCAGCGCGTTGGGGCTGGTAATACCAGAGCTGGCAGGAAAATTAGATGGAATGGCAATTAGAGTTCCAACTCCCACGGTTTCGCTGGTAGATTTAACTGTTGAACTAGAGAAATCAGCTACCACCGATGATATTAATAATGCCTTCCTCCAGGCCAGCCAGAATGAGTTGAAGGGGATTTTGCGATATACCGAAGAAGAACTGGTGTCCAGTGACTACCGAGGCGAAAATAATTCATCAGTAGTAGATGGACTTTTAACTATGACTATGGGGGATAATATGGCCAAGGTTATCGCCTGGTATGATAATGAATGGGGTTATTCTATGAGAGTTGTTGATGCAGTCTCATATATAGGCAGGCTTAAATGAGATCGATTATTTACGGAGGTGTAAGTAGTGAGAAGTTTGCGCAATCTGGAACTTAGAGGAAAACGGGTATTAATACGAGTAGATTTCAATGTGCCAACTGATAAAGAAAATAATATTCTAGACGATGCTAAAATTACCGCCGCTTTACCAACTATTCAGTATGTTTTACAGCAAGGTGGCCGACTAATTTTAATGAGTCATCTGGGACGACCCAAGGGGAAGAGAAATGGCAAGTATAGCCTTGATAAAGTAGCTTCTCGCCTGTCCTCTCTTTTAAATATGCCTGTCACCATGGTAGATGACTGTATAGGGGAAGAAGTTCAAAAAGCGGTACAGAAGCTGCAGGATGGCCAAGTGCTGCTGCTGCAAAACGTAAGATATTATGAAGGGGAGGAGAAAAACGACCCCGAATTTTCCAGGCAGCTGGCCTCCCTGGGGGATATTTTTATAAATGATGCCTTTGGCACTGCCCATCGCGCCCATTCTTCGACTACTGGCATTGCTGACTATCTGCCGGCTTACCCAGGTTTTCTCATGGAAAACGAAGTGGCCATGTTAAGAAAAGTACTGGAGGATGGAGAAAAACCCAGGATGGCTATTCTGGGGGGAGCCAAAGTTGCTGATAAATTAGGGTTAATTCATAATCTCCTGGATAAAATGGATACCATTCTGATTGGCGGCGGTATGGCCAATACATTTTTAAAAGCTCAGGGTAAGGATATAGGCAAATCAATCTGTGAAGATGGTCTGCTGGAGGAAGCCAGGGGCTTAATGCAGGCAGCTCAAAGCAAAAACGTGCGTCTGGTGCTTCCCCAGGATGTGGTGGTAGCGGATGAGATATCTGCAGATGCTGCCGCAGACATAGTGGATGTAGATGCAGTAAGTGCTGGGAAGATGATACTTGATATTGGCCCCAAAACAGTGGAGAAGTTTAAGAATCTTATTAAAGAAGCGCAAACGGTAGTCTGGAATGGTCCACTGGGAGTATTTGAATATGAACAATTTGCCAATGGAACCCGAGCAATTACTCAGGCTCTGTCCGATTCACCTGCCACTACCGTCATAGGAGGAGGCGATACCAGTGTCATAGTTCATGATCTGGGTTTAGAAGCAGGTATAACTCATATTTCCACTGGAGGTGGCGCAACCCTGGAGTTCCTGGAGGGAATAGAATTGCCCGGGGTAGCGGTTTGTGAACATTAGGTATTGTAAGGCTTAAGGGGGTGGTTGGATGAAGACACCGTTGATTGCGGGTAATTGGAAAATGAACAAGGAAATCGGTACAGCCAAGTCTTTTGTTATGGAATTATTACCCCTGATTGAAGACATCACCGGAACTGAAATACTCATATGTCCTCCGTTTACAGCATTGTATCCGCTTTATGAACTGCTGGCAGATTCCCAGGTTCACCTGGGTGCTCAGGATGTCTTCTGGGAAAAAAATGGCGCTTATACCGGAGAAATATCAGCTGCCATGCTTATAGATGCCGGATGCAGATATGTAATAATCGGACATTCGGAAAGAAGGCAGGTTATGGGCGAGACCGACCTTATCGTTAACAAAAAATTGATCACTGCCAGCAGGGCGGGACTGATTCCAATTCTGTGTATTGGAGAAACGTTGGTGGAAAGAAAAGCCCAGCAGGCCGAAAAGGTAGTAAGCCAGCAGTTGGACCAGGCCCTCTATGGCTTATCGCTGGAAGAGGGAGAAAAGCTGGTTATAGCCTATGAGCCGATCTGGGCCATTGGTACAGGTATGAATGCCAGTGGACAGGACGCACAAGAGATGAGCCGCTTTATTCGCCAGCGACTGGAGCTAAAGTATGGGCCAGCGGCAGCCCAGGCAGTAAAGGTTTTATATGGCGGAAGTGTTAAAGAAGAGAATATAGAAGAGTTTATGCAGCAGGAAGATATAGATGGGGCACTGATAGGTGGAGCTAGTCTAAATCCAGTATCTTTGGCTAATATAGTAAGGTTGGTTGGAAATGGATAAGAAACCTCTGGTATTAATGATTCTGGATGGCTGGGGTGAAGGGGAAGCATGTTCGGGAAACGCTATAACCCTGGCTAATCCCAAAAATTTTTACAGATTACAACAAGAATATCCCGATACCCGGTTAAATAGTTCTGGAAAACATGTAGGTCTACCCTGGGGACAGATGGGCAACTCCGAAGTCGGGCACCTTAATATTGGTGCCGGACGCATTGTGTACCAGGAAATAACTCGCATTAACAACGCTATTGAAGACGGCTCTTTTTTCGATAATGAAGCATTTTTAGCAGCAGCTGAGCAAAGCAGGAATAATGGAGGGGCTTTGCATTTAATGGGGCTAGTGTCAGATGGAGGAGTACACAGCCATATGGACCACATCTATGCCCTCCTGGATTTTTGCCAGCGTCAGAATATAAAAAAAGTATTGGTCCATGCTTTCTTAGACGGGCGAGATACCGAACCTCACAGTGGAATTGAATATGTGCGCAGGCTGCAGGAAAAAATGGAGGAATCAGGGACTGGTAAGATTGC
This sequence comes from Syntrophomonas sp., assembly GCA_016841245.1. GTDB lineage: Bacteria > Bacillota > Syntrophomonadia > Syntrophomonadales > Syntrophomonadaceae > JAAYJK01. Next base: position 70,772 of record JAENZN010000012.1, read on the forward strand.
TACCATAATGGGGCGATTTTATGCCATGGATCGGGACAAGCGCTGGAACCGGGTGGAAAAGGCATATAAAGCTATGGTTCTGGGCGAAGGTCATCTGGCCCTGGATCCACTGGCAGCCATCGAAAAAAGTTATCAGGCTGATGTCACCGACGAATTTATAGAACCATTAATTATCCTGGATGAACAGGGATTTCCCCGGGGCACCATTGAGGATGGAGATAGTATTATCTTTTTTAATTTCCGGGCCGATCGGGCGCGGGAAATAAGCCATGCCCTGGTAGATATGGATTTTAAGGATTTTGACCGAATTAAATGGCCGGCCACTCATTATGTTTGTATGACCCGGTATGATATTAAACTCAACGCACCTATAGCATTCCCCCCCCAGCATCTGGATAATACCCTGGGGGAATGGCTTTCGAAGCAGGATAAAAAACAGCTGCGGATTGCTGAGACCGAAAAATATGCTCATGTCACTTTCTTTTTTAATGGCGGAATTGAACAGGCCAATCCTGGTGAAGATAGAATACTGATTCCATCCCCCCCGGTGGAAACATATGATTTACAGCCCGAGATGAGTGCTGCAGAAGTGACCGAACGGGTTATTAAAGAACTGGACCGGGATTATTATGATGTTATCATTTTGAATTATGCCAACCCGGATATGATAGGTCATACCGGCAACCTGGCCGCAGCTATAAAAGCCGTCCAGACTGTAGATAGATGTCTTTTAGAGGTAGTAGAGTGTGTCCTGCGAAAAGAGGGCATAGTACTCATAACTGCCGACCACGGCAACTGTGAAGAGATGATCTGTCCGCTTACCGGTGGATGTTTAACCGCCCATACCACCAATCTGGTTCCCTTCATATTGATCTCTGACCAATATCGAGAATCCAGATTAAGGTCAGGAGGTTCTCTGCAGGATATTGCACCGTCTATCCTGGGGTTGCTTGGAGTGGAAAAACCTCCGGAAATGACGGGCACCACCCTTATCGAGGGTGGATAATTTAAAGACAGGAAATGTTGATCGGGAAACATGCTTATTTTATTGAAAGGGGTAATAATAATGAGTGTAATAGTTGATGTATTTGCCAGAGAAGTCCTGGATTCTCGGGGGAATCCTACGGTAGAGGTAGAAGTTATATTAGAAGATGGTACCATGGGCAGAGCTATAGTACCTTCCGGGGCTTCCACCGGAGCTCATGAGGCAGTAGAGCTTCGGGATGGAGATAAAAAAAGGTATAACGGTAAAGGCGTGTTGAAAGCAGTTGATAATGTCAATGAAATCATTGCTCCGGAAATCCTTGGCATGGAAGCTGTGCGACAGATTGATATTGATACTCTGATGATAGAATTGGATGGTACTCCGAACAAGAGCAAACTGGGTGCCAATGCTATATTAGGGGTTTCACTGGCTGCTGCCCGAGCCGCCGCTGACTACCTGGGTCTGCCGTTATACCAGTATATAGGTGGAGTGAATGCCCGGGAGATCCCGGTCCCCCATATGAATATTATGAATGGCGGCCAACATGCCGATAATAACGTAGATATTCAGGAATTCATGGTAATACCAGCCGGGGCTGAAACATTTGCGGAAGGGCTCAGAATGGTAGTAGAAGTATATCATACCCTGAAAAAAGTGCTCAGTGCTAAAGGACTGGCAACTGCAGTTGGTGATGAAGGAGGATTCGCTCCTGATCTGCCCTCTAACCAGGCCGCCCTGGATGCAATAATGGAAGCTATAGACCAGGCAGGCTATAAAGCGGGGCAGGACATATATCTGGGACTGGATGTGGCCGCCAGTGAACTCTATAAAGATGGTAAATATCATCTGGAAAGCAGCAATGAAATATTAACTTCGGAAGAAATGATAGATTTTTATGAAGGGCTGGTCAATAAATATCCCATTATATCACTGGAAGATGGGCTGGATGAAGATGACTGGGAAGGATGGAAAAAGCTGACTGACCGGCTGGGAAACAGAATCCAGCTGATAGGAGACGATATATTCGTAACTAATACCGAGAGATTAGCCCGGGGGATTGAAACTGGAGTTGCCAACAGCATCCTTATAAAAGTCAACCAGATCGGCAGCTTGAGTGAAACCCTGGATGCTATGAATATGGCTAAGAGAGCTGGTTATACCTGTGTCATATCCCATCGTTCAGGGGAAACTGAAGATGCAATTATTGCGGATATTGCGGTAGCTACTGGGGCTGGACAGATAAAGACCGGGGCTCCGGCCAGAACCGACCGGGTAGCAAAATACAATCAACTGCTGAGAATTGAAGAGGAACTAGACATTTTTGCTCAATACCGGGGTAAGGATGTTTTTTACAGCATTAGAGCTTAATTCAAGCAGCATATTGTTAAAAGCAATATCTTTATGTTAAAATATATTTTGGCTCTAATGAGCTATTGCTTGAAACGGAGGTGAAATCATGCTGAGAACTATTGCCCTGGTTGTTCAGGTTCTGATTGGACTCGGGCTAATTGCTACAATACTGCTTCAATCGGGTAAAAGTGCTGGTTTATCAGGCAGCATCGCAGGTGGAAGTGAAGCCCTGTTTGGCGGGAAAAAGAAAGGGCTGGATGAATTATTAGCTAAGGTCACAGCCTGGCTGGTTGCGGTATTTATGATCTTGACCCTGGTAATTGCCATACTATAAATAATACCTTGATTTCACTTCGTTATATTATATAAGGAGGATTTGTTATCGTGTTAGAAAACCTGACAATTTATGCTCCCACAGCAGGAGCAGTTGCTCTCCTTTTTGCGGTTTATCTGGCCGGAAGGGTAAACAAAGCAGACCCTGGCAATGAAAGAATGATAGAAATAGCAGGACATATTCATGAAGGGGCCATGGCCTTTTTAAGAAGACAATATACGGCTCTGGCAGCTTTTGTAGTTTTTATATTTCTGGTACTCGGATTAGCCCTGCCCAACAACAGCTGGCAGACGGCCATCTGTTTCCTGGTAGGTGCGATATGTTCTGCTACAGCTGGTTTTATTGGTATGAGCGTAGCTACCAAGGCCAATGTCAGGACTGCCAACGCTGCTCGGACCTCACAGAATGCTGCTCTGGGAATAGCTTTTTCCGGCGGGGCAGTAATGGGGATGGCGGTTTCTGGATTAGGCCTGTTGGGACTGGGAATACTATACATAATTTTTGGAGAACCATCGATAGTTAATGGATTTGCTCTGGGGGGCAGTTCTATAGCCTTGTTTGGCCGCGTAGGTGGTGGAATCTATACTAAAGCTGCGGATGTTGGTGCTGACCTGGTGGGTAAAGTAGAAGCAGGAATTCCCGAAGACGATCCCAGAAACCCTGCTACCATAGCTGACAATGTAGGCGACAATGTAGGAGACGTAGCCGGTATGGGAGCTGACCTGTTTGAATCATACGTAGGCTCAATTATCTCGGCTATGACTCTGGGTGCAGTAGGAGTAGCCTTGTACGGTGTGGGAGGAATATTCCTGCCTGCAGTTATAGCTGCTGGGGGAGTATTTGCTTCCATAATTGGTACCTTTTTTGTAAGAACCAACGAAAAGACCAATCCCCTCAAAGCATTAAACGCTGGTACCTTCAGCTCAGCCGCGATTCTAATAGTGATGGCTTATTTCGCGGTCAAATATTTACTGCCAGAAGCATACTTTGGAGTATTCTGGTCCCTGGTAGCCGGTTTGGTAGCTGGAACTATCATCGGTCTGGTCACTGAATACTATACTTCGGATGAGTATAAACCGGTTAAGGGTATAGCTAAGTCCGCTCTTACCGGACCTGCTACGGTTATCATATCTGGATTGGGAGTAGGTATGTTTTCTACCCTTATCCCCATCCTGATTATCTGTACTGCGATTGTAACAGCATATCTGACCGGGGGCATTTACGGTATCGCCCTGGCAGCGGTTGGAATGCTGGCCACTACAGGAATGGTGGTGGCAGTTGACGCTTATGGCCCCATAGCTGATAATGCGGGTGGTATTGCCGAAATGGCTCAACTACCTCACGAGGTACGGGAAACCACTGACAGATTGGACTCGGTAGGAAACACTACCGCTGCTATAGGTAAAGGCTTTGCTATAGGTTCTGCGGCCTTAACGGCCCTGGCCCTGTTGAGCGCTTTTTCTCAGGTAGCCGGAATCGAATCCGTTAACCTGCTGAACCCCATGGTTATGGTAGGTGTTCTGATAGGTGCTATGCTGCCCTTCTTCTTCTGTGCTCTGACCATGGGAGCGGTAGGAAGAGCAGCTGCTGAAATGGTGGAAGAAGTTAGAAGACAGTTCCGGGAAATCACCGGGCTGATGGAAGGAACCGCCAAAGCTGATTATGCCCGCTGCGTAGATATCAGCACCAGATCTGCCATTAGGGAAATGGTAGTGCCAGGCCTGTTGGCAATTATAGCACCGGTACTGGTAGGGTTGTGCCTGAAAGGTGAAGCTCTGGTCGGAATGCTGGCTGGTTCTATTGCTTCCGGGGTATGTCTGGCGATAATGCTGGCCAATGCAGGGGGAGCCTGGGACAATGCTAAGAAATATATTGAATCTGGAAATTACGGCGGAAAAGGCAGTGATGCTCATGCAGCAGGAGTAGTTGGGGATACGGTGGGTGACCCCTGTAAGGATACCGCCGGGCCTTCACTGAATATTCTGCTTAAACTTATGGCCATAGTCTCATTGGTTTTCATCGCACCACTGCTGTAAATAATATTTATACCTGAACTAATCATAGACATGGCATCTTGTCGAGAATCTAAAGGCAGGTAGTAAATCTACCTGCTTTTTTGTATATAATTTTATTAGAGAAATAATATTGGGAAGCGATAGAATGAAGATTTATAATCCCCAAGCCAATCCATTTTATCTGCAAGGGGATACCGATAAGGCTTTGCTTTTTCTGCATGGTTTTACTGCTTCACCTTCAGAACTTTTGCCGACAGCAGAACTGCTGCACGACATAAATGGCTGTACGATAAGCGGCATACTCTTACCCGGTCATGGTACTCATCCGGGCGATTTGAATACTACTACCTGGCATGACTGGTATGAAGCGGTGCAGAACGAAGGGGAAAGACTGCTGAAGGAATACCAGCACGTTTTTATCGCCGGCCTGTCTATGGGAGGACTGCTCTCCCTGCATGCCGGTATCCACCTGCAGGGATTAAAAGGGGTGGTAGCAATAAATGCCCCGGTCTTTACCCAGTACCGAATCCTATCGGCAGCAGCTCCGGTTATGCATCATCTGGTCCCATACTTCACCAAAGGAGCCAGGAAAGAGAACGAACTGGCCCAGCAGGGCAGATTCGATTATAATTGTTATCCTGTCAAAGCATACACCAGCCTTACCCAACTCAGGAACACTATTATGAAAGAACTGGAGGAGCTCAGGCTGCCTTCGATGTTGGTACAGTCTTTACAGGACCGGGCAGTCAGGAGCGGAAGTGTTGAATATATAAAAGAGCATCTGCTCAACAGCCGGGTCAGAATGGTAAGCTTGCCTAATTCAGGGCATATTGCTACTATGGATAAAGAGAAACATATATTGGTACATGAATTAGTGGATTTTATGGATATTGAAACGAATAGAGAACAGGGGGATTAAAAATGGATAGAAATGAAGCTCTGGAGCTGCTGAATCAGCATTTGAAAAGTGAAAACCTGCTCAACCATTCCCTGGCAGTTGAAGCCATCATGAGAGGAATTGCCGAGAAAATGGGGGGAGATGTGGACAAATTTGGCCTGGCCGGGCTTTTACACGATATTGATTATGATTTTACTGCCGACGATTTTCACCGCCATTCACTTATGGGGGCTGAGATATTGAGCGAAAATGGTCTGCCCGAGGATATCGTATACGCAGTCAAAGTACATAATGAGGTTCACGGACTGGAAAGGAAGAGCCTGCTTGATCATGCATTGTATGCAGCTGACCCGGTCAGCGGTTTTATTACTGCGGCTGCACTGGTGAGACCGGATAAAAAACTGGAGGAAGTACAGCTGAAATCATTAAAAAAACGCTTTAAAGAAAAGGCTTTTGCTAAAGGTGCCAGCCGAGAACAGATGCAGACCTGCAGTGAGTTGGGCCTGGAACTGGAAGAATTTCTGGATCTGGGTCTGCAGAGCATGAAAAAAATTGCTGCCGATATAGGTTTGTAGGTTAATCTGCAGCGGGATAAGGGAATAATATTAACAATTTCAATCGACTGGCAAGGAGGATTTTATGGTAAACAAAAATACAGTTTTGGAATATATGCGGCAGGATTCATATCACCCGCTCAGTTATACTGACTTGATGGAAGTATTCGAGATACAGGCCGAAGAAGAAGGCAAATTTGCGCGAGTACTGGGGACATTAGAAAAACAGGGTGATATAGTCAAGACCCGCAAAAAAAAGTATGGCCTGCCCGATCAAATGAACCTGGCCAAAGGAGTAATAAACTTGAGCCAGCGCGGATATGGATTCATTATCCTTGATCAGCCGGATAGTCCCGATATTTTTGTGTATGGCAGGAACTTGAACGGTGCTATGCACCATGACAAGGTCCTGGTAAGGGTGTACCAGCGCAGTAATGGAGATTCAAGGCGTCCCGAAGGTGAAGTAGTGAGAGTGATCAACCGGGCCAATAAGGAACTGGTAGGTACCTATGAACGGGGAAAACACTCGCTGCAGGTGATACCGGACGATTCCCGGCAGATATATCCCATTACAGTGAGCCGTACCCGTAAGCTAAAAGTGAATCCCGGCGACAAAGTGCTGGTCAGCATCACTTCCTGGCCAGATAAAAAAGGGATTGCCGAGGGAAAAATCCTGGAGGTCCTGGGGAAAAAGGGCCAGCCCGGACTGGATGTGCAGGTAGTGATCAAAAAACACGGACTGGCTACCGAATTTCCCGATAGTGTACTGGAGGAAGCAGTGCAAGCTTCGGCCCAGTCAGTTTCTGAAGCGGAAACACGTAAAAGGCTGGATTTGAGAAATGTCTCCATGGTTACTATCGATGGGGAAGATGCCAAAGACCTGGACGATGCGGTATCGGTGGAAAAAATAGCAGGTGGCTACCGCCTGGGAGTACACATCGCCGATGTATCCCATTACGTGCGGGAAGACAGCAAGTTGGACAAAGAAGCCTGCAAAAGAGGAACCAGCGTTTACCTTATCAATAGAGTACTGCCCATGCTGCCACCCCAGCTGTCCAATGATATATGCAGTCTGAATGCCAAACAGGATCGTCTGACCCTCAGCTGCATCATGGATATAGACCAGCAGGGACAAGTATTTAATTATGAGATTCGCAAGTCGGTGATAAATGTTAAGGAACGCATGACTTACACCGATGTGAATAAGATCCTGGCCGGTGAGGACGGCGCGTTGAAGGACCGTTACCGGGATTATATAGACAACTTTTTTCTCATGAAAGAACTGGCCGATATTATTAGAGCTGAGAGAATGGCGCGAGGCATGCTGGACTTTGATTTCCCCGAATCCAAAGTGATCGTTGATGATAACGGGGTACCTATAGAAATAAAACGCCGCGAGCAGGGTGATGGAGAAAAGCTGATCGAGGACTTCATGATAAAAGCTAATGAGACCGTAGCAGAGCATATGTATAACCAGGAGCTGCCCATACTATATCGGGTTCACGAAAACCCGGATGAAGATGCTCTGGTTAAATTGAATCATGTGCTGGGAGTGTTCGGACATCAGATAAAAGGTCGAAAAATTCAACCCCGTTTGTTCCAGAAAGTCTTGGAAGACATAAAAGGCCGCCCAGAGGAACAGATGATTTCCTTGATGATTTTGCGGTCTATGAAACACGCCCGCTATGTGCCCCAGGCCCTGGGCCACTTCGGCCTGGCTTCGAAATACTACTGCCACTTCACCAGTCCGATCCGGCGTTATCCGGATCTGATAGTACACCGGGTCTTAGGCCTGATGCTGGCTAATGGTATCAATGAACGAAAAAAAGTCAGTTTAATAGCCAAGATGGTGGAATACGGTGAACATTCGACAATGCAGGAGATAAAAGCCGAAGAAGCGGAACGAGAACTGGTCAGTATTAAAAAAGCCCAGTATATGGAGCCTTTTGTAGGGGAAGAATTTACCGGAAAAATTTCCTCCGTACTATCATTCGGGTTCTTTGTTGAACTGCCCAATACCGTAGAAGGACTGGTTCATATATCCTCTATAGCCGACGATTATTATGTATTTAATGACCGCAACTATACATTAACAGGCAACCACAGCGGCCGAAAATTCTCCATCGGGGATGAAGTGAAAGTACAGCTGGCAAAGGTCGACGTCAACGAAGCCAAAATAGATTTCGAACTGATCCATTAGGGGCCGGAAGGTTCTTTTGTGCCTGCATCTTATTTATAACGTAGGAAACCGCTAACATTCTTTTTGTTTCCTACAGTCTATAATTTTCTGATGCTTATGACCAGCACAGCTTGAATGCTGTGGCCATCGGCCTGATGGCGATATGCTGATCAGGTGTAATGATTCTCTAATAAAGTCACCTTAAAGCATTTATTGTACAAAACCATATCATATCAGCACCGGACAAGTTGATCCAGATCCCCTGAAGGCCATCCGGTGCTCCCTTTATGAACAGAGGTCCATAAATAATTATTTTCTACATTGACAAAATGTGGTGACAAGTGTAACCTTGTTGTAAGAGGTGACAGATGTCACATGAGGGAGGTTATTGTATGGATGAAGCATATAAAATATCCGAGGCCGAGCTGGAAATTATGAAAATACTGTGGGAAGAAAGCCAGCCGGTTTCCACGAATATTATCTATCAGCGGTTGAAAAACCAGCAGGGCTGGGGCCGTTCCACGGTTCGTACGCTCATTAAACGCTTGCATAAAAAGAAAGCTATTATTGAGAAGATGCTGGATGTTTATTGTTATTCATCTGCCATATCCAAGGCTGACTATATGGATGCTCAGACTAAAAGCTTCATCAAGAAGCTGTATGGCGGCAGTGTGAAAGATTTGGTGGCCTCTTTGGTGCAAAATGATGATCTTTCTCCTGAGGATATTGAGGAGCTAAAGGAATTTTTGAAGTCAGGAGGAGACAAGCATGAGTGATATATTCAAACTGATTTTATCCTTGTCTGTATCCGGCTCGATTTTAGCCTTGATTCTCCTGGCAGCGAGACCCCTGATAAGGAAAAACTTCTCTAAATCCTGGCAGTATTATATTTGGCTGGTGGTAATACTGCGGCTGCTCATTCCCTACTCACCGGAAACAAGCCTTGTCGGGAACCTGTTTGATCGGGTTGAGACCATCGATGTGGAACAGGTTTCTCCGCTGCCATCCCCGGAAGTGGCTGGGGCAACCGGAGGTAATATGGTGGAACCTTCCATACCGTATCAACCAATAGCAACCCCTGGGGCAGATAACGGAATTGCTGATTACACGGAATATGCCTGGTTGGTCTGGATGGCCGGTGCATTTCTGCTTTTTACCGTCAGGGTGTTCCAGTATAGAAGGTTTACCAGCAGTATCAGAGCCGAATTGACTCCGGTGAAAGATAAAGACATCCTGGCTTTATTTCAGCAGACTGGGGATGAATTAGGAATAAAAAGGGAAATCACCCTTTATCAAAGCAGGTTGATCCAATCTCCCCTGCTGATCGGCGGCTTAAAGGCGATCATGGTTATACCGGAAGATTACACCCAGCTTCATAGCCTCAAGTATGTATTCCGGCATGAGTATATCCACTTTAAACGCCATGATATTTTGTATAAATGGCTGGTACAGCTGACGGTCTGTATCCATTGGTTCAACCCCCTGGTTTATATTATGAGCCAGCAGATTAACAACCTGTGTGAGTTATCCTGTGATGAAGCCATATCCCGAGGATTGGATACGGCAGGAAGAATGGAATACTGTAACGCCATCATGAGTGCTGTGTCTGCTGGTAAGGCTAACAGGAGCAATACCTTCTCTATGACACTGGGTACAGGGAAAAAGGATTTGAAGGAAAGGTTGGGCAGCATTATGACCGGAAGAGTGAAATCCCGAAAAACCATATTATCGTCCACAATATTATTAGTGGCATTGTGCTGTGCTGCTTTATTCCTGGGTGCTTGTTACAACGCGAACGACAGCCATGGAGAAAAACCCCTGGAAGAATTGAATATCAGCCATATCAATGAAATCGAAATCTCCGCTTATCCATCAGGGGAAACCAGGCTGATTAGTAACCCGGAAGATATTGCAGCAATCACCCAGGCAATGAAGAAGATTGTGACCTATGAAAAGGTTGAGCAAAATGATAATGATGGTCAGAGTATCATTTGCGAATTGACCATGTCCGATGGGTCAAGCCGGGAAATCATTGTCGGGAATTCGCTGGTAGGTATCGCTGGAACCTGGTATAAGACTCAATATGAACCTGCTCAAGCATTGATAGACCTGTATGGACAGTTCGTCACAACTTCCGAGTCCGGCTTGCCTGATACAGACGAGAGCAGTATCGCTCTCTGGGGGGATAGCATAGTCTTAATAGACCCCGGTCATGGTGGAACTGACCCAGGAGCAACCTTTAATGAAGAAAATATTGATCTTAATGAAAAAGACCTGAATCTTAAGCTGGCACTTATGCTCCGGGACATGCTGCAGGAATCAGGGGTCCAGGCCGAACTGACTCGCCGGGAAGACCAATTTCTCTCATTAGAAGACCGGATGAAACTGGCAGAGGATATAAATGCGGGCTTGTTTATCAGCATTCATTTTAATTATCATCCTGATCCTACTAAACAAGGCACTATGATAATGTATAATTCCTCTAGAGGTAGTTCAGTCTACCCTATAGCCGGGCAAAAAGCAGCCCAATTGATGCAAGACCAAATACTGAAAGAGCTGGAAACAACAGATGCAGGAGTGATGGCAATGCCTGACAACATTAAATACAGCAATTTGGAAATGCCTGCCCTGATGATTGACCCTGCTTTTCTATCCAATGCCTCCGATAGAGAAATAATAATGGATGAAGGTTTTAGTGAAAAAACCGCCCAATCTATACGAGATGGCATCTTTGCTATACTTGGATACGGCGATAACTCCTAGTCCTGCCCTGAGCAGCTGATCTAAATGGGGAGCAAAACGTCTCCCTGTTTTAATCTTATTCCCGCTTCATAAACACTACATAGACTCTGCGCTCTGTACTGGAAGGGGTGGGAATAACTATTCTGGAGCTCAGACAGGATACATTGGTGGGTGCCAGCCATCCCTTGAGTTCTTCAAAAGTATTCTCATTCATAACTGCTATTAGTTCCTTGGTCGGGCATGTTTGCAAGCAGTTTATCCATCCTTTTGGAAGATCCTGTTCGGTATCTAATAACTCGAATGGCTGCTGTCTGAGGGTAAACAGATAAGGCAGAGGTTCATTTTCTAGCTCTAACTTATCATCAATCACTATAGTCGTCTGTCCGTTATATGAAAATTCACCGGCCAGGTTTACTATACTAAGAGCCATCCGATTGGAAGCATTGGTATCAGCAACGCTGCTGCAGTATTTATAAAAGGGATAAAGCTGCAGCATGACTAACAGTAATACGGCAGCAGCCAGTGCCGGGTTGAGGTTGCTAGGCAGAAAGTGTTTTTTGACATATTCAAATAACTGTACCGCTCCTATAGATGAAAGCAGTATCGATAAAATAAGCAGAGGCATTATATAACGGGTGGAAATATAAAAAGCATAGCGTTCATTGACTATAGGTATTATTAAAATACCTCCCAGCAGCAGCCAGACCAGCAGCTGGGATTTAGATTTACAAGTGCAATATATACCGGAACCGAGCAGTATGGCAAGCAGAAGAATGGCCGGGTGGAGGAAGTATTGGGGTAGATAATCATAACTGGTATAAGTTGAACTCAAGCTGCGCAGCAGCTCAACCAGGAGCCGGGCTAAATTACTCAGGTAGCTGTTTATTCCCGGATCAGTCTCCAAGGCATATGATTTAAAAGCCAGCCAGCGGAGACTGCCTCCCAAAGTAACGATATTATAATAAATCATATTGGCATAACCAGCGATAAATGCTGCCGCTGACAGGATGTAGAAACGTAATGTTATTCCGGTTTTCTGGCGGAAGGCCGGACGGAGAACATAGACCAGAGTTATCAGCACGAATATTATTACTGATGAATGGGTCTGTAAAGCAATGGCCCATAGCAAGCCGGAGACGATGAGCCACCAGCCTGATTTCTTTTGTTCAGCGGCCAGAGCAGCTATTAAGGCCAGGGTAAAGAAAAAAGGCGTGGTGCAGTTAGACCAGGCCATATGGGTGACCAGTATATGCATGCCATTGGTAAGCAGCAAACCAGCTGACAGAAGAGCTGCTGTTGGCCCATACATTCGTCGGGCCAGCTGATACACTAATACCACCGTTAAAGCAGCCGTTACAGCTACATAAAGACGAGGCCAGTATATGCTGGGTCCCAGCAGTTTAAACCAACCCGCCAGGATGTAATTGTGCAGTGAACCGATATCATGGGCCATATTATGCAGCGGGTAAACCTCACCACTGTATATCTGATAAGCAAGCTGTACTTCTTTCAGCTCATCTATAAAACGAGGAACTTCCCACAGCCAGGGAATGCGTACTGCCAGGGCAGCGGTAAAAAGTGACCCAACTATTATAAACTGAAGCATAGGCTGATTACCACCCGGCAGCCCGTAACGGTTGGTAAGTAAATAGGTCTTTACTTTTAACAGATCCCAGCACATCTGCAGGGGTGAAAGCCAGCAGTTGACCTGGCTGCCGGTACAGTCCAGTGCGGCAACTGGGAGCTCCGCCACTTCTAATCCCTGACTGCGGGCCAGAACCAGGAGTTCCACATCAAAAGCGAAACGCTGTATAATCTGCCGAGGGAATAGTTTGCAGGCTGCGGTACGCTGAAACCCTTTCAGACCGCATTGGGTATCGATAATTCCGGGCAGTAAAAATAGCTGTACCAGATAATTAAAAACCCTGCCCATGGCAGTACGCAGATGAGATTCACCCTGCAGGCGCCGGTGTCCTGTGGTACGTCGGCAGGCAATCACCATATCCCGGCCTGATTGGAGCTCATCCACCACCGCTTTGATATGTTCCACAGTAAAGGTATCATCGGCATCAGTATATATCAAAAACTGTCCCCTGGAGGCCAGGATTCCGGTTTGAACGGCTTTTCCTTTACCGCAGTTAGGAACGTAACTTAAGCACTTGATAACCGGATATTTATCTGCCATCTCCTGAACAGCAGTTAGAGTATCATCCCTGCTGCCGTCATCTACCACCAGTATTTCTACCGGGAAAAGGGTGGGAAGAACGTCGGCCAAATTTTGCAGGCGGGGAGGAAGACGCTTTGATTCATTATAGGCAGGTATTATCACACTGACCAGATCTCTGGTATAGTCTTGATACATATATGGAAAAGCCTTGTGGGTGGCTGGAAATACCCAGTGGCGATAAGAAAAGAAATTCCAGGACGCCGAAAGAACAGCAGCAGCTAATTTGCCGCCGTTGAGTACTGCATAATAAGATACAGCCGTCAGCCCGGTCAGGCTGCCAGCACCTATAACTACCATACTGTTGATCAAGATACCAACAGCGGTAGCCAAGAAAAAACGTATGAATTGGGATTTACTGCGTTCAAGTGAGTTGAAAGTCCAGGAACGGTTTAGAAAATAACTGTTCACAGCTGCAATGCTAACTGCGGTAGTGTTTATCAAAGCCAGCAGTATTCCGCTATGGACCCCGCTTATATATACCAGGAAATTAAAAATACCAAAATCTATTACTGTATTTACTATTCCGCTGATCCCAAATCTGAATAACTGCCCCAGCATTTACCTACCTCATCCCTGTAAATAGCTGGGTATAGCTTTTCCTAATTTTCCCCTGTCCATGCGCCAAACCGAGTATTTGCCTATATCCTGGTGAGAAACATAGGATAGGTTTAAAATAAGTAAAAGACTCCACAAGGGAGTCTCATGGCTTCTTGACCTTCACTTCTATATTATTTCGATTGCAGCGGGCCATATTGCAGCCTTATCGATTTAGCGGACAAATCAGTTGTCTAGGTGCGGTGTGGTCCCTGAAGGGGCCATCGGCCTGCTTCTACCGGCTTGACACCTTATGAAAACTCCGCGAGATTCTTTAAGGTGAGTAGTGTTCTAGAGATATTGACAAGCCGCGCATTGCTTTCAGGCAGATGATTCCTTTCTCCATTTAGCCTCTGAATACTATTAATTATTAAGAGAATTGTAACGAAATATATCTTCTGTAGCCTTGATAATACGCAGCAGCATATCATTGACCGGTGTGGGTACCTGGCATTTTATACCCAGCTCAACTACCGTACCCGCAAATATATCTACTTCGGTTTGCCGGAAAGCTTCTACGTCCTGGCACATAGAAGTCTTGCCTGTTGGTGTCAGGCCATCAATGACCCGCAGGCACTCGTTAAGGTCATCCTGAGTGAGGTTAATACCTGTTTTTTTAGACACCTCAACTACTTCCTGCATGGCATCTACCATTAGCCTCCGTAATTGGGGAACCTGCCTGACTATTCCATATGGTACTCGGAACACAGCCGAGGTCTGATTCACCCCTACATTGAGCATAAATTTCCACCACAGGGTCTTAATCATAGAATCCGGGATAATATAATCAATACCGGTGTTATCACAAAACTCCTTGAGTTGGAGTACTTTTACCGAATAAGACTCGGGTCTGTTCATCTCTTCACCAAAATAGGTGGTGCCGAGCTGGTGTGAGATTACCTCATCCCCTACGCGCTGTGCATCGATACCTGCATTGAGTGCATAAAGAACCTTTTCCATACCGAAGCGTCTGGCAATAATGTCCTCACTGCTTATACCATTAAGCAGTGAAATGATAATGGTATTCGGCCCTACATGGAATTTGGCTCCTTCTATGGCTTCATCAAGCTGATGAAATTTTACACTAAATATCAATAAGTCGGCTGGCTCACATACCTGGGTAGGATCGACAATTTTAAATTTGTAATTGCTGCCGTTAATAGTAATCCCATTTTCTTTATAGTTTCTGGCCCGGTTACCATCTGCTATGACACTTATATTTTCAATCGGAAACGTTTTAATAATCTGTTCAGCATAGGCGCATCCGATGGCTCCCATACCAACTATGGAAATTCTGCTTATCATCAATGAAGTCCCCCTAACATAGTTATCCACGATTACTTAAGAAAGCCTCCAAACGATCCAGACCTTCTCTAATATTACTCAAAGAGTTGGCATAGGAAAGACGAATATAACCTTCACAGTTGTTACCAAAATCAATGCCAGGTGTTACAGCTACTTTGGCCTGTTCTAAAATTTCAAATGCAAAGTTATAGGAGTCATTAGTATATTGTTTTACATTGGCCAGGGCATAGAAGGCTCCATTGGGGTCATGCCTGGTGGCAATACCCATTTTTTTGAGCCGTTCTAATAAGTATCGACGCCGCTCATCATATACCGCCAGCATTGCTCTTACTTCCTTATCACAATCTCTGAGAGCGGCAATGCCTCCCTCCTGGGCAAAAGAAGATGCACAGATAAAGAAGTTCTGCTGCATTATCTGCATGGCCCGTATATATTCACGGGGAGCAATAACATATCCCAGGCGCCAACCAGTCATGGCGTAGAGTTTGGAGAACCCATTAAAAACAAAAGCCCGGTCAGTAAACTCCAAAACACTATGTTCTTCACCGTCATAAATCAATCCATTATATATCTCGTCCGATATAATCATCTGATCCAAATCAGTCAGTGCCTTAAGATCAGCAGCACTAAATACTGAACCGGTAGGATTGCTGGGCGAGTTGACCAGGATAGCTTGGGTAAGTGAACTCAAATGCTTTTTAATATCTTCCGGCCGGTATTTGAACCCATCTTCCTCGTATACCGGTACGAATACCGGTTGTCCATCCACATAACGAATAAAGTTAGGGTAACATGCATAATAAGGGTTGGGAAGAATAATCTCTTCTCCCTTTTCCAGCAGTGCTGAGAAAACTAACAGCAAGCCCGGAGAGGTTCCAGAAGTAATAATAACCTGCTCAGGAGATATCTCCACCCGGTATTTTCTCCAGTAGAAATTAGCTATCTCTTCTCTTAATGTGATTTTTCCCAGGCTGTGAGTATAATGGGTATCATCCTGCTTGATAGCTCTCAGGGCTGCTTCTTTGACCGGTTCGGGAGTGGCAAAATCCGGTTCTCCCACCTCCAGGTGAATAATATCTTCACCCTGAGCCATCATAGCCTGGGCTTTTTCCAGGACTTCCATAACGATAAAAGGGGATAATCGTCCAGATCTAGAAGATGGTGACAATTTGTTCATATTCAATGTTGTACTCCTTGATTTTTCTTTTTCTATTTATTCTATAGAAGGGTAATGACAAAGTCTACCAGATTTCCCTTATCTGCATAGAGTCCTTGCCCCGGTACTGATCCAATTAAGTATGATAGTTGATGTATAATGAACTCAAAATGGTGGATTCCAGTATCTTGATTGTCTGTATGAATAGCATATCTTGCGATATTAGCAGAGTCAAATGTCCTGAATAAATGTCTTTGTACTCCATGAATTCTTGACTGTTTATCCTCTGCCGGGGTATAATTAATACAGTGGAATAGTAGTAAAAACCCTGGTCCTGGTTTATACTTACCTGAGACGAGGGTATATTTTTGGGAAATAATTGTTAAAGGAGAATTTGTTCTCCTGAAAATTAAGCTGACAACAAACGATAAAGGAGAATTATTCTCTGGGATTATCATAAGATACAAAATTAGAGGTGCATCATGGGTAAAAAAACTGGAATAAAACCGGTAGTAGACAACCGGAAAGCCAGACACAACTATCATATAAAAGAAGCCTTTGAAGCCGGAATGGTTCTTAAAGGGACAGAAGTCAAATCACTGCGCATGGGGAAAGGCAACCTGCAGGATGCCTATGCAGTAGTCAAAGGCGGGGAAGTATGGGTAAACAATTTTCATATCAGCCCTTATGATAAGGGTAATTTATTTAACCATGAACCGTTAAGACCCAAGAAACTCCTGCTGCACAAGCGGGAGATAAACCGCCTGATAGGTCTGCAGCAGGAAAAGGGTTATACTCTCATACCCTTGAAAATATATTTTAAAAACGGTATGGCCAAGATGGATCTGGCCGTAGCAGTAGGTAAAAAACTATATGATAAAAGAGAAGACATAGCCAGCCGCGATGCCAAACGAGATATGGAAAGAGCTGTAAAAGAACGCGGCCGGTCAAGTTGACAATAAAAAGAACAGGGTGTAAAATCAGTATTCCAGACACCAAAATAACCTTCGATGCAGTTATCAAACCACATGGGGGCGTAATGGTTTCGACGGGGGAATAGGTGAGTTGGGCAGCGAGCCGAGTTGTCGCCAGCTCGTTAAAAAGGTGAAAAACTAAAATAACTGCAGAAGATAATTTTGCACTAGCCGCTTAAGCGGCTCGTCCGGCTGAGTATCCTCACGGCTCAGTGCAGGGCGTCACTTAGTGAGGGTACCCTTTAGCCTTCTTTCTCGAGGGGCTTATAGGGGAAATTTATCGGGGATAGCTCTAAGGAGCCTGTTCGTGGGCGCCGGATGAGCGAAACTCAAATCACGGACTGCGCTCGGAGACACCTTGCTGGTCATTCTTTCGGACGGGGGTTCGACTCCCCCCGCCTCCACCATTAGTATCCAAAATGAGGTTTAAGGATACTTGAATCTCATTATCATAGAAAACGACCTGGTTTATAAACTTATTGACCAGGTTTTTTGTTTCTAATTCATCCGGATATTCGAATATCTTTTTTCTCGCATCTTCAAGCATACTAAACAATAATTCAGCTGAAATAGAGGAGGCCTGCTGTTTCCTTATCTCCTGGTCTAAATTTCTAGTTAATTCCTGCTCTAGTTTTTCGTTTTTAATCATTCGGTCATGTAAAGCTTGAGAATAGGCTCCAGATTCAATAGCTTTGATTATATGCTCAGTTTTGTTTTGTATTTCTTTAATCCTAGATTTAAGTATATTAATATTATTTATTGTTTCCTGATCTCTTTGCTTATTTAATACATTAACCCTTTTAATAAGTTCGGGAATATTCACGAAGATCTTTTCCTGCAATACCTCTAATACTAGCTGCTCCAATGTTTCCTTTTTAATCCGAGGACAGTTACATGTATGTTTTCTCTTTTTTTCGTTACATTCGTAATAGCTATAAGGCCTGGGACTGTTAAATGAATTACCCACCATAGCAGAACCACAAAGACCGCAAATGACCTTTCCACTCAAAAGATAATTGACCTTTGCTTTTTGCCTAGCTCTTTCACCTGGTAGTTTTCTTGAATCCATTATTGCCTGAACATTATAAAATAGCTTTTCATCTATTATCCTGGGCATACCTTTAGGAATGCGTATTATATCAGATTCATCTTTATTTTTATGGTTATTTCTCTTGCCATTATTTTTACTTTCAGACCGGTTAAAAATATATATACCATTGTATTTCTCATTCCTAAGAATATCGTGTAATGAATTGCTAGAAAAGACATTACCTTTTTTAGTTCTATAACCTAATCTGTTTAATTCATCTATTATTTTCTTATATCCATAACCCTTAACATACATCTCAAAGACTAAACAGACTATCCCTGCTTCATATTCATTAATTATGTATTTTCCTTCTTCGTTAACATCATAGCCCAGTTGTATATGGCAAAATAAAAGTACATAGAATGGCAGCCTAAAAGTACATAAGCCAAGGCATAGAAAATGAGCCTTGCCAGTCATCCCAAAATCTATTAACCTCTCACCTTTACATATGCCATTTTTAGCACCTCCCACTATATTTATTTTACCAAAAATGAGTATAGTTGGGATGCGTGAAATGGACTTTTCACACAGTCTGCCGGGGTTGTTGTCACCGCTAATAAGGTGCGCATTGTCCATAGCCCATAACAATAAAACGATGAAAATGAAGCAGTTAAAACTAATTTTCATAAGGTTGAAATGAGTATGATATATACTGAAAAATACTTGGTGGTTATATTGGTAAAACAATTATCTCAAAGAATCCCAAGACTTTTCATCCGGTTAGGGTGTTCTGTTATTGTATACAGGGCGACAAACAGAATAGACATTGAAAAAATTACTGAAAAACAGCCAGGAATAATTGTTGAATTGTCTCTAAACGCAAGCATATAGTGAAATGAGAGACTATTTATAACAAATATAGGCTAAAATAATAACTGAATTTAGTTGTAAAGGTATAGAGCGGAGGTGAATCCATTGTCAGTAACTAAAGATGATTTATATAAAATAATTGATCGTCTGAGCGAATCCGATACAGCATCTGCATACGATTACTTGCAGTATCTTATCGAGCGAAAAAAACAGAGAAAACAAAGGAACTGGGATGATCTTTCGCAGTTACCTCCTGATGAAGATCCACTTAATGAAGAAGAACTGCGTCAGTTGAAAGCTTCAGATGATTATATTCCGTTAGAAAAGGCTATTAAAGAATATGGAATATAGGATACTACTTAAGCGGGAGGCTGCAAAATATTTAGCCAGCCTGGATAAACCAACCAGAGCCAGAATAAAAAAGGCATTGGAGGGTTTAAGCAAGATACCTCCTGAGGGTGATATTGTTCCTATGAAAGGGATGGAAGGATGGTTCAGGCGGAGAGTTGGATTTTTAAAGTCTTTAGCACACTTAACTCCATTTCTGCATACAAAGGGGTACGCCACGCCTCCACTAAATTAATAAAATTGAACAACCCTTCTGGAGCCTTGTATTTGCGGATTAACAGTTTCCATAAGAGACACCTTGGCTTTGCTGTTGAATTTTACGAATAATAATGCTACAATAACAACAGCAAAACCCAGAAGGGAGATATGTTATGCCCAGTATTAAGCCAATTTCTGATTTGAGGAATTATAACGAAGTGTTGCGTAATATAGAGGTGGGTTCACCTGTTTTTCTGACTAAAAATGGACGTGGTCGCTATGTAGTCATGGATATACAAGAATATGAAAGAACACAGGCAACATTAAAATTGCTTGCTGAACTTGCCAGGGGAGAAAAGGAAGGACGCGAACATGGATGGCTGAGCATTGATGAATTGGAGATTCGCCTGGGGCTAGCGAATGGCTAGTCTGAAAATTTCCCCCAAAGCACAAAAGGATATGCTGGAAATAAAAGAATATATCTCGGAAGAATTATGTAATCTCACAGCAGCAACGAATGTGCTGTATGAAATCATAAAACGAATCAGAGACCTTATAGAATTCCCGTTGCTGGGAGCGCCGTTATCTTCTATTATTGATATTGAAACAGGTTATCGTTTTCTTGTCTGTGGGCAATATACTGCTTTTTACCGTTATGAAGATGATACTGTATATGTGGACCGAGTTCTCTATGGCAGGAGAGATTATATGAAAATTCTTTTTGGGGATGCTACAGAGAAAGAAGAGATTTAATTGCCGGACTTAACAAAGAAAGGGGAGGCCGAAGCCACCCTCTCCTTATTTACAAAGCCCATAAAGCTCGGTTCTATCGATGATTGTTTCGAATCTATAGGCTCCGCCTCCACCATGATTGTAAACAAGTGTCTTAATCTGGTACCTTTAAAAGCAGGAGGGGCAAACATGAAACGAAACAGGTATACACGAGAATTTAAAGACCAGGTTGTCAAAGAATCTCTCGAAGTTGGCAATGCTGCCATCGTTGCTCGTAAGAATGATTTATCAGCAAATATGGTAAGTAGCTGGGTTAGGAAACATAAAAAGGAAAATAGCACCTGTCGTCTCGTGTGTCATGACATCGGCAGCAAAGGGATCGTCAAATGGTTCTATCCCCGGGGGACCTTTGGAGTCAATTTCCGGTACGGGTAAATTAGGACAGGACATTTTATCATACAGATCATTAGCTCTGCACAGAACCCCGGAAAACGGACAAAGACAATGCACACCCCTAACAACCAGTCCCGATAAAACGTTAAATTGTATTAAAGATTGAGTCATCAGACATAATATGGTAATTAGTCAATCTCTGCTCTGAAATTTATTCGGTTGAATAGCGATGAAATAACAAGACAATAATTGAATCACTAGTCTGCAGTAGTATCCAGAATTTGGCTGACCTGCTGCAGGATATGCTGCCACTGCAGAAGAAGCTCATTGCCGCAGGTTTCTGCTATGGCCGCAATATTTCGGTAGAGAGCCTGATCGATAGCTTCAAAGTGTTTTGTAACCTCTTCTGCCAGCTGAATTTTAACTGCTCTGCGATCGCTCTCCGGTATATGACGGATCAAAACCCCTTTTTTTACCAGAGTATTTACCATAACCGAAGCTGAAGGTTCACTTATACCCTGATAACGTGCCAGTTCTTTAAGCGAAGAACCTTCAGGGTACATATTACTGCTAAGTTCCTTGACTGCCCTCACCATCCTGAACTGTTTGCTTGACAATGCGTCCATCAGATCATCCCCTTGTTCATGAGTAATTTGCTGTTGGGCTAGATTTAACAAGCGGATGTTAATACGTTCACTGGAATGCCAGATATTTTTAGCTACTTCCTTCATTTGTATATCCACTCCTTTCGCTAATACTCAGCATAAAACGTCATGAAATAATCTTTTTAGACTTTTGCCTTCCTTATATTATCTTGCGATAAAAAATCTGGCTGGGCTGAATCAGGAATTTGTTTTACGAAAGACTTGCTTGAAATAATCAGCCAAAGACCGCCACAGACTAGTCCTGTTAGCAGCTGCAGTAATCCCAGTGCGGCGATAACATTGCTCCAGTCCAGGGAAATTAAAATCATCCCCACACTTCCTCCGAAAATACCAAAGCAACCTATCAGGGATGAAGCTGAACCAGTATCTTTCGTTTGTTGTTCCAGCATGAGATTGGTACTGGGAGGCCGTAGAGCACCAGCAGCTATGGCGCAGGGTAATGCCGATATAGCGAATAACCAGGGCTTAAGCTCACCCAGACCATACATTAACAATCCACTCATTGCGATAACAGCAAAACAGATGTTAATAATTAATCTGCGCTCAAAATGGCTGGACAAGCGCATATATAATATAGGTCCAATAACTGAGAATAAAGCATTGCCTGCAAAATAGTAGCTGTATATCTGTTCACTTAAGCCGAAGCCATCCACATAAATATAGGATGATGAAGCAATATAAGCCATCATCGGAATGGGGGCCAGGGAAAATATAACCAGCAGGGAGGTGAATCCTGGATTTTTTAGTACTACTCCCAGCCTGCCCATAGTCTGAAGTACCGTCCCATCATACCGTTTTTCCAGGGTTTCTTCCATGAAAAGAGCTCCCAGCAAACTTAATAAAGCAATAATTGCTAAAACAAAAAAAACACCTCGCCAGGATGTGATTCTCAACATTAATCCACCCAGAACTGGTGCAACTATCGGAGCTATTATTACCATTGACTGTACCAGGGCGAGAATAGACTCCCTCTTTCTGCCCTCATAAATATCTTTAACCATAGCTGTCGCTACCGCAGTAGCTGCACCACCTCCGATGGCTTGAAGAACACGGGATAGTATTAAATGATTAACATCAGAAGCACATGCGCAAAAAACACTTCCCAGGCAATAAAGGATCAAGCCTGTTAACAAAATAGGTCTGCGTTTATATTTATCGCTTAATGGTCCCCAGAACAATGTAGCGATAGCGTAAAATACGAAGAATAGTATCAGAGTAAGGTTTATCATATTTGACGATGTATTAAAATATTCTGCCATACTCGGCAGAGCAGGTAGGTACATATCAGTAGAAAGTGGTACAAACGCACTCAATAATGCTATTAAAGCTACCATACCTTTGTCTCCCAGATATTTCTGTTTTTTGCTGCTTCCCGCAGCAGAAGTACTATTCTGCAATTTTTTCCCTCCAATGAATACATTAATTATTATAATAGTTAAATATATATAATATATATAATTACCTAATATTATGCAAGAGTAATATTAGGTAAAGCAAAACAATAAAGTTATCTACCATCTATTGATAAAGGTAATTTTAACTTTTAGTAACGGATTCAGTTCCATAATTTAGCAACATTCCGGTCAGTTCAATTAATCGTTCAAGAGGAACTTTCTTCCCATCAGCAACCCATTGACGATACATATCCAAAGAACTTTGTGATGTGAATGTGTTTACGATATTTTGTTCTGCTTCAGGTAAATGAGCATAAGGATTAAATCGTTTACGGTTATGCTTCAAAGCAGTCATAAAAAGTTTGTTACAAAAAGTGCGATAGCTTTATGCACAAATCAAACGTTCTGTAAAGACATCTTGTTTTGATAAATACGAAAAACACGGTTTACATCTGTCATAGGAAAGAGGTTAATTATGAATAGGTATTAGATCATGAAGTATATGAATGAAGCAGAATTTAATGAGGCCAATGTATTTGGAAAAGGACAGGCAAACACAGGGAATATGGAAAAGATCGGTTCGCTGGGTACAAGTTTGCCTAGAAATGATGAACAGATTACAACAGAGCCTGGGGATTTGATTTTGTACTAGGGAAACGCCTTCGTCATTTATTATGCACCTAATTCATGGAATTTCACCAAACTCGGTATAATAGATGATGTTACACAAGAAGAATTAAAAGAAGCACTTGGAAATGCTGATGTGAAGGTCACACTTTCTTTGGATTAAAGCTATGAATATTACGAAAGACGGAAGGTAGTAGTGATAATAATACTGGGTTTTTCATAGCAGTCAGCTATTACCTGAAAGAGCAGCTGCGCTCCCTGGCTATCTAGTGGTATATAATCCCATTCATCACAAATCAATAAGTCCAATTTGGCTAATTGCTTGAGCATTTTGCCCAAGTTTCCTGCTGTTTAAGCATCATTCAACTCATTGACCAGGGCTGATGTTTTATAAAATCTCACCTTCTTTCCTTGATTACAGGCTTCCACACCGAGGGCAGTAGTCATATGGGTTTTACCTGTACCTACCGGGCCATATAGAATCAGGTTTTCTTTACGTTCCAGTAGAACAGCGTTTTTTAAATCGTCTACTGGAACAGAGGTTGGTATTTCTATATGATCAAAACTGTAACCGTTAAAGGTTTTGATTACATTAAAGCTTGCCTGTCTTAAACAGCGATTCTTACGTTGAACTTCTCTTGTTTTTAATTCCATTTCTAAAAGTTTAGCCAGGAACTCTTCGTGTGTATCAGCTTTAATATCTGCATAGTTCCTAACAATACTGTTACCCCATCGTAGTTGCTTGCAATAGTCTTTGATTACTTCTTTCATCTGTTCTCACCTGCTTTCAGGAAAATATCATAGCAGGTCAGATTGCCGGTGAATTTATGCCGGCAGATTTTAGCGGCAAAAAATCAGTAAAGGTTGGTTCGGTTAACCGGCGGTAGCTTAATAGAATACTATCCGCATCTGCTTTATACGAATCCATGGTTTCCAGCAAACAAATAGTTGCTGTGTCCATATCTGTTTCAGTTATCATACGTAATAATAGATTCAAGCTTTTCTTTTTCTCTTCGTAATCCAGATCTTTAAAATATTCTTGTCAGGAATCTGGCAGCGCGGAACTTGATATCATCTTGTATGTTTCAAACTTCAGCGATTCAAGAGGTGGTATCTGGGAAGAAATATCTATCGGGACATATGAACAGTTGGAAAAAGTAGACAGGCTTCAGATGATGGAGGACGCTTTTCTTTTAGGATGCCTGTTTTTGATTGCCATAAACTATATGTGTATCTTTTTGTTGAGAAGGGATTCAAAAGAAAGCCTTTATATTTCCATGGGCTGTATCGTGCTTATTATTAAGCTGCTGGTGAGCGACAGTTATTTCATATTCAGATTCTTTCCTGATTTTGATTACTGGTTATCTCTTTTTCTCTTTCATATCACCGTATATTGGGGCGTATTTGCGTTTCTAGCCTTCATCATAAGCTTTTATCCAGATGAAGGAGCAAGAAAATTTCTAAAGATCTAGTTCACAGTGGCTGCCGCCTTTACGATTTTTGCCATAGCAGCGCCAACATATGTCTATACTCGGGCAACACCTATTTTCGATTGTGTTAATCTGGTGGCGCTTCTATACTTATTGCTGATTGTTTCGAGGGCTGCCTATAAAGGACTGTTCGGAGCACGAATAATCATATGGGGCACCGCTTTTATGGCCTTTTCAGTCGTCCATGATACTTTGAAATTCTCAAACATCATCGTTTCTCCTTTTGACGCTTTGACAGCTCAGGGAGCGGTGATACTGGTAGTCTTTATGGCGTTGGTTTTAGGGGCCAAGCTTGCTGAGGAGCATAAGCAGCTGAAGTTATTTACAGAAAAACTGGAATCCGCTAACAAACTGAAGGATGAATTTCTGACCAATACATCACACGAATTGAGGACGCCGATAAACGCGATGATCGCTATTACGGAATCAATTGTAAAGGATAAGAATGCAGATGTAGGGGAACGGGAGAAAAATGACCTTATGCATGTAATATCAAGCGGCAGAAGGCTTGTCAGCTTGATTAATGACATACTTGATTTTTCAAGGCTGAAGCACGGAGAGTTAACTCTGGTAAAAAAGGTCTTTAATATTGACAAGCTGGTACAGGGCATAGTTAGAGAGTTTTCTTTTGTTACCAGTGATAAAAATATAGATATTACATATAAACCGGATGAGAACCTGCCGGCCGTATTTGCGGACGAGTACAGGATCACCCAGGTGCTTTATAATATTATAGGCAACGCCGTCAAGTTTACCGGTAATGGTGGGGCAATTAAGGTTTCAGCTTTTTCAGACGAGGACACCGTTTATATATCCGTTAAAGATAGCGGCATTGGAATACCGGAAGCAAAATTCCAAGAAATATTCGGTACCTTCCATCAGTCGGATGCGTCAATTAACAGACAGTACGGCGGTATGGGCCTTGGATTGAGTATCAGCCGCGAAATCATTACCGGCCATGATAGAAATATACAGGTTAAGAGCCGGATTGGGGAAGGCAGCGAGATTCAATTCGGAGTTCCCGCGGCAGCAGCATCAGTTGCGCAGGAGGAACAACATGAAATCGAAAGCAGATACGCTTATCTGACAGACGATATTATTCAGCAGAAAAGTGAGTTGACTGCAATTGGAATAAAAAAGGGCGATATTGTGGTGATAGATGATAACTACGCAAATCTTATCGGAGTAATAAACATTTTAAGAACTGATGGTTATACGGTAAAAGGATTTACCAATCCCTACGATGCATTAGAGGAAGTGTTTAAAGGTTCTGAAACAGCTGCCACTATTGTTGATGTGATGATGCCCGATTTATCAGGATTTGAAGTGTGCAGAAAAATTAGGGAGAGGTTTTCACTGTTTGAGCTGCCCGTTCTTATGCTCACTGCTAATACTGCAATAGAAAGCATGTTGGAGGGGTTCGAGTCCGGAGCGAACGATTTTATCAAAAAGCCCTTCGATGGTGATGAGTTGAAAGCAAGGGTCAAAACCTTATATAATCTAAAATTCACTGCTGAGCGCGCAATCAATAACGAGACGGCATTTTTACAGGCACAGATTAAGCCGCATTTCCTGTATAATACCATCAACGCTATTATAGCCAGCTGCCATACCGATGCAGAACAGGCAGCCGACATGCTGCTTGATCTATCCGACTATCTACGCTATTTGTTTGACTTTGAATCGGAAGAAAGACTCATACCCTTAAATCGGGAGATGGAAGCTGTAAAAGCGTATTTATCGCTGGAAAAATCAAGGTTTACCGGTGGATTAGAGTATGTAATTGATATGAGCGGCCCTCAAAAAATACTTATCCCGCCAATGATTATTCAGCCGATCGTTGAAAATGCGGTGCGCCATGGCTTGCGCAAGGTAGACAGGCCGGGAAATATAATCATAAAAGGGAGAGAATCGAATGGGTTTTATATCATTACCGTAGAGGACAATGGCTCGGGAATCCATGACGGTGATCTGCAAAAGATCATATGCGGGGAGAAAAAGGACGGGCACGGCACCGGGCTTGCCAATACCCGTAAAAGGCTTAAATATTTTTATGGTACTGATATTCAGATCGAAAGTATATTTGGAACAGGTACAAAAGTAACTGTAACAGTGAAAGTGAAGGAGGAAGAAGATGCTCAGGGTTATGCTGATCGATGACGAACCGCCTGCATTAAGGAACATGGAACTCATGCTCAGTGATTTTGAGAATGTACATATTGCCGGTATGTATACTCGCGGCGAAAAGGCTTTGGCGGCCATAGAGAAAGATAAACCTGATGCGGTGTTTGCCGACATTGAAATGCCGGGTAAAAACGGCCTGGACATAGCCAGCGAAATTGCAGATAAATATAATGACATAGATGTGGTTTTTGTTACCGCCTATAATCAATATGCTATTTCAGCCTTTGAAGCAAGTGCGGTAGACTATCTCCTGAAGCCTGTAAGAAAAGAAAGGCTGAAAAATACAGTAGCAAGGCTTGAAAGGAGAAGAAGCAAAGGTAACAATTCTGATAATGAAGATCGGAAAATAAGGATACAATGCTTTGGAAAATTTACCATTTATAATTCCTGGGGTTCACTGCCTGGCAGGGATTGTCAGCTTCTCCGGCGAAATCACGAACAGTTATGCAACGGGGAATGTGAGGGGCGATCAATATTCCAATGTAGGTGGTTTGGTAGGAGTTGCTTTTTACAGTGAAATCAAGAACAGCTATGCAGTGGGCAGGGTGCTAGGCGGCAGCAGTTCTTATTTAGGTGGTTTTATAGGTTGTGATTGGTCTTCCAACACCGTATCATATGCATACTACAATTCTGAAAACGCTGTGGGCGTGGGCGACGGTTCAGCTGAAACGACTGGGATGACCCTTGAGGCTATGAAGCAGCAGGAATTTGCCGATCTATTAAACAGCAACGTTTCAGCATTGAATGCCGAGGGGCTTAAACTTTGGGTTATTGAAACACAACCGCAGTCGTTGTAGAAGCCGACGGAACCGTGCGCCATGTGCCGACGCAGGTAGTTGAAATCGACGGCGTGTATTATGCCGTGATAAACAGCCTGACGAACAGTGTGTATACGCTGATCTACAACCCCCTTGAGTTTGACGATGTTGAGGGACACTGGGCAAAGGATGCGGTAAACGACATGGCCTCGCGCAAAGTAATAAATGGCTATACAGACAGGACATTCAATCCAGACGAAGATATAATACGCGCCGAATTTGCAGCGATAGTGGTCCGGGCGCTGGGTCTTGCGGAAGGAATGGGCGAAAATTCATTCAGCGATGTAGAGAAAGATGACTGGTACTGCGGATATGTAGAGACAGCCGCATCTTACGGGATAATAAACGGCTACGGCAACGGCGAATTCGGCCCGAACGACCTGATTACGCGCGAGCAGGCCATGACGATGCTCGCCCGGGCGATGAAGATCACGGAACTTGAGACAGACCTGAGCAACAGCACTATCAGTACGCTGCTGGTGGCATACACCGACAGCGAAGGCGTTTCCGATTATGCGCAGGCCGGCGTCGTCTCCTGTATCCAAACAGGAGTCGTCACAGGCAAAACACCTGTGACGATTGCACCGCAGGACTCGGTCACCCGTGCCGAGGTCGCGGTCACGGTTCAAAGGCTGCTGGAAAAATCGGAGCTGATATAAACGAAGCACAGTATGTTGTATTACTGTAAGCGTAAAACAGCTGACACCTTGACTATTTACCCTCGGATGTGTTCTCTGT
>JAENZN010000013.1 GCA_016841245.1 Syntrophomonas sp.
GCGTGAGAACTACGTTTGCCTTCCTGGCAGTTTTTGCTGCTTTTAGATGTTTTGGAGGAGGGGCGCACCTGAGTTCAGGAAAACGATGCGTATTTGTTAGTACCGTCATGTTTATAGCTTTTGGGTATTTAAGCTGTATCATGATTCCAAAACAGATGTTGATTATCCTGGAGACAATAACCGTATTGTTAGGCCAGTATACTATCATGAAGTGGGTGCCGGCAGGTACGGACAAACATCAAATTACTGATAATAGAATTCGATTCATGCAAAAGATAAATATGTCTGTTTCTCTGCTTATTTACACTATAGTAACCTTTCTATTGATCACGGACGGCAGCTTTACATATGCTTTGACGTTAATTCTGGGAGCAATGGTTAGTTTAGTGCTAATCACTCCCCTGGGCTACAACATTGTTGCAGCAATTGATTATACTTTCGATAGTTTGATAAAAAAGGAGGTGAGAAATAATGTTTAGAAGATTAATGATCCCTTTTGCATCGGTATTGGCTTTAATGCTGACTTTTATAGGGAACGCCAATGTAAGTTCATTTAAGTTTTTTATACTCTATGAGCCAGATGTACCGAAGGCTTTAGAAAAATAATCGAGAAGAAGGGTTTATGGTGTTTGAGGTTTTAATACTTGAAGATGAAGAATATAATCTAGAATTTTTGAAGAAGATCGTAAGTGAAGTACCAGAAGTAACAGCTGTTTACGCAACTTCTAGTGCTGAAGAAGCGATTTCACTTGCTCGAAAACATAAACCGAACCTTGCTTTGCTGGACATAGAATTATCTCCCGGCGACCTAAATGGCTTGACTGTAGCTAAGAGCATATTTAGTAATGACCAGAATTGCCTTATAGTCTTTATAACTGGTTATGCTAAATATGCTTTACAGTCTTTTTCGGTTCATCCGTATGATTATATAGTTAAACCTATAAATAAGGCCAAGCTCAAAACCCTGGTGATGGAAATTGCACAAAAATCAAATAAACAAAAGAACGCCAGCTCGGATGTTATTACTTTAAAGAGAAAAGGTGAGGTTTTTCATATCAATCAGGAAGATATTATTTTTATTGAAAAGTATGGTAAAGAAGCCCAAATTCATACTGGTGATGAAATGTTCACTACCTATCAAACTCTTGACGAAATTGAGAATAGTCTGAATAGTTCCTTTTTCAGATCGCACAAATCATACTTAATAAATGTAGATAAAGTACAAAAAGTAGGCAAAAATAGTAATAGGTCATACCAGGTGAGTTTTCATTATTATGGGAAAACAGCAATGATGAGCAGGGAAAAATACAAGCAATATTTATTGATTATCTAAGAAGTAGTATCCTGCGTTTCGTGTAAAGGAAATAATCTTACATCCAATCGCGAATAATCATATTGCTTTTACTTCCACGCAGGACAACGCTAGGTACATTATATGCAGCTTCTTCATCTTGCATTAGTTTTTTCATCATGTTTAATCTCCATTACGTAGATTTCTCTATTTGCTTTAATAAGTTCTGCACTTTTCTACCAACCCCTAATGTCCGCACCCCCATTTTGCCATGTAAATAACACCCGCTTTTCAGTACTTCTAATATAATTTTACCATGTCTGGTCCCCGCACATTGGCAAAACCGCCTAAAACTCTATGTTTTAAGCGGTTTCCTAAGCTGTGTTTTCACAAAGCCCCTTCTACAAAGCCTTTTCTATATCAGCTTACAGTTTGTCACAGTAGATATGCATAGCTTCTCTCAAGAAGCTGGCAAGACCCGGCTTGATCTGATCAATATTAGCAGTAAATCGTTCATCATTGACATACAGATCACCTAATCCGCGAAAGATCTCCGGGGTACAATTGTAAAAGTTGTCAGTGATGTGCTGCCGCCATTGGGATACGGCTTCCTGCACCTGGGGATCTTCGGGTCCCCTATCCATCTTGGATGCTATCCGGGTATACAGTTCATTTCCCTGCTTCATAATAGCTGTCCAATCTTCTTTACTGTACCGGGCGGTCTTCTTTTCACTTTCCTGATAAGCATCGGTATGGCCATATTTATATTCAGCTTCTGCGGCATACTTTTCTTTATGTCTTTCTATCATCGACATATCAAATGCTTCAAACATTTCCTTTTTATCCATTTGTCTCACTCCTTCTATTGACTCTATAGTCTGCTCAACAGCAGAGATTATCTTTTCTAGCCGGTTCTTCTTTTCTATCAAGAGGTTTTTGTGCGCACTCAATGCCTCTTTCCTGTCAAAGCCTGGCTTATTGATAATATCTTTGCTTTCCTGCAGACTAAACCCCAACTCTTTGAAGAACAGGATCTGCTGCAGTCTTTCCAGATCCTGGTCACTATAAAGTCTATAACCGGCCGGGCTTATAGACTCTGGCGGCAGTAATCCGATCTGGTCATAATGATGAAGGGTTCGCACACTCACTCCAACCATATCAGCTACTTCTTTTACTTTGTAAGACATTGCCTCACCTCCATAATCATAATAAACTATGCCGTTACGTTAGAGTCAATATGCAAACTTTACATATTCTAAACTATAAAATTTGTCGATTACAGATCTACGCAACTATATTTGCAGTAAAATATGACTACTAACTATTACTTGCTTATAAAGAAGAGACAACGACTGCTGTTTCCAACTCGGAGACAACGCTGGCATATTTATGCATCCAGAATAACGAATATTAATTTTTGCCGGGGAATCCATATAGCTATTTTTGAATTGCATGCAGGGAAGATTAAAGTATTTGCCGAATGAAATATGAAGCTTAGTTGTCGGACCAACAACCTTAACACATGATATCCAATTTTTTACGCCTCCGTTGGGGCAGTTTATATGATAAAATTTCCATTATGGAGAGGACGGTACAAGTTCTAATCGATTATCACAATCCTTGATTGTGAAAAATATTAATAAGAGGAGGACTCGTTATGAAAGGGAAAGGGAACAAATTTTTTGTGATCCTGGTTGCACTGTTGTTGATGATCAGTCTTGTTGCTGGTTGTGGCGGCGGCACCAGCGAGGAAAATCCAGCCACTGATGCTGAAAAGATTGCTGTAGGTATTAATGTCGAACTATCCGGCGGTGTCGCTAGCTATGGAAGCAACGCGAGAGATGGTGCTGTACTGGCCATCGAAGAGATCAACGCAGCCGGTGGTGTGCTGGGCATGCAGCTGGAACCTATTGTCAGAGACTGTAAATCAACCGCCGACGAAGCTATGAGCGTAAGTGCTGCTCTGGCCGGAGAAAATATCGTAGCTCAAATCGGACCTCTGACCAGTGGTGATGTTCAGGGAAGTACCCCGGTTATGATGGAAAATAAGATCCCTCTAATTGCTCCTGCTGCAACTGCAGCCAATGTAACAGTCGATGATAAGACTGGCGAAACTAAAGCTTATATTTTCCGGGTTTGCTTTATAGACCCATTTCAGGGTACTTTGATGGCCCAATATGCAGCTGACGAGCTGGGTGCACAGAATGCTGCCATTTATGCGGATACTTCCAGTGATTATGCTAAAGGTCTGGCTGAATATTTTAAAAAGACCTTCGTTGAAAAAGGCGGTACCATTATAGCTGAAGAAGGTTTTGTCAAAGATGACCGTGATTTCAATGCTACTTTAACCAAGATAAGAAGCAAAAATCCTGATTTCATCTATGTTCCTGGATACTATCAGGAAGTTGCTCCTCTGATCAAGCAGGCTCGTGAACTGGGAATCACTGCCCCCATCGGTGGAGGCGATGGATGGGATTCTCCTGATATGGTATCAGTTGCCGGCGGAGACGCCCTGAACAACGCATTTTTCACTAATCATTACTCTTCCCAGGACACTGACCCCAAAATAGTAGCCTTTGTTGAAGCATTCAAAGCTAAATATGACAAGGAGCCCGATGCATTTGCAGCCCTGGGATATGATTCCGTACAGCTGCTGGTACAGGGTATCAAAGATGCAAATGCTGCCGATTCGGTTAAGATCGCCGAAGCTCTGGCCAAAATTACCGACTTCGAGGGAATAACCGGCAAAATGAGCATTGACGAACAACATAATCCGGTAAAAGCTGGAGTAATCATAGAATTCAAGGATGGTGAACAGGTAGTTAGGACCAGAATCCAGCCTTAGATATGCAGTTAAAAGAAAGAGAGGGTGAGCCCTCTCTTTCTTATTAAGTAGTAGTAGGAGGAAGTGGCCAATTTGATAGAATTCATCCAACAACTCGTCAACGGCTTATCGCTGGGGGCGATTTACGCTCTAATTGCACTGGGATATACGATGGTCTATGGAATTATTAAATTAATAAATTTTGCCCATGGTGATGTTATGATGGTAGGTGCTTATGTAGGTTTTTTTTCTATCACCCTTTTTGGTACCAACATCCTGGCAGCTATGCTGCTTGCCATGTTATTCTGTGCCATATTCGGTGTTATCATCGAAAAAGTGGCCTACCGTCCACTGCGGAATTCAACCCGTATAGCGGCGCTAATAACAGCAATCGGCGTATCCCTGTTCTTAGAATATATAACCATTTTCATCCTGGGCCCAGCCCAGAAAGTTTTTCCCAGCAGTGCCTTTCCGATTACAGAGTACCATATCGCGGGTATCTCAATTTTAAATAAGAATATCTTTGTATTTATCTCGGCGGTTGTCTTAATGTTAATCCTCCAATACATTATTAAATGGACTAAGACTGGCAAAGCCATGCGTGCAGTATCATTGGATATGGAAGCAGCCGTTTTAATGGGTATCAGCGTTGACAAAACTATATCCATCACTTTCGCTATCGGCTCTGCACTGGCTGCGGCGGCGGGTGTCATGGTTGGAGTATATTACAATACCATTAATCCCTTAATGGGGATCATCCCGGGTCTTAAAGCATTTGTTGCTGCCGTACTGGGTGGAATCGGGATCATACCGGGAGCCATGGTAGGAGGTTTCGTAATGGGGCTTCTGGAAACCATGGTCAGCGGCTACGGAAACAGTCTGTACCGGGACGCAGTAGCCTTTGGGGTACTCATTTTGATATTGCTGATTAAACCCACCGGATTGTTTGGCAAAAACACCGGCGAAAAAGTGTAGGTGATAAGAAATGCACGAGAAAAAAAAGACCTGGCTGACATTTTTATTTGAAGTAATCGTGCTGGCCGTATTATTTACCATAGTTCAGTATGCAATCACCGTAGGATTGATTAATCAATCCTACCATATTAACATAACCTCCATGTGTATCAACATTATTCTAGCAGTTAGTCTAAACCTGATTAATGGCTTTACCGGGCAGCTTTCTCTTGGTCATGCAGGTTTTATGGCAGTGGGCGCTTATGCTTCGGTTATCATGACCAACAACCTGGGAATGCCTTTTATCGTAGGAATCCTAGCTGGTTGTCTGGCAGCCGGTATTGCTGGTTTCCTGATTGGGGTCCCCACTCTGAGGCTTAAAGGCGATTACCTGGCCATCGCTACCCTGGGATTTGGTGAGATCATACGAGTGGTACTACAAAATATTGATTACGTGGGCGGTCCGGCAGGAATGGTGGGCATAACCAGACTTACCAGCTGGCCCTGGCTGTACGCTTCCACCATCGTTACCATACTGGTCATTGTTAATTTGATTAACTCCAGTTATGGAAGAGCGATTATTTCCGTTCGCGAAGACGAGATCGCATCGGAATTGATGGGAATTAACACCACCAGTTATAAGGTTCTGGCCTTTGTAGTCGGCGCCATGTTTGCCGGACTGGCGGGGGTTTTATATGCACATTTTTTCTATATTATTAAGCCTGAAACATTTGGATTTCTGAAATCATTTGATATAGTTGTTATGGTAGTATTAGGTGGTTTGGGCAGTACAACGGGAGCAGTTATTGCGGCCATATTTATCACCTTCCTCACTTTTGCACTGCAGAAATATGCGGCGGTGAGAATGATTATTTACTCTTTGATCCTTATCATCGTTATGATCTACCGACCCCAGGGGGTGATGGGAAGTAAAGAGCTGACCAGAAAGACATTTGCCAGGATTTGGGGTGGAAAAAAATGAGTTTATTAGAGATCACAAATTTGCATAAATCTTTTGGAGGACTCAGTGCAGTACTGAAATTTAATTTCCGGCTAGATACCCAGGAATTAGTGGGCCTGATTGGGCCTAATGGAGCTGGTAAGACTACAGTATTTAACCTGATAACCGGAGTATACAAACCTAATGGAGGCAGTATTGTCTTCAATAATGAGAATATCGCTGGTTTGGCCCCATATAATATCTGTAAAAAAGGTGTTGCACGCACATTCCAAAATATCCGCTTGTTTAAGGATTTGAGTGTGATCGATAATGTAAAGATCGCCTTTCACAAAAATGTGAATTACAATCTCCTTAATACTATACTTAGAACCCCTGCTTTTTTTAGAGGGGAAAAGATAATCGAAGAAAAAGCTCTGGAATATCTCAAAATATTTAAGCTGGAGGATAAGCGGGATGAAATAGCATCTAACCTTCCTTATGGAGAACAACGCCGTCTGGAGATCGCCAGAGCTTTAGCTACCAAACCAATTATGTTAATCCTGGATGAACCGGCAGCGGGAATGAATCCGCAGGAAACCAGAGAGCTCATGCAATTGATTGAGTGGATCCGCCAGGACTTCCAATTGTCTATCCTTTTGATCGAGCATGATATGTCTCTGGTAATGGGGGTATGTGAACGTATATATGTGCTTGACTACGGCCAGATCATCGCCCATGGATTGCCAGAAGAAATCCGTAATAACAAGAAGGTTATAGAAGCTTATCTGGGAGAGGAGGTAGGGTAGTGCTGGCAGTTAAAGAAATCAACGTATATTATGGCGCCATCCATGCTCTTAAAAATTTATCAGTGGATGTTGAGCAGGGCAGTATTGTTACCTTGATCGGCGCGAATGGAGCAGGTAAGACTACTGCTCTTAAGACCATCTCTGGAATCCTGCGGCCCAGCAGCGGGGTCATACAGTACAAAGGAAACGACATCACCAAAACCGCCCCGGAAAATATCGTGGCCCTGGGTATCTCTCAGGTACCGGAAGGGCGCAGGGTATTTCAGACCATGTCGGTGCTGGAGAATTTGGAGATGGGGGCTTATCTGCGTTCTAACAAAAAAGAGATCCAAAAAGACATGGACAATGTTTTTACCCGATTTCCCAGACTGAAGGAACGGCGTAAACAAGAGGCCGGCACTTTGAGCGGCGGCGAGCAGCAGATGCTGGCGATCGGTCGTGCATTAATGGCTCAGCCTGATTTGTTATTGATGGATGAGCCGTCTATGGGGCTTGCGCCACTGCTGGTAAAAGAGATATTTGATATTATTAAAGATATCAATTCACGTGGAACTACTATCCTGCTGGTCGAACAGAATGCCAACATGGCTTTATCAATTGCGGATAAAGCCTATGTCATAGAAACCGGTGAAATCGTTTTGGAGGGACCTGCCGAACAACTTATGAAGAGCGAGGATGTAAAGAAAGCCTATCTGGGAGGATAGAATAAATATCCTATATTTTTCTAAATTCATTAAAATTTACTATTCTCCTCTTGTAGGATGAAACTAACACCAATGAAATGAAAGCGACTGGAGGGTCAAACAATGAAGGTAAAGGAGCGCATGACCGAGAACGTTAAGACCGTTGAGCTTGAAAGCAGCCTTACCGAGGCATTTTCTTTGATGGAGGAAAATAACATCCGCAGGCTCCCGGTAATGAATAAAGGTAAAGTAGTCGGAATCATCACCCTGACCGATTTGAACAGGGCGTCACCCTCTTCAGCTACATCCCTGAGTGTTCATGAATTAAATTACCTGCTGATGAAAACTAAAATAAAGGAAATTCTACCGAAGAAACAAAAGCTTATCAGTATCGGCCCAGATAACTATATCGAAACCGCTGCCAAACTAATGCATCAAAATAAGATAAGCAGCCTGCCGGTCATTGATGATAAAAACCTGCTGGTGGGGATCGTCACCGAAACAGACATTTTCGTAGCCTTCATCGATATCCTGGGGGTCAAACGCACTCACAGCCGTATCGACTTTTATACTTCGGAACGTCAGGGGACTCTGGCTGAGATCACCGGAATGATCGCCTCCAAAGGGAAAAACATTCTTAATACAGTTGCGTACCTGGATGATAAAAAGGGACTTTACAAGCTGATAATACGCCTGGAAGAACTGGAAATTGATGATGTGGTAAAAGAGCTGGAAAAGCGGGGTTATGAGGTAGAATCTGTTATCATCCGTCCGGAATATGAAAACTAAATCCTCATCAATCTGGCAAATTATCTGCAAATCCGTACTTTAAGGAGCCTGAGGAATAACATTACCTCTGGCTCCTTTTTTCATATTCCTGCCCTGCCCTATTTGGTATGGAAGAGTTTTGTGATAGAATATTAAGCTGATGTATTCTTATTTAAGGAGATTAAGGCAGTGGCAATGATACATGAAGAAATACAGTCTCAAATCGAAAAACGGCGGACTTTTGCGATTATTTCTCATCCTGATGCGGGCAAAACCACCCTTACTGAAAAACTGCTGCTTTTCGGCGGCGCCATCCGTATGGCCGGAGAAGTAAAAGGGCGTAAAGCCAAGAAATTCGCTACCTCGGACTGGATGCAGATTGAAAAGGAACGAGGAATATCCGTTACCTCCAGTGCTATGCAGTTCAACTACCAGGGACACCATATTAACATCCTGGATACTCCGGGGCATCAGGACTTCAGTGAAGATACCTATCGCACTCTGATAGCGGCTGATAGTGCGGTAATGTTGATCGATGCCGCTAAGGGAGTAGAGGCCCAGACTATTAAGCTCTTTAAAGTCTGCAGCCAGCGTGGTATCCCTATATTTACTTTTATCAACAAAATGGACCGTTATGGTAAGGACCCCCTGGAACTGCTGGAGGAACTTGAACAGGTACTGGCTATCCGTTCCTGTCCCATGAACTGGCCCATTGGTATGGGTGATGAGTTCTGCGGTATTTATGATCGGCAGAATAAAAAGATAGAACTGTACCGTAAAGCCGAGCAGCCCCAGTCTGTTGCCCTGGAAGGCCCTGGATTAGAAGACCCTGCTATCGCGGAACTTATCGGTGCTACCCGTCATGAGAAACTCTGTGAAGAAATTGATCTCCTGGACATCGCCGGAGATCCTTTTGATGCAGATAAGATCAACTCGGGCCAACTTACACCGGTATTTTTTGGCAGTGCTATCAGCAAATTCGGGGTACAGACTTTTTTAGACAGCTTCCTTAAACTGGCTCCAGCGCCTCATGCCCATAACAGCAATATCGGTCTGGTGGACACAATCCAGACCGGATTTTCCGGATTTATCTTTAAGATCCAGGCTAACATGAATCCGTCCCATCGCGACCGGATCGCCTTCCTGCGTGTCTGCTCGGGAAAATTCGAACGGGGAATGACCGTTAACCATGTGCGCAGCGGGAAAAAGATAAAATTAGCCCAGCCCCAACAGTTCCTGGCTCAGGATAGAGACATAATTGAGGAAGCCTATCCCGGAGATATCATCGGACTCCATGATACGGGTACATTTCGTATCGGGGATACTCTGTGTGCACAGGACAACTTTGAATTTGAACGGCTCCCACAATTTCCACCGGAACATTTCGCCCGAGTATTTAATATGAATGCCATGAAATACAAGCAGTTCCAGAAAGGAGTTGCGCAGTTGGTGGAAGAAGGGACCGTCCAGACCTTTCGTATTGCTGATCGGACCGAGGACTTAATATTAGGTGTAGTAGGTGAACTGCAGTTCGAAGTCTTCGCTTACCGCCTTAAAAGCGAATATGGTGCCGATATCAGGTTGGAGCGACTTCCCTATCAGCTGGCACGCTGGATAAACCTCAGTGCTTCAATCGATCCGAGCAGGCTTAGTACTCTCAGCAGCCTGTGTGTAACTGATCAGGACCAAAAGATGGTTGTCCTCTGTGAATATGAATCTACCCTTAATCTGCTGCAGAGGCAAAACCCGGGGCTTGAATTCTGCTCCAGCCCTTATGAGGCGGATCAACAAGATTATGTTTCTACCAACGCAGGATAACAAATAGCCCCGCTGAATAACTAAACAGCAGGGCTTTACAATCTCAATCTATTCCCTGCTGGTCGGAATCCAGTAGTGTTTCCTGTATCAGCCCGATTAATTCTGTCAGAACTGCTTCAGCCTCATCTGGCTGGTTAAAATACTTCACAGTTATGCATTTAACCGGATAAAAGAGCAAAGAAAACATGATTACGTTATCAACATCTTTAATAACCTGATGCTCTTTAAGATCATCTAACAGGTTGAATATTTGGGAACATCCTTCAATATCCTGGCAGTTATTCACTAATGCAGGACAGCTGGAATACTGCT
Source organism: Syntrophomonas sp. (assembly GCA_016841245.1). Classification (GTDB taxonomy): domain Bacteria; phylum Bacillota; class Syntrophomonadia; order Syntrophomonadales; family Syntrophomonadaceae; genus JAAYJK01. The sequence goes on from JAENZN010000013.1 coordinate 10,397, forward strand.
CAACAAAAGAAAATATTTCTTCATGTTCCTTAATAAATTTATAATATGATCTGATAAGGGTTTCAATAAGCTGTCTCCCGCTCATCTCTCTATCAATTTCATTGAGTATATATGAATATACCTGCTCTCCATATTCCTGATAGATATCCCGCAGCATATCCTCCTTGTTTTCATAATAGATGTATACCGTCGCCGGAGACACCCCTGCCTCCCTGGCAATCTTTGAGATAGATGCCCCATGAAATCCCTGTTCTAATATTAACTTGATCACGGCTTCTTTAATGTTCTGTTTTTTCTCGTCATCTTTTTTTCTCATGGTATCACCTCAAACCCATAATAAATGATCATTCACTTATAGTCAAGCCTTAGCCCTTCCCAACAGGTCGTGAGTGGATAGACCGTAGTATCTATCATCAGATGATAGTTACTTAGATTTACTCAACTTATAATGGGCAAATGGCTCAAGCAAATTTTTCCCTGACTTTAAACAAACACCATCGGGTTTGGTTTTAGCCTTATTAATTACAGATGGGTGGGAAGAAATAAAAAGTCTTGACTTTAAATGAATGTTCGTTTATTATACACACATCATCATTCTCTATAAATTAGATGAGGAGGATTTATTTATGTCTATGTCCAGACGAAATTTTATTAAACGAGCTGCATACTCAGGACTTGCTGCCACTGCGGTTTTAAGCCGGGTTGATAAAGCGGCCGCATCTTTAAATAGTACGGAGGAATATGCAAGCATTATCGATTTAAGCAAATGTGATGGCTGCAGCAATCTTGACACTCCCCTCTGTGTAGCCTCCTGCAGGACCAAGAATCAGGCCAATTACCCGCAGCCTGAACAGCCGATAGGAGACTACTGGCCTCAGACCAAACATGAAGACTGGTCGGATAAACAGGGATTGGTTAACCGCCTAACCCCTTACAACTGGACCTATGTGCAGCATCTGGAGGTCGAACATGAAGGAAGATTGGTTAAGGTAAGTGTCCCTCGGCGATGCCTTCATTGTGACAATCCTCCCTGTTCCAGTCTGTGCCCCTTTGGGGTGAATGAAAAAATGCCTGAAGGACCGGTAGTTATAAACCCGAACGGGTGTTTCGGGGGTGCCAAGTGCCGGGATGTGTGTCCCTGGAATATTCCGCAGCGTCAAGCCGGGGTTGGATTGTATAAAGAAGTAGCACCCAAATATGCCGGTGGCGGGGTCATGTATAAATGCGATATGTGTTATGACCTCATTCAGAAAGGGAAAGAACCGGCCTGTGTTTCAGCCTGCCCTAATGGAGCTCTAAGTTTTGGACCTAAAAAGGATATGCAGACTTATGCTCGGAACTGGGCGCAGGAGAATGATGGCTATCTGTATGGGGACGCAGAAAATGGAGGAACCTCTACGTTTTATCTGTCAGTGATCCCTTTCGAAGCTATTCATCAAGCCATATTGGAACAGGAAGTAGATGGGAAGCCTGGTAAACCTGGAATGCCGGTCGGAGCAGTTAATGTTCTGGATGAACCTGCCGGTATAGCAGAAGGTTTTGTTATCGCTCCAGTGGCTGGCTTATTGGCCGCCGGACTGAGCGTATACAGAACCATGAAAGGAGCTGAGATTAATGAAGATCCTGAGGCATAAATTGGAGATCCGTTTCGTTCACTGGGTTACTGCCCTGTCAATATTGGTCTTGTTCTTTACCGGGTTTGGTCAGATGCCGGTATACAAACGTTATTTCGTAGATCAGATCCCCGGCTTGGAATGGTCCAGCAATTATTTGATTACGCTTAATCTCCATTATTATGCGGCAATGATACTGATGTTTATCAGCTTCTTTTATATGCTGTACATCTTTTTAACTAAGGAAACTGCTATCCTGCCTAAAAAGGGCGATTTTAAAGAGACTCTGATCATATTTGCATCGCTATTAGGATTGGCAAAGGAGCCAGACAACGACAAATATTTGGCTGAACAAAGGTTGGCTTTTGCGGTGACTGCCCTGTCCATAGCAGCTCTGATTATTACCGGAGTGATCAAGGTGCTAAAAAATTTACCTGCTACGAATATACCTCTGTCCCTCAGTTTTTGGGCTACCCAGGTGCATAACTTTTTCACTGTGATCCTGCTGTTTTCAATCCTGGCTCATTTGCTGGCGTTTCTAATTAAGGATAACCGCCCGCTTCTGCCCAGCATGTTTACCGGTCATATTTCCCTGGATTATGCCCGGCGCAGGCATTCATTATGGTTTAATCGAATAGAGAAGCAGTATGGTGCGAGTGCTTTAACTGATGATAACAAAAAAGGATCAGCAGCTTAGGCGCAGCCCTGTTGTTAGCTGGTTCCATAGCCTGGAGACAAGGGACAGTTCGCCTGCCCATAATATTATTTCTATATATGTGTAAAAGACTGTCCCTTTAAAAACCTATTAGTGAAAACTTACATCAATTACCTTCTGATTGCCGGCAGTGGCCCGCGGCATCTTAATTTCCAGAATGCCATTCTTATAGGAAGCAGTAGAGTTATCCGGTGATACATTATGCGGTAGTCGGATAGAACGTTGAAAGCGACCCATAAAACGTTCTTTTCTGTGCATTTGTTCATCTCCTACTTCTTCGCTCCGTTGTATGGTACCGCTTATGCTTAAAATATCATCCCGTATCTCAATCCGCACATCATCCTTTTTCTCTAAACCCGGTATTTCACAGGAAGCAACTACTTCATTGCCAGAATCATAAATATCAACTTTGGGACTTTGCAGGGTCTGAGGATAATTAAAAAATCCTTCATTAAATAAACTGTTCATTCCATGCCGCAGGCTTTCTAACTGCCTGAAAGGGGTGTCATAAGGAACTAAAGTCATTTCATCACCTCAACAATGTTTTAATATATTGTGTTTGTTTGTTCAGGGTTTTATACATAAACCTCCGGGGCCTTTTTATTATAATTTCCGAGTGAAATCATTCCACAGAGGCTAATTAATGCTAAATACAATATATCTTCTGCTGCATCTAATAATTTTTTTCCTTTTTTTGGTGTTTGTTGTGTTATAATTATATAAAATAAACCTATAAATAACATATAGTATGATTAGGAATTTATAAAGGAACTATTCAGGCTTTGACACACCTACGGGTATGCCATTATAATATATATAGGTGCGGAGAATATTTAAAAGGAATGATTTTCAATTTTATGCCGAATTCCTGCATCTCCCGATGCAGGAAACGGGGGAACCAATTTTGGGGGTGAATCCAGATTTACTGGTAGGGCTTCCTGGCCCGAATCCGTCAGCTAACCTCGCAGGCACTACAGGAAAAGTTGGATGAGTAGTTAATATTTATTCCTATACAATCATCTCAAGCTTTTCTTATTTTTCATCAATAGTTGATATCTACTGCTGAACACAAGTATTGGGCGGATATTTTTGCTTTACCATGTGCAGGAGAATACATGGTTGCGCTTTAAGCGCATATGATTTTGCTGCTGTCCTTGGTGCCGATAAAGATAATTCTTTGGTGACTAAAGGTGGTAAAGAAATATATACAAATTCAGCAGATAAATATAATTTCAACACCAAAACAGCTGAACTATCAGCAACTTCAATGAAGGAGGACTTTACTATGGGAAAAAACTATAACCTAGATCATGCAGCCGGGTTAAAAAGAGCTGAGGAATTGAAATCCCGCATACAGGATTACTTAGACGTGGAAAAAAGCATAGAAACTGGTTTTAGCATGATGGAGAGAAGTAAGAAGAATAAAGAAAACATAATGAAGTATTTGGGCGCTAAAGAAGCAGATTGGAATAACTGGGGATGGCAGATGAAGCACCGCATAAGTGAAGTGCATGTTCTTAAAGATCTTATTCCGCTCAAAAACTTCGAGATACAAGAATTAGTAGAGATATCCCAGCAGTTTCGCTGGGCGATTTCACCATATTACTTAAGTTTAATTGATACTGCCGATTATCGTAATTCCCCCGTATATAAGCAGGCGGTTCCGGATATACTAGAACTGCAAGACGACACCGGTCATGAAGACCCTATGGGAGAATCTGAAACCTGTCCGGCACCCACCATAACCAGAAGATATCCGGATCGATTGATTATTAACGTAACTAACCAATGCGGCATGTACTGCCGGCATTGCCAGAGACGTCGGAATTTCGAACAAAAAGATACCCACGCCACTATGGCTAATCTGGTTCTAGCACTGGATTATATAAGAAATAATGAAGAAATCCGAGATGTGCTCATAACCGGTGGAGACGCCTTGATGTTGAGCAATTCGGTGCTGGATTGGCTGCTCAGTGAGTTAGACAATATGGAACATGTGGAGATTAAAAGATTAGGCACTAGAACTCCGGTTACACTGCCTCAGAGAATTACTCCGGAATTATGTGCGGTGTTAGCCAAACATGATCCGCTGTATATAAATACCCAGTTCAATTCCCCTATGGAAGTTACTCCAGAAGCCAAAAAAGCATGTGATAGACTGGTAAAAGCAGGGGTAGTTTTGGGTAACCAGGCGGTATTGTTAAAAGGAATTAATGATAATGCTCATATTATGAAAAAGCTGAATCAGGAACTGCTAAAGATAAGAGTACGTCCCTATTATATATTCCATGCCAAACAGGTAAAAGGAACAGCTCATTTCATGACTAATATTGAAACCGGGCTAAATATTATGGAAAACCTCAGAGGTTATACTTCTGGTTTAGCCATCCCGACCTATATTATCAATGCACCCCATGGATATGGTAAAACTCCATTGCTTCCTGACTATATGTTGTCCCTGGATGATGAAGAACTGACCATCCGCACCTGGGAAAACCGGGTTATAAAGTGCGATAATATCAGCTCTAACCGAGATGAATCTGATGATTTGGCTGTAGTGGGATTAAAAGAATCATAAAAACACCATATGCGGCAGGTATTATTTAGCCAGGAAAAACCGGGGCATATGATATTGCCCCGGTCATGATTGTAAATTGTATAAAGGTCAATAATTGATATAGCTTCAAAGCCACAGGAATCGGCACAGATTCCACAACCAATACATTTTTCGTTCACCTGCATCACTTGTCATCTCCTCAAACTTAAATTTATGCACAACAATAAGTCAGGTACCAGGCACCTAACTTATCAGCTGTTTAGTTTTGTTTTTCCAGCGTTTTTGCAATATTTTCCCATACCGGTAAAATCAGGTCACGCAGTTCTTTCCTGCTGACCGGAACTTCGCCTACGGCTACAGCTGCAGCCAGTTCCGAACTATAGGGCAGCCGGCCTGCACAGGGTATATCACACTCCTGGGCCCATTTTTCCATGGCCTCTGATGCTTCCGGATTAAGATCCCACTTGTTAATCAGCAGTATGCTTCTTACGCCTCTTAAGGCCAGTAATTCCCGCACCCGTTTTAGGTCATGAAAGCCGGAAACACTGGGTTCAGCCACTATAACAACCAGGTTCGCTTCCACCAAAGAGGATATTACCGGACAGCCAATTCCGGGCGAGCCATCTGATATCAATAAGGAATACCCTTCTTCCAGAGCCTTTTGGCGGGCTGAGCTTTTAACCTGAGCAACCAGTTTCCCGGAGTTTTCTTCGCCCGGTCTCAGCTCGGCATAAAAAAGTGGAACCATTTTCCCATCCTGATCCGACATGCTCGCAAACCATCTTCCAGATGGTCTTTCAGACATGCTTATGGCTTCTACCGGACAGACCTCAGCACAAAAGCCACAGCCTTCACAGGATAAAGTTGAAATCTGGTATTTGCTGTTGATCGCATCAAATCGGCAAAGATCGCGGCACAAACCGCAATCAATACAGATATCCTTATCCAAATCAGCAGTTAAACCGGCACTGAACTCATGACCCTTGGGATCAACAGGTTTCAGGAGAATTGGCAAATTAGAAGCATCAACATCATAGTCACAAGCTATAGCTTTCTCTGCCAGGCAGATAAACGAAGCAGTCAGGGAGGTTTTACCAGTTCCTCCTTTGCCGCTGAGTACTAACAGTTCTTTCACGCTACCCTCTCCTTCACCATTTTTATCACGTTTTCAAGTATGACCTGCAGTTCCGGCATCGCTGTTAAAGGATTTTCTCCCTTAGCATATGATTTGGCCAGTTCAAGACTGTAGGGTATGCGCTCCAGTATGGGAATATCTTGTTCCCTGGCAATAATTCCCACATCGGCATCATCACCCTGCCAGCGGTTGATGATAATACCGGTACGAACATCCAGCAGTTTGGTGGCAGCAATAGATAGTTCCAGGTCATGGGCACCAAATAAAGATGGTTCGGTCACCAGCAGACAAAAATCACTATCCCGTATAGATTCTATAGCCGGGCAGGTAGTTCCCGGCGGGCAGTCTACCAGGCGGTATTCACTGTCCTGCCGCCTGGTCTCCCGGGCCGCTTTTATTAAAGGAGGACTCTGAACTTCCCCCACTAATAACCGGCCAGTAATTAATTGGCCTCCGCTGAGTAAGTCAGATTCTTCGATATCTCCTATCTTGTGGTTCACTTCGTTAATGGCATTTTCCGGGCACATATAAGCGCAGAGGCCGCAGGAATGGCACAGTTCAGTAAAAACCATAACCTCACTGGGCAGCACCACCAGAGCATTAAATCGGCATAACTCGGCGCATTTGCCGCACAGGGTACAGCTTTCCATATCAACTTCCGGAACCGGCCTGAATGCAGGCTTAGTATCTATTACCCTATGGGGCATTACTAAGCCTGCATTAGGTTCTTCGACATCAGCATCAATTACTATGGGATTATACTCAGCAAGAATTCTGGCCAGGCAGGTAGCTACCAGAGTTTTTCCTGTACCTCCTTTGCCGCTTGCAACAGCTATTTCCATTTATGCTTCTCCTTTATCAAAACTCATATCATAAATGACTAGTTATTAGGCTGTTTTAGCTCTTCCAACTGCTGAGCCAGATATTTTTCCAACAAGGCTTGAACACTTATATTATCTTGCCCCTGATACATCTTAATCCCGGCCGAATTCAAGACCTGAAAAGCCTTGGGACCAACACGGGAAGTCAGGACAACCCCTACATTATTCTGCAGCAGAACCTGGGCAGCTCCGGTGCCGGCACCGTGAGCAGCATCGATACCAGTATTCTTTAAACTCTTAAAGTCAGATGATTCGGGATTCCATACCATAAAATATGAACAGCGGCCAAATCGCCCATCTACCATCGCCTCAGCTTTATCTTCGCTAGAACAAATAGCTATATTTTTCATGATCTTATTCCTCCTCTATCATACTTCTATACTATTTCAGTATTATTTATTTCCTTGACCCTTATCCGGCATACCTCTGCCGGTTTTACCTGATCCACGTCCACCATTGCCGGAAGAACTCGGTCCTTTTGCTTTATCTGCATCCGGTGAATTATTTCCTTTTTTGCATTTCCCCTGACCTCTGCCGGTACCCGCACCCTTGCCCTGCGGTCCTGTTCCATCTCCTCGCGGCATAACATTACCCCCTTTCTAAATTTAGTTGTTTTTCTAGTATATCCTAGTTTTATCAAGCCTATAGTTTATGGGCATATGTTCGTTATGAATTAAATATACCAACTTTATACCTGGCTGTCAATTAAGAGTTGCTGCTTGATACTCTTTATCTGACTTCAAACCCCGGCATCATTGAGAACATAAAGGAAGATCGCTTCGTATCAACACCTAGCATCGTCTCGTTTATAAGGTGAATTAAGAATTAAAGCTTGTTAAGTGTGGACCCGTTAGGATTAGAATACCTGTTAACCCCTGATATAGATTGGAAGAATTTGAAAAAGTTTTACAGAAAGGATAATTTGGGGTTATATAATTAAAATAAAGAAGGTATACTTAGACAAAACTCTTACTAACACAAAATAATGCTCGCAAACGCATGTAAATCTGTTTGCAAAACTTATTATACGAGGTAGGTGCCATATGAGCGATATTAATACTAAAGATAGCATTAACATTCTGGTGTCTGGAGATTCAATCTCTAAAGGCGTAATATATGATGAAAGCAAAAATAAATATCTTGTGCTGCCAGAAAATTATGTAAACACCATCAGCGCTAAACTTGAAGGTTCTATCAAGAATATATCGAGGTTTGGAAGCACTATAACCAGAGGATTTAATAAACTGGAAAAGTATATACGCAAAGAGACCCCCGATATTGTTGTAATTGAATACGGGGGGAATGATTGTGCTTTTAATTGGGATGAAGTGGCAGACAGTCCAGATGCCAACCACCTGCCCCAGACAGATATCAGGATATTTGAAACTTCTCTGCGAGAGACGATAGAGTTACTAAAAAATATTAAAATTACTCCGGTGCTTTTGACTTTGCCTCCGCTTAATGCTGAGAAATATTTTGAATGGGTCAGCCAAAAAAATCCTCTTACCCAAAGTAATATTCTAAAATTTCTGGGAAGCGTTCCTGAAATTTATTCCTGGCAGGAAAGATATAGTTCTGTCATTATTAAAGTTGCGGAAGAAACTCATACGAAATTTATTGATATTAGAAGTGCATTTCTGCAGTACCCCGATTTTACCAAACTTCTTTGCAAAGACGGGATGCACCCCAATAGAGAAGGACATAAGGTGATTGCTGACAAAATTATGAATTATATTAAAAGCGGTTATGCCTATTTACTAATAGACTAATGTCAGGGGGACGGGGTTGTTGACACATTCATATTTGACATAAGCATTGTTGGTCTGTTCAGTAACCCAGCGCTGCCCCATCATCAAAATGGGGGCGGCACTGCTAGTGGTACTGCTGAGGCGGTCCCTGTAGGACTCTCTTTTTTCTATTAACGACACTTCGTTTTACAATTTACACCCTCACCCCTATGCCCAACATTATTTGCTTATGGTTACCCGAACAAGAACTGCAATTTCCGGTGGAATTACCGCAAGAGTATAACGAGTAATAAGCTACCTGCTACGGCTTAACTACTTCAGTTGTGGCAGAAAAACAGGTTCTTGTACTTAATCAAGAACCTGTTTTTGGTGATATATGCTCTAAGAGGCTTATTAATCATGATTTTTGTCATGGTTAGTGAATGCACTTAGAGCATTTTACATACAGGAGGGCAAGAACATGGGAACGTCAAAATTACCCCGCTGTACGAACGGCTGTCCCGCGACGATGAGCTGCAAGGCGAAAGCAACAGCATATCTCACCAAAAGCAGATGTTGGAGGAATATGCCCGGCGGAACGGATTTCCCCGCCCGACCCATTTCACCGATGATGGCATTTCCGGCACCCGGTTTGACCGCCCCGGCTTTACGGCCATGATGGAGGAAGTCGAGGCTGTTATCGTGAAAGACATGAGCAGGTTGGGACGTGATTATCTCAAAGTGGGCCAGATCATGGAGATTCTGCGGCAGAAGAATGTGCGGCTGATTGCCGTCAATGACGGTGTTGACAGTGCCCTAAACGAGGATGATTTTACGCCCTTCCGGAACATCATGAATGAATTTTTCGTTCGGGATACCAGCCGGAAAATCAAGTCCGTTTTCAAGGCAAAGGGCATGAGCGGCAAGCACCTGACCGGCACGGTCATTTACGGCTACCTGTGGGATGAAAAGCGGGAACATTGGATTGTTGACGAGGAAGCCGCTACCGTCGTGCGCCGCATCTTTGCTATGACGATGGCGGGCTATGGCCCATATCAGATTGCAAAAAAGCTGTCAGAGGAAAGAATTGAGATACCCTCCGTACATATGGCACGGTATGGCGAAGGTTTGAATAAGAACAAGACGTTCAAGGATATTTACGGCTGGGGCGAGGCACATCCTCTCACCGGCCTTATGTACTGCGCCGACTGCGGCGGCAAGATGTACATCCACCGTACCAACAACGGTAAGCGTATTCCACAGTATACTTATTCACAGTACAGTAAAGTCCCTGTTGGAACGCTCTGCCCCACCCAGCACCGCATTAACGCCGATGTGGTGCTAACCTTGTTTGCTGATACGCTCCGAGCCATTGCAGCGTATTCCAAGAATGATCAGGCCGAATTTATCCAGACGGTAAAGGACGCTCAGGTTGCTCAGCAATCCGGCTGCATTGCGCAGAAAAAGAAGCGGCTGGCAGAGGCCAAGAAGCGCTCGGAAGATCTGGAAAAACTGTTATGCCAGATTTATGAGGATAAAATCCTCGGTAAGCTTCCGGAAGCACGCTTTGCCACCCTTGACGCACGGTACGCCGATGAGTAGGACGAGCTTTCCGGTGAGATCGAAGAATTAGAACAGGCCGTTACTGGCTATGAGCATAAGCAGCAGTCCGCTGACAAGTTTATTGCTCTGATCGACAAATACGAAAATTTTGACACTCTAACCACCACTATGCTCAATAAATTTGTAGAAAAAATTTTGTCCATGAGCGTGACCGCAAGGGCTGCCAGGACACCACGCAGGAAGTGGAAATCTATTTTAATTTTGTGGGTAAATATGTGCCACCTCACTTCTGTGAGGTCAGCTTGACCCCGGAGGAACAGGAGGCCCTGCGCAAAAAGGAGGAACGCCGGGACAGATTGCACCGGAACTATTTGCGCAGCAAAGCCATCGGAGCACAAAAGCAATACGAGAATAAAGTCAAGGCAGCAAAAAAGAATGAGATTGAGGCCAGAAAATCCGCTCTGCGATATGAAGACATGGCAAAGGGCGTGTTCGTTCCAGCCGGTGTTTTACCAAAAGCAGAATCTCAAAAAGCCTCTCTACCAATCCGGTCTGCCATTTGAATACAATAATGAAAAGGAAAATTACCATGGAAAAATTAACTTATTCCTGCAACGGAGATTATTACATTCCAGACCTGACCCTTGCAGAACAGCCGGACAAGCCTATCGGCAAGTATGGGCGCATGAGAAAACGGTATTTGAAAGAACACCGCCCCGTCCTGTACAACAGCCTGATTTTGAGTGAAAAGCTGTATCCGCATTTACTGGAGATCGACGAGGCGGCGAACCGTAGGTTGGAAACGATAATGTCTGAACTGACAAAATTGGCTGGAGTGACGGAGCAACTAAAAGCATGCGATCCCATGAAATGGGCCGACCTGATGAACATGCTGAAAGCGCAGGCCGAAGAGGTCATCTTATCGGAGTTGATCTATGTGTAGCGAGCAGCGGGAGTGCTTTGTTAATGCACTCCTACTCTTTTTGCTAAACCAATGGCTGAAATGTAAGGCAAGTGTTTTTGAAATCGGTTACCTTGTGGTTGTTCCGCCTCTCAGATATAATGAGAACACCCCAACATTTCGCAACATATTTTCGGCATTCTGCAACAATCGTATTGAAACTGTTCATATGATTTGAAAAAATGAAAGCAAAGGATACGCAAAAGCTATTTTTCAATAAGGAACAAGATTATGATAAAAATTGCAATATGCGATGATGAAAAAATCGCATGTGAAACCTTAGAGCAAAAAATATTATCCTATATGGATAAGCGGAAAGAACCTTGTGAAATAGCCTGTTTTTTTAGTGCGGCGGAGCTTTTACAAACGCCCTGTTTCTTTGACCTGTTTTTACTGGATATACAGATGCCGGAACAGGATGGTATTGCCTTGGCGAAAAAGATCAGAGAGAATGAAAACCAAGGTATTATCATTTTTATAACCGCTTTAGCGGAATATGTTTACAATGCCTTTGAGGTAGAGGCGTTTGATTATATCTGCAAGCCCATTGATGACAGACGTCTACAAAAGGCGCTGGATAGGGCAATTAAGAAATTACGAGGAATCGAGAATAAATGCTTGTTTGTTAAAACGATGAACTGGTGCAAGTCCGTCAGGCTGGACGATCTCTATTATTGCGAAGTAACGAACCGAACAATACATCTTCATACAAAAAACGGAGTTATTGAATATTACTGTAAGCTGGAAGATATTAAGAAACAGCTTGATTACCGTTTTATACAGTGCCATCGCAGCTACCTTGTTAATTTGGATTACTTGCTGGAATACTCAAACGGGCAGATCACATTAGAATGTGGGGAACATATCCCTGTTTCAAGGCTTCGGCACCAAGATTTTATGGAAGCGATGATGCTGTATATGAAAAGGAAAGGTACATAAAATGAGTTCGTTAATCGTGAGTTACGGCATAGTTTCCATTTTGCTGTATTACTATTTCTGCCGCCTGTGTCATGTGGCTTTTCTTTGGTATGTGTGCTTGATATATACAGTCTTGTCATGTGGTTTGACAGGTTGCAGATATATGGAATGGATTGGAGAATTTCCGTATGTACTTTTAGGAATCCTGATATTGACTGCCTGTGGAATTCTTCAAAAACGCAGGCTTATAGAGTCTTTTGCTTTATCCTCACTCACGATATCCATATATAGTATTATGGCAGGAATTGTGCAGTCATTAACCTTTTGGATTGTTTCCGGCGTCAATAATCAATTGATACTAAAATATGCCGACTATGTTCAAAATGCATTGGTCATTATTCTGATAATTTCAACCTTCAACATTGTGATAAAAACTTTTTCAGGCAGCATGGAAAAAATGCAGCTATCAGCACTGCCGGTTCTCATTATTCCAATTCTGTTTATTACATTGGTAGAAGCCCTTGTATCTGATTCGATATATGGAAATTCCGTTATTTGGGACACGGAAAGAGGATTGATTTTTCCGGTGATCGACAATATGCAGCTGCTGATTGTGCGCCTGTTGGCCTGCGGCGGTTTATTTTCCACATTAGTAGCTTATCAGAAACTGATAACATCCATTGAGCATGAGCAGACGATTCAGCTGCTGAAACAACAGACGCAAACTCAAGAGGTTTATATCAAGGAAGCAACGTCCCGATATGAGCGGACCCATTCATTCCGCCATGATCTTAAAAATCACCTGCTCGTTTTGCATCAACTACTTAAAGAAGGTAAGCCGAAAGAGGCAAATGAATATCTGGCAAAATTAGAAGAGGTGTCTGACAGCTTATCTTTTCAGGTGAAAACCGGAAATGTAACCGTGGATGCCTTGTTAAGCAGCAAACTGGCGCTTGCAGCTCAGAAAGGAATTAATATTGACTGTTCCGTGCGCATCCCACGGCAGAGCAGCATGAGTGACATGGACTGGTGCATTACTTTATCCAATGCGCTCGATAACGCCATAAGTGCCAGCGAATGCATTCCGGTCCAAGACAGAATGATTCATTTATCCGGCATGCAAAAAGGAAATATTTTTCTTTTAAATGTTGAAAATCGTTGTCAGGAAAATGCAAAACTTCCTTCAGCAGGAATAGGATTATCAAATATAAAAGCGGTTCTTCAAAAGTATAATGGAAAAATGGAAATTGAAATTATGGACAGCATTTTCAAATTAAACGCTTTATTTATCATTCCGCAGCACTCTGGAGACATTCCACAACAATCCTATTGAATTATCCTATTTTATTCTTAAAATTAAAAATAGGAACAACATCGCGTATAACAAAGGAGGACTTTCTATGCTAATCGGATCAGTGGATAATAACATCTCTTACCAAAATCCATATGTGAACAAAGTAGAGGACCAGCAAAACCAGCCCGTAAGTGCCGCTGATAAAACGGACGATACTTCGAAAATAGAATCATCAACGACGGCAGGCCCGTTGACCGAACCGCATGATGAATATATCCCAAGCGGCGATAAATCTAAAATTTCTGCTGGAATTTATAAATTAAAGCAGGACGAAGCCGGGCAGAAAAAAATCGTATTATACCGTACTGATTCAACTGAGAAAAATGGTGAACAGCCTGAAGTCAATCCAGAACCAAGCTCTGATAACGAACAGCCTAAAGGCGTAGACGGTACCAAAGGAAGCGACGACAAGACAGAAAGCAAGTGTACGACCAATACCGATAAGGTTGATCGTGAGATCAAAAAGCTGAAAGAAGAAAAAAAGCAGATTGAGCAAGAACTAAAAAGCAATCAGAACGATGAAGATAAGCGTAAAGAATTAGAACAGCAGTTGACTCAAGTAGAATCCGAGCTGAGCATGAAGGATAACGATGCTTATAGAAAGCAGAATGCTACTTACACTTATGGTTGATAAAGGTTGTTTTTCTTTTTATACAATTAATAATAACCGTTGTTTCAACGACGGAATTAATGTTTGCGTCAATACGTAGTCGATTGTGAGCGGCGGTTTTGAAATTTATCTGAATTCAAAGCCGCCGCATTTCTTTTCAAAAAGGAGAATGTGGAGGGTGTAATAGTTTTACCCATTTTTATTCTGGCGGCTTTGGGATAGGAGGTTTCCTTGTACCCGAAGCCACTTTTTGCTATTCATGAGGGGCCGCCACCATCTCGTGACGGCCAAGCATAGCTGATGCTTCTACCCCCCGTAATTTTAACGATTTACAATATAATTTAGACAAATACTGCGCCCTTTTTTCACACAGCACCTTTCATGGGTTTTCCTGTGAAGGTGTTTTTTTATGCCCTTTTTTGATTACCGACCGTTACAGAAAATCTTTTTGCAACATCGGGGGACTAGTCTGCGTGATGTTCAGCCACATTGCCGGTCACCTCCTTGTCCTCTCTGAAAAAGACTTTCAGAAAGGACAGAACATCATGGAGGTGTTTATCAAAATTGGCGGACAAGCTGTGTCCGTTGAAGTAAAAGTCGAGGTATGCGAATACCTTGACCAAGCCAAGCACAAGGACGAAAAGAACAGCGCCGCCATTGGGATAGGCGGGAATTCGATGAATACATAGTCGCCAGAGAGAGCCGATGCTATTCCGAGACGCCGGAACAATGGCTCTGCCGCAAGGAAACCTTGCAGGAAATCATCGCGGCGCTGAAAAGCTACACCGAGGTTCAGCGGCAGCGTTTTTTCCTCTTCGCTCTGGATGGACTGAGCTATTCGGAGATCGGAAAGCTCTGCGGTTGCTCCAAATATGCCGTGAGGGATTCCATAGAGGCGGTACGAGAATTTTTGAAAACGGCCCCCACGAAACGAAGTCTTCGGGCTAACCAAGTGAAGGGCATTTCGCCCTATCACATGAGCAAGAGGGACAGGCAGTGTAACTCTGTTCTGCCCCTCTTGCCGTCTGGAGGTTTAGCCTATACCGATCATCAATTAAGCATTAAAACAGACGTTGATACAACAACGCTAGTCATTCAAGAACTCATCAAATCTAAATCGTGGCAAGATCAACAAAACCAAAGCCATCCTGGCACATTTATAGGCTATAGTAAATTCCTTGCGTATGTGCGAGGAACGTGGTATTGAAAAGGAAAAAACAGCACAAATTATTTCAGTCCTTGAAAAGAATAATAACATTGAATTGTATAATCATATAAGAGGGGACAAAAAAAGCAATTTATGGTATAATATGACAAAGGACTCAACTTATTCGGTTAGAGCGTATTCAACAATATATTGGAATGAGTACGAGGATCAAGATGAAATTTTATACGGAAACCTGGAAAAAGTGATTGGTGGATGGCAGATATTGGATAGCAGGGTATATCTATCTAATAGACACGTGATCAATGGACAATATGGTTGGACCATGACAAACCGTTATAAACAATATTCGCAGAATAAATATCCTTCATCAAACACATACAGTTATACTACTCCATCCTCGTGGCTTCCAGTCAAATTTAACCCGTCAGCTCCTCCAATGGAGCTAGGATCAACCTCAAATGTAACAATTACCTTTGGTAGCAATAGTTGGAGTTTTCAGTTTACAAATAATTATAATGATTAATAAGATAGTGAAAAACTTCGCATAATTTTAGAGCAACTAATAGCATCAAATAGAGCTATTAGTTGCTCTAAAAAATATCTTAGAAGGGAATTAAATAATAATGAAAAATACGACGAAAATAGGATGTTATATCCTTATTGCAATCGTAATACCAGTTATCCTTGTTTTATGTTCTAGGGGAGAATACCATGCACAAGCTACATATAATGTTTTACATATTGCAGTTATAAAGCATATTGTTTTATTATTTTCCGGTGTAGTACTCGGATATGAACAATTTAGTTGCCAAACAGCTGAACCCGGATCATTGCGCTTTAATTGGTATAAGCTTATTGTGATTTTACCAAGTCTAATCGTGTTTATTGCTGGAATGGGCTATATACATCCAATATTTAAGACAACAGTTTTTGCTCTTATGACGTACGATTCAATAATATTTTATTTTTTCATGATTGCCCTTGGACATAGTATTATTACTGGCTTTTACCATACCCAACAAATAACCGACGGAACCCAGAAGCCATAACCACTTCTATTAAGATGCGGTGATGTTACACCGGGACGTCAGACTGTGTGAAAAGTCCATTTCACGCATCCCAACTATACTCATTTTTGGTAAAATAAATATAGTGGGAGGTGCTAAAAACGGCATATGTAAAGGGAGTAATGTCAAGGGGACGGGGTTGTTGACACATTCATATTTGACATAAGCATTGTTGGTCTGTTCAGTAACCCAGCGCTGCCCCATCATCAAAATGGGGGCGGCACTGCTAGTGGTACTGCTGAGGCGGTCCCTGTAGGACTCTCTTTTTTCTATTAACGACACTTCGTTTTACAATTTACACCCTCACCCCTATGCCCAACATTATTTGCTTATGGTTACCCGAACAAGAACTGCAATTTCCGGTGGAATTACCGCAAGAGTATAACGAGTAATAAGCTACCTGCTACGGCTTAACTACTTCAGTTGTGGCAGAAAAACAGGTTCTTGTACTTAATCAAGAACCTGTTTTTGGTGATATAAGATGGTACTTCTTATTGAGCTTGAGCTGACTGAATTTCACTTATGATCTGCACCATAGAATCTATGGGCATGCCTCCAGCTAAACGGGGATTTCCATTCACTACTGTAACCGGGAAAGAATATCCTGCTTGAATTATCTCCTGTATCTTAGGATAATTCTGAAGATTAATTCCGGTATCAATGAATTCAAAATCCAGAACCCCTTCTCCGTATTTTTTTACCAGAGCATATTGCATTGTTTCAAATTCAGCTCTGGCATCGGCAGGAGTGCAACTGCTGCAGCCGCAGCTGCAGCCGCCACCTGCAGCATTAGTTCCGCCATATACTTCAATTTTGATAGTGTCCATTGGTTTCCTCCTTTATTAAATACCTGATATCGTTTTTAGCTACTATACCATGCCTCTTTAAATAGATGCTACCCTATTTAGTTCCCCCCGAAAACTCTTAAAACTACTCAAGGGTATGTATAAATATTCATTTGATGCTGTCCATGCGAAGACTGGACGTAATTATATTCATGCATTACCTTACAACCAAATCGACTTTTTCAGGAGAACTATTTAGCATTTTCCAGGATATTATATAATTCATCCTTACGGGGCAATCTACCCGAAAATTTCACCTGACCATCAACTACCAGAGCCGGTGTGCTCATCACCTTATAGCCCATGATCTTCTTTATATCCTGCACCTTGGAGACATCAGCTGCTATATTCAAATCTGCCAGGGCATTGTATACATCCTTTTCCAGCTGCTGACATCTTGAACACCCACTGCCTAACACTTCAATCTTCATTATATAACCTCCTCTTTATTATTCCACTGTTCTGATTATACAGCTCCCATACTCAATTTACTGCCCGGCTTCTTCCCCATATTTTCTGGCACAGGCCTGACCGTCCATTGACTTCAGTCGCAATAATTCTTCCAATAATTCGGGATCATCATCAAGCGGTTGATCGATGTAATCCATAAAGTCCTTAATATTATTCACCAGCAGCTCTTTATTCAAACTGCAAACTCGGCGCTGTCCTTCCCTGCGTTCATTAACCAGATGGGCATGTTTTAGCACTTTTAGATGCTGGGATATGCGCGGTTGACTGGCCTGCATAATCTCTTCCAGATCACAAACACACAGCTCTTTAACCGCAAGAAGTTTCAGAATCTTTAACCGGGTCGGTTCACCTAGTGCTTTAAATAAGGTTTCAAACATGTTTTCACTCCTAATCAGATATCATTTTGGACAAGCAGCAGCAAATTATTACCAACTACACCAATCATCTCTTAGCGCCTTCACAATTATTAGTACATTACCTATTTTAAAGTATAGTGCCCTTAGCTGTTTTGTCAGTCACTGACCCTTATACGGATATCAAAGCGTTAAATAAATAACCTACCAAAATTATTGAGACAGCTAAAATACTCACAAATATCACTATCAAACGAGGTTTCAATACGTTGCGCAAAATGATCATTTCTGGCAGGGACAGTGCGGTAACCGACATCATAAAAGCAAGCACAGTCCCCATAGCCATACCTTTCTCCTGCAGAGCCGCCACTAGAGGAATAACTCCGGCCGCGTTCGAATAGAGAGGAACACCCATTAATACAGCGATGGGTACCGCCAAGAGGTTATCCTTCCCTGCATAGCTGGCTAGAAAGTCGGTAGGAACGTATCCATGAATCCATGCACCAACACCGATTCCAACCAGTACATAAGGCCATACTCTTTTCAAGATATCCTTAACATAGTCTCTAGCATATAGAAAGCGGTCTCTCCAGGTTTGTTCTGCCACCACCATTTCGATACCCTGAATATCTTGAGCGACTTCATAGACATAACCTTCCACATACTTTTCCAGGTTAAGCTGGCCGATAATTAATCCTCCCACAATAGCCACAGTAAGGCCGGCGAATATATATATCAAGGCTATATCAGCCCCAAACATCCCCCATAATAGTATCAGAGCAACTTCATTCACCATGGGAGAAGATATCAAAAACGAGAAAGTAACGCCCAGAGGGACACCCGCTTCCACAAAGCCTATAAATATTGGAACTGCCGAACAAGAGCAAAATGGGGTTACGATCCCCAGCAAAGCGGCTACGATATTAGCAGTATATTGATGCTTGTAACTTAATATCTTGCGAGTTTTTTCCGGCGGGAAAAAGCTGCGGATAATTGCTACAATAAAAATAATGACCGACAGCATAATAAAAATCTTTAAGGTATCATAAATAAAAAAGTCTACCGCATCGGCCAGATGGGTTCCTTCTTGCAAATTAAACCACTGATAGGTAACTAGATCGGCAAACCACTGCAGCATAACCCTCATCTTCTTTCCTTTTTTAATAAGTATATGCTTATATTATTATGTCTCGGGTTGTTTGTCAACCTGTATAAAGACTTGATGCTCCCCCTCCTAGATGATAAACTGCGGCCCCTCCGGAGTACTATCGCTTGCCAATGATCGTGCATCTGTTTCTATACTATCTTCTGCCAGGGCTGCCGCTACTGCCGCACCGATATTTGATCCGTCTGCTGTATACAGCAGGGAGACGGAACGATCTGGCAATTCACTGCGCAGTATGCTCTCTACTCCGGCCAAAAACTCTGGCAAATGCTTAAACAAGGCGCCATCTACTGCAATAACCTGTCTTTTGTTGTTGATCTGGCCTGGTCGTCTTAAAATGGCAATATAAGTAGATGCTATCAGCTTCATGGCTCGCTCCAAAATAGCGCTACCTATAAGTTTGAGCAAGGTTAAATTCTCCAGCTTATTATCAAAACCATTTACCTCCATCCAATTGTTGAGCATTTGCCTTTCCCTGCTCCCCTCGGTCTGCAGCCAACCCAATACTTCTGTAGGCAGAGTAAAAGGTTGGTTCCAAATAGTTAATGATGGAGTATAACCAGGCAGAAGACCTTTTTCGCCCATATCCCGCAAGGTAATCCGCAGTAACTCCCCCAGGTACTTTCCTGATACCATTTTTTCCATTTTTTGTTGTCCGGGGTCGTCTGTTGCCTGATCCAGAGACCTATCATAGAGGTTGCCGGGCAGCATCGAAAAATTCCCAGCTTCAGTATTCACAATCATAGCCTGATCGGCAGCCGTTCTCCGGCTTGGTTCCAGGAGACAGACATTATACCCAGTTCCACAGATAGAGCCTGCACATACTGAAGAATCATAATAACAGCCCGCAAGGAAAACTGCCACCGTATCATTGATTATCGCTACCGGCTCTATATCAATCCTTTTTTTTATTAAAGCTTCACCCAGCATTTTGCCAATATCCCGGCCCACAGTCTGCCTGGGCTTTAGTTCCTTAGTCCAGCGAATCAGGCTCGCTGAACAGATACTATTCTGCTGCATAGGATAGGAAAAGGTAAGACCCAGCTGGTCCGGCGATACTCCCCTCACAACTTCTGCGATCAGGTCGGCAGCAAATCCAAAGACCTCCTGTCCACTGGTGTTATCTGTAGTATAGTCATATCTGCCTTGCGGGTCCTTTAAGGGCCGAGCGATTTGCTTTATTATTTCATAACCTCCCTGCCCCTTCAGTACCACCAGCATCACCCGCAGGTTACTTCCACCGAAATCAATTGCTATATAATGACCCATTTCTTGACCAGTGGGTGCTGATAAAAAAGAAGGCAGAATTCTCAGGGAACTTTTTTCACCGGCCAGGGCTAGGTCCAGTTCGCTATTAAATTCATCAGCTATTTTTCTAAGTGAACTTAAATCCACCCGGTATAAATCGCAGATTTTTTCAACTGTTTTCTTCGCTATCGTGGCAACTCACCTCCTGTGTGTAACAAGGGGACGGTTCTGTTGTTACATTAAGCTCCCCTCTTACAACGCTTTTTTGCCAATCCCCTGCAACCATGCTCTGAATTGGTCTTATAGCATTAAGCCGAATATGTATTCGTTGATCTCTATCCAGTGCCCCTGCAAAATTCAACTAGGGTGTAAGGTAATGCACAACTATACTTACCATTTTCATTATATCAAAGGGGCCTCCTGATGCTTAATGAAAGGCTCTCATTTTTCTTGCAAACTTCTCCCCCATCTCTGTTCTGGTCCATTTTTTTCTTGGTTTTAACTGCAAATATACTAAAGCAAGCAATTGGTGTTTCTTATAGTAGACTGATGATGGAATATTTTTTCCCTCAAAATCACAATTCTTTCTTTTTGCACTGGATTCTTTTTTTGAAATGTTTACTCATGGATTAGTATAAGCTATATTTAATTAACGCAACCTATCTATTTATTAGTAAGGAGGAATTTACATGGAACTAAAAGGATCAAAAACTGAACAAAATCTCTGGGCAGCTTTTGCCGGCGAATCACAGGCCAGGAATAAATACGACTACTTTGCCAGCCAGGCCAAGAAAGATGGGTTTGAACAAATAGCTGGTTTTTTTGCAGAAACAGCCCTTAATGAAAAAGAACATGCCAAACTGTTCTTCAAAATGTTAATGGGAGGAGCAATTCCCGGTACTGAGGATAATCTCCTGGCAGCGGCAGAAGGAGAAAATGAGGAACACACCAGTATGTATCCCGAGTTCGAAAAGATCGCCCGGGAAGAAGGGTTTAATGAAATAGCTGACTATTTTAAAGAAATAGCTGAAGTTGAAGAACAGCATGAAAAGAGATACCGCAAACTTCTCAGTAATATTAAAGAGAGTACGGTGTTCAAACGGAATGAGCCGATAAAATGGAGATGCAGAAACTGTGGCTACGTGCACGAAGGAACCGAAGCCCCGGAAGTATGTCCGGCTTGTGCACACCCCCAGGCTCATTACGAAGAGCTGGCGGAAAACTATTAAGCTGTATAAAAGGTCCCCGTTTTCAGGGGACCTTTCAATATATGCTTCTATTTCTTTAAGAATGGAACAGATTTTACCATAATACCCAAGATTAATAACAATATACTTAGCCCAACATAATCTTATCTTCGGGATACTGCATTTCCGGCTGTTCCCTCCTATGGGCCAGAGCCAGCACTAACGTAAGTGGTCCCACCCGTCCTAAAAACATGGTGATAATAATAAGCAGCTTGCCGATAATATTCAATTTCAGAGTCAGACCCAGACTTAACCCTACCGTTCCCAGGGCAGAAACCACCTCAAATAGTATTTCCATCAGCCCGGCATCCTGAGTCAAACACATCAAAAAGGTAACCACAATTGCGAAAGAAAGAGCAAGAATAAGAGTACAAAATACCTGGGCAGCATAAAATCCAACAAATACCATTCCCCTGCCTGTAAATACGCACAAACCATCAACCCGGATAATCTGATCGTTTTCGACTCCAAAGCTGAGGCCGAAGCGGCCGGTTATTTACCATGCGCTTACTGTTGTGAAACTAAGTCGTAATGTAAGGTTGCTTGCACTGCAAAAACCCTGTTGGGATGCATAAATATGCAGGAACTGGCACTTGGCGAGTATAACAAAAGCAGGGTGGTGCCTTTTCCCGGCACCACCCTGCCCATCGACATCAACATCACCCAGGCTCTAAAAGTCAATCACACTGGCAGTTTTAAAAATCAAAATCCATTAAAACAGATTTGCTGGCCTCATCCCATTCCAGGGTATAACCAAGATAATCAGCAACTGCCCTTAATGGTATATAAGTATGTCCATTTATTATTACCGGTACTGTGTCCGTTGTATAGGATTGATCTCCCACGTAATAGGTAGTGGAATTGATCTTCAGGATAAGATCTTCTTCGCTATATCCATCGCTAAAAATAACTGTATCAGGCGGCTGCCAGCTAACTTCACAGTAAAGATTTTCCCCTATTTCCCTCACTGGAACCATAGTACAGGAATTAATTATTACCGGCTCAACCTCCCCGAAATCCATCTGATACCCGTAAAGAAATACTTTTAGTTTTCCATCTTCAGTTCCATCCGCTTCATACATGACCGGATATTCAGCATTCCAGTCTTCTTCATCGGGTATAAAATCACCCATATTCATTACCATGCTGTTGTTTTCGTTTATTTCCGGTATGCTGATTCTGGAGTGACTATCGAAGTCCATGCCGATCCCAAATACTATTTCCCCGCTTACCGATTCTTCGCCAGATCGTATGTCACCGGCAACGCTTATATCCATGTTACTTTTGCTGGCAGAGGATGTTCCCTGCCCATGTAGTGCCAGATCCATGAATACATCAGGAGAGTCTATCAGCAAAGCGATATCTGTCTGGCTGGAGTAATTGCTGCTGCCGGTAAACACGTTGCTGCCGGTCAGGTTAAGGTTAAATTTACTCCCTTCCACGTCGCTATTGATATGGATAGAAGTATCAATCGCATCATCATTAGTTAATATTTTAAATTCTTCTACTGTAAAAGGCAGGTCCAAATCGGCCAGGTCCGAGATTTGTATCGAATCTATACTGGCCACAATTCCGGCTTCCATTTCTTCCTTCATGGCTCTGAATTCTTCATCAGTGACATAAGGCGGTTGGCTCATAATAGCAGTAAATTTTTGAGCCAGATCCTGGCTGTTATTTTTCAAATTATTAATAAATATTGCCGATCCTAGTATGGACGGATGCAGATCCAAAACCGCATATCCATCTTCATAACAGAAGTAGCTGGATGGTATGATATTTAGCAATTCCTCATAAAAAGCCTTAATTTCGTCTTTCTTGCTGTACATTTCCATATTATAGGCAAATGACTCTTGTAGAAGAGCCCACTCTTCATCACTTTGAAATGGTTGAAGCACTACATATGCAGGCATTTCTTCCATGCCATCCATCTCTAACAGTTCTTCTATTCCTGTTTTAGCCAGCGTCTCGATAGTTTCCTTCGGTATAATGATACCATCCTCGCTCAGATAGACCTGACCGTCTAAAACGTATTCTAACACCTGTCCGCTGAAATTGACCTGGCACTGCCCATTCTTTTGATTAGCAATAATTTCTAAGCTGCCATTGCAGGGTACATCACTCATATTGGTTCCGTCGGCGCCCTGGTAGCTGCTTTCAGTCAGCTCTCCATTAAAGTTCAATTGTATAGTGTTGCGTTTCATATCCTCCATATAAACATTCTGCATATCCAAAGTCTTATCCATTATGTGCAGGTAATTTTCAATAAATGTTTGTCTAGCTCCATCATTAGCCAGTGCATAACCTGGCATAGACAATAATAGTATCGCTAAACACATAATACAGCTGATTGCTTTTCTCAAGTAATATTCCTCCTTTATCGCTATCCTTCAAGTAAGATATAAGTATCTACTTTATAAACATACCATATAATACTTGTATAATATACCCTTAAATATACTGAAAGTTAATAGGACCTGAACCTTGAAACAGTCCCTGACAGAAAAATAAATATTCAGATATATAAAAAAGAGCAGTTTCCTATTTATCTGGAACTCTGCTCTTTCTTTATTTGCGCTGCTATTAGAACTTTAACAATTATTCTTGAATTTATTATTAATCTTACCCGGATTTCTTTCTACCTGGTATTGAAAATCCACCACCCGGTTGGAAACGATAGGTGCCTCACTGCTTACTGATAATAATCTCATCCAGCGATAACAAATTTCAACTCCCGTATCTGTTTTCCATTATTTATATACTGAATTAGGATCTCTGACGTTCTTTTTATGTATTATAAAAGGTAACCTTATTCCACTTTTACCGGAAGCCCAATACCAAGTTTGTCAATTCTGTAATACAGCGTTCTCTGGGACATTTTAAGCGCTTTGGCACATGCCTTGACATTCAGATCATTTTCCAATAAAGCCTGTTGAATTACGCTTATTTCTGTTCTCTCAAGTATTTGCTTCAAGCCCAGGTTTTTATCTCTAACTGCCCAATATCCCTGGTTTAATTCCAGAGGAAGATGAGCACTGGTAATAAGCTCCTCATCTTTTAACAAAATCAAAGCATGCTTAATAGCATTTTCTAATTCTCTTATGTTCCCTGGCCATTCATAATGTTTTATTTTCATAGCTGCTTCTGTCGACAATATAATATCCCGGTCATCATCCTGGTTGTATTTGTTTATGAAAAAATATGCTAGCGGAATGATGTCTTCTATACGTTCTTTAAGAGATGGTAAGTCAATGGTAAATACATTAAGCCGGTAATATAGATCATGACGAAACAATTTGTCTTTTACCATTTGTTTTAAATTTTGGTTGCTGGCAGCTATAACTCTGGTATTTACAGCTTGAGGACTATTGCCCCCAATTCTTTCAAATTCTCGGTTTTGAATCAAACTAAGTAATGCCGCCTGGCCATTAATATCAAGGGTGCTTATTTCATCCAGAAAAAGTGTCCCTCCATTAGCTCTTTCGACTTTCCCCGGTTTTCTATTAACAGCACCGGTAAATGCCCCTTTTTCATAACCAAATAATTCGCTCTCGATAAGATTGGCCGGCAGTGCTGCACAATCGATACGCACAAATGGACCATCTTTCCTGCTGCTAAGATTATGAATCTCTTTTGCAATAAGACTTTTTCCGGTACCACTTTCTCCTTCAATAAGTATTGTGTCATCACATGAGGCAATACTCTCAATTAATTCATCCATTATCTTCATATTGGAAGAATTTCTTGATTTATATAAACTACTGCCCAATTCTTTTGAATGATTCCTGGCGTTTTGATTTTCTTGATTTACCCGAGTATGATCCAGCCCCTTTTTTACGGTCAGCAGCAATTCCTCTACTTCAAAAGGTTTAGTAAGAAAATCATAGGCTCCCTTTTTCATTGCCTCTACTGCTGTATTAATGGTCGCATTCCCGGTAAGGATTATAACTGCAATGTTAGGGTTAATAGCTTTGATGTGCTCCAGAACCTGCATCCCACTTATTTTAGGAATTATTAAATCCAGTAAAACTAAATCAGGAAGCTCCCTCTTGAATAGATCAACCGCCTTCTGACCATCAGCAGCCAGCATAGTAGTATATTGTTCTCTTTTAAGACATTCATCCAGAACAAAACCCATACTGCTATCATCTTCTACTACGAGAATGTTAAATGGTTTCATGGGTTAAATGCCTACCCTTCCACAGGCAGTTTTATTGTAAATGCAGTCCCTATACCTTCCCTGGATTCTACATTTATATGACCACCATGTTTAGTAATTATTGTATGAACCATAGATAAGCCGAGCCCGGTTCCATTTTCCTTGGTAGTATAAAATGGGTCAAATATTTTCACATACTCTCCAGGTCGTATACCTATACCGGTATCACTAACCTTTATTACATTCCATTTTCCATCCCGAAATGCCTTTATGGTAACTACTCCTTTATTACCGCTATCGTTGACAGCCTCCATAGCATTAATAAGCAAATTTATAAAAGCATGAGTCAGCATTTCTTTATCTCCTGATATTTCCGGCAGATCAGGCTGAATGTCTTCTTTGATTTTTACCGGAATCTCTAAGTGGTTCAGCCTTCCCATGAATAAAACCCGATCAAGCATGTCTTTTATACTGATTTTTTCAACATGCAAATCCGATTTCCCGGCAAAGTTGAGCAATTGTCGACACAAACTGTCTAATCTGTTTACTTCATTAATAACCATATTTAATTGTTTTCGCAAACTTTCATCTACCAAAGTATCTGTCTTAACTAAAGTCGTTAAAGCCTTTATAGTAGCCAGCGGGGTTCTTATCTCATGTGACAAGCCCATAGAAAGCTGCCCTAAAGCTGCAAGTCTATCTGCCCGCTGCACCTCTTCTTCCAATTTTTTCTTTTCGGTTATATCTTCAGTCAGCATAACTACGCCCATTTTGTTTCCGGTTGTATCCTGGAATAGCGAAGCATGGGCATTAATATAGAGCGTTTTCCCGGCCCGGTTACCCATTATCGCTTCGCTGGCCTGAAGCGACCGTCCCGTCCTGACCACATAAAAGAAGGTTTTCTCCATTCTGGGTCTATCTAATTCCGCAATACAGTTAAAAAAAGGATTACCCAGAGCCTCCTCTTTAGGATATGCCCACATCTCTTCGGCAGCTTTGTTGAAGATTATTAATTTCCCCTCTAAATCGGTTACCAAAATACCGGTGCCAATACTTTCGATAATAATCTCATGAAACGATTTATCCAGCATATTGTCAGTAGTCTTAATGTCCAGCACGGTCACCTCCTTACAAATATTCGATAGAATTCTACAATATCTTTCCCCCAGTATATCATTAATATCTTTAACATAATGAGTTTCACTAATTCTTGATATATAGCCTTAGGAAATTCTAAATGCAAATGGATTTCTACAGTCTAACCCCGTTTAACCGCTTCTTAACCAAGAGCGCTCTGGTCATTTCCGGTACCAGGTCATGTAAATCTGCTACCATGATATAGTCTGCCATTTGCATAATAAGCGCATTTTCATCAGTGTTGACGGCTACTATGGTCCTGGCATCCCGAATACCAACAGTAAACTGTACCTGCCCGGATATCCCCAGGATAACAGCCAGATCAGGTTTGCATTTCTTGCCGGAAAGTCCGATGATTCTTTCCTCGGGAAGCCATTTTTTATCAGTAGCTACCGGCTTGGAACATGCTATTTCAGCCCCCAGCGCTTCAGCCAACTCTTTAATAATAAGCATATCATTTTCGCTCTTGAGTCCCTGGCCTACAGCTACCAGAATATTGGCTGATTCTATGTTTGCTGTATCTCCCACTTTAGCCCTTTGTTCAAGAACTTCTAGTTCTGCAGCTTGTGCTTCTATTTTCAGGTTATTTATGGGGCCTTCTTTCCCGACTGCCATTTCTTCAAAAACTCTGGGCTCAACAGCTATTATTTTATAATCACTTGTTATCATCTGTGCAGCAAGAACAGCACCGCCCAGCGAGTTGCGCATACATTCTATTTTATCGAGGTTAACTTTTATACTGCCTACATCAGTCAAACAGCCGGCTGCCAGTTTTTCAGCCAATCTCCCGGAAAGTTCTTTTCCCCTTCTGTTTGAGGATAAGAGGATAATGTTAGCATCAAGCTGGATGGCTGCACTTTCGAGAGCTGAAGCCATTCCCTGAGAATCCGCCAAATTTATAGCCTCATTGTTGATCAGATAGGTTTCCGCTCCTCTGGCTGCCAGCCCTTGAGCCTGCTCACTGTTGTTTATGCATACAGCATTTATCGGCAGGCCGGTATGACCGGATATCAGCTTTGCTCCCGAAAGCAGTTCAAAGGATAACTCATCTTTATCACTGTATATCATTATTCCCGCCATTTATAAATCACCTCCTGATTACGCCTTCTGTTAGTAAAGCATCTACCAGTTCTTCTCCATTTTTCACCGTTATCTGTTTTCTTTTATTTTCAGGAGCCAGACTGCTCAGGGTTACAATTTTTTTATCTCCTTTTAGATCGAAACCGATATCCTCAACCTCTAATATTTGTTGGGGTTTTTTACCAGCTTTCAATATCTGAGTGACCGAGGGTATGCGTGGTTCATTGATATCTGCCATAACCGTTAATACTGCCGGAAGACTAACTCTGACTACTTCTTCACAATCTTCCAGGGAACGTGTGACTTTGACCCTGCTGTCTTCCAGCTCAATATCACATACATATCCAACTTCAGGCAATCCCAATATCTCAGCAATTCGCGGCCCTACCTGACCGGAATAGTTGTCCCCGCTGCCTTCACCAAAGAGTATTATCCCTATATTTTCTATCTGCTTTATAAGCTCAGCTAGCAGATGTGCACTTACTGAACTTTCTATATGTTCCAATTCGTCATCCAACACCAGATAAGCCTCGTCAGCACCAGCAGCCAGAGCCTCTTTCACAGTATCTTCCAGTTCTTCTGTTCCGGCTGATATTACTATCACATTACCACCCACAGCTTCCTTGAGCTGAAGTGCCGTCTCCAGTGCATTTTTATCTATACTTCCGAAGGTCATTGGAACACCATCCAGAACCGGTTGACGGTTCCGAATTCTAACCTGCTGCAAATCCGGTATTTGTTTCATGGCAACTACTATATTCACCTTATAACAGACCTCCCTTGTATTTCTTAAATAATGGATGGGGGAAGTTTCTAAAGATTATATTCCTCCGGAAACTCCCCCCCATTCTGCAGCTAAAATTTATTTATACATGTCGGTGGCAACTACCGTTTTCAAGAGATTGGCCGTTCCTTCTATCTGAGGTCCCACGATGGCATCACGATATATCCTGGACATCTTATAGTCTTTCATTAAACCATAGGAACCAAAAACGTTCATAGCTATGCGTGAAACATCTACGGCTGTTTCAGTTACAAATATCTTGGTCATAGCAGAATCTTTTACCAATTTGGCCTTATTGGCGGTATTATCTGCCAGATACCCAATCCGATAAGTCATCAATTTAGCTGCCTCATATTTCATAGCAATATCAACAATAGAATTTCTTACACTTTCGAATTGTGAGATGGGCTTCCCTAAATAAATTCTATCCTTTGAATAATTAAAAGCTTCATCATACGCAGCCAGTATATTCCCCAGATATATAGCGGAAAGTCCAATTTTACCCATAGCCATGGTAACTTTCAATGTTTGAAACCCCTCGTCTGGAGTCCCCAACATATTACTTGCGGGAACTTTCACATCTTTTAAATAAACGTCAGATAGAAAAGCTCCTTTACTCCCCAGCTTATCCCAGGGTTCAGATATAGAATACCCTTCACAGAATTTGTCAACAATGTAACCGTTGATTCTTCCGGTATCTGCGTCTTTTGCGAATACAACCATTGGTCCTGCAAAGTTGGTGTTGGTTATAAACCGCTTGGTTCCATTTACAATGAAATAATCTCCATCTTTTTTAGCAGTTGTCTTCAACATTCTTGGATCAGCTCCATCAGGTTCAGTCATTGCAACGGATGGAATCCAACTGCCTTTACATGTACCAGTCAGATATTTTTCTTTCTGTTCTTCTGTTCCGTGAACAGCAATAGTAGAAGTACCAAGCATAACCACAGACACAAATATACCTACCCCGCCAGAAACACGGGCCAGCTGCTCCAATCCAACCACAAAACCTTCAAAGCCGGCACCTGCTCCACCATACTTCTCTTCAACCGGAAGACATAGCAGTCCCAGCTCCCTCAAACCTTCTATTACCTCATCAGGCACCTTATTCTCATCTTCAATCTGCTTGACTATTGGTTCAATAGATTTTTCAGCATATTCTTTGGCAGTCCTTTGTATGAGTTCCTGTTCTTTGCTCAGTTTAAATTCCATAATATCGTCTCCTTAATTATTGGTTAATATTAATTCGTAAAAATGATTCTTCATGACTATTAGCAAATAATTATTCGCCCATGATAATACCCGCGGCCATAACTTTCAGCAGAGGGGATGTTCCTTCTACCTGTGGTCCAATAATAACGTCCCTCCATAACCTGGCAATCTTATAGTCTTTCATCAATCCATAAGAACCGTGAACTCCCATAGCTATTTTGCAGATTTCAACGGCTGTTTCTGAAACGAATACCTTCGTTAAGGCCGCTTCCCTGAGCAGCTGATTAGGGTCTTTAACCGTATCCGCCGTAAACCCAAGATTATAAGCAGACCAGCGACAGGCATTATATTTCATGGCCATATCAGCTATAGATATCTGGATATGCTGGAATTTTGTCCCGATGGGTTGCCCGCGATGGGTTTTCTGTTTTGCATAAGCTAAAGCCTCTTCATAGGCTGCTTTGGCTGTACCCAGAAACAGTCCGGATAAGCCTATTTTACCGTATATCATGGCTACTTTTAGCACCCATAAACCTTCACCGCTTTTACCCAGCACATTGCCTTCAGGGATTTTCACATTATCAAAATAGACGTCATATAATGGGCCTCCATGAGCTCCGATTTTGTTCCACTGTTCAGACAGCGAATACCCCTCACAGAATTTATCAATCACAAATGCACTTGCTTTATCTGTTTCACTATCTTTAGCAATTACCACCATGGGGCCTTGAAAACCAGCATTGGTAATAAAACGTTTGCTTCCATTCAGGATATAACTATCCCCTGCTTTGGTTACCGTACAGCTTAATTGCTTGGGATCTGAACCGGTTCCCGGTTCAGTAAATGCAAACGAAAATATTTTTTTACCAGTCATACATTCCGGCATATATTTTTTCTTCTGTTCTTCCGTACCGAAGGCATTGATTACAGATAATCCTACCGAATTAACAGATATAACTACCGCAATTCCGGCACAAGCTTTAGCCAATTCTTCTATGGCCAGGATGTAACTCAAATAACCTGCCTCTCCGCCGCCATAGGCTTCTGGAAATGGTATTCCGAACATCTCAAGGTCTCCGAGTGCTTCAAAGATTTCTTCTGCTATGTGGTTCTCCTGATCTATCTGTTCTGCAATAGGAACTATCATCTTGTCAGCAAAATCACGCGCTGCCTTTTGTATCAGTTCCTCTTCTTTGCTTAACCTGAGATCCATCTGCTCACCTGCTCTTTCCAATCTAATAAACTTTCATTAACAGAACCTCATTCTCTTGGCCTCAGACAGCAACCAATCTCTAAAATCCGGGTGAGCTATATTTATTACTGCCTTGACCCTGTCGCTCATGGTTTTACCTTTAATGTATGCGATGCCGTATTCAGTGACCAGGTACTGTGAATTCCATCTGCTTATTCCCACAAAACCGTTAACTGTGGGAACAATTTTAGACTGCAGGTTTCCTTCCTTATCCCTATAGGTAGAATAGGTGGTTAAAAAAGATTTTCCTCCTTTTGAATACCAGGCTCCAGTTACAAAGTCTTCTTGTCCTCCGATACCAGTATAAGGACTGTAGCCGATTGATTCGGAAATACACTGACCAGCTAAATCAATTTCCAGCACACTATTTATTGACATCAGGTTATCATTCAAGCCTATTACCCGGGGGTCATTTACCCAATCGGTGGGATGACTTTCAACCAGGGGGTTATCCGCAACAAAATCATAAAGGTCCTGACTGCCCACTATAAATGTACATATCCATTTATTGGGCATGAAAGTTTTCTTTTTACTGGTTATTACGCCCTTGTTATATAAATCCAGCATAGCATCACAAATGATTTCCGAATGAACGCTCAAGTCCTTTTTGCTTTCCAACATTTTTCCTACTGCATTTGGTATCCCGCCAATTCCCAACTGGATGCATGCTTCATCAGGTATCTGTTCAGCAATAAGAGCAGCAATAGCTTTATCCTTATCATTGGGGGCTGCTGCCGGAACTGCAAACAGCTTCCAATCATTTTCGATGAGAGCATCTATTTCCGAAATATGCAGATGATTATTACCATGAGTTTTGGGATAATTTTTATTAACCTCAACAATTATTTTTTTAGGATAATCTCTTTTCGCAACTGGATAAGCAAAATCCACAAAAACACCAGTACTGAAAAAACCGTGTTCATCCATTGGTGAAACAGTCATCATCACCACATTAAACTTTCTTTCATCCCCAATTAGCCGGGGACAATCCGATAATTTTATGGGATGGAAGTCACCTACCGCATCGGCCGTAAGTGCACGTGATATAGGAGTGCTGTATCCATCCTCATAATGGAATTTTTCCATTACTTCTTTAGTACACAGGTTAGGACAATTATAGTTGAAACCAGAAAAATAACGTGTATCCCTGTAATCTCCGGTTTTAACCAGCTCAGCCAGGGCATTTCCCAGCCCTCTTGGGGTCCCATTTCCAAGGGGAGCAACAATCTGGTCGCCATTATTAATTAACTTCATAGCTTCTTCAGCGGTAGTCAGTTTTTCTTCATACATTTTTTGCCAACGGTTCATATTATCTACCTCTTTTCTATTAATAATTGGAGAGCCTACCCAATCAATGACCTGGTATCTGTTATCAATCTAGCAACCAATTCAGTTAAAACCTGTTCTGTGCCAGCACCTATCTGGACCAGTTTGGCGTCCCTTAAAGAACGCTCCACTTTATATTCACGCATAAGTCCATATCCACCGTGAATCTGAATGGCCTCAGAGGCACTGCGCTGACTGGCCTGTCCGGTAAATATTTTGTATTCGGTAGCTTCCAGGGGACCATCCTTGCCGCTGTCTTTCTTTGATGCAGCTCTATACATCAATAATTTTGAAATATCATAATCCAACTTCATATGAACAAGTCTTTCCCTTATCTGAGGAAACCTGATTATAGGATAATCGAATTGGGTTCTCTGTTTGGCATAATTAGCAGATAAATCGTAATTATAACCTAAGTTACCCGTCCATATTGCCACCAGTGAATTTCTTTCATACTCAAGTATTTTAGCCCCTACTTTGGTAAATCCTGCTCCTTCTTCCAGCAGACGATTCTCAACCGGAACAATACAATTGTCAAAGATAATCTCAGATGTTTCTGAACCATGCATGCCTATTTTGTCCAGGCGTTTACCTACACTGTATCCAGGAAATTTACGCTCAACTATAAACGCTGATACTCCTTTGGCCCCCCTGGATTTATCAGTAGCCGCGAATACAACCGCCAGGTCGGCATTAGGTCCATTAGTAATAAACATCTTGGTTCCGTTCAATACATAATGGTCACCTTTTCGAACTGCTGTACACTGAACGTGTGCTGCATCTGAACCTACATTAGGCTCTGTAAGGCAAAAACACCCGAT
The DNA here is from genome assembly GCA_016841245.1 of Syntrophomonas sp. GTDB lineage: Bacteria > Bacillota > Syntrophomonadia > Syntrophomonadales > Syntrophomonadaceae > JAAYJK01. Next base: position 43,763 of record JAENZN010000013.1, read on the forward strand.
CCATTCACCACTGGCTAAACGGGGTAAATATTTCTTTTTTTGTTCTTCATTTCCGCAGAATACGATCGGCAAGCTTCCAATAGTACAGTGAGTCCCCCAGGCCAGGCATGTACCAATATCAGCCCCAGCATGGGCTGCTGCTTCAAACATAGTACACAGCTCCAGCAAACTCAGTCCTGCTCCACCGTATTCCTCAGGTATCATCAGACCGCACCAGCCCATTTCCTTAAACTTATCCCATAACCACATAGGGAATCTTTCTTCTTTGTCAATCTCAAGCGTTCTGGGTTCCCATTCATTTTTTGCAAACTTGTACACCGTATCATGCAGCATCTGTTCCTGATCACTTAGGCTGAAGTCCACAGCAATACCTCCTAAACAACTATATATTTGCATTAACTTGGTATAACTCGTTTTTCACTCCCTTCTAATGATTACCTGACAATTACAAATTGCAACATACGTGCCATACATTAATAACTAAGAAACACCTGCGAATAACCTTCGAAGATCACTATTTCAAAATTGCTTTGCAAATTTATACAAAGAAGTATAATATCCGACAGCTCTTTAGACTGTCTAAGACACATAATTGTGAGCCCTGCTTCTTAAGAAAAATCCTGCAATAGTTTTTGCAAAAAATTGCAAAAACTATTGCAGGATTTATAACAGGTTCTTTCCTCTGAATTATTAACATTTTTCTTGCCGTTATGTGCAATATTTTAATGGAATTGCTGCAAAGCAACAACTTCCAGGTTATGGCTTTGCAGTAAGAACAAGGCCTGCTATCTAATCAAAAGCAGGCTGGTTATTCATTTCTTATCACATATTTAGTTTTACTAAAATAGTTATACATTTTATTATAGAACTGCTTCCAGTATAGCAAAGGCAAATTCAAGGGCTATGAGGATAATAATGATCCACTCCAGGAAATTGGAATGCCGCACATTCACTTCATTGCTCAGCAGAGTATAATTTCGCTGTATCACCTGCAGCTTACGATCTACACTGTCGTTCCACTGCGCAGTGCGCAGAACCTTCAAAGTCGTCTGATATACTCTGGCATAATAGACATCTTCGGTTATTTTGATAAGGTTGCCTATTTTTTCTGTAACCTCGGTCAGATCTGCTATAAGTTCCATCAAGGCGGTCATGATATTCTGATACTGTCTAAATCGCCAGAATCGGCTCTTCTTATCGGCAGCCTCTATATCGTCGTACATCTTATCCATATGCTTGCTCAGCTCAGTATCATAGTATCGCAGTTCCAGCAGCTGCACATTGGCAAATTCTATTAGATCCCTGAGATCGCTCGATGACTCCGGATCACAAATAAGAGCTGTATCCCAGGTTATTATCACATAATCTTCGGTGCTGTAACTGAGCCGATTGTTTAAGACCTGCTCTTTGATTTGAGGACTGAAATCAGTATTTTCGCCCATAAGCAGGGATACGGGATCTTCAATTTCAGACGGTTGATTAATATAGTAGATGGTGTAATCTTCGTAATACTCTTTGTCCATCATTAAATCTGTAACAAATATCTTCAGAATAGAATGGATAATCCCGAGCTTTTCCTCAAATAAGGAGTCCATTCCTTCCTGCCCGGCGAATATCAAAGCCAGTTCTTCCAGCCCGCGCTTATCATCTGCTGGGTTTTCATAACTAAGGCAGATACTAATGGCCCCGATATCATAAATCCTGGCCTGTACCTCCAGTTCCAAAAAATGTCCATCTTTTTCTACTGTGCCAGTTCCAAGCCTGAGCAGCAAGGGCAAAACTTCCATCTGGATAGACTTGGTTTTTACCCTGGATAGCCCGGTTCTGGAATAATTATGCCCACTGCCAGGAAGATCACTTTCCAATTGAATTAGATCGATTGATTTGGTGGTTTCATATATTCTATAAAAATGCATGGCATACATAAACTGCCGCTCCTTTTAGCCAAATGTACCACAAATATTATACCCTCTGCTTCCCAACCCTATAAATTCTGGTATCCTAATCATACTAAATCTGCCCGTTGGAATAAATAAGCTAAAAACCTTGACCATAACGTACGGCAGTTACTACCCTGCGAAGACTCATAGCAAATGGGGTTGAGCCCCACGGATGGGACACCCTCGGGCACAACTGATGTTCGGTTATCACCTCACCAATATGGTCGCGAGAGGGCAGTTGAACACGGATGTGAATCTGCACGGTACCCCATTTACTTTGAGGCAAGCAGTTGGTGTTTCCCATGCGTAGACTGACGACAGCATATTTATGCATTCAAAATCACGAATATTACTTTTTGCAGTGGAATCAACCCTAAATAAGCAAGCAGGACTAAATATAGCTAGTATAGTCCTGCTCCGCGTTAATATCGATTATTCTGTTTTGCTCACCCAGTGGCATGAGTCATTATTAGTATTGGATTTTATTCTTCAGCCCGCATGATACACCCGGTAATTTTACCATCTTCCCATACCGGCCTGATTTTTATCCTGGCCACCTGACGTATACCATCCTTGGTAATTAATTGAATATCATAGATTTTGGCATCGTTAGCTTGAAGAGCACTCAGTAATTCAGCCCCTATAATCTGGTCACTCTTATCTTCAATAATTTCTGCAATATTCATACCTGGCAGTTCTTCCACCCCGTATCCCAGTAAATTGCCAAATTTCAGATTAGCCATCCTTATTCTGCCATGCAGGTTGCAGGTAAGAATAGCGCCTTCCAGATTATCAATCAAGGTGAACAGACATTTCCGATCCCGCCTTACTTTCTCTTCAGCCTCTTTGAGGGCCTGTCTGGTTTTATAACGTTCAGTAATATCACGCAGGGATTCAATAGCACCAATCAAATTACCCTGTTGATCATACCAGGGCATCGCCTGCCCCCATAGATAGTGCCCTTCCCCTCTTAAATGAGGGGTATCAAATTCACTGATCATGGTGTATTTATCTACTTCTACAATCGAGTAATACTGTTTTACCTCTTCTGGTCTTAATACCAGATCTACCATAATAGGTCTTCTCTTATTATAAAACGCCAGTCCATACTCATAATCACCTTTACCCAACATGTCCTCCGCCTTGATTTCGGTCAACTCTTCCATGGCCTTATTCCAAACTACTACTTTACCCTCCATGTCAATAGCCATAGTCGCATCCGGCAGATAATCGACGAAATTAGCCAGATTTTTGGCCGTTTCAATTAATTCACTTTCCTTCATTTTTCGTTGGGTAATATCACGAGCTATACCCTGCACTGCGGTGGCTTTCCCACCTTTATAAATCGGACTGATGTTGACATCCATAAACAGCCGGGTATCGTACTTGGTAACAAGCTCTAATTCATAATTGCTGCTCTGATCTTGAGGCATCCTCTGGTATTGGAACCCCCGCAGTAGTTTTAGACTATCAGTGCTGGCCAGTTGCTGAATGTTCATTTTAACCAGTTCTTCTGCCCAGTAACCGGTTATTCTTTCTGCCGCCTGGTTAACCGATATGAAATTTCCTGCCAAATCATGAATAAAGACCATGTCAGTTGGGTTTTCAAATAGACTCTCATAGCGTTCATACAACTCCCGCAGTTCTTTCTCGGTATACTTGCACCGGGTGATATCCTGAATCACAGCAACTACTCGTATTTCATCTCCAATTTTCATACGTTTGGATTTTATCTCAATCCAGAAGGTACGGCCGGATTGGTCCCGGACTTTCCATTCCATAAATTTATTTTTTAATTCAGGCGGTTTCTTTAACCAGCGTAAAAAGTCATCCCGGTTGTAGGGCGGTTCATCTGCGGTCAGGTCCCCCATAGACAATTCCAGCATTTCTTCCCGTCCATAGCTAAACATATCACAGGCAGCTTTATTGACATCCACAATCCGGTTATCATTTACATCATGGATAACTACAGCATCATTTATTTCATCGAAGACCGCACGCTGATCAGTCGTCAGAGATTCAACGGCTTCCTCCCAGCGCTTGAGATTGTCTACGTTATCAGCCAGAGATATTATTCCTACCGGGGTTCTAAATATCCGTTCACTAAAATATTGATTTCCCATTTTACTTTGAGCACTTGTGGATTTGCCTGTTTCGAGTACTTCCAAGTAGGCCAGATGAGATGCATTTCCTGTGTTCTCCGGAAATATTTCCAAGAGATAATACCCTTCTATTTCATCCACCCTCCGACCCACCTGTTTAGCATAAGCAGGGTTGCAGTACATAACCTTTAGATCCTCCTGTAATGCGATTACCGGATTATCAATACTGTCCATCAGAACTTGATACTCAGTATTTTCCCCTGGCATAGTCTTCACCCCTTTTCTATTGTTCACTACTACTTTTTCCTACTGCGATATTATGTATTACTATTATCCCGTGAAAGCAGCTAAAAAATCAATGGATCCGAACCAAATACTTTCTTTCACATATCAGAACAGATTAGTGGTATAAGAGAATTGCGAATTGGATAAATGTCATAAATGATTAGATTCTACAACCGCTTATTATTTCCTGCTATTGAATCGGTCACAATTTATCACCTTTCAGAGATGATGGAAAATGAGTTCAATAGTCTCGGGTCAAGGAACGGTGACACACCTACCCTTGTTGAGTCTGGTGGCAGGAATGTCCCCAAGCATGTATCCCCATTGTGATCTATTCGCAGGCCAGCAAAGCTGCCCCCAGTGCTCCCGTAAACTGACATAAATCAGGTATTATTATGTCACAGTTAAGCTCTTCACTGAGAGCTCTTCTTACTCCGTTATTTATGGCTACTCCACCGGTAAAGGCTATCTTTTCTTGTATGCCCATTCTGCGGGCCATGGCCGACACCCGCTTTCCTACCGATTGATGAAGACCGGCAATCACACCATTCCGTGATATACCGCTGGCAATCAGCCCTATTATTTCTGATTCCGCAAACACCGTACACATACTGTTAATACTTATCATCTGCGATCTGTCTTCGGCCAGAGCCAATTCGCTGACATCCATTCCCAGAGCGGTAGCGGTTACCTGCAGAAACCGACCGGTACCAGCAGCACATTTATCGTTCATAGCAAAATCAACTACCTGACCGGTTCCATTAACTTTGATAACCTTACTATCCTGGCCGCCTATATCAATTATCGTTCTCACCTCCGGATGCATTATGGACACTCCCCGGGCATGACATTTTATTTCTGTTATCGTCTTATCGGCATCAGGAATAGCTATCCGTCCATATCCAGTGGCATAGATCCTGCTAATATCTGAGCGTTCCAGACCGGCATGGTATACAAGTTTTTCAATTAGCTGTCCAGCTGCCTCACGGGGACTCCAGCCGGTTGGCAGTATTTCTCGATAATGTTGGTTATTATCATGGATCAGCACCCCTTTGGATGCGGTGGAACCAATATCAAGACCGATACCCACCATTTTAGATCAACTCCTGTCTGAAATAATATGGGTTCTGTGAGTAGACTATAATGTTTAATTATAGTTAAAATTATTTTTTTGCAGTACCATTATAGCACAGCATTAATTATTGTGCTTATTCTGCTTACAGTGGTAAGTTTTCGGCAGATGAGAGAACATAAATTTTTCAGCCTTTTCACTATAATATTAATAATTCAGCTTGAATACATGTACTTCCAACCCTCTGATGTTTCATTATTTTAAGGCAGCTATCACCAGATATCTTATTCTGCAGTAGCTGTAAAAAGGCAGCAGCCGGTCCCTTCTCATTTCCTCACCTTATTACTTTTGGTTATACACTTAATCTGTTATTGTTATTATTATTATCCGTTGGTAAAATACTATTGTAGTTACTTGTTTGTTTTTTTAACTAATTGTTATTTTTTGTCATATAGTGGAGGTGTAGTATTAATGGCAACATATCAGGAAATCAGACAGATGTGGTCTGATGTAGGCATGGACCTTGATAAGCATGACGGATTTTTAAATACTTTTCCTGGTATTTATAAGAGGATTATTCAACCGCAGGAAGGCCGACCAGATAAAATTGATTATTTTAGCAAGGTAGTTACCAGCGTACATGGTCGTCGCCCTTACGAGCTTTTTAAACATAAGCAGAACGGGGGCAAGGTTTTCGGTACTTACTGCGTTTATGTTCCAGATGAAATTCTCCTGGCCTTAAACGGTGTTAGTACAGGCTTATGCGGCGGAGACCAATTCTGGGTACCAGGCGGAGAAAAATTTCTTCCGGCGAATACCTGTCCCTTGATCAAATCATCTATGGGCTCCCGCATGGATAGAACCAGTCCTTTCTGCCAGGTAGCGGATATGTTTATTGGTGAAGCAACCTGCGATGGAAAGAAAAAAGCCTGGGAAATTCTAGCCCAGGATGTTCCCATGCATATTATGGAAGTACCGCAGATGAAAAGAGAAAAAGATATCCAGCGCTTTGCCGAGGAAATATGGCAGCTAGTTGAAATAGCACAGAATTTGACCGGAAACCAGCTGAATTATGATACTCTGGCCCAAAGCATCATAACCATTAACAATAAACGAAGAGCTCTCAAGCGTCTTAATAGAACCCGTCAGGCATCTCCGGTACCCATCAGCGGCAAAGATGCCCTCATGGTCATCCAGGTAGCATTCTATGATGACCCGATTCGTTTTGCAGAGATGACCAATATTCTCTGTGATGAATTAGAAGAAAGGATAATCAAAAAAGAAGGTCCTTTTGCAGCTGATATTCCTCGTATATTGGTGACCGGAACGCCGATGGCTCTGCCCAACTGGAAACTGCATCACCTGGTTGAGACTTCAGGTGCGGTAGTGGTTTGTGAAGAATCCTGTACTGGTACCCGTTATTTCGAAGAGTTGGTAGAAGAAGATAGCACCGACCTGAATGGACAGATTATGGCATTAGCAGAGCGGTACATGAAAACCAACTGTGCTTGTTTTACTCCTAATCAGGCCCGTACTGAAGATATTATTCGATATGCTAAAGAGTATAAAGCAGATGGAATCATAGATTATACCTTGCAGTTCTGCGGTTTATATTCTACTGAAAGTTACCTGCTCAGATCAGCATTAAAAAATGAGGCAATACCATTCCTGCACATTGAAACTGATTACAGTGAACAGGATTCTGAGCAGCTGAGAACCAGAATAGAAGCTTTCATAGAAATGCTGAGAGATTAGAAAGTCCGGTGCGTTCAAAAGGGACGGCCTTTTAACACCCTACTAAAATAACAGCTGGCAAATGGAACCGCGTGTGCCGGTTAGGTATCCCCAGTATCAACATAAGATAGCAAACCGATGACAGAAGCCCTTTACAGGAACCACCCCGTACCGGTCTTTTGTCATCGGTCTGAAATCCCCGGATACATCCCGGGGATTATTATTTCTTTTAGTTATTACACTTCATTACAGAGTTCTTCTGCCAGTCGTTTGCTCTGTTCCGACAATCGCATCGCCAGGTCAGCTGCATCTTTATGCCGACCAGTAATTAATGTTGATGCCAGATCAGCCAGAATATTTTTTATTTCCAAAAACAATTTGGTTATCATAAAACCCACCTCTTTATGAGTGATCAATTACTTAACGCAACTTTATTTTATTGTATTATACAACATATTGATATACAATATTATAATATTTTTATACTTTGGTCAGTCCCCTTACTACTGCAGCATTTATCATGCTTCTATCTCCAAATCCAACCGGATAGGACAGTGGTCAGATCCCATAACCACATCTAATATTCTGCAATCCCGCACGTGTTTAATCAGTTCCTGGCTTACATAAAAATAATCGATTCGCCATCCCGCATTTCTTTCTCTGGCCATGGTTCGATAACTCCACCATGAATACTGAATTTTATCCGGGAACAGGTGTCTAAATGCATCCACATATCCCCTGTCCAGGAAAGCATCCAGGGCCGCTCTTTCTACCGGCAAAAATCCAGACCGGGTTTCATTGGCTTTAGGGTTTTTAAGATCAATTTCATGATGAGCAGTATTGAAATCACCACAAATGATCAATCGCGGCTGTATTTTCTTCAAGCTCTCACAAAATTCTATTACTTCATCATAGAAACGCAGCTTGTATTTTAACCTGGCCTGGTTCTGCTGCCCATTAGGAAAATAAATGTTCAGTAGTGTGAAATCATCGTGGGTAGTGATAATAACCCGACCCTCATTGTCAAATTCTTCCACCCCTAAACCACATTCTACCACCAGGGGCAGTTTCTTAACGTAAGTTGCTACTCCACTGTAACCCCTGCGTTTAGCGGCATTCCAGTAACTGGTATATCCCGGGAGGTCCAGAAGTTCTTTCGCGAGCTGATCGGGATGGGCCTTGGTTTCCTGCAGGCATAATATATCCGGCGACTCAGTTCTTACCCAATCAAGAAATCCTTTTTTACCAGCCGCTCTAATTCCATTTACGTTCCATGAACAGATTTGCAAATTCTCACTCTCCCCTGGTTGACCTATATTAAGTAAAAAGCCGGGGACTCCACCCCGGCTCAGCCCGACGACAAAACCGAATCTCTGCGTTATTTCAAAAACCCCGCTCAATCAGCGTACTTAAGTACGCCTCAATCGCGGGCTTTTTTTATGCCTTGACCTCCGGTTCTGTCATCGGGCTGGCATTTTATCAACTTTGTCGATAAACTAAGCCGGGGACTCCACCCCGGCTTGGTATACCTTTATTTTACGGTAATTTGACTATAATCTTGCTTATTATGTTTTCCATTTCATCTGACGAATACTCTTCAATTTTTCCTGCGTCAACCAGCTGATTCAGTTTGATGTCCCAGGGCAAACTTCCCAGGTAATCTATACCAGCTTCGCGAGCAACGGTTTCTCCCTGGTTCTGGCCAAATATTTCAATTATCTCATTGCAGTGAGGACAAATAGCGTGGCTCATATTTTCAACAATTCCCAGAATGGGTATATTCATCTTCTGGGTCATCTTGATAGTTTTCTTTACTACCATAAAGGCCAGATCCTGTGGAGATGATACTATAACTATTCCATTTACCGGCAGGGATTGCATTACGGTTAACGGTACATCACCAGTACCTGGGGGAAGATCCACTATCATATAGTCAAGATCTCTCCAGTCAACTTCACCCCAAAATTGGTTGACTGCTCCAGCCAGAAGCGGACCTCTCCAGATAACAGGATCATCCTCATTAGGAAGAAAGAAATTAATAGACATCAATTTTATTCCCAGCCGGGTAGTAGGAGGTATTATTCCATATTCTGATGCCAGCATTCCAGTATCTTTACTTACACCAAACGCTTTGGGCTGGCTGGGTCCGGTTATGTCAGCATCCAGAACCCCAACCGTTTTGCCCTGTCTGGCCAGGCTGGTGGCTATTAATCCAGTAACCGAGGATTTTCCTACTCCCCCTTTACCGCTCATAACCACGATTACATTGCGAATGTTATTAAATGCCCCCAGAAGGCTTTTATCCTGCTTAGCTTCCCCACACTCTGCGGGATCTAAATTACAGTTTCCACTAGAAGCACAGCTGCCGCATTGTTCCGACATTTTCATTCCCCTTTCCAATAATAATTCATTTCTATTATACACCCTTCATCCTGTTTTTTAACAAGTATTTAAGGCATATGTCCTTTTGTTGTTTCTGATATCTTCATATCATTTTAACCAGACCTTGTATAAGACGTATAAATTCTTGCTTAAACCGAAGATCATCCTGGGGAGTCCTCTTTTTGTTGCGGGCCGTTTTTATTCTTGATTCTCTGGCCTTCTGATTAACATATCTCTGCATCAATAGGTTATCAATATTCTCCTTAGTATATATCCTGCCTCCAGGGTGGATAGCCCCGATACCTTTCTCCAGTACCATAGCGGCCAATCCATAATCCTGGGTTACCACTATATCTCCTGGTACGGCTTTATTTACAATAGCTATATCAACCGACTGTGAGTACGAATCCACCATCAATACCTGAGCATAAGAGCTCTTTATACCATGATGATGATTACTTACCATCAATACTCCTATTTTATATTGTTTGGCAACTTCTTCAATAATATTCTTTACCGGACAGGCATCTGCATCAACTAATATCCTCATAATTGTTCCCCTTCAAAGAATAATGTTTGTACCTGTAAACAGGGGTCAGTTTGACCAGTAATATCCTTCCCAGCCTGCCTGCCTGATATTTCATAAGGCGCCTCCATTGTGTTTTGTAACAGTTTAGCATATATATGGAAGCAATTTCATCTTACCGGAAAATAATTTCGATTTAATCGCTGGTTATCCTATCAAAATGAACTCTCTTGGTGTAAGCTTTTAATAAACTGGACGTAATAAATGTTGAACGGATTTGGGGAGCTGATTGTTTTGACAAGTGACGAACTACTCGCCAGTAAATCTCTGGACGGCGACCTGGCAGCTTTTGAAGAACTGGTTAACCGCTTCAAAAACCGGGTATTCGCATTGGTTTACAGGATAGTAGGCCAGCACCAGGAAGCAGAAGATGTAACCCAGGATGTTTTCCTAACGGTGTATGAAAAGTTGTATCAGTATGATAACAGCAAAAAATTTGCGCCCTGGATTTTTCGTATTGCTACCAATGCGAGTATTAGTGCATTACGAAGGAAAAAGAAGGTGGTAATACTTAATTTTGATGAAAGCTATCCCAGTAATTATGAACTTAATAATGCTTCGTTCTTAACTGACCCCCAATTGATGTTCGAGCGCAAAGAGCTGGAAAAAGAAATATCAGCTGCGATCATGAAACTGCCGGAAAACTACCGGGCTGTGATTACGCTTAGATATCACTTAGATTTAGACAATCAGGAGATCGCTGATATCCTGGATATAAACCGAGAAAATGTTGAGGTTAGGATTCACCGAGCCCGTAAAGCCCTGAGAAAAATTATCCTGCAGCAGAAGGAAGAAAGGGGGATGAAGCTTGAATTGTCAGCAAATTGATGAATATTTATTCGCCTATTGTGATGAAAAACTATCCCCTGAACTCCGTTCCTTAATCGATGAGCACCTGGATAGTTGTGAGACCTGTCAAAACATGGTTAGAATGGCTAAGATGGAAAGCCAGATCCTGGCTGATACTACAGACATTCCCCTCTTAAGTGAAGATTTTACCAGCCAGGTGATGCACTCTATTTTTGATCAGCCCTCAACTCCGGCTGGGGCTTCCTCAGCAGGTTTGCTGGCCAGGCTGAGCCAATATCGATTGTACATCGGCGGGACCGCTGCAGCTGCAGTTATCTTGCTGGTCCTTTACCTGCCTGGCTTCATACCATTGAATACCAATCTAGATTCAAGCAAATTAGCTGATCGTTCAATTACTGGTGAATCTGCTCCTGAACAAGTGGCAGATATTCCACTTCCCGATGTTAAAACCCTGGAAACCGATTATGGTAATTCTGCTTCTGTCGTGCAGGATGATTGCTTGGCTGATAAAATTTCAACACCAACTCCCCCTGCTTCTTCTGCTGATAATACTGCTGAAGAAAAGCAAAAACTGTCTTCAGAAATTGATAACAGCAAGGATAGCCATACTACTTCAGCCGTTAAACAGAATGATCAGTATTACACATTAACGTTACCTGAAGGGTCTGAACTTATTGACCAGGATTTGAATGAATCAGAATTAGATTTACTCTCACTGTCCCCCAGCAATCTCCCGACGGAATATAGATTAGAAAAAATTATTAATACCAGCTACAATGCAATAACATATGTATATAGTAATACAGTTAATAATGACGCCCTGGAAATCACGGTCGCCCTGGCATATAATGCTGATATCACCCAACAGTCTCTGGCAGGCAGGTCAGGTGAGGGCACTGATCAGAAATACGTCCGCTCAGGGGATGCTTTACTTAATACTGCTAATACCAGCATATCCTATCAAGGTCATTCTTTTGAGATTAACCTGAAGGCAGCTATGCCCCTGGATAAGCTGCAGGAGCTAGCTAATTCTATAAAATTCCAGGAGGCTTTGCCCGATGAACTAATCGATTAATCGATCTAAAAATATAGTATATTCTCTGATCCTTAGCAGCATCTTGCTGATGGTTTCATGTCAGGAATCATTCCCTATTTACAAAAAGGCCCGCTGTGTTTATTACAGCAGGCCTTTAATTTCATAATTTATGCGGTTTGATTTTCCTCGTAATGAGAAAACTGCATGGAAAAACCGGCTCTTCCCTGGGTAAGTGACCTTAATACGGTTGAATAGCCGAATAACTCGGCCAGCGGGACATAGCCCTTGATTATCTGAGTATTGTTTTCCATGTCCATGGAATCCAACCGCCCTCTTCTATTACTGATATTGTTTATAATATTACCAGTAAATTCTTCCGGGGAAGTGATTTCCAGGCACATAATCGGTTCCAGTAACTTGGGCTTAGCCTTTTTCATACATTCCTTCACAGCCAGCATGGCAGCAGTTCTAAAAGCCATTTCTGATGAATCCACTTCATGGTAGGACCCGTCCAGTAAAACAGCCTTCACATTTACTACCGGATATCCTTCCAGAATCCCCTCCTGCAGAGCCTGCTTGACACCAGCCTCAACCGCCGGTATATATTCCCGGGGAATAGCACCACCGACGATTTTACTTTCAAAAACAAATAGTTCTTCAGTTGGTTCCAGGCTTATCACCACATGGGCAAACTGCCCTTTACCACCTGTCTGCTTAACATAACGAGTGACATGTTTAGCTGAACCGGAAATAGTCTCTTTATAGGCCACCTGCGGCCTGCCAGTATTAAATTCAACTCCGTATTCTCGGGTTAATCTCTCGGTAATTATCTCCAAATGCAGTTCACCCATACCTTCGATCAACATTTGCCCGGTTTCATTATTATGGGTAATCTTAAAGGTCGGATCCTCAGCCGATATCCTGGCCAGAGCTTCACCTATCTTGGCCTGATCAGCCTGAGTCTTTGGTTCAATAGCGACCTGAATAACTGGATCAGGGAATTCAATTGCTTCCAGTAAAATCGGCTTTCTTTCATCACAGATGGTATCGCCGGTATTCACGTCCTTTAAACCTATAACCGCAGCAATATCACCGGCCTGTATTTCTTCTATTTCTTCCCGGTGGTTGGCGTGCATTTTTACCAAACGCCCTACCCGTTCCTTTTTACCGGTAGTGCTGTTATAAACGTAGCTGCCCGCTTTGAGTTTTCCGGAATATATCCTGGCAAAAGCCAATTTGCCGACATGACGATCGCTGACAATTTTAAACACCAGGGCCGAAAACTGCTCATTCACGTCGGGTAATATTTCAATCTCTTCATCACTATCTACAACTTTTGCTATGGCTGTGGGCACATCCAGCGGTGAAGGGAGATAACTTACAATAGAATCAAGCAGCAGCTGTACCCCAATGTTTTTGTAAGCACTGCCGCACACCACTGGAACTACAGTGTTTTCAATAGTATTCTTTCTAACCGCTTCCACCAATGTTTCGGCTGATATTTCTTGATCCGCATAATATAGATTAAGAATTGACTCATCGTTTTCCGCCAGAGTCTCAATCAGAGCCAATCTCCAGGTTTCGGCCTCGTCCTGATAAGCATCGGGAATGGCAGTTTGAGTTACTTCATTGCCCAGTCTCCCGGTAAAAGTAATATATTTCATACATATCAGGTCAATGATTCCGCAGAATTGATCCTCTTCCACTACCGGCAGGCTCATTACTAATGGATTGGCACCCAGCCTGCTGGCTATCTGCTTAACCACCCGGTGAAAATCTGCTCCCATAGCATCCATCTTATTAACAAAAGCAAGTCTGGGCACCCGGTATTTATCGGCTTGCCTCCAGACCGTTTCAGATTGGGGTTCAACTCCCCCTTTGGCACAAAAAATAACTACCGCTCCATCAAGTATCCGCAGACTCCGCTCCACCTCAGCGGTAAAGTCAACGTGCCCGGGTGTGTCTATTATATTAATATTATTATTTTTCCACACACATCTAGTAGCCGCGGAAGTAATAGTAATACCGCGTTCCTTCTCATAGCTGAGATAATCCATTACGCTTTCTCCGTCATGGGTTTCTCCAATTTTATGGGTAAGACCGGTATAGTATAATATTCTCTCGGTAGTAGTGGTCTTACCGGCGTCAATATGGGCAATAATCCCTATATTACGTAACTTTTGAAGCACCTATTTTCACTCCTTATTCCTGGACAAAAAATAATCGGCTCAGCAAATGCGGCCGAAACCAGTATCCTGATTAAATTTTAATAGACAGGTTCCTTTATTAAGCCCAACAGAATGATATTATATTACCTGGATACCCTTTTGTCAATAAGATTCTCCTATTAACAGCAAAATATACTCAGCTTTTTTAGTGACCAGGTTGTAAATGTTATCAAATTTTGTTTCTACTGCAAAAACCCTCAAGATTGCTTTTTGCAGTAGAATCAATTTTTAATTTTGTAAAAATTATATCCGTTGGACCATTTCGAACGTTTTTCTCTCAGCTGCCGCTAAACCAGACATTTATTTACGTTAAACGCGCAAACGCCTGGCATTTCAATACCATATACTGATATGAACCAGCAGCCTGAATAGTGTATCATCTATTTCAAGATAGCAGATATTACTTTAAAATCAGGAGTACCTGAGCGCTGCAGCATATCAAAGGCTATGGTTTCAGTATTATTTATGACCGCGCCCATGTTTTCCATTAATTGCAATCCGCTTAAATAATTTTCTTTAAACCGGGAACATACTCCATCCCTGACTACATGTACATTATAGCCGGCTTCCAGTAAATCCCTGGCAGTCTGGAATACGCAAACATGCGTTTCCGTACCGGTTATTATTATGGTATGCCGTTCAATCTGCTTTAAAATATCCTGGAGATCCTGTCCATATGCTGAAAACACAACTTTCTCCAGACTAAAATGTTTTTCCGGCAGCAGCTCTGCAATTTCAGGTACCGTACTGCCTAAACCCCGGGGATACTGTTCACACTTGATCACCGGGATATTCATCTGACGGGCTAAAGCCATCAATATCTGGTGGTTTCTATATACCTGGTCTCTATATTCCATAGTCACCATAAGTTTTTCCTGAATGTCAACCAGGATAAAGACGGTATCCTCAGGATGTAATCTGAATTTACTGGCCATTCTCATTTCCTCCTTTGCCTAATTCATTTTAGATACTGAAATCATTTCTCGATAATAAAATCTCAACTTGTATGGTCTGGCTAGTCCTCAGGCAGACTTTGGCGGTAGTATAATTATCACATTACTGTTACACTAAAAAAAGCAATAATTCTGCTACTACCTTATTTCAGGAGTGATACTATGAACAAAAAACGCTTGACCATCTTAATAATTCTATCCATCTGTATATTCCTATCCTCAATCATGATGCAGCTGGCTATTAGTGCCGAATGTACAATTCTCAATACAAATTTTTACGATTCTTTTGTTCAGAAGCATAACCTGTGTAATATTCCGCAAAATTTTGTTTTATTAACTATTAAAAACAATACCCGGGGATTAGATGATAATACCTATCAGTCTATAATCAAAGCAACTAGCAGTACATTTTCCCAGGATTGGACCCAGGACCAGGTTTCTGGGATTATAACTAATTTGTTAGCTTATCTTAAAAACACCAGTGACGAATTGGATCTGCGGATAGACTTTAGAGAACAGAAATCTCAGTTTCTTGCCCAGATGCTTCAGGTGCTTCCCCAGTCTGCAGAAGATAACATACTTAATAATATGTTAATAACAAACATGGCCGAACACTTGAGTAAATCTGCGGGTATTCCTGATTATTTGGATTTACGGTACACTTCATTGATAAAAGACAGTGGTATCTTTACATATATTGATACCGTACGAATTTATTATCCATACAGCAAGTATCTTCCCTTCCTGCTGTTCGCCTTTTTCTTCTTGTCCACGCTGTTTATATTTCATCTATCAGATACCTTAAAAAATACCGGATATGCACTGGCTGCATCAGGTCTGGTGACTTTAATGTTCGTATCTTATATCAGTGGAGTACTGGATAACAGCATCACCGCACAGCTTTCCTCCTATGACGAACTGTTAGCCATTACTGGCAATAATCCAAAAATCCTGGCTGCTATATTTAAAAACTCCATTTTAACTGTTACCAACAGAATAGCTATAATTTACTGCCTCACGGGTATGATCCTCTTTATCGCCGGTAGTTTCATAGCCAAAATAAAGGGAACCTCCAGAAGAATATCACAACACGGTTAATAATATGATATCCGCCTTTAATCTCCCACCTCAAAATCAGCATGCACCACAGGGCTAAAAACCATCTGCGCTACTTTTTGTCCCGGGGATAATCGAACCGGTTTATCGCCTACATTCAACAGCAGTAAGTGCAGTTCCGCAGTATGGTCTGAATCGATTGTACCAGGGGCATTAGCAACTACTATCCCTTTTCGTGCCATCCCTGCCCTGCTTCTTATCTGCCCTTCATAGCCATCGGGTATTTTAACCGCAAAGCCCACCGGTATATTTTTAACCTCATGTGGATACAATACAATGTCCCCTCTCAGAGGAAGGCCTATATCACATCCGGCCGCAGAAGCGGTTTCATATTCCGGTATTTGTGCGCCTGCTTCTAACTTTCTAAATTTAACATCGATCTTTTCCATATTAACCTCCTGAAAGCTTTATTATTATGGTCCTTATATTATATCAGTACTTGGAGTCATTTATAATTAATTTATTTGCCTGGTATGGTTCTGCTTAATCTCAGTCCTATACTATCTGGTTCATTTCCTCTAATTCCTCTTCCAGAACTCTTTCAAAGGAAGCAACTAACTCCGGATCAAATATAATACCAGTATAATCTTGTATTTCTTTCAGGGCCTCACTCGATGATAGATTCCTCCGATAAGGACGGTAGGATGTCATAGCATCATAGCTATCTACTATTCTTATAATTCTAGAGATGACTGGTATATCATCCCCGGCCAGCCCATCTGGATAACCCGAACCATCGTAATTCTCATGATGGTGACGAATTATAGGTACTATCGGCCTCATTTTGGCAAGCGGCTTGACCATATCACTTCCCCATATGGGATGCTGTTTGATAACCAACCATTCTTCTTCATTCAGCCTGGATGGTTTGTTTAAAATATCCCGGTCTATCTCTATCTTGCCTATATCATGCAGGAAGGATGCATAATCAACCCACTTGATCTCTTCTTCACTTAAACCAATTATCTCCGCTACTCTATGGCTATAATAAGTGACCCGCTCGGAATGTCCATAAGTATATCTATCTTTAGCATTAATTACCGATACCAGAGTCCGAATAGAATTTAAAATCTCTCTTTCATCATGGGTAATTTCTATATTATCAAAAACGGAAAAATATAATTCCACATTATGCCGACTCAGGCTTCTCGATTTATATAGGGCCTGTTCAGCATATCCCTGCAATTCTTTGCTATTGCTGGCATGCTGGGGATATGAGGCAATACCACAGGATACAGTAACTTTGCCCTCCGGTTGATATTTTTCACCATAGAAATGATAATCATTTATTTTTCTGATAATGTCTTCAGCGATCTCAACCGCCTCGCTCTGCTCATACCCCTGCAGTACCAGAGCAAACTGCCCTCCTGCATAGCGGGCTGCAAAAGCATTTTCCAGTTTTAAGCCATGCAGGAATCCAGCAATAATCTGCAAGAGCTTATCTCCCATCAGGTGCCCGAAGCTGTCATTGTAATATTTAAAATAGTCTATATCCAGCAGTATCAGCACCAGCGATTGCTGATGGTCCGGGTTTTGGAAGTATTCCTGCAATTTATCCTGTAAATAGCGGTAGCTGAATAACCCGGTTAACAAATCAGTGTTGGCGAGTGTGATTAAATAACCTCGCTGTTCCTTCTCAGAATCGGCTTGTGAGCCTATAAACCAGCCTACCACAAATAAAATACCCAGAAAAATAAAATTGGATTCCACCATACTGTATACCGCGCTGGTATGCCCGAAATATTCAAACAAGAATAAAATCACCGCACAGAGAGCAGCCATTGTAAGCCCGAACACCTGTCCGCCTATGGATGCCGCAATAATAACCGGCAGCAGCAGCATAATTTCAGGATAGACGATACTGCTGTCCCGCAGTATATATAGTATTATCAAGGTCATAAACAGCGGGTACCCTACATAAGATATCTTAAGCCAGTTAAAGCCTTTCCTTTCCACCTGACAATAATAACGACGGTTGTATAGGTTGACTATTACAAATAACAGCAAACAAACAGACATAAATAATAGAACTTTATAATTTAACAAAGGAAACATATAAATTGAAAAAAAGTCCTTATTGATTACCAGCGTAAACAGCATGATATACATGCACAGCATATGCAGGGTAGTGACATTTTCAAATATATCCCGTTTGCGTTTTTCCTCGTGTTCTAATGCTTTCACTTATCATTCACCTCGGGTTTTTCTGTTCCTCCGCCAATAAGGGGAGAGTCCACTCTCCCCTTATTGCTGAAGATTATTTACGTAGTGATTCTGGAACTTCCGGCTGATAATGACAATAAAAACATGCTGAAGCTGATGCAACGTTAGCAATAAAAACAAGAGCAACAACTGCAATTCCCATCATAGAATATAAGACCTTTTTCATTCCTCTTTCACCTCCTGAAATATGTTATTGCTGCCTGTCCAACAGCTGCGAAAGCTTAGCTGCGGTATCAGTTAAGTTGAAACTAACCCATAAAATGGTCAGGGCACCGCACATCTGCAGTGTACGGGCATACAACCACATTGATGAGCCTACTTCCAACAACAGCATTACAGCAGCCAATATGCCAATTACCAGGTAAGAATATTTTTTCAATCTTCTATGTCTAGCTTCGGATATTATGGGAGCCTGGACTGAATCTACCGGAGCATACCGGCATATCGCATAAATACCCAGCAGAAAAGCCGCAACAGCTGCAACCCTGGTATATACCACCGGCAAACCAGCCAGTTGAGCTCCCAGCCAGGCCAGGACTGGAAACACGCACATGGTAATCGCTGCACAAATCCAGGGACTCCGGGCATGGGTCCCTCCGGCAGTGTGGCGATAAGCGGTGGCTACTAATAAGCAGGCTGCGGTACCTGGCAGAACCCCCAAAAGCCAGCCGATCAGCAGGGTTAAAGTCAAATTTAAAATATTAATAAACAGCACTTCCAGGGCATAAGCCAGCTCGTATTCTTTTTCAGCCGGCAGCTGGTTTTGCTGGCACAAGTAAAAAGCCAAGCGCCGGTAAAGATTAGGTTCCATTATCATTCTTCCAATCATATACTGGTCTTAAGAATATCTGCAGCACCACAGCGATAATGTTCATCAGCACTGCCTGTATATAGCCTTCTAACATCCATAAACTTCTTACTTCACCCACATCCTCAATATGCAGCAGATTCAGCCTAAATAACATCCAGCTTATTGAATATTCAATGACTCCCAGGACGAGAAAACTGGCAAATACTGCTATGAATGCCCTGGATTTGTCAGCTGTAGTTACGCTGATAATAAATATAAATGTCATTATTATACCTGCAACCATGTGTATGCCAAATACAACTGGCAGGTTTCTTATTCCAATCATGACAGCCGCTATAACCGCTGCTGTCAGCGTAGTTTTTACCCATTTAATCCTGACACGGGAAAATACCAGGGCCAGCGCGATAGATCCCAGGACTTCGATAATACCCTGAACGTAGGAAAGGACTATATCCATTAAACTTCCCCTTTACATCATACTAAAAGTGATTATTAAGGGCTTTCGACACAAATTGTTAATAACCTGCTAGTTAATAGAATTATTGATTAATTTCTTTAGGGTGGAAAATTTTTCAATATGTACTTTATTGAGGTTTTTCGAGTATTCATCGAGGTCGAAAACATCAATTGATTATTGGAAACTAAAATAACCAATCGGAATCTTCCAAATAATTAATATTATTTTACATGATTTATCCAGCGTGATTGTAATTGTTAGACTACTGAATAAAATGTTTATAATCTTTATATATTATCGCTATTCATCTTCCTCATAAATACAAGAATGGCAATCGCCATAATAACAACTGTATATCCGATTACCCACCATAAATCCGGAAAAATGAAAAAGTAATTACCAGATTGGTCGTTTGAATTGCTATCATTCCTTTTGCTCCTCCTCAGCACTGATTCTTTTGATTTCCTTTGCAAAAAATAAGCTGTCTTCCTCACTATGCTCCGGATAAATTTCTTTACCTTTTCCGCTGAAAATTGCATCTGCAATTTTGTTGAAAACAGCCATTCTTTCAATCGCGATACCCTTTTGGGCATCGGCAAGTAAGATCAATGTATCGCCGGATTCAATCCCAAACATATCACGCACTTTCTTAGGAATTACAATCTGTCCTTTTGGCCCTACTTTGACCGAACCCATATATTTATTATCGTCCTTGGACTTATTCTTCATATTATAACCTTCATTCTGTATAATTAGTTATACAAGTATAACTAATTATACCGTTAGCCCTGTATTTTTGTCACTTACTTCTGCCACAAAACACAAGTAAAATGGAGTTGCAAAAATTCGCAACTCCACAAAATATAAATAATCTTAATCAAAAAATAAAAAGCCTATTTCTAGGCTTTTGTTGTCTTATGGTGCGGCAGAGAGGACTTGAACCTCCACGAAGTTTCCCCCACTAGAACCTGAATCTAGCGCGTCTGCCGATTCCGCCACTGCCGCACGAAGGGTTTATTTGTTTTCAACAAGGTAGATTATAGTACATAGATCATCTTATTGTCAAGTTATTCCGTGGTCGGCGCGACCGCCCACCGTTTAATAAGCACCAGAAGGAATAATGTCGGAAGATTAAAAATAGCTGTAAGGTTCTTCAGCATCTCTTCCCTGCCAGGTGTCCCGTTCCACAAGACGCTGGTCGATCCGGTTCAATATCTCCCATTTATTTAGACTCCAGGTGGGCCCAATCAAAAGATTCCGCGGGCTATCTCCGGTAAGTCTGTGAATAACTACCTGGGGCGGCAGCATCTCCAGCAGGTCTATGACCAGTTCCACATATTCATCAGCTTCCAGAAATGCAAACGGATTCTTTTTATATATTTCCTCCAATGGGGTCCCTTGCATCAAGTGCAGCAGGTGTATTTTAAGACCCTGGATATCCATCTGGGCAATTTTTCTTCCGGTCTGTTTCATGTCTTCAATACTTTCACCGGGAAGGCCCAGAATTATATGGGTACAGGTCTCTATATTTCTGGCTCTCAACTTATTCAGCGCATCCTGAAAATCGTTAAAGCAGTAATGCATATTCATAGCCTGAGAAGTAGTCTCATGAATGGTCTGCAGCCCTAATTCTACCCACAAATAGGTCTTATGGTTTATTTCCTCCAGTAAATCCATTACTTCATCAGGCAGGCAGTCAGGCCGGGTAGCTACTGCCAAACCCACCACTCCGGGATGCTGAAGAGCCAGATGGTATAGATATTGTAATCTTTCTACCGGGGCATAGGTATTGGTGAAAGCCTGATAATAAGCGATATACTTTCCCTGGGCCCATTTTCTGTGCATAATTGTCTTTACCTGGGCGAATTGTCCTTCCAAATTCTTGCTCCGGTCCCCGGCAAAATCCCCAGAGCCTCTAAGGCTGCAGAAAGCACATCCACCAATGGATAGAGTTCCATCCCGGTTGGGGCAAGTTAACCCAGCATCCAGAGGAATTTTAAATACCTTCTGTCCAAATTTTCCCCGCAGATGGTAATTCAGGCTGTGATAGCGCTTACCGCCCCACTGCATAAATCCTTTACTGTTTATCAACCAACTTCACATCCTGTATTACATGCTAAAGCATTTTCCAATGTCTGCAACTTACTTTATAATAATAGCAGTGTATTAATGAAATGGAGGCATTATTTTGTTCAAAAAAGAATATCTTTATGTTAGTCTGGTCATTATTGTGGTAATTTCTATTGCGGTATTGGTAGGCAGCAGAAGCCCGAAAGTCGACACTGTTTACCCTGAAGAACGTCTCGTACTCCAGATGGAGGATTTTGTAGTTAAAACTGATAATCATAAATTAACTGTAGGGCAAACCAATTATGACCAGGCTATTAAAATCTTCCCAGACATAAAAAAACTGGGAGGTTCCACAGTATACCATCCAGAGGCTTTCCCTATGTATCTTACTTTTTCAGAAGATGAAAATATTCTGATCGCAGTACATATATTTGGAGAAGAAGCTGCTACCTCTAGAGGTATTTCAGTTGGTGATTCCCCCGATAAAGCAGTTCAGCAGTATGGTAAGAATTATGTACGCTTCAGCCTCAAGGATCCTGGCAATGAAGATTATGATATGCTCTATGGAGAAAACAACGGTAATACCGTTATATTTCAGGTCAGGAATAACAGCATAACAAAAATTATTATACAGCATACACCATGATACTGATAGCTTCTAAACCTTTATCACGAATAAAAGTACATAAAAAATAACCATAAACAATAGCCCGATTGGGACTCCATAGCTTGCCCATTCTTTGCTGCCGATCTTTAACTTGGATGCGGATATGATATTAGGTATATTGCCAGGTATTAACATACCGCCACTGATCAAAAGCCCCATAAGAATAGCTTCCACGATCAATGGGTTGGCCATCATAGAGGGACTCATCTCTGCTGCACACAAAGTGGCATTATCCAGTACCGCTGAAATCATATTTACCCAGTACAATAATTGAGGACTCAATCCTAATATATATTTGTCAATCAGGGGCTCAAATCCCTCACCCAGAAATACCAGAGCCATTACAAACAGATATACCTTCACGGCTCTCAGGATAACCCCATTCCAGGTATCTTGCTGTATCTCTTCCTCATCCAGCAGTGAATCATCGTTATCTTCTTCACTGCTCGCCGCGATCTCGCCAGCTGCTTCTTTATTGCCTGACACCCGGGACGTATAGATGCCCGCAATTATGGAAAACACAACCACTGTTGGAATGATATATTTCCCCAGTAATCTAAGCAGGAACATAAAGTCCTGGTTTAATCGGGATATGGCTATGGTTGCCAGAGGTTCACCAATCGGAGTCAGGGCAGCTCCTAATCCGATTGAATAACAGGCCAGTATACATACTACTATTTTTTGTTTTCTATCCATCGGTAATTGAAATATTATTTCTACCAGAATGATTGATGCTACAATAGCAGTAATTACACTGGATAATAATCCCAGTATCAAGACTACCATAAACACCACCAGAGCCACCGGGTATTTCCTGCATACCTTACCCATAAACTGTGCAAATGGTTCTTTCATAAGAAAAAATAGAGCTCCGGCAATCAGTACTGCTCCAGCTATCATAACTGGTTCTCGCAAAGCTTCTATAACCAATTCCATATTCATCTTGCTCGAAATAAAGGCTGCACCAATACCCATAACGAACAAAAATAATTCCAGGTTTTCTTCCACTTTGTGAAAGAGGAATGGCAATGATAATACCATTACCAATATAACTATGAGTCCTGTTATAACCACTGTATCTCCTCCTGATTAGTCCAAATATTAAAGATTTATAGCAAATCTAATTATAGACTTTACGCTAAAGCCATAAAAAAATCAAGTTAATTAAATGTTAATTTAGGGGATAATTAAAACCCCCAAAACCTAATTTGAGGGTTTGATGAGCTGATTTGACTGGCATTAATTACCGGCTATTTTATATTGTTAAAGAGATTAACCATCTCTAATGCGGTCATAGCAGCGTCAGATCCCTTATTACCCGCCTTGGTTCCAGCTCTTTCTATGGCCTGCTCAATAGTATCGGTAGTCAATACACCATATATAACAGGTATTCCGGTATTTAAACCCACCTGAGCAACTCCCTTGGTTACTTCCGATGCTACATACTCAAAATGAGGGGTGGCGCCCCTGATAACCGTGCCCAGACAAATTACGGAATCATATCCTTTTCCAGTCATTTTCTGAGCAGCCAGAGGTATTTCAAAGGCACCAGGTACCCAGGCAATTTCGATACTTTCTTCATCTACACCATGTCTTAACAGGGTATCCAGGCATCCAGATAAGAGTTTATTGGTAATAAATTCATTAAATCTTGATACGACGATACCGAATTTTAGATTTTCCCCGATTAATTTCCCTTCATATACTCTTGGCAATTTACGCAACCTCCCTTTAATATTATTACTCTGGATTCCACTGCCAAAACCCAAGACTACTTTTTGAATGCATAAATATTCAGGAGACTGACGACGGTATATTTTTACATTCAAAATCACGAATATTACTTTTTGCGGTGGAATCACTCTTACATATTTAACAAAAGATGTCCCATTTTTTCTTTCTTGGTCTTAAGGTAGTTCCTGTTCTCCATCCGGCTTTCTATTTCCATGGGCACCCTTTCTACTACCTCCAGGTGATGTCCCTCCAATCCCCTGATTTTCTTAGGATTATTGGTCATTAAACGCATTTTTTTAACCCCCAGATCGGTTAAAATCTGTGCTCCTATTCCATAATCTCTCAGGTCAGCTGCAAACCCCATGTCCAGGTTGGCCTGCACCGTATCTCTGCCGTTATCCTGCAGCTTATAGGCTCTGATTTTGTTGCATAGCCCAATTCCCCTGCCTTCCTGGCGCATATACAGCAGAACTCCCTTGCCCTCTTCTTCTATCATCTCCAGGGCTTTTTGCAGCTGTTCTCCACAATCACATCGCTTGCTGGCAAAAGCATCACCAGTCAGACATTCGGAATGAACCCGGACTAATATCGGTTCATCTTCCTCCCAATGGCCTTTAACCAGAGCCAGATGTTCTTTTTCATCAAGTAATGATTTATATGCAACCGCTTTAAAATCTCCGAACGCAGTAGGAAGATGAGCATCATCAAACCTGATAATAAGCTTTTCACTGCGGCGGCGATATTCAATAATATCAGCGATAGTAATGATTTTAATATCAAATTGCCGGGCAAATTCTATTAATTCCGGTACCCGGGCCATAGTTCCATCAGGATTCATTATTTCACATATCACTGATGCCGGATACAGTCCGGCCAGTCTAGCCAGATCTATGGAACCTTCAGTATGTCCGGCTCTTCTCAAGGTACCGCCTTCCCGGTATCTTAAGGGGAATATATGGCCTGGTCTTCTAAAATCAGCAGCTACGCTGTCTTCGGCTATAAGTGCTTTTACGGTATCAGCCCTTTCATGGGCAGATATACCGGTAGTAGTGGTCTTGTAGTCAACCGACACCGTAAAGGCTGTTTCATGGTTGTCGGTATTAGCCATAACCATAGGTTTTATATCCAGCCGATCCAGTGTCTCTCCTTCCATAGGAACACATATCAATCCCCGGGCATGAACAGCCATAAAATTGATTATGTCTGGAGTTGCTTTTTCTCCCGCTATAACCAAATCACCTTCATTTTCCCGGTCTTCATCATCGACTAGAATAACCATTCTACCATCTCTTATATCGTTTATTGCTTCTTCTACACTATTGAACATGCTGACGCCCCCTTAAATAAATCCATTTTCAGCCAAATAACTATAATCAATACCTTTTCTGTTTTTCTCTTTATCACTGCCCATGAGCAGTTTTTCAACGTAGCGCCCCACTACATCAGTTTCCAGGTTAACTCTATCACCTGCCCTTTTCTCGCTCAGTACAGTCAATTCTGCGGTATGCGGTATAAGTGATACCGTAAAGCTTTCCTGGCTCACCTCTATTACTGTCAGGCTGACTCCGTCAACCGCTATTGATCCTTTGGCAACAATATATCTCAAAATATCCGGCTCTGCCTTAATTCGGTATATGATTGCAATATCCCGGGGGGCCTTATTGATAATGGTCCCGATACCGTCAACATGACCCTGCACAAGATGTCCCCCTAATCTGTCCGCCAGCCTCAGAGCCCTTTCCAGATTGACCGGACTGCCGCTGCTCAAAGATTTCAGGGTAGTTCGATTATAAGTTTCCGGCATTACATCGGCTGTAAACTGGCTGACGGTACTTTCAGTTACCGTAAGACAAACACCATTTACCGCCATACTGTCACCTAGCTTAACATCATCCAGTACTTTAGCAGCCTGGATGGATATTTGAAATGATTGCTTACCCCGATTTATCTGTTTTACTCTGCCAATCTCCTCTACAATTCCAGTAAATATACTATTACCTCCCATTGTATATATTTATCTTTAACCATCCTGGCTGTCAGGTTTGAACGAATTTAACCTGTAGTGGCAGTAATCAATATATCCTTTTCGAAGCTCCGCACTTCGCTGATAGTTAACTGCACAGCCTCATTCATAAATTCGCATCCATCTCCGCCCACTGGCGATGGTGCTCCTCGCCCACCGACAATTTTTGGAGCAATAAACCAGAACAGCTTATCGACCAATCCCGTATGGATGAATGAAGCATTTATTTCAGCCCCTCCTTCCACCAGGATGCTGGTTATTTCCCGACCGGCCAGAATCGACATCGCTTCCGACAGCGGTACCTTATCTTCCTCCAGTTCCAGTTTAATTATCTCTACTCCCAGGGCCGCTAAAGGCTGAGCTTTTCCTTCATCGCTATTGGTTCCGCAAAACACTATGGTAGGCTGCTGCTTACTGCTCTGGGCAATTATGCTGTCTACGGGCAGTTCAAGATTACTATCGATAACTATTCTAATGGGATTCCGCCCCTGCTCATCATCCAGCCTGGTATTAAGCTGGGGATTATCCGCCAGGACCGTACCTATTCCCACCAGAATAGCATCATAGGTATTTCTAAGTTGATGTACATATTTTCTGGCATCTGCTCCGGTAATCCAACGCGAATCCCCGGTGTGGGCTGCAATCTTCCCGTCCAGAGTCATAGCTGTTTTGAGTGCTACAAAGGGCATCCCGCTTTGAATATATTTAAAAAACACTTCATTCAACTGCACTGCTGCTTCCCGCATGACCCCAACTTCAGTCTCGATTCCTGCCTGCTGGAGTATTTCTGATCCCTTACCGGCTACTTTAGGATTAGGATCCATGGCAGCAATAACCACTCTCTTTATACCTGCCTTAATAATCGCCTCGGTACAGGGGGGAGTTCTGCCATGATGACAGCAGGGCTCCAGAGAAACATAAAGGGTTGCTCCAGACGCCTCAGTACCTGCTGATTGCAGGGCATGTATTTCAGCATGGGGTGTACCGGCTTTTTGATGATATCCTTCACCGATTATGTGCCCATCTTTAACTATAACTGCCCCCACCAATGGATTGGGGCTGGTTCTTCCTCTAGCTCTTAAAGCCAGTTCTATAGCTCTTTGCATGTATTTTTTGTCTATCTTATTCAACTAATATACACCCCTAAACAGAATAAACCCGATGTTTCATCGGGTTTTGGACGTAGGATAATAAACCAGCTTATTAGGCAGGCTTAAACAATCCTTCTTCTCCCATCCAGACTATAACTGTCGGCTCTGGAATTTCACCAGGTCCTGCCTTTGATAAAGGCTCACGGGCTGTAACCGTCGATAGGGAATTTCACCCATCCCCGAAGAAAGTAATCTATATTTTTTTGTTATTACATATTATCATTTCATCTAAAAATGGTCAAGCCACGCCGCATCCCGCAGCGATTTAACCGCCAGGCCCACATCACTGGCCCCGAATATGTAAGACCCGGAGACCAGGACATTACAGCCGGATGCTACCACCTGCCGAGCAGTTTCATCATTGATTCCTCCATCAACCTGCAGATAAGCTGGGGAACCACAGTTGTCCAACATTTGTCTCACCTGTTTAAGCTTGCGGATTACCGAGGGAATAAATTCCTGCCCTCCGAAACCGGGATTTACACTCATCAATAACACCAGATCTACTTCTTCAATAATATTTTCCAGTACATTTACCGGGGTGGCCGGATTAATCGCTACTCCTGCCTTTATTCCGTGGTCTTTAATCAATCTAATCACCCGGTGCAAATGGGTGCAGGCTTCGCTGTGAACCCCAATCAAATCAGCTCCTGCTTCTATGAAAGCCGGTATTAATTGTTCCGGTTTTTCGATCATTAAATGGACATCCAGGAAAAGACGGGTATTCTTTTTAATAGCGGCAACAACGGGTGGCCCGATGGTAAGATTTGGTACAAAATGCCCATCCATCACGTCTATATGCAACCAATCAGCTCCCGCCTCTTCTACCTTCTTTATGTCCTCCTGCAGACAGGCAAAATTGGCTGATAAAATTGAGGGGGCAATCAATATCATTTGTAACACCTCTCACTGCTAATTACTTCCTCCAGCATGGTTAAATAGTTATTATACCGGAAATCAGGTATCGTTCCTTCTTCCAGGGCTTGTTTAACACCACATATTCTTTCTTTATAATGCAGACAATCTCTAAACTCGCATTGATCTGTATATTTATTAAAATCCTGAAAGTGCGCAGCTACCTCTCTTCTGGTAATAGAAGGCATCTCGATAACACTGAATCCAGGTGTATCAGCAATTAAGCCTCCGGATTGCAACGGAAACAATTCCACGTGTCTGGTGGTGTGCTTGCCTCTTCCTATTTTAGCGCTCACTTCCTGGGTCCTGATATTTAAACCCTCACTCAGAGTATTTAACAGAGTAGATTTTCCTGACCCGGACGGTCCGGCCATTACTGCTACCTGTCCTTTAACCGCTTCCCGTATGGCCTGAATACCGCAGCCGGTTTTCGCTGAAGATAAAATAAAATTAAAACCTGCCGTGGGGTAGTAGCTCTTTATGAGCTTGGCTTTCTCACTTTCCGGAATGTCACATTTATTAAGGACTACAATTGGCAGAAGACGATGGTAATCGCTTAAAAAGAGCAGCCGGTCAAGGAGTATGGGGCTGGGGGCAGGCCGGTCATGGGCAAATACAATAATTACGGCAGTAACATTCGCTATTTTCGGCCGATATAATTCATTGTCTCTGGGCAGTACCTGTTCCATTATCCCCCGGTTATTATCTAATACGGTAATAATAACTCTGTCACCGGTTAATACCTGCTGCTTAACCTTGCCTCTTAACTTGCTTGCATATATGCTGCCATCTTCATTCTGAACATAATAAAACCCGGCAATTTTTTTTATTATAATGCCCTTCAATCGATGAGCAGTCATACAGTTCCTCCCTTTATTCGCTTGTTATAAATTAGACGATTCGTGCTCTATCCCGTTTAATCTGACCACATAATTACCGGTGCCAGAGTAGTTTATAGCAATATTTATTGTTTCACCGGCCGGATGAAATTCGTTATAGGCCTCATGCTCACCTTTAGCATCATTTACCATTACCTGAACATTATAATAATCCTTATCCTCAGGTAAAACAATCTTCACCATTTTAGTTTTTTGAGCCGGTCCTGGTCCTTTACTGATAGTAAGATTAACTGTACTTTCTTCGTCAAGCAGTACGCCAGCAGCGGTGTCCTGCTTAATTACATAGTTACTGTAATATTCCTGGCTTTCCTCCCAGCTGATATTCTCCAGCAGCTTCAGAGCCGTCAATTTTTCCTTGGCCTTTTCCAATTCCATCCCTATCAGTTTAGGCATAGCCACCCGATTGGGTGCCGGTCCCTTGCTGACCATGAGGTTAATAGCACTGCCCTGCTTATAACTGGTACCATACTCGGGATCCTGAGACATAACTATATCCGCCTCATATTGGTCATCATATTCTAGATCGATCAAACCGACCGCAAAACCAGCATTCTTTATAGCCACTTTCGCGTCAGCAACTTTTTGGTTCGCTAGATTAGGTACTGTCTCCAACTGCGGTCCATCACTGACAGTAGCCTCAATTTGGGCTTTCTTTTTCACCTTCATACCCTCAGCCGGTTTCTGAACAATTACCCGGTCCTTCTCAACTTCATCATTATTGCTGCGCTTAATACTCATAGTTAAGCCACTGTCCAACAGGGTTTTGTTGGCCTCCTCCATAGTCATTCCTACAATATCAGGAACTACTATTTCCTCTCCGAAAAACGAAGAACTGAAATTGTAGGCCAGACCAGAAAGCAAACCTATTAAGGCTGCCAGTATTATAATGATGCCCACCGGGCTTAATTTCCGTTTTTTTGCCAAGCTATCACCTTCCCCATCTTCCATAAAGCCATTATTAATCAGCACTTCTCCATTGCCTCTGGCATGCATGTTAGCCTGAACCTGCAGGAGATCTTCACTCATTTCCCAGGCTGATGCATATCTATGAGCCGGTACCTTTTCCATGGCCTTCAGCACTATTTTTTCCAGAGGAAGAGGAATGAGAGGATTGCTTATTCGAGGTGACTCAGGTTCATCATGAATATGTTTAAGTGCTACCGTTATCATGCTTTCAGCATCGAAAGGCAGTTTTGCTGTAAGCATCTCATATAATACACATCCCAGAGAATATATGTCAGTAGCCGGGCTGACTGCCTCTCCCTTGGCCTGTTCAGGGGAAATGTAGTGCACTGATCCTTCTATATCTCCGCCAAAGGTAATAGTTTTCTTGTTGACGGCCTGGGCAATGCCAAAATCGGCTACTTTCACTGTTCCCTGGGTAGTTATCAGTATATTATGCGGTTTTATATCTCGGTGAATAATTCCCCGCTCATGTGCGTGCTGAATCCCATAACATATCATTATTGCTATATCAACCGCCTTTTTTACCGGCAGTGGTGCCTGATCACTGATGATACGCTGCAGAGTCTGTCCCTCGATATATTCCATAACAATATAATGTATGTCATCTTCTTGTCCTACATCAAATATATTAACAATGTTAGGATGTGATAGACGGGCAGCAGCCAGAGCTTCTGTCCTGAATTTCTGAACAAAATTTTTATCCTGGGAGAATTCTTCCTTGAGTATTTTGACAGCTACTACCCTATCAAGAATTCGGCAATGAGCGGTATATACGTCTGCCATACCACCTTCACCGATTTTCTCCTTTAATTCATACCTTTCGCCTAATACAGTGCCTATCAAAGTATTAACCCCCTATTACACTAGTATCAGTATTACTGTGATATTATCATAACCACCATTGTTCAGCGCACTGGCTATCAGTCTTTGTGCCGCTCCTTCAATGTCAGGTCCAAATTCATTAATTATTGATAATATTTCATCTTCATCAAGCATATCAGATAAACCATCTGTGCAAAGCAGGATGATATCGCCTGGAACTACTGTTTCAATCAGATGGTCGATAATAACCTCTTCTTCAATACCCAGCGCCCTGGTGAGCACATGATTATAGGCATTATTGCTCATTTCTTCAGGTTTTAGCAGTCCATCGTTCATCATCTGCTCGGCCAGCGTATGGTCTCTGGTTAACTTCCTGATCCCGGTTTCATTTATAAGGTACAGCCTGCTGTCCCCTACATGGGAAATGAGCAGTTCCTGCTCTTTTAATAGGGCAGCAGTTAAGGTTGTTCCCATTTCAAACAGCTCCGGGTTTTTTTTACTGCAGGATCTGATAGCTTCATTAGCTCGGGTTACACTTTCGTTTAACCATTCAACTGCTTCCTGCTGCTTAAATAACCCTAAAGAGTCTTTAAAAGCTTGAATAGCCAGGCTGGAAGCTACATCTCCGCCTTTATGGCCTCCCATGCCGTCGCAGACCATGCAAAGCCCTATCGCTTCTTCTATCAGGAGACGATCTTCATTTGATTTCCTTACCAGTCCAATATCTGTTAATCCTGTTGCCTGCATATACCTTAACTCCCTAAAAATAATAAAATACCCATTTACTTTGAACTTTTATAGATAATACCCGGGTCAGCCCTCAGCTGCCCGCAGGCAGCCATAATATCTGCACCTTTTTCTTCTCGCACCGTAACATTGATTCCGCCATCCATCAACCGGTTGTAGAAATGCTGAATTTTTTGTTTAGACGGCTTTTTGAAGCTGAGACCAACAACTTCATTATATGGGATTAAATTTACATTGGCCAGCAGCGGCTTAACTAATTTGATCATATTGTCAGCATCCCGCCCGCTTATGTTCACTTCATCCAGCATTACATATTCAAAAGTTACTCTGCGATTAGTATTGGCTATATAATACTCTATCGCGTCTTTCAAGACATCCAGAGGATATTTCCTGTTCAAAGGCACCAGTTGGTTCCTCAGTTCATCATCACAGGCATGCAGCGAAACTGCCAACGTTATCTGCAGTTCTTCCTGAGCTAATCTCCTTATTCCATTTGCTTCCCCAGAAGTAGATACGGTCATATGTCTCTGACCAATATTTACTCCCTTGGGGTGATTGAGCATTTGTATCGATTTAATCATTTGATCATAATTGAGAAACGGCTCTCCCATGCCCATATATACAATGTTACTAATAATATTTTCTTCGTTAGTTTTCAGTTTCCTCTTTAATTCTCTTTTTGAGCCCAGTACCTGGCCAATTATTTCATAATAATCCATATTTCTTTGAAACCCCGCTTGCCCGGTAGCACAAAAACTGCAGCCAATAGGACAGCCTACCTGAGTCGATATACATAAAGTGTACCTGCGGTCTTTTTCCTGACCCTGAGGGATAAGTACCGTTTCAATTCTTTTTTTATCCCGCAGCTCGAGCAGGTATTTACGAGTTCCATCAGCAGCTACCCTCTGCTTTAATACCCGGGGAATGGATATTCTGGCGGTCAAATCAAGTTTTTTCCGCAGTTCCCGCGGCAGATCACTCATATCGTAAAATGAATTTATCTCTTTAAGATAAATCCACTTAAACAACTGCCGACCTCTAAATGCAGGTTCGCCCATTTCTGTCATATACTCTTGAAGTTCTTCCATGCTTTTACCCAGCAATTCATCTTTTGTTGACGAAACCATAATTATTTACTTAATCCTCCTCATCAATGCATAAAACATCCCGTCGGTATTATACTTACCGGGCATAATAGTCAACATGCCTTCTGATGCCTGCTGCCGGTCCTTTTTATCCAGCCTCCAAAAACTTATCCGGTCCTCAAACCCTTCCAGAACCAAGGCCCGTTCATTTATAATATCCATTACCCGATGTTCATTTTCATCCGGGTTAATGGTGCAAGTTGCATATAAGAGAAGTCCACCCGACACCAGTAGTTCTGCTGCCTTCCTGAGCATTTCCCCTTGTATTGCGCAAAGTTCCCTGATATCCTGCGGCTTTTTCCTCCAGCGCGCATCAGGGCGCCGGTTCAAAACTCCCAGTCCCGAACACGGAGCATCCAGAAGAATACGATCCGCTTTTGGTTCATCGTCACTTAAATCAAATATACTGCGAACACAGGTGTCAACTATGTCAATCCCCAATCTCTGGCAATTTTGCTTGAGCATATCTATTTTTTGCGGATATATATCGAATGCTGCTATCCGACCGGTATTCTGCATATATTCTGCCATATGAGTAGTTTTACCTCCTACTCCGGCACATAAATCATATACTCTTTCTCCCGGGCTGGGATTTAGAATAGCTGCCGCGAGCACGGATGAATCATTTTGCACATAGAAATTACCCGTTTCATAGGTTTTAAGCCTGCTAATGGATTTGTTTAAATCTTTAATAACTACACCCCAGGGGGTTCTTATACCAGGTGAACATACTACTCCTTCCGCTTCTAATAAATGAATCAAGTCCGCTCTGGAACAGCGCAGACTATTATTTCGAAATATCAATGGTGCCGGAGTATTATTGTACTGCAATAAACTTTCACAATCCTGTTTACCATATAGATCTAAAAACAATTCCACCATCCACTCCGGATGGGAATAATATACCGCCAGATATTCTATTTCATCGCCAGGCCAGGTAAGCTTATCTTTACTGCGGATTATATTACGCAGCACCGCATTTACTACCCTGCCCAGAACGGCTTGTTTAGTTTTTACCCGGGTCAATTCAACGGCATCATTTACACAGGCGTAGTCCGGAATATTATCCATACAAAGAAGCTGGTATACAGACATACGCAGGATATTTCTAACCCAGGGATGCTGTTTCTGGATTCCCTGCCTCACAAAAAGATTAAGCACCCAGTCCAGGCGCTTAATCATCCTTATGGTACCGTTTACTATTTCACTTACATTTCTTCTTTCCTGAACTGTCAACACAGATGCGGACAATGCTTTATCAAGGGCCAGATTTGTATATGCACCCTTCTCGCTCACATCATTAATTACCTTCAATGCCAATACTCGGGTAGAACTTATACCGGAATCGGTTTTCTTATCCAAACATTTCACCTCAACTGTTTTATTTAGACCAACTCGCGCTTGGCCAGAACCGATCATTAAGCTTTGTCTGAGCAAGGAAGGTAAGACGATTTACAGCAAACACATAGCTCTATTAGCAAGCATTATGGGATATAGATAATATTCCTAATTCTGCCAGGTGAAGACCGGCTGACGGCGGGACAAAGCTTAATGATCGCTAAGCCTTAGCCGAAACTATCTTAAAAAATGCCAATTGAAAATTTAATTGTCATTGCCACCGGTAAATATCAGTAAATAGTATAACAGACTGGACACCGCCGACAGGGTTGCTGCCAGATAGGTCAAGGCGGCTGCTCCCAGCACGCTCTTCACCCCGGGCAATTCGGCATTACTTACCAAGCCATTCTCACTCAGCAAGGCTACCGCTCTTCTGGAGGCATTGATCTCTACCGGCAGAGTAACCAGGTGGAAAAGCACTACTACTGAAAATAAGATAATGCCCAGATATACCAGTCCCAGGTTATTCAAGAAAAATCCGATCAGCAAAATTGGAAACGATGCAGATGAGGAAAAGTTGGTAACCGGCACCAATTTGTGCCGGATTTCAAGCAGACCGTAATGATCACGATGCTGCAAGGCATGACCTACTTCATGGGCTGCCACACCTATGGCTGATATAGAATTGCTCCTGAATACCGACTCAGACAATCTCACGGTTCTGGATTGCGGATCATAATGGTCAGACAGATTCCCTGCTACCGGTTCTACTTTGACCGCCAGGTTGTTCCTTCTTAATATAGTGCCTGCCACATCAGCACCGGTGGTTCCCCGGGACGATAGTACCTGGGAATACTTATTAAAGGTGGAGCTCACTTTATATTGCGCATAAATTGATAATAACAAAGCAGGCAGGATAAACATTAAATATCCCATTAATTTACCCCTTTCATAATAGTTCTAAACGCCTGGTCAACCTGTTCCAGGCATACATCGGTGTTCATACAAGGCCCATGTGGTCTGGAATTCAATACTCCCATTACCGGCAGTCCCCCGGTGTCCTGAATCCCGGCCGCCAGGTCTCTCTCGCAGGCTACTGCAATAACTGCCCGCGGCTTGACCTCTTCTATCCATTTCCTGGCCAGGGTTCCTCCTGTAGCTACCTTTAATACTGCATTGTACCTGGCGCCCATATCCCTTAACTGCCCAATGGGACATTTACCGCAGTTTTTGCAGTTATTGATATCAATCGTGATCTTGAACGGACAATCGCTGTTCTGCAGACAGTGCGGCAGAAGCATCAATATCTTGTCACCGGGAAGTATTTTCTTTGATGCTACTATATAATTATTAACGGAAATAAATGACTTTAATATTTTATCTCTTTCAAACCCCATCAACCTCCCAATAACCAGTGCAATGGGAAATAACAATTCATTGGCCCACAGGGTTATTTTTTCCAGGGAAGGCATCGTCTTGGATCGCATAATCATTATGACAGTAGCCAGAATGCCAATACCCAGGATCAAAAATATTATTCCCAGGACTACTGCAACGATTATCAGCATTATCTGGCTGATTATAATATCTCGATTCACTATAATATACCAGATCATTAAAGCTATGGTCATTTCAAAGAGCAGGCTTGCTGCCAGCAATCCCACATAGATTCGTTTTTTGGTTTCCATACTGTCGGCCTCCTTATATACCCAGGAGTTTGCCCGTTATCCCCTTATATCCTCGCAGAAAATCGACTGCCTTGATGCGATTTTTTCCTTCCTTTTGAACTTCCAGCACTTCCAGCAGTTTATCACCTGTTTTGACTACAAAGCCATCCTTACTCAAACTCACAACCTGTCCAACTTCACCCTCAAGATATTCATCTATCACCCGGCTGAGAAATATTTTAATTTTAACGTTATCCAGCAATGTATATGCTCCGGGCACCGGACTCAAGGCCCTGATTTGATTAAATATTTTTAAGCTGGATTCACTCCAGTTAATTAATTCATCCTCCCGTTTCAGCATATGAGCATAAGTAGCCCGGGAATCATCCTGCTTGATCCTTTTGGCCGGGCCTGGTTCAAGTTCGGATATAACCTGAATTAATAAGTCGGCCCCTATCTCCGCTAGTACTTTTTCCAGTGCCCCATGATCCATATCATCATTTATATCTACCGAGGTCTGCTCAATAATATCTCCGGTGTCTAAACCCTTATCCATATACATAATAGTAATACCGCTGGATTTTTCTCCCGCCATTATGGCCCGCTGTATGGGAGCAGCACCCCGATACTTGGGTAAAATGGAAGCATGTACATTAATACATCCATAAGATGGATATTCCAGTATGGATTCTGGTATGATCTGGCCGTAAGAGGCTACAACTATAATTTCCGGATCCCATTCCCGTATTTTTGCCAGTGCTTCATGCGATTTTATGTTATCAATCTGGTAAATTTCCAGCCCCAAACTAAGTGCCGTTTCTTTGATAGGGGTAGGACTAAGCTTTTTCCCCCGGCCTTTGGCCTTATCTGGCTGGCTTACTACTGCAGCTATCTGGTGCCCGCTCTGGTATAATTTAAGCAGGGAGGGAACCGCAAATACAGATGTTCCCATGAAAACTACTCTCATTTCTCAATCCTCCATTTTAAATGGGTTCCTTACTAGTCTCAATAGCTTTGTCAATAAATAATATCCCATCCAAATGATCGATTTCGTGCTGAAAAGCTCGGGCCAGCAGGCCAGTACCTTCCAGAGTCATTTCTTCACCCTGCCGATTTAAAGCCTTCACCACAACTTTTTCAGCCCGCTTAACAATACCCACTATACCGGGTACGCTTAAACAGCCCTCGCTGGCGATTTCTTCACCCTCTTTTTCTATTACTTGCGGATTAATTAGTTCCATATAATTATCTCCGGTATCAATGACTACCAGGCGTTTGGATATTCCAATTTGCGGAGCAGCTAAACCTACCCCATTTTCAGCATACAGAGTATCCTTCATATTATCCAAAACCCGAAAAACACCCTCATTTATTTTGTTAACCGGCCTGGCCTCAGCTCGCAGAACTTCATCCGGCATGGTCACAACTTTATAAACTGCCATTGGTATGAACCCTCCTTATGTCATGTTCAAGGGATTGATTTCTATTCCCATTCTCAGGCCCTTCCTGGTGCCTTTATGCAACATTCTTTCACCTATGCTTTTTAATAATAACATATTATCGCACTTTAATATTATCTGCTGCCGATATCTGTTTCGCAACTTAGATATTGGACAGGGGGCTGGTCCCAGTATATCAATATCATCTTCCCTGGCATCTATACAATCGTTTATCTGCAGCAGCAGAATCTCTGCCGAATGTTTAACTTGTTCTTCATTCAACCCGCTCAGTACCATTCTCATGAGGTTAGTAAAGGGCGGATAGTTTAATAGTCTTCGGTTCTCTATTTCTGCATTATAGAAGGCCTGGTAATCATGTTCAACCGCCCAGCCAATGACGGGATGGTCAGGATTATAGGTCTGAATTACTACTTCCCCTGGCATATCGCCCCTTCCTGCTCTTCCGGAAGACTGAACCATTAACTGGAATGTTCTTTCCCCGGCACGATAATCAGGTATATTAAGCATAGCATCGGCATTAATAATACCTACCAGTGAAACCGCTGGAAAATCCAGGCCCTTGGCCACCATCTGGGTGCCAATAAGGATATCAATTTCCTTGTTTTTCATACTTTGCAGAATCTTTTCCTGGGCACCTGCCACTTTACTGCTGTCCAGGTCCAACCTGGCTATTCTGGCCTCGGGGAATATCCTTCTAATATCTGCTTCTACTTTTTGAGTTCCCAAACCGGTTAACTCCAGGTAATTACTGCCGCATTCTTTACATCTGCTGCTTACTTTCTCCTGATAATTGCAATAGTGGCAGATATTCATCTGGCGATCTTCGTGATAGTTAAGACTCACCGAACAGGCGGGACAGGTAAGCACCTGGCCGCATTTCCTGCATATGGAAACGGGAGCGTACCCTCTTCGGTTCAAAAAAAGTATACATTGGCTGTGATTATTTAATGCAGTTCGGATTTTTTCTTCTAGAAACCCTGATATAGCCGCGTTGTTCCTGTTTGACTTTCTCATATCCTGGATATGAACTACCGGACTGTCTAAATTACCTATACGTCGGTTGAGTTGTAATAGTTTAATTTCACCTTTCATCGCTCTATAATATGCATCCAGTGATGGGGTAGCACTGCCGTATACTATTATGGCCTGCTCATTTTCGGCTCGCTTGCGAGCCACTTCACAGGCATGATATTTGGGGTTTTCTTCCTGCTTATAAGTATTCTCATGTTCTTCATCGATAATTATTAAACCTATATTGCTCAGGGGAGCAAATACCGCAGATCTGGTACCTAGCACCAGGTTAATTTCCCCATTTTTTATACCTTTCCATGACTCATAGCGTTCACTGCTTCTCATACCGCTGTGCAGTACAGCTGTATGGGGAAACCTGCTGATAAATTTTTGCATTAGATGCCGGGTTAGGGCTATTTCCGGCACTAAAACCACCGCTCTTCTTCCTCTTGCCAGGCAGCTTTGTATAGCCTGCAGGTATACTTCGGTTTTACCGCTGGCAGTGACACCGTGAAGCAGGTATTCCTGGAACTTACTGCGACCTATCCCGGTACTGATTTCTTCCACCACCTGTTTTTGTTCTTCTAGTAAAGTGTGATACACAGGTGATTCTATATCAGCTTTCCTGGCCCCGGTGATGTATCCTTTATTGAGCAGCGATTTTATGCTGCTGGATGGGTAGTTTTTATCAGCTGCTGCTTTCTCTATCTCACCTTTAGAAAGTATTTCCTTAAGCAGTTCTGCCTGTCTGGGTGCTTTTTTCTCCAGCATCTCCATATCTATATCAGGACTGCGACTGGCTGCCCGATATATAATACCAGTTTTATCTGTTCGGACAGCCGTATATTTCCCCCCAACATCTATTAAAGCATGGTCAGCCATGACCTGCAGTGTTTTCCGGTCGGTAAAGCGCAACGCATCCGAAAAATTGACTGCGCTTCCCTGATATAATTCTTCTATTAGTCTATCCTTTAAGCCTATAGCCAGATCGATGATACTGCTCTCCATTTTTTCTCTGCTGACCATGGGCACTACCCATTTACCCTTTTTACGGTTTAATACTGGTGGTATCATGCTTTTTAGGGCTGTTGATAATGGGCAAATATAAGTATCTGCTATCCACTGCGCCAGTTCGAATAATTGCAGGTTAAATACCGGATTTAAATCTAATACCTGCAGAATTGCTTTTATGGATAGATCCTCTTCTTGATATAATGGCTGACTAATTATAAATCCTTCTACTTTGCGGCTGCCTAATTCAATTAGCACCCGCCGGCCATATTCTGCTTCATCAGCTAGATGCTCAGGTACCCTATAGGTGTATACAGAAGAAGTATTTCGCAAGGGTAAGTCTACCAGGATTTCAACAATATTCACAGTTCATCCTCCCGGTAATATTCTATCAATTTAATAAGCAAACCGCAGATTATTACAGTTCTACACCTTATACAGGGAGTTCTGTTTCATCTGCGGCCAATCAGCGAAGTTATATAAATTATAGACCTGCCTGTTCTTTTAATATATCAGCTTTATCGGTCTTTTCCCAGGTAAAGTCCTCCTCGTTTCTCCCAAAATGCCCATATGCAGAAGTTTTCTTAAATATTGGCCTGCGCAAGTTCAGATCCTGAATGATGGCCGCCGGGCGCAGATCAAAATTGGCCTTGATAAGAGTTATAATTTCAGCATCAGGTATTTTACCGGTACCAAAGGTCTCCACCATTATTGAAAGAGGATTAGCCATACCGATAGCATAGGCCAGTTGTATTTCACAACGATCAGCTATACCAGCTGCCACAATATTCTTGGCTACATATCTGGCCGCATAAGTAGCAGAACGATCAACCTTGGTCGGGTCTTTACCTGAAAAAGCCCCCCCGCCATGTCGAGCCATTCCACCATAAGTATCAACAATAATCTTTCTTCCCGTTAATCCGGAATCGCCCTGGGGACCTCCAATAACAAAACGTCCGGTAGGATTAACATAATATTTAGTATTATCGTCCAGCATTTCCTCCGGGATAACCTCTTTAACTACATGTTCAAGAATATCTCTGAAGATAGTCTCATTGTCTGCCTTGGGACTATGCTGGGTTGATACTACAATAGTATCAATTCTAACCGGCCGGTGATCATCGTATTCTACCGTAACCTGGGTTTTACCATCAGGCCTTAAATAAGGTATAATGCCTTCCTTACGAACCTGGGCCAGCCTTCTGGCCAACTTATGAGCCAGGAATACAGGCATAGGCATGAAAGCCTCGGTCTCATTGGTCGCATAACCAAACATCATTCCCTGGTCGCCTGCCCCAATAGCTTCTATAGCAGTATCGTCCATCTCCCCCCGCTTGGCTTCCAGTGCCCTATTAACACCCATAGCTATATCTGGGGACTGTTCATCCAAGGAGGTAAGAACAGCACAGGTATCACAATCAAAGCCATATTTAGCCCGAGTATATCCTATTTCACATATCGTATCCCGAATAATTTTGGGTATGTCTACATAGCAACTGGTAGTAATTTCTCCGGCTACTAAGACCAGGCCGGTGGTTACCAGCGTCTCTGCCGCTACTCGACCGTATGGATCCTGTTCAATAATGGCATCTAGAATAGCATCTGATATCTGGTCAGCCATTTTGTCAGGATGTCCTTCAGTAACGGATTCAGAAGTAAATAAATTTTTGGACACGTTTATCATCTCCTTGCAGTGGTCTAGTTCAATAAATCCACAACACTATCAATGATAGAAGCTGCAACATCTTTCTTAGTCATTTGGGGTAAAGCCCTGCTTTCACCCCTCCGGTGAATAATAGTAACGATATTAGTATCAGCGGCAAATCCAGCCCCTTCCTGAGTTATATCATTAGCTACAATGAAGTCCAGGTTCTTGCTTTCCAGCTTCTTTTTAGCATTTTCTATAAGATCCTGAGTTTCAGCCGCAAAACCGACCATAATCTGGCCTGGTTTTTTGGATTCTCCCAGCGTCTTTAAAATGTCTGGCGTACCCACCAGTTCTATCAGCAAGGTATCGGATTTATTAACCATTTTCTTTATTTTTTGTTCAGCTACCTGGGCAATTTTAAAATCGCCGACTGCAGCCGCGCCAATAATAATATCACAAGCAGGCTGGTATTTTAACATGATTTCACACATCTCTTCGGCTCCCCAGGCAGAGAGATGTTCCACTCCATCGGGGGGGGTAAGGGATGATCTCCCGCTTACCAGAATTACCTCAGCACCCCTGCTGACAGCCTCTTCAGCGATAACATAACCCATTTTGCCAGTACTGCGATTAGCAATAAACCTTATCGGGTCAATATCTTCACAAGTAGTACCCGCGTTCACCATCAGTCTCTTGCCCCTTAAATCCTGTTTAGGGTTTAACATTCTCATTATTCTTTGATAAATAGCATCGACTTCCGGTAATCGTCCCGGTCCAATGCTGCC
Organism: Syntrophomonas sp.; assembly: GCA_016841245.1. GTDB lineage: Bacteria > Bacillota > Syntrophomonadia > Syntrophomonadales > Syntrophomonadaceae > JAAYJK01. Next base: position 85,557 of record JAENZN010000013.1, read on the forward strand.
ACAGGCTAAGACTCCATCGGCGGGCTTCATAATTTCATAACCATAACTGCTCAACTTGACTATATTATCTTGTACAACCCTGTTTTTGTACATATTGCTGTTCATAGCCGGAACCACCAGCATTGGAGCTGTGTTAGCCAGTGCTACAGTGGATATTAAATCATCAGCAATTCCATGAGCTATTTTAGCAATCATGTTCGCTGTTGCAGGTGCGATCACCAGCAAATCCAACTGTTCGGCTACCCCAATATGCTGTACTTTCCACTCGTGTGACTCCTGCCACAAATCGGTAAGCACTTCTCGATCAGATAGCGTTTTAAAAGTCAGCGGCGTAATAAACCTGGTCGCACTTTCAGTCATCATAACTATAACATCTATCTCATCTTTTTTGAGTTTGCTGACCAGTTCAGCTATTTTATATGCTGCAATTCCTCCCGTTACACCGATGCCAACTGTCTTTGACATGCCTATCCTCCTTTATGCGGGGTCAGAATCAGTCTATTTTAACTTTTCCACCCATTATATCTTCTAAAGCTTCCGTCACCATAGTCGATAATCGGTAATCTTCATCCTTTTTTTGCTCGGATAAACTCCGTGCTCTTTTAGCAACAGCTACCACTACCGCGTATTTACTTTCACCAATATTTATCAGATCCCTGGTCGAAGGAGGTATCATTCATAAATCACCCCAGACTTAAATTATTTAATTTACATCGTTCAGCTTGAATTATGGAACGAACTTTTTCAACTGCTTCATCAATACGGTTATTAATAACTACATAATTATAATACTTGATATGTGCCATCTCAGCTTCGCAGGTAGCCAGACGCAGATCTATGCTTTCTTCAGAGTCTTGACCTCTATTGCAAAGACGCCTGGCCAGTTCTTCGAGATTGGGCGGAGAAAGAAATATAAAGACTGCTTCCGGCATTTTACTTTTTACCTGCAAAGCACCCTGTATATCGATTTCCAGCAGTACATCTAATCCTTTATGCAAATTCTCCAACACAAAATCCCGGGGAGTTCCATACCTGTTAGCGTACACATCTGCCCATTCCAGTAATTTATCACTTTGTATCATATCTTTGAATTCGTTTTCTTCTACAAAGAAGTAATCTTCACCATGTATTTCGCAACTTCTCGGTTGTCTGGTAGTTGCAGAAATTGATAAACAGATATCATCCATGGTATTCAGTAAGGCTTCCTTGATAGTCCCTTTCCCCACTCCTGATGGGCCGGACAAGACAAACAGTATTCCTTTTTTCTTGATCAATTTATACACATCCTGTTAGCTGCTTTTTCCTTATACTTCCTCGCTGGATTCTTTGGAAGTAAGTCGGTTAGCTACTGTCTCCGGCTGAACCGCAGAAAGGATTACATGGGAACTATCGGCAATAATAACGGCCCTGGTTCGACGGCCATAAGTGGCATCAATCAATATCCCCTTTTCCCGGGCTTCTTGTATAATACGTTTTATAGGAGCAGATTCGGGACTTACTATGGCAACAATTCGATTAGCGGCTACTATGTTGCCAAACCCTATATTTACCAGTTTAATATCCATACTTATCCGGTTTTACCGGACCACCTCCTCTATTCAATGTTTTGTATTTGTTCCCTGATTTTCTCTACCTCTGCTTTAACATCAACGACGATTTGACTCATTCTAAGATCATTGGACTTTGAAGATATGGTGTTTATTTCTCTAAACATCTCTTGAACCAGAAAATCGCACTTGCGGCCTACCGCCTCACTCACCGCCAGCAAGTCTTTTAAGTGCTGTACATGACTTTTGAGCCTTACAATTTCCTCAGTTATGCTGGTCTTATCAGCAAATATCGCTACTTCCTGTAACAGTCTATTTTCGTCCAGCATTTCCTGTTCCAATACTTCTAGTATCCTGGACTGCATTTTATTACGATATTCAACTTCCACCGCGGGTGCTCTTTCTTCCAATTCCTTGGTATAGGATAGTATGAGGTCGTTGCGGGCTAGTATGTCTTGGGCCAGGTTCTTCCCTTCCTTTTCCCTCATATCCAATACATCAGTTACAGCAGTCTGAATCGCTTTATGCAGTATGTTCCAAAGCACATCAAGATCTTCCTCCTCATCCTGGAGGTTAAATACTTCTGGCAGTCTAAAAACGTCAATAACTCTGATTTCCTTAGAAATATTTAGATTTTCAGCTAATTCTTTCAAATAGTTATAATACGCTATAGCCAATCCTTTGTCAACCTTAAGCGTTCTCCGGGAATCATCAGTTTTATCAACATTGATGTTTATCTCTATCCTGCCTCGCTGCACCCGCTTTTTTACTTCCTCTTTGATCTTTTCTTCCAGTACATTATATCTACGCGGCATGCGGATGTGCGGGTCAAAAAAACGGTGGTTTACTCCTCTTATCTCGCAGCTTATCTGATAACCTCCTTCATTGATCTGGCTGCGTCCAAAACCTGTCATACTTCTTACCATAAGCCACTACCTTTCCCTGTAATTTATTCTTCTTTGGGGTCAGGCACTAACTTACTAACTTATGTACAGCAATTAGACCCATAAGTTAGTAAGTTAGTGCCTGACCCCATTTCCACAACTTGTCTTAATATATTATAAATCAAGATATATGCAAATATATAATACCACATGAATTGAAAATCAATTTATATCACTTCCATCCAATTCTATAACTAATTTAATACCATATTCATAAAAGGTAATTATATAATGCTTCTGCCTTCAGACAACATTTCACTGTTAGTAAGCTGTGGTATACCCCGAAGTTTTCCAACCTGAAAAAGGAAATATTTCCACAGTAGTTTTGTACCCGATAATATCAGTATAACCCCCCACTGCCATAATTCCAGCCCTACTGTATTAAATATTTTTTGTAAGGCAGGAATGTATACAACTCCCAAGTGCATCAAAACGGAGCACCCTACAGCATACAATAAAAATTTATTACTAAGCATCCCCAGTTCAAATGGTGAATATTTCTCGGACCTGCATTCGAATACATAAAACAATTGAGCAAACACCAGGGTGGTAAAAGCCATGGTCCTGGCAGTATCGAGTTCAACCAGGTTATTCCAATGGCAGTATATCAAACCTATGGTAAAAGCTATCAGGGTTACTGCTGTTATATACATTCCCCGACCTACAATTATCCATCCCAGTCGATCAGAGAATATGCTCTCATCCTTATTGCGTGGTTTTCTATTCATTATACCAGGTTCCGGCGGTTCTAATCCAAGAGCCATAGCTGGCAGACCATCGGTCACTAAATTAACCCATAGTATTTGTATAGGAAGCATAGGAAGGGGAAACCCCAGCAAAGAAGATACAAACATGACCAGAACTTCGCCTATATTACATCCCAGCAGGTATCTTATAAATTTACGTATATTATCATATATTGCTCTTCCTTCGTAAATGGCCCTGACAATAGTAGAAAAATCATCATCGGCTAAAACTATAGAGGAAGCTTCCTTGGTTACCTCGGTTCCAGCAATCCCCATGGCTATACCAATATCTGCCGCTTTTACTGCCGGGGCGTCATTGACTCCATCTCCAGTCATAGCTACTATATGGTGTTTTTGTCTCAGTACTTTTACAATTCGATTTTTATGTTGTGGTGTTACCCGGGCAAATACCCGGCTGCTGAGTGCTCTCCGGCATAATTCTTCATCAGCTATTTTATCAATCTCACTACCACTGATAACCTTCTCCGTGCAGCTAATCCCCACCTGGGCAGCTATTGCTCGGGCAGTTTCCGGATGATCACCGGTAATCATAACCGGGGTTACACCAGCATTCAGACAGCTTTGTACTGAAGCCGCAACCCCTGGCCGAGGTGGATCAATAATACCGCATATCCCTACTAAAACCAGATCCCTTTCCAGCTCATCATCACTTAGAGTATCATAGCGGCCGTTTAAGGTTCGGCAGGCAAAGGCCAGTACCCTCAAGGCCTGGGTTCCCCATCGATCCTGAAGGGTTAGTATTTTCTTCCGATCTATTTCACTAATAATTCTCACTTTATCATCTACCATTACTTTATTACACCTGAGCAGCAATATATCCAGTGACCCTTTGGCCAGCAGCATATAATCACGCTTATCTTTGACCACCACGCTCATTCTTTTTCGTTCCGAATCAAAAGGGATCTCTCTTAGTATCTGACACTTCTTTTCAACACCGGCTTTGTTAGCCATTACCAGCAAAGCTCCTTCAGTCGGATCTCCCTGTATGGTATATTCACCCTGCTTCTTTTCCAATATAGAGTTGTTACAGTGAAGGGAAATATACATTATTGTTTCCAGGGCCCGGTCAGTCAGAGGATTTATATCCCTTCCAGCTAACAAAAAACTACCCTGAGGTTTATACCCGTCTCCTTGAACTTCTATGACTTTATTTATTGAGGCAAGTCTTGTCACCGTCATCTTATTCTGGGTTAAAGTACCGGTCTTGTCTGAACATATAACCGTCGTACATCCCAGTGTTTCAACGGCTGGCAGCTTTCTTACAATGGCATTTCTTTTGGCCATACGTTGTACCCCCAGAGCTAAAACCACGGTTACGATAGCAGGAAGCCCTTCAGGTATAGCAGCTACAGCCAGACTAATACCAGCCAGTAACATAGTAATAGTATCTTCCCCTCGGTATATACCCAACACCGCAACTACGGCACATACCGCAATACAAATGGCAATAAGCATTTTCCCTAACTGGTCGAGTTTTTTCTGCAGGGGGGTCATGGATGCTTCGGTTTCTTTGATCATTCTGGCAATTTGCCCCATAATAGTACGGCTGCCCGTTTCTACAACTATCGCCTGCCCCCTGCCTCTAGTCACTGCAGTACCCATATAGGCCATATTTTTGTGATCAGCTAACGGAATCTCCGGTTTCAATGTTACATCTGCATTTTTCGAAACTGGATGCGATTCGCCAGTTAAAGTTGATTCATCAATCTCCAGGCTGAACGATTCTATTAATCTCAAGTCTGCCGGTATCTTATCTCCAGTATTAATTAACACTATGTCCCCAGGAACCAGTTCTTCTGCTTTTATTTTTATCCGCTTACCATTACGCAATACCAGGGCATGAGCCGAGGCCAGTTTTTTTATCTCTTCCAGAGAACGTTCCGCCCGGTATTCCTGGACAAATCCCAATATGGCATTTAAAATCACTATAGCCATGATGGTTACAGCATCCGCCATGGCACCTACAATTCCTGAAATAACTGTAGCAGCCAGCAGAACCAATATCATAGTATTCATAAATTGTTCCAAGAGAATTTTAGCGGGATTGATTTTTCTTTCGTCTTCAATTTTGTTAGGAAACAAAGCCTGCAGGCTTCGGACCGCAGAGTTACTCAGTCCCGTATCGGTATTACTCTGCAGTATATTTATTGCTTCAAGAGCGCTTTTTTCCTGCCAGCAGCTTTTTAGCATGTCTCAGCCTCCCAAGACTTTTTAAAAATCTTTATTCAAAAGACAACTATAAAAGAACCTGAGACAGGCACTATAATGGGGACAATGTAATGGGGACATTCCTGCGGAGCTGGTGTGTCCCTTGACCTTAGCCCGAGAACCTCACCTCACTGCCCACCAATCTTGAGATATATCCAGATAACTCTTTGCTCCTCGACCCGGTGTGTCCCCTGACCTTACTCCTCACTCCTTAACCAGGTGTGTCCCTGTTCCTTATTACCAAACCCAAGTAACGGAGAATAAATTCTCCGCTACAGACTTTACAATAAATTTACAGTTCGCTCAGTCCAGAAAATAAAAATAAGCCGTTAAACGGCTTATAATAACTACAATATTTTATTTCTATCAAAACAAATACTCAGTCTGGATTCTCAGCAATCAATATATTATCCCTAAGCTTATGATATTCTTCGATATTGAATTCTTCCTGTGAAGATACGGTTATAAATAATCTCCCTGTGCTATCATAAAAGGCATCCCCGGTATTAAATTCCTCAAAAATACCATACGTTTTTAAAACAAAATCACTGACCCGATCTCCAAATAAGATGACAGTACGAGGATCTAATATCTCCAGTTCCTCCAGCAAAAAAGGCAGGCAGCGAATTATATTGTCATCAGCAGGCTTAACGGGAATGCCTTCACAAGACTTCCCGGATAGCAAACACTTGTAGTCGCGGTCAATTAATTTATTGTTTTCCAGGTAACAGGATGTATTGCTGCGTATGGCACAAGCTTTTGGCTGACAACGCACCATAAAGGTATGGTATATTTTGCTGGTATTAAACTCACTCTTAATCAATTCTCGCAATTCCAGCAATTTTTCTGGATCTTGTGCGGTTTGACTCTCATTTTCGAAAATTAATATTATATCCGGTTCCAGGTCACCTTTACCCATGGAAGGTTTACGAATGCAGCTTAATAATGACTTACAGCGCTTACACTGGGCGATCCTATCTTCCATTTCAATAATTAAGCGAATATTCTGTTCCCTCCGCCCGTCTGAAACCATTCCTTAAATCTCCCTTCATAAAACAACAAGCATAAATTGGATATTATATACTATTCCTGTTTTTCTTTTATTTTATATAAATATTCCCGGGTTCGGCTGTTTAATCCCCAGGTGGCATCAGCTAGTTTTACACTAAGATATTTTCGCATATTAACATCAAGTTGAGGATTAGCATGATCCAGCAATAAATACAAAGCCCTCAGTATGTCCACCATATTTAAAAATAATCTTTCCACTGGAACGTTCTTTAATAGCTGATCTTTCTTCCCATAATAATAAACCATCTTCTTAATAATCCACAACATTTCAACATTCGACCACTCATCTTTGCCAATTATTTCGTCCAAAAGATTATCTGGGCCCATACTAAATTCCCTGTTTTCAATATCTCTCCATTCCTGGGTTCCAAATACAGTATTATCTATACCAAGTAGTTCCTCGGCCAGATTTCTCTCTTTCACGTTCTTCCTCCTACAGCATTTATCTTACAATTCTTCGCGCACCCACATATGACCTGGAATAGTAACTTTCAGACAGTGAGGTGATTATAACACCTCCACTGCGCGGTGAACTCGAATGAATAAAGCGATTTTCACCAGCATAAATACCTGAATGGTCAATACCTCCACCATTGCAAGCAAAAAAGACAATATCTCCAATCATTAGATCCGTCTTGCTGACAGCTGTACCCTGCTGATATTGTGCTGCAGCTGTTCTGGAAAGCTGATATCCACACTGTTTAAAAACATATTGAACATATCCTGAACAATCAAATCCAGCCGGGGTTGTACCTCCATAGGAATAAGGCACACCCAGGTACTGCCTGGCAACATCCAGTATTCTTTGACCATCGGCGGTAGAGCCAGAGCGAGATACTTCAGCTGTCATATTAGCTGCCAATACCAGTTTCTGGCCGGGATAGATTATGTCGCTGCCCATTCCGTTAATGCTCATCAATTGGCTGACACTCATTGAATACTTCTGGGCTATCGCTCCCAGACTATCTCCGGCCTGTACAACATAAAATGTTTCACCAGTTGTTTCACCTGAAGCAGCAGTTGTTTCACCTGAAACAGCAGTTGATACTATACTGACGCTCTCCCCACTGGTAATGTTAGCACTGACCTGAAGATTCTGTCCTACATGTATTAAATTGCTGCTCAATTGGTTGAGCTGCTTCAGCGTCTCTATGCTCATTCCAAAACGTTCTGCTATTAAACTCAAACAGTCTCCAGCTTGAACAATATATATACTATTGGCTGATTGTACTGTTGCTATATTTTGAGTCTGCCCACTATTTGCCTGTAGTATTAATTTATCACCTATACTCAATTTTTCTGACTGGAGATGATTTATTTCCATCAGTTTACTGACTGTCATTCCGTTTTCGTTAGCTATTTTCCAGAGTGAATCACCTGATTGAACCGTATAAGTCGTTTCCATAGCCAGGGTGCTTGTACTGCCAAGCAAGACGAAAACAAACAACAGAAGAAATATTTCGCCAAACTTCTTCACTTTCCACCTATCCTTTACAAAACTTTTCCATTTATGTGGATGATTCTACAAGGACAGGTCTCTTTCCTGCTTGATCTATTTTTTTCAATTGATTTTTTACTTTTTTCGATTAATATATCCCTTTAGCTGATTTACTAAATCAAAACTCACTCCACATAATCCAAGTTCATAAAAGTGAGTATTTCTACTGCTGCCATGAAAATCAGAACCTCCGGTAACCAGCAAATTCCTCTCTCCACATAATTCCAGATATTTACTTATTAGGTCTCTGCTATGTTCCGGATAATATACTTCCAGGCCTTCCACACCCATTTCGATAAGCAAATCAACCATATTATCATTCTTCAATAAACCAGGATGAGCCAGAATGCTAACCCCCCCGCATTCTCTAATCAGGTTCAGGGCAGTCTCTGGTTCAAACTTGTACCTGGACATATAGGCTGGTCGATCTTTGCCAATATATTTATCAAACGCTTCCCGTTCAGAAGACACATATCCTTTTTCCATAAGCGCACGTGCCAGGTGGGGACGAGCAATAATATCCCCTATAGCTATCTCCCTGACTCTCGCCAGGTCAATCATCATTCCCATGTTTCTTAGCTTTCCCACCATTATCTCGGCTCTTTCCATACGGGCTTCTTTAATATGTTTCAAATGCTGGTCTAGATTCTGGTCAGTAAAATCAATATAATAACCTAGAATATGAATTTCATAGCCATCCAGTTCGGTATTCATTTCTATAGCTGGTATAAAATCGAGTTTAATTTCATTGTTCTTCAGGTAATCCACTGCAACGGGTAATCCATCTACAGTATCATGATCACTAATTGCCAGTCCGGTCAGTTTAATTTCACAAGCTCTAGATATTATTTGTTGGGGTGTAAAGAATCCATCGGAAGCGGTGGTGTGAACATGCAGATCATACCTTCCATCCGAGTAAAATTTATTACTATTCACTGCAGCATCTATATCCGGCATAATAAATCCCCCTTTTTAAGATAAAACTTGTTCAATGACTCTCAGGGCATTTTCATATAAGATCATCTTAACCTCGGCTGCATTAAAACCTTTTCTTTTTAGCAGTTCAGGCCAGGCTGCATATTCTTCGACTCCAGACATTACCACATCATCAGCCCCATCAAAATCAGACCCCAAAGCCACATGTTGAACTCCAATAAGGTCTGCAATATATGCTATGTGATCGATCAAATCATCTATAGCCGGTTTATTATCCTTTACAAAATCACTCACCTGAGTCACCCCAACAATACCTCCATTTTCCCCCAGGGCCAACAACTGCTGGTCAGTCAGATTTCTAGGATGGGGGCATAACGCCCTGCTGTTAGCATGAGTTACTGCTAAAGGTTTATTATATACTTCTAATAAATCAAAAAACCCCTTTACCGAGATATGTGCGCCATCCAATATTATACCCATTCTCTCCATTTCGCGAACAACCTCTCTCCCCCAGGCAGTCAGACCGGCGGCCTCAGGCCCTTCCCCAATGCCTTGGGCTAACAGATTTCCATTATTCCAGGTTAACCCTATACTTCTCAGCCCTGATTCGTACAACGAATGCATGACACCAAAATCCTTGCCCAAAGCCTCTGCCCCCTCCAGGTGAAGTATGCCCCCTATGGTATCATTTTCTGATTCAGAATATAAGTCCTCAATCGATCTCAGGGCATACAGCAGGTTTTTGTTGCTTTCTATTTCATGTTGATAAAGCTCTATTTGCTTCTTCACTTTATCTAAAGCAATACTGCTTTCATGGGGACCTACAAACAAGGCCAAAAACTGAATTTTGACCCCGGATTTTACAGCTCTTTCTAAATCGAAATGCCCGGTATTTCTAAGCAATCTCTGCCTGCGGTTATATATAGCCGATAAAGTATCACAATGTAAATCAATCACTTTCATATTAATTCAATCCCCCCCATAAATGAAAGAACCTGCTGTATTAGCAGGCCTTAAATACTAAAAACAATATTAAACCTTCACCCGTTATTAGCTGGGAGCTCTATCTTGGTTCGATGATCAACTTAATAGCGGTCCTCTCTTCCCCATCAATCATTATATCAGTAAAAGCAGGTATACATATTAGGTCCATTCCACTTGGTGCTACAAATCCTCTAGCTATTGCTATTGCTTTGACGG
>JAENZN010000014.1 GCA_016841245.1 Syntrophomonas sp.
ACTATTTTCTCATCATTTTGATGATGATTGGTATACTTTTATTCTAGCGTTTATAATACGAAAATATAGTAATCTGTTTTTATCAGCCTAATATCTTATATTACTGTTAAAATTGGTGATTTTATGATACTTTAAGGGAAGTCAGGGTATGATAAAATAGGAAATATGAGGGATATTTTAAGGAGCGTTAGACCATGAAAAATACGGTAGATTCGGACAATGGGGCTCTTGAACACGTAAAAAGGGACAGACCACTAACTGCTGTTGCTCATTCAGATCTACATACTGACCTTAACCCTACCATGGGGTCAATAAGCAAAGTTGCTAACCAAAATCAGAATATATGCGGGGGTTATTATATCGATATAGGTAAGGAGGAAAGTATCAGCAACATCAGTCTGAGCATAAGCATGTATGCTAACCTGGTACTGCTTATAGGAAGCAGCGTTTTGGGTCATGGAGATGATCAGCAGGGCAGTACCTTAATGAATAGTTTTGTATATGCTATTACCAGGCTGGAAAGTATTCCTGCCACAATAATATTTATAAATAGCGGTGTCTTTCTGGTTAGTGAAGGCTCACCGGTGCTAGATCATCTGAAGTTGCTGGAAGAGAGAGGCGTGGAAATAATTTCGAGTGCCAGCTGTCTGGAGTATTATAATTTACAGGATAAGCTCAAAGTGGGATATTCTAGTAATATGTATTCTATTACTGAAAAGCTGTTTGCAGCGGCCAGACTTATTACGATTTAGATATATAGGCAGGGGATGGGGTATTGCTGGAATTAGATACAACGGTTTTACAAAGCTTAATAGAAAACAGGCAGTGGGGCAAATTGCGTGAAGAATTGTCTTCCTGGCCGGTAGCAGATATAGGCGAATTCTTGTTCGAACTGGACAAGGCAGACCAGGTCCTGGTTTTTCGACTTTTACCTCGTCATATATCATCTGAAGTTTTTACATTTTTGAAGAAGGAGCAACGCAATGCATTACTAGCTGCACTGAGCGATGAGGAGACCAGAAGTCTGCTGCATAATATGGAACCGGATGACCGGGCCGATTTATTTGAAGAATTGCCTGGTAGAGTTACCCAGAAGCTGCTCAATCTTTTAAGTCCCCAGGAACTGGAGAAAACCAGAGAATTGATGGGATATCCTGAAGAAAGCATTGGCAGGATAATGACCCCCAATTATGTGGCAGTCAGACCCGGGTGGACCCTCAGGCAAGGTTTGGAGCAGATAAGGGCTAAAGGGAAAGAGGATAGTGAGACCCTTAATGTTATCTATGTTACGGATTCCAACTGGAAACTGCTCGATGCCCTGGAATTGCAGCGTTTTATCTTTAACTCCCCGGATACCAGTATTGAAAAGATTATGGATAATTCTTATGTTAGCTTATCTGCTTTTGAGGATAGGGAAGAAGCAGTGCATGTGATGTCCAAGTATGACCTGTCTGCTCTGCCGGTGGTAGATTCAGAAGGGGTTCTGCTGGGTGTGGTTACTTTTGATGATGTTATGGATGTTGCCGAAGAAGAAGCTACCGAAGACTTTCATAAAGGAGCGGCGGTAGCGCCCTTGAAAAATAGTTACTATGAAACAGGAATAGCAGAACTGTATAAAAAACGTATTGGATGGCTGATTATTCTGGTTTTGGTCAACTTGATTTCTCTTGAGATACTGGCAGCTTACCAGGAGATACTAGCCTCAACCATTGCTTTAACCTTCTTCATACCACTTCTCATAGGCAGCGGTGGTAATGCAGGAGCTCAGTCAGCAACATTAATGGTTCGTGCTCTGGGAACGGGAGATATCGAGTTAAGTCAATGGGCTGTTACCTTGGTTAAAGAACTTAGTGTGGGTGCCGGGCTGGGTATTACTATGGGTGTTGCTGGTGCTGCACTGGGACTTCTGCGGGGAGGAACTGAAATTGCTCTAATAGTATGTTTGACTATGGTTACTATAGTAATGGTAGCTAACATAATTGGGGTAATGTTGCCCTTTTTATTAACCAGGTTAAATCTGGACCCGGCTGTAGCCAGTAATCCGTTAATTATGTCTATTACCGATGCAGCCGGTTTGTTAATATATCTATCTATTTCCACCTGGCTGCTCAAACTAGTAGGTTAAAATTTGCTGGGCTGAATACATAAAAATTAAAATCCCCCTATGGATAATTCCCCTGATATCATAGGAGGATTTTTTTATAAAATTTTTACTTTATAAAGGAGGAAATACTTCAATAATGTAGAAAAAGAATTATAATATATTATAGGTCTAATGTATTGAATTGTAATTAGAGGAGGTGTCTTATGGCTGATGAAATACAATTAGTGGTGTTTACGTTGAATAATAATGGGACCATTTGTGAATATGGGGTGCCAATTGTCAATGTGCAGGAAATAATACCTATGAATGCACCTACGAAAGTGCCAGGAACCCCAGGCTTTGTAGAAGGTATTATTAACCTCAGAGGACAAATTATTCCTATAATCGATTTAAAAAAGAAATTTAATATGGGAGTAGCGGAGACTAATTCTGATGCGAGAAGTGTGGTAGTTGAAGTGGAAGGACAGACTGTGGGAATAATAGTCGACGAAGTTAGTGAAGTACTGCGTTTACCGGTAGAGGGCATTGAACCACCCCCGGGTTTAATAGGAAGTATTTCTGAGGAATTTATCACCGGGGTGGGCAAATACGATGGCAGGTTGTTAATACTGCTAGATATGGATAGAATACTAAATGACGCTGAAAAAGCTGATCTTGCTATGAGTATGAGTGCCTAAGTAAAATTGCTGGATATCTCTAGGCCCTGAAATCTTTAAAGGTTTCAGGGTTTATTGTTATATAGCTTAATATAAATGGTAAAATTGGTTATAGGTATAAATAGTATATTATAAGGGGGGGGGACGAATTGCTGATAGGTATAGATATAATTGATATTGAAAGGATAAGGAAGAGTGTAGAAAGAACTCCACGCTTTCTGGAAAGGGTCTTTACCCATCAAGAACTCAGTTATTGTTTAAGTAAGGCTAATCCGTATCCGTCACTGGCAGTTCGATTTGCTGCCAAGGAAGCAGTTCGCAAACTTGATCCGGTGTTGTCCGAGGGGATAAAATTTCATGACGTTGAAATAGTTGTAGGTAATAATGGAAAGCCTGATTTGCGTTTACACGGCAGAGCTGAGGAAAAGGGCAGACAGGCCGGAATAAGCAGCCTTTCTGTCAGCCTGTCGCACGCTGCCCAACAGGCTGTTGCCGCTGTAATTGCATTGAAAGGGTGATATGCTTTGAAATTGTTAAATTCACGGGAAATGAGGGAAATTGATTATCAGGCAATTAACGAATATGGTATTCCCAGCATAGTGTTGATGGAAAATGCTGGAATTAGAACCGTGGAAGTAGTCGATAATCTACTGGAACGTGAGGGGGGCAAGAATGTTATTGTCCTGGCGGGAAAGGGCAATAATGGTGGTGATGGTTTAGTTATTGCCAGGCACCTGGTAAACTCGGGAGTAAATGTGGAAACTTTTCTCCTGGCATTTCCCGATGAAATAACTGCCGATTCATATACCAATTATAAGGTGCTCTCTAAATTAAGCCAAAATATTTTCCAGCTGTTAGGGGAAGAAGATCTGGATAAATTGATGCTTTCTCTTTTATCTGGTGACCTGGTGGTGGATGCCATATATGGTAATGGATTTAAAGGCAGTTTGAGTAAATTTGAAGAGCGAATAGTAAAAATGGTTAACTGGAGCAATCTGCCAGTTGTAGCGGTGGATGTTCCATCCGGGGTAGAAGCAGACACGGGTAAGGTATATGGGGAGGCAGTCAAGGCAACTCATACGGTAACTTTTGCCCTGCCCAAACTGGGATTGGTTTTTGAACCAGGCAGGGAATATACTGGCACATTAAGTGTGGCAGATATTTCTATCCCTCGGGTTTTGCTAGAAGATAGGAAGCTTAAAAAAAATTTAATAGATGACGAGATGATAAGGCCGTTAATTAAGCCCCGGTTTGCAGAATCACATAAGGGTTCCTACGGCCATGTTCTGGTGATAGGGGGTTCTCCCGGTTTAACCGGAGCAGTAATTATGTCAGCCTATTCTGCGCTCAAGACTGGTGCCGGTCTGGTGACTGCCGCTCTTCCTGAGTCACTGCTTCCTATTGTTGAATCGCATGTAATGGAAGTAATGACTGCTCCTCTATCGGAAAATGCCCAAGGTTATATATCCCTGGAGGCACTGCCGGCCATTGAGAATCTGTTGGATACTGCTTCAGTATGCGTTATTGGTCCTGGCATGTCAGGATATCCCGAGGGGAATGCGGTGCTGCGTTTTGTTCTGGAGCGGTCCGGTATCCCCCTGGTCATAGATGCGGATGGTCTCAATGCTCTAAAAGATGATACCGGAGTACTAAAAGGCAGACAGGTGCCGGTAGTCCTGACGCCCCATCCAGGAGAGATGGCGCGTTTGACTGGTAAGAGCATAGAAGAAATACAGCTTAACCGCCTGGATATTGCTGCCCATTATGCACAGGAGTGGGGAGTCACCCTGGTATTGAAAGGCAACAAAACTGTAATAGCAGACCCATCTGGAAACATATATATTAATATAACCGGTAACCCCGGTATGGCAACTGCAGGCAGCGGAGATGTGCTGTGTGGAATGATCACCGGCCTAATTGCTCAAGGTTTGAAGCCTCAGGATGCTGCAATTGCAGGAGTATACTTCCATGGTTTGGCAGGGGACCTGAGTAAAGAAAATAAGGGTGAGCGAAGCATAGTAGCCGGGGATATAATAGATTCCATTTCGGATATAATGTCTCGTTTTGAGTGACAATAAAAATATAATTTATTTAGGAAATAAATTAGGTGAGGGGTTGAAATATGCGCGCAAGAGATATAATGACTAAGGAAGTACTAGCGGTTAAACCAAACGACAGCGTAGAAAAAGTTGCCAGGATACTTCTGGAAAACAAAATCAGCGGTATACCGGTAGTTGATGCGGACGATAAGGTGATGGGAATAATAAGTGAGAAAGATTTAATAATTAAGGCTGGAGAGTTGAAAATACCATTTTACATAACCCTGTTTGATAGTATTATATTTTTGGAAAATACTATGCGGTTCAATAACAATCTAAAAAAATATACTGCTTCTAGGGTTAAAGATGCCATGACCACCAAAGTAATAGCAGTGGATGAGGATGAGCCGGTTGGTAATATAGTTAAGCTGATGCAGGACAAAAAGGTTAATCGCGTACCAGTCCTCAGGCATGAAAAACTGGTGGGTATTATTACCCGCAACGATATTTTAAAAGCTATGGTAAGCGACAATGGATAATAAGAGCCCAACCTGGGCAGAAATAGATTTAGCGGCTATAAGAAATAATTTGCAATGCATAAAAAAAGCTATAAGCCCTGGAACCAGGATTATGGCAGCCGTTAAAGCTAATGCCTATGGACATGGTGTCAAGGAGATAAGCCGGGTTTGTCTGGAAGAGATGGTTGATTTCCTGGCTGTAGCAACCCTGAATGAAGCATTGGAATTGCGTGATGAGGGTATTAAGGCTCCAGTTATGGTTTTAGGCTACATTCCCCGGCAGTATGTTGACTTAATAGTCAGTAATGATATAAGGACTGCCGTATATGATGCATCTTTTGCCAGGTCACTGTCAACAGAGGCGCAAGCACAAGGCCGTCCGGCCCATATACACATTAAGATTGATACTGGCATGGGCAGAATAGGTTTTGCACCGGGTTTAGATACCATACGAATTATAGAAAATATCGCCGCCTTACCAGGTATTAATGTAGAGGGTGTTTTTACTCATTTTACGGAAGCAGACCGTGAAAATGACCAGTTTACCATGGAACAGTTTAAAGTATTTCAGGATGTCACCAGAGAACTGGATGAGAGAGGTATTCATATTCCACTTAAACACTGCTCGAATAGTGCCGCCATATTCAGGTATCCCGAGACTAATTTGGATATGGTGCGGGCAGGCATAATGTTGTATGGCTTATACCCTTCCCAGTTTATGAAGGGTATGAATTTAGGTCTTGTGCCAGCTATGACTTTAAAAAGCCGGATTAGTATGGTGAAGAACCTCGCTGAAGGTCATGGGGTTAGTTATGGCCGGACTCATATATGTAAGCAGGAGACCAGAGTGGCTACGCTGCCGATTGGGTATGCAGATGGGTACCGCAGAAGTTTTTCCAATCAAGCCTGGGCCGTAATCAATGGCCAAAGGGCATATTCGCTGGGTGCAGTATGCATGGATCAATGTATGTTCGATATTAGCGGGAGAGAAGAAATTGCAGAAGGAGATGAAGTAATTCTTTTTGGCAGAGACGCAGATGGGATAACAGCAGATGATCTGGCAGCAATTGCAGATACTATTAATTATGAGATAGTTTGTTCCGTAAGCTCGCGAGTTCCCAGAATTTATGTATAAATGAGTATCATATTTGTAATTATTGGATTTGCGAGTCACCTAACTTATCAATATAATAGATATATCGGGTTTGCTATCTATTTCTGGGGGTGTTCGCTTTGCCAGTATCTAAAAGAATTATTATAACAGTACCAGAAAGTCTCTTGTGTGAAATGGACTGTGTTACTGCCGTGGAATCTAAAAATCGTAGTGAGATAATAAGAGAAGCCATTAAGTTTTATCTGGGGGAGCGTAAAAGGAATTTAATGAAAGAGCAGATGAAAAAGGGTTATCTTGAAATGGCACAAATCAACCTCAATATAGCCTGTGAAAATACGGGACTGGATGAAGAAGCTCTGACCACCTGCATAGAAAAATTGTTGGAGTGATATAATTATATGATTAAACGAGGGGAAATTTATTTTGCCCAGCTAAACCCAGTAGTAGGATCAGAACAGGGAGGGATAAGACCGGTTCTGGTAATACAGAATGATATAGGAAATCAGTACAGTCCGACCACCATTGTGTTGGCTATTACATCTCAGATAAATAAGGCCAAGCTGCCAACTCATATCGAACTTAAAGCTGAGCAGTATGGATTGGAAAGAGATTCGGTAATACTGGCGGAACAGATTAGGACTATAGATAAAACCAGATTAAAACAGAGGATTGCTATTTTAGATGAAGAAATGATGGGTAATGTCGATCAAGCCCTGGAAGTAAGTCTGGGGCTCAGTGAAATGTAGATACCCGGAAATAATTTATACATAATCATATTATTATATTACTATACAGAACAGGTTGCATGTTAAGAACCTGTTTTTTTATTGGGGTCAGCTAGGTCAGTGTGTGTCAAGGGGACGGGGTTATTGACACACACAATACTATTTGGTGTGTCAATAACCCCGTCCCCTTGACACACCGAATAGAGGAGGGGTAAGATGAAGCCAATTGTTGGGATTAGTACCAGTTATGATAATGATGAGAAAGCTCATTTGCTTAGGGATCATTATATATTGGCGATATTGAAGGCTGGAGGAGTACCGATAATGTTACCTGCGGTTGCTGAGTATGATATTATTCAATCGTACACAAAAATCTGTGATGCATTAGTGCTCTCCGGAGGCGGCGATGCACATCCTTCTCACTGGGGCGAACTACCTGATAAACAGCTGGGAGAAGTTAATCCTGTAAGAGATGCTTTTGAGATAGAATTGGTCAGGAATATCATGAAAATTCAAAAACCGGTATTGGGTATATGCCGCGGATGCCAGATGGTTAACATTGCATTCGGGGGAAGCATCATTCAGAACCTGGGAGGAAACTTTATGCACCAGCAAAAGGCTCCCAGGAATTACGCTTTTCACCAGGTGTTTATTCAGAAACATAGCAAATTAGCGGCAATATTAAAAACCGAAGAGATTAAGGTAAATAGTTTTCATCACCAGGCAGTTAAAGTTCCTGGCCCAGGCATGAAGATATCGGCCTGTGCATCTGATGGAACCATAGAGGCTATTGAATTTTCCGGCGGTAATCAATTTGCAGTAGGTATTCAGTGGCATCCAGAATGCCTGGAGGATGTTTATACCGATTATATATTTAAAGCCCTGATAGAGGCAGCAGACATACGAGACAGAAACTCCTCCGGATAAGCTCACGGGACACATCTGACCATTTATAATATAATTGAAAAAGACAGGTAGATAATACTAAGATTATCATTGAACAGGTGTTTGTGATTTTTCATAAGATAAGGAAGGAGAATTCAGTGTTAGCGATAAAGGGTGCCAGCGTGCTTACCATGGCTGAACCAGGTTTACTTGAAAATGCGACTGTAATACTAGATGAAGAATTAATAATTGAGGTTGGAGAGAATGTAGTTATTCCTGATGATTGTGATATTTATAATGCGGCAGGCAAATATTTAGCCCCTGGCTTCATAGATTCTCATACTCATATAGGTTTGGAAGAGGAGATATACAGAATCGAGGGAAGCGATGTAAACGAAATATCTGACCCGATCACACCACAGTTAAGAGCTCTGGATGGTATAAATTTTTGGGATCTGGCGTTTAAAGATGCACTGAAAGGCGGAGTTACTCGTTCATTGAGTATGCCTGGCAGTGCCAACATTATCGGTGGGCAGGCAGTTTTTTTGAAACATCTGGCGCAAAGGCCGGAAGATATGATATATAAGAATCCCTGGGGATTAAAAGCTGCCCTGGGTGAAAATCCCAAAAGAGTATATGCTGAGCAAAAAAAGTCACCCATTACCCGGATGGCTAATGCCAGCCTTTTGAGAGAAGCATTATATATTGCAGCTAGAAGTATTGATAAAGAGGATAGGAAGGCTGCTGATGCATACCAGCAGGAAGCATTAGCAAAAGTTTTGAAAAAGGAAATGCCCTTGCTAATTCATGTTCACCGGGCAGACGATATTCTAACTGCTCTGCGTATTAAGGATGAATTTGATATTGATATTATAATTCAGCATGGTACCGAGGCGGTTAAAGTAGCCGATGAACTGCTGAAAAGGAATGTGCCGGTGTTTCTGGGACCGCTGCTGATTAATCGGGCTAAAGTTGAACTCCAGGAAGTATCCTTCAAAAATGCTATGCTGTTGGCTGAACGAGGAGTAAAATTTAGCTTGATTACTGATCATCCAGTGGTACCTATTGAACACCTGAGGGTTTGTGCCGCCATAGCTGTGCGAGAAGGGCTGGACGAAGATACAGCATTGAAATCAATAACCTCCTGGCCAGCTGAAATACTGAATGTATCGCAGGACCTGGGATCCATCTCCAGGGGGAAAAAAGCTGATATAGTAATATACAGCGGCCATCCTCTTGAATTTCGCTCTCGAGTGGAAATGGTCATCGTGGATGGAATAACGTGGAGGGGGTAAATTTGAATAGAGGAGACCTGTTTACAGTTTATTTAAATGGTGTGATGATCACAGTATGCGTTGTCGGCACTTATCATGAAGAATACACCGGGGAAGAAATGGCGGTGCTAGCAGTAGTGAGCCAGGAAAATATCGTGCACATTCCACTTACTGAGTTGGATGCTTTATTTCCGGCCAAGAAATATCTTCATTAGCTGCCGAGCGGTATTAATTAAGAGAATTAAGAGATTCAGACCGGGGCCTCTAACGAATATAAAGAAACATTTATAAGGTAAGAAATAAGAGTACTGTTAAAAAATAAAATGTGTTCGAATAAAATCATACCCATGCTACAGCAGCATGGGTATGATTTTATTCGTAGGCGAATTTAATGAAGATTGAATGTGCTATTGATTAGGTCCCCCTGAAGCCAGTCAACAAACAGTTGAAGCTGTCCAGGCGAAGACTGGCGTAAGTATATTTATGCATTACCTTACATCCAAGTCGACTTTTTCAGGGGGAACTAAGTTAGCATGGATTCCTTAGCCTTAAGCATCATCGTAATAAATCTGTTTGCTGGAGTTTCCACACCATATCTTTGCCCAAGATCAACTACCGCTCCGTTCAGGGAATCGATTTCGGTTTTGCGTCCGCGCTGTATATCCTGCAGCATAGAAGCATGATGGGCGGCAGTAGATGGAACTAATTGGGAATAAAAATCTTTGCGGTAGGCGGCAGCATTTTCCCACATAGTAGTTTGACCGACTGCTTTTAAAACAGCAAAAATTTCTTCAATAACCTGATCTATTAAATCCTTACTAAAATTTATTTCTGCCAGTTTGCCATAAGGTACTTCCAGTATTGCACCCAGTGGATTGAGGGCAGAATTGTATATTATTTTTCCCCATACATAGCGCATTATTTCGTTAGAAGCCCGGGTAGGAATCCCCGCCTGAGAGAAAATGTCCGCAAACTGCTGGAGCACCTCCATATCTATTAAATTGCCAGGCGAACCAAGTATTACATCATCAGCAATAACAGTTACTCTGGCAGCCCCTGCACCGATAGTTTCAGAACCAAAAATTACCCGACCGAGTATTATTTGATCTGCAGGTATGTGTTTCGATGCTGTTTCGAAATTTCCATACCCATTTTGGGCCAGTATAAGATAGGTAGTATCTGTAATTATATTTTTAAGCTGGCGTGCAACTTCTTCAGTTTCATAAGCTTTGACACTGACAATTATCAAATCAAAAACCTGCTCATCGAGTTCGTCCAGGTTGCATACTAACTGATTGAGTGCTGCCTCATGCTCCCCCCAAATACCGGTTACCTGAACTCCGTCCTGCTTGATCGCTTTAACCACAGGTTGATGATCTACGCCAGTAATCTCATGTCCTTGTTTCTGCAGTAAACAAGAATACACAGTACCTAATGCACCCAGTCCAAAGACCAAAATTTTCATACTTTACCGTCACCTCTTCTATATAAATTCCTATATTGACTGTGCTTAACAGTTATTGACAGTGATTAACAGTATTATAAACTATTGTGCTTTTTATATCATTAAATGTTTTATTAAGGGCTCAACTTTCGCACTTACCCCACTGGCTAGTTTTATGCTTGGTTTTAGCAAGGAGGGTAAGGCGGGTTACAGGGGGAAAGCGACTTGAATAACCAGGTATTGCGTATGAAGACCATATTTCTAGATTGTTTAAAATAAGACCGGCGACGGCGGGACAAAGTATAATGCTCGCCACTACGAAGTTGTTACCATCTGCGAAAGTTGAGTTAAGGATAAAATGTTAAAGTGAAGAAGGAAGCCGCTAGAAAGTCTTGAATTTTACTAATAGGGAATTTTTCTTTATCTTATTGTCAAATCTAACTTGAGTGATGAAACAATCCCTGCCAACAACTAAATCGTACAAGGAGGAAGCTATGCCCGATTATTCTTATGTAGATCAGCCCTATTTCCTGCAGATGCTTTTTTATCCTCGACCTGATTTCACCCGACCCCCAAATAATGCTTTTGACCTGTATATAGATGCAGCAGATAATGTAAGAATTGCAGCTCGATTTTACGAAGGTTCTAAGCATTGGCCGTGGATCTTATATTTTCACGGCAATGGAGAAGTAGTACCTGATTATGATGACCTGGCTCCCCTGTACTTCGCCCAGGGGATAAATTTAGTGGTAGCGGATTACCGGGGTTACGGAGCCAGTACCGGGACTCCTGATTTTACCAGTATGGTCAGGGATGCCCACCATATTTACGGTGCTGTTATTAAGGAGCTAGTTGAACGTGACTATAAATCCGACCTTTATATTATGGGTCGTTCATTGGGAAGTATTCCCGCTTTGGAGCTGGCCTATCATTATCATGAATCCTTTAACGGGCTGATAATAGAAAGCGGATTTGCGAGCGTAAACCGGCTCATTTATCATCTGGGCATTATGGACCCTAATGCTTATCTGGATAAAATAGAGAAGGATTGTCTGGATATGATAGCTGAAATAAAAATACCTGCTCTGATTATTCATGGTGAGGCAGACAATCTGGTGCTGCCTGAGGAGGGACGCCTGGTGTTTAATACACTTGGGTCCAGGGATAAGGAGATGGTTATCATATCTCGGGCAGGCCATAATGACGTAATAATAAGAGATATTCCTAAATATTTTTCTGCTATTAAGAATTTGGTGGAGTTAGGATAAGGGGACACAACGGGTCAAGGAACAGGGACACACCTACTGGGGGGAACCTGGTTGTAGGAATGTCCTCATTATATGAAATTGGTGATGAATTTTATGGATACGTAGAAAAAATATATACTGAAAATCAGCTTAAGGGTCTGGGGCTTAAAATATTTAATGGTACCTGCACCTATCTGTGCTCCAACAACAGTACCGGCTGAGGCAATAAGGGCGGCCAGGATGTCAACATATCCTCCGGATATTTTTAAAATGCTGCCAATTACTGCAACAGGAAATATCACAGTCAGTGATGTACCCATAGTTAGGAAAACTGGTAGGTGAAAGAAATATATCAGGCCCGGCACTAATAGATAACCCCCTCCAAGTCCCAGCAACCCGGTTAAGGTACCTGATATTAAACCCAGGCAGGGCATGTAATTCGGGCTGATTATTAATTTATCCAGTTTAGATTTAAACCTGGATGGATAAATGCTCTCCCATACCATAAGTACTGCTGGTATGATAAAGGCTATACCGAGAAGCAGGCCCAGGGCTGGAGTGTCGTTTGCCAGGTGGGTGAATAACCAGGAACCCAGCAGAACTCCCCCGATAGCTGCAGGGGCTGTCCGCTTGACTGATTCAATACTCACGTTTTTTCTTATAATGTGCCCATAGCCTCCCGAAGCGGAAGAAAACATTACTATTAACAAAGAAGTACCTACGGCTATAGGTGAAGGATAACCCAATCCAAAATGCAGGATAGGCAAAAGAATGACCCCACCTCCCACTCCGGTAAGTGAACCAAAAAAACCGGCCATTAAACCGCTTACAACCAGAAATATACCTGTGGTAAGAGTTAAGGCCGGGGTATTCAGAACTGAATGGTTTCCCAACAGCAAATATATTGAAATTCCTGTCAGCATCAAAAACAAAAGTCCAGCTGCCCCCCGCTTGTTTTGAATACCCCTATCACTCATATCTAAGGCTCCTTGTAATATCAAGTTTAAACGTATTATCTGATTATTATATCTCATAAGGGCACTTGTAATCAAAAGAGGCGCTGAGGAAAAATCATCCGGAAATTTTTTTAGAATCTTTATTATTCTTAATCATTACACCTATATGTTTAATGCATATTATCAAGGCTAGTAAGATGAGAAAGCCATCCCAACCATAAAATATGGTGGATATAATGGCTGCAGCAGCAGTTCCCAGAAGGCTAATCAAGTCATCCTTTTTCACCAGTGGATAGGTGAGTAGGAAAAAAACAGGAAAAACTATTACCGTAAGCGGAGAACCAGCAGCAATTAAAGCTCCGGCAGCAACTGCCAGTCCCTTTCCTCCCTTAAACTTCAGCCAGACTGGATAAACGTGGCCTATCACCGCCATGCTAGCGGCAAACATCAGATCAACTCCGGCAATGTGAGCCAGGTATACTGCGGTCATTCCTTTGGCCAGATCCATGACCAGCACCAGCAGAGCGGGTCTCCATCCCAGGGCTGCCCGGGTATTCATGGTGCCAACATTTCCGCTGCCTTTAGTGCGGATATCGATCTGATATATTTTACCCAGCAGATAGGCGCTGGGAATACTGCCCAGCAGGTAGCTGGTAATGCTTATCAGTATATACATGCTGCCTCCTTGAAAATTTATAATTTTACCAGCCCTTTATTGAGCAAATACATCACGGGAATTCCTGCCAGGAATCCTACCCCGGGGTTAATTGCAATACTTATTATTACCACCACAACAAAAGTATATATGCTATTTTTGTTATCGAGGCCCTTGATGTTGGTGGTTAGATCTATCCCGCTGTAGAAAAGCAGACAGCCGAGTACCGCCCGGGGAATTATATCCAGCACTTTGATGCTGGATGGGCCTAGAAGAACGGCGATTGATAATAGAAACGCTCCCATGATTATTGTAGTAAGACCGGTTCGCCCTCCGAAGCGGTGGTGGGCAGCCATTCCTCCGCTGCCATGGCACATAACAAATCCACCCAGAGGCATGCCGATCAAATTGCCTATACCCAGTGTGAGACAAAGGTTTCTCTCGCTTACCTTGTGGGCCCGGTCTGGATAAAGTTCTTGGGCGAAAGCAGCCGTAACCAGTACCGAATTAGTAAGGGTTAAGGGAAGCTGGGGCAGGAAAGCCAGGGTGAATCCTCGATAAAAATCACTCCATTGCGGTAAAATAAGGTGAGGCAGATTGAACCCAATAGATAAAGCGGGCAGACGGAGTTCAGTATGGATGATCATAGCTAATATAACCCCTCCCCCTATTGCGACCAGAGAAACCGGTATTTTGGGATTTCCCATCAGCAGGAACATGATTATCAGGATGGTCAAGCCTAGTATCGGATCGCTGCTGATAAACTTAATTCCCAGCAGGGCCAGGCTTATACCCAGCCCTGCCTGTATACCGGCAGTTACGCTGGCAGGAGTCAAATAGGCAAGTTTATCAACCAGCCCGGTAAAGGCAAATACCAGCAGGGTCAGGCCCATCAGGATGCCAGAGGCAGCAATTTCACCTGTAGTAAGACCGTGAACCAGAACCGCGGCACCTATAATTTTCATGGGCTGCACCGGTACCGGAACTTGATAAAAGTAACCGGTGAAAATGTACATGAGGCCAAAAGCGAAAAGAACACCGGTGGCGTCCATACCACCCAGAGTTATTACTCCCACCACAAAGGGCAGGAATGTACCCAGGTCTCCAATGGAACCTGATATGTCGCCTTTAATGTTGTTCAAGTTGCTGTGCATACTATCTATCCTTTTTGTTCATTATTATCTCACATTTGGAATGGCGTAATCAGAGGATCAAGCTGCTCCATACATGAGTGCTGCATACTGATTTTAACATCATAATAGAATTAATAGGAGGTATTTATGAATATTAACTTGTTTAACCTGCCTGATAATCTCTCGGGTGATGAAGTGTTTGAAGCTATTATACCGGATAATGGGATTCTAATTGAAAGAATAATTTCCCCCGGGCATTCTTCACCGCCGGATTTCTGGTATCTGCAGGACCGGGATGAATGGGTAGTGCTGCTGCAGGGTGAAGCTGGTTTATTATGGGAGCAGGGGGAGTTAACCCATTTAAATAAAGGTGACTGGCTCTTAATACCGGCAGGGAAAAAACACCGAGTGGAATATACTTCCAGTGCACCTCCTTGTATATGGTTGGCAGTACATGGTAAACTCACATAAATAGGCTTTTAATATTTCAGTTTACATAAAGAGCAATACGAGGAGGTAATAAAATGAAAGCTGGTGTCAGAAACAGATTTGAGGGACAAGTTGTAGAGATCAAGACGGATACTATCATGGCTCAGGCTAAAGTCAAAGTAGGAGACACTATAATTAGTTCGGTTATGACTGCTGAATCTGTGCAGGAAATGGATATAAAAGCTGGAGATACGGTTACTGCGCTAACCAAGGCCATACATGTAACTCTGGTAAAATAACTAATGCAACTCATCCACTTGATAAAAATAACTACCTTCAAGCAAGTAAGGATGAATTTTTGTAACGCCGTCAGCCGGTCTTATCTAAGATAAGGGCGTTTTTGTACGGTTATATTAGTGTATTTTATAAGAAAAACGTATTTTAACAGCTTATATCGCCTTTCCTTCCTTGCGCTACAAAGTTTCATCCTTGCTTGCATGTCAACTGGGAAAGTTTAGCGATTCCTATTATAGCAGGTGATTTTGCTTCCTAAATATAGTAAAATTCTAATTAGACAGCACAATGTATAACCAAAAGTAATTTTTAATATAAAGATCAAAATGATATATTTGTAATAAGCATGATGCAATATCATGTTTTTTTATTCTACTACTAATGATAATTCTTGCTGCATATTTATTGGAGGGACAACCGATGATAAATGATATGAAAATTATTGACATAGTATATAAATATCCACAGACCGAAGAGATATTCAGAAGATATGACGAAAAGGCAGGATGCTGCGTGCTATGTCAGCATCTTTTCGATACCATTAATGAGCTGGCAGTTCTTTATAGATTGGATTTGGAGGAGTTAGTAGATAATCTTGCAGCCACAGTTTATGATCAAGCCTAAAAAGTAGGGGAAAGGATTGATGTAGGTGAGTAAAATAGTTGATGCCAGGGGTTTGGATTGTCCTCAGCCGGTAATTTTAACTAAAAAAGCCATGGACGAAGGGGAAGGCATAGAGAAACTTACTACGATCGTGGATAGAGATGTAGCCAGGGAAAATGTGAAGAGACTGGCTCAAAATCAGGGCTATAAGTATAATGTGGAGCAAAAAGAAGGAGAATATCATATTCATATGCATAAGACCGCAAGACTGGAGGAAGATGAGCCATCGAGCGCTGGCGACATAGTCATTTTAATCAAAAGCAGCCTATTTGGTGAAGGGGATGAAGAGCTGGGTAAAGTTCTGATGAAAGGTTTTCTTTATACCTTAAACGAACTGGAAGCGGATTTAAAAACCCTGATATTTATGAATAAGGCAATTTTTCTTACCACGGAAGACTCACCGGTTTTAGACCATATTCAGACCCTGGAGAAAAAGGGTGTAGAAGTTTTATCCTGTGGTACTTGTCTGGATTATTACCAAAAAACCGATGCATTAGCGGTAGGAAAAATTACCAACATGTATTCGGCAGTTGAAACTATGGCTGGAGCTGCCAAGATTATATCTATTTAGAGGAGGATATAATGCGGACTATTTATATGGATAATGCTGCTACTACTTTTCCTAAACCAGAACAGGTTTACCAGGCAGTAGACTTTTTTAATCGTCATATGGGGGGGAATCCGGGGCGGGGAAGCAACAAAGCTACTCTGCAGGCTGGTTCGATGCTGCTAGATTGTCGGGATGCCTTGGCTGGTTTCTTTAACATCGCGGATAGTTCGCATATTGCATTTACTATTAATATAACTGAAGCTATAAACACAGCTTTGAAAGGCATTCTTAATCCGGGAGACCACGTGATAAGCAGCAGTATGGAACATAATGCCGTGGCTCGTCCTCTTTATGCTATGTACCAGCAGGATGGGGTGGAGTGGACGGCAGTTCCATGTGCTGGGGACGGAACCCTGGATCCAGAAGACATAAGAAAGGCAATTCGGTCGAACACCAGAATGATATGTATGCTGCATGCTTCTAATCTTACCGGGACCCTGATGCCGGTAGAGGAAGTCGGGAAAATTGCTCGAGACCATAAGCTTATATTTGTGCTGGATACAGCTCAAACAGCTGGAGTGGTGCCGATTGATGTGGAAAAGCAGTCTATTGATGTACTGACTTTTACCGGTCATAAGGGATTGCTGGGGCCTCAGGGTACCGGTGGTATATATCTGAGGCCGAGGCTGAATATCAAACCTTTAAAACAGGGAGGAACCGGATCATTATCTCAATATTTGGAACAGCCTTCTTTGATGCCGGATATGCTTGAAAGTGGTACTCATAATACTCCTGGTATAGCAGGCCTCTTAGCCGGGGTTAATTTTATTAAAGAAAATGGCCTGGACAAAATTCGCCGCCATGAGCAGGAATTATGTGAAAGGCTTATCAGCGGCCTTAAAGAAATTCCCGGGGTTATGGTGTATGGGCCTGCTGATATCAGCAAGAGAACAGCGGTAGTGGTTTTCAATATAAACGATATGGACTGTGGAGAAGTCAGCACCCAGTTAGATTATAAATATGGAGTAGTAACCCGCTCGGGACTTCATTGTGCACCCTTAGCTCATAGAACTATAGGAACTTTTGAAAGTGGTTCCTGCCGCCTCAGCCCGGGATATTTTAGCAGTACAGAAGATATCGAAACAGTTATCAGAGCAGTATATGAAATCACTTGCTCGGTATAAATAAGCAAGGCAGATACAGTACTGTTGGTCTCATATTATTGGTATAGGAAATAGGAGGGCTGCCCTTTATATTCTGTTGCCTGGCACGGATGACGGGTATCCCATCTGTCGGGAGAAAAATTAAGTGGGCCATATGCCCACTTAATTTTTTGCTTATAGTTAATTTTATGTTATAAAGACTGCTGAGAACCGATTAAAATGTTCCCCTGTTTGGGAACATTTTAATTTATATTGTTACAGCCTATGCTCCTATATTTTTGGGTTTTATGAATGGGCTCCCTGTAGGCAGTACCACTTTTCCGAACTCGGTATTGAGTATAATAGCGGACGCCATGTAAATACCGCAAAGTCCAGCCGCAAAAAGTGTATCAGCAGCCAGCCATGCATAATCATGACCGATTACTCCCATATCCTGCAGGCAAACAATAGGAACTGCTATGTCAAGGAAAAGAACCACAAAGGTCATAACCAGTGGAGACTTGAAGTATGCCGGAGTCCACATCCAGAGACCGATCCATAATGCCAACCAGGCATAACCGTCTATCCGAGCATCTATTGCCGGCCATCCATTAGCAAGAGCCAGATATTTGAAAATAAACTCTATTCCACCAACAAACATGAAGAAAGCTGAGAAGAACAGGAATACGTTACCACCGGTTGTAGCCCCTTCTTCAAGTTCAATAACTGCAACTCTATACTGCACCATGGCACCACCGAGCAACCAGCAGCCAAGTAATGGTATACAGGAATGTTCAACCTTACCTCCCAAAATTGCATAAAAAGTAAAACATGCTATTGCCAGAGCAAGCAAGCCCGCGGGGGCGGGATTCGCCCAACCACTTCCATGTCCAGACATTTTAACTCCTCCTTTTCTCTTTTGAACTCTTATCTATCTTACTAAAGGGATAAATCCTACTATTTGTACACCCCCTCACTATTTATTTTACATCGAATTCCAACTGTTGCTGGAAATCGAAAGTTCTTTTTCTGAGTAAAAGAGTTTGAGAATTGGTCCAGGCCGACCTGGTATGCGGAAATTGAAGATAAGATGAGCAAATACATCAGACTAAATCCTGATTTGCTTTAGCGTAATATGCTTTTTGATGTGAATAAGCTAGAATGGATAACTACAACTTGCTAAAATGATTTATCGCCGGCCTTATTGCTGATTTATAAAATTGGGTTTTTGACGTATTAATCATTATTCTACAGATTCCAAAATTATTCAGAAAACCTATTTAAATTTTCAGCTATTACGGGTCGGGAAAACTTGTTAAAACTGATAAGAATCAAAATAAAAATCTAGCATAAAAAAAGCTAAAAGGTGCTTTAATTGTATGAGACGAAGGCATCTTTGTCAAGATGTAGTAGTCGGAATGTTTTTAAAATTCTGATAGGCATGGATTCCAGGCCGTAATAACTACCATCTAGGAGGGATATTGCTACACATCTCATATTACTCCGTTCATAAAAATTTATAACATAAAAAAAGTCCTATCTCAATTATAGCCATAATATGGTTGTTGACCATACCTCAAAAACCAAATTATAATTTAATTAAGGTGGCGGAGAAAAACTTGTGAGCAGGTTTAGCAAGGGCTTTACTCCTGTTTACCATATATTGTATATCCGGGTTGGTGCATATTAGTCGGGTTGTTGAGAGCGGTTGGCAAATGTTCCTTTTTGTTTGGTCATGAGTCTTATTATCTACTCCGCCACCTGACAAATCAAAGCAGGTAATCAGACTTTGGCAGTTTAAAAACAGGCCGGAGTTTTTTTATTGATTGTTTGCGTCCACTGCCAAAAGGTATAATGTGCTGGCTTGGATGCATGAATATTCCGCCGCCAAGACTCCGCATGGGAAGCCCCAACTGCTCGACTTATGGCTCCAGGGGGACGTTTCAATTCCGCATCCGTGCAAAGCGTCACTCTCGCCCCGTCCATGGGGCTCACCCCCTTCCACCGCTTCTCCTCGCAGGGTGTTTCTGCCATGCTCCGTAGAAGGCTCCTGCATATTTATGCATCCAAACAGGGTTTTGGCAGTGAAATCATTAATTTTACTGTAATAAATAATATGCGAATTTTTTTAATGATTATACGCATGGGAAACACTCACTGATTATATTATAATGGTTTACAGGGATTAATACTGTTATGCGTATAGATTCTATGCTAGTCATATACTGTAAACTGGTGAACCTGGAGGTGCAGCTTTGGATCATATTAACAACAGCCTGGAAGGGCAGGTTTGCCTGATAACAGGAGCGGGCCGAGGTATAGGTGCGGCTGTGGCTCGGGCGGCTGCCGCCAGGGGGGCTCGGGTGGTAGTGAATTACAATTCTTCCTATAAAGAAGCCCAGACATTAATCGCAGAATTGCAGCAGTCTGGATGTATTGCTTTAGCACTGCAAGGGGACGTTAGCAGTGAGCAGGAGGTAAGCAAATTATTTGCAGAGATAAGAAATACTGTGGGTGATGTTGATCTGCTGGTAAATAATGCCGGGGTAACCCTCCGATCTCTAGTTCAGGATACCAGTGCTGACGAGTGGGATCGAGTTATGAATGTTAACTTGAAGGGTGCCTTCTTATGCTGCAAACAAGCGCTGCCATACATGATCAGGAAACAATATGGCCGAATAGTAAATATTGCATCTGCCCAGGGGATCAACGGAGCTGCTTTTGAGTCGGTTTATGCCGCTTCCAAAGGAGGGCTCATTGCCTTTACCAAATCCCTGGGAAGCGAAGTGGCCCCTTCTGGGATAACCGCAAATGCTATTGCTCCAGGTCCAGTGGCAACTGATATGATATACTCTCATCTGGATGAAGCGGACATAAAAACTTTACTGGATGAGATTCCTGCAGGAAGGCTGGCTGAACCGGAAGAAATTGCCAGTGCCTGTGTATTTCTTCTTTCCAGAGATGCAGCTTATATAAATGCTCAAGTTTTGTGCATAGACGGAGGATGGATAGCTCGGTGAGATTACCTTTATAATGGTGGTAAAACATAAGGTCTGGACAGGTAGTATTCTCATAGCGGAGGAGAGATAGAATTGAAGAAATATAAACTGGTTATATTTGATTTGGATGGAACCCTGACTGATTCCGCTGAGGGTATCATAAATTCAGTGCAGTATGCTTTGAAAAAACTTGGGATAGCAGAGGATGATCGCTATAAGCTCCGAGCTTTTATAGGTCCGCCGCTGGTAAATTCATTTGAGCAATTTTATGCTTTGAGCAGTCTCGAAGCATGGCAGGCAGTACAATATTACCGAGAATATTATGCCTTAAATGGTATGTTTGAAAACAGGGTTTATAAAGGCATACCATCATTACTAAATCGGCTTCAGAAGTATGGCCGGCTGATGGCGGTAGCGACTTCTAAACCAGGTGTTTATGCTGAACAAATACTTGACCATTTCGATATGTTAAAGTTTTTTGACCAGGTTGCCGGCAGTAACCTGGATGGCAGTATGACAGATAAAGCAGAACTCATAGCTTTAGTGCTTAATGATTTTGAGTACCTGCCAGGTGATAAGATTATTATGGTGGGGGATAGAAAACATGATGTGGAAGGTGCCCAGGCTAATGGGATTGATGTGGCCGCCGTTGCCTACGGCTATGCTTCCCAGGAAGAATTATTATACTCCCAGCCTTCCTATATAGTAGATACGGTATCAGAATTAGAAAAGCTGTTATGCTAATATAGCCTTTATCTTACGCTGCTGAGTTGCCGCTGTCCACGAACCGCAAGATATGTTAAACCACAGTGGAAATTCAATCCGCTTAAGAGTAAGATAGATAAGGTAAATATTAGGATCGTGGATTATGTGGAAAGGAGATTATTTATCTAACAATGTTTTTTAAAAAGATATCCCGTAATGACCCCTGTTGGTGCGGCAGCGGGAATAAATACAAGAAATGCCATATGGAACAGGACGAAAAGCTGAAAGAAATGAGGAAGCTGGGAGTTTCCATCCCGGGACGCAATTTAATAAAAACTGAAGCTCAGATAGAAGGCATCCGAAAAGCATGCCAGGTAAGCAAGAAAATTATGGACACTATTTCAGAGAAAATACAGGTGGGGATAACTACTGAGGACATCAATACCTGGGTTCATGATTTAACCATAAAACATGGTGCCATCCCGGCTCCGCTGGGTTATAATGGGTATCCCAAGAGCGTTTGTACTTCCCTTAATAATGTTATCTGTCATGGAATACCTGATGATACGGTTTTAAAAGATGGGGATATACTTAACATTGATATAACCTGCATTCTAAAGGGATTCTATGGAGATATGAGCCGAATGTTTTTGCTGGGAGAACCTTCCCCAGAGGCTCGAAGTCTGGTGCAAGCAGCTCAAGAATGTATGAATCTGGGCATAGAACAGGTTAAACCTTTTAATCGTACCGGGCATATTGGTTATGTTATTGAGCAGCATGCCCAAAAATACGGCTATTCAGTGGTGCAAAATTATGGTGGTCATGGAACTGGCAATAAATTTCATGAGGATCCGTTTGTACAGCATTATGGGCAGCAGAATTCAGGAATGGTACTGGTACCTAACATGGTAATTACAGTGGAACCGATGATAAATGCAGGGGATTATCGCTGTAAGGTGCTGGAAGACAACTGGACTGCCGTTACCCTGGATGGATCTCTATCTGCTCAATGGGAACATACGGTGCGAGTCACTGAAGAGGGAGTAGAAATTCTAACCTTATAAAAGCCATTTCTGAAGTTAGAGGCTGTCCTGAAGGTCAAAAACGGATAGACATTTTCAATTAGTGATTCCACTGCAAAAAGTTATCTTTAGGGTTTTGGCAGTGGAATCAATTAGTATATATTCGTGTCCCTAAAAGCAAATCGATATACAATAAACAGCAGCTCTTACACTAATCAAGATTATCATAAAATAATTCAGCTCTGTTT
The DNA here is from genome assembly GCA_016841245.1 of Syntrophomonas sp. Taxonomy (GTDB): domain Bacteria; phylum Bacillota; class Syntrophomonadia; order Syntrophomonadales; family Syntrophomonadaceae; genus JAAYJK01. Next base: position 22,803 of record JAENZN010000014.1, read on the forward strand.
TTATAATAGAATATAGCCAATTGTGTTCTGCTCCGCAACTGAAGTTTTTCGAGAATCACCGTAACATAGTTTCGTATAGTTCCTTCGCTTAAAAATAATCGTCCGGCAATTTCTTTATTGTTCAAGCCTTCCGCGATAAGGGTGATGACTTTCATTTCCTTAGGGCTGATATTGTATTTGGCCATATCAGGTTTCTTATTCCTGATTAACGAGGGAATTTTGGCAATGATATCTTCTCCGAACACGCTCTGACCAGCATTAACCGCTATCAGAGATGGGACTATACTTTCAAAATTCTGCTTTAAAAGGTATCCACGGGCACCTATTTTTAGTGCGGTAATTATATACTCATCATCGGCGAAGGTGGTGAGGTACAAGAGTTTAGCCTCTGGATATTGGCTTAATATAATTTCACCCGCTTCTAATCCTGACATAGTGTCCATTCTGATATCCATCATTAGAATGTCAGGTTCAAATTTTTTAAACAGGGCAATTGCATCTTGGCCGCTGTGTCCTATATCCATCACCTGTACCTCCGGGGATGCTTCAATAATGGTTTTCAGTGAGGTGCATACCAGTCTGTCATCATCAATGATTACAATTTTCATAAGACTCCTCCCTGGGAATTGAAATAAATATTACAAAACCTCTTTCACTGCTGATATTGATGTTTCCGTTCAAACTATTGACGCGGTCCCTAATATTATTAAGCCCTATTCCATCAGAGTTCACAAGCTCTTTGGTGCCGTTATCCTTGATAATCAGCTGGTACAATGCGGGATGTTCCCGCAGGGTAATATTAACCTGGGTGGCATTGGAGTGCTTGATAATATTTGCTAAAGCTTCCTTTATTATAGCAATGAAAGCATATTTAATCCTTTTATCGGGACTAACGGCCATGTCGTAGTCAAGAGAGATCGGGCAAAAATTGAAATTGTTAACTAAGATAGCGGTTTGGGTATACAAGTCGAGTGAGTCATCGTGCAGGTCATGGATACTATCTCTAATACTATTCATACCTTGCGATAGAGTAAGGTTTAAAGTTTTTAAACTCTCCTTTAATCCTTCATCCTGGCACCTGGCTATCAAAGCTCCGATTTGTAAAATGGAGCTGGAAAGCAGATGGCCAACACTATCATGGATCTCCCTGGCAATACGATTGCGTTCCTGCAGAGTTGCCAGGTTTTTTTCGTAATCCTGTTTTTCCATCAGCTCTTTATTCCTGCTTTCCAACTGCAGGGAAAATTCCTTCGCACTATCTCGGAGCTTAATGTATTCATACTTTGTCGTGGCAGAACTTACTGCCCGGTATTTCATCAGCCCGGCTAAGGCCAGCAGTAAAACGATTAGAAAACAGGAGATAGGAGATATTGTTTGATAGTTTATGGCTAGAGGAAACGCTGCCAGCAATACTATAAGCTGCCATTTTAACAAAATAATATCATAAGTGATCAGGGGCATAAAAAAGAGGAGAGGTGGGAAATAAATGCAAGCTGCGATATATAGTGAGAAGCTTATTAATTGGAAATACTCGCTTTCAACAAAGCTGTTCATGGCGCTGCAGGACATAGCTATTATCACCGGTACAATAACATAAAAGTCTGCCGTATTTTGAATATAGAAGACCAGGCAAAAAAGAAAGATTATTAGCTTATCCAGCAGCTTGTTCATACTCTACCTGCCTATAATTCTTTTGGAATAGTCTCCCATCCAGGATTTTCTATTAAGAGCAATTTCAGTCTATCACACTCAATAGCTGTTCTCAAGCAGGATAGGGCTGTTCGTAACCATGGTTCATACTGTGCTTTTGCGTATTCAGCTCAGCATTAGACAACAGGGTAATAGATTACATTTGTCACATCATATCGGGAATGAATTCACTTATGATCGAAGCAGATAAGCGGTACGATAATGATAACAAAGCAAGAGGGGTGAAAAGTTTGGTAGTCAAGGTCAATAATCTGGTAAAAAGATACGGTGAACTTATTGCTCTGGATCACTTTAACCTGGCGGTGAATGAAGGGGAAATATTTGGCCTTTTAGGTCCGAACGGTTCCGGCAAGACAACCGCCATCAACTGCATTTTAGCTCTGCTGAAATATGATAAAGGGACGATTGAGGTATTCGGTCAGACTATGTCTCCTGATGCCAGCAGCATAAAACAAGAGATTGGCATTATAATGCAAAATGTGGCCGTCTTTAACGAACTGACTGTACGAGAAAATATAAATTACTTCTGCGGTCTCTATATTTCAGATAAACAAAGGCGTGCTGCCCTGGTCGAGGAAGCCATCGAGTTTGTGGGATTGCATGATTTCAGAAAATTTTATCCGCGCAAGCTCAGCGGAGGACTCTTGCGCAGGCTCAATATAGCCTGCGGAATAGCACATCAGCCCAAACTGATTATTCTCGATGAACCAACTGTGGCTGTTGATCCGCAGAGCAGAAATAATATTCTGGAAGGTATACAAAAATTGAATCGCAGAGGGGCCACCATTATTTATACCAGCCACTATATGGAAGAGGTAGAGCAAATCTGCACCCGGATCGCCATTATGGACCGGGGCAAAATCATTGCCATCGGTACTAAAGATGAGCTCAAGAGCATGATTAACGCCGGTGAAAAAATAAGTGCTGAAATCTATGCCCTGGCAGCAGTACACATTGATAAGCTTAAACAACTGCCATATATAAGCTTGCTTGAATACCATGATCCCATACTGCTTATTAAGTCAGAGCGGGGCAAAAACAACCTGGGAGCAGTGCTTGAATATTTCAGAGCTGAAAATATTCCCTATGGTAGGATTTATTGTGAGCAGCCAACCTTAAACGATGTGTTTCTCGAAATAACTGGCAAGCAGCTCAGGGATTGAGGGGAGGATACAGCATGTTTTTACACATATTTGTCAACAGATGCAAATGCCTGCTCCGCAACAAAGAGGCGATGTTTTGGACTTTGATGTTTCCAATTATTTTAGCCACCCTTTTCGGATTAGCCTTCAACAACTTGTCCAGTGAGGATAAATTCCGGGAAATAGATATTGCCGTGGTCGATAATGAAGAGTACCAGAATAATCAAGGGTTTCAATCTGCTCTGGCAGCTGTAAGTGCTAAGGATGCGGGAGAAGAAAGTCTATTCAAGCTCAGACTGTCCACCCTGGAAGAGGCTGAAGACTTGCTGAAAAATAACCAGATTACAGGCTATATCTTATTGGATGGCGGGACCAATCTGGCAGTTAGAGAATCAGGCATTAAGGAAACTATAATCAAAGAGTTCTTAGATGACTATGCCCAGAAAAACTCAGCCTTTTCCAGTATCATAAAACAAAATCCGGAGGCCCGGACCAGGCTTGCGGCTGATGCTATGGAAAATAAGAACTATCTTAAAGAAGTATCACCCACCCGGGCGGAGCCGGATACAACTTTGAACTACTATTATGCTCTGGTGGCTATGGCCTGCCTGTTCGGCAGCTTCTGGGGAATTAGAGAAGTATCTGCAGTGCAGGCTGATCTTTCTCCCCAGGGCGCACGGATAAACCTGGCTCCGGTATCCAAGCTCAAGTATTTTGCTTATTCTTTGTGCACCGCCACCCTGATTCATATATTATCTATTATTGTATTGCTAGCTTATCTAAGCCTGGTCTTAAAGGTGAATTTTGGCAATGATCTGCTCTACATCCTGCTGGCCAGTATGGCAGGAAGTGCCACCGGTGTTTCCATGGGAGCCATGATAGGAGCATTGATTAAAAAGGGTGAAAACTTCAAATCTGCCGTCTTGGTTTGCGTATCCATGACCTGCTCCTTTTTAGCAGGCCTTATGGTGGTAAACATGAAGTATATGGTTACTCAGGTCGTCCCGCTTATGGCATACCTCAATCCTGCCAACTTGATAACCGACGCATTTTATTCCTTATATTATTACGACAGCTATGGCAGGTTCTATACCAATATCGGGTTGCTTCTGGGAATTTCACTTGTCTTTTACCTGGTCGTTTACTTGGTATTAAGGAGGCAGCGCTATGCAAGTTTATAGAGCATGTTTTAAGGTGATCAAACAGAGTTTGCCGGCCATTTCCATCTATGTAGGCGTCTTTCTGATTATTACACTTATGTTCACTTATTTTGGAAATGAAACAACGAGCCCGGACTTTAGCAAGGCTAAAATAAACATAGCTCTTTTTAATGAGGACCAAGATTTTGGAATTGCCGCGGGTCTTGGAAATTATCTGAATGAAAATACCAATATAATCAATATTCCCGATAATCAGGAGAGCCTGCAGGATGCATTGTTTTTCCGGGAAGTCGAGTATATCGTGAGAATACCCCCAGGTTTTTCTCAAAGTTTTTTGAGTGACCAAAATGACATAAAGATTGAAAAGACATCAGTTCAAGATTCTCAGAGCAGGGTCTATTTAGATTTTCTGATAAACCGTTATTTAAACATAGTGAATCTTTACGCCGATAATACCAGCAGCATAAGTGATTCGGAATTATTAAGTCTGGTAAAGAGCGATCTGGACCAGCAGGCCGGTGTGCTGATGAAAACCTATGGACAAATGCCTGACAATAAAACTGCTGCTTATTATACCTATTTGGCCTATGCTATGATTGCAGTTATATTCCTCGGAACAACTTCAATTATGCTGGTTTTTAATGATGCCGATATAAAAAGAAGGAACCTGGGATCACCGATGAAATCCTTTAATATGAATATGCAGCTGTTCCTGGGTAATCTGACTTTTGCCGCAGCCGTTTGGCTTATCATGGTGGTCTTGAGTTTTGCAGTTTCAGGTGGGGCTGCTTTTGATTTGAATAATGTGCTGCTTTATGTGAATGCACTTTGTTTTACAGTGGTGTGTTTGAGCCTTAGTTTTTTTACCGCTAATCTTATTACCAGCAGAGATGCGCAGCAGGCGATTGCCAACGTATTATCTCTTGGTCTTTGCTTCCTGGGTGGTGTGTTTGTATCCCAACAGTTATTAGGCAAAACCGTAAATTTGATTGCCAGTTTTACTCCCACCTACTGGTATGTAAAGGCAGTAAACGATATTGAACAGCTGCTGGTCATTAAGCAGGCCAATATATCACCAATCATTAACAGTATGTTAATACAGCTGGGGTTTTCAGCAGCTTTATTAACAGTGGCACTGGCTATCTCCAAACAAAAACGAGTTAGAAGTTGATTTCTATACTACCGTGTGCTGCTCCAGCATCAGCCCTACAGGACCATCATTTGAGCTCGATTAGCTTGTAATAAAGAAGCCCGCTCAATCAACGTATTCAGGTACGCCTCAATCGCGGGCTTTTGTCACCGGTCTGCTATCTGCTTGACAAAGTCGGCCAAGTACCAGATCTTGTATTAAATTGGCAGCAAATATCTGTAAACCAACCAGTAGTGACAAAAGCTGCCCAGCAGCACAAATATATGAAATATTTCGTGAAATCCCAGATATTTAATTTTAATATCTGGTTTTTTTAAGGCATAAATAACTGCTCCGACAGTATAGCTCAGTCCTCCCAGGGCCAGCCATAAAACCCCTGAAAACGATACCCGCAGATAAAGCGGATAAATTGCTACTATGACCATCCATCCCATAAGGATATATAAAAGGGTAGACAACCAGCGGGGGGCGTTAAAATACCAAATTTTAAGACAGATACCCGCTGCGGTCAAACTCCATATCGCAATCAACAGCCCCCATCCCCACCAGCCGGGCAGGGCTATTATACATATGGGGGTATAAGAACCAGCAATAAGTATATAGATCATCATATGATCGACCCGCCTTAAATTTATGGTGCATCGCTCGGATATATTCAACAGGTGATAAGTTGCACTGGCGGTATATAGAAGAAAAAGACTGACACCGAAAATATAAAGAGACAAATAGACAGCCAGGCTGCTGCCCGCAGGCGCCTTCTGTATAAGGATGTATAGAGCTGGAACAGCAAGTAATACTCCCAGGAGATGAGTCAAACCGTTGACCAGTTCATGGGGGCGGATAAATTTTATTATTCTCCATTCAGAAGATTTAGTTGGGTATAGATCTTTTATCGGGGATTGCGTTTCGGGATCAGTTGAACACATAGAGACCCTCCTTGACCTTTGCACATAGTTTTTAAAACCACGTGTTAGTATATTTATATAATAATATATCTTGTGCAATCAGGCAATAAATAATAATATTTATGCAGAGATATTTTGAATAATTAGTTGATGGAGGAATAGTGATGCTGAATAAAGAGAATCTGGACGATCTGATCCGGGAAATTTCATCTGCCGCCCAGCTCCGGACGATAGATATTCCTGATATAGATCTATACATGGATCAGGTTACTACCTATATTGATAATAAACTGGGTGGTTTTAAAAGAAACGATAAAGATAAAATATTAACAAAAGCAATGATAAATAACTATGCAAAAGCCGGACTATTAATCCCACCTCAAAACAAAAAGTATTCCAAGGATAACATGATTCTCCTGATACTTATTTATAAGCTCAAACAGATGCTGTCTATTAACGATATCGGAGAATTATTTTCCCACCTGTTTGAAGGGTTAAAACAGGATGACAAATTTCTGGAGAAAGTATATGATACTTTTCTAGAGATAGAGAAGGATCGATATACTAGTCTGGAGGAATACGCCTTTCACGAGATGGAGTCCATAAAGAACCTGAGCAGCAGGATTGAAGGGGAATCTGAGCAATTACAGTGGTTCTTGCTGATTATGCTTCTGCTGACCCGGGCAGAAACGGAAAGAAGGCTGGCTGAAAAGATAATTGATACCTATTTTTGATATTAAATTTTATTACAGGAGGATTTATGCAAAATCAAATCTTAAATATTGTAGCTCGAAGCAGCAGTATTGATATTAAAAAGGTTAGCAGTACCGTGAAGCTGCTGGATGATGGGAATACTATACCTTTTATCGCCAGATATCGAAAAGAAATGACCGGAGGACTGGACGAGGTACAGATAAGGCAGATCGCAGAGCTGTTGGATTTCCATCGCAGTCTCAATGAACGCAAACAGGATGTAGTTCGCTTGATTGATGAACAGGGAAAGTTGACTGCTGAACTGCAGCAGGAGATTATGAACGCAACTACCATTACCCGGGTGGATGATATCTACCGGCCTTTCCGCCCCAAAAAGAAAACCAGAGCCGGTGCAGCCAGAGAAAAAGGACTGGAACCGCTGGCCGAGTATCTGCTGTCATTTCCATTACAGGGCAACATTTTCGATAAAGCCGCTGAATTTTTGGGTGAGGATCTTAGTTCCATCGATGAAGCTCTTAAAGGAGCTCGGGATATTATAGCTGAAAATACAGCTGATGATCCATCAGTACGGGGGTGGATACGTGATTTTACCCGCCGTCAGGGACTTATTAGTTCCACTGCCCGCGACCAGGAAAAAATATCAGTATATACCATGTATTACGAATATCAAGAAGAAATTAAAAAGATACCAGCCCATAGAATACTGGCCATTAACCGCGGTGAAAGGGAAGATATATTAAAAGTAAAGATCGATGTGGATGAAGCCAGGATAGTAAAATATCTGGAGGAAAAGTTTGTTGAAGCAGGGTCTCTCAGTTCAGAAATAGTACGTGAGGCAATCCTGGATGCATATAAACGACTAATTCAACCTGCGGTTCAGAGGGATATCCGGGCTGAACTAACTGAAAAAGCGGAAAAACAAGCCGTTATTATCTTCTCTAAAAACCTGAAACAGCTGCTGCTGCAGCCTCCGGTCAAGGGAAATAAGGTCCTGGGGATAGATCCCGCCTTTCGTACTGGCTGTAAGCTGGGGGTAGTAGACGAAACCGGTAAATTACTGGAAACCGGGGTGATATATCCTACTCCACCTCATAACCAAACAGAGGAGGCTAAAAGATTTCTAAGCCGGATAGTCTCTCAATACGATATTGACTTGATAGCCATAGGGAATGGCACCGCTTCTCGGGAAACTGAAAAATTTGTGGCCGATTTTATTAAGGAACAAAAGGATCGAAGTCTGTTTTACATAATCGTGAATGAGGCAGGGGCCAGTGTATATTCAGCATCTACCCTGGCTGCCCATGAATTTCCACAGCTGGATGTGTCGGAAAGGAGTGCGGTTTCTATTGCCCGCAGGCTGCAGGATCCCCTGGCAGAACTGGTGAAGATAGAACCTAGAGCGATTGGGGTAGGTCAGTACCAGCATGATATAAATGATAAAATTTTAGAGGAAAAACTTGCTGCAGTAGTAGAAACAGCAGTAAATTATGTTGGTGTGGACTTGAATACTGCATCTCCATCGCTGTTAAGTTATGTTGCTGGTATCAATATGCCGGTAGCAGAAAACATAGTCAGATTCAGAGAGAGCAATGGGGAATTCAAACAACGCCATGATTTACTGAAGGTTCCCCGCCTGGGACCAAAAACATTTGAACAATGTGCCGGGTTTCTAAGGCTGCCAGGAGGAGAGCACCCTCTTGATGCAACCGCCATACATCCTGAGTCATACCCCCTGACTGAAAAAATGCTGCAAATGCTTGATGCCCATCTGGAGGATATAGGAAAAAGTGAACTCAAAGAAAAATTAAAACAGCTTGATTTACGAAGTACAGCCGAACATCTTGATACCGGAGTTCCTACCTTAAAAGACATTGTGGATAATCTCAGCAAGCCGGGACGCGATCCCCGGGAAGACCTTCCCACCCCGGTTTTCCGAGAAGATATCTTGAATCTGGATGATTTAAGAGAAGGTATGGAACTGCAGGGGACAGTAATAAATGTAGTTGATTTTGGAGCATTTGTAGATATAGGTCTAAAACAGAGCGGTATGGTACATATATCGCAGCTAGCTGATTACTATGTGAAACACCCCATGGACGTAGTCAATGTAGGTGACCGGGTTAAAGTACGGGTGCTTTCAATAGATAAAGATCGAGGCCGGGTAGCGCTGTCCATGAGGCAGGCTTAGCTAATCCGGCAGCTATATTAATTCCTGGGACAGTTCGGAATTTAGTATAGCTATAGTGCTAGGCCGATTATATATTATTTACTTACCTAGGTCCTATTAAATAGTGGGCAGGAAATATCGATAATAATATAGAAGCAGTTGTATAAAAAGTGCTTGAATTTTTTACAGGAGTGATGGTTTTGAAACCCAGACCCAGCAAAAACGATTATTACCTGAATATTGCCATAGATGTAGCCTCTCGAGGCACGTGTTTGAGAAGGAACTACGGGGCAGTAATTGTAAAGAACGACGCTATAGTTTCCACCGGATATACAGGAGCCCCCCGGGGTCTGCCTAATTGCTGTGATCTGGGCTTTTGTGATCGAGAAGCCAAGGGTGTACCCAGCGGAGAACGTTATGAACTGTGCCGGAGTGTGCATGCCGAGATGAATGCTATAGTAAATGCTGGCCGGGGCAAAACTCTGGGTGCAATATTGTATCTGTCTGGATATGAAGTACAAACTGGTAAATTAATAGATGCCGAGCCATGTTTTTTGTGCAAAAGGATAATACTAAATGCAGGCATCTATAAAGTGATATGCCGCAACGCTGATGGCAGCTCATGGGGAATAATACCGGAAGGACATCCAACTTATGATACATAATATTTATTCTGTTTCCATGCAAGAATAGTACGAAGATGTGTAAGCCCGGGGAATGCCGGGCGTTTTATTTTAACGACCTTGAATCAGGTTTATTAAACGGAATATTGCATATACTCTAACTGCGATCAATGGTTATGGAGATGTTGAGGTGTAAGCGAATGGCTGTAGTAGCCCTGGTAAAATGTGAAAGTTATGATTATTCAGAGGTTAAAGCCGCCGTTGAAAGAGGACTGGATCTGATAGGCGGATGCGAGCAGTTTTTAAAAGTAGGAGAAAGACTCCTGCTTAAGCCTAATCTTCTGGCCCCTGCTTCTCCAGAAGAATGTGTTACTACTCATCCGGCAGTGTTTAAAGCGGTTGGTGAAGTATTAGCTTCCCGAGGTGCTCAGCTGATCTATGGTGACTCTCCGGCTATGAGCAGCCCCTTCAATGCTGCCAGGAAATCTGGGGTTTATCAGGCAGGTCAGGAGTTGGGGCTAGAGATGGCTGATTTTAAGGAAGGGATCAAAATATCTTTTCCCGAAGGGAAGCAGCACAAAAGCTTTATTTTAGCCCGGGGAGTAGTAGAAAGCGATGGGATCATAAGCATCTCCAAAATGAAGACTCACGGACTTACCCGCCTAACCGGGGCAGTCAAAAATCAATTTGGATGTATTCCGGGAGTATTAAAAGGGGAGTTTCATGCCAAATTACCTGAATTGGATGACTTTGCAACCATGCTGGTGGATCTTAACCTTTTGATAAGGCCGCGATTGTATGTAATGGATGGTATTATGGCTATGGAAGGAAATGGTCCTCGAGGAGGCCGGCCCAGAAAAATGAATGTGCTATTGTTCTCTGCCGATCCAGTGGCGCTGGATGCTACTGTATGCAGAATGCTAGGTGTAAAGCCCGATGATGTTCCCACTATTAAAATAGGTCAAAAAAATGGTTTGGGGCAGTATGCAGAAGATTCCTTAAGGTTGGTGGGGGACCCCCTAGACACATTTGTGACCAGTGATTTTGCAATTGCCAGGGGCGGTTTGGTTTCCAATTTTAAAAGTAAGCGTCTAAGAAATATAATCGTTCCCCGACCAGCTATAATTGATGCCAAATGCATTCAATGCGGTATCTGCGTGAATATGTGTCCGGTTAGCCCCAAGGCGGTTAAATGGGAAGGGGAAGAAAAAAAGAACACACCGGTATATAATTATGACCGGTGCATAAGATGCTATTGCTGTCAGGAAATGTGCCCGGAGGGAGCCATAGAAATAGTGACTCCACTTGTAGGCAGGCTCTTTAACCATTTTAAACCATGACAAAGGAGAATCGGGGGACAGTCCCTCTGTCTCCTTAGAGCAAGACAGCAGGGACTGTCCCCTTATTCACTGCAGTTTTGGTATACCGAATTTACTTCTTTAACTGCACTCGCGGTAGAAATAAATGCTGGCATATGAATTAGATCAATAGTCAGCAGGTTATTGCTGGTACGCTTTATATTGGCAATAAAATCCAGGTTAGGTTTGTTTAGCTTGTCACTTTCCAACCTTATATGCCATCTCCCGATATCCTTATCGGGAACCTGCCAAACGCTAATCGTATAGTTGTTATTTTGGGCAAAATCTCTCACCCTGGAACGCATGGCGGACTTCATGCAGTTAAACCGCTTTGAAGTTACGTTCTTATAACTTAGACTTCTGCTCATACCTCAATCCCCCGTGAACACGTTATGATCCATATTATTCATATTGATCGGGAAAAGTGCATGAAATTTGCCATTCATGATTTACAGTGCAGATGGAGCGTCTTTTAAATCTGTAAACGCTAATAATGATTTTGCGTCTGCTAAAATAAGCCAGGTTGGTGATAAAAAAAGTTTGGTATGTTACCGTTATTAGGTGTATAATCGTAAGAAAATTTCGTACTGGAGATGGTCGAATATGCTGGTTAGGAAGGCGCAAACCGATGATGCAGCGGCTATTGCTAAAGTGAATGTAGACACCTGGAGATCAGCATTCTGCGATATTATTTCTGATGCCTATCTGGAAGCCCTATCATATACAAATAGGGAAAAGAATTTTCGTGAACTTATTTGCCAATCAGGCGATCTGTCATTTGCTTATGTAGCAGAAGATGAGGCCGGAGCAATTGTTGGTTTTACCATGGGAGGTAGAGAACGAGAGGGCATTAATAATTATGCAGGAGAAATATATGCCCTTTATGTATCAGAGCCATGGCAGAAGAATGGTGTCGGTAAAATGCTGGTTAAGGCAGCGACCGGCCAGCTTTTTCAGTCTGGAATCTCCTCTTTGCTGTTGTGGACTCTGGCCCAGGGATCAGCCTGCGGGTTTTATGAAAAACTGGGCGGCCGGCTCATAATAAATAAACCATTTGCCATAGAAAAAGACGAAATTATGTTTGCGGCTTACGGCTGGGATAATATTGAGGTGCTCTTGTAAAAAGTAATTATAGCTTAATGGGATGCTGTTAATTTGTTAATGGAGGGCTAGCACTGACCATGGTGGTGGAAATCCCCATGCTGTTTAAGAAATAAGCGGTATGATTACGGTGTTTAAGGCTTAATGTTTTTCAAGGAATATAGATGCCGATTAGTACTGGTTAACAAAACAAGGATTGATAAGGGGGAGACTGGAGTCTCACCCTTACAGTTAGATAATTCGAAAGCTGTACTTATTACTGGAAATATTTTTCCATTTTGGATGCAGTATGTAAATTTTAAAAACGCTAAGCATATCTCATAAGCTAATCAAGGAGGCAGCAAAGATCGGCCTCTCTGTATTTGCTGGCGGGTTGAAAAAAGCTTACCTTAAAAAATAAATCCTACTAAATTTTCCTGGAAGGAATAATATCAGCTACATTTTTCCCGGCCGCAATAATTCCAGCTATGCGTCCGAAGGTGATGCAGCGTCCATGACCTATGCCCGGGCATATGGTAGGATAATCATTAGCAAAGAAACCACCCGCTGTGGATCCTGCCACATAAAGGTTTTTTATCGGCTCATCATCTTCATCCAGCACTTCGCACTGAATGTTAGTACGCAGACCACCTGAAGCAGTCAGGATGGTAGCCAGGAGTTTACCTGCATAAAAGGGGGGGGTTACTACAGGGGTAAGCAGCCCGGGCCTTTTCCCAAAGTCCTCGTCATCTTTTTGTTCAGCCAGTTCATTATACCGGGCTATCGTGGCCATAAAATTATCCACGGAAACCTTCATTTTTTTTGCTAACTCTTCCAGGGTGTTAGCGGTTACTACCTTCCCAGTCTTCACATGATCCTGCAGTAAAGCTTGTTCGGCTTCCATATTCCATTCCTGGCCCATCAAGCGCTCCGTTTGATCCCAGAACAATCCGCCGCCTATATCGCTGACAATGCTCTTTTGAACATCGGACAGACCATTGGCATCGTAGACGGTCCAGGCTATACCGCCGGGTTCCAGTAGTTTGCCGCAGCTTTTTGATTGGGTATTAACATCTTCATTTTTGAAGCGTTTACCCTTAGCATTAACGTGCAGAAAGAAGTAGCTCATGGCCCCGGCTTCCAGGTGAATAACTGCCGAATGCGGTTCCGCCTTCTGCATGGCTGCACCCACCCACATGGCTATTTTATGTCCTTCACCTACATTGGTCTCCTGGGGAAAATAAACCTGGGCATCAGCTTCCAGAGCAAAAGCATTGTATCTCTCCAGCATTTCCATATCCGATGCATAGTCTCCAGTGGTAATTATGATACCCTTACTGGCATTGTACTGAGTATATTCCCCGGGCTTACCAGCAATAACCCCGGTAACCGGACCATCGTCTTCTCTAATCAATCGTACCGCAGGCATATTGTACTGGATATCTATGCCGCTGTTTCTTATGTTTCTTTCCAGGATATTGCTTAAACCGTAATTCCAGGAATTATCTGGGTCACCTGGTGCATAAAACATATGTGTTACCGGATATTCGGTATAATCAGGCCCTTTGTAATAACCATCCCAGATACCTGCTTTCATTCCACCGGCTTCAGCAATATCTATCAGCCAGTCCATGCACGCTCCGCTCTTCCTGGCAAACTCCCAGAGCAACACCTCGTCGGCTTTACTCTGAGACCATCTTATCCAATCCCGGATAACCTGCCGGTAATCTACCTCGATACCCATCTGCTGCTGCACCTTGCTGCCAAAGGCAGCGTTATGATACCCGCGAGCAGAGAAGGTCCAGTTTTTTTCAATAATTATGGGACTGGCCCCTGCTTCCCGGGCAGACAGGGCAGCCACCATTCCGGCCAGTCCGGCTCCAATCACCACTATGTCGGTATCCAGTGTTTTCTTAATGTCGATAGACGGGATTGGTATAGGCCGCTTTTCCCAACTCCATTTACAATTTGGAGTGTTCATAAAATCATCCCCCATTGATAAAGCTCTGGTAATAATTTCCCCTATTAATAATACTAGAAATAATGACTTTCTTAAAACCCTGATCTACAAAATGTCTTTCTATTTTTAACTGCAACTCTAAGTTAGCTAGTCCGAAAAAAGCTTGAGCTGTGGAATCTTTGTTTTGTTGTCAGAACATGATCTACTCCAAGAAATGGCATAGGTTAAGAGTATCCCAGGCTCTAATGGCCGTATATAGATGAAGACGGGTTTCAAACAAAGAAAAATCCACATTGAGAAGTTTTTGCACTTTGAACATCCTGTAATAAACAGTATTAACATGCACATACATCTGGTTAGCAGTTGTTGTCCAACTGCACGAATTATCCAGTAAAATTCTAAGAGTGTCCACTAAATCAGTCCCGTATTTTTCATCGTGTTCTATCAACTGACCCAGTACTTGCAGGCAGTAATTTTTAACCGTTTCACAATCATGGGAAAATATTATGGAAAATACGCCCAATTGAGAAAAATATTGAATAAACTGCTTCTGACCCGTAAGGCGGGGTAGGGCTATGGCGATACAAGCTTCCTGATAACTCTTCAGTAAACCCGATGGCTTGCATATTCGTCCTGAGCCCTGAGAATAAGTTAGGCTAAATTTGTTCTCGATAGCCTGTTTAGTTGCAGTCACCGTTGCCCTGCCCGGCCAGTCAGGATCCATATCCATAGGACCGCCTTTCGGATTCGCCCGTAAAATGTTGACCAGACGGCCGGGGGCTATAATGGAACTGATATTTTCTGAACCATCTTTGTTCATAGTTGCATTGATATAAGAACGAAGTGTAGCCCAGTCCAGATTGGGAGGACTTTCTTCGATATCCAAGACCGACACAAAATAATAATTATTAATGTCCATCTTCTGTTCATACATTTTTAGCTTATCCGGAATGCTTACATCGGCCGATAAGAAGAAGTTATCATAAAGGCTCTGCCCAAAATCTTCCTTATTTTTAATCATCTCATTATACATAAAAAAGTGATATTTTAAAGCCAGATTACTTTCTTTTAGAATCGCCAGCACTGAAGCTGTGTTCTCTTGGGATATATTTTCTATTATTACATAACCGCTGCAGGTAGAGTTGTGTAGGATTTGATAATAAAGACCATGATCATTTAATAGGGAATTGGCATGGGTAGTAAACTCATCTGGAATATCTAAAAACAAATCGTTGGCTTTATATACCGTATCTGATTTATCTGGGTAGATTATTCTGCCGGATGCATCAGTTATAGTTACGGCTTTGCCAATTTTTTTCTCCAGGTAGGCACCTACAAAAGGCAGACCAGCATCCAGCATACCTTCCAGTAAATAATGAGAGATTTTAAAGTCCATTGACATAAAATACACCACCAATATTTTTAAACCAATGATCGATTCAGTGTTTACGGCTTTTCATAGTATGGCTAGTAAAAGAAGTTGTGATGCTCACGGGTAGGTATTTAATTCTTTATGATAATATTCTAGCTTAAGTTTATTATTGTCTTAAGAAATAATAAACTATCATATTTCCGGGTATAAGTAATAGGGAGAATCGGATATATCGATGCTCCCTATATACTTATATTTTGACTCTACACAACTTTGATTTTGACCGGTAAGGATTATACTTCTATTGATGGAACAATATCAACTGACTTGCCAGCCGCAATAATTCCAGCCAAACGACCGAAAGTAATACAGCGACCATGTCCTATACCAGGGCAAATAGTAGGATAGTCGTTGGCAAAGAAGTCCCCGGCAGCCGACCCGGCTACATAAAGGCCTTCGATAGGCTGGTCATCTTCATCCAGTACATTCAAGTTAGTATTGGTACGCAGTCCGCCTACCATGGTCAGTACGGTGCTCAGGAGTTTTCCAGCGTAGAAAGGTGCCTTTACGATTGGAGTCAGCAGCTCAGCCCGTTTACCATAATCCACATCATTTTTATCTGCCACTATTTCATTATAACGCTTAACTGTAGCTACAAAGTTATCAACCGGTACTTCCATCTTTTCTGCCAGTTCTTCCAGGGTATTGGCAGTGACCACTTTGCCGTTGCTCAAATGCAGATCCAACACCTGCTGTTCAGCTGCCAGGTCGAATTTGGTCCCTATACGCTGGAAGGTCTGACCATAGAATAATCCGCCGCCGATGCCGGCATCAATCTGCTGTTTAACCTCGGATAAACCATCGGCATCATATACCGTCCAGGCTATACCTTCCGGTTCATATTCCTTGGTACAGCTCTTGGACTGGGTGTTCACATCTTCATTTTTGAAGCGATTCCCTAGAGCATTAACATGCAGGAAAGCATAGCTTTGCGCGCCAGATTCCAGGTGGATAACTGCTGCATGGGGTTCCACCTTCTGCATGGCTCCGCCAGCCCACATGGCCATTTTATGAGCATCACCGGTATTACATTTGTTGGGGAAATAAATCTGGGAATCAGCCTGAAGAGCAAAAGGATCGTATCTTTCTACCATCTCTTTGTCAGAGGCATAGTCACCGGTAGCTATTATTACGCCTTTGCTGGCATTATACTGGGTATAGTTGCCTGCTTCTCCTGCAATTATGCCGGTAACCGGTCCATCTCCATCCCTAACCAGCTGTACAGCCGGAGTTTTATAATGAATCTCAATTCCGTTTTCCTTGATGATCTGTTCCAGAATAGGAAGCAGAACTGCGTTGCCAGCCCCTTCAATGTTACCATTCTGGTACATAAAGTCGGTGCCGTCCTGATAGAAGAAATGAGTAACAGGATATTCGGTATAATCAGGTCCTTTAAAATATCCGTCCCACATGGCAATTTTCAATCCCCGGGGTTCAACCTGGTCTCTTACCCAGTCGAAACAGGCGCCGCTCTTTTCTGCAAAGAGCCAGAGTAAATCTTCCTTACATCTGCCTTGAGCCCAGTAAATCCAACGCCTTATGACCTCGCGGTACTTTACCTCTATGCCCATTTCATGCTGCAGCTTGGTTCCGAAAGCGGTGATATGACCTCCGCGAGCTGCCGTAGTATCATTTTTGTCGATAAGAATAGTCTTGGCCCCTGCTTCGTGAGCTGATAAAACTGCAACTGTGCCAGCCAGTCCGGCACCAATTACTAAAACTTCGGTATCAACGGTTTTCTTGATTTCAGAGGCAGGTATCGGGTCAGGCTTAGTATCCCAACTCCATTTACTGTCAGTTGATGTGCCGGCCTGTCCTTCAGAAGGGGTTTCCTCATTCGGGCTGCATCCTGCCAGCATGCCTGCTGAAGCTAAGCCCACAGCCCCAATAGCTGTGCCCTGGATGAATTTTCTTCTGGAGATGCCTTTGCTACCATTTTCTTCTAAACTCATAGATCCGTCTCCTCTCTTATTGGTAATTTGTAAAAAAAACGCGAACAATGTAAAAAAAGTATTGAGTTTAGCTTAATGGTACCATGCGGAATTAAGATATTCGATTGGGGGGCGATACTAAAATGTGGTCAAAAACTTGGGGTGTGCTCTAAAAGAAATTAGCTGGTGGATAGATTATAATTGAGGTGCAACTTATGAGGAACAAAAAGTAGGTTGTTTCTTCCAACATGCTGGGGTTCATTATAAACGGGAATCGTTGTTTTGTATAGTGGGGGAAGTGTAGTTTTGTGTAAAGAATGCAGCATAAAGCAGCAGATCCAGGTTAAACGCCATATTCTGAATCAGACGGGGAAAACGGAGTGATCCTTACAGATCAAGCCCTTCTGGCTTAAGCGAAGAACTTGACCATTTAATTGTCGGCTGCCTCAAATGCCAGAACAATTTAAACAGGGAGGACTCATAAATGGAAAATAAAGCGGAAAAAGTCAAAATAGGATGGAAAGCTCTATTTAGTAAAAAAGTAATACTGGCAGCATTGGGATTAACTGTTATTATTGGAGGGGGAGCAGGGGCTTATCTTGTCAAGGCCAGTGAAAATCCAGCTTTCTGTGCTGCCTGTCATATTATGCAGTCCTATTACGATTCCTATCATGACAGTGATCTATTAGCCAATAAGCACGCTGAAGCGGATCTGGTATGCCACGACTGTCATGAAAGTTCAATCGCAATACAAGCTGAGGAAGGCTTTAAATTTATTACCGGAAATTACCAGGTTCCCCTGGAAAAACGAGAGTTTTCCCGGGAATTTTGTTTAGAATGCCATGATGATTTTGATACCATGGTCAAGGCCGCTACTAATTTTGAAGAATCCAACCCTCATGATTCACACAATGGGGAAATGGAATGCACTGTCTGCCATAACATGCACCAGGAGTCAGAAGTATTATGCTCCGAGTGTCATATCTTCAATTGGATTGACCAGCTGGATGAAAGCTGGGTTAAATCATAGCAATGCAGTTTCATATAAATGCAGGATAGGAAGCCAATTGGATGCCTGTACAATTAAATGCCCTTGAATTTGTTCATTCATCTAAAGGCAAAAGCCAGAGATAATTGTACAATATAGTCAACCGGTAATCTGAACAATCTGATAGCTAAGAGAAGTCGAGGACGGTTCTGCTGTTAAATGATGTCTAAATAACTATTGATTAGGAAAACAGTAGAACTGTTTTCTTGTTTATGGGGCCGGAGGAGTCGCTATATGGGTCACGTTTTTAATAATATGTTCAAAATATCATCTTCCATGAAAACCGGAGTAGCTTTACTGGCACTGCTGGCTGTATTTTCAGCAGTAGGAAGCAGTATACTGCCGGATAGGTTTTACCATCTGCTGTTGTTTAATGCCTTATTAATTATGCTGTTTATAAACCTGGGCCTATGTACCTTTAACCGCTGTCTCAAGCTCCGGAAGCTGCTGGCAAAGCAGACCGATATTATAAAGCAATTAAGGCAGTGGGGCCTCTTGATTCTGCATAGCGGATTGATATTTATCCTGATCGGGGGAATGATTAATGGCTGGGCCGGGCACAGTGGTACGGTTAAGCTGGCAGAAGGGGAACGAGCACTTATTACCCGGGATAAAGAGGGGGAAAAAGTAACTCTGTTCCTGGAAGCATTTGAAATCGAATTATATGAAAATAATATGCCATCCCAATATTTGTCTAGAGTAAGCCTGTATAAAGGCGACCGCCTGGAACAACAGGCTACTATCAGTGTTAATCATCCCCTGCAGTATGAAGGGATAAAAATTTACCAGCAGAGTTATGGCAGCATGGTAGATGTGACTATAGAAGGGCAGGGGCAGGTTGATACCTTTACCGCTCAGGAAGGACAGCTGCTGGATATTCCGGGGAGCAGCTGGCAGGTAAAGGTCTTCAAGTATATACCGGATTTTGATCCTGCCTACGGTATGGAAAGTAAATCTATACAGCCTAATAATCCCAGGATAATATATTCTGTTTATCAGGATAAAGTGCTCATGGGCGTAGGCGCTGCCCCCTTTGGCGAAAGGATTGAAATAGACTCAGCTGCCTATGTTGAGTTTAATGGCCTCAAGTCGTACTCGGTTTTGAAAGTGAAAGAAGATCCAGGACTGCCTTATGCAGGAGCTGGAGGAATATTATTTATGCTGGGGGCAGCCTTAGCCGAAATCAATATCTTTGCCAAACCAAGAAAGAGTACTGACAGTAAAATGGCGGAGGAATAAATATGGCGGTATTAATTAAAATCAGTATTGGACTGGCCATGTTCGTATATTTAATAAGCGGTATTTTATATGCAGTGGGGCTAAAGACCAGGCACAATCAGCTATTCCAGGCAGCCAAGCTGGCAGCTATAACAGGTGTCCTGGCTAATCTCACCGCACTGGTGGCGCGAACCATAATAAGCGGCCGGCTGCCTTTAACTGACGGTTATGAGTTTTTGATTAGCTTCACTTTCATAAGTGTGCTCTTGTATTTGCTGTATGAAAAGATGAGTCAGAGTAAAACCAGTGGGGCAGTATTGATGTTTATTGCTGCCTTATTGCTGGCATCGGTGTTTATTTTAATGCCTCATCAGCATGGAGCTTACAGTCCGTTGATGCCGGCATTGAAAAGCCCGTGGCTTACCAGTCATGTATTAACAGCAGTAATTGCCTACAGCGCTTTCACGCTGGGTGCAGCCCTGGCAGCAGTGCAGCTGGTAAAAAAGGAAAACAATGAGGATATCAATGTTTATCGAGCAGCGGGTGGGGGCTTCGTAATGCTCTCAATCTCTATAGTTCTAGGCGGCATATGGGCTGAACAGGCCTGGGGAACCTATTGGAGTTGGGACCCCAAAGAAACCTGGGCTCTGGTAACGTGGATAATTTATGCTATCTACCTGCATGTTTATCGCAGCAAAGGGTGGAAAGGCAGCAATGCCAACCTTATGGTAGTGGCTGGCTTCATCCTGGTACTATTTACTTTCTTTGGAGTCAACTATCTATTGTCTGGACTGCACAGCTATGGCTAGAAATCAGGGTGTTATCCTTTCAGCCGCAGCCGATCGAGACTAAAAGTGTGGCGTGTCGCGGGGACGGTTCTTTTGACACGCCGCAAAGATCAGATAGATAGCGTGTCAAAAGAACCGTCCCCGCGACACCCGCGACACCTGGAATATTACATAAAAATTGGTGCCTTCAGGACTTGTCTCCAATGTTATTTGAGCATGGTGTCGAGCTGCAATATTATAGCACACTGGCAGGCCCAACCCGGTCCCATTCTCTTTAGTGGTAATAAATGGAGTGCCAAGTTTATCCAGTATACTCTCATCTACTCCGCTGCCCTGATCTTTGATAGCCAAAACTACCTTGTTATTACTGGTAAATGTTTCTATGCTCAGAATTCCCCCTGACTGCATGGCATCCAATCCATTGCGAACCAGGTTAAGGATCAACTGGCGGATTTCTCTTTCATCCAGCAGGAGATATGGGATTGGTTTTAGATTAATGCTGATATGTTTATCATGGACTATGGCCTCTGCTTGTATTAAGGGAAGGATAGCTGCTATTATATCATTGAGGTCAGCTGCTTCCAGCTTAACTTCCCGATTTTTAGCCAGGGAGAGAAATTCTGTAATGATGGAGTTGGCACGGTCCAATTCTTCAATCATCAGGTTAAAATGTTCCTTATCATGGAGGTACTTTTCGTCCTGGCTCAGTATTTGCAAGAAACCGCGTACTGCGGTCATGGGATTTCTTATTTCATGGCCGATCCCCGCAGCAATTTCTCCCACCAGATTTAGACGGTCCAGATGGGCCACTTCCATTTCTAGTTTTTTGTTTTCACTGATATCAGTAACCATACCTAGAGAACCTACATAGTTCCCAGAGTTATCTACAATAGGCTGAGCGACAACAACAGCCCATAAAGCAGAACCATCCTTACGTCGGTATTTGATATTACAGATTTCTTTAACTCCTTGCCTCCGTTTTTGCATAAGGGCATCAATCAACAATTTGTCATCTTTAAAAGTAAAATCATATAGTGACATATTGATCATTTCATCAGCATTATAACCCAGCATTTCAGCCAATTTATGGTTAGCAAATAATACCGTACCGACATCGTCTGTCATACCTATCCCTTCGTTGGCTGTTTCTACAATTCGGCGGTACATTTCTTCACTATTTCGTAATGCCTCTTCGGCCTTTTTTCTTTCAGTTATGTCGGTGATCATAACCAGCGAACCTGAAAATTTTTTCTCTTTATCATAAACAGGAGCTATTGATGACAGGGTCCAGACCGCATCTCCATTTTTGCGCAGGTATTTAAACTCACAAGTTTCAACCAAATCCTGCTGCCTGAGGAGGTTATGTTTTCGGGCGATAATTTCCCGTTCCTCATCCATAAATTCATATAATGACTTCCCCATGATCTCATCTATATCATAGCCGAGCATCTGAGCCATTTTTTTATTAACGAGAATAATTTTATTATCTTGATCCAGCAGCCAGATCCCCTCATTGGCTGTCTCGACAATGCAGCGATACATTGCCTCACTGTTTCGTAGGGCTTTCTCTGTACGCCGGTGATCGCTTATATCGCTTATGCACTCGATAGCCCCGATGATGTTACCGGCGGGATCGTAAAGGGGTGCTGCTGTGCCCCGCAGATACAAACCCGATACTCTGGCCAGGGCGTAACTTCTTTCCCCGATTAAGACATTACCCTTTCTATATATTTTTTCATAATCTTTTTCCCACTGCTCTTCCGGTTTCAGAACCAGGTCAATCAGTATGGGGCGCCTTTCGCCATAAAAGGGGACAGCATAGGCGTAATCAGCATGGCCCAAAATATCTTCACGTTTTATTCCAGTCATATCTTCGGCAGCTCTATTCCAGGCTATGACCCGACCCTGGCAGTTAATGACCATAGCTGCATCGGGCAGAAAATTGATAATGTCATCGATAACCTGCTTGGATTCCCTGAAAGCCTCTTCCGCTACTTTGCGTTCCGTGATATCACGAATAAATACTGCCAGAATATCCTGGTTAGGGTAGGCATTAACTTCGAGCCATTGGTTTAGATCAGGTTCATATATATCTAAATGTAATTCCGTGTTTTCCTGCATAGCCTTTATACAATGGCTATATATGTTTTTGCCAATGCAGCGGGGCAATAAATCTACTGCGCCGGTGCCGATAAGGTCTTGCTTAGGGCGGCCCAGGACCTGTTCAGTTCTTTTGTTTAAACTGACAAATCTCCATTCTTTATCCAGGGTAAAGATAATATCGGTCATATTATCAAAGAGATTTTCAATGTAATGCTGGAAAGAACAATATTCTTCTTCAGCCTGTTTACGCAGGACCGCTTCATTATCTAGTTCGACCTTGAGTGCGGCCATGCGCTTCTCGTATAACTTCAATAGATGATTGCCTTTGCTGGCAGTGGCTATCAATAATACCCCTCCCCTCCAAACACCTTGGACAAATTATCAGGTAGAATATTAAAAATCATTTATTTCTACCAATTATCAACATCCAGATAATGTAAATATGGTTAAGATCACAAAAACCGCAGCCTCAGCCGCAGTTTTGCATGTCGATGGTTTGGATACTAATTTTTTCCATGATACACATTATTTACTTATTAATCAATGGGATGCAAAGCATATAAAAACACTCAATTTAAGTTTACAGTCTTATGAAAAGAAATATTGTCAGAAAATACATATAGATAGTCATGAAAATTGTTCTCTTGTCCTACCCCTACCGTCCCTATTGGAAAAAATTATTTCATTAGTGAATAGGGAAGGAATATGGCAATGGAGGGAAAGGCTATCAATACTATCAAACAAATTATCAAAGCGATGAGAAAAGGCCATATACCCCTGAATATTGATTCTATCGGAATTTCTGGCGCTACTCCTTTGATTACATAGACATTCATACCTACCGGAGGAGTGATTACCCCCATAGCTACTACCATAACCATGATCACTCCAAACCATATCGGGTCGTAACCCAGAGTATTTACCACCACTGGGAAGAAGATAGGGATGGTCAGCAGAATAAGTGCCAGAGCATCAATAAAGCAGCCGAGGATCAGATAGATAAGCAAAATAATGGCCATTACCGCAAACGGAGGAAGGAGTAATGATCCGGCCCAGGAAGCCAGTTCAAAAGGGACCCGGCTGATGGCCATAAAGCGGCCAAATATCATAGCTCCCGCAATCATCAGCATAATCATTGCTGTAGTACGGGTGGCATCGAAAAGAGATTTCTTAAAATTTTCTATCGTCAAGTTTCTGCCCAGCAGTGCCACTAGCAGTACACCAGCCGCACCTACTGCCCCGGCTTCGGTGGGAGTGAACCATCCCGCAAACAGACCGCCCATAGATAAGGCAAATACAAACAGCACTTCGGCCAGGCCGCCGCGCAGGCTATTAAATCGCTCTTTCCAGCCTGCTCTGGGTCCAGGTGGGCCCAGGGCAGGCTGGCGCAGGGTTAAAATCCAGATGGTGATAATATAAAACAACATAAGCATAATGCCCGGGATGATACCGGCCATAAACAGTTTGCCAATGGACTGTTCGGTAGCCATACCGTAAACAATAAATATTACGCTGGGAGGAATCAGTACCCCCAGCACTCCGCCAGCAGCAATGCTGGCAGTAGCCAGGGACATATCATAGTTGTATTTTTTCATTTCCGGCAGGGCAATCGCACCCATGGTTGCTGCAGTAGCCGTATTAGAACCGCAGATGGCGCCAAAAACCCCACATGCTATCTGAGTAGCAATGGCCAGGCCGCCCGGCCAGTGTCCAATCAGCTTATATGCAAATACATACAATCGAGTTCCAATGCCCGAGTAATAGGCAAGAAATCCCATCCAGATGAACATTACAATAACACTTAGAGAATATGAAGAAAAAGTGTTATAGATTTCCTTGGCTACCATACTGAAACTTGAAGACACAGAAGTAAGGCAGCTAAAACCTACAAATCCGACCAGGGCCATAGCATAGGCAATAGGCATTCTTAGTACCAATAAGAGCATAAAAGCAGCTAAACCTAAAAGTCCCGCAAGCAGTGAATTCATCTAAAAACCCTCTTCAATGGCAGGGTTAATTGGAGCGTCAATACCAGGCTTAAAGCCAGCAGGCCGCAAGCGGTTAGGGAGACTGGCGGCAAAAGCCATCTGTAATGATTGGGTCAATTGGACTGTCAATACCAGGCTTAAAGCCATAAGGCCTAAAGCTATCAGGAAGACTACCGGCCACAGGGGAAACTGGGTGGTAGGTGATACGGTATTGCTTTCCAGCATGGTACGGGCATACTTGGCCACGTGCCATGCTGACATACTCCAAAATGATAGTGCAGTAACATTGGTAAGCACATCGGCCGCGGTCTGCATTTTTTGCGAAAGACGTTCAATTATAAAATCTACCGCAATGTGACCATTCTGATAGGCGCAGTATGCCAGGGCTAGGCCGACACCCACAGCGGTTAGCATGTTCACATATTCGTAGGTTCCCAGTATAGGGCGATGAACAAGGGTGCGGAGCAGGACATTGCTTACTACCAGCAGCATCACCGCTACAATACATAATCCCGCCAGATAATCCAGATGCTGGCTTATCTCCTTGGCCAGCCGGGCTAATTTGTTCATATCATCTGCACCTCCTCATCCCTTATTGGTATTCGGCGTTGTATTTATCAGCCAGCCTCTTAACTGTATCCAGTATTTCCTGTCCCGACTGTCCGGCTGCATCCATTCTGGCCACAAAATCGTCTTGAATGGGTTGGACTAGATTAATCCACTTATCGCTTTCCTCCTGGGAGAGGGTGATGACCTCCATGCCCTGCTCATCGACTGCATACTTTAAGGCATCCTCATTTTGTTTATCCCATAAACCTATAGCTACCTGTTCAAAATACTCATCATTGACGGCTTCAATTGCTTCTTTAATATCCGGGTCCAGTGAATTCCATTTATCAAGATTCATGGTAATAAAAAACAAAGTATTATATAAGAACGGGGTCTCAGTGATGTAACTGGTGACTTCCGCTTGTTTCCATCCCTTCAAGACTTCAACCGGGCCAAGATTTCCCTTGACCACACCTTTGGTCAGGGCTTCATATGCATCTGATTGAGGCATCGCGGCTGGAACAGCTCCCAGGGTCTCCAGGGTTGTAGCGCTTAGTCCGGTGGCTCTAATTTCCATGCCTTGTAAATCCTGCAGGCTGCGGACTGGATCCTTGGTATACAAGTCCCCCGGGCCGGTAGTTAGCACCATCATAAGTTTAGTATCCTGAATTTCTGGTGGATTAAGTTCCTGTATACCCTCCCAGGCCACTTTGCTGGCAACTTTGGAATTATTATAAGTAACCCCAGGCAGTTCAAAGACTTCCAGTACCGGGAAACGGCCCCGGGTGTATGAAAAACATGAAAGACCCAGATCAGTACTGCCATCAACTACCCCGGCATATATGGAATCAGCGTTCAAGAGGGTTTGATTGGGGTAACTGGTTATTTTCACCTGTCCATTGCTTGCTTCTTCTACAGCTTTAATCCAGGGCTGGATCAATTCAGTCTCAGCCGGGTGAGTACTGGGGAAAAAATGTGCCAATCTCAGTTCAACTACTTCTGCCTGCTTCGGTTCTTGTGTGGATTCATTACTCGAATTCGAGCATCCCACGGCTGTGCTCAGTACCAAAATCAGCATCAGGCACAGCAATTTTTTGCTCATTCCCAAACTCTTTTTTCTGCTACCCAACAATTCTTGCATTTTTCTCCTCCTCATAACTGGCTTCAGGCAAGAAAAAAACTCCCATAGGAGTTCCAAGAATGGTGCTGAATCCTGCTCACGTAAAGTGCAGCCAGGATTACCAGGTTTAACACCTCATTCTTTTACCTACCGTCTTACCTTCCTACCTTTTTAATTGTTTAGCCATTCTGCAATACTACTTTTAAAAACCTTGAAGGGCTTTTGGACTGTAGTATCAAATAACAATGGTGATTAACACAAATCAATGATACTAGTCGTGTTCGCCTCCTTTGCCTCAAATATCAAGGTAACAAAAAAACTCCCGCAGGAGTCCGAGAACGGCACTTAATACCTGATCCCTTTACGAGATCTAAAAACGGGTATTAACACCTGATTCTTTTACCTACCGTTCTAACCTTCCTACCTTATAAGAGAATATTAATTCTACATTTACTTAAAAACCAACTCAAAGCTGGCATTTATTCCTACTCCTGTATTTTCTCAAATTTATATACAAATTTCAATATAAAGTTTTGTTTATCTTTATATTATTCTATGCACGGTCTTTGTTAGCTAACTCTTTTTAAATAAAAAAATTATCTTAAAATTACACCTCCTTCTATTTAAAGAATTAAAATGGGATAGGCATCTCTTATGATTTATGTTGTATGAATATGGGGAAAATGTCCTGCGGATAAAACGGGAGCGTCCAGCTATAGGACGCCCCATTTTTCGCAGAATTATTTAACCAGACCGGTATCCATTTTGATTCTTGCTCAGAATCTTTACTATACCGTCTATTTTTATACTGTGATCTCCAATAGCGTTTCTGGCCGAGCTAACATTTTCTTCGTCGATTAGCAGGGAAATACCGCAGGATTTACTGGCCTCTCGGGGAGTGGGGGAAATGGTGCACTTTATCCCGGCTTCCTTCAGATACTTGTGGGCCTTCAATCCTTCATGGTGGTTAGGAAACAATATGTAATATCTATATATTTCCTGGTTATCAGCCATATAATTACCTATTTTTCCAGCATTTCCAGAAATGCTTCTACTCTGGTTCTCATTTGTTCAAAATCCTGTTCACTGTAATCGGTTTCTATATGCATTACTGGAATTCCGGCCTTTTTTACAGCCTGCTGGACCAGATAACTTTCTGTGGAGTACAGGCCGCAGAACTGCAGGTTGCAATCGATTATTCCATCTATCCGATATTCTTCAGCCAGTCGCATAATATCTTCGATCCGACCTGGATTAGGAGTAAAGCAGGCGCAGTTGGTTTTCATATAGCGTTCTGCCAGGTATTGTACCTGTTCATCCAGGCTGCTGCCGCTCTGGTCAACCGGGTTCTCAAAATAACGTACTCCAGTACATAATTCTTCTACTACTACAGCTGCTCCCAGGGTTTCCACTACATGATGCAGTTTCCAATTGGGGATAGCCATAGGTGTTCCAGTAATCATTATACGGGGGGCATCGGCCGGGAAAACTCCTTCACCGTTAGATACTCTTTTATCCAGTTCATCGCATAGCAAGTTAAGCTGGTCAGTGAAGCGGCCCGGGTCATCATAAAAAGCGATCTGGGTTATTAAGAGCGCATCTTTACCGCTGATTGGTACCGGTGAGGTTTTTCGGAGTGCATAGAGACGAGCCAGGGCATTCCTTTTTTTATTAATAAGCTTAATATTTTCCGCCAGTACCTCTATGGTAATTTTATTGCCGGTTACTTCTTCGACCTTTTGCATAAGAGATTTGATTTCTTCTTCCCAAGCCTGGAGGTCTTTTTCTCGTTTCATCTGAGGGAGATCCATTACATAAACCGGGACATCCTGATTAAGGATTTCCCAGGCCTTTTTCTTGCCATCGCAGGTAGTTTCACCAATATACATATCAGCTATCTGGAAAAAGGGGCAGGTACCATCCAAACGAGCACCAACCGAGGCCTTAATTAACGGGCAGGTGTTAGCCGGCAGGACTTTCTCACCACCCGGGACCCAGAACTGAGAACCTCCACACAACCCGGTAGCAATGCCACCAGCAGCAAATATTATTTCATCTGGAACATAAACACAGAAGGTGCCGAAAACCTTACCTCCTTTCTGTTGGTGCTCTATCAGTTCAGCCGGTCTAACTCCATGAATTTCAGCTACGACAAAATTAAAGTAATCCATCCCCTCGGGGCGGTTTTCCTGGGAGAGATAAACCCCCCCAAAAGCATCAGGGAGGACTTCGCATAAAATATCATGTTTTTCCAGATCCATCCCCAGGTCACTCCACATCTGACGGTAATCAGCCATACTTCTCCACTCCTTTTATATTATTAAGATGCAATGTAAAAACCCTGTTTGGATGCATAAACATGCAGGAGCCGCAAGACGAGCAGTTGGTGTTTCACATGAGGAGTCTTAGCGACGGAATATTCATGCATCCAAGCCGGCACATTATATCTTTTTCCAGCAAAATTATTTATATAATCTCCAGCAATGCTTCTATCCGAACTTTAAGGCTTTCCACATCAGCCTGGGAATAGTCGGTTTCCAACTGCAGGTAGGGCAATTCCAGGTTTCTGACCAGCTGGCCGACTTTATAAGCTTCAATATTATAAGTGTGGCAGGCCTGCCAGGTCAGATCTATTACCGCATCTACCTGAAAATCCTTGATCATCTGTTGTATGAGTTCCAGTCGCCCCTGGTTAGGACTCATACAAGAACAGGGAATCTGCAGGTATTTGTCAGCCAGGGCAGTAATCGGGTCATCATAGGAGGTATCAGTCTGCAGACTGAGGGTTTTGTAGCCGCTGCAAAGCTCCATAGCTACTACGTTAGCTCCCAGGTCTTCAGCCAGTACGACTACCTTTTCGGTACCGGTTCCGACCGGGCAGCCAGTTAGAAGAATGCGGGGCAGGCCGGTCTGCTTGCTGCTAGGAGAGGCAGCAAGGCTGGCACTAAGTTCTTCCAGCATCCTTATTACTTCTTCCACATCGGTGCTGAAACTGCGGGACCAGGATACAGACAATAATTCCTTTCCGCTCATAAGTGGGGGGTCGGCCTGGTTGAGATCGCATACCGCTTTAAGGGCTGCTGATTCCCGGTTAACCAGGTCAATGGCCTGCCAAATATCATCATCATTAATCTTTACTTCAAATTGCTCCTCCAGATACCGTCGCAGCCTGCGCAGTTCTTCGCTCCACATTTCCAGTGCATGTTTAAGACCCGCATAAGGAAGCTGCATAACGTGCACCGGCTTTATGTCCTGCATAATCTCGAACATCTTCTTTTTTCCATCACAGGTGGTTTCGCCCAGGATAAAATCTGAAAAATGAAAAAAGGGGCAGGTGTCGGTAGCGGCAAAACCATAAGACGATTTTACCAGTGGACATAAATTCCGGGGCAGCACTTCTTCCGCAGCTGGAATGGGTTTTTCGCTGGTACCGCACAAACCTACCGGTACTGCTCCAGCTGCCAGGATGAGTTCAGTGGGGGTATAGGCACAGTAGCGGCCCACCACTTTGCCGCCAGCTTCCTTAAATGCCTTGAGCTGCATGATTGCTATTTCCCTGATGCTCGAAAAACTTTCAATACTAGTTGCCATTGCCTACCTTCCTTTCGCAAAAGATAACCGTACAATATCTCAGCAAAGATTGAACAATGCTGCCTGCAATCATGATGCATAAACTGGATTTACTTGCATGATGAGCATAGGCACTGTAGTATTATTTAAACAAGATGTTAATCCAGATAGAAAACGAGTCTGTGTGATCATAATATATAACCCGAATTGCTTTCTAAGGAAATGCACAAGTGCAAGCTTACTTAAATTACTAAAGTTAATGATGCCGACAGAAATGTCTATATCACGGCATTAACATAAAAGACTATACTTATTATAATATAATATTATAATAAGTATATCGTTTTCGTATAACTCAATAAAATACTACTTTAACTATTAGGATACTGTCAATGCATATTCTTTAGTTGCAGATATTATGTGAAAAATAAAACAAGTTAATTTTTACTATTATAAAGTAGGCATTTTACTATGGGTTTTTAGAGGGGCTTGTATTATAATGAGACATAGTTAGACAAAATTTTCACAAATTACGGGATGTATATTACGCCAGCGGAACAAATCAGAATATGAGTGATCGAAAGTCAGCCGCTGTAACTGTTGAAAAAGTGTACAGTTACATGTGTTTCAAATAGAACAATTGTACAACAATTGCTTGGAATCTG
Source organism: Syntrophomonas sp. (assembly GCA_016841245.1). Classification (GTDB taxonomy): domain Bacteria; phylum Bacillota; class Syntrophomonadia; order Syntrophomonadales; family Syntrophomonadaceae; genus JAAYJK01. The sequence goes on from JAENZN010000014.1 coordinate 53,184, forward strand.
AGGGGGGAAGGAGGCTAGGTAAGCGGGTACTCCGGCTGAAGATAGTATTGTTGGTGGATCTGGCATGAAAATTGCATATTTACTGATACTACTGCAAAAAATTGGAGAGGAGGATTTATTTCATTATAAACAACATAAACAACCTGGAAAACATATGGGTTAGTATTTATCAGAAAAGGAGGGAAGGGGCTTGTTGGCAAATTATCCAGCCCTAGGGCTATTTTTTCTAATTACTCTGGCCTTTCCAGTTACCGCCATGGCTCTGGCCTGGCTTTTCCGGCCTAAACCAAAGGCAGGTCCTGACGATGAGAAATTTACTACTTATGAATGTGGGGTAAATACTCAAGGCAAAACCTGGATCAGGTTTAAAGTGAACTATTTTTTGTATGCCCTGGTATTTCTGGCTTTTGATGTGGAAATTGTATTTCTTTATCCCTGGGCCGTTAAATTTGGGGTGCTGGGGCCTTTCGCCTTTATTGAGATGATAATCTTTATTGCCATATTGCTGATTGGCTTATGGTATGCCTGGAAGGAAGGGGCGCTGGAATGGTACTAGAAACGAAGAATGACCAGCTAAATGATGTGGAAGAGCTGGCCGGAAATAATATACTGGTTACTACCTTTGAGAAACTGTGGAATTGGGGACGATCATGGTCCTTTTGGCCCTTGAACTATGGCTGCAACTGCTGCCCGATTGAGGTAATGGCGGCAGGAGCGGGCAGATTTGACCAGGCTCGCTTTGGATATGAGGTGGTAAGGGCGGTGCCGCGTCAGGCTGACCTATTGACTGTGGCTGGCCCTATTACACTGAAGATGAAGCCGGCCATTGAACGGGTGTGGGCGCAGATGCCGGAGCCCAAGTGGGTGATTGCCATGGGCAACTGTGCCGTTAGCGGCGGCCCCTTTAAAGATGGCTACAGTGTACTGCCGGGGGTAGACTCGATCATACCCGTGGATGTATACATACCAGGATGCCCGGTAAGGCCGGAAGCCTTGTTTCACGGCATGCTGGAACTAAAAAAGAAAGTCCAGCAGGGCGAATACCGGAGGAGTTGATAAGGTGCAGGAAATTAACCTGGAGCAGATGGTCCAGAAACTGGAAGAGCAGTTAGGAGATAAATTGATAACGACGAGGGATCAGTTTTTCACTGTTTTAAACATAGACAAAATGGCATTACCGACATTAATGCTCAAGCTCAGAGATGATTATGGCTTCAACCACCTGGCTAATTTAAGCTCGGTTGATTATGGTGAGGAGTTTGAAGTGGTTTACCATCTTTATTCAATTCCCGCTAATGATAAGGTCTGTGTTAAGACCAGGATTCCTCGAATTTCGGCTGAAGTAGATTCTCTTATCGATATATGGCCCACTGCCGACTGGCAGGAAAGAGAAGTATATGACTTGATGGGGATCAAGTTTAAAGGTCATCCCAACCTGATCCGGGTACTACTGCCGGACGATTTTGTCGGGCATCCCCTGCGCAAAGATTTTGTGATGGGAGGGCGATGAAAATTGATGCAAAGCGACATATATAACGTTAATGTGGGCCCCATCCATCCCAGTACTCATGGTGGATTGCATGCCGAAGCAGTAATGGATGGAGAGATCATTCAGGATGTTATAGTACACCTGGGGTATGTACATAGAAGCGTAGAAAAAATTGCAGAAAGCAAGACTTACCAGCAATTCGTCCCCTATACCGCCCGGCTTGATTATCTGGCTACTAATTTACCGGTTTTGGGCTATTGTCAGGCAGTAGAAAAACTGCTGGGAATAGAGGTACCGGAAAGGGCTGAGTATATAAGAATAATAATGGCAGAACTATCACGTATAGCTTCTCATCAGATTGCCATATCAGCAACCGGAATAGACCTGGGGGCAACTACAGGCTTAATGTATGGGATGAGGGACAGGGAAAGGATAATGAATATCTTCGAAATGACCGGGGGGCAAAGACTCCTATCTTCGTATATCAGAATAGGAGGAGTCGGAGCTGATATCCCGGATGAATTCATTCCTGCTGTACAGAGTTTTGTTAATGATATCCCTAAAATGATGGATGAATATAACGGCTTAATGACTGGCAATGAAATTTGGGAAGCACGGATGAAAGGTGTAGGCATTTTGAGCAAGGAAGATGCTGTGAAATACGGTGTAACCGGGCCTAACCTTAGAGCCAGCGGTATAGCCTATGATATTCGGAAAGCTGAACCCTATGGGATTTACGATCGTTTCGATTTTGACATACCTGCCCGCAGCGGCGGAGATTCACTGGATCGCTGGAACATAAGGATCGAGGAACTTGGAGAGAGTGGTCGTATTATTCAGCAGGCATTGGATAATCTGCCTGAAGGAGAAGTAAAGGCTAAAATTCCAAAAGTACTGAAAGCCGAAGCGGGAACAGAAGTTTATCACCGGATAGAATCAGCCAAAGGCGAACTGGGTTACTATATAGTAAGCGATGGTGGAAACAAACCTTATCGTTTGCACGTAAGGGCTCCATCTTTTATCAACTTGATGGTTCTGCCCCTGGTATGTAGGGGAGGGGTATTTCAAGACCTCATAACCAATATTGCTACCCTGGACCCTATACTGGGAGAATCAGATAGATAGGTAAATAGTTAGCTAATCCAGTTGATCAATCAGAATCTAGAGGAGAGACTGTTATATGGAACATTTGTTTACAAATCTGGCGACAGCCTTAACCGGGTGGATGATAACCCTGGGACTATCACCGGTATGGGCCGATGTTATTTTGTTATTAGTTAAATGGATAATAATAATAACTATAATCACCCTGAACATTATTATCTTGATATGGCTGGAGAGGAAGGTCAGTGCCTTTTTCCAGGAAAGACTGGGACCTAATCGGCTGGGGCCTTTCGGGATATTCCAGACCATAGCTGATGCCATCAAGCTTCTGACTAAAGAAGATATTGTACCATCAGCAGCAGACAAACTTATCTTTAAAACCGCGCCCATGTTTTTCATAGTGGTGGCAGTTATGCTGTATACAGTTATACCTATGGGTCAAGGCATGGAAGTAATTAACTTGAACATCGGACTCTTATTTTTTATTTCCATGGGGTCCTTGAGCACCATCGCTTTATTAATGGCCGGGTGGGGTTCGGATAATAAATGGTCCTTGATGGGGGCCGTACGGTCGGTGGCCCAGATGATAAGTTACGAGATTCCCCTGGCTTTTTCCCTGCTGGGGGTAGTGATGATCAGCGGCTCATTAAACCTCCAGGACATTGTGGCAGCGCAAGACAATATATGGTTTGTCATCCTGCAGCCGATTGCCTTTCTAACCTATTTCATAGCAGCTACAGCCGAATTAAACCGGGGGCCTTTCGATATGCCGGAAGCCGAGCAGGAACTTACCGGCGGTGCTTATACCGAATATACCGGTATGCGCTGGGCTCTGTTTTTTCTGGCCGAATATACCAACCTGGTGGCGGTCTCCGCTTTGATGGCCACGGTCTTTCTGGGGGGATGGCAGGGTCCCTGGCTCCCATCGTGGCTGTGGATCATAATCAAGACTTATGGGGTGATCCTGGTATTTTTCTGGGTTAAATGGACTTTCCCCCGTATCAGGATGGATCATCTGATGTCTTTCAGCTGGAAGGTGCTGGTTCCAGTCAGTCTGGGCAATATCTTGCTTACTGGTGCGGGAATCTATTTCTGCCAATGGATGGGGTGGTGTTAAGTTATGAATGGACAGGGTTTAATAAAAGGACTGGGTATTACCTTAAAGCATTTCTTCCAGAAAGAAATAACCGAACAGTATCCCGATGTAATGCCAGAGCTTGCTACACGTTTTCGGGGCTGCCTGCAGTTTGAATTTGAAAAATGCATAGCCTGCGGCATTTGTGTTAACAGCTGCCCCAATAATGTGCTGTCATTTGAAACGGAGAAGAGTGAAAACAGTAAAAAGAAAAAACTCTTGAGCTATACCATAGACTTTCAATACTGTATGTTCTGTAATCTATGTGTAGAAGGTTGTCCAAAAGATTGCCTGCATTTTGATCATGATTTTGAATTATCAACATTCAGCCGTGACGATATTAAACGGGTGTATCTCCGTCCGGCAGAAATGGATGAAGAGAAAGAAGCGGACGCTGCACCTGTGCAAGATGAGCAGGAAAGTAAGGAACAAAAGCAGATTGATGCTATGCTGAAAGCTCTGCAAAAGAACCCCCAGAAAATACTGGCCAAAATGCTGGAACAGGAAGAAGATATCGGTATTTTGTCAGAACTGATGCAGTCCAATGAAAAAACTGCAGGGAAAATTGCTGAGCTTCTGGTTAAAGATAAGGAAAAGGCTGCCAAAGTGGCAGCCGGTTTCGTGACTAAAGAAAAGAAAAATCGCTTACAGGCTGAGAAAGGAGGAGAGGAATAATGTTTGAATTCTCTGCCTTCTCACTGTATGATGCCGCATTTCTGGCTATCGGTGGGGTAACCATATTGGGAGCCCTGGGGGTAGTTTTATTTAGAAACATTATCTACAGTGCATTGAGTCTGGTGTTTACAATGCTGGGAGTGGCTGCCATATACTTTCAGCTGAATGCTGGATTTCTGGGGGCTATCCAGATTTTGGTTTACGCAGGTGCCATTTCGGTATTGATTATCTTTGCAGTGATGTTACTAATGAACAAAGAAGCGAGAAGGACTAACCTGCCGACTACCCGTACCAAGGCATGGTTTGCCGGAGGGACTATAACCGTAATGATGTTGGCCTCCATAATTGCGGCAGTAGGGTTTAGCGAATGGCCCAAAACTGCTCTGCAGGGAGTAGATAATTCAGTCGGAATGCTGGCGGAGCTGATGCTGGGTGATTATGTTATTGCCTTTGAAGCCGCCGCCATATTGCTGCTGGTGGCAGTGATTGGAGCTATCATTCTTGCGAAGGGGGTTGAAAACAAATGATAGGGTTACCCCATTATATATTACTGAGTGCTGTTATATTCAGTATCGGTGTTTATGGAGTACTGACCAGAAGAAACGCTATCGCGGTCCTGATGTCGGTAGAACTGATGCTGAATGCGGTAAATATTAATTTTGTCGCAGCTAACAAGTTTATGAATGCTGCTGCGGCTGTGGGACAATTATTTTCCGTATTTATTATTGTTGTCGCCGCTGCGGAAATAGCTGTGGGCCTGGCCCTGGTTATTTCTATATACCGGCAGAGAAAATCGGTTGATTTAAATGATTTCAACCTGTTGAAGTGGTGAGGTGATGCATATGTATGAATTTATTTTACCCAATGCCTGGTTAATACCAGCCCTGCCTTTTCTAGCTTTTGCGTTAATAGGATTATTTTTGCATCGCTGGCCCAAAGTATCGGCAGGATTATCGATATTTGCCATAGCGGCAGCATTTATATTATCTTTACCCATAGCGACAGCCGTATTTGCTGAAGAGGGTGGAGCCGTATTTGAATTTTCTGCCCGCTGGCTAAGTATGCCGGGATTGAATATTGATATGGGTCTTTTACTCGATCCATTAACTGCGGTTATGCTGATTGTAGTAACATCTATTGCAACTCTGGTACAGATATATTCGCTGGGTTATATGAAAGGTGATCCTGGGATAGCCAGCTACTATTCTTATCAAAGTTTATTTGCTGCTTCCATGCTGGGACTGGTGGTAGCCAATAACTTCGGACAAATGTTCGTCTTTTGGGAACTGGTAGGTATATGTTCCTACTTCCTGATCGGCTTCTGGTTTGGTAAGGAATCAGCCAAAAACGCTGCTATTAAGGCGTTTGTTACCAATAGGGTGGGAGATTTTGGTTTTCTATTAGGTATACTCTTCCTGCAGATTATTTTTGGCACTCTGAATTTTGCAGGATTATCTCAAGAAATGGCGGGTTATACCAATATGGCAGTATTGATTCCTATTGCTATACTGCTGTTCTTTGGACCGATGGGTAAATCTGCTCAGTTTCCGCTGCATGTATGGCTGCCGGATGCTATGGAAGGGCCCACCCCGGTCAGTGCTCTGATCCATGCGGCCACCATGGTAGCCGCAGGGGTTTACCTGGTCGCCCGCGCCTTCTTTATATTCAGCAGTGTACCGCAGGCTATGACCTTCATAGCTGTTATTGGTGGTATCACTGCCATATTTGCTGCCACTATCGCCATCACCCAGGATGACATAAAAAGGATCCTGGCCTATTCCACTTTGAGCCAGCTGGGATATATGATGATGGCTATGGGCGTAGGAGCAATGACGGCGGGGATGTTCCATTTGATGACCCATGCATTTTTCAAAAGTCTATTGTTCCTGGGAGCAGGCAGCGTTATCGTGGCTATGCATGAGGAACAGGATATCTGGAAGATGGGAAATCTGTATAAGAAGATGCCTGTCACTACCTGGACTTTCATTATAGGAGCTCTGGCCCTGTGTGGAATACCGCCATTATCAGGATTTTGGAGCAAGGATGAAATACTGCTGGCGGCTTATGCCAGTGGGAATACCGGTTTATATATCCTGGGAGCATTTGTAGCTTTCTTAACAGCTTTTTACATGTTCCGTCTGATTTTTGTCGCTTTCTTTGGCAGCAATAATTACGGACAGGAGAAAGCCCATGAGAATTCTGGCGTGATGACCATACCTTTGATTATCCTGGCTATCGCTGCGGTTTGTGCGGGATTTGTAAATTCACCCCTTATGCATCATGCTTTTGGGCATTTTGTGAACAACCCGGCAGGGATACAGCCGGAGCCCAGTACAGCCATTATGATATCTTCTACTGTGATAGCCCTGGCCGGGATAATTCTGGCCTGGGTGATTTACCAGAAAAAGCTTATCAGCCATGAAGCTCTGCGGGAGAAATACAGTACGGTATATAACATTTTGAAAAATAAGTACTATATTGATGAACTGTACGCAAAACTGGGCGATGTCGTCATTTTCGGAGCCGCGCAGGCGATGTTCTGGTTTGATATCCATGTGGTTAACGGTATAGTAAATGGCATCGCATTTTTCACCGGAAAGAGCGGAGATGCTTTGAAATACACTGAAGATGGACAGGTGCAGAGCTATGCGCTGTATATGGTGGCTGGGATAATGATTCTGGTAGTCGTAGCAACGGTCGCTGCTGTGTCTGTGATAGTATAAGGGGGTGGGTAATTAATGAGTGGATTTCCAGTATTAACAACAACTCTGCTGGTGCCTTTGCTGGGAGCAATAATTATCATGTGCCTGCCCGCAGATAAGCACAAATCGATAAAATATACAGCTGCGGTCGCCACCTTTATCAGTATGATTTTATCCCTGGTGGTATTTCTGGGTTATGATAAAGCGCTCGGAGGCATGCAGTTTATTGAAACTATACCCTGGATAAAAGATCTGGGCGTAAATTATGCTCTGGGAGTGGATGGGATAAGCATTCCCATGCTGCTCTTAACCAACCTGATCGGTTTCAGTTCCATATATGCTTCCTGGAAAATAGAGGAGCGGGCCAAAGAATTTTTTACCCTGCTGTTGATATTGATCTCAGGAGTTATGGGAACATTTATTACCACAGATTTGTTTATATTCTTCCTGTTCTATGAAGTTGTGGTTATACCTATATATCTGCTGGTAATCATGTTTGGCAGCACCAAACGGGTTAGCAAGGAATACGCGGGTATGAAATTGACTATATATCTGCTGATAGGTAGTGCCTTTCTGCTGGCAGGTTTAATCGCATTGTTTATCAAAGCAAAAGCAATCAGCGGCATACCCAGCATGGATATGGCATTTCTGGGTACTCTGGATTATTCCAGCGGATTTCAGATTTTGGTCTTTGCTTTTATGGCCTTTGGCTTTGGCACTTTGCTGTCGATGTTCCCATTTCATGCCTGGTCTCCGGATGGATATGCGGGCGCGCCAACAGCGGTAAGCATGATTCATGCCGGGGTATTAAAGAAAATAGGCGGTTACGGGCTGATCCGCATCGCCCTGACTATACTGCCGCTCGGAGCCAAATTTATAGCCCCGGTTATAGCCGTACTGGCAATCGGCAATGTGGTCTATGCGGCCTATATCTGTTTGAGTCAGAAGGATTTGAAATACATCGTGGGTTACTCCAGCGTAAGCCACATGGGATATGTTCTCATAGGCATCGCGGCCTTAAACATCATAAGCATAAACGGTGCAGTTATTATGATGTTTGCCCATGGAGTAATGGCGGCCCTGTTCTTTGCTATGATCGGCAACCTTTATGAAAAGAGCCACACTCGAAATATTGAAGACTTTGGCGGCCTGGCTCACCAGATGCCCAAATTGGCGACTGGCTTTATGATCGCCGGATTGGCTTCTTTGGGATTACCGGGAACGGTTAATTTCATTGGAGAATTCACCATATTCGTAGGTGCTTTCAGCACATTTAAAGTGATTGCCATAATTGCCATCACTGGCATAATCCTAACCGCCCTTTATATACTTCGCACCTTAGGGACGATGCTATTTGGGCCGCGCAAGGAGGAATGGGATCACCTGCAGGACTTAAAAGGCCCGGAACTGGTACCCCTGGTGGTACTGGGATTAGCCATTATACTGGGGGGATGTTTACCATTCACCCTTATGGATCTGATCACCAATGGGGTTGAGCCCCTGGTGGCTCAAATGGCACTTATACAGATAGGAGGGTTGTTCTAATGGATATTTCGTTATTATTGACTGAAATTATGGTAGCCCTCTTAGGTCTGCTGGTTCTGGTACTGGGTCTGGCTCTGCCAGCTCGGGGCAAGACGGTGGTAAACCGATTGGCTCTGCTGGGTATGATTGCCATACTCATTTACGCAATAAGCACATTTTCCCAGGAGGAAGCTTTCTTTAATGGAGTTTACCAGATTGACATGTTCGGCAGCTATTTCAAACTCCTATTCCTGAGTGCGGGTATTCTGGTAATGCTTATGGCAGGTAAATATATATCCCGCTTTGAAGAAAAGAGTTCGGAATTCTATGGGTTGATGATTTTAGCCACTCTGGGTATGATGCTGATGTGTTCAGCAGGTGAATTTATTACCCTTTATGTAGGGTTAGAACTGATGACCATAAGTTTTTATATCCTGACGGCCTATCTGCAGAATGACCAGCTGTCAGCTGAAGCAGGATTGAAGTATCTGATTTTAGGTGCTTTATCTTCGGCTATTTTACTCTTTGGTATAAGTCTGGTTTACGCTATGACCGGAACTACTATGTTTACTGAAATAGCATCCGCCTTTACCATGCAGCCAGCTTTATTAGCCGGTGTAGTAGTGATAATTGCCGGCTTTGCCTTCAAAATATCAGTAGTACCCTTCCATATGTGGACCCCGGACATCTATCAGGGTGCACCGATACCGATTACTACCTACCTGTCCGTTGGTTCCAAAGCAGCCGGTTTTGCTGCCCTGGTCAGAGTATTTATGGTGGCCATAAACGGAGCGGATACATCCTTTGACTGGAGCATGCTCTTAGCTATATTAGCAGCTCTGACCATTATAATAGGAAATCTTATCGCCCTGAGTCAGAAGGATGTAAAAAGGCTATTGGCCTACTCCAGCATAGCCCAGGCCGGGTATATCCTGGTGGGAGTAGTGGCAGCCAACTCTTTTGGATTAAAGGGTGTACTATTTTATGCTATGATCTATGTTTTTGCCAATACCGGTGCATTTGCAGTTGCTACGGCAGTAGAGGTGGATACCGGTAAAACCGGAATAGAAGCCTTTGCCGGACTCAGCAAACGCTCGCCTATGCTGGCCGCCATAATGACCATATGTATGCTGTCACTGGCAGGGATTCCACCCATGGCAGGATTTGCCGGTAAATTCTATCTCTTCGCTGGTGCTATACAAAATGGCTATCTGTGGCTGGCGGTGATCGGTTTGATCATGAGTATGGTATCAGTATACTACTATCTGGGCGTTTCCAAAGCCATGTATATCGGAGAAAATGAAAATGAATCCCCGGTGCTGACAACTGGTGGCAGTACCGTCGCTCTGTGGATATGTGTTCTGGCCACTATCCTGCTGGGGGTTTATCCCGGACCATTATCCGAACTGGCCGGATATGCCATACAGATACTGATGTGAGTCAAGGGGCGGCCATGTTAATACCGCCCTAAATAACTAGCAAATTGTCTGAACAGAAACGATTGTGGAACAAATTTAAGGGCTGGATCGGCTTATGCCGGTTCAGCCTTCTTACTATCCGGGGGAGCCAACTAGTTGCCGCTGAAAAAGGCGATTGGGATGTAAGGTAATGTATAAATATACCTACTCCCATTCTCCACATAGGCAAATAGATTTTCTCATTATTTTATAAAAATTTTATGAAATCTTTAATTGGGTTTTATCTCTGTTCTATACAATGACCTGGAAGCAAATAAAAAGGAGGTCATTTTAATGAACAAAATCAAACTTTTATACGATGTGGCCAGGGTGATGAGAGATAAGGATACTCTAAACGGGACTGTGAAAATCAGCGGGCTGAAAGATGGAGTGGAGGCATTCCGGGTAGACAATGAATTCAGCAAAGATATGTTGAGCGGGACGAGCAGGGCCAGGATTACCAGCATAGTTGATTATGACGGCAAACAGATCAAACATGAGAGCAATACTGAGTTTAATGTATATCAGGACCCCGAGGATGAGAAGCAGGACTATAAAAGGCCAATGTTCTTTCACCGGCATCATGCCTGTAAGCACAGGCTGGGGGCAAAAGAGAAGCTGGACAGGTTAATGGTTGTACTGGGTGCACTCAATGATATGAAGGTTGATGAACAGGAGGACAAATCATTAATGCTATCGCTGGATTTAAAGAACATTCCTGAAGATTTAAAGACAGGTCTCCATCTCCATCACATGCACGGGCATCATGGTCCGCAGTTCTTTTTCAAAGGCTCCTGCTCTATGGATGAAGGAATAGTTCAATGCAGGATTAATAAGAAATATGAGGTGGAGGATATCCTGATAGACATTAAAGGAAAACTGGAACAGGATGATAAAATCCATGATCTTACACTCAATTCGGTAATTAATATAGCTGTGTAGTACAGTTGGGCTGATAGCATCACGGGGCCTGGGCCCCGTTGATGCAGCTGTGTAAATCGAGGAGGCGACTGAAATGGATTGTTTAGTACTGGGGCTGATACTACTGGCTGCTGGGGCATACTTAATTTATAAAGGGTACTGTTTCTTTATCAGGAAAGAAATCAGAGATTGTTATGGAAACCTTATCGGTTTAGACGAGAAACGTGAAAAGCAAAATTGATTAAACCGCAAAAGTAAGATTGGTGATTTTGAATGCATAAATATTCCATTGTCAATCTCCTGAATACTTATGCATTAAAAAGTTATCTTTGGGTTTTTTTAACAGAGGGATCAAGTTGAATAAAAACAGCAAGAACTACAGCAGTAATGTTAATAATGGTATGATTAATTACAGTAAGCTGTTCACATAAATAAATGACATCGGAGCAAAGAAAAATGACAGATTGGAAATATAGACATCCGCATGACAGATTCTGCAAACATCATGACAGATTATGCAAGCATCATGACGAGTTTCACCAATATCATAGAATTTTAAGGTTTTCCCGGCCTTTTGCTTTATTATTCTATCTCTTGGTAATCTATTTGTTGTTTGCCTGGGCCGGCAACCAGACTATCGCTGTCATTTTTGCCGTATTTATCAGCATTAAGGAGATCCTGCAGCTGTATTTCCTGTGGCGGCTGGAAAAAAGGGTATTTCAACCTATAGCCAGTCTTAACCGTGGTGTCCAGGAAATTGCCCGGGGGAATTATGCGGTATCCATTGAAAGCAATGTTGAAAATGAAATCGGACTACTCATTGATTCTTTTAACCAGATGGCCAAAAAACTACAGGCCAGTGAAATCTTGCAGCAGAACTATGAAGAGAATCGAAAGAACCTGGTCGCTAACATATCCCACGACTTAAAAACACCCATCGCCGCGATTCAGGGATACATTGAAGCGATTTTGGGCGGCACGGCAAGATCCTCGGAAAAAGTGGAAAAGTATTTAAAAATCATCGATTACAACATAGCCTATGTGAACAAGCTGATTGACGATCTGTTTCTGTTTTCTCAACTGGATATGAACAAACTGGATTTTCATTTTGAAGAGGTGCAGATTGGGGCTTATATGTATGACCTTATGGAAGAAGTTAACTTAGAACTGGAAGAAAAGAATATCCAATTATCGTATACTAACCTGCTGGAGCATGAATATTCAGTCCCCATAGACCCTAAAAGGCTGTATCAGGCTATTCGCAATATTATTGGCAATGCGGTAAAATATGGACCGGATCAGGGTTTGCTTATCAAGAGCGATTTGTACCTGCAAGAAGGTTTCATATACCTGGCCATTCAAGACAATGGACCTGGAATACCAGAGGATAAACTACAGCATATTTTTGAGCGATTTTATCGTATCGACAGCGAACGAACCAAGGACTTGATGAGCACTGGATTAGGCCTGGCTATCGCCCGGGAATTGATCGAAGCCCATGGCGGAAAGATTGAAGCTTCCAGTATAGAAGGGAAAGGGTCATGCTTTACCCTATCCCTTCCTAATACACGGTTAATAAAGGAGAATATCGATGAAACAGATCCTGGTGATTGAGGATGATCTGAATATTGCTGAACTGCAGCGAGATTATTTGCAGATGAGCGGGTATAGAGTGGATATCGTTCAGGACGGGGATCAAGGTCTTCAAAAAGCACTTAATGAGAGCTATGATCTGATCATTGTTGATTTGATGCTGCCAGGGAAAAATGGCTTGGAAGTAATTCAAGAAATACGAAAGAAGATGGAAATACCGTTGATAATAGTTTCAGCCCGCAGTGAAGATATCGATAAGATAAGAGGGTTGGGCTTTGGCGCAGACGATTATATAACCAAGCCTTTCAGCCTGGCAGAACTAATTGCCCGGATCAAGTCACATATCAGCAGGTATGAACGGCTCAGGGGCAGCAAGAGCAGCCAGGAAATAATCAGCCATGGAGCTTTAGAGATAAATACCGCTTCACGAAAAGTATCTGTAAACGGTAAAGATGTCAAGATGACCACCAGGGAATATGAGTTATTGCTCTTCCTGGCTTCCAACCCCAACATGGTTTTTAATAAGGAACATCTTTATGATGCGCTATGGGGTGAAGAGCAATATGGAGACACCACCACAGTAGCGGTTCATATTCAAAAGATACGTAAAAAGATTGAGAAGGACCCGGCCCATCCGGCATATATAGAAACCTTGTGGGGAAGCGGCTACCGGTTTAATTCATAAGCATGAACCGGCACCAGGGTTAAGGGCATACCATTTAAGAACGTGACCAAGTTTCCAACTTAGAAGTCTTCCAGTATCTGTTTCATGGATATGATTCGAGTTGTAAGCAGTGTTTTTTCCTCGGAAGAATATCTGGATTTAAAATTTGCTATTTTTTGTGCCATTTTTAAAACTTCACATTCTTCCTTTACGATAATGTATTTAATATCCTGAGCAGTAAATGTTAACTTAAAAGAATCCTGCAGCACCTTATTGTAATGGTGCCGGAAGCTCCGATCATGATATTGTTCCTGGCTCATTATCGGGCTTAATCCGATATCGTTCAGCTTATCCAGGGGCGGTACATATCTCCATTCCCGTTCATTATAAAACCTGACCCCGCTCTGAACCAGGGAACCATTTTTCCAGAATTCACCTTCATAAGGTTTTAAAAAAGTGAAAAAGGAATAAAGCATGGTCGCCACATTGCGGCTGGACAGATCAGGTTCATCAGTTTTATAAAGCAATAATTTAGGGTTCAATGGATATAAATCACCGAAGCATTTTTTCAGCAGCAGGGTAGAATAGGAATTGGGGACAGCGTACATAATGGGATTGATCCCGTTTTCCTGCCCCCATTCTTTGGTCAAACCCAGGCAGTAGTATCCATAAGTGGCGGTGTGATAATTAACCTGGGAAAGGGGCACATCACAAAAACAGACCATGGGGATGGCTGCATACTGGGGCAGATTGTCGGGTACTAGATAACTCTGGTCTTCCAGGCAGTAGTGCGGGGAGAAGTCGTTAAAAAAAATGCTTTCTAAATCTTCAAAAGTATCGGTGAAATGAAATAAGGTATTAGCACTGATAGACGGGCTGCTGCTTACTCCCACTTTTATCCCTCCGATATGTGGACAAGGGGACGGTTCTCCCGTCCACCTTCTGCTTAAAGTATATATTTAAATTTTTGCCCATAATAGATTATTAATTCATACAACTTCATTGCCTGCTGCCAAAATCCTGGTTTATATTTCTATACCGAAAAATTGTTTTACCAGCACTCCAACCAGGAATGAAACTGCTGCCACTCCCAGGCTGATTGCTGCCATTTCCAGGAATCGCTTTTTGAAATTCAGATCTTTGGCCACCGCTACATAATAGTTGAAGAAGAAAATTACCAGCAGTGCGGTTAATAAAGTGACTGCCAGGCTTATAAAAGGATTGCCAATCAACAAATACGGGAGAATCAATAATATAACTGTAACCACATAAGCGGCTCCCGTATACGAGGCTGCTTGTAAGGATTCCCGGCTGCTCTTATCCTGCTTGTTGGACAAATATTCAGCCGAGGCCATGGAAAAAGAGGCTGAAATTCCCATAATCAGCCCGGTCAGTGCGATTAATTTGGTGTTTTGGAAAGCAAAGGTAAAACCGGCCAGTGCTCCGGTCAGCTCAACCAGGGCGTCATTTAACCCCAGTACGATGGAACCGATATACTGCAGGCGTTCTTCATTAATCATACCTATAAGCTGTTTTTCGTGTTCTTCCTCGTCTTTAATGACCTCATGCAGCTGGGGATAAGAATCGGCCAGAGCCTGGTAACTGCTTATAGCGGTCCCTTCACCTTTTTCCAGTAATTTAACCCCAAAGGTGATACCAAATATTATGCACACCATATAATAAAAATATACTTTCCACCAATTAGGTTTAACTTCCATCCCGGTAGTTTCCTTGATACTATTATAGTGCTTCAACTCGTCTGAGCTGATAGATCTAAGTATTTCTGCATTTTGTGATGGTTCCAATTTATCTGCCAGCCTCTGGTAGATATGATGTGATGTAATTTCATCTTTTTGCTCTGTAATTAGTGCTTGTATAACTGATTTTTTCACATGCATCATCCTTTCCTGTCAGTCTAAGGTGACATCTATTGATGAGTGTTTCCATTCATTTAACTATATTAACATCTTTTTGTATAAGCTTATACTTCATAATAATGTACTGGGATGCCATTGAACAGCTCATGTTCGGTATTGAGACCAGGTAAAAATATAACCTGCCTGCGAAGCATGGAGCAACCCCCACCCTTCACCCTTCGGGTACTACCCCGAAACGGGACAACTGATGTGCATTCACTTCGTTACTGCACTATTAAGGTTGCTGATGTTCCCGTTGGTTACTATTAAGGTTGGGGGTACAACTTATACTCCCTCTGGTCGTTTTCAATATGATGCTGCAAAGTCGACTAAGCGGGCGAGCGCCAGGCTGACAGGATACAAGAAAAATTATCATTGTATTCGCCTAATTATTCCTAAAATAACATTAACTAACAGTGACTCTGTTTCATAAGATATAGAGAATCCCAATAGAGAGGAGTGAGAAATACAATGCCAAACTATAGAGTCTTTCAGGATGTACCCGAAAATTTGCGGGTAAAACTATATGCTTCACAAAGTGGTACTGCTACAGCATTACAGATGGACAGCGGAGCTTTAGTAGTCACCCAGGATATTTCTACCATAGATTCCGGAACAACTGCCACTTTTGCCAGCGGTGCTAACTCCGGAACCACCATATGGCCAGTCTTGGATTATTCAACCTGGACCTATGCGATCAATAAGGTTTCCGGCAGCGGTACTACCCAGGTCAAATTAGAAGTTAGTGCTACCGGAAGCGGAAATGATTGGTATGATGAAAATGGTACCTTTGCTACAATTGCCAGCGGTGATTGGAAATATTTTGTGGCGGATACTTTCCTCAAATATGCCCGTATAGCAGTAACAGTATCAGGGGGGGTAGACGGTACCGTTAACTGGTATTTCCAGGGAAGGAAACAATCATAATTTAAAGCAGATACTGGATGATTGAGTGATGAGGCCATCCCTTCAGGGACAGCCTCATTACCTTTTCGGTAAAAAAACAGGATTTATATGGTTCGTATTATTGTTCCCTGGATCGGAAAGCTTTCCAAAAGGAGCACCTGGGCAACTTCCCGCAATACTCCTTCCCCTCCTTTAAATGTGGATAAATAATCAACCTGTTTTTTTGCCTCCTCCATGGCATCGTTTACGCAGAAACTTAAGCCGGAATATCTTATTAGATCAAGGTCTTTAATATCATCTATTATGCAGGCTATCTGGTCATAGGTTACTGCCAGCACTGAACAAATTTTCTCAATTTCTTGATATTTATCTTTGTCATTAATAAGCAGACATTCAATTCCTGATTGACTGAATACATTCTTTATAATTTTGTTGTATTTATTGGAAACGATCACGATTTTGATACCCTTCTGCTGCAGGCGTATCAGACTTGAGATATCACGGCTGTTTAATTTAATCTCTGCACTGCCTTTTTCGGAATAATATGATCCCCCATCAGTTAGAATACCATCACAGTTCATTAGAAGGATTTTTATTTTGCTGGCTTTGAATATGAAGTAATCACGAAGGAAGGCCTCAACCGCGGTATTCATTTCATGGAAAACAGGAGTTATCATTTGAATATCATTTTCACAGCTGTAAATATATTCTTCAAATTCGGCTACCGTTCTTTTTGCTTTTTTACAGTTATCTTTTTCTAAATTAATATTTATTATTGCTCGCTGTAGAATTTGATCTGCTATCTGGTTCATGGGCATTATAAAGGTTGCGAAAAATGCGTTTTGTTTTAGATGGGCATAAGCGTTTTCCAGAGCTGTGAATATGTGATCCATCTGCCTAAAGCCGAAGTTTTCAGCCTGTTTATTGATTTTGTTTAAAAAATTATTCATTGTTTCAATCAAATCATCCATTTTATCCCGGGCCTGCTTCATGGTGAGGTATTGTTGTATCAAGTGATTTAAGTCATAATCGAAACCTTCCAGGCTGAGCCAGTTTTCATCAACTGTCCTGCCCTGCAGAATATCTTCGATAACTGCATCCAGTGTTTTAAAGGCAGTACCCTCTATCTTTGCTCCGCCCCGGGTAGTATTTATTATTTCACATTCTTTATACCTGCTGATATATATCTCCATCTGCATCCGCATTCGGTTAAAGCTTGGATTGCTAAATACTTTATTCCCATCTACGGCCTCAATCTCCAATGCATCCTCAAGCAGCTTCTGGTCAATAGCTGCTTTGCTGTAATTCAGCCCTTCCGCATGCTGTTTATTATCCTTATAAGCGAAATTTTGTCCCACCAGGACAATGGGATTAAACCCCAGCTGCTTAAGAAGCTGTAACGCAATAACCGAGATAGATGGGGCATCATTAATAGTATCCAATTCTATTCCTGATTTTGATTTTAGATAGAAAGGAGAAATGTGGTCTGGTTTAGTCAGCATATGGAATTTGGGACCCGGGTATCTGGTTAATGTTTCAAAACCTATACTGCTGCCGAAGATAAGGGGAATATCGACAAGGTTCTGTTCAACTAGTTTCTGGAAAACAACCTGGTTTTTAGGGGAGGGATCATAGCTGCAGGCGGCATGGGGGTGAATATTATAGTCTATCAATGTATTGACAGCTGAACCAACCGAAAATACATAGGCCAGGCCATTTTCTTTAATATAACGAATATTTTCAATTTCTTCTTCCAGAGATGGACCTGATGCGATCAGTAATGCGGGCTGGTTTTTGAAAGCGTCTTTCTTTTCCAAAATAATGTTGGGGGTGGATAGCACTGTATTAAAATTCAGCATACTGTTAAGAGTCCATCGTTTTTCAAAGGCAGTGGTTACATTTACTGCACTCCTGCGTTCATTGACCGCAGATTCGAACTGGAAAAAAAAATCTACATACCGGTCTGAGAAAATATCCTTGTAGGAGGGGAAGTCTATTACCAATACCGAGTCTCGCATTTGATTAACATATTCATGGGAAAACACCCGTATATCATCGGGTTTTCCTTCCACAAAGATATATTTTATTAAAGACAGGGGTATATCAGTCAAATCCACATAAGACAAAAATTGAAAAAATATTTCTGGAACCGGTTCATATATAGAAAAAGCTATGCCGGGGTATTTCTTTATGAATGCGTTCAGGTGATATCCCAGACCTATTCCATAAAAGAGGATATCGGAATATTCTTCTGGATTTTCCTGTTGTTCAATTACATTTTGGGCTTCGAGAAACGGATTGTGTTTATCATGGATATAGTTAGGTGGTATATCTAGGATAAGATTTGGAAAACCATCAATAGGGTCAAGTGTTTTAACTAATTCCGGATCCAGATTATTTTCAATTTCTTTAAGCCTGCTCCATACCAGGGGAAAATGTGTTTTCAGCAGGTTCATATTTTTGTAAAGTATGATAATCTCCTCCCTGCATCTGTATTGCAACACGATATTACAAAAACAAATAATAATATACATATTATGGCTGAAATATAATTTTGTGAGGATCGTTTGGGCCATTGAGAGATCTGGATCGATCTGCTGTCAATATGGGGAAAATGCAGGCAGTCAGCAACTTCCGCGGCGCTCGCCCCCTTTTGCTCAGTCGGCTTTGCAGCATCATATTGAAAACGACCAGAGGGAGTATAACACAAGTTTTTCAGGGAGAACTATTCAGCAGACGGTTAAAATGCTCCGTTACAAAATTTCGGTTTAATATTTTTCCGTAATAAACTCCAAAGCAGTAATCAATGGCATCATCTATGATATCGGGGTTGGTCCTGGAGGACAGGAGTTCTTTTAAGGTGTTTTTTATCCTGGTGTAGCGGCTGGAAAAATCTTCAGCAAAAACTAATTTAGGATATATTATTGAAGGCCGTGAGGGTAAGGTGCTTAAATTCTTATTTGAAGTGTCCACACTTTTAATATAGTAATTGGCATCCAATTTTTTAACTTTTCCAAGAACAACCGGTATACATCCGCTTACAAGCTCAGAAAAATGGAGATTATCTGTACCTGTACAGGATAGAGTTTTTTCATAAGCAGTTTTCAGTATTTTAGTACGATAAACACCATAGCTTATCGGCACATAATCCGAAAAAAAAGCAAACAGCCTTTCCAGCGGACAATCATTTTCGATGGAAAATGATTGATACCCCGGATATAGCAGGGGATTATCTTCTTTATCAACTAACCAAACATAATTACCATGTGCTGTGGAATAATCAGGGTTGGTTTCCAAGAACCTCAAACAATCATAATACCCATCAGCCTGTAGGATATCATCATCAGCCAGAAAAGAGACAAATTCAGTTTCGGTACGATTGATACCGTCCAGCCATCTTTCCAGGATAGGAATGTCAGGCCCATAATGGTGGTATTCAATGCCGACTTCCTGACAGGTATTTTGATTGACTGCTGAGTCCGTATCAGAGCCATCCAGGACCATAAATTTTTGGTTTTTCAAATCGAAGTTTACCGTCAAATAATAATGAAGCAATCTGAGAAGATGATAAGGCCTGTTATAAGTAGGTATGAGAATCGTGGAGATAGAATTTGACAATATTATTTCCTCCTGACTAAAGGTTAAGAATAGATATTAAACTATCACAAACATAGCGGACTTTATCTCTGTCCATATTGAAACCGCTGGGAAGATTTATGCCATAGGGTGAAATTTTATAGCTTACTATATTTCGTTTCTGTGCCTGCCTGGCTTCCTCACTAAAGCAGTAAGCCGGCAGCATGCTTAAAGGATAGAAAAAGGGCCGGCCGGCAACCTGCTTCTCATTCATCTGTTCCAGCAGGTGAATTTTATCCAGACCAAGTTCTGCATCGATAATCGCAGTTACCATCCAGTAAGTGTTTCTGGTACAGGCAGACTCATAGTTAAGAGTTATTCCCGGATGTCCTTCCAATTCTCCCTTATACCATTGAAATATCATTCTCTTTTTTTCTGCTAATTCGTTAATTCTCTCTAATTGAGCTAATCCCAGGGCGGCCTGCATGCTGCTCATTTTATACTTGTAAGCTATTTCTAAATTCCAGAACATTTTGCCTGCGGCCTGGCGTCCATGATCCCGGAGCAGCAGACAGCGGTTATAGAGTTCGGAATTATCGGTAAGCAGCATGCCCCCTTCGCCGGTGGTCATGGTCTTGGAACCATGAAAACTAAAAACCCCGGTATCCCCAAAGCTTCCGGCTTTTCTGCCTTTATATTCCGAACCGATTGCTTCCGCTGCATCTTCAATTATGGCCAGCTTGAAATTCCGGGCTATTTTTTCTATTTCATCCATGCAGGGCATATTACCATAAAGGTCTACCGGGATAACGGCCCTGGTTTTGGGAGTAATACATTCTCGCAGTGACTCCGGGGAAATACACCAGGTCTTTTCATCAATATCAGCGAATACCGGTGTGGCCCCAACATAAGTGATGGGAGCGGCAGTTGCTATCCAGGTGATGTCGGGGACAATAACCTCATCGCCTGCTCCTATTCCCAGGGCCAGAAGTGATAGATGTATCGCCGATGTACAGGAGGGCAGAGAAACCGCATGCTTAACTCCCATATATTGCGTAAAGGCCGCTTCAAACCGCTGAATATATTCAGTACTGTTTTCGTACCAGCCGTTGGCAGCCGCATCCGCAACATAGTCTATCTCTTTTTGCGTAATCCATGGACCCGCAACGGGTATTTTTTCGCTGATCAAAGTAATATCACTCCTTGATGCATTTCAAATAACCCTCCGGAGCAGTGGTAATAAGCAATTTTTCTTCAATTTCCTTATCTACAACAAAACGATCATTGCTCTTCAGGAATTCCTTTACTGCTGTTTTAGGGTTGTTATTCTTTCCCCAGGGCCGGTCCGGGAAAAAGTCGTCGGGCAGGTCTTCTATTACCGTATCGAAAACCAGCAGATAGCTGCCTTTGGTCACCAGAGGGGAATAGAGCTCCAATTCTCTTAAAACATGTTCATGAGTATGAAGAGAATCCAGAGCTACCAGAACTCGGCTTCTGCTCTCGGCGATATGTCGGACTTCTTTAATTATGTGTTGGTCAGTGGATGAACCTTCCAGCATACTTATTCTTTTATACATAAGATGGTTTTCTATTTCAATCCGATTGTGTTCACGAATGTCTATGTCGATGCCGAGAACTATTCCATCTCCGCCTATGAGTTCCAGCATGGAAGCATAAAATACCAGCGAACCGCCGTGGGCGATCCCGGTCTCGATTATTAAATCAGGTTTTACCCGCCAGATGATTTCCTGAACTGCCATCATATCCTGGGGATACTGTATTACAGGCCGCCCCAACCAGGTGAAAGAATAGGAATAACGGTGGCGGCAGGATTCGGTAAACCATCTGCGGCTGAGTTCTTTCAGGCAGTTATTTTCCATTTCAAAAACTCCTTAATATCCGGGCAGGGTTTCCTGCCACAACTGTATAAGCCGGGATGTTTTTAGTTACTATCGCCCCGGCTCCGACCACTGCTCCTTCATGAATCTTTACCCGGGGCAGTATTATCGCTCCGGTACCGATGGTCGCATACCTGCCAACTTCAACGCATCCCGCCAGGACCGCGCCCGGGCAGATATGTACGCCGTCACCAATAATGCATTCATGATCAACGACTGCACCGGTATTAACTATACAGGCCCGGCCGATTTGAGTCTGTACCCCTATTACTGATCGGGCCAGGATTTGGGACCCGCTGCCGATGGTGACATCTTGGGCCAGAAAGGCTGTGTTATGCCGTGCCGTATAGGGGCTGAGCCCTTGCTGCTGCAGCCAGGTTTGTATAGCCATGCGGTCTTTACCTTTGCTGCCTCCTATAGCTGCCAGAAAATATATTCTCTCATCTTGATGCAGGGAATGCCAGCTCATAAAATCACTCTCACCAAAAAATAGAGGTACTTCCGGGAAAGGCGACTCAAGCTGCTTGTTGTTATCAAAAAGAGCAACCAGCTCCATGCCGGACCCTGCTATACATTCATAGAGCACTCTGGCCTGCCCGGTCGCACCCCAGAACACTATTTTCTTATTCATTGGCCAGGCCTCCCATCTCGTCTAATAGAGGAAATGAATTATCGCGCCGGGAAACTATTTTATCTGCCAGCGGCCAGGGTATGCCCAGCTCAGGGTCGTTCCATCTTAATCCTCGGGCAGATTCGGGATGATAAAATTCCGATATCTGATAGAATATTTCGCTGTTGTCCTGCAGGGTTTGAAAGCCATGGGCAAATCCCTGGGGGACGTAGAGCATGCTGCGGTTTTGTTCACTCAAAATTACTGCTTCCCACTTCAGATAAGTCGCGGAATCTTCCCGGAGGTCAATAATCACATCATATACGGAACCCTTAGTACAGCTGACAAGTTTGGCTTCAGCATAAGGACTGACTTGATAGTGCATGCCTCGAATGGTTCCCCGCTGTATGTTAAAAGAGATACTGCATTGTGCAATACAGGTATCAAGACCGTATTCAGCCAATTCCTGTCGGCAGAAGGTGCGGGCCAAGAAACCGCGTTCATCTGTCCGGGGTTGGAGTTCTAGAATATAAGCACCCTGCAGCGATAATTCCGTAAATATCATCTCAAAATACCTCTACTCGCGGTATAAGGGTAACGAATTGTGCGCCCCATTTTCGGGTGTAGGATAATTGCTCTGCTATTTCCTCCTTAAGATTCCAGGGGAGGATAATAATATAATCAGGTTTTTCCTCGGCCATGATATTTGGAGCCTTAACCGGTATATGCGATCCAGGGAGAAATAGTTCCTGTTTGTGTGGGCTTCTATCCACAGTGAAGCTGATAAAATCCGTACCTATACCGCAGTAATTAAGCAGGGTGTTGCCTTTGGCCGGGGCTCCATAAGCGGCAATCATTTTGCCGCTTTCCCGGGCTAAAATAAGAAATAAAAGGATTTCCCTTTTCAGCGATTGCACTTTTTCTGTAAAAGACAGGTAAATTTCCATATCAGTGTACCCGGCTGTTATTTCCCGTTTTATCAGCTGCCTGATCTTTATCGAGGATGATTTGGAAGTATCGGCCTGGTGGCAGGCATAGATGCGAAGAGAACCTCCGTGGGTAGGTATTTCTTCTACATCAAATATCTTCAGACCATGGGCAGAAAAAATTTTTTCTACACTCATCAATGAGAAATAAGAAAAATGTTCGTGATAGATAGTATCGAATTGAACCTGGTCAATCAGCTTCATTAGATGTGGAAATTCCATGGTGATTACGCCCTGGGGGTTAAGCAGTATTTTAAGCCCCTTTACAAAATCATTGATATCGGGTACATGGGCCAGTACATTATTGCCTATCAGCAGGTCGGCACTTTTTCCTTCTGATTTTAACGATTGAGCTGTTTCTTTTCCGAAAAAAACCTTTAAGGTTGAAATGCCCCTGGCAATAGCGTCATCTGCCGCTGCCGCCGCGGGTTCAATCCCCAAAACGGAGATACCCTTTTCCATGAAATACTGCAGGAGGTAGCCATCATTGCTGGCTATCTCAATCACCTGGTTATTCTCATCCAATGAGAGAAGCTGCAGCATCTTTTCCGTATATTCCCGGCAGTGGGCAAGCCAGCTATCTGAGTAAGAAGAGAAGTAAGCGTAATCTTTATTGAAGATATCCTCCGGATGGGCGTATTCTGCTGTTTGTACCAGAAAACATTGATCGCAAACGTATACTTCCAATGGATAATAAGGTTCCATTTCTGATAAGTGTTTTTGGCTCAAAAAAGAATTGGATAAAGGTGCGGCACCCAGGGAGAGCAGTTTGTTATTAAGCTCCTGGCCACAAAAACGGCATCTCATTGAATCAAACCTGCTTTCTCATAAAAAGTATTTTCAAAAGTGCGTATCTGCTCCAAGGTGACTTCCAGCATATCTTCCTGATTAAAATGGGCTTTATACCAGGCAGCGGTCTTTTCCAATGCCTGTTCCAAATTCCAATTTGGTTTCCAGTTAAGTAGTGTTTTCGCCTTGGAACAATCCAGTTTTAGAATATTTGCTTCATGGGGATGGGGATCTTCATCTATTTCCCAGGCAGCTTCGTTACCCCAGAGTTTGATCAGGGCTGCAACAACCCAGCGCACAGCTCTGGCATCACCATAGTCAGGTCCGAAATTCCAGGCTCCGCTGAAACGGGTTCCATTTAAATATAAATTCCGGGCCAAAACCAGGTAGGCTCCCAGTGGTTCCAGTACATGCTGCCATGGTCTTACTGCATCTGGTGAACGTATTAATATGGTCTGCTGCTGATGAAGATTTCTTATGCAATCCGGGATCAACCTATCTTCAGCCCAATCCCCGCCGCCGATAACATTGCCAGCTCTTGCGGCTGCCACGGCAGTCTGATGCTGTGAATACTTATCGGGATTAAAGTAGGAATCTATATATGATGCTGTGACTAATTCACAGCATCCTTTGCTGCTGCTGTAAGGGTCAGCACCACCCAGGGTATCAGTTTCACGATACCCCCAGTACCATTCATTGTTTTTATAGCATTTGTCACTGCTTATGATTACTACAGCTTTAACCGATGGGCTCCTGCGTACTGCTTCCAGCAGATGGGCTGTTCCTATAATATTGGTGGAATAGGTTTCAACCGGCTCTTTATATGAACGTTTCACCAGGGACTGAGCAGCCAGATGAAAGATTATTTCCGGCTCTTCCCGCCGTATTACTGAATTCAAATGTTCTAGATTTCGGACATCTCCAATAATACTGGTGATAAAATCTGATACATGGCACAATTCATAGATACTGGGGTCAGTGGGCGGATCGAGGGCGTAACCGATTACTTCAGCTCCCAGATGCTGCAGCCATATCGCCAGCCAGCTTCCTTTAAATCCGGTATGACCAGTAATCAGAACTTTTTTCCCAAAATAAAAATCGTTAAATGGACTATTCATTGCTGCCACACCTTCCATGGGGCCTGGCCGGAGTTCCACAAATCTTCCAGCCGGTTTTTATCCCGCAGGGTATCCATGGGCTGCCAGAATCCCCTGTGTTTATACGCTGCCAGTTGCCCCTCCTGGGCTAATTTCTCCAGGGGTTCCCGCTCCAGGCTGGTGTTATCACCTTCCAGATAATCGAAAAATTCCGGCTGCATTACGAAAAAGCCGCCGTTTATCCAGGTGCCGTCACCATCCGGCTTCTCGATAAACGAAGTGACCATATCATCATCATTGATCTGCAGACTGCCAAAGCGTCCAGCCGGCTGAACAGCAGTGACTGTGGCAATTTTATTATGCTGTTGATGAAAACTGACTAATTCCTTAAGGACGATATCTGCAACTCCATCTCCATATGTCAGCATGAAGGGGTTATCACCTACATATTTTTGGATTCGTTTCACCCGGCCGCCGGTTAAGGTATTCAGTCCGGTATCCACTATGGTGATTTTCCAGGGTTTAGCCTGGCTGTCGTGGATTTCGATGGAGTTGTCCATCAAGTTCAAGGTCAGGTCGCTTAAATGCAGATAATAATTAGAAAAATATTCCTTGATTATATAGCTCTTATAACCAGAGCAGATGACAAATTCGTTAAATCCCTGATGAGCAAAAATCTTCATTATATGCAGCAGAATAGGCTCGCCCCCTATATCTACCATGGGCTTGGGTTTCAAATCAGTTTCTTCACTTAACCTGGTCCCATATCCCCCGGCCAGTATTACCACTTTCATTTCTAATCCCTCCACTGTATTTGCTTATGTAGCCTGCCCGGCATATACCTGGGCTTGGATTTTCAGTAATTCATCTCTTTTATCAGTGAATTCCTTATCGATAATCTCTTTGGTATTCTGATCAAGATCACGCTGTATGCAATCCTGGTTTAATGCGGCAATATCCGGGTTAGCGGATAAAAAATCAATAACATCAAATAAATTTAGCACCCCGGTATACGCTGCACTGTTATAGATTTTCTTGAGCAGCAGGTAGTCTTCATCATAATCCAGGGTCAAGCGCAGATCAGGTCGGTTTAATCTTCCTGCAGCTTCAATTTCTTTTACTGCAAAGAAATCCGGCCGATCCAGCAGATAACCCCATATTTCGGTATTAATGATACTTTTAAAACGGCATACGATTTCTGCGGCCCTGGTTTTTATGCCATAAGGGGCAGTACCCAGGGGAAGACCGGTTATTTTGATAAAATCACTTTTATCCCGTTTGCAGGTATCAACTATCAGGTTGGCATAGTCTATAGAGAACAGGGGATTATCAGCGGTGATGCTCAAAAAATAATCCAGACCGAAAAGACGGGCTGCCTGATGCAGGCGGGACAAAACATCATCCTCGCTGCCATTAAAATAATAGATATCGTTTTTTTGGGCGATATCCAGCAGTGGTTTATCCTGCGGATTAGTGGAAGTACAGAGGACTATTTCTGATATGTCCTGAACCTTCCGGCAGCGGTCTATAATGTGCTCTATTACGGTTTTGCCGTTTAAATCCTTTAAGATCTTTAAAGGCAGCCGGGATGATTTGAGCCGGGCGGTGATTAAAAATCCTATTTTCATGATTTTTCCTCCAAGCCTCCGGTCAACCGGGAATAATCTGATGCGCTGAATTCATGTCGGACATTGTGATAATCTATTATTTCATCTTCTTCAATATCCCGAGCTGCTTCCAGGTCCAGCAGATTCAGCAGCTCATTCTGCCTGAGAGGGGACTCTTCTATGGTCCGCTTGAACCAGAGGTTTTCCAATGACAGCTTTTCACCCTTTTTGATGGCCCTGCGGGCTACTATGGCTTTCTTCATAGGGCCGGTTATCCCGTAAGCTCTTTCCTTTTCAGACCTAGACAGATCACCGTCACCGAAAGCTGCCAGGTATATTTCCATCAGCTTCTTTATTTTGAGCATATCTTCTTTTCCTGCCGCGGATTGATAATCGATGCGTTCTGTACCAGGTTCCGGGGTATAGTGCTTTTCCAGTATATTGATGCCCATGGCTGCTCCCAGGGCTGATATATAGATATTGTTTTCGTCATCATGTCCGGTATGGTCTGCATAGCCAACCGGCAGGTCAAAGAGATGCCTTAATTTGAGCATCCTGGAAAAATTAATATCGTGATAATTGGTGGGATAAGCTTGAAATCCGTACATCAGCAGGATATCTTGCTTGCCTGACTCCCTGAGCATGCTGACCGCATAGTTGATTTCATCAATAGTTGAACCGCTGACCCCCAGGATGATCTGTCCGGGGAATAGTGCTGATTTTTTTAATAAATAATAATCATTTATAGAAGTGGCATGTAACTCAATAGCGGCGATATCAGGATGTTCAGCAATAATGTAGCCGATGGATTCAATATCATCGCAGAGAGCGATAATATCCAGACCTTTAGCACTCGAATAACTAAATACTTCATCCCACTGAGATCGGGTGAATATTGATTGCCGAGTAGCATTGAAAAGGGGATGTTTTCTCTGCAGGTAAGCGTTCACATCCAAAAGCAGATGGAATTTTACTGCATTCAGTCCAAGTCCTGCGATATCATCTATCATTTTATAAAGATAGGTCAGATTACCCTCATGATGGTAAGCGGTTTCTCCGATAATATAAGGCTTCATATTATAAAAACACCTCGGTATATTCTCCATTAGCTCGGCCGTACTCATTGATGTGGCCAATATCTATCCAGTATTCACGAATAGGGAAAACGGAGATATTCTTATTATTTTCAATCAGCGTCTTTAAGAGATCGGTCATGCTTAAATATGAGTCAGGGGAAATATCATCCAGTATATCTGGACTAAGAGTATATATACCTGCATTCACCAGGAAATGGAGCAGGGGTTTTTCTTCGATATCATATATCAGCTGCTTATCTGCTTTTATAACCCCATACGGGATTTGCAGGGAATAGTCCCGCACGCAGACAGTGGCCGAAGCATCCTGTTTGACATGGAATTTCAACAGGCGGCGGAAATCGACTTTAGTCAATATATCTCCATTCATAAGGATGATAGGTTTATCAGTTCTTCCTGAGAAGAGGCCCACCGCTCCTGCAGTACCCAGGGGTTTATCTTCATGAATATATTCAATCTGTACTGCCCAGCGGGAGCCGTCCCCAAAATATTCCCTGATCATATCAGCTTTATAATTTACCGCGATATAGAAATTATTAAATCCCTGCTCGATAAAACTATCCAGTATCGTTTCCAGAACCGGCTTGCCTCCCACATCCAAGAGTGGTTTGGGGCGGCTTTCAGTGAGAGGTTTCAGACGATTCCCCAGCCCTCCGGCCATCAGAATCACCGGGTTATCTTTTGCTTCAGTACTGATAAATTCATTGATGAATTCCAGGTCAACTACACAATTATTCTCATCAACTACCGGTATATGATGTAAGGTGGTATTCCGCATCAGAGCCAAGGCGTTTATGCGGCTGTCGCTGCTCTGTATCACACTGGGGTTGGGATTCATGATCTGTTTCACCGAACTATCAAGATTTATACCCTTTAAGATACCCCGGCGGATATCTCCATCTGTAACTGTTCCCAGCAGGTGATTGGTATCATCTACTACCAGAGTTATCTGCAGGGCA
Organism: Syntrophomonas sp.; assembly: GCA_016841245.1. Classification (GTDB taxonomy): domain Bacteria; phylum Bacillota; class Syntrophomonadia; order Syntrophomonadales; family Syntrophomonadaceae; genus JAAYJK01. The sequence goes on from JAENZN010000014.1 coordinate 81,886, forward strand.
GAATGATCAATAATCTGTATGGCTTCCAATATTGTGGCTTCAGGAGATATCAAAGAGTTCTGCCATCTATTCATCAAGTACACCATCCTGAGCATATCTGGTACATTTGCTATTTATGATATGTAAAAAGTTGACAAATCGTTCCGGAATTGCTGCTTTTATAGCGTGTTTCCAAAAGCGTATCCAGGAAGCCAGCCTGTCTCCTGGCCGGTACATCTCTTATTCCATTTCGCGCTAGCATCTTATATATCCACGAATTTCCTCTCCGCCTTAATATAATTGAAAACAAACTTAAATAAATTAATATATATATTGACAATGTTAATATTGATGTTTATATTATTGATATACCCATTGAAGAAAGGAGTGTTGATCATAGCTTACAAAGCTCCCGGCAAATGTCCCGTTTGTAATGGAGAATTTAAAGTCAGCCGTCTTAATTGCCCCCAATGCAATAGCAGCCTGGAGGGTGAATTCGATACCTGTAAATTTTGCCAGCTTCCTGCCGATCAAATAGAATTTGTGGAAGTTTTCCTGAAATGCAGGGGTAACATAAAGGAGGTTGAAAAAGAGTTGGGTATATCCTATCCCACCGTACGCAACCGTCTGGATGGAGTTATTCAAGCATTGGGATATGGAATTGAAAGACCAGACATTAGTGCAGATCAGTCCAAGCTTCGAACTGAAGTTCTGGAAGCCTTGGATAAAGGAATAATTGATCCACAGGAAGCCATAGAGCAGCTAAGGGAAATGAAAAAATAGAAAAGGAAGGAAGGAGTGCAAATAATGAGCACGGATAAACTTAAAATTTTGGAGATGATTCAGGAGGGGAAGATAAGCACTGCCGAAGGATTAGAGCTGCTTCAGGCTCTGGATATGAGCAATAAGGATACTCCCAGCGCTAGTGATAAGGATAGACATTTCCGGGTTAAAGTGGATGGAGATAAAACCAAAGTCAATGTCAATATTCCCTTGAGCCTGGTCAGGGTAGCATCAAAATTTGCAGGCATGGGTATGAACTTAATTCCTGCACAGGCTCGGGACGAAATGAACAAACAAGGTATTGATCTAAGTCAGCTAGACTTTAACGAATTAGTCAAACTGATTGAGCAGGGCTTGACAGATGGCAAACTGGTAGACGTCGAGGTGGAAGATCCACAGGAAGGAAAAATGACGGTTCAAGTCTATGTGGAATAGAAACAAAAGTACATTTCTCCTGGTTAAAGTTCGGGTCTCCTCCCGATTCAATTTGGTTTTTCCGCTGCTTCTTCCGGTGTTGGAAGAAACCCTGGAAGAAGCCAAGGACTGGATGGCATTTTGGAAATGGATATATAAGCGAGAAGGTTCCTGGATTTCTACCACTTGCAGCTGGCTGCAAGCTGGAGGAGATATGCTTCAAGAGATTAGAGCCCTGCGGCCAATGGATATAATTGAGGTTAAGACACCGGAAGCGGAAATCGCTGTGAAGTTAAAGTAAACCAGATACCCAGGGGAGGGGACTATCCATGCGCAAGTTTATATATATCGCTTTTTCCAACCTGTTAGCTCTATACCTGGTGGGTATGATATTTCCCTCCATCCAATGGGATCATTTTCTAACCCTGGTGGAAGCAGCTGTATTGCTGACCATATTTAACTGGATGTTAAGGCCGGTAATCATGCTGGCAGCTCTGCCAATAAACTTGATAACTGTAGGTTTATTTGTCCTGATCATCAATGCCTGGATGGTCATGCTTACCGACTGGCTAATTCCGGGCTGGCAAATACCAGGATTCTGGTTGGCTCTCGTTACCGGAGTAATTGTCGTGCTGTGCAACTCAGCTGCCAAAAGACTTTATCGTTACTCTCCAACTTAAGCCATATCAATTCACCAATTAATTGCTGAACGCCAGTCTGGTGGTAGAAGTGGACGGCTATGCCTACCACGCCAACAACCCTATACGGCTGGAACGCGATAAAATGAAATATGCCATTCTACAGAAGTATAGAATTCCTATTTTAAGAACAAAAACCAATGAGAGCGGGGAGGAATCCAGGCTGCATGATAAACTGGTGCAGATTCTTGGTTAAATAAGAATTCGGGAATAATCCTTCCTTCTCCAAAGCCTTTTCTATTATATCAAGATTCTGCAACTCATATCCTATCCTTGCCTTTAAAGCAATATATTCACTCTTATTCATTAAAGCTGCACCCCATTATGTTCTATTTTTTTGCGTAAACTCTCGAAAACATCTGTACTGCAAGCAATGCTCACTTCAATATCACCTGCAATCATTTGCGCTTCATGGAGTGCCGCAAAATAGTCTTCCCCAAGGCCCTCAACATAAAGGTCAATATCCGAATAATTATCAAACTTGCCATCTGCTAAAGAGCCATACAATACTACTCTAGATACATAATATTTTTCTTTTAGCATCGTTGCAATATCTTCAGCTGTTTTTAATGCTCTTTGTTTTCTTAGTCCTATATCTTGGGAAGTCAACACTTTTTCTTTTGCTCAATTAGCCGGTGATTTTTTCGAATTTCTTCAATCATTAGAGTAGCATCTCCCTTTTGGCTTATGTAATTCATAATAACAGGAATTGCTATTTGCATCTACAGAGCTTTTATAAATCATACCATAATTTTACAACAAAGCGAATCGTGAAAACGATGCTGGCCATCATTTCAAGTTCTTTTGCTGGTCTACCGTAATATTTACAGTAGGAGTCTCCCAGAAGCTTATTAATAAAACTAAAATCAACCGCACTATTTATGCTTCTAAGTATATGATTTTATGGTATTTTGTCATACAATATCGAATATAAACTTAATTGCTTGGGACCAGTCCTGAGCATCTTAAAACCCCCTTAGATAGGGTGTTTGCCTTACATCCATTATATCATAAAAGGGGTTTTTTGATTCTGCTTTGCAGGCATTCATTTGTATTATTGTCATATTTTATAAGGTGTTTTTCAGTGGTCTCGAACTGTCCCCCTGCCTTCTATACGAGATTTCAGTACTCTTGTAAAGTCTCTGTATGTCTATATATCTAAAGATATAACAGATCATTTAAAGTATGTTAAGTTTCTTACTTGGGATGAGTTGTAGCTAATAAAATAAACCTATTCGAATATGAGGATTGGCAGCTTCCATCCGTGAAATGCTTAAAAGTAATAATAACCGTTCATTGGCCTTGTCTTTAGCCGTTTTTCCATATCTCTGTTGGTAGCTGTCTATATATGATAGCCCGCACAAGTCAAATCTGTACGGGCAAAGATAACATTTTATTTCCTATCAGGGAAGTAAGAGTTTAAGATGTTATTATTTTGTATAGGAAACTGCTTCTCCTGTGATGGGGTCTATATATACGGTATGTCCTCCTTCTACTGTAATTTCCCATGTTAATGGCATATAATCCTGTTCGGCTTTAAACCACTTGGAGCAATATGCCAATTGTATTTGCGTTATTTCCGGTGGAATTGGTTGTTTAAAACCGGCAGAAGCTACCGCTTCTTTTGCTGATTCAAATATTTCCTTGATATTTTTCATTTTACTGTATTTGTCTTCTTCTCCGGTTTTTCTTTCACAATCAGATATGACGTTTCTATGCAATCTAAAATAATAGTCTATACCTAAATTATCAATCCTTGCTTTTATAGCATCTCCTCCGCCTATAGGTACACTATTATAATGATGTTCATAAACAAAAGTATATCCTAAAATGGTTTCTTCTTCAGTCGATAGCTTTATCATTTTTCCTACATTGATTTTTTTAAGATATGCATCCTCAGGCAGTCCCCCATTTTTTTTAATAAATTCTTCAACCTTTTTCTGCGTCTCTTCTATCGTTAAAATATATTCCGCTTCACTTTCTTCACCTGTTGAAAAGATTAATGCTCCAGAGGGGTAAAAAGTTACATTTCTATCATATCTATAACGTGCCACTTCATCATCTTTGTATGAACTAGCATCATCAATATTATTTAAATTGAGCAAGCCTTTAACAATACTTTCTTTATCTAATTTTTCGGATTCGACATTAATACCGTATATATTATAGTCTTTGGGTATGATTACTTTCACCCCGGATTCAGTAAAAGACACATAGTCATCTTGCACTTTAAGATCATCAGGCTCCATATCACCAAGTAACACCTGTACTTTTTCAGTCATTGTATCCACAGATATGTCATCTGTTTGTTCGCTAGTTCCAGTAAGCGAAACGGCTTCTACCGCATACTCGCTATTTGATAATATTAAAAGAAAAGAAAGCACTAAAACACAAGATAACTTTTTCACTATATACAACCTCCCATTCATTTATTTTATACGCTCAACCTTTTTGTTTCTTGCAATAACAACATAATAATGATATTCGGCTCATTATATTACTATATATTACTATTTTTGTAAATATAAATGATTTAGCAACTTCATTTTTCAGGTTTCATTAATTCGCCGGTCGTAAAATCAACGTATACCTTTTTATTCAAATTTGTATTAATTTCCCATACTACCGGCATATATTCTTGATCTCCCTTGAAAAAATTAGACCAATAAGTTAACCGCATTTCTATTATTTGGGGCTTTTCCACTGATTTTATGCTTGATAGCGCACTTTCCTCTGCCTTCTGTTTTATTTCTTTAATTTTTTCATTTCTTTCATTTTCAGCTAAAATGAATGGTTCACATTCATCGACAACATTTCTCCATAATCTAAAATAGTAAGGAATGTCTGTATTATCAATAGTAACTTTTATAGCATCCCCGCCTGCTCCTTCAATTTTTAAATTATTATACCTGTGTTTATAAACAAATGTATATCCGGTAATGATTTCCTCTCCAGTTGATACACTTGTCATTATTTCTGCTTTGATTTTTTCAAGATATGCATCCTCAGGCAATCCTCCGTTTTCTTCAATAAATTCTTCAACCTTTTTCTGCGCCTCTTCCATAGTTAAAACATATTCTTCATCACTAAATTCATCTTTCCCAAATATCAAGGCACCGGAAGGATATGTTGTTACATTAGCGCCATTAAGTGTATATATTTTAGAAGAATATTTTCCTGTTGTATACTCCAAAGCATCTCTGTCATCCTCATCCATAACATCTAGCCTTAATAAATGTGATACAATTTTATCCTCATTTATGTCTTCAGACGCTATCTTAATATTAATCAGGGAATCATCTGCGGGCATAATAACATCAATATCGTCGACTTTTAGAGTTGATGTTTTCTCATATTCAGACATATCTAAGTAATAACTGCCGTCTTCGTTCCAGTGGTATATATCATCAAGCCCTTCAATATCACTTGTAGCTCCGCCTTCTATACGAGGGAAAATTAGTTTATTCCTTCATGTAGCTAAATGTGCAACAGAACCGTCCCCCCGTCTTAGTGCCCCACGTTTTCAAGACACATTTTAAAAAATAAGCTAATGTGTCACTCCTTCTCTTAAATTGCTAACTTTAATAGTACTTGTCGGTAGTAATCAACGGGGCATCTATATTCAAGCGACTCATGAAGCCGCTGCTCAACCGTATGTATTGATTTAATCCTCTGCGCAGAGATTTGGGAGTTTCGTATTCATTTAGGTAAATGTTCTCGTACTTATCCACTGAATTCAACCTGCGGGTTAAGAAAAAGTTGTAATCCCAAATCCTTTTACTGTTCCAACAGGAATAATTATGACCGTGTCGACGTCTATGCCGAATCGCCGGTTTCAACTACAAAATCACTTGCACCAACGGCACAAGCGGTGCTGCCTAAGGTAACAAGCAGCACCGCCATCATGGTTAATGCTAAAACTTTTTGCAATAACTTTACATCTTCGCGCCTCGTTCATACTTCACTCTAACTGTGATTTCACTGCTACCTTTGAGATGCCGTGCCATCTTTTACTGTCCATTCCACATCTTAGTTTGCAACTTTAGGCGTGGAAGTAACAATTTTTGTTTCTGATCCTCCATCATTTTCCACATAAAATTCAACATAGCTTCGGTATTCCGTCCCCGGTGTTCCATAATAATAGCAGTCATAAATATATGTACCGGTATTGTAGTCATAGTCGTCGGTTACCAGGGTATCGATGGACTGCCAGTAACCGCCTACCTTTTTTTGGATCTCCAGGGATATGATGCCCAGTTTATCAACGATGGTCGTCGCACCCAGCTTGTTTTTTACCAAAAGTGTTCCGTTTCCTTGCGGAATTATTTCCACACTTGTGGAACGGATGTATTCACTGGCTCTGGGAGATTGAGCGTCATCCTCACTGGCATAAACGGCCAGGGGGGAAACCAGCATACATAGCATACCGGCCAAAAGCATGATCACCATTTTCTTTTTAGCAGCCAATAACATATCACGAACCTCCATTCATGGAATCTATAATCTTTTTCATTTCGTCTGCCGAAACATCACCGCTTACATTGTATATAACGTTCGAACTGGTCCATACCGCTTGCACCCGATCAATGTTTTGAAAGATGTAATGCGGTATGTTGTTTTTCTCATAAAACTCAACCATATTATCATCTTTTTCAAAAGACGCATCTGCTGACGCTTGGTCAGTATAGATCTCAAAATCAAAAACAATGGTTTTATAGGCACTATTTTCGTAATATAAGACGACATTGGTGTTGTCTAAACGGACAAATTTTTCTGCATACTTAAAAGCAAACCCGTCAGGAACCCATTGAGGCAATAACGGTTTTACAGCCATGTCATGCAAAACCTCTTCGATATTGCCATAGTTCTTTTTGTCGGCAATATTGTGATCATTATCCTGTACATTGGGCTGATTTTGCGCCGATAAATGAAACGTTTCTTTTCCCCAATCAACCACGGTTTGGACCAGATTATAACCCAAGGCGCTGGCCACCGCAGAGGACATAAAGAATACCAAAATCAAACCGGCGACGCTTTGGCCCAGTAGCTTTTTTAATCTGTGTTTACGCTGAGCCCGCAGCCAGTTTTTATATTTTTGATCAACCTTGTGCCGCATGGACTTTATTTTCTCGGGGTCCAAGCGTTCTTCACGGCCTTCAATCAGATTGAGGGCTTTTACACATTCATCGATCAAATCGGTATCCATGGTTGCCTCATCGGCTGATGACGCTTCATATAAAATGGCATACATTCTGTCTTTTACATCCGCATCACGCTCCTTTTCGGAAAGGATCTCTTTGATGATCTCCTTATCGCTATTGGTGTTAGGAGAGATGGGTTCCTTTGATCTTTTCTCCATAATTTTCTCCCTTCTACATATGACATTACATAAGTCATGCAAAATCACATATTTTTTAAAAAATTTTTTAGTTTTTTTCAAAATAATCATAGACGAGATTTTTAATTTTTTTCTTCAGCCGATAAATTCGCGTAGTCATAGCGGTGCCTGAGACATCGTATTTTTTAGCGAGCTCCGAGACCGACATGGTATTTTTATAATAGTCTCTATATAAATCAGATTCATTGGCGTTGAGTTGACTCAATATATCAGCGCATAGTTTATCCCCATCCACGCTGCTATTAAAAATCTCTTCCAATTCACGATCAAATTCTATTAAATTGTTGGCGATATTCTCATTCATCATTACTTCGTATCTCTTTTTAACATACATGCTTCTATATGACTGATTAATCAAATTTCGCGCCGTAGTGTACAACCAGCCTTCTACGTTAGGGTGATCCCTTAAATGTGAGATTTGTTTGCGGGCTTCCAGAAATGTATTTTGCGTGCAATCTTCTACAAAATCCATTAATTGCGCTTGGCCCTTGACCAGCCTTTTGCAATAAGAATAAATCCGCTCGAAGTATTGATTGCACAAAAGCTCATAAAAAGCTTCGGCATTTTTATCATTCCTTCCCACCAACAACCCTCCTTTCTGCAACAACAATTTGCATAAAAAATGAGCAAATAATTACAAAAAAGTAATGATTTTCAGATTCGTTATATCGCAAATTGCTGGATAAAAAAGATTTTTAAAAAAATTGGCAACATGAAAATCTTTAAAAAATTCTGCTCCAACATCAGTGCGGAAATATGCTTCCAGCATTTTTTGCCGAAGACTTTTCCCCCACCGAAGATATTTTCGTCAGGCCTAAAATGCTGGAGTATGAAAAACATCTGGAAAAAATTATAAATAAATGTGTGATTTCGGCAAAGAACCGCAATGTAATAGGTAGAAGGGAAAATGGAGGTGATACCTATGAGGGTGTACATCTAATCTTCCAATCGGAAGAAGCAGTAGGAGCAGAATGATTATTGTTCGTTGCTAGCCGTTGAGGAGAGCCAGCTGGCTTATCCCCTATATTTTCATGCGAGCTGGTTGAGAAATGAAAAAGGGCAGTTCTTCGCACTCCCTGGTCATCAATTGACCCAAAATGTTTTTCTCAGTTTTATTTGTCGGTTAGAAACATTGGATTATGGAAGGAAGTGGATAAAAAGTGTATAATATTAAAAAATGTCTTGTAATGCATTTAGCGATATTTCTGGTGCTCGGTTTTATGATCACTGTGGCGATGGCGGTTCCTGCAATGGCGGAACCTCTATATGTAACGACCGCTAATGTAAATTTACGCAGTCAACCGGATACGTCTTCATCGGTTCTTTTTACCATGGCGGAAGGAACAGCTTGTGTCTATCTTGGACAAAGCCAAAATGGATTTTTGAAGGTACAGGCCTGGAACCCGAGCAGCAGTGCCTGGAACCAAGGCTGGGTTGCTACTAATTATATCAATGCCAGTACAGTAGCCAGCAATCAAAGCGGCTCCGCCAAATATATTTATAATTCCAGCTTGAATGATTCGGGAGATAGAATTTCAGCAGATGGATATGTTGTTTATGCGAGTTCTTCCGGAAGTTGGCTTAATCTTCCCTGTTATTCTCCTAGTAATGCTGATTATACAAAATTTAATAGGTACCACGACAGTGGTGGATGGCATGATCGTTCGACTACTTCATATGTTTATGGTAGGTATAAAGTTTCTGCGCCGTCGTATTATTGGTTTGCTCTTGATTAACCGATACGTAAGGAGGGATTATTTACAATGATGAAGTTTACTAAAAGAATTCCCAGATTGCCTATGCTCATATTGGCTATAGCAGTTTTGATCACTGGCATAGCCTATCATGGAGTCAGTACCCAAGCGCAAGATTCGCCTAAATTGGATTTGGGTGATATGACTTTACAGATAAATAAAGTCGAATACGCTTTAGCGCCAGCCTATAACGACCTACCAGATAACGTTGAAGTCTTCATTGAACTATACAACAACGAGGGTAAGGATGTTGCATGTAAACCCACTGGTGAATTGGTTTTTTTGGCTTCTAATGGAAAACAATATCCAACGCCCGATGGAGAATACGGTGAGGAAATAAGTTCATTTAATCTCCAACGACTGCAATACTTAAATCAAGACACACAAAAACTCATTGACATGGGAAAAGCTACGGCTGATGAGCTTCTTCCAGATGGTCTTTTCCGTTGCGGGTTTAGCACCCCAATTGAGCGAGGAGATAAGATTACTGCCGTGTTATTTAAAAACGGCAGCGACGTGAAGAAACTGGATATCTCCCAGGTTGAAACCGTGGTACATGAACGTAAGACTGAACTTGGGGAGGAAGATTTCGAAGTCCAGAAAGACCGGGAGTTATACGGGCCGTAATGCTTTTGGAGCCGACGGAGCACAGATAAGGAGACAATTACCAGGTACAAGTCTGAGGGGTGATCGCACCCCTCAGACTTGTCGCTATGCCAGTGGAAAGAATGCAGATGTTTGCTTGTTGTAGGAGGATGTATTAAGTTGAACTTTATTACAAAAATTTCCCGGTTGCCTATTATATTGGCTATAGCAGTTGTGATCACTGGCATAGCCTATCATGGAGTCAGTACCCAAGCGCAAGATTCGCCTAAATTGGATTTGGGTGATATAACCATGCAAGTAGATAGGGTAGAGTATTATCTAGCTCCGACATACAATGACCTTCTAGATATCGTTATGATTAATGCACAACTATATAACAACGCGGGAAAAGATATTAAAATTAATCCTACTGGAGAGCTTATTCTAGTTGGTGCTAGCGGGAAGGAATACTTGATGCCCAGTAACCAACCTGGAGAAATTTTGGCCCCTTTTGATCTGCAAAGGCTTCAGTACTTGAATCAAGACACGAAAAAACTCATTGACATGGGAAAAGCTACGGCTGATGAGCTTCTTCCGGATGGTCTTTTTCGCTGGGGATTCGGGACTCAAATTGATCGGGAAGATAGGATTGTTGCCGTATTATATAAAAACGGCAGCGACGAGAAGAAACTGGATATCTCCCAATTTGAAACCGTGGTACATGAACGTAAGACTGAACTTGGAGAAGAAGATTTCGAAGTCCAGAAAGACCGGGAGTTATACGGGCCATAATGCTTTTGGAGCCGACGGAGCACAGATAAGGAGAAATATTCGGTAACCAGTTTCAGGGGTAATCATACCTCTGAAACTGGTGCACAGGACAACGCTATCAGCCAACAGGCCAAGGCGGGGACGTTCCTTTTGTTGGCCGAAGTCCAATCTGAAAGAACCGAGACACATCTTTTTAAGCTAAAAGAAAGCGCACAGAAAATCTAAAAATTTTATAAACCCAGAATAGCCTTTTTATAAATTTCAGTGCTTCAATTTAAATTTCAGCTGCAGGTTTTTATAGATTTTTATTCCATATTGCATGCCCCAGGAGCATACAAAGCTCATATGTGTTCCTGGGGCATGCAATTGCCGAAAAAACTTTCTTTATTGGCAAGCAGCATAAATGAGATTTTGATGACAGAAATTTTTTGAGAAGCAAGGAATTATTTTTTTAAAGGCAGGCGATTTTAATATCATACTTTAACCTGGAAATATTCGTCTGCAAGCGGCAAGCCCGGTACTGACTTTTCGTCCTGCCCAGTAAACTCCAACCCGCTGGTTTAAAAAAAATAATCCTGGGAAAAACGAAGCAAAGTAATAAAAGGTGGCCTCTTCAAATTAAAATGTCTTCGGATTTCTAATTTCTCTTTATTAGCAGATTGTATAGTTTGGTTGCAAGAACCTGGTTTTGGTTTTCACTGCTGCCGTATTATCATCCTGACGATCAAGCCTTGACTAAAAATATTTTGGATCATGTAAAATTTCCAATGATTACATAGGAAATTATTTACATAATGTAGAAGGGCTAAAGAGGTATGATGTTAGTGGAGTATTGGGGTGGGCTTAAGAGAAAGAAGAAATAAGAGCATTTATTTCAAGCGTTAAATTGCCTGAAGAAGATAAGATGCGACTAATGGAATTGACTTCTCAGAAGTATCTTGGGCTGGCAGATGAACTAGTGAAACATATTAGCCTGACAGGCGAACTTGATAAATTAGGGAGAGATATCAATGGACAGTAGAGACCCTATTAGCACTGCCCTTATGATGGCATTTCTACGAGGATTCCACGCAGTTTATGATAATGCAAAAATATTTAATGATTCCCTTGCTTATGATTTATTACCCGAGGAGGTTCGGGAAGCATTTAAACAACATTTAATTGAATCCGCTGCAGAAATGGCCCCGGAGCTAGCAAAAGAGTGTACTGATACTGAAACCTCTTTACGCCTGGCTGTGCGAACCATGGCCGGTCCCGTCCTAGCCAGAGCACGATTTGTGGAAGAACTACTTGAAGAAGCCATCCGAAAAGGCATAAGTCAATATGTAATTCTGGGGGCAGGATTTGATACCTTTGCTCATCGCCGTCTTGACCTGGCAGGCCGCCTCCAAGTTTTTGAGCTTGATTTACCTCCTACACAAGAAATAAAACGCCAATTGTTGGGTCGTCTAAACCTTGAAAAACAGGATTACCTGCACTACATTCCGGTAGATTTTACTAAGGGTAACCTGGCCTCGGCCCTTTCAAAATCAAAATATGATTCAGGGCAAGTAAGTTTTTTTAGTTGGATGGGGGTAACCCAATACTTGCCACTTGAGGCGTTATTGTTAACACTCAAGGATATCATAGGTTTATCAAGCGCCGGTAGCGAGATTGTGTTCGATTACTACGATAAATCAGCTTTTGATCCCGATAAAGCCTCAAACCGTGTTAAATATATTATGAATACTACAAAGAGAATCGGAGAGACCATCATTACAGGATTTGAACCATCAAAACTTGGCATGGAACTGGCTCCTCTGGGATTACGGCTGCTAGATAATTTAGGACCCGAAGAGATACAACAGAGATACTTCGAGGAATGTAATGAAGGTTATGCGGCAAGCGATCACGTACATTTGGCCCATGCTGTTGTGGAAAATTAAGACCAGCAATCCATTCTTCTGCAAGCAGCAAGATTCGGGAATGAGAGAAAGAGGTATATAAATGAACTGGCAGACCGTTTATGGCGCTGGAAAAACCACCGTTATTAAGACCACATTAGGTGGTCCGGCTTCTATTGCTGCACCTAAATTCTTGGATGAATTTCTATTGCAGTTTGTAAAGCAGTGTAATAAATACTATAAGGCGACTGACGATATCCCTTTCACCTATCGTGAACTACAGATGCATTCCGTCATGCTTCCCGCAATGGACAGGGCTGCCGATGCTGTATTTGTTGAACAGCCTATTAACAAAAACGGTAGGGCTGGAAGGTTAGATTATCTGGTTTTATCCAGTAATCAGGTATACCTTATCGAATTGAAACATGGGTGGATGGCTTACAAAACGGACAAGGTCACCGAAAGTGTGCAAAATAAATGGGAAGATGCTGTCAACTCACTAAAGCAGATTGCCTGGAAAGATGCATTCGACATATATCCTTCTGTTAAGACGGTGGCCAAAATATCGCTTATGGTAACGCCTATGTATGAAGAATCAAAGCATCCTAAGAAACTCAGGGGCAAATCATACGTTCCTGATACGTAAGCGTAAAACAGCTGACACCTTGACTATTTACCCTCGGATGTGTTCTCTG
>JAENZN010000015.1:0-61935 GCA_016841245.1 Syntrophomonas sp.
TTGATGGCCACACTCCTAGAAGTATAGACAACATAAGCGGCCAATTTGCAACTTTTCAGGGTTCGAATTAAAGAGATTTTTTCAATTAATTTTAGAAAAGTATCGTTGGTTAAATCCTCCGCCTGATTCGCATCGCGGGCAATATAGTAAACATTCTTCAGCACCAGGCCATAATAATCGTTATATAAATTCAGCATAAAGGTCTTATCATCATCGTTTTCCATGGCGGCAATCGCCATCATAATCATGCAAAATCACATCCTTAGTTATGATTATACAAGCATTTCGGCAAGATTTGGTAACAAAAAAGTAAATGTATTCCTAAAATTGTTAAAGTTGTGATTAATAAGGAATTTTTAGCAATAAAGTGTTGCATAAGGTTTTTTAGATTGTCTTTATATGGTGAAAAGAACTTAGGGGTAATTTGAAAATTTTGAGTGAAAAGTATCCTGAAGTTCTTAACATCACTACAGTTTAGTTACATGTTTCCAGTATCAAGACCTGCCCTTCAATGATATGATGACAGGCCTTTTAACTTCTAAAAGGGGGGATAAGAATGGCCCCCTATTTTCTCTTTATATAGTAGAGAGCGAAATAGGCAAACCGAAAGAAGGTGGATCACGATAATTCCTGATGTAATGACAATAGGAAATCACTACTTTTTTAACTGGTCTTAATTATTCCTCAAATAAACAAGCCTGGACCCTCGGGGCATAAGAATCACATTAGAGAGGGCTTGAGCAGTTACCTGCTCAGCTCTCTCCCCTGTACATATGACGAAATGATATTTTTTCAACTTTAAATTGCGTATCTTTAAAAGAATAGTCAATTTCAATATACCCTATAGATTGCATAGGATTGGCTCTAGCTGGCACATTAGCTTTTAATGTATTTTCTTCTATATAATAATCTATGACATCATCATAGTAGATTTTCGAGATTGTATCAGGATAACCGCCTGAATACTCTCGGGGAATATTATCTAGGTTTATATTGGCTACAACAGCATCATTTATTTTAACTGTGGCTTCTTTTTCAGATATGATCTGTACCTCAACATTGTTCGTAATTATATCCAATGGATTTTCTATTTTATATTCAACAAAATTTGAGGGATTTACTATATGAATTTCTGTGTAAATAAAACCAGTTCCGCTTCCTTTATCTAATCTAATCGCTAGTTCTTTTTTGTTATCGCCAGTTAAATCTACATATTGTAACTCAGGCCATTTCCCTAAAACACTACAATTTTCCCAATCAAAAAGCTTATTGACTCCATTAATACCTAATATCAAACCTTTAAAGGAGCCTTCATCTTCATTAAAAGAATATAAATAAATATTTTCTTCCGGGATGGAAGCAATTCGTTTGATGTTGCTATCAATATTAATCGTTTGTTTTTTTTCGTCCCAATTCACTTCTGCGCCTAGAGCTTCTGAAACAACTCTGACGGGCACATAGACACGGTCATTAATGATTGTAGGATCTGAGTCGCTGTGAATGGATTCGTCATTTACATAAATTGTAATTTTCTGCATAGCGTTACTTTCAAAAGTTATAAAGCTAAGACAAATTATTAATGAAAGTGATACGGAAATTATGAACTTTTTCTTATCCAAGATTTTATACCTCCTTTATCTATATCCCTCTTATTTTAAAATATCCCCGATAGACTGAGTGTTCACCTCCTATTTCTACCTCATTGACAAGGGTTCAAGCAAGTATTTTTCTTCACATAAAATATTATAGGGAAGCACCGGTTCTATAACGAAGGCTAGCCCTCAACTCTGGTTTACGGGGCTGTCTCAAAATAGAGACAGCCCCGTTTTGTTATTAGTAAAAATAAGGCTCGTCGAGAAGTCTCTGTTATACATACCCGTTTCCTCTTTTCTTCAGAAATCATTTGGGTATTCCCCAAATGATATTTTATTTGCTTTAAATTCCCCGTCTTGGAAAGCATAGTCAATAGTAATAAATCCAATATACTTTGTGGGACCCACTTCAACTCCTATAATAGCTGCTAATCTATTAGTGTTAAAGGGAATATAGTAGTCTAGGGTATTCTCATAATAGATATTTGATATTGTTTTAGGAAATGCTTCTGCCAAAGGAAGATTGTCCAGGTTTACATCGGTAACAATACCATTTATTTTTACCTTCACTTCTCTACCGGATATGATTTGGGTTTCAACGTTATCTTTAATGATATCCAGTGGATTTTCCACTTTATATTCCGTAAAGTTTTCCGGGTTGATTATATGAATTGTTTGATGGACAATTCCAGTTCCTCTCCCCCTGCTTAAGATGATAGCTATTTCTTTCTTCTTATCCCCATTTAAATCCACATAGCTTAATTGAGGTAAATCTACAATCATGGCGATAGTCTCCCAGTCAAAAAGCTGCTTTTTCCCATTAACGCTCAGGATTAGACCTTGATACATTTCAGCCCGTAATATCTGGTCCTCTTCTTCATTTAAAGCGTACAAGTATATTTTTTCCTCCGGTATCGAAGCAATAAGCTTGATATCGCTGTCGATACGTACTGCTTGTTTTTCTTCATCCCACTCTGTCTTCGCACCTAACGCCTCGGCCATAAGCCTGACCGGCACATAGGCGCGATCATCAATGATAACCGGAGAGGCAGCGGTAAATTCTTCACCATTTATATACAACAGGATTTTCTGCATCGCGTTACTCTCAAACGCAAGAAAGCTGAGGCAAATTATTAATGAAAGTGATACGGAAATTATGAACTTTTTCTTATCCAAGATTTTATACCTCCTTTATCTATATCCCTCTTATTTTAAAATATACCCGATAGCCTAAGTGTTCACCTCCTATTTCTGCCGCATTTACAAGGGTGCAAAAAAAGTATTTTCCTTCACAATTGATATGATAGCAATCCAATTCAATATATTACCGTGTCAGAATATAACGATTACTCCTTGTGCCCCTGAGTTTTCTGTCCCATCAGCCGCGTAAGCATAAACGGTGGAGAAACTGGCCATTAGGACAAGAAGACAAATGCAGATAAATATTTTCGTAAACAAAATACCTCCTTAAAATATCTTTCAATAAGAAAGACAACCAAAGGCGGCTTTCTGCAACATATTTTCTGTTTTTTGGTATATTTTTTTAGCTAATCTTTTAACTCCAGATCAAGTAGCCGAATATCTTCAAGTTCACCCTGAAGTCGTTAGACGGTGGCTGAGAGAAGGATTACCGGGGTTTAATGTTAGACGTGAGTGGAGAATAGACGAAAAGGACCTGAAAGCCTACATTGAAGCAGCAAAAAAAAATGATAAACCTACACATTAAAATCAATACCAGCAGTGGAAATTCAAGTATATTGACGTATAATAATCATCGTGTTACCATATAATTACATAAAGGAGCTGCCGCTTTGGGAATGGCGGTAGGTCCGAGTTCGACCTTAGACCGCCTTGTATAAAAAGGCGGTCGTTGTTATTTTCTGAGCATAATACACAGAGAAATAACCCCTATAATTACCAAACAGAATTGCAGTAACTCGCTATATGTAATCATAGGCATCACCCCCCTTATGGAGAAGTGACCAACCGCCTAGCGACAGCTCCAAGTATTATATTACCATATTTTACCTTATAAGTGGTTTTTAAGTGACTAAGTCATATCGAATAGTGAAGGTTTGGAATATATTGATTAGAGAGATGAAGGTAATATCAGCTGGCGCAATGTATAGCGGATAACATGAGAGCTGATTCAGTAATCAAAAGTTCAGGCGATAAGGCGCTGGAGATAAATTAACCTCCTTAACCGCCTAGAATAGCTGTAAACATAATTTTAATCCCGTCACCAAAACCTTTCTTGTACATTAAATCACCATGAACACCCTCTTCAGCATTAATCAGCTTCTCCAAGTCCAGGAACACTTTTCCCTGTTCAGCATCCAAGAACTCTTGAAAAGCTGCCTGTTTCTGCTGCCTTTGTCGTTTTATCTCTTGGTACTCTCCATCCTGGGGCTCCATAAATGTACGATCTGCTAAAAACTTATCAAACGCCCTGATAAAATCATTCACAGCAATTCCCCCTCTCACTCAATATCCCTATATAAACATAATAAAGCGACTATAATTTCTCAGTAAGTAGGAAAATAATTTCCCTAATACTATAGATAATTGCTAATAAAACTGTCATTTTGTTATTATAATTATCATAATGCTTGCCAATATTCTTGTCAATAGCATTATGATATTTGTATTTGCAATATGATAATTAAATGTATAAAATGCTAATAAAGGCGGTAAGCAATCTAGATTACGTCTAAAAAGCCACAAGTGACAGGAGGTTTAAAAGTGATTGTATGTAGGCTGGCACAAATTATGGCTGCGAAAAAAGATAGGAACATTTCGGACGTAGCAAGGAGGACAGGGTTAAATAGAGCTACAATTAAAAGTCTGTTTGATGATGATTTCAGGAAAATAGATAGAAATGCTTTAGATGCTTTATGCAAGGAATATTCTATTACACCCGGAGATCTGCTGGAATATGTATCGGAAGACGAAAAATAAGAAGTCTAGATTTCTTAGCGATATAAATTAATGGCAGCGAATATCTATTCAACAACTTCTACCAGGACCATTCTATCATCAAATCCCCCGCGCTCTTCCCTTTTCTTAAACCGCAGGGCCTCAAAATCATCTATCGATAACCCCCTGGCCTGAACCAGGGCTAAAATAACCTCCTGTATATCTGCCAGTTCCTCCACATCCCCGCTTTGAAGATATTCATCAAGCTCTTCCCCCAGCTTTTTATTAAGATAAGCGATATATTCTGCATCATCAACAGCTTTTCTTGTTATCGCTTTCTTGTTTGATTCTTCTATTACCTGGGGTATTAAATCACGGATGAGTTTATTGTATTTTATTGATGGCATATTATCCCCCCGGTATGTTTAGTTAAATTATCTATATTGGTTGATCTCTTTTTATTAAAACAGCCTTTTTATCTTAACTAATATCAAATATCATCCATGTACAGCCTTAAAATACTCTTGAAATAATCTATCCTCTCTGAAGAGCTCATGTTCTCCAGAATTAATTCATTGGGAATGCCGTTATACTTCTCAAGAAATACTGCCCATTCGTGTATATTGAACTTATTAACATTACCTGATTTATCCCTCATATATTCGTAGGCAGGCCGGTTAAACCAGAGGATTTCATCCTTATTTGAAAACCCATACAAACAGCCTTCAGCATCTTCATAAAGTGCACCAAATACATTTGTCTTGCATTTAGACTTTGCTTCAACAATCACTCCATACTGAATACGAGCAGGAACTTCGCTGAAATTATAAACCTGGTACAAACTGTTTTTAACTACACACTCATTTATGACTCTTTCAATCTCTGCAATTTTATTACTCTGCTTGGTCTGCTTTAATTTGTGTTTCCAAACTAATCCCCAATATGCGAATGAAAAAGATTCAAAAATATCCTGGTAAGACAACCGCAGCTCATTATCTACGCGGTTGAGGTTTTTTAGAAGTGAATAAACCAGTGCAAATTTGTAGGTGGTATCTTTGCGGGACCCAGAAGAAAAGATATTATCAAAATAACTTTGAACATCTTCCCGGGATATCTCCCGGTCTCTTATCTCTCCCTCAGTTAAACAATAACCTGCCACATACACATCCCCTTATAAACGGAATAAATATTTCTATTGTAATCCATTTATTCGAGAAAAAATGACGTGTTTCCTGCAGAAGATGCCCTCATTTTATAACTAACCTTACAGTGAAGTATTAACTGTAGAGAGGATTACCTGGATTTATTACAAATACATTATTCATTCAGCCCTGGGCTATCTGAACCCCGGCTGAATATTATAAGGATAGTATTACACAATCTGCTGCCAAATCGTGTTGACAAAACGGGATGTAGTACATGACGAGTCCTCAAGTTTCATTTAAGTTAACAGAACGGAATAAATAGTTAGGATTAAAAAGATGTAGGGTTAATAGTTTCTCCCTTATTTAATAACAAATAGCAACATCACCAGACAGATCAATCATCGGGATAGGCAAGTTAAGGATATTATTGAAGATGATTTAACTTCGCTCTGGAACCGATGCTCATCTGGAGCTGGAATTGATAAAGAAACCTTTATGGTATATTTCGAGGGGTTAAATAGAGGAAACGCTTTAATATTTGAAAAAATAATTCCATTTGCTAAACCGATAACTCCTAAAGACATATTTGTTCACTTTGCTCCACCGCAGAGTTACTATTTAAATAGTTTAAGGGGAAGTGTTTTAGGGGATTTTCTTCTGAATTCGTAGACTTTTTCTCCCTGAATTATTTTTTGGCATACTGGGGTTTAATAGATATTAATGCAAAGTTCTCTTATATTACCTCGCTATGCTTCCAGTTGATTAAAGGCTTCATCAGATAAGTTTTGAATTTGTTGTGGTGCACCTTTTAATCCTAGCTGTTTCCAAGTTTTAAAATGCTTTAAATGTTCAATTTCTCTAAAAAGAATTACTAATCCTCCGGCTTTATAAAGTTTATTTATTTCTGCTGCTGAATAGATAGTTCTTTTACCGACTAAGGAAATAATTTGCTCCGGGTTTCTTGCTCCTTGTGAACGATAGAAAACTAGTAATTCCCCACGTTTTAGTGTTTTAATATTTGCACGACTTATATATGCTTGTTTTATTGCATTACCAGCTGGAGTTCTGAAAGACCACAGTGATGGATTTTGTTTTTCCTCAATATCGGGGAATAACAATTTGTGGTATTTGGGCCTGATTGGCAGAATATATTTGGAGACTATTCCTTCATAGTTTGGATAATAATCTACGTTAAATTGAAAAGGATCTAGCACCCCATCACCGATAGGTTTAAAATCCTTATACAAAATAATTTCTTTGTGGGTACCAACAAGTTCAATTTCTGGGCCCCTTATTTTGGATCCAAAATCACTGCAGAAGTCTACCAAAAATTCTTTTTGGGGAATAGTAGTTAAATATGTTCCATAAAAATCATTATTATAACAATAATGAAAAGCAGTTTTTAATAATAACTCACCAATACGGACTCCCCGACTGTTATCCTCTACTTTAAATGTGCATAGCTTCAATACCTTACCGTCACAAAGTTTTTCTTCTAATCCGGATTCCTCTTTGTATATACATAAACCTTGAATGTTGTTATGGTTTCTTACAATCCATGCTTTGCGGCCTTCCTTAGATTTTGTTTTGAACCAAATATCAAATCCGGGATAATCTATCCTCAAAGAATCGAAAATAGGATCAGTAAGATTAATATTATATAATGGTAAGTTTTCTACAATTACAGGTAAGTCCTTTCAAGACGAGCCAGCTATAAACCTTCTGGCATATGCTTTTAGTTTTGGCCTTTGAAATAATGGAGAAATATGGAGGACAACTAATTGTATAAATAGAATAACTAAGAAAGTTAAATTCCTTTGGTGGATGGATCATAAATTCATAGAAGGAATCTGTAGAAAATTTATTAGCTGGATACCAATTAGTAAGCTATTTATTATAAATGGTCCAACCTTTAAATTTAAATAATGCTATTACTATAACATTAGATGTAAAGACCTAATTCAATGATTAGAAACGGAAGTAATCAATTATGACGTTATCTGAAGCCCAAACCCGTCAACAATATATTGATCGCCAGCTCGCAGAAGCAGACTGGGGGAAAGATGATTTCGTGATTATTGAAGAATATAAACTGGTTTCCAATAGTGACGAAAAAGTTGACTGTGCCAAAAAAAAGGGGTTTGTTGATTATGTTCTTCTTGGAAAGGATAAAAAACCCCTAGCCATAGTTGAAGCTAAGCGTACAAGTCGAGATCCGTTAGCAGGTAAACGACAGGCTGCAGATTATGCTGATCAGCTACGAAAAAGATATGACATCGATCCATTTATCTTTTTAGCGAATGGAAATGAGATTATATTCTGGGATCGTGTTCGCTATCCTTTGCACAACGT
The DNA here is from genome assembly GCA_016841245.1 of Syntrophomonas sp. Classification (GTDB taxonomy): domain Bacteria; phylum Bacillota; class Syntrophomonadia; order Syntrophomonadales; family Syntrophomonadaceae; genus JAAYJK01. The sequence goes on from JAENZN010000015.1 coordinate 8,006, forward strand.
TAGCGGTTTCTTTAAACGTGAAGACCTGGAACGAATGCTGCATCAAAGACGATATTCTACACCATTAGCACAGGTTAATTTAAACCATGATATCGTAGGGCGTCCCTATCAAATCGAGTCAATTCGGCGCGTTACTGAAGCAATTGAGGCGGCTAAACGTCGTTTTTTATTAGTTATGGCAACCGGTACCGGCAAGACCCGTACGGTTATTAGCTTGATGGATGTATTATTGCGTGCTCGACGTGCTCAGCGCATCTTATTTCTAGCAGACCGGCGGGAACTTGTTCGTCAGGCGATGGGTGACATAAAAAAATTCTTGCCTAACGAAAGCTTGGGACGTATTGAAGGGGGCGAAATTCCTTATGGAGCTCGCATTCATGTAGCCACGTATCCAAGCATGATGCGCAGCTTTACAACACTTTCACCGGGATATTATGATCTTATTGTTGCCGATGAAAGCCATCGTTCCATCTATAATCGCTATAAGGCGATTTTTGATCATTTTGATGCCCTGCAATTGGGATTAACGGCTACCCCGACAGATTTTATCGATCACAACACTTTTGAACTGTTTGGCTGTGACGATGGAATACCAACCTTTAGTTATCCTTATGAGGATGCCATCAGGGAAGAATACCTGGTGCCTTATCGGGTTTACCAGGCTCAAACCAGTTTTCAAATTGGCGGTATTCACGGAGAAACTCTATCTCTTGAACTCCAGCAACAACTTATTGAGCAAGGAATTGACTTGGAAGAGTTGGATTTTGAAGGAACTGATATTGAGAAGAAAGTTACCAATATAGGAACAACTGACGCCTTGGTGCGAGAGTTTATGAATAAATGTCGCAAGGATGTTTTGGGTCTTCCGGCAAAAAGCATTATTTTTGCGACCAGTCATGATCACGCCACGCGTATCTTTCAGAGCTTTAATAAACTGTTTCCGGATTATCAACGCCGTGGACTGGTTGATATCATTGACAGTCATATGGAGCGTGCCGAGGAAACCTTGGATGATTTTAAATTCAAGGATATGCCTCGCGTTGCAATATCAGTGGACATGATGGATACCGGTATCGACGTGCCTGCGATTCAAACGCTAATGTTTGCCAAACCGATTTTTAGTCGTGTTAAATTCTGGCAAATGATAGGGCGTGGCACACGCCGATATACAGATTCTAAAACCGGAGAGCAAAAACAGAGTTTTCTTATCATAGACTGCTGGAATAACTTTGAATACTTCCAGCTGAACCCGGAGGGTGAAACGGATCATCCTACCGAGCCGTTATTAGTGCGCCTATTTCGTCTGCGACTTGAGAAACAGGCCTTGTTAAGATGTGATCAAAACGCTGATGGTATTCGGGTTACCGGGAGATTACAGACGATGCTAAGCCATTTGCCGCTGGACAATATCAATATTCGTCCCCATCGAGAGAAAATCATTGAATTAGTTAATTCGTGGCCAGATGCTTCTCCTGATACATTGCGCTATCTTGATCAAACCATAGCACCGTTGTTGCGTTTTGCCGGGATCGCTTCGTTGCCTGAACTGCAGTTTCGTGTTATCGTAGAGCGTATTGCTGTGGCCTGGTTAACTGATAACGCTCAGGAAGTAAGCAGACTGGCTGAGTTGGTGCGTGAAGCGCTAGAAAATCTGGCCGAAAACATTGAAGAGGTGAAAGCTGTCGCTGAACAACGGGCCTGGGTTTTAAGTGATGGTTTCTGGGATTACCTTGATCTGGAACGTATCGACTTATTGCAAGATACATTTGCGCCTTTGATGCGTTTCCGTCAACGCCAACATGGTCAGCTTGTCGCTTTAAATCTCCCTGATCGCATTGCCAGCCGGTGCTGGATCATCTATGGCCCTACCGGAGAGGGTGCTTATACCGAAAGCTACCGGGAACAGGTGGAAGCCTGGGTGCGGAGTCTGATCGGCAAACTTCCTGCTTTAAACCGCCTTAAACAGGGCGAGATATTGAATGATAACGATATTGAAGAAATTGCCAAAGCCTTAAACCAGGCGGATCTATTCATTACGGAGGAGGTTCTGCGTCAGGTTTACCAACAGCCAGCTGCGAGTTTGCCTGATTTTTTACGTCATATTCTCGATATTGCCAAGCTTCCCAGCCAGGAAGAAAGAATCAGAGCTACTTTTGATGGCTTTATTGCAAAACATGGTTTTATGAGTGCCAGTCAAATAAATTTCTTACGTGCGGTTTGCTCAGCCGTGCTTCGCCGCAACAAGATTACTCTGGAAAAACTTCATCAACCGCCTTTATCACAGATAGGTATGGTAGAAACCCTGTTTGCACCTGAAGATATAGATTTGATTATTGAATTTGCTAACAATCTGATAGACGAAGTAGCATAAATACGAAAGGATAGGATTTTAATGCTAGCACCACATATAAAAAGAAATGTAGATAGCCTATGGAACTTGTTCTGGAGCGCCGGCATTACCAATCCCTTGGTGGCTGTGGAACAAATAACCTATTTGCTGTTTTTAAAACGCCTGGAAGGTATTGATAATATACGGATTAATCGATATGGCTGTACCTCCATTTATCAAAAGGTAAAATTGAGTGAGGATAAAATAATTGATTACAATCAATGCCGTTGGAGCTACATTGAACAGGATAAAACCCCACAACACCTTATCGAAGTAGTCTTTCCCTGGCTACGAGGATTGGAAACCCATTTAGCAGCTGCCAGGAAAGCAGATAATGGTGGGACTGTTGATGATATGTATGATATTGGCAATCGCATGAGCGATGCCTATTTTCAGTTAGATCCGAATAAGGGAACTATTCTCCAGCAAGCGATTGAACTCATTAACAAACTATTCGATCGTGTAGACACCCAAGGGGCTGCCACTGATATTATGGGAGATACCTTTGAATATCTTCTTTCGGAGATTGCGACGGCTGGTAAGAATGGACAGTTTCGCACCCCGCGTCACATCATTCGCTGCATGGTGGAAATGCTCGATCCTCAGCCAGGTGAGTATATTATTGATCCTGCAGCGGGAACCGGCGGATTTCTTTTCTCAAGTATAAATCATATTATGACCAAATGTACTACTCCTGCGTCGTTGCGTATTGAGTGGGATGGTACCCCTCATCGAAATTATGCAGATATGTTTGATAATGATCAATATTATGAGTATCATCGCGGAGATTACTATGTAGGACTGGATAACGACCGCACCATGGTTCGTATTGGGTGGATGAACATGATTCTGCACGGAATCGAAAACCCGCAGATACACCAGTGCGACAGCCTTAGCAAACGTCATGACGACGACATGTTAAAACAAGTGCTGGCCTCGGAACGTTATCAAGTAGTATTGGCCAATCCGCCGTTTACCGGGACTGTAGATAGCATGGATCTTGATGGCGAAGTTTTCCCCAAGGCAGGTAAATCCGGTAAAAAAGCCAAACAAATCGTTACCAACAAAAGTGAATTGCTGTTTATATGGCGCATGCTGGACCTGTTATGTGTAGGCGGAAGGTGTGCTGTTATTGTTCCTGAAGGTGTACTATTTGGAAATACCGATGCTCATGTTCGCCTGCGTCGTGAATTGCTTACCGAGCACCGGGTAGAAGCGGTGATCTCTCTACCTTCTGGTGTTTTTCAACCTTATACGGGTGTCAAGACCTCCATAATGGTCTTCCAGAAGGAAACTCGCAAGGAGGACCGTTACCAATGGCAGCCGGTTGACCCTCCCCGTACTCAACAGGTATGGTTTTATGAAGTTGAACAGGAAGCTTTTACCCTTGATGCCAAACGTAATGAACGTAGCGGCCAGGACAATGATTTGTGGGATATGATGGAGAAATATCGCATGCGATATGAGCCCGATACAAGTAAACTTGACTATTACCAGCCTGAGTATACAACTGAACGCTGGCGACTAGTCGACGATCATACGCTCAAAGTTTTTGCCGGCGAAGACGAGGTGATTCGCTGGAAAGACAAAGTGGCGGCTATCAACGAACTATTTGCCGAATTGCCCACTGATCCGGAACAGGCTCTTGAACAGATCTCCATAAACCAGCAGCCTTGCTTGGAAGAGCTTGCTGAATGCATTATTTACAGCAAACTTTCCAGTAAACTTAGTAAGAATGGAAATACAGATACAGCTGACAAGCGGGATTCGCAGCTTGAATCCTTACTAAAAAAGGCCACGGCTGAATTCAACAGCCTTTGCGAAAAAAATAAAGAGGTATTTGATCTGGAAGAAAGGGTTGCCTATCCTCTTTTCCAAAAGGCTTACAGAGAAGCCGCGGAAAGGGCTGGTGAGTCAATTAAAAGACGGATATTATCCGATCAATCCATCATAATTGATGTGTTTGAGGATGGCAATTATACAGAAGCATTGTCTGACATTGCCTGCCAGTATGCCCGACTGGATGGATATAAAGTCATTCTGCGCAGTTTAGCCTCGTTACGTAAAGAGGGGATATTAACAGAGCCAAAACATTGGACAGCCCCAGTTCGTATTTACAGAGAAAACGTGGAATGGCAGAGTGAGGACGGAACACTCAAGGGAAGCCATGATGAAAATGGTTTACCGCGACCTGAATACTTAGCCATCATAAAGCTTTATAATGGGCACGGCGACCTGAACGAAGAATTGCTTGACCCCGATTGTATCGAGAGCCGCGGCTGGAATCTCTCCGCCAGCCAGTATAAGCCCTTTCATTACAAGGAAGCTACTAGCGGCCAGAGCGTTGTAGACATGATTCATGAGATCAAGAGGAAGGAAACCGAGATCATGCAAGGTCTGGATCGCTTGCTGGCAATGATGGAGGGAGAGGAATGATATTTTCTGGTAACTGGTCTTCAGTGAGACTGTGCGATATTATTTTAGATATGCAGCCAGGCTTTGCTCAAAAGCCTAGTGAAGATGAGGTCGGAATTGGACAAATACGCACGCACAATGTTACACCTGATGGTGAATTGAGCCTTGCAGGACTTAAATATGTTTTGCCATCTGATAAAGAATTAGAAAAATACCTCCTACAAAAAGGTGACGTCATATTCAATAATACTAATAGTCAAGAATGGGTTGGAAAAACCGCGCTTTTTAACATAGATGAACCGCTACTTTTTTCGAATCATATGACACGTATTCGTGTTAATGAACAGTTTGTATTTGCGGAATTTTTAGCTCGCTACCTTCATTTTCTCTGGAAGACTGGTTTTTCAAAAACGCGTGCAAAGCGCTGGGTTAGTCAGGCGGCTATTGATCAGAAAGAGTTAGCTTCTTTTATATTGAGGTTACCAACAATCCCTGAACAACAACGCATCGTTGAAAGTCTCAAGCAAGCTGATGAAATTCGTCGCCAACGTCAAGAATTATTTGAAGAAGCTAAAAGGCTTCCCGCTAAACTTTTTAATGAAATGTTTGGCGATTCAGATCCTAGGTTAAATCAGCAATGGAAAATAGTAGAGCTTGGAAAAATAACACAAATAGAAACTGGAGGCACACCAAGTAGAGCAAGTGCGGAGTTTTATGATGGGAGTATTCCGTGGGTCAAATCCACTGAATTGGTAGATGGAAGAATTTACGGGACAGAAGAAATGATTTCCGAAACTGCCTTACAACAAAGTAATGCAAAAATATTTCCTGTTGGAACAGTGCTTTTAGCAATGTATGGGCAAGGTCAGACGAGAGGTAGAACCGGTTTTTTGGAAATTGCTGCAACTTGTAACCAGGCTTGTGCAGCCATCCTGCCTAATAAGGAGGTATTGCCTTTATATTTATTAATTTGGCTGCAGTGTTCTTATGATCGTATACGGGCATTAGGTAGAGGCGGGCAACAAGAAAACCTGAATCTTAGCATTATAAGATCACTTAAAGTACCTAAGCCTCCCATAGATATTCAAAGAAAATTCTATGAAAAGTTATTAATCATTGAAGAACTGATCAGCGGGTTAAGTGATGTGGTAAAGCAGTATGACACATTATTGAATCGTATTATTATAGATTCCTTTAATGGAGAGCTGACAAAAGACTGGCGTGAAATTCATCGTCAAAAGTTGGATAACTGGCTCAGCGAGAACGCTGATATTTTCCCCAGAAGCTCCATTACGGTTACAAGCACTGAATTTGTTCCGCCGGAACGTCCAGTACCTACACGTCCAGCCCGGCGTTGGCTAATGGATCAGCTTAGCGAGGTGCAGGTTCATGTTTACAGGGCCCTGCAGGAGTGGAAAGGAACCCTGGTGCCCTCAGAAGACTTGGATCGATTTATAGAGGAATGGCCAATTGAACATCTGGAGGATGCGCATGACCATGTACTGCGTGCCCTTAATCAAATGGCGGGAATGGGTTTTATTTACCGGATGGGTATACCCAATCAATCCGGAGAATATATCACGGCCTATCGTTTGATCCGTGAGGACGAGCTTACCAAGGATTCCGATCTTAATCGTCTGGAGGTCTTGAGTTAATATGCGCTTACGTTACCTGCACATACGCAATTATCCGCCTCTGGAAGACGTTGAACTCTGTTTTAATAAACCGTTTTTTGATAAATGGAAGTGCGCCATCCGTTTTGTGGTGGGCGTAAATGGGAGCGGTAAAACCCATCTGCTGCAAGCCGTGACGGAGACGTTTATAGCTTTGGCCCGGCAAGATTTGCCTAACTTTCCGGTGACTCTAGCCTGGGAACTGGGTGACGGTGACAATCTTCGCACCTTGTTATTTGATAGCCCAAGCCATGGTGCAAAACCGGCTTGGTGGCAATGGCAGGGGAATATCCCTTATGAGTATGGGACTGACAAATGGAACACTCTTATAAGAGAGTTATATGACGATCCCGAAAACTGGGAAGTGCTTAGCCGCGACGGCCAATGGCCAGGAAAAGGAGTAGGTCTGCCCAAGTCGGTGCTGGTATATACGACTGGTTGTATTGATCCCTGGCAGTGGTTGTTTCGACGTGAACCATCTGCCGACAACATTGACCAAGTTTCTCAAGCGGAAGAGTATGACAGTGCAATAGAACGACCGGCTGGCTGGACTCGGGAGCAGGAGATCGATTATTTAGTTACGCAAGGCGAGAGAGAGAATAATCAACTTCGGCGCTTACAGCAGCTGAGCGATGATGGGCAGGGAAAAGAATATGATCAGGATGTTTGTTTGCTCATCGATTCGGTTCTGTTAAAGTTTGCTCTGCTGGCGGTTTATCTTAGCCAAACAATGCAAGAATATCGGCAATACGAAACAGAAGAAGAAATCCAGGATTTTATTAAAGAAATCCGTAACAACCCGGATACCAAACCGGCTGAAGGGAAGGTTTTACGCTACGTGCTCTCCCAGGTCGGATGGGTATGGGCCGTAAGTATAGGCTTTAAGATCGATTTTCACCCGGAAACCTTGGGCGAAAGTGAACGAAGACAGAAAGGTAGTTTGTTAAAGGCGTTATTCATATTAGCCAGTGAGGTAGTACGTGAACCGGAACCCAGTACCCAGCGGTGGCTGTACTTTGATTTAAAAGCAAAGCCCAATCTTGATCTGATACCAAAAGAAAATAGAAGAGTAATAGAAGAATATTTTAATGGAATTGATACCTTCGAATATATCGGCGATGCGCTGTTGCAATTCCTTGGCGGAGCGAATAATTCGCCATTTGATTACTTTAAGCAATTACTTGATCTGCGTCGCAAAGGGTTGCTCATCGATATTCAAATTGCAGTACGTAAGGCTGATTTAGACGATATTTTACTATTTGACGAGCTTTCTGATGGTGAACAAGTTTATCTAGGCCGTATGGCCCTATTTCATTTGCTGGAAGGCGAAGATGATGCCTTACTGCTTCTCGATGAACCTGAAGTGCATTTTAATGATAAATGGAAACGGGAAATCGTGGACATTATAGACCGTGTTCTAAAGGAACGTAACAATGATGTGCTTATTTCCACTCATTCCAGCATTGCTTTAACCGACGTTTTTAATGATGAGATAATCCTGTTTGAGAAGCGGGAGGGGAATTCGGTGCCCATTGAGATTCGCTCAACCACTTTCGGTGCTGACCCCAGCGAGGTCATGATCCGCCTCTTTGATGTACCCGATAGTATTGGAGAGCGTGCATTAAGATGGCTTGATAAACAACTAGACCGCGAATGGGGAAATCATGAAATTGAGGAACTCGAAAGACTCCTGAAGCTCATAGGGCCTGGTTTCCACCGCTCCGAGCTGCGCGGAATTCTAAGGAGATTAAAAGAAAATGTTATATCAGATTAATCTACCAAACAGTACACAATACTTGGAATGGATAGTACAGTTTCAAAGCGATCTACTGCATGCCCTATGTAATCCTACTGTTAATGCTCCTACCGTAACGGTGGATTGGGTAAAACAACAACGCCAAGATATTGATGATGGTTGGATGAACCGGTTTTGTCGCTGGAAAAAGGACGGTAAATCCATGCTAGAACGTATGAAAGCTATAGCGCGACTTTCTCAGGCTAATAAACTAGCCATAATTATACATTATAAAAATAATTTACGCTATATAGAGGCTTTTATTGATGGACAGACACCTCCTCCAAAAACAACACCGTTGCCGCATGATTGGGTAAATGATACTGCTTCCATTTACCGTAATTTCTTTGAGATGTTTTATAATCCGATTTTTTATAACAAAAAAGGTTACCCTATACAAGCTGATGACTTGGACGGACAACTATTCACGAAGGATAACTATCTGAAAGCATATCGAAATACTAATTCAAATATAGATGTCTGTCTGTTATGTGATGGAGGAATGGATGGGTGTGAATTGGACCACTGGTTACCAAAAACTAACTATTTCCCAGAACTTAACTGTCATCCACAAAATTTGATAGAGATATGTAAAAATTGCAATAGTGTAACCACTAAAGGAGAACATTTGGCCATGGACGAAGATGAAGACCAACCGTTTGCCAAATGGTTGCACCCCCACCTACGATCCGCTGAAGGTAATTTTAGATTAGAAAAGCAAGACTTTACGGTAAGGTTGGTATCTGATGATGAAATTATTCAACAGAAGCTTGATAATTTCGGTAAGCTTATAAAGCTTGGTTCACGTTGGTTTCGAGAATGGAAAACCCAGGAGAAGATTGTAAAAAAACATATACGCAGGTACGTTAATCAAGAACATTTGGATGATGTTCATATAAGAACTAAGATTGAAGACTTAAAAAGAAATATAGAAACCGAAATCGGCCTGGAACCTCATTCATTGGTTAAGATATGTTTTTTGGATTCAGTGCTTGATGAAAATTCCAGTGAGTTTGAGGAACTTAGCACGTATGCCCAAGATTGTAGGGCAGAAGTTCGGTAAGCGTCTTCTGCATGTGATAAAAATCATTAGTAAGCTTTGATTTAGAGAGGATAGGGCAATGCTGGAGAGCAGTTTGAGCCCTTAATAGGGTTGGTTTTTGTTCTCTAATTTATTGTAATATTTTTAAAAACAGCGTTTATCAGAAAAATGGTAGGTACCGTCAATAATTGTATTTTTCAAAGTTTATTTGACACAGATTTTTACAGTTTTTTTATTATTAGATATAATTTGCGTTGATATTCTTTCTTTAATAAATTTCTTACCGTCTTTTCAGAAGCCTTTACTTTATTAGAAGTCTCCGGATAAGGTCAGGAAACAAACTTAGCCTGGACTATTTAAATTTCACCCTATCATCCGCTTGAGGGTCTGGCCAGCGACTGTATGGAAGCCGCATTTATGTTGATATACTTCACGGTGGATAGGGGCATGAATTTGCCGGTCTGCAGTACTCCTTTTACTATCCCGATGACTCTTTTGACCTGCCTGCTCTGGAATTTTAATTCCCGGATTTCTTTTTTGTACTGCAGGTATTCTTGGAATTTTTCTATGGTGTAGCTGGTCTCATAGTTTTTCTCCTCGGGTATATATTCTTTTTTTTCCACACAGACCAGGTCTTCTGTTTCCGGACTCCCCCCTTTCTTCAACAGGTACATGTTCATGCTTTCTTTATTACCGGTGGCGATAGCGAAGTCGGCTTCTTTTGCGGCTACTTCCGGAAAGGGCAGGAGCCGCTGTCCTCTGAGATCCATGCCGTTCAATCCTTCGAAGCTGAGCCGGGGGATGGTGGGCAGGTACCTGGCATCAGCCAGTAAGCCGGCCAGGGAGGCCAGGTGGTTTTCAATTACGGCTGCAGCAGGTATCTGCCCCAGGTGCGGGTACAGATTGCATTTCAAGGCCTGCTCCAATGCCTGCAGGTGATGCAGGGGAATGCGTTTCCTCCCGATCTCATAGTTGGCCAGGGTGGCCCGGGGTATGTTTATCATTTCACCCAGTTTCTTCTGGGTCAGCTTCCTTTGCTTTCGTACTTTTTTTATCCGCAAAGCGATATCGCTATATATTTTTTCCATTTTAAATCCTCCTCAAATTTTTCCTGCAGCTTCAGTCTTAAACTTCGCTAAGCAGTTTTATCCTGCTGTGCGATTCTCATTATAAGGTCAGGGGATACACCAACTGACGCAGGAATGTGCCCACAGTCAACCAACTTCCCCAAGTCTCTGTCTCAAAAAAGTTTTTTCCTGCTTCATTTTTTAAAACTGCTCTCCTTTTAATTTTATGAAAGATTATGGTTTTGTGTGCCCGGGGAACGAATATCTCCTATATGCGTTCTGGGGGCACACGATTTGCTAAATGAATTTATAAATCATTAGGGGCGGAAAAAAAATTTTGACTGGTCTTATCCTTGGTTGAGTAAATAATTTTTTTCGATTTATTTTTGCTTTAAGAGCTGGGAAATTTAATCAGAGGTAAAATTATTTTTGGTGAAAGGAGTTTATAAGGAATGCGATAATAACTTAACCTGGTAAGTAAATTGAAAGAATTGAAGTTTTTTTATCGTCAGGATATCAGCAGGTCAGATGAACTAAGGAACCAACCAGCCGTAATCCTGCCTGCAGTCAATAATATAATCAACGTACACTGTCTGATCCTTGATCTGATATAAAATCAGATACCATTTTCCCACAAACATTTTATGATATTTATTGGCTGGAATAAATTCTGCCTTTAAAAAAGGAAAACTCTCCGGCATCTGATGCATGATTGCCCCTGAGTATTTTATATTAGTTTGGCTGACGCCAAACGGGAAACAGAGGCTACAGTCCCCCGGTTTCCCCGGCCAAGGTCGGGGGCCACACCGGGCAGTGAGCGCGGAGTTATCTGGATATATCTCAAGATTGGTGGGCAGTGAGATGAGAGTCTCGGGCTAAGGTCAGGGGACACACCAACCCTTGGAGAACTTGGTGGCAGGAATGTCCCCATTACATACGGGCAGCGGAGGGACTGTTTTGCGATAAAAACCGGACATGATTGCCCAGCATCCTGCGTGAACGGTCGGAAACTATTACTTTATAATGCTTTTCCATTTCCCACCTCGTCAATTATACTGTCCAGATATCTGTCCAGTTCATCTAGCGTAACTCCGGTACGACCAGCCAGACGATCTTCCTCAACAGCCAGCAGTTCTTCCCGCAGCTTTAACATTTTCTCGCGGCGGTTAAATGACTCAATATCCATGACCACCAGATCTCCCTCACCGTTTTTGGTAAGATACACTGGTTCTCCGGTAGATTTGCACAGCGCCGCAATTTCATTGTAGTTCTGCCGGATACTTGCGGATGGTTTAATCTGCATGGTGTCAACTCCCTATAGCAGTATTCTAGTTATATTATGTCTTTTTAATGCTATCGCAACAACCAACAATGTCTTCAAGTTTCGAACCAGACAGCTTCTCCCTGAAAAATTTATTTGGGAGTGATGTCAATAAATATGTGCAAAAAAACCTCCAGGCCCTGAAAAAAGCAGATTACCACATTGGAAGTTTCTTTAAATTGGAGCTATTTTATGATGTTGTTTTGATTAAAATTCAAATATATTTTTATATTATATTTTTGTAATGCTTTTTGCCTGTTATCGTATTAACATGTGAAAACTCCTGGCCGGGAATTAAGTTTTTTGGGAGATGAAAAATGGAAAAAACTCTTGAGGTCTATCTACAAGCAGAATATTTTTCAGAAGAACAAAGCCGAGCAAAACCGGAAGTTTTTGCCGATGTCTTTGACCGTTTTTATAAACGTATTTATAACTATATGTGCTATCGTTTGAACAGCCGGGATGAGGCAGAAGACCTCACCAGTCAGGTTTTTGAGCAGGTACTGCGCAAGTATCAAACGTTTCGCCCGGAACGGGCACCCTTTGAGGTTTGGCTTTTTGGTATCGCCCATCATACAGTGATCGATTATTACCGGAAGCGAAAATACCGGTTATGGTTTTCCATTGAGAGCATCCGGGATCAGGTATCACAAGAACCTACTCCAGAGGAGGCAGCCCTTCGGAGCGAAGACCATAATTTGCTCATTGCTGCTCTTGCCACCCTTAAAGAAAGAGAACGCAATATAATCGCTCTCAGATTTGCGGGAGGTTTAAAAAACTGTGAAATAGCGAAATTAACCGGACTTTCCGAGAGCAACGTGGGCGTGATTCTCTATCGCTCCCTGCAGCATTTGAAAAATATTCTTAAAAAGGAGTGGGATAATGAACGAGCATAAAAAAGCTGAACTATTCAACCATGACCTGGATAAGATTATGGAGGGTAACCCGCCGTCAAGCACCGAAGATCTTGATTCGCAGCAGTTGTTTGAATTAGCATCTGTTTTGAAAGAAACGGATTATAGCGGAGAAAAGAACACACAGGAAAGATTGCGCAGGCAATTTATTAAAACTTGCCTGGAAAACCATATCACCAGAAATAATAAGGAGGGTATTATGAAAAAATTATGGGGACAACACAGGACAGCGGCGGCTTTGTCAAGCCTGGCTATAATCTTTATGCTGGCTGTAACCTTGATTTTTCCGGGAACTGTTACCGCAGTAGCTGATAATATTAGTGCCAACATCTCCAAGATAATCAATCTGGGGAAATATAGTACGGTAATTCAGGTTGACGACCCCGCACCCCGGGAAAGTATGGAATTGACCGAGGAGCAAAAGGAACAGCTGAGAGAGGAAGGATCACTTACAGTAAACACCCCTGATGGCGATGTTATAATAAGTAGTAAAGACTATGCCAAGAAAGATGAGAATACAGTTAAGTATGCCAGCATCAAGGAAGCTCAAGAAATGGCCAGCTTCAACATACTGGTCCCGGCTTACCTGCCGACCGGTTACGAATTCAAAGAAGCTGAAAGTTACAGCGGTTCCGGCGATTACATCAATCTTTATTACAAGGGAAGCGGAAAGGACATAGGGCTGATGGAAAGGGCTATGAATGAACATACTCAGTTTGTAGCAAGTACCAATGGAGAAGTCCAGGAAGTTGAAATCAATGGTGCAACCGGGGCACTGGAAAGGAACTCTCTGACCTGGGAAAAGGACGGAGTAAGCTGCATGCTCTTCTATCACGGATTCAGTCAAGAGGAAGCACTGAAAATAGCCCGGTCGATAAAATAATCATCTTTAAGCAGTGGGGGTGTCAGGGGTATCTTTCTCTTGACACCCCTTTTATTGGCTATCTTTATGCCAAAAATAGAATACCATATTAAAAAGGGGACGATAAGGAAGACAGAAAGAGTGCATCCGCTCGTGACTGTTATTCGGAGGGATATTTCGTCAGTCTTTTTTATTGATAGATTATTTGGCTGCATTGTCAGAGTTTTTTCTTAGCCCCCAACCCATGGCATTTAGTACAATATATACTATTAAACCAATAATCATTATCATCGTGTCATGACCTGCCAATATAAAAACAATTATCACCCCGAATACCACCAGTTCAATCAATGCCATTTGCAAAAACAAGTCCCAACGAATACTCCATGGGCCTTGATTTTTTCTTTCATCGATGTAATTTCTAATTGCATAGTATCCCGGCAGACAAATAATAACACATACTAATATCATCAAATTAAATTGTGCAATAAAAATTCCCAGTGCAATACCGAGCAAAATAGCTAAAGGTAACGGCATCTCTATTCCTTCCCTGATTCGCCTATACCGAACCAAGTAGATATACTTGATCCGGTATAGGATGTACTATAATTACCAAGTTAAATTTACGCTATTATAGTCAAGTCCCTGACCGTCAGGTCCACCGCTGTGAAAATCACTGAGTCCCCAAATACTGGCTGTATACCATCTGGTCTGAGCACTAATATATAATACTAATCGCAATAAATACGTGTGATCAGCATGAAGCCATATTTTCACCTCCTTTCTCCGAAACCATAGTTTATATTTATTGATATTATATCATGACTTACAATATTTACCTTTAATCCCATGCTCTTGGACAATCCGCCGGATGAACTGAGCGAGGAGCAGAAGGAACCGCTGCGGGATGAAGGATCATATACAGCAAAAACCCTTGATGGCGATGTTACGTTACGTGTTGATAGCTTTGAAAGGGACCAATATAATCAAGTATGACAGCATCCATAATGCTCAAAAAATCGCCAGTTTCACCATATTGACCCCGGCTTTACATTAAAGAAGGTAAGGCATTATTGTGAGATTCTCAGGTCGAGGAATACAGGGGACACACCGGGGCAAGGTGTATGTACATTAGTTTGGCTGATGCCAAACGGGAAACAGAGGGTACAGTCCCCCGGTCCCACTACCGTAGGACAGATGGGACAGTCCCCCGGTTTCCCCCAGCTAAGTAAAGGGGACACACCAGGCGGAGAGCGCGGAGTTATCTGGATATATCTCAAGATTGGTGGGCAATGAGGTGAGAGTCTCGGGCTAAGGTCAGGGGACACACCAGGCGGAGAGCGCGGAGTTATCTGGATATATCTCAAGATTGGTGGGCAATGAGGTGAGAGTCTCGGGCTAAGGTCAGGGGACACACCAGCTAGCGCAGGAATGTCCCCATTATTACTGGTGCTAAAATGAAGTTCTCGGGTCAAGGAACAGGGGACACACCAGCCCTTGGAGAACTTGGTGGCAGGAATGTCCCCTTTATGGGTCCCGGCCAAGGTCGGGGGACACACCGGGCGGTGAGCGCGGAGTTATCTGGATATATCTCAAGATTGGCAGGAAGTGAGTATGAGAGTCTCGGGCTAAGGAAAGGGGACACACCAGCTAGCGCAGGAATGTCCCCATTATTACTGGTGCTAAAATGAAGTTCTCGGGTCAAGGAACAGGGACACACCAGCCCTTGGAGAACTTGGTGGCAGGAATGTCCCAGTTATAGTGGCAGTATGAGGTAAAATATTATGAGGGCCAGGAATCCCAGGGGGAGTCCGATTACGGCCCATTCTTTGCTGGTGATTTTTAGTTTGGAGGCGGATATGATATTGGGTATGTTGCCGGGTATCAGCATCCCCCCACTTACCAGCAGACCCATAAGGATCGCTTCTACGGTGAGTTCATTCATGGCCGGGCTTACTTCTGCCGCACATAGAGTGGCATTGTCCAGTACTGCGGATACCATGTTTACCCAGTATAGTAATTTGGGGCTGAGTCCTAGTATATAGGCCTCAATCAAGGGTTCGAATCCTTCCCCCAGAAATACCAGGGCCATGACGAAGATGTAGACTTTTAAGGCTCTGATTATTATCCCTTTCCAGGTATCTTCTTCCAGCTGTTCTTCGCTGTTTTCATCATCTTCTGCTGCTGCTGTTTCTGCCAGGCTGCCGTTGGTTTTTATCACCTGGCTGGTATATAGACCTGCAAGTATGGAAAATACTACGACCGCAGGTATGATATATTTCCCCAGCAGGTCGACCAGGTAGAAAAATTCCTGGTCCAGTTTGGAGATGGCAATGGTGGCCAGCGGTTCCCCCAGTGGTGTCAGTGAAGCTCCCAGGCCGATGGAAAAACAGGCCAGTACACAGACCATGATTTTCTGCTTTCTCTGCAGAGGCAGTATGAAAATCACTTCTACCAGTATAATGGAGGCTACTATGGCGGTTATGACACTGGACAGCAAGCCCAGCAGCAGTACCACGCAGAATACTACGATTCCTACCGGTATTCTTTCAAACAGCCTGGTCATCAGGCCGGCAAAATGGTCTTTGAACAGGAAGAATATTGCTCCTGCGATGAGCACCGCCATAGCTATCATGATCGGTTCCCGCAGTGCTTCCAGTACCAGTTCGGTGTTTATTTTACCGGATATGATTGCGGCGGCCAGGCCCATGACAAATAAAAAAGGTTCCAGGTTTTCTTCGATTTGTTTTATCAGAAAGGGAAGAACCAGGACCAATAACAAGATTACGATGAGTCCATTTATTACCATTAGTACCCCTCCTCTGCCAGGTATTAATAATAATTGCAGGTCAAATAGAATATTTGGCCTGCAATTGTTTTCGTGTAGATCACTTTATCATCTTTCCTATAAGAGACTTAACGAAGGGTGACCAGTCCATCGGCAGCTTTTACTCCGGAACCTTTTTCAAAGACCAGGAGAGGATTGATGTCCAGTTCGGCGATCCTGTCCTGCAGGGCCATCCCCATTTTAGATACATTCAGCAGTACATCTACCAGGGCTTCGATGTGCCGTTCTTTTTGTCCCCGTGCCCCTTTGAGCAGGGCATAGCTTTTCAGCTCTTCCAGCATCTCATAGGCGTCCTGCCGGTTGATAGGCAGGATGCGGGTGGAAGCATCTTTGAGGATTTCTACATAGATACCGCCCATACCCACGACTATGACCGGTCCAAAAGTGTCGTCGTGTTTCAGCCCTACCAGCATTTCGATTCCGGGCGGAAGCATTTCCGAGATCATTATCCCGTCTATGTGAGCCTCTGGTTTTTGTTCTTTCACGTTCTGCATTATCTGCTGGAATGCCTGAATGACTTCCCGTTCTGAATTGATGCCCAGGATAACTCCCCCAACATCTGATTTATGCGCGATGTCAGGAGATACTATTTTCATCACTATCGGGAAGCCGATCTGTTTCGCTGCAGCTGCAGCCTCGGCCTGGTTTTTGGCCAGAATATCTGAGGTCACCGGTATGTTATAGGCATGCAGGAGTTTTTTGGAGTTTATTTCATCCAGGATTTTGCCTTCTATGTTCAGCTGGTCCAGCATGGCTGCAGTCTCTGCTGATTTACCTGTATCCGGTGTTTCCCGGGCGGCGGCCTTTTTGTAGGCAGCCGTATATCTGCGGAATTTATTCAGCTGTCCGAGGGCGTATATGGCCTGGGTAGGCTCTTCAAAAAAGGGAATGGTGGTGGCCTGGAATTCTTTTCGTATTTCATCATTGCCTGCCATCCATATGATAATGATGGGTTTGGAAGTGGATTCTTCCAGTTTTTTTATGGCCGGTATCAGCTGATCTTTCAGGTGTTCCAGGAGACCTATGAATATTACTGCCGCATCTGTTCCCGGATCATCAACTACGCACCTGGCACTGTCATAGAATTTGTCTACTTCAGTAAGTACCTGGGCGGTGATATCGACCGGATTTCTGGGTGATCCGAAGGGGGGCAGCAGAGAACGCAGTTTTTCTTCAGTGTCGTCCTGCAGCTTGGCCAGCTGCAATCCGTACTTTTCACAGGCATCAGCCATGATAACACCGGCTCCGCCGGAAATCGAGAGTATTCCTACCCGGTCTCCCTGCATCCGTTTGGGATTGCTGAATATTTTCAGGCAGTGGAACATTTCGTCAGCGTTGTCAACTCTGATTATACCCATCTGCCGGAAGAAGGCATCGACCAGTTTGTCTTCCCCGGCTATGGAACCGGTATGAGATGCTGCCGCTTTGCTGCCTGCTGCCGAACGTCCTACTTTCATGGCTACGATGGGTTTTTCTTTTTCCATAGAGAGCCGGGCACATTCTTTCAGGCGGGATACATCTTTGAGCCCCTCCATGTAAGTGGCCACAACCCTGGTTTTTTCATCATTTAATACATAGTGCAGATAGTCGCCGGTAGAAACTACCGCTTCGTTACCGCCTACTATCATATAGCTCATACCGATGCCGGTCTCCTGGGCTATTGCGTACAGCATGCCCCCTACCGCACCGCTCTGGGCTATCAGGGCAGCCGGTCCTTTCTTAAAATTACCCCGCACCAGAGCACCGGTGAAGCTGGCGGTAATGTTGCCCCAGTGATTGATATATCCCTGGCAGTTGGGACCACAGACCGGCATGTTATTATCAGCTGCCAGCTGTACCAGCTGTTTTTG
The DNA here is from genome assembly GCA_016841245.1 of Syntrophomonas sp. Lineage (GTDB taxonomy): Bacteria > Bacillota > Syntrophomonadia > Syntrophomonadales > Syntrophomonadaceae > JAAYJK01. The sequence goes on from JAENZN010000015.1 coordinate 26,182, forward strand.
CATTTCCTGGCCGTCCCCTCCTATTTCACCGAAACCGGAGCTGAATACCAGGGCTGATTTTATCCCTTTATCTTGTGCTTCCTGCAGCGCTCCCAGTACCAGGTCGGCCCTGACCGCTACTATAAGCAGGTCAACCGCCCCGGGCAGTTCTTTTATGCCCCGGTAGCAGGTGATTCCCTGCACTATATCGTACCGGGGGTTGATGGGATATATTTTCCCCTGGTAGCCATAGTCTTTTAAGAATTTTATCGGCCTGCCGCCAATGCTTTTTTCATTGTTCGAAGCCCCTACAATGGCTATACTTTCAGGATCCAGCAGGGCGCCTAATACCTCGTGTTCATTTACAGCATTCATAGAGCTGAACCTCCTTTATATTGAGTAAGCGCAATTTTAAAGGGAGATACTTCTCCAGGAGCAGTATCTCCGCTTTATCATTTTTTGTCACCAGAAGCTGTTCCTGGTGTGCCTGGGGCCGGAACCGAATCTGATTCCTGGTCTGCACCAGATTATGATTGGTCCCAGGCCTTTAACATGCGTTCACCCGAGGTGTAGTCTTTGTATTCGCCCAGCCATTCCTGCAGCTGCAGTACCGCTCCAAATGCATTGTGAGCACCTATCAGAATCTCTTTTTTAACTCCCTGCATTTCTTTGTAACCGGAGTAGCGTATCCCGTTTTTCTGCAGCCGTTCGATGGCTTCTTCCAGGTTTTCGATGTCAACTCCTATATGCTGGAGACTCTCTCCGTATTTTTCGATATGCCTGGCTACAAATCCATCCGGAGCGGTGGTCTGCAGCAGGCCGATTATGACCCCATCGGCTATGATGTATGCATCACAGCTGTACTGCCATTCTTCATTTTCCACATGCATCAAAAATTGTGCTCCATATATATCTCTTAGCCTTTTTCCTGTTTCCTCCAGGCTTTTTACAGCAAAACTTATGTGATCTATTTTTTTTATCATTATTATGACTCCTTTCGCTTTTCCAACCGGTAGTACCACCTGCTGCTGCAGCAGGTTTCGGTGCAGCAGTAAGAAAACCCGAATATCTTCTTTGTTATATACGTTTGACTTGATTACTATCATCTTTGTATAATAAGGTTGTATAATTTTTTATCTGGCGGTTTAAACCGCTTTTTTTTTGTATTTATGTCTTTACTGCTGAATAAATTGCGGTCACCTCCGTCACATCAGGGATGGAATCAATAAGGCGATCTGCGGGCATAATATGAGCAGACCCAGCCCCACGAAAGCCCAGGCCAGCATGGGCAAGACTCCTTTGAAGACCTTCTCCAGGGGCACTCCGCAAACGCCGCTGGTAACGAAACAGTTTATCCCTACCGGTGGTGTACAGAGGCCGATTTCCAGCAGTATTACCAGGAATACGCCAAACCAGATGGGATCATATCCCAGGCCGAATAGAATCGGTGCTACCAGGGGCAGGGTAAGCAGCATGGTGCCCATGGAGGGTAAAAACATTCCCAGGATCACATAGACCACTACCAGCATAAGCAGTATGAAGATTCTCGGTACTGCCAGACCGCCGATACTCTGAATGACAGCCTGTGATGCTCCGGTGAAGGTGAGGAAATAGGTAAATATCTGGGCTCCGATGATAATGGCAAAAATCCAGGCCGAAGTTACACAGGTGTTTTTAAGTCCTTCTATTATCTGTTTCATACCCAGCGTGCTGGTGATGATCCCCAGGATCAGGGTTCCTATCGCACCCACGGCTGCCGCTTCTGAAGCAGTGGTGATGCCGCTGTACAAGCATCCTAAAACCAGCCCGGCAATAACGATCAGCGGCCAGATGCTTTTTATTGCAGTCCAGCGTTCCTTCCAGCTGAACGGATCCATCGGGGGGGCTATCTCCGGATGTCGTTTGATTTTCAGCCATATCCCAAAAGAATACAGCGCGGTCAGCATAATGCCTGGGATCAGCCCGGCCATCAGGAGCTTGCCGATGGAGGCTTCCACTTCCACCCCATATACTACCAGGAGAATACTGGGTGGTATGACTGCCGCCAGGGTACCTGACAGGGCCACAGTTGAACTGCTCAATTCATCCTGGTACTTGTATTTCCTCATCTCAGGTACGGCTATGGACCCGAAGGTTGCACAGGATGCTGTACTGGATCCTGAACAGGCTCCGAAAGCTGCTCCGCCCAGGATCGTGGCTACGGCCAGTCCTCCCCGGGTATGTCCGATGCATTTGTATGCTGCCACATAGGCCTGCTTGGCCAGACCGCTCTGGTTGAGCAGTTCTGCCATCAGTACGAACAACGGTATGGTAACCAGGGTATAACTGGCCACACAGCGAAAGGTAGTGGTCATGAGGATGCTCAGAGTACTGGTTATACCCTGTTCTACCGCCAGTCCGAACATCCCGGCCGCGCCCAGGGCAAAAGCTATGGGCATCCCTGCGAAGAGAAAGACAAATAGAAGTATGACACCGACAGCCACTTTATTCACCTCCTTCTATCGTATCTTGTAAATCATTTGCATCCGGTAAATTTTCCTTGCCTTTGATTACCTCGAAAATCAGTCTGATAAAGAATACTGCCATCCCAAAAGCTACCAGCATATATATGGGAGCCAGGGGATAAGCCAGCACCCCTCTGGATGTGCTGTGCAGCAGTACAGCAGTATTGAACTGCTGTATCGCGGTATAAACCACCATCAGCACATAGAAAGCTACTACTAATTCCATCACCCGGTCCAGTATGTGCAGGATCTTTTCTGGGATATACTGGCGGAAAAGCTCCACTTTTACATGGCCGTCTACTTTCTGGCAGTAGCTCATAGAGAAGAATACCAGCAGGATCATAAGGATTTCCTCACATATTTCCAGGGTCCCCGGAATAGGATGGTTGAACAGATAACGTCCCATGGCATCTGAAAACACCCATACCCCCAGGATGGCCAGGATAGCAGTACCGATATTCAGCATTAACTTTTCCAGCGTAGTGAAGGAATTATATATTTTATTTATCACGGCAATTCCTCCTTGCGTTATGCCCGTCTGTATGAAGGGCGGTTGCATAGACAATAAATCATTATTTCAGCATGTGATCTTATTTTTAGGTGAAGTACCTGTACCAACAGCGGTCAGGACAGGTACTTCATATGGTGTTATAATCTGCTTCGATGTTTACGGCCCATACTGCTGTGTTTCCTGCAGCGTTTGATTTCACCAGCGATGTTACTTATTTGATACCGGCATATAGTGCATCCAGCACATCCTGTCCGGGCAGTCCCTGGGCTTTCATCTCCTGTATCCATTTGTCTTTGACCGGGGCCTGGACATCCAGCCATTCCTGCTGATCATCCGGGCTGAGTTCATTTATATCCATGCCTTGATCTATGAAATCCTGTTTTTGCTTGGCTTCATCGGCATCCATTCTTTCCCCCAAGTCCTGCAGTGCTTCTTGAGACGCCTGCAGCATAGCCTGCTGGACATCTTCCGGCAGTGACTGCCATACTTCTTCGTTAATGGCATAACCAAAGATTCCACCGGATACATCGACTCCCCAGGTGCAGTAATTAACGACTTCATCCAGTTTATGTGAATGCAGGGAGACTGCGGATATCAAGCTGCCATCTACGGTACCGCGGGACAGCGCTTCGTAAAGCTCCCCGACCGGGATCTGTACCGGTATAGCTCCGAAACTGGTTATTATATCATCCATAACTCCTCCACTGCTGCGGATCTTCATACCTTTGATATCGGCAAGACTCTGGACCGGTTTATCTACCGTAAAGAGCTGAAAGACCTGGTTGGCAAAGGGCAGTACCGGACGAATATTATTTTTTACAAAATCCTGGTTCAGTACCGGATCACTGGTGCAGGTATCCCATACCGCCGGGTTGCCTTCGACACAGTTGGACCATATTCCGGAAATAGCACCTGCTCCTGTAATCAAGGGCATTCTGCCGTTGAAATAGGGAAATGGCACATACCCTACGTCAGCAACTCCGGTGCTGACTACATCCAGCATATCGGCTGCCTTGCCCAGCTGCTGGGATGGATATAATTCAAATTCAACCCTGCCATCAGTAAGTTCAGTGGTCCTTTCCATCCAGAGCTGTATCCCCTGGCTGACGTAATGAGTCTTGGGATATATGTCTGCTACTTTTAGTTTAATGACCTCTGCTGCATTATCACCGGAATCAGCAGCTGATTCCTGGTTGGAGCCGCAGCCCACTGCGGTAACAGCCAGTATTAATAGAACTACCAGTAAAATACTTGATTTTTTTGCTCTGCCCGCCATTATTTTGGATATCATTGATTTTCGCCTCCTCTTAAATCTTCAGTTTCCCGCCGGATCAAGCAGGTAATCGGTCACTGCAACTGTACAAGCATAATCAATCTCCTATTGCTTTATCTCCCCCCTGTATTATTATCATTCATCTGATCTGATAAGCTTCTGTTCCAAATATTCCTGATGCCGTTGATATCTGCATATCTGTTAGTCATTCTGCTTCTCTGCCCCGGGGTAAAATATTGTCGATCTATACTTTTGCAAAGTTTGTGCCATTACAGTAAATATGCCGTAAATTCGGGGATCGGTGTTTTGAGCATTCAAAATGCGGCTACGATAAGTCCAGATTTATAGAAAAAAGCTCCTGTCACCGCTTCGAGAAGCAGATACGACAGGAGCTTAAGTACTCAAAAACCCTGGTTTCTATAAATTTAGACATTTCCAAGATTTTAGATTTTTCACTGAATATTATATTTATCAATTTTCTGATATATGCTGGCCCGGCTGATCCCCAACATTTCTGATGCCTTTATTTTGCTGCCTTGACACTGCCGCAGTGCTTTTTCTATTGCTGTGCGTTCTGCTTCTTCCAAAATCTCTCGCAATTGACCGGGCATCACTATTTCTCCTGCTGGTTGATGTCTGATATAATTGGGCAGGTGTACCGTTTGGATTAAATCTCCCTCAACAAAATTCAAACAATGTTCCAGTACATTTTCCATCTCCCGGATATTTCCCGGCCAGGAGTATTCGATAAGATAGTTCATAGTATCTTCATGCACCCTGGGAACCAGAAAACCCATGGAATTACAAAGTTTTCTCAATAAAAAGTTAACCAGTTCCGGAATATCTTCTTTCCGATATCTCAAGGGTGGGATCTTGAGCTCAACCACATTCAGACGATAATACAGATCAGTCCGAAAGAGCTTTTTTTCCATTAATTCTTCCAGAGGCCGGTTGGTAGCGGCCAGCACCCGGACATCTATCGAAACAGGTGTTCTCCCGCCTATTCTCTCTATTTCCTTCTCCTGCAGTACCCGCAGCAGTTTTACCTGCATGGTCAGCGGCATATCCCCTATTTCATCCAGGAAAATAGTTCCTTTATGGGCAAGTTCGAACTTCCCTATCTTTCCGCCCTTCTTGGCTCCGGTGAAAGCCCCCTCTTCATAGCCAAACAGCTCTGATTCCAGGAGGTTCTCGGGAATAGCCGCACAGTTCACTTTAATGAACGGTTCCCGGCTGCGGCTGCTTTCATAATATATAGCATTGGCAAAAAGTTCTTTGCCGGTACCGCTTTCTCCTCTGATCAATATGGTGGAATTGGAATGGGCCACCTTCATGGCCATCTGTTTGACTTCACTCATTATGGCCGATCTGCCTATGATATTATTGACGGTGAATGATGTGCCCTGGTATTTTTTCATAACATTTTTATAGTACTCGACTTCACTGGATAATTTGCTGATCTTATTGGCCAGAGTAGTCATCTGGGTTATATCCTTGAACATTATTTTACCCAGGGCTCCGGTGATTTTTCCATCTTTTTCGATCGGCAGCCGCATAACTACGATCTCTTTTCCCTTGATATTTTGAATGTCTCCGATTTCAGCTTTTCCAGTCTGAACTACGATATGCAGGCGGGTATTTTCTACTACTTCACTCACATGATTGCCGATCGCAGCCTCTGTCGGAATGTCCAGAAATTCGGAAATATGTTTATTGAACATGGTAATTATACCCTTGCTGTCCACCACCATATAAGCTTCATAGGGATTATCCAGAATATTTTGTACGTTCCGGTTATATTCTTTAACTTGATCCAGCTCTTCGCTCAGACTCTTCAGTCTGGTAACATCCTGGAAAATAGTCACCGCACCTACCAGCTTTCCGTCCCGGATGATAGGATTTCGATTAGTAATATAATAAAGTCCATTATATTCAAATTTCGCGCCCAACTGGGGTTTCCGAGTTTTCAGTATATCCGGCAGAGGCGTTCGAGGTGATATTTCCCGGATATGCCGTCCGATAGCTTCCCGGGCAGGTATTTTCAGGATTTGTTCCGCCATTTTGTTGAATAGAAACACTCTGCTGTCCAGGTCAATAGCAATTATAGCACTGCTGTTATCATTGATAATCACATTCAATTCATCGATAGTATTTTCACGCTGTAGTATGGTCGTGAATAATTGTCCCGGAGAAATGACCCCCAGCAGTTTGTCCTTTTCATCCACCACAACTACCCGCTCCAGGGGAAGATCAAGCAGCCGGCAGATTTCTTTCTGCTGTTTCTTGATAGCTTCTTCCCGGAAATTTGCCACCGGAGTACGCAGCCTGGCACCTGCGAGTATAGCCTGGGCCAGACTCTTCTGAGTAATTATGCCTAAAACTTTATCATGATCGTCAACAATAGGCACGCTGTCAACTTTATCGTTCTGGAACAATAAAGCTGCTTTTTCCAGAGTATCTTCCTCATGACATCTGGGTGGATTATAAACAAGCAAATTGAGATCATCCATGTGGATCGCTCCCTTCAAATCCCGGACAAATTATGCAGAACTGCGACATCTCAATTTCTATCTAATTTATAATTAAATGTTTACTGGTAAGTTCCTGAATTTTTATATTATTATCCTGCTCATGCAGGTTAAAGATGAACTGCTGAGAAAAGACCTGATCAGATCAAGAAAATATTATTTTTCTATAATATTATTTTCTCTGATTATATCAGACGAGCAGTTTATGCTCAAATTTTATCGAATTATAATGAATATTAGAGAAAATTGTCCCTATGCCCGATTGGATGAGCAGCAGAGATCATGTCTGCCAATTTACCAGATTCAAAATCTAACGAACCAACCAGCCGTAATCCTGCCTGCAGTCCACCACAGCATCTACGTATACGGTGCTGTTCTTCACCTGATAAACCAGCAGGTACCTCTTTGCTATCAAGAGCTTGCGGTATTTGCCCGATGGTACCAACAGATCGGAAAGCCATGGATTCCGCTCGGGAAATTTCTGAAGGGATTTTGCTTTTTCATTAAACTCCTCAACAAATCGCAGCGCTGCCGTTTCACTAACCTGGGCAAGAAAACGGGCATGATATACCAACATCTGAGTGGCATCATTGGAGATAATCACTTCACACAACTTATCTTCGTTGTCCATCTAATACCTCCCTGACAGCATCCTTCATCATATTGGATACCTGGTCAATGGAATATCCTTTTTGGCCGTTCAGCCGAGCTTCCTCCGCAGCAACTAGATTTTCCCGAAGACGCAGCATGCTTTCGCGTCTGGCAAAGGCTTCAATATCCATGACCACCAGATCTCCCTCACCGTTTTTTGTAAGATACACTGGTTCTCCGGTAGATTTGCACAGCTCGGAAATCTCATTATAGTTTTTTCGTATTACCGCAGAGGGCTTTATATTTATCATCCCAATCACCTCGTTTCATGGCATTATTATATTCTTATTATACTCTTATTATATACTTATAGTATTACAATAGGAGTAATTTGCAAATCTGGAGGCACCCCCTACCGCTTATATTATCAGTTTTACAGTCGAAGGATATACCGGGTCCAGGACTAATGAGGCAGCTAAGTGAATTAAAGAAGGTAAGGCATTATTGTGAGATTCTCGGGTCGAGGAATACAGGGACACACCTTCCTGGGAGTACCTTGTTTGAAGGAATGTCCCTGGGTATATCAAGGATGGTAGGAAGTGAGTATGAGATTCTCAGGCTAAGGAAAGGCGCCACACCGGGCGGTGAGCGCTGAGTTATCTGGATATATCTCAAGATTGGTGGGCAGTGAGATGAGAGTCTCGGGCTAAGGTCAGGGGACACACCTACTTGGAGATCCTGGTTGTAGGAATGTCCCCATTACATGTTTAACCGTGGATAGGGGCATGAATTTACCCTAATATGCCCGCTTGTAAGGTATTACTCCCCGTACCCCACCGAGGGGATTTTCTACGTCACCGGTGTAGCGGGGAATAAGATGAATGTGCAGGTGCATAACGCTTTGACCCGCTGCCACTCCGCAATTGATGCCGATATTATAGCCATCAGGTTGATATTCACGGTCCAGTATTGTTTTTGCCAGATCCAGCATTTCCTGCAAAGCCACTCGTTCTTCGGGGGTAGTATCAAAAAAGTCGGATACATGCCGGCGGGTTATAATCAGCACGTGCCCGGGTGAAACCGGGAATTTATCATACCGCGCCAGAGCCAGGTCATTTTCCAGAAATACATTGTCGGGACAGCAAAAGGGGCAGCTTTCTTTGTCGGTTTCCTTCACGAAAACATGACTCCTTCCCAAATATTTACCTGAGTTTATTATATCTGTTTCTATATCAAATTTGGTAACGCAAAACAGCAGTGACAGTCCCTGATGTTTCCCGGTCCCCGTTGGGGACTGACCCTGGGGATAATATTGTCCCCATTAGGCGTGTCACACTTTCGAGTCCTATAATTCCCTAATCAGCCTGATAATGACATTTATTTAGTGGCTGTCGATATATTTGTTATTTTATGGCAGGATTAGGTGGACATTTAGTCCCCTTTTTATCGGCAACCATAGCAGGACTATGCTCTGGGCCACCCGTGACATTATTCACACATTTCGACGTAAAATTCCCTGGATGTTTTGGTATAATATGGTTAAATAGTTAATGCCATGGATGATGAGACAAGGTGAATTTGGCGAGTGAGTTACAGATTCTTTATCTGGAGGTGGCTTTATGTTGGATACCAGTGAATCCGTTTACCGGGCCAATGGCGGGATGCATTATGCGGATGCTGTTTACCGCAAACATGCACCAACTGCTAATTATGTAAGGTATATCGTAAAACTGATAAACCAGAACCTGTTTGATGGTGAAGTATCTCTTATAACTTATCCCATAAAAAACAAGCTTCGTATTAACTATAAAGGAGAATACTTTTTACTGCTCAGCCTGGGCTGGGTAGAAAACTTTCGAATAATGAGGGCTACTGCCCTGGAAGGATATATTATACAGCAGCTGCAACGTAAGGGTATCAGGTTTGATAGCAGTTCTTTCTACTATCGCACCTGGATTCTGGAGGAAAACAAGCAGCTGATCAGGTAGATCAGACTGAAACAAGAGGGATAAACCGGAAGTCAAAACACCAACAGGTGTTCTTTAGGAGACCTGTCCTTTAGTGAAAGTCTCAAAATAAGATCAGGGGAGACATTAGGTTAAGGTCTAAGGTGTTAGCTGAGTGAACTAAAGAATAGGGGGAAGTAAGAACGAGGGTCTCAGGTTAAGGAACGGGGACACACCTCAGCTAAGGTCTAAGGTGATAGCTTAGTGAATTAAAAGAAGGTGGGGCATTATTGTGAGATTCTCAGGCTAAGCAGGCTAAGGAACAGGGACACACCAGGTCAAGAAGTATGAGAAAGCTCCGTGCTGCCATGGATTGTTGGTACTAAAATGAGGTTCTCGGGCTAAGGAACGGGGACACACCTACTTGGAGATCCCGGTTGTAGGAATGTCCCCATGCCAGGGAATGTCCCGGTTAAGGTCAGGGGACACACCTACCCTTGGGGAACTTGGTGGCAGGAATGTCCCGATTTTGTGTAGAATGTTTTGAATAATGATTGAAATTTAACGGTTTGTGAGAAGCCGTTTTTTGTTGGATGGTGAATGATGGATAAAGATAAGCTGCAATTGGTTGAGACATATGCCCAGGTGGTTAAGAATATTGTTCGTTTTAACTCGGGTTTACCTGCCAGTGAGGAAATGCAGAAAAGACTGCCGGCTTTCATAGAATGGTATTATTCGCCAGAAGTGAATGCGCTGGCACCGGCCAGGTTCATAGCTTACCAGGACATGGACAGCGGCCTTTACCTGGCTATGAAGGATTCCGGCAAAGACAGCCGGGAGGCTGTAAAATGGCTTTCTCACTGGTTCAAGCCGGTGGAAGAGCTTGAACTGGATATTTTGAAAAAACACCTGATCATTATGACAGCAAATTTTGATAAAAAGCCGCACAAAATTGTTCGTATTCATGAACCGATAAACTCTATCCGCCTTACCAAGGAACCTGTATTCCTGCATTAAGCTTCTATCCTGGAGCCGGATAGTTATCAGGATATTCCAAAGGGGTTATATTTAACATCCCGGTCAAAGGTATCTATACCTTCTTTCCTTTTAAGCCAACCTACAAAAGCATAAGTCAGTGGAGTAGCCAGTATCTCGTAACCTACTTTCCAGAGGTACTGTCCCATAACCATAGCCATAAATACTGGCAGGGCATAAGTTCCTCCGAAGGCTATGGACATAAAGACCAGGGTGTCTACCCCCTCACCTACCAGGGTCGAACCGATAGTACGGGTCCAAAGCCAGCGTCCTTCAGTCCATACTTTCATGCGGGAGAGAATCATAGAATTGGAGAACTCTCCTACAAAATATGCTGCCAATGAGGCAATGACAATCCTGGGGGTAAAGCCCAGTACTGTGTTGTAGGCATCGTTAAATTCCCAGAAATCAGGATAAGGCAGGTTGATAATAAATATAAAAAACAGGGCCATCAGCAGATTGGCTCCAAATCCTATCCAGATAGTTAAGCGGGCTCTTTTAAAGCCATATACTTCTGTAAGCACATCCCCGAAAATATAAGTGATGGGAAACAGAAACAGATCTGCCGTTAAAGGGATTCCCATGAATTCTATCAGCCTTCCGGCTGAGATGTTGGTGATCAATAGACAGGTTACAAAAAGACTGGTGATAATAAGAAATAATACTGATAACTGTGGTTTTTCAGACTGCATTTAGCATTCCTCCTTGTTTTTTTGAGGCGGGTAGGCTGCGACCGCCATTCTTTTTAATTCAAAAGCTATTATACCATCTATCTTCGATTTATTACAGGTTATTTGGTCAATTATCTATTTATTCGAGGGTGCAACTCTTCCAATATGCATTAATTTATTTTGAACATGCTTAATTATATTATTTAATCTTTATTTTTATAGGTTCGCCTGGTATTATGCTATCGTATATTAGGCCATCATTTTCTTGTGAACGGGTTATACAGGGGGTTATAACTAAGGCGGTAACGTCTTCGTTTATTGGCTGAAACCTTTTTTGCGTCTCGCTGCTGGACCCTAAATCGCTGTTTTTTTCAAGTTTTACCCCGTTATGGTCAGTTATGGTGAATTTTATCTGGCTAACATCATCATTACAGCTCAAACATCTATAATTAAGAGTAGTTGATACCGGAGAGATTACCAGATTATCAATCACTCCCTTAAATTCTTCTTGCCCATTGTCCAGCTTGATTTCTCTATTAATAGAAATAACCCTGGTTTGGTTTAAAAGTGTTTCTGTACTGGCCTGAAAATCAAAACACCAGTTTCCCTTTATTGATTGCTGCCTGGATAATCGGTTTATTATTTCACTATATTTTAATTCAATATGAAGATTGTTACTTGAAGTCAGCTCCTTGAATTTTACTGCTGAAAGAAAGTTGACACAGTCGGAACTGATAACTTTCTTCTGCCCTCTTATAATAACAATACCGCTCAATGGGGTTCCATTTACTGATACTTTTAATTTGGGGATCGTTAAATTATCCCAATTTACAGAGTCTGAAGTAAACGTAGTACTGATAAATATTTGATCCCCTTCGATTAAAACCTCATTTAATGTTGCAGTGATGCCCTGATCGGTCACACTAGTATTAAGCACTTGTTTATAATCAGCAAGTGAATTATCCTGCCTTTGCAAATATTCTTCCAGCAGGTTTCCGACAATGGGAATATCAGCAAGGACTATTTTATCAGTCTGCTGCCCGATAGATATTAAAAGCAGTATTAAAGCAGCAATAACAACCCTTTTTACAGTAATTTTTTTATTATTTCGGTTAATGGTATGGTGCGCTCTTTTTAAATACTTGTGCTTTTCATTTTCGCTTAATGGGGTTTCTTCGTAGCCAGTTAAATCTATACCTCGTACATCCAATATTTTATAAAGATCTTTCAGAATAAACACCTCCTTAATTTATGCTTTGTGTTCTGACCACAAGGCTCGAATTTTTTTCCTTCCTCGTGATAAACGGTTATAAATCACCGAGCTTTTAATCCCTGCTTCCTTTTCTAAAGTACGCATGTCTTCATTTTCCAGATAGTATTTTTTAAATAACTCTCTATCTTCCGGAGTCAAGTAAGCAAGCAGATCTTCTATTTCTTCACTTAGTTCGTTTTTTAATAAGGTTCTTTCGTTATCAAAATGTTCCCCCGGGTGATTTAACACTTCACGTTCTACCACTTTTAAATATTGCCTTTTACAGTCTATGGCCTTATATCTAGTTATTGCCGCCAACCAGTTTTTGAAATTGTTGGGCCCGGAATATTTTTCAATGTTGTACCATACAGCCAACAAAGTCTCGTTAATACACTCATCATGCAAATGCTGACAATTAGCCAGATGTTTTCGAATTATGCTTTTCATCAGGCCTCCGTAATTATCGAGCACCAACCTGAGTGCATCTTCATTACGATTGCGCAAGTATTTAACAATAGTTTCCTCGTCGATAACCGGGCACCACCTTTCAAAGTTAAAAACTATATGGTGATTAATGTTTAGCCGCTTCTGTTAATTAAGTCGTTAGAATACACTAATATCTATCAATGATATAAATTTTTTATTGATTAATTGGTGTGAGTTAGAAGGAGTTTTTTTTTTGGGGGGGGGGAGAAAATGAATATAAATATGGTCCAGGGTCCCTGGTATCTAAGTAGGAACGCAGGCAGGAAATGAGCTGCTAATTATGGTCATGACAAATTGTTTTGTTTATAACAGCTGTTTGGCCGAGGATCAATGTTTAGCAATATTTGAATGCCCTGGGGTTTCCTATTAGGACAAAAAATGGTTAAATCCAAAAATCTCCGGGCATCCGCCGGTAGCCAGGAAAAGTATTTTTTCTCCCTTTTTAAAGTATCCTTTTTCAATTAGATCCAAAAGCCCCACCATAGCCTTGGCACTGTATACCGGGTCCAGGAGCACACCTTCGCTGGAGGCCAGCAGTTTAATAGCATCTCTCACTTTATCGTCAGGAATGGCGTAGCCGCTTCCCATATATTCATCAAAAACTATGATTTGATCGACACTGGAAGGGGCTGTACCTAAAAAGTCTTCCGCCAGGTTAGAGAGACGAGTAATCTCGTCCTGACACCATTCCCGGTCGCCCAGGCCGACTCCGATCCCGACGATTTTGGTTTTGTGCCCCGCCATTCGGGCCCCCACATTTAATCCGGCACAGGTAGAACCGGTTCCAACGGCCATCACTATGGCATCAAATTCCAGCGGATACTGCTCTTTTATTTCCTGGTAAGCATCTACATAGGAAATAATACCGGGCAGACAGCTCCCGCCTACTGGAATCACATAGGTGTTCTGACCTTTACCGGTGTTTTCGGCTGCCAGCACATCGATCTGCCTATCTGCTTCCTCTGGTTTCACACAGTAGGTTTCCGCTCCCATCAGATAATCCAGCAGGAAGTTGCCCTGCCGGGTTTTGGGTTCATCGCCGGATAAAACCAGCTGGCATTTTAATCCCAGGGCAGCGGCTGCGCCGGCGGTTTGCCGGGCATGATTGGAGGTAACAGCTCCGGTGGTTATGATAACTTCAGCACCCTTGTCAAGGGCATCAGCCATTATATACTCTAATTTCCTGACCTTATTGCCGCCCAGGGCCAGGCCGGTGTAATCATCTCGTTTTATATATATCTCTGGTCCGTTCATTATCCGGGTAAGGTTTTTCAGTTCATGCAAAGGGGTAGGAAAAAACCCCAGAGAAACTCGTTCCAGACTTGGTTTCATAAAATGCCACTCCTTTTCTAAACGGTCTAATCGGCCCAATATAATATCTTTATCTTTTCCAGAACAGCGGATAGAACAATACTAAAAGCGGGAATATCTCCAGCCTGCCCAGCAGCATCAGTATGGATAAGATGAATTTACCTGCACCGGGTATAAAAGCAAAGTTTAAGACCGGTCCTATCGCCCCATATCCCGGTCCAATATTACCCATACAGGTGGCCGCGGCGGTAAAACTGGTCAGAATATCTATGCCCATGGCTGCAAGCAGCAGCATCCCCAGCAGCACTATAAGCATATACAGGAAAAAGTACAGCAGTACATTTATGACCAGTGAATCACTTATAACATTTTGATCCAAACGCTGGGATATGATGGCCCGGGGATGGATTATTTTTTGTAATTCTATTTTTACTCTCTCCAGCATAACCAGGTGTCGGCCTGCCTTTATTCCTCCTGCGGTAGATCCGGCACTGGCACCTATAAAAAACAAGATCAGCAGTATACCCTGGGAAAGCATGCTCCATTCCAGGTAATCTGCGGTAGCAAAGCCGGTAGTAGTCAATATTGAGATAACCTGAAACAGGCTGGTTCTGAGCCGGTACTCTCCTATCGGGAGATTACCCAGACCTGCAAAGACCAGGGCAGAAGCAAAAATAATCAGCAGCAGATAGAATTTCCACTCCCGATTACGCAGGTAAACTCCTAAATCTTTTTTTATAAAGGATAGATAATGCAGGGAATAATTAGTTCCGGCCAGGAACATAAATACGATTATAGTCCACTGTATAGCCGGACTGGCGTAGTAGGCAATGCTGGCATTGCGAGTAGAAAAACCGCCGGTAGCCATGGTAGTGCAGGCATGACAGAAGGCATCAAACAGGCTCATTCCTTCCCCCCACAGCAGGAGCAGCAGTATTATGCTCAGGCCCACATAAGCTCGCCAGAAGTTTTTAGCAGTGTCCCGGGCTTTAGGATTAACTTTTCCGGCTACTGACCCGCCGGCAATTTCTGCCCGGTATATCTGGTTGGCACGTACCCCGATAACCTGGATAAGGGCGATAAATAAAACCATTATCCCCATGCCGCCCAGCCACTGAGTAAGACTCCTCCAGAACAACAGTCCCCGAGGCAGCACTTCGATATCGGTTAATATGGTGGATCCGGTGGTAGTAATTCCGGAAACCGTTTCAAAAAAGGCATCTATATAGGAAGGAAAGCAGCCGCTTAGAGCAAAGGGCAGGGAACCATAGATACAGGCAGTTAACCAGCCCAGAGCTACGATGGCAAATCCCTCTTTATAATTAAGCTCACTGGAATCTCCAATGCGGAACCAGAGAATTAAACCGCTAATCAGAGTTATAAGGGTAGCAAGCAATAATTGCTTGTAAACCGGTTCATGATAATATATGGAACATAATACGCTGGTAGCCATAGCCAGGCCGATGATAACCAGAATCTTCCCCATGATACCGAGTATAACGTTTATTCTAATCAATTATCCTTCACTCCTGCGTGTTTAAAGAATGTATCGATAGCTGGAATTAACTGCTGCAATACCAGTAATTCGAATGACTACATTCTATCATTTTTTAATCCAAAGTATTAGCTTTTTCATTAATTAAAAATTATCACCCTGAAAACACTGGGCGGTTCCAGTGTTGCTCAATAGAACCCGGAACCGCCCAGTGTTATTGTACTGTTTCCAGCAGAATTAATTTAATATATTAAATTAATCATTTTTAACAGGAATGCTTCGACAGGAATGTCGAGTGCAGATATATTCTATCTTCTATCAGTTCTGCAGCTGCTCACAGGTCAGGCACCAGGTGGCTAGGTCCTCTGGAAGATACCCGGCTGTATCTCTGCTGCTGCTCCTAATTCCATTAAATGCTGCAGATGATGATGCATGTAAATCCTTTCCCAGAAGTCTTCCAAATAAAATATCCGCTTTTTAAAAGCCAGTTGATACCCTGCCAGCTGCTCTATGGTGTGAGGTTCCTTCAACAAATCATATATCTGCTCTTCCCGGTCCAGCATAACCTGCAGGTAGCTATCCAAACTCTGACCGATGTTCTCAGTCAAGGGCCGGCGATGAGACGACGCCAGGACGTGGGGATTTATTTCTTTAATAAGCTTAACTGAGTTAATGAACTGCCCCACATTCGAACAACCGTCTCCATACCATGGACCGCCCCGGGTAGTATCAATATCACCGGAAAACAGTATCCCGTCTTTTTCGAAGTAGAATCCATAGTGACCACTGGAATGTCCAGGCAGATGCAAGGCCGTAAACTGATTTCCCCGCCCTAAATCGAACTGCTGCCGATCAGTAAATGTCCCAGCCAGATCTAATTTTATGAAGCCAGGCCGTCCGGGAATATCAGGAGAGATTGGCAATACATTTTTTATTTCCGGCAGCGCCTTATCTCCCATAATTTTCTTCCATAGACTAAATCCTCTTAGATTTAAATAATTTTCCTCACTCCAATATGATTGTTCCTCTTCCTTCCCGGTATATAACCGGGTATTGGCAAAAAGCACCCCACAATGGGTATGATCAGGATGGTTATGAGTAAGCAGGCCAATATCTACCGAGTTCTTATCGATTTCTTCAAAGGCTTTAATCCCCGCTCCAAAATCTATAACCGCCCTTTGCTCTCCCTCTATGTACATACATATACAATAGGGGTAAAAATTTGGCGCATCTGGCATTAATACAGAAATTCCTTGTGCCAAAGGCATCAGCATCTTTATTCCCCCTCACAAAACTTGTTATTAATATATTCAGGAATTAGTTTTTAGAATAATATTAATATTCTATCATTTATGAACATTGAAGCGGGGTTTAGTACAATTTTTCCCAAACATTATCCCTCATCAAAAACAGCTTGAGCATATCCCCTATCACTTGCAGGGATAAGCAGGCGGTGTTATCTTGCATTTCATGATTGGTCTTCACCATTGTCTAATAAGTTCAGCCGATATTCAGAGCCGGGTCGGCGCCGATTATTTCTCAGTGCTTCCCCCAACTGGCATTCAATGCTGTGGACCTTTCTAACGGTCCTGGCTATTTCGATGGTCCGGATATCAATACTGCTGATCTGCCTGCTGTTATCCAGCAGCCATTCCAGGTCAGAACCAAGTTCAAGCAATTTCATTTCGAGCAGCTTATGGACTTTTTCGACTGCGGCCGTATTGCTTTGAACCTGCGCTATAAGTTCTCTATTTATGGTTTGGACTTCAGTCTTGGATAGTCTGCGCGCCTTATGGTACTGCCTGGTGGCCCAGGTATCAACCAGTACAATAATTATTATACACCAGCCTATCAGGGCCAGGACAGCAAGGGCTAATTCCTGCCAGCAAATTTCAGTCATGTCTTCCACAGCTCCTCTTCCATTATTTAACACAACACATTATATTCTTGCAGCAGCCTGGTTGGTACTGGAAAAAGAAAAGACCGGATGTCCATTCCGGTTCCATTAAGAATAATTTCCTATTTTTTTCCACATTATCAACAATTTATCCACAACCATGACTATGTTCACGCTTATGTTTAATGCTAAAGTCATGGTGTGTCCCCTGATCTTAACCGAGGAAACCGGGGGACTGTCCCCTCTGTTTCCCGTTTGCCCTCAGCCAAACTTAAATACCCAGGGATATTCCTTGAAGGAAAAAGCAAGTTGGAGTTGAATATTAATAAGCAAAATAATAATCTTCATTCTATATAAATTTGGTCAAAAGAATACCCCTCAGGATATAAACAAAAAAGTTCAAGAGGTACAATGATATGCTGACAGTTCAAAAACATATGCTATCTTATCGAGCTAAAAGAATAAGTTCTGATAATATTATTAAAGTTTCACTTATTCAAGAGCAATACCCTGAACAGCTTATCGGCAGGCGGGCGGGAGAGGGACTCTATGTGGGAAGAATAAACATTGGGGATAACCCTCAAGAATCCCGGGAATTTGTTAGTAAGATGCTAAATGATATTCCTGTAAACACAGATATCGCGGTTATATCTGAACACCCTGGCAATTCGGCTTCTCTGGACCTTTTGCAAGAACAGTCCGATGAACACCAACAATTGATTATTGCTCGTTTGGGCTATCATTTACATGAAGCCAGCCATCAGATATACAATTCCATAGCCGTAGTAATTCCTGATTACCAACCCGTCCTGGTTGACCAGATTTCCTTTTCTGCTGAGGACCTTAAATTTCAAGCCGAGGGCACCCTGCATCGCGGTACAGATATACACGTCTTTTCAACCCCTTTGGGAAACCTTGGTATAATAAGCTGTCATGACTATACTCATGCAGATATCCTGAAGAAAATTTTTGAACACCAGATTGAAATATTGATCGTATCTTCTTTTAATCCGGCTACTCGATTATTTATGCAGTATGCTCTGGCAGATATCCACCGATTTTCCTGTTTTGTCATTCTGTCTAATATTGCCAACTATGGTGGAAGCGGTGTTTTTGCCCCATTCCGATACAATGGACCAAGACGTGCTTCTATGACCCTGGGCGGAGCCCTGGCCTATACCCAGGGTCAAACCCGAGCTTACCTGGAAGTAGATCTTCCTATTACCGATCTGCGGAAACTTCGGAATGGGGAAAGCAGCGGGACTGATGTCTTTGAAGATGCTATTACCTGGACTCCAATCTACCCCAGCGAAGAATATCTGCCTCAGGGGGAACCCGATTTCAAACAGAAGCTGGAAGCGGACCACTGCCTGGAGACTATTGATCTGGAAAAGGCTGGTTATGTCACTGCCGCTCAAGATGAGCTGCAGATTGGTGTCGCCCATCTGCAATCAATGGATAAGGAAGACTATATTAACAATTATTATTGCATTTCCTGTTCCAGCAATGCTCCTGATTTTATTAATAAAATACAAGCCCATCTGCAATTTCTGGCTGAACAATTGGAGTATACCGGTCAAAGACTTGATTTTCTGGTATTCCCGGAGCTTTTTCTGCCTTTGACGGCAGAGACTGACTTGATGGCTTTTGCCAGGAGGTTTAATACCATTATCATAGGTGGAGTGGAATTTGACCCTCAACCCGATGATCTGGCAAGCCCGGAAATGGCCCAGGGGGTTAATCGCTGTTTTATCTACGTCCCCACCCAAACGGGAGAGGTCAAACGCTTTCAATATGATAAACTGACCCGCTCCCAGTATGATGCGCGCACCCCTGCAGTGGGAGACAGCGGATGGGGATATTTTAAAATGTCCCGGGGCAGCAAGCTCATTCACTTTACCTGCGGTGATCACTGGTCTTTTGGCGTCTTAATATGTTATGATTACAGTCATTTTGATATTATCCATCGAATAAACCGGGATGCTGCCTGCCCAATGCCTCTGGAAATGTTGTTTATCGTGGCCAGCAATCCAGACAGCCAGCTTTATGAGCGCTGCTGTATTGCTGACAGCCATCGTTATTATCAGTATATTATTATGTCTAATGTCAGCCAGTTTGGCGGCAGTGGTATTTTTGCCCCAATAAAAACTCAGGGCCACAGGCAGACTTTGTTCAGCGCAGGCATAGGAACGGAAGGTATATCTATCACAACTCTGGCCTTAAAAGATTTACGGGAGGCTAGAAAGGCCCAACAGATTTTACCCGGCAGCAACTTCCAACACAAGCCGGGCATTTTTCAAGTGTGAGGGTAGACTATTCCCGCTCGGCAGTATTCTCCAGCCATCTGGCAGCGGCTGTCAGCGGATATTCTCTTTGATTTGCTTCCGGGTTACGCAGGACTATGTCCAGCAGCATATTGAGAGCCGCACCAAGCTCTTTTCCCGGCTGTTATTTTTCTTCTATTCGTCTCCCTGATGCTAATTAGTGTTTAGGCAGCTTTACTTTTGTTTATTGAAAAATGGCCGAAAACGAAAGCCAATTTGCTTTAATCGGAAGAGTCCAGGCAGGAATCTTTACAAAAAAATAGGAAAACTAAAAACTAATAAGCTATAGGACTGATATAAGATTATTATTTACCTGGATTTCAAATATCAGTCTAGGTCACTTTCTGCTGCATATCTGCAAAACAACTTTCACATATAAATTTACCCTTATAGTTCTGTACCCCATCTATATTGCCACAAAAAATACACCCGGGTAAATACTTCTGCAGTACAATTTTCTCCCCGTCAGTAAGTATCTCCAGAGCATCTCTATCATCTATCCCCATCGTTCTGCGCAGTTCTACCGGAATCACTATCCGTCCCAGTTCATCGATCTTTCTTACCACACCAGTCGATTTCATGCTTCAAGCCTCCTTTTCACCCCGGATATTCCAAAGAATATCAGCCTTACAAGCAAGTTTCCTTAGTATATTCCATATAATGGCTGCATATATAAAATATACCAAAATTTTTTAGGATTAGCAATATAATGACAAACAGAAGTACAATATGATTAAATAGAGGTTTTGTACAGGAGAATGTTATGAATAAACTGCAAGGATTTTACGAACTTAAAAAAATCGGAATTCCATCAGTTCCGTGGCAAGCTTTCACAGCCAACATCACGCATTTAGATCCGGACCTGCTTTGGACTATAAGAGTTGCGGCAGCAGAAGGGAACGATTTCAACCTGCCCCGAGCAGTAGGAGTTTCTGCCCGGGAGGCTGTGAATAAAGGCCAGGAACTTATTAAGACTTTCCAGGAGCCAGATCTGGTAATATATTATCCTTATTTCATTGCACTCAAAAGCGGCACCATAAGCATACAGGAACACCGGACTATCATCGAAGCGGTTAATCAAGACCTGTGGAATCTGACCACCGCAGGCCGCCGTGATCTTACCATAATCATCGACCATGATTCAGGTAAGATATCTAAATATGGCAATACTGCGTTTTTGGATGAAAGCGAACTTGCAGAACTATATAAGTATCAAAGAATAATCCGGGCCTATAATAAGCAGCACCTGATCGGCAGCAGCACAGTTATGGTCGAATGGAGCTATGCCATGCACTCCAATGTGGAGCGGCAGCCCCAGGGAGATAAATACCTGGTGTTTTATGAATACCGGGTCATGCCCTACTAGGAGTGCAAGCGGGGTATTCTACTGCCACAAGGCTTTTAACTCAATGGATAACCCTGCAAAATCCGGATGTACCACGATATCTTCGTCCATTCCGGCTCCTACCAGGGCGTATACCCCATCTCGCAGAGAAAAGCATTCCAGAGTTTTTTCCTCGGGATTGACCAGCCAGTAGTGCTGCACCTGGACCCCCTGGTAAATCCGCAGTTTTTGCAGGCGGTCCCTGCGACGGCTGGAAGGAGATATTACTTCAACCACCAGAGTAGGCGGGCCGTCGATCCGGGTATCTTTTACAATCACTTTTTGCTCACCAGACACATAGAACAGATCCGGCTGGACTACGGTAATGTCATGGAAGGTCACATCTAAGGGCGCGTCAAAGATTTCACCTTCGGGATCAACCTGCCAGAAATAGTCTTCCAGTATCCTATGCAGCCGGTGTGAAACTCTTTGGTGCATAACATTGGGTGACGGTTCTTTAATCAACATACCTTCCAGGATCTCGTAATGGTAACCGGGTTCCTCCGGCAGCAGCATATAGTCTTGATAAGTAAATTTTTTGGTTGGTTGGGCTTCGTACCCAGCTGCCTTTTCCTGAACAGTTGAAGCTGTAAGCGCACTGATTACATCGGCAAGTTTATAGCGGTACTGCTTGCTGCCCAATTCAATATAGGGTATCTTTTTCTCCCGGGTATATCTCCAGATGGTTTCCACCGAAAGATCCAATGCTTCGGCCAGGACCTGGGCGGTTATCAGTTCCTTATCTTCGGCCATAATATCACCTCCAATTTTACCCTAATTATAATTAATCTTTAAATTAAAATCAACTTAAAGCAACTATAATCAACCGAGGTATAAATTGGGCGGGTGAAAACTAGAGTTAGAATTCTTCTAATGGTTGAACTTCATGCTTTATAACCTTCAAGAATAATAGATCTCGTATTGGTTGATTTCTCCCTGAGTTCTTTTATTTTCAGGTATTCTTTGGAATTAAAGCACCTTTCTATGTCTTCATGGGAAGAAAATTCAATCAGTATTATCCTTTCAGGATTCCAGTCACCGAAAAGCGGGGTTATCTGTCCTCCCCTGATCAAGTAATTACCACCATACCTCTCAACTATTGGCCGGGCTTTCTCAATATATTGATAGTATGTGTCTCTATCATGAATTTCTATTTCAATCAGTACATAAACTGGCATCGTTAGTACTCCCTTTCGTTAAAGTAAGGATATTTTATTTAAATATTCTATCAAGCTCTACAGATAATCCTTTAAAAACGTAGGATTGCACGATTTCGGATTTTCGAAAGGTTATACTGTTATCGATGTTCTTGTCTGCAAAAAGGTAAACACTTACTTCCCTGCTCAGCGGGTTTACGATCCAGTATTCCTGTACATCGCATGACATGTATAGATCAAGCTTTTGTATTAAATCCTTGCTCCGGGTGCCTTCTGATAGTATTTCCACCACCAGGTCCGGGACACCCTGATAATAGTCGTTCTCATCCAGCTTTTCCTCCAGGTCGCAGATGACCATGATATCGGGCTGAACAACATTTATATTCTCCTGGTTTCTCTTGAGGGTGATGTCATAAGGTGCCACCAGGGGAGTACATTTCTTCCCTTGAAACCAGTTATAAAAGATAACCAAGAGTTCGGTTAAAGCTTTCTGGTGTGCAGTTTTAGGCGAGGCCAGCAGATATATTTCACCATCGATGTATTCGTATCTTTCCGCTTCATTTCTGCTTAGTTCCAAAAACTCATCGTAAGAGGCCCTTCTGCCACCACTGCTATATTCTTCTGCCTTTTCCCTTACTGCACCCGATACGGTTCCGCACGCCGTATCTACAGCTGATAATATTGCTATCTCCATACCGTTTCTGGTAATGATAATATCTTCCTTAGCCGCCAGCATCAGGTATTTTCCGAAGTTGTTTTGGAGTTCCGTTGAATTGACTTTCATGGCGCCGCCTCCTCAGATAGCTATTTCAGCTATATTAGTTAATATAATTTTAATGCCACAGTGCAAGCCAGGTCAAGAGCGAATATCTGCCAACGGCAAAGCAAAACTTTCGGTCTGGGGCAGCAACTACCCTTTCGTCAGTGGTATGGATTTAAAAGAGTATTATGAATATAATCTGGATAATATTGACGGGGCAGTGAGTTATAAGACCGTGGGTGACAATTACCTGGGAACCGGCCAGGGCTACAGTGTACTCGAAGTCATACAAACCTTCGAAAAAGCCACCGGGCAAAAGATTAACTATAAAGTGGCTCCTCGCCGGGCCGGCGATATTGCCGAATGCTACGCTGATCCGACCAAAGCAAAAAAAGAACTCCACTGGGCAGCTAACCAGGATTTATATGAAATGTGTGCTGATTCGTGGAAGTTTACTATTCAAATTCATTCTATTACATGATGTTTTAATATTGGAATGAACTGTTTATCTCTCTACTCTTAACCTATGAACCGTAGTCATATAATATCTGAACTCTCTTGTCTTATGGCTACAAAGCCATAGAACTAAATTAGGCACAGAAAGACAGGCTATAATTTTATAATAAAATTTATGTGGTTTTCATATTGCTTGCTGCCTTATCACAATATTTGCGATCTCTTTTGATAAATTCAAAAGTATCCAAAACACACACGGCTGAAGCAGATTGCTGCGGTTTTACCCGAGGTTCTGAATACTACGGGGTAAATAAATATGATCAACGAATACAGCTTATAATACCTTTCCGTTTTCGCCGGTTTTTAAATTATATTTTTTGGCCCAGTATATTCCTACCTGCCTCAACACACCATCTGGATCTCCCAGGTTCCACATCAATGTTTTGGCTTTGATAAGCAAAATTTCAGTAAGAAGATAAATAACCGGAACAAAATCATTTAAAAACCACCATATGAATGGCAGTGCCGTCAGCCATATATCTGCTCCTGTCATATACAGAAAAATTGACCCCAGCGAATTAATCAGCAGTTTAGGGATAATATTACTGGCTGGTTTTACCAGGTAATTATTAATATTATAGTTGTAAGAAAACTGATTAAATAAGGACATAGATATCATTAAGCCCAGACTCGACATAAGAGTATACCATGGGTTTCCAGTAATACATAAAAGAATTGGAAATGAGTAGATAGCTGCCAGACTCGGTATAAGAACCCAGAACGAGGTTTCTCCCACCATATATTCAAGTGGTCTTTTTTCTAATAACTTGCCAAAGAAGTCATTAAGCTCCTTTTGGCTAAAACTGATACGCAATCCACGCTTCGTAACCAGTGCATCTTTTTGAGGAGTTTCATATAAATCTTCCCAGAATCCATTCAAAGATATCACTCCTTCCCCTTTTAATTTTTCTATACTTGCAAAATTTATACCATATAATCAGCTCTAGCTAAAGCTTATTGGTTATTTTTTACATAAATACGCTTCCTTAACATTGTATTATTGTCGTACATTGTCTATTATTACGATATGATACGTTTTTGTATCATCTGTTGTTAGTAATATTGCATAGGTTTAAATGGTTAAAGGGGAGGGAGCACTATCAAAGTACAAGATATAATGACCATCAACCCTTCAGTGCTTAACCCAGAAGCAACGCTGCAGGATGCTGCCAGGATCTTTATAGAAAAAGAAGTGACCAGCGCTCCGGTAGTAGATAAGGATTACAATCTGCTTGGTATGTTCGATAAGACCCAGCTTTTTCATGCAGCAGCATACGGGGATGACTTAAAAAACCAGATAAAAGATTATATGATTAAAACCCCACCAACCGTAACGCCGCAGGACGATATCAAGATAATGCAGAAAGCTGGTGGCTTCAGCCAAATACCTGTTGTCGATGGTCAAAAATTAATCGGTACAATCTTTCGGAAACATCTTGTTGGTTTGTATTACGATGAGCTTATGACTGTTATCGACTCAACGTACAATGCCATTATAAGTATAGATTCAGATGAAAATGTTAATATATTTAATCCGGCTGCCGAAAAGCTGTTGGGGAAAAAGCGTTCAGAGGTAGTAGGGGCTCCTTTTTCCAGTCTTTTTCCCAGCGGTCGGCTTCAGAAAATCATACAGAGCGGAAAGGTAGAACCCACTCAGAAATTTGTATTCAATGACAGACATTTTATCTCTAACCGAACTCCAATACTGGTTGACGGGAAAGTAGTAGGAGCAGTAGCAATATTGCAGGATGTTTCAGACTTTGACGCTATCATCGAAGAATTACAGACCACCTTGGAAATAAAAGAAGAACTGGATGCTATAATTGAGTCTTCTTTTGATGGAATATTCGTAACTGATGACACAGGTAAAGTTATTCATGCCAATGAAGCTTACAAACGTATTACAGGAATTAATATGGAAGATGTCCTGGGCAAAAAGATGGACGAGCTGGTTGAAGCCGGTGTATACGATAAATCTGTAAGCATGCTGGTACGGGATCGTCTGGAACCAATCACTCTTACTCAGGAAATCAGCACAGGAAAGACCGTTCTTGTTACCGGTAATCCTATTTTCGATAAACAAGGTAATTTATTCCGGGTCGTTACCAATGTACGTGACATTACCGAATTAAATACATTGAAAAAAGAAGTGCAGCACCTTCATTTCCAGGAAAAATTAAAAAAAGCTCAGCTGTGCGAAAACTATATCGTTAGATCCTCTAAATCAAGAGAACTTCTGGATCTTATTATACGTCTTGGTCAGGTGGATTCAACCGTCTTGATTTATGGTGAATCAGGTGTGGGGAAAGAAATGGTAGCAAATATCCTGCACAACAATAGTATTCGCAAAGACAAGCCTATAGTTCACATAAATTGTGGAGCTATACCTGCCGCCCTCCTGGAATCCGAGCTTTTTGGTTATGAAGCGGGCGCATTTACCGGAGCCCAGAAACATGGAAAAGCAGGATTATTTCAGATTGCAGATAAGGGAGCACTCTTTCTGGATGAAATAGGCGAACTACCTTTCAGCCTGCAGGTTAAGCTGCTGCGTGCTATCCAGGAATCTGAAATCACCCGGGTAGGTGGGGTTAAGCCGATTAAGATAGATGTACGCATCATAGCTGCAACAAATCGGAATTTGCAGGACATGGTAGCGAATGGCACTTTCAGGAAAGACCTTTTCTACCGGTTGAATGTCGTACCGGTTAATGTACCTCCTCTCAGAGAACGCCGGGAAGAAATTCCTGCTCTGGTTTATCACGTTATAAAAAAACTAAACGACAGGTACGGTCTCAATAAGACAGTGTATGAAAAAGTTGTAGATCAGCTTATAAATTATGATTGGCCCGGAAATATACGGGAACTGGAAAACATCATTGAGCGAGCTTATGTTACCGTCCCAGGTAACATTATAAAAGATGTCAATTTAGAGTCATCAGATACTCAGCAGAAGGAATTCCCCTTAAAATTACCCGATGAGCTTAAGTTGAAAAAAGCAGTTGAAGAGTTTGAGAAAATGCTGATCCTAAATTCTTTGAAACGATATGGCAGTACCCGGAAAGCAGCCGTGGTGCTCGGGGTCAGTCAACCAACCGTATGCCGCAAAGCAGCACGTTACGGTATTCGCCTGGCAGACTATGAATAAGGGTGATTCACATTTGTGTCACCCGATACCTTTTTGTATATCTATCATTTTCACTTGATGCTTACTTGATCAAATAAGAGAGAACAGCATTCAAAATGACACAATAGATACAAAAACGTATCGCCATCAATACTTTTACAAACCACAGATAATAACTCCACAAATTATCAATTTTCATTTTCATATCTTCTTAACACCGTTCTTTTCAATTACATAAAAATTTTTTAATAAAATATATTCTTTTTTTAACATGGTACAAAGTTTGCAATAACAAATAACGTACAGTAAAAGAACAGTTGTTCTTACATTTAATGCATTAAATACGTTTCGGAACAGTAACTCCAAGCTGTAATTATCATTGTAAATGTGAAAGGAGTGTACGTAATGACCTTAAAAAAACCGCAGGAGTATATCGATGACCTCAGGGCTATGGCCGGAGATATCGATGTCTACATGTTCGGTGAAAAAGTTGAAAATTACGTGGACAACCCAATTATTCGGCCATCTATAAATGCTATGGCCATGACCTACAAATTGGCTCAGGAGCCTGAATATGAAGATTTGATGACAGAAGTATCACCTCTAACTGGCGAAAGAGTTAATCGTTTCGCCTACCTGCATCAAAGTAAAGAAGACTTAATTAAGAAGGTAAAGATGCTTCGTCTTCTGGGACAAAAAACTGGCTGCTGTTTCCAGAGGTGCGTAGGAATGGATGCGATTAATGCTTTATACAATACCACCTTCGAAATGGATGCCAAACATCAAACAAATTATCATGAGCGCTTCAAAAAGTGGCTGATTGACATCCAGAACAAGGATCTCACTATCGATGGGTGCATGACTGATGCCCGCGGTGACAGATCCAAATCACCCGGACAGCAACCTGATCCAGATGCTTATCTGCATGTAGTTGAGAAAAGAGAAGATGGTATTGTAGTGCGCGGATGCAAGCTTCATCAGACCGGTATGATCAATTCCCATGAAATTTTGGTTATGCCTAATAACAGTCTCAAAGCAGGAGAAGAAGAGTGGGCTGTTTGTTTTGCAATTCCCTTGAATACACCCGGTATGATCTATGTATATGGACGTCAATCCTGTGATACCAGAAAACTTGAGGGTGGCGACATCGATACTGGAAACAAATATTTCGGTGGACAAGAAGTAATGACGATTTTTGAAGATGTTTTCGTACCCTGGGACAGAGTTTTTATGTGCGGAGAAACTGACTTTACAACTATGATAGTTGAACGCTTTGCGGGCTATCACCGTCAGAGCTATGGCGGATGCAAAGTTGGTGTAGGTGACAATCTGATAGGTTGTGCCAAGGCACTGGCTGATTATCAGGGAGTAAGCAAAGCTTCTGGAATAAAAGACAAAATTGTGGAAATGTGTCACCTCAATGAAACTTTATATGCCTGCGGTATTGCCTGTTCAGCCGAAGGCCGGGAAACAGCAGCCGGCAATTATCTGATCGATATCTTGCTCGCCAATATCTGCAAGCAGAATGTTACCCGTTTCCCTTATGAAATTGCCAGATTAGGCCAGGATATTGCCGGTGGTTATTTCGTGACCATGCCTTCAGAAAAAGACTTTGATATTCCTGAAGTGGGTGAACTGGTGAAAAAATATTCAGCCACCTCTACTGAAGTTCCCGTTGAAAACCGTCAGCGCATGCTGCGATTGATGGAAAATCTTACTCTGGGATGCGCCGCAGTCGGTTACCTGACCGAGTCAATGCACGGTGCGGGTTCACCACAGGCACAGAGAATCATGATTACGAGGTTGATCGACCTAGAACATCGTAAGGAACTGGCTGAAAAGCTATGCGGAGTTAAAGAAAATAACGACGTAGACTGGGAATAAGCTCAATTAATGCGAAAAAGGATCTAAAACCAATTAAGCTCAGGATAAAATATTGCGGCGGATGCAACCCGGTAATAAACCGGAAGCAGCTGGTTGATGAGGTACTAAACTGCCTTAAAGTTTCAACCCGGGTTGAACTGACACAGAACTATGCAGATATAGCACTGGTAGTCTGCGGATGTCCAGCTGCCTGCGTTGATTTGGATAAAATTAGAAATCAAGCTGAATATGTAATACTGGTCGCTGGTAACTATATTAATCACTATCAAGTTCCCAGCGACCAAATGGCAATAATAATTTGCCAATTAATAAGCGATAGAGAGGAGGTTTAGTTAAATTGTTGAACTGGCGCGATCACTATATCAATCGTCTATTTCCGGCAAACGAAGCTGTAAAATGTATCAAGTCAGGTGACAGGGTGGTATTAGGTCACGCTTGCGGCGAACCTCAGCTGCTGCCAGAAGCAATGGTAGCCAGAGCTGACGAACTGGAGAATGTTGAAATAGTCCATATGGTAGCGATGGGAAAAGGACTATACGCCCAGCCAGAAATGTCTGGACATTTCCGTCATAATGGTCTCTTTATCGGAGGCCCCACCAGGAAGGCCGTAAAAGAACAAAGGGCTGATTACACTCCCTGCTTTTTTTCAGAAATACCAGCTTTATTCCGGGAGAATAGATTACCGGTAGATGTAGCAATGGTTACCATAACACCCCCCGATCAGTTTGGCTTTTGCAGCCTGGGAGTCTCAGTTGATTACACCCTGCAGGCTATCAAATCTGCCAAAACTGTAATAGCAGAAGTCAATCCCAATATGCCAAGAACACAGGGCAATTCATATATACGAGTGGAGGATATAGACTATTTCGTGGCATGTGATTTACCCATAATAGAGCTGGGTCAGCCGCAGATAGGAAATGTCGAAAAGGAAATTGGACGAAATATAGCATCCCTCATTGAAGACGGCTCTACACTTCAGCTGGGAATAGGAGCTATTCCTGATGCGGTTCTCAAATTCCTGAATGACAAAAACGACTTAGGGATTCATTCGGAAATGTTCTCCGATGGTGTAGTTGAACTGGCCGAAGCAGGGGTCATAACCTGTAAACACAAGACTCTTCACCCAGGCAAAATGATTGTTACTTTTCTTATGGGAAGCAAAAAGCTGTATCAATGGGTTAATGAAAATCCCATGGTAGAAATGTACCCGGTAGATTATGTAAATGACCCATATGTTGTTATGCGTAATGACAAAATGGTTTCCATCAACTCAGCCCTTCAAGTAGATGTTCTAGGACAGGTAGCAGCAGATACACTCGGCCCGGTACAGTTCAGCGGAGTCGGTGGGCAGGTCGATTTTGTAAGGGGAGCAAGCAGATCAAAGGGAGGAAAATCCTTTATTGCCCTACCCTCTACCGCTGCTAAAGGTACTGTTTCCCGAATTGTTCCTTTACTGGATTTAGCATCCAGTGTTACCACCTCCAGAAATGACGTAGACTATGTAGTTACAGAATATGGAATAGCCGCTTTGCGGGGCAAGACCATCCGACAGAGAATGGATGCATTAACAAATGTTGCACATCCCGATTTTCGTAATTACATCAAACAAAAAACCCAGGAGATTTATTTTTCGGACAGGTAAATTGAAAACGTAAGAGGAAGGGGATTAATCATGCGTGAATTTCGTGAATACGGCCAAGAAAACCGTTTTATTCCAGCCGGACCCTTTAAGGTAAGATTACCCGGTGTCCATTACCGATGGGAATGGGCAGATTATATCCAGGGTCTTATAATGTGCGCTGTCTGCTTGGGTGCTATTCCTATATTACAGGAAACTCTGGGAATGCCATTTGAAGTTGCTATAGCAATAGTGGTGTTAAATGGATTTCTCTATACCTGGCATACGTTACTGGGTGACCCGGTTGTTCCAGGTTGGATCACACCGGCCATACCGCTGTTAATCGCATATTGTCTGCTTTTCCCGGAAGGAGCACCTAGAATGCAAGCCCTGATAGCATTTGAGATGGGACTGGGTATATTTGCGATTTTTCTAGGAACTACGGGATTAGCCGGTAAACTTATCAGCCTAATACCACATTGTATTAAATCCGGTGTTATTATGGGAGCAGGTTTTTCCGCTATTTATATGATATTTACAACTGGCGGAAAGTTTGATTCATTTCCTATAACCTGTAGCTTATGTCTGATAGTTGCGTTCTATCTTTTGTTTTCAAACCACTTCAAGAGCCTCATGGCTAAGGGAGGCATCTGGACAACTATCGGCAACCTGGGGATACTCCCCTGTATCATAGTCGCTATCGTCGCTGCCCCGTTATTTGGCGAAACTCCCTGGCCGGTAATCGAATGGAGCATAACCAAGCCGGCTTTTGGAGTATTATGGACCGAATGGGTTCCCTGGGGTGCGCTGGGATGGCCTACCCTCTCTATGTATGCCGCTTCAATCCCAACCATTCTGGCAGTATACATCGTTCTCTTCGGTGATGTAGTCCAGAGTCAGGCCCTGGTAAAAGACGCTGATGTCACCAGACCTGATGAGCTTATCGAATACAGTCCTGACCGTGCTCATCTGATATTTGGTATCAGAAACCTGATAATGTCAGTCATGGGTCCCGACGTAACCATGTGCGGTCCCCTGTGGGCAGCCATGCAGGTTGTTACCTGTGAACGCTACAAAAAAGGACGCGAAAGTATGGATTCATTATTTGGCGGAGCCGCCAGCTTCCGCTGGGGAACATTTACCGGTTACTGGTTAATGCCTATAGTTACTCTGACCAAGCCCATACTTCCAGTGGCTCTGGCTCTTACCATGATAGTTCAGGGCTTTGTAAGTGTACGTATCGGAGTCATGGAATCCAAGAGCTTCAGAGACCTCGGTATCGCAGGAGTTATCGGGGGAGTACTGTTAGCCAAAGGTGCTGCCTATGCTTTCGCAGTTGGTATTTTAGCCACATTCCTTGCCTACGGCAATGATTTCTTTAAAGGTGATGTTGAATTTGGACACCTGTGGTCTGAGCAAATAGAAAAATGGCTGGAAAAAGAAGAAGAACTAATCAAAAAAGCAGATACAGCCAGCATCGCATAACTCATTTACTCCTCCTATAGAAAACCTGATGCTGCTATAGCGAAAAGTGGGGCTATATGCCTCACTTTTCGCTATACATCCCCCCAAAAAAAACATGATTTTGATAACTTTTCGATATAAAATATAACAAATGGCAATATTATATTTAATCAATTTATTCTTTTGGCGTTCCTGCTTGATCATCAATATGGATGGAGTGAAAACGATTATGACACTGACAATTATAGAAATAGTCTTTTTTGTTTCTTTTATTGCTGCAATCCTCTATTTTAAAATACTTTCGCACCCTCAGCTGGGAGAAAAAGAAATTGGTCCCTATACTATAGTATACGTACGCAATATAGGTTCAACCTGGTCTACTATCGGTAAGATTAAGGAATTAAAAAAATATTTGGGCAGCAAGGGCATTAAATCGAGACTGTACATAAGTATATACCTGACTGACCCTACCATAATTGATACCAATACAATTCCCGG
Source organism: Syntrophomonas sp. (assembly GCA_016841245.1). Lineage (GTDB taxonomy): Bacteria > Bacillota > Syntrophomonadia > Syntrophomonadales > Syntrophomonadaceae > JAAYJK01. The sequence goes on from JAENZN010000015.1 coordinate 58,390, forward strand.
ATTAGTTGGGGCGGTAATCGATGATGCTGATTTACCCTTGGTTGAAGAGCCCTATGCTATTACAACTGTCGCCCCCAGATACGTAGCAACTGCCGCCAACGCCAATCGTCTGATAGCACTCAATAAAAACGCACTTTATCCCCTTCTTAGAGCTTATATGAATACTAATGGCTATACTAACGCTGAAGAAGAATACATAGAACTATATCACCTGGATGAACGGAACGGATTCGGTAATGGATTCTATACTGAAGTATGTACTAAAATAAGAAAGCAGACTGAAGAAGAACTGAAGGAAACGGAAGCATACGAAAATAGGGGTATAGATGCGGCTTCGAAGCTCTTTGGTGGAAATGGACGCTTTGGGAAAGGTTAAAATGTTATTACTCCCCCATTAATAATTCGCTATTCATTTCCCAGGATAGACTGGGTTGAGCTATATTATGGCCAAGGAAGGCGAACTCACCTGCATATAGTACCTGAAGAAAGATCCTCCGGGTACCCTCATTGAGTAATGCGCTCCATTAAGCAAGACATTAATAGTTGACCGGAATGCTGCCCAAATCAATAATTATATTTATGCTGAATTTTTACCGTAGTATGGAATACTTTGGAGTAATGGGTTAGAATAATGTCCAAACTCATCAATGGGGGATAACTTAGACCAATTAACATTCAGCAGTACATCATAGAATATACACTGGAGGAATGCAGAATGGCTAAACCTTCTTTGGAGGAATTCACGGACATGCTGGATAGAGCAGTAAATCGCATCCCACCCCGATTTTGCAGAGAATTGACCGGTGGCTTCAATGTGCAGAAGAAGAAACAACGAGACGGTGACTATTATATACTCGGCGAATATATTGAGGAAGACCATCTAGGTAGTTTCATCTTGTTTTATTATGGTTCCTTTGTGGAAGTGCTGGAGTCCGAGCCCCGGGAAGCCTGGGAAGCCGAGATTATGGATACCGTGCTGCACGAAATGCAGCATCACCTTGAAGCTCAAGCAGGATTAGACGATTTAGCCCGCCAGGAAATAGAGGAATTAACAAAAGCCCTGCATCAGAAATAATTCATTTTAAAATTGCCCTGATAGCTAAAACTACAGCCAGTAAGGTCTAAGCACAATCGTGCTCTCAACCAGCATTTATTATAAGCCAAAGAAAGCAAAAAACAGGGGGTACAGAGCCTCCTGTTGTTCAGGAGGCTCTATAAATCCGCCACATTAATTATTCTTTGAATATTATATTAAAAACCGCCTAAAACTTTTAATTTTTAAGCGGTTTTTCCAAGCTTTGTTTTCCCACGGCACCTATGCTTTTGAATCTAATTTTTTATGATTATAATCTTAGATCAAGCTGGATTTCTGCAGCAACCTTCTAACTATCACTGCAACCTCGGCCCTGGTGATGCTATCCTGGGGAACTATCCGTTCCTCATTTTTCCCCGAAACAATCCCTGCCTCCACGCAGGCAGCTATACTTTCTTTTGCGTATTCTGAAGAATTGTCTCCATCTTTAAAACCGGAAAGAAGCTCATCGGTTTGTCCAGGGGGGAATTCCGTTGTTAAGCCTGTAATATCCATAGCTCTGGCTATCATGGTCATTGCCTGCTCACGGGTTATTTTGTCCATTGGTCCGAATTGCCCGTTTCCATATCCGGATATAATTTTATACTCTGAGGCAGTTTTGACAAAATCGCCATACCAGGCATCATCCTTGACATCAGTAAAGGGATTATTACCGGTTTCGGGTTTTAACCCTAATGCTCTCACTACAACTGCTGCAAATTCAGCACGTGTAATGTCCCGGTCAGGTTCAAACATATCGTTGCCTATACCACTGATGACCATTCTGGAGCCCATGTCATTGATTTCTTCTTTTGCCCAATGACCGACCGCATCTTTGAATTCCAGAGGATGCCACACTACTGAATAGGTGCTATTGGTCAGACTGTTTATTTTTGCATAGTATTTACCATCGATAGCAACAATTATGGTCGGTACATGTCGTACTGTCCCATCCGGATCAATCACAACTGCCGTAGTAATTTTATCCGGATCGGCTCCATCGGGAATAGCCACCGTCCTTTCAACGTAAGCGTTGAAATTGCTGATCTCAATTGTTCGGTTATTACTGGTGCAGGTTAGAGTAAATGTTATGGGAGGAACTACGATGGTGAATCCGCCTGCTTCAGCGGCTTTTGCTGCTATTTTCGCTGTCTCGTCGGTAGGACCTGCTATTTGAATCTGTACAGTAATATCTTTTAGTTCTACACTTTGTCCAAACTGTTTTGATATCGTGTCAATATTGATATCTTGGGCAGAGAGCATGTAGCTGACATTATCGGTCTTCACTTCTAGCACATCCTGCTTATTGGCCATGTTCTTAAGCATCTGTCCGTTGAGTTTACCAATTATCACATCGGCTTTGCTATTTATAGGAATGGTGACTACGGCATTGTTACCTACCTCTGCCAGTTTTTGTTCTAGTTTCTTTTCGTCTACGGTTACTGTGCATATAGTTTTACTGCCTTCAGTTATGTTGGTAATGGTTCCTGCATTAAATATTTTACCATTTACCTGAATATCCACTTCGTTAGCTACGGCTGACGTGCTATTTCTGCCATTATCTGCCACGGCCTTTGTGGTAAATGATATGCTTGTTACCGCCGAGGTATTGGAAACCGCATCCTCAACAATGACATAGGCCTTGTAAGAGCTTGATGCACTCAGGCCGGTTACCTTCGCGGTGTTGGCGGCCGCTGCCGCTGCTGCGGTACCTTTGGCTATGGCTGCACCCTGCGCTTTGATCGTCGCTGCGTCCGGTGCTGCATCTGCTGCGGCATAAACCAGGTAGTAATAGGTTCCTGCTTCATCCGAAGTGAAGTTCAAAGTTGCTGTTGTTGCTGATATCCCACTGGCACTGCTGGCACTTATAGTTGGGGCCGTGGTGGCGCTTACTGTGATCGGTACGGTCACATCCACAGTCCATGTCCCGTCACTTACTTCTACTACTACTGTTGTCGTCCCATATACTACACCTGTTACCGTGACTGTTTCGCTGCTTAAAACTGCTGTCGCTATTGCGGCATTCGGGTCAGTTATGATTGATGTAATGGTCAATGTGTCCCCGGCATCTTCATCCTCGGCTACATCGGCAGCGATAAAACTGGCTGTACCGGTGCCGGTTATGGTCTGTGTCGGTACTGGGCTTTTGGCTGTTGGGGCATGATTTGTCGGTGCTGCCGCTGAAACTGTGATTGGCACGGTCACATCCGCGGTCAATGTCCCGTCACTTACTTCTACCACTACTGTCGTTGTCCCATATACTACACCTGTTACCGTAACTGTTTCGCTGCTTAAAACTGCTGTCGCTATTGCGGTATTCGGCTCAGTTACGATTGAGGTAATGGTCAATGTGTCCCCGGCATCTTCATCCTGAGCTACATCGGCAGCGATAAAACTGGCTGTACCGGTGCCGGTTATGGCCTGTGTCGGTACTGGGCTTTTGGCTGTTGGGGCATGATTTGTCGGTGCTGCCG
>JAENZN010000015.1:61945-94506 GCA_016841245.1 Syntrophomonas sp.
GCCTGTGTCGGTACTGGGCTTTTGGCTGTTGGGGCATGATTTGTCGGTGCTGCCGCTGAAACTGTGATTGGCACGGTCACATCCGCGGTCAATGTCCCGTCACTTACTTCTACCACTACTGTCGTTGTCCCATATACTACACCTGTTACCGTAACTGTTTCGCTGCTTAAAACTGCTGTCGCTATTGCGGTATTCGGCTCAGTTACGATTGAGGTAATGGTCAATGTGTCCCCGGCATCTTCATCCTGAGCTACATCGGCAGCGATAAAACTGGCTGTACCGGTGCCGGTTATGGCCTGTGTCGGTACTGGGCTTTTGGCTGTTGGGGCATGATTTGTCGGTGCTGCCGTGGTAATGTCTATGGTTGTTACTGCAGAGGTATTGGCAGCCGCATCCTCTACAATGACATATGCCTTGTAGGCGCTTGATGCACTCAGGCCGGTTACGTCCGCGGTGTTGGCTGCCGCTGCCGCTGCCGCTGCTGCGGTACCTTTGGCTATGGCTGCACCTTGCGCTTTGATCGTCGCTGCATTAGGTGCTGGGTCTGCTGCGGCATAGACCAGGTAGTAATAGGTTCCTGCTTCATCCGAAGTGAAGTTCAGGGTTGCTGTTGTGGCTGATATCCCGCTGGCACTGCTGGCACTTATAGTAGGGGCCGTGGTGTCTGCGGCTGCTGTCGTGGTAATGTCTATGGTTGTTACTGCAGAGGTGTTGGGAACCGCATCCTCTACAATGATATAGGCCTTGTAGGCGCTTGATGCACTCAGACCGGTTACGTTCGCGGTGTTGGCTGCCGCTGCCGCTGCTGCTGTACCTTTGGCTATGGCTGCACCCTGCGCTTTGATCGTCGCTGCATTCGGTGCTGGGTCTGCTGCGGCATAGACCAGGTAGTAATAGGTTCCTGCTTCATCCGAAGTGAAGTTCAGGGTTGCTGTTGTGGCTGATATATCGTTGGCACTGCTGGCACTTATAGTAGGATTATCCCTGTCGGCAGTATGAACAGCCCCCGAAGTATAGGCCGCAGGAGGAGTATTTCCCGACCCATCAGCTATGTTGGTAGATGCGTTTAAATCTAATCTCAATGTTCCAGTTCCAGTAATATTATTCACTGTTACATTGATACTTGTTCCTGTTGAAGCATCTACCGAAGCAATTGTGCCATTTACAGTACCTCCCTTGGTTAAGCTGAAGTCATCGGTACTCACATTCACAACCGACTCGGAAAAGGCAACGATATAAGTGATTGCAGCAGCGGCAGCAGAAGGTGATCCGCTTATTGTTATGCTGCTGATTTCCGGATTTATTTCATCCACGTCGTTGATGGTAATGGTAAAGGCTTTCTCATACCACAGGCTTCCCTGATCGGTGGTGCGTACCCGTACTGTATAACTGCTTTTGGTCTCGAAATCGGGACTGTCGGTGATACGCAAACTGCTGCCGCTGATATTGAAGGCGGCATTGTCCGTATCACCAATTCCTGCTGCAAGGGTATAGGTAAATGTATCGCCCGCATCAGGATCTGTTGAACTCAAAGTACCCACTGCTGAGTCAGGGGCTGCGTTTTCGTTTATGGAGCTGGCTGACAAGGCAATATCGGTAGGTGTATTATTAGCACTTAGAACTGTGAAGCTGGCAGGAAAAGGATAAATAGTATATGCGGTAGAATTTGTAAGATCAACATCCCAGTTATTTAAATCATTAATAGCATCTCTCAGTTCAGATGGAGTTCCCGAGGTAGTGGAACAATTATATCTAAAATTATCTTTTCTGTTGCACCTGCTTGATCATATACCCAGATAGCATTTACGCCATTGCTTAACTGATTGGGTAAAGCAGATGTTTTATTGGAATCTGAAGAACCATCCCAATTATCGTTATTAGTTGCATCCTCAACATTATAATGTATACCGGTAATAATAGTTGGGTCTGCCTCAGTTCCCTGATAAAGAAAAATCTGATCTCCGGTATAAGATATTACAGCATTACCGGATCCTTCAATCCATTCAACTAAACCAGGTTCAGCTGCTAAACTCCCAGGCTCAATTATGCCATTATTAGTGGTTTTAATATGAACAATGGTTCCAGCGCTTAGATCAGAAGCGGTTGACCATTGCCAGATACCATCTCCAAGATCCGAATAGAAACCTGTACCATCGTCGTTCCAGCCCTTATCGGTAACATAAATGGAGGTCCCGGCGGTGATATCTTTCAATAATAAAAATGAAAATTCATCATCACCATCGGAGTTAATACCAACGATGACAATATCGCCAGTACTGAGAGTAGTGGCTGCCATGGCAGGAATAATTGGTAAACAAAGTAGAATTAGGGTAACAACTATCAGTACCAAAAGACTTCTTGTTCTTGCCCCCTGGCCTACTCTGCTCCTGTTGGTAAACATTTCTTTTAATTGTTCCTTTTCAAAGTTCGTAATATTATTCAAATAAATCCTCCTCATAGTAAAAAAATAATTTTTCCGCAACCTTTTGCCAAGTAAATATTGCAATTGAATAAAACACGATATCTGCTATAAATATAATATCTGATAAATCGACATTCGGCACGGTATTTATTAGGATTTTTATTTAAATCAACTATAATCCGGCAAGCAAAGGTTAGTTTCAAATCAATCGTTGAGGTAATTATTTAATTGAAGATGATATATCCATAGCAATGTCATATTTATCAAAAATCGAATTATTGCAACTTTCTTTCCTGACATAATTCTCCAGAAAACACAGTGTTGTATCATGTATAAATATTCAAAGAACAAGATCCCTGATGAGTAAACTTGAATATACAGAAGGAGCAGCGGGAAGAAGTGCTTTCAAGGGCAAAAAGTACCGAAGGGGTGACGCAGCGGCAGGCAGCAAGAATTCTTAGCACTTCCCCCAACTTGATACTCGATGCATAGAAACAGAACCGTCCCCTTACTTCCATAAGTATTGTTAATTGGTAACATTAACCGTAAATAGGATCGTGTCAGTATGTAAAAAATATATTAAATATTTTAATGAGGAGAATTTATATGGGACTGAAATCAATTACAAATAAATTAAGCCAAGAATCAGAAATTAATAATATCACATCTCCAATGACACCTTGGCAAGTTTATGAACTAGGCCTAATGATAAATAGGGTAATAGCAAAAATATATCAGTTGCTGGCTGAAAATTGCATTGATAGAAAAGTAGTTTATAACATGTTAAAAAGCAATCAAATAGAAGCTGATACTTTAAAAGAAAGAATTTCTCTTCATCTAAACTGTGAGATGTATGATTATTATGGATCAAGAGGGAGATTGACACATAGTATAGCAAGTGAAGTGGATAGCAATATATTTAGCACTTTTGATAATGAAGTCAAAAATTTTTTAATTAGGATTGATCATCTTATAGAAACCATTAATAATAAAAAGCAAAAAAATATCCCTTTTAATTCTGAAGAAGTTCGTAATTTCCATATAAATATTGCAAATGATATCCATGATTTTTATAAAGCTATTTTAGATCTTTATTCCCAGGGAGAAACTAAAGATGCTATTGATGACATATATAACTTGACTTGCAATTACTATAATTGAAGGCTACAGTAAAACACCGTCAGTAGGTTGGCCTGCCGGGCAGACCTCTAATTCATGCTGATATTCTAAATCATGATCATCGTCACCAGAATATTTGTTCGTTTTTTCCATTTCGGCTCCTCCACCCTTTCCAATAAAATAGGAAAAGGAGATAGTGTTCTTGTCTCAATCCACGGCCGCGGTGCTTAACTGTCTCCGGATGCCAGGAATAACCTGGTTTATGGGAGGATGTTGCTGAATCCTCCCTTCTGTTATTCTTAATAAAATATTATTAAAAACTATCTGAACAATTTTATAAAACAAAAAGGTATAAATACTTCCCTTTAGAAAGCAAATTGAGGTTCCAATCCCTAATGGCGAGCTCACATTTGACACATATATTGATACATATTGATACATATTGATACATATTGATACATATATGTAAAGTATTTTGATCAATAAGCCAGTTTTAAACTATGATATAGCCTATAGTTACACCTAACTAACATCCTTGAGTAGTTCAGACCGATAATATTGAACAATGAGTTCATCAAGTCTCTCGCTCAAATTAATTACATCAGGATCCGAAAGCCCCTTCTCTTCCCCAAGTTTATTTAACTCCAACCGTAACTCTTCTATCTTCATACAAATGTTCATCCTTTTAACCGTCCCCCTTTAAGATGAAATAATGCAATATTCGTGCCAGTCTCTGTTTGCACATGCAACAGTCACTGCAATTGAAAGGTTAATACGGTTCAATGAAACAGAGAATGAAGACAAATGCTTAGATGATGATAACGGTTGAAGAAGCACGGGAAAAGATAAAGAAAGTACTTGCTTGAAAAGATCATTCATTTAATTGAAAGAATTCATTGGACCCCTTTCCCATATACGGTTGACCCAATAGTAAAAGGCAAATAAAGCCGCGCAAACTTGCGTGGTTACTTTATTCTTAGTAGAGCTGACATCCGAATATGCAGCGGGCCCTAGTGATTGCACCGTATTATATATGCATTAAGAGAAATGGCAATATAAGGATTTAAAGCGAATACCCGATTATTCATTCTTCACTGGAATTGTTTTATAACCTGAAAAGATCAGAATATTGGAGCCAACTTAACTTTCAGCAATTAACAATGCTGCCAATTAGATTTATCATCTCCTTGGCAGCATCATTCTTATTTTGGATAATTACCCCGATATTTGACTAACAGCTTTTTTTGTATCAACTATTCCTGTGACAGGATATATTCAGCATACTCAGCAAGTAATGCAGAAGCTTCCTCACTGATATGCTTTTTGTTTGCCTTCGCTTGCAGTTCATTAATAAATGGGTTCATATTACCTTTTTCTATTTTTGTTTTTAAGCTGTTGTAAATGCCTTGATTTGTAATTAATCCTTCATCATATACATTGTCCAAAAGCATTGCCAGGGTTCCGATATCTCCTGTAATGTAAAAAGTAATTTCTTTAGTGGTGACATTCCCTGCATTATCTTCGGCATTTAATACTAGTTGATGTTCTCCGAAGCTCAGTTCCTCCAGGTATATTACTGTGCCAGGATGGATGGCAACACCGTCTAAGGATACATTGAAGGTACTGATACTGGATTCATCATCATTTGCTTCACAGGCTAATTCGAATTCACCGATTCTCTCCATTACGGCACCATCTTCAATATTTACCGTAATGGTCGGAGCTGTGGTATCCGCAGGTTCTTCTTCCACCTTATACGAAATATATAAGGTTGGTATCTGATCAATGTTGTCTCCTGCTCCTTCAAAGGACTCCGCGGTTCTGTTGCCGCTGCCGCTGAACAGGAAGCTGATGGCATTTCCTTCATTCCAGCCGCCTTTGTTTACGATTTCCTGAACCAGAACAGCCAGGTTCGGAGTCTGCTGGGCTGAATCTGCTTCATGCTCAGTAGCCCACATCGGGATACCTGTCCATTGGACGGATGCCGTTGTTTTATTGGTATATTTTGAGGAAACAACTCCGTCAACATTTTCAAAGGCAGCTGAATCTGCTGTATCTTCAGCATAAATATCTACATCGAACGGATCGAAACTCTTATCGGGCTCGTCTACAGAAAACTGTATGTAGGCGTCGGTGATCGTTGCTCCCTGCGGAATGGCCAGATCAGCAAAACGGACTCCGATCAATTGATTTTTAACATCGTCACTGGTAGGTTTTTCCCAGGTGATTTCCAGGTCGGAACTGTCGAAGTCCAGGCTTCCGTCCGCCCGCTCTTCCATATCATCCAGGGCATTCTTGACCGGTACTGCGATCAGTGCTCCAGCACCCGATACCATAACGGTAATCGGAACTTCATTACTGTTAATTGTTTTTTCATCGACAGTTACATCAGCAGTAATTGTAACAGTTACATTACGATCAGGATTATTTTGGACTGTTACTACGCCATCACCAGAAATATTAACGATATCAGCTTTATCTGTATGGTATACGATCGCAGCAGAAGAAAGATCCATAGCAGCACCCAAAGTATCTATCCCAGTTACGCTGAGTTGGGCACTAGAAGTTGCTGAAACACTATCTCTGTCTGCTGACAGGCTAACCTCAGCTAAGCCATAGGGAACTGTTACTTCAATTTCCACTTTATTGCTTTCTACAAAGCTGCTGCCATCAAACACTTTAGCCCAAACTTGAACAATTTCATTCGCAGCAGGTGCATTTTTTACGGTAACCAGGCCAATAGTCCCATCAGCGCTGTCCTTTTCAATCGTGATCATGTCAGGAGCATCAGTCTGATAAATGATATAAGCATCGGAAAGATCTACCGCAGTTCCCTCACTGTCTTCCGCTGACACATTGAGGGTAATACTGGCAGCAGGATCTTCCGAACCCAAGGTATTGCCGTCTGCCGTCGTCGTTACCTGGGCGAGATCCAAATATTCTTGCGCCTGTTTACTAATCGTATAGGTATCGGTCATCGCCATAGTGTCAGCTCTATAAGTGGAAATAGTCAAAGTATCGGGGGTGACATCAATTTTGGAGAATGTAGGTACCTTAATCTGCTCTCTGACCGCTGCATAAGTTTCCGGTGTAGGCTGCAAATTATAATATTTACTTCCGCTACCGCTGTTTAAGGTCATATAGAGTGTTCCTATCACATTCTGCTCCGGAAGCGGCTGGTCACCATACATCATATAAGTTCTGGTATAGCTGTGATCATGTCCATTCATTACGAGATCAATATCATATTGATCAAATACCGGGTATAAGCCCTGTCTTAAAGCAATAATGCTTGACTCTAAGGAATGGCTGGCTGAACCATAAATATCATGGTGGAACATGACTACTTTCCAGGCAGCATCCGGATTTGCTGCAACGGTTTCTTGGATAAAGGCTTCATGACTTGCACAACTTGTATTATTGGAGTTTAACACCATAACCAAAGTATTGCCGTAAGTAAAGTAATAATCACTGCTGCCCGGATCGGTAATTCCATACTCTAAAGAAAGATTGGGGAGATTGAAATGATAGCCATAATTGGCAGAACCATTGTCATGATTACCCAGCAATGGGGCAACCGGCAGGCTTCTAAGTTCCGTCGGAGAGAAGAAACCAGAAAATTCGGTTTCATTGCTGCTGGATTCTACCTGGTCGCCCAGAGATAAGAGAAAACTGGCTTCCGGGAATTCCCCCACCGCCTGGGTCATCGTATCCTGCCAGCCAAGGATGTCGGTACTGGTGTTCCCTGCGCCAATCTGCACATCACCAACTACCAGACAGCTAAAGGAGTCAGTTCCATTGGTGGTAAATTCATAGACCGGACTCCAGTTTTCCTCACTGCCGTCACCTAAACGGTAGACATATTCCGTGGATTGTTCCAGATCGGTAACAATTACTTTATTGGAGTAAAAATCTGATACTGCAGGTGAAACAGTACCTGTAAACGTGGCAGCCGCAGCAACCGGAAATTCATCACCAATCATTTCACTTTTTTCTGCCACCTGCACTGCACTATCAGCCGTTTCCATATTGGAATACCAGGCGAAATTCAGTTCCTCTTCATTTTGGCCAGGCGCAAAGGTAATTGCAGAAGCTTCATACACAGCAGCCTCGGCTGTGGTCAGTATCCCTGCGTTTTCCGGACTGCTGTTTTCAACAGCTGCAGCAGTAAGCGGTGCAGATAAGCTGCTTAAGAGCATACCCAGTATAAGCAAAGTTGGCAGCCATTTTTTTGTTAATCTCATGTTTTTCCTCCTCTCATTGATTCAAGCTAATCAGATTTTCGAAAGTGTTTTCTTTGACCAGCATGTTTATTCATCTGCCCTCGACATCTTCTTTTCCAAAGACCTTTTTCCACCTCCCTTTTTTTCTTTTTCAGCCATTGGACTCCTGCTCATGGACGGAATCAGCCTGGAAGCGATAAAAGCTACAACAGGGACGGTCAAAATCACCGCCAGACTTCCGGATAAACCCTGAATAACCTCAATTCCTATGAAATTCAGGTTCAGCAGTTGATAATAGGAAACGTTATAGGCATAAATCAAAAGAATAGCATTCAGTGATGTACCCGTAAAAGCCAGAATAAGCGTATTGGACATGGTACCCATCATATCGCGGCCCACATTCAACCCGGACGCGAAAAGCTGATTCGGCCCAAGTTTATGGTTGGAACAGTAGACTTCCTGAATAGATGACGCCACTGATATACTGATATCCATAACCGCTCCCAAAGAAGCAATAAGTATACCTGCAAATAAAAGCTCCGGAACATGCAGACCCGTTTTGGAAGCAATCAAAAGCAGGGATTCTGCTTCCTCAGCGTTTAGCCCGGAGATATGTGCCAGCGATCCTGCTGCGCTGGCAGCTATCCCTGCAATCACCACCCCGATTATAGTTCCCAGAATAGCCGCAAGCGTTTTCGCCCCCCAGCCATTCAATAATAGCAGTGTGCTGGCTGTTGAAAGAATAACCAGCAGTACGGCAGCCCAAACTGGTGAATAACCCCGGTATATCATGGGAACAAACAAAAAGAGCATACAGATAATAGTTATCGTTAACCCCAGAACAGACAGAATTCCTTTTTTCCCTCCAATTCCCCAGAGAGCAGCAAAAAAAATCAGAACCAAACCGTATAATACGGGGGTTCTGTTATAATTAAATACCGAAACCTGTGTGTGATTGGCACCGGCGGAATCAATATTCACAATAATTTCCATGCCTTTTCCGACCAGGACATTATAATATTTACTCAAGCGATTTTTAACAGTACGTACCTCTCCCTTATGTTCTCCGGTCAGAATTTCTACTTCAAGTTCCTGAGTACCCAGGTATAATCCGGTCAGGGAATCGCCTTAATATTCGTTTCTTCTTTTCTTCGCTCAAATAAATATCAAGTTGACCCGCCCCTTGGGGTTGGTTTTATACTAACTGTAAGGTGGGATAGTGATGGAGAATCGTATAAAAATCGGTGAGTTTATTAAATTAACCGGAAGTACCCTAAAAACTATTATTTATTATCATAAGATAGGTTTACTGCCAGAACCGGAGCGCTCTCTGGGTGGATACCGCTTATACGGACCGGCGGAGCTGAATCGTATGCGTTTGATCAAACGCCTTAAATCTCTGGGACTGGACCTGCAGCGTATTAAAGAAATAATGGGAGACTTGCAAAACCCCAGAACATCGCAGGAAGTCCTGCTATCCTTGCGTCGTGAGTTGCTAAGTGATATGAAAGCCCTGGAAGTAGCGAAAATCGACATCCTTCTGGGTGAAGATGCACTGCTCCTGGACGAGGACAGTTTTGATTCCCCTTCTTTTCAAATGATCACTGAGATATTAGGGGAGGATCAAATTGAAAAATATGCCCGAATCTGCCCGGATATCTATGATCAGCACCGTAAATTGTATGGCATCCTGGATGATTTCCAGTGGGGTGAGGATTACCAGGAAACCTTTCGCACCCTGGCCGAGTATTTTAAAGCGCATCCTGATCAATATCAGCTGGCTTTGGATTCAGGAGCTCGTTGGTCCCGGCTTTCCCAACTTCATGAAGATGATCCCCAGATAGAAGCTTTGGCTCGTGAATCTGTCGCATTCGTCAAAAGCATGCCTCAAGTAAAAGAGCTGATATGCAATCATTCAGGAATGAAAAAACCTCTAGAAAGCTTATATCAGGAAATGGTGGCGAGTGTGCTTTCACCGGCCCAAATTAAGTATAACCAACTTTTTGAAAAGTTTCTCTCATCAGAAGACTAATTGGCAGTTGTTAAGAATAAGGGGAAAGGTTCATTTCCCAAGTTGGCGAGGACTAGGAGGTAATCTCTATGGAAGAAGACAATACGGATTTATCCAAGATTAAAGCTTATCTGGTACCGATATTAATTATGATTGTGATGGGCCTTATCTTATTCCTCCCCGCAGGTTCGTTGAAGTATTGGCAGGGGTGGATCTGGTGGTTAGTGATCTCTGCCATAACGCTATTTATTACCGCCTTTTTTATAAAGAAAGATCCCGGGCTTTTATCAAGGCGAATGAAGGTTAAGGAAAAAGAACCCCAGCCTTTTATCATCCGCAGTTTATCATTATTATCTATGTCCGCCTATTTAATCCCCGGCTTTGATTACCGTTTTCACTGGTCGGCAGTGCCGGTTGGGGTTGTAATTGCCGCCAATGCTATTGTCTTGATTGGATATATATTCATCTTCTTTGTTTTTAAAGAGAATAGTTATGCTTCGACTGTTATACAGGTGGAGGAAGAACAAGAGATTATTAGCACTGGCCCCTACGCTATTGTCCGTCATCCCATGTATATGGGGTTATTGTTAATGAATTTGTTCACTCCTCTGGCCCTTGGTTCTTATTGGGCATTGATATTTGCTTCCCTTTTCATTCCTACAATAATATTCAGGATAAGAAAAGAAGAGGAGGTGCTTCTTCGCTGCCTCCCAGGATATGCAGACTATTGTCTAAAGGCTAGATATCGCCTGATTCCGTCAATCTGGTAAATAATTGATAAAGCTTAATGACTATAAGGTTGGTATGTTTGTTTTGAAGTAATAACTCTAAATAAATCTTAACAGAAGGGGGTAATTCCATGCGGGATATTGCCGACAAAATGTCTAATAAAACTATAAAAGAAGATTTCGGCATTGATATGCAACGAACACTACATTTAATTCGTGGCCACGATCTAGTTGGGACAATGATAGCAAAAGCTATGGAACGAGGGGAATTTAATAATCTGGAGGGGGCCGGTAAGCCGCTTAACCTGGAAGAAAACCCCTTTGAGCCCGCTGAATTGCATATGGTTCATAAAATCCTCAAGGATAACGGTTATGCGCCCTACTGGATTGAACTTGGCAAAGAAATCGATATCCTTAGAATAAAATTTAATAAGGATATTGATTACTTCAAACGGTATACCTGGATTATTTTTAGCGAAAAACGAAGCAGCGCGGCTATACGGCGATATGACCTAAAAAAGAATGACTTCTATAGCCAAAGCCGGGAACGCCTGATGGAAATTTCGAAAAAAATACTAGATTATAATGTTCATTGCCCAATTTCGTTAGGTCGGGCCAATTTCGACGTAGATGATGAGATGAGCAGCATATTTAAAGACATAGAAAATATAATTGAAACCAGCACTGGCAAGCAAAACAAGTAATCGACATAAATCACAGGAAAAGCAAAACCGCGCTAACCAGCGCGGTTTCTTCATTCTGCATGGAGCCGATGGGCGGATTTGGAGAAAACCAGGGGGACGGTTCTAGTGGTTTGACACAGGTTATGAATCACGCCTTCAAAATCATACCTCTGCTTATTCCCGTTGATTGAGCCAATTGTCTTGTGGACAGCCCCTCATCTTGCAAAGACTTCCAAAATCTATCTCTTTTATCCTTTTGCATACAAGAATCAGCAAACCACGCAACCACTAGAACCGTCGCCGAGGGTAATTATTGAATAAAACCAAAAGAGCCGATCTGTTTGATGATCGGCTCTTTTGGTTTTTTGGTTATTATACAGACTCAGCGATTTTTATAATCTCTTCTTTGCTGCACCCTTCAGCGATAAGGGTACAATTTACATCGCCTATATTCCACGTCAGGGTTGAATCATACCAGGCTCCATTGTTGCCATTAATCGTGACCGGCTCAATCTTATCACTACCCAGTTCGTATTTGGTCTGTTCATTCATAAGTCGCTGCATCAGGATAATGTCTTTTCCCGATCCCTGAAAGTTAAGAGTAATATGATCTTGAGAGCCTTCATAGCACTCCGCATTTTTAAAGGAATAGCCTTTAGGTAAATATGTCGGGGCCAGAATTGTATAAGATATTCCTTGCTGAGCATCAGCCAGGTTGGAATAGTTGACCTTGTTTGTCGGTGGTTGACCCCAAGTGCTCACTACACAGGGGTGCCCATTTTTATCTGTATATTCAACATATCCGTTTTTATCTAATTGGGCCTGCTGCTCAGAGGTTAGCGGGTTTGCCTTTGATGGGACAGGATCCGTATTGTCAGCTTGAATTATAGTGACATATGGTCCAAGTTTCAGTATATTTCCAATGCCCTTAGCCATTGCTGTCAATGATCCTGGGAAGATCAGATAAAAACCTAGTAGGGCAACCATGGCGAATGATCCCGCCAGCAGTGCAGGACGGTGTTTCCCGAAAAAATTCTTCATAATAGCCTCCTTGTTATTTCTTGCCGTATTTTTCGCAAGGCAGCGATTCATTAATTGCCGCCGCAGTATTTGTTGCTTTCCGTTTTGGGGGATAAGATCTGTTGCTAAAACAGTAGCTAAATTCAATAGATTATCATATTCGGCCGGGGCTTCTTTTCTGTTAGCTTTTGGCTTACCATCCAAAATACTATCTACATCCTCATTGAAATGCTTCACAAGATCAAATTGGTCCATTGAATCACGCCTCGCTTTCAAGTATTTCTCGTAATTGATGCAGAGATCTGTAAAGGATCACACCGGTATTGCTTTCCGACAGTCCCATTAATTCAGCGATTTCTCGGTTCTTCAATCCACCGGCAAATTTCATAGCAATGATGTTGCGTTCCCGTCCATCTAAAGAAGTAAGGGCTGCCAGCAGCCTGCCTTGATCCTCACTGTGAACTGCCGCTTCTTCAGGGCTGGGTTGTCCGGAGGGCAAATCGCAGATGCTTTCCAGAGTTAACCATATCCTGCGTTTGCGTTTTCGGTAATGGGCATTGACCGTGTTTTGAGCGATGGTAAAAAGCCAAACTTCAAAGGGTGCCCGCTCCGCATTATAAGTCTCGATTTTCTGCATAACCTGTTCAAAAACCTGACTGCTAAGGTCTTCGGCTTCCTCAATGCTATTGAGGCGATATCGCATGTATTTATAAATGCGTTGATAATAACGGTCAAAAATATCAGCGATAACATCGGCATGAGAATGCGCCTCATCCCGGGGACATAACTCTTTAGACAGTGACATTGTTAAAGCTCTTTCCATTACCTTCCCCTCTCAAAAATCCTGTCTGACTGAAATCCTAAAAATGTCGGCATTATATGCGCGCATATATATCATATTATCTTCTTATTTGGGTTTAGGGTAAATTTCGCAACCTGGCCAGGTGCTTCTATAAGTTAGTATGATTAAAACACAAAACCATTACAGAGAATCAAAACAAAATATCACACCAGTAGCTATTCTACCTACTCGCTATCATCAGGAATAGGGAAACCGAGGGGACGGTTCTTATGAATCACGCCTTCAAAATAATACTTCTGCTTATTCCCGTTGATCAAGCCAACTGCCTTGTGGACAGCCCCTCATCTTTAAAAGTTTTCAAAAATCTTTCTTCCTTATCCTTTTGCATACAAGAATCAGCAAACCATGCAACCAATAGAACCGTCCCCCTGGTTTCTAGTCCCCCTGGTTTCTATAAAGAAACATTGCTTCTGTTTAGCTTTAATTAATTTTGGGCCTATGCCGATATTTATGGTAGGATAACTTCGGCAACCCTAAAGGGGGCATTAGATTGAAATCGAAAAAATATGATATGAATAATTTATATTTTCCTTCGCGGCTGCTTGATAAATTGGATGGTATTCTCGACTATCCTTTAACCATTGTCGAGGCCCCGATGGGCTACGGTAAAACAACAGCCGTTAAAGAGTTTTTAAACAACTCGGATGCAATTATACTCTGGCTCAGAGTCTATGACGGTTCTTTGGACAGCTTCTGGAATGAGTTTGCCAGGTTAGCCGGTGAGCTGAAAGACGGCCTTTATAACAGCCTGATCAAGCTCGGTTTTCCTAATGATGCCGTTTCTGCGCGGGAAGCGCTTGGGCTGATTTCAAGTCTTGATCTTTCTGAAAAATACGTTTTGGTCATTGACGACTACCATTTGATCGACAGCCCCGAGATCGACGAATTTATTGAAAAACTCACCACGAATGAAATTGAGAATTTCCATGTTGTTTTAAACACGCGCTTTTCAGGATTTCAAAGGCTGGAAGAATACAAGCTCAAAGGCCTGCTGCACCATATCACCAAGGAGGCTTTTGAGCTGTCTGCTGAAGAAATAGCGGAGTATTATAAGACATGCGGTGTTTCGATTCAGGATACTCAGGCACAGCAGCTTTATTCAGTAACTGAAGGCTGGATCAGCGCTCTGTATCTTATGATGCTTGGGTATATTGCAGACGGCAATCTTGACCCGCCCGATAATATATATACACTGCTTGAGAAAGCAGTGTATATCCCGCTTTCCGAAAATATTAAAGAGTTCATCATATCAATGTCCATATTTGACGATTTCAGTTTGAATCAGGCGGAATACATATGCCGCGGCATAAATGCCGGTGAATTTCTTCGTGAGATAATCAACAGAAACTCATTCGTAAACTACGACGGAAGATCAAAAACATATCAAATCCACAGCTTATACAAAAAATATCTCCGCGAGGTCATGGAAGAAAAAAGTACGGATTATAAAAACGAGCTGTATCGGAAGTCGGCAGAATGGTACAGGCAAAACCGCGACTATACCTCCGCACGGCAATTCTGGTATCAAGGCGGAGACTTTGAAAACATATTGCAGTCTGTTGAAGAAGAAAAAGCCAAGTATTTTATGGAAAATAATTTAAAAATACTGCAAAAGTATTTTGACGACTGCCCGCCGGAAATCAGGCGGCACCATCATTATGCGCTTTTAGTCCTTGCGGTTCATCTGTTCGTCCATAATAAATATGAATTGTTTTTGAAGGTTTGTGAGGAAGCGGGACGAAATGTTGAAGCGGACAACAGCCTGGGCGGCAAAAACCGTGATGAGCTTTTGGGCGAACTTGAAATACTCTATAGTTTTTCTGTTTTCAACGACCTGAAAAAAATGTCCACACATTTTGACAAGGCGTGGTCGCTCCTCGGCAGAAGCACATCGATTTACGACGTTGAATCGGACTGGACTTTCGGCTCACCTTCCGTTTTGTACCTGTATTACAGAGAAAGCGGGAAACTCCGCGAACATGTTGAGGACTTAAAACAAGGGTTGCCCTGCTACTACCGTTTGGCGAAGGGCAACGGCAGCGGCGGCGAGTATGTCATGGAAGCGGAGTATTATTATAACATGGGAGATTTCATCAATGCTGAGATTTCTCTCAACAAAGCGCTCCACAAAGCACGCCCGGCCGGCCAATGGAGTATTGAGCTTGCCGCAATGTTTCTCAAAATTCGCATCGATTTTATGAACGGTGATTTCGAAAATATGTTTTATTTGCTCACCAAAATGCGAAAAGATGTGACGGATCAGGTTGCATACCAATCCCTGCGAACAGTTGAATTGTGCGAGATGGGCTTCTATTCCTGGCTTGACCAGAAGTATAAAATCCCTGAGAGTCTGGCCCAGCCGGAAACCGGCAGCATACGCCTGATGCACCCGGCCTATGCCATGTTCAACATCATATACGGCAGAGTTTTACTCATAAATGAAAAATACACCGAGCTTTTAGGCAGTGCGGAATACTTTTGGGAAACCGCCGCTGTCTATCCCAACCTGCTCGGCATTGTTTATACCCATATCTTTCTCGCGGCGGCAAACCTGAAACTGTTCCGAAAAAACGAGGCGCGCGAAAATCTGAAAAAAGCCTTGGATATCGCGATGCCGGACAGGCTTTACATGCCGTTTGTGGAAAACTGTGATTATATTGAGCCTCTTATCAATGCGCTTTCCGACGAGGGGCTTTATATCGAGGAAACACAACAGATTTTTGATCTATATAAAACCTACTCAGCTTTAAAAGATGCGATCAAACGCAAATATTTTCCAAATGATACGAATATTCTCTCGGAACGTGAAATGGAAATTGCCGTGCTGGCAGCCGACGGCCTTACCAACAATGAAATTGCCCAAAAGCTTTTTATCTCCCCGAACACGGTGAAATATTCGCTTAAATCCATTTATTCAAAGCTTTCAATCAATAAAAGAGTCCACCTGAAACAGTATATGGATAAGCTCGACAACAGCAAAAATCTGTGATTCAGATAAAAAACTACCCGAACGGGTAGTACACAGAGAAAAACAACCACTGTAAAATATGCAGTGGTTGTTTTTTTATTGCAAGGAGAGATTTTATGACATATATAAAGGAAGTTACGCCAAAAGAAGATTATCAGCTTGAGGTGAAGCTGGATAACGGAATCAGTTTTGTTCTCAATTTGAAGCCCAAGCTTAATACCATACGATTTGGACTGCTGCGTGACAAAGCATTTTTCAGCCGCGCTGAAACAGACGGTAAGATCATAAATTGGGATGACAAGGTAGAGATTTCTGCAAGCGAGGTTTTTGAGCTAATTAAAAAATAATATACTGGAAAGAAGGTATTAAATATGTCAAAGATAATGCGATTAAACAAATATAGATTCATATCTATAGCATTGAGCTTACTGCTGGTTATCGGTCTTCTCCCGCAGCTGACCGCCCCCGTAAAGGCGGCAGCCTATACATTTGACCTTTTTTTCGGAAGTATAAGCATAACATCTAATACGGTTACATATTACGATTCTTCAAGCACGGAACAAACACAGTCGTTTTCAGCCGGTGACGAGCTTGTAATCACACAAACGAACAGCAGTTCAACAGTTTCATCAGGCAGCATAACGGTAAATGGAGGTACTGAAAGTGATCCGCTAAATATTACGCTGTCCGGAGTAAATATTGACAGCAGTGGCTGCGCCTTTAAACTAACAAATACGTCAAATGTAATTTTGAAGCTTGATGACGAAACGGAAAACACCTTAATAAGCTCAGGGTATAACGCCGGAGTGCAGGTTCCGTCAGGTACGACTCTGACAATTGACGGAAACGGGTCGCTTGATGTGACCGGCGGCACAAACGCACCGGGCATCGGCGGAAATGGCGGCAGCAACAGGACCTTGACTAACGGCGGCAATGGCGGCAATGGCGGCAATGGCGGTGTGGTAACAATAAACGGCGGCACAGTGACTGTGTCCGGAAGGATAAGCGGCGGCGGCGGCAACAGCGGCGGCACTGGCGGTTGGGGATATAGCTGTCCTTCGGGCTACAACGGCGGCAACGGCAGCAGTGGCGGTACCGGCAGCTGTAAAATCACAGGAGGCTCTTTCTATATCTCCAGTACTATTGCTTCAACTCCCACCAACGGAAGTGATACAGTATATCTGACTTCCGTTACCCTTGACGGTGTTACCGCAGAAATTCCTGTGTCCGCGCTGACAACGAATGCAGTAAGCACTTACGGCATCAACGACACGATGACAGACACCAGCGGGAACCTATATCTATGGCTGCCTGACGAGACAAAAACAACAGGCGCGCAGACGCCGGCAGGCAGATATGAGGGTTCAATTACAACAACGACAAGCCCCTTGACATCAGTTGGTACTTTAACTAAAATCCCCGAAACAGTAAAACCAACGGTCAGCAGTGTTGATTACAACGAAGACAACACACTATTGGGCGGAGAAATTATTGTAACCTTCAGTGAAGCAATGGACAATTCAGTGTCGGGCAGCATATCTCTTGACGGAGGAATTACAATCTTAAGCTCAGGTGTTTGGTCAAACTACAACCAGACGTATACTATTTCGTATTCAGGTCTGTCAGACAGTACCACATACACAATCAGCATTTTCGGCTTTGCTGATACATCAGGCAATATAATGGAAGACGATACCGCCAACACCTTAACGACTATAGAAAAGCCAGAGTTTATAACCCAGCCGTCAAATGTATCGGTATTTCAAAACGAAACAGCAACGTTACCGGTATTGGCTGTTAGCAGCAAGTCTCTTTCCTATCAGTGGTACAGCAATACAACAGATTCAAACAGTGGAGGAGTATTGATTTCCGGTGCGACAGGCAATACATATTCAGCGCCTACAGATACCTTGGGCACAACATATTACTACTCTGTTGCCACAATTGTCGGTACAACAATGTCTGTTACCAGCGAAACCGCGGAAGTCACTGTAGGTATAAAAATAACGTCCGGTCCAACCTTAAGCGAAACGGGCGGAGAAATAACCCTTAGTATAACAGCTCAAGGCAGCGGAACACTGACCTATCAGTGGTACAAAAACACCGT
Organism: Syntrophomonas sp.; assembly: GCA_016841245.1. Taxonomy (GTDB): domain Bacteria; phylum Bacillota; class Syntrophomonadia; order Syntrophomonadales; family Syntrophomonadaceae; genus JAAYJK01. Next base: position 80,089 of record JAENZN010000015.1, read on the forward strand.
AAAATCAAACCGCGGTGGAACTATCATTTCCGCTGCGACGGACAGCAGATATATATTGCCGGCTGACGGCTCCGGCACCAGCTATTACTATTACTGTGTAGTTACAGATGACAGCACCTCGGTTTCCGCCGCCAGCGCAACGATCTCGGTGAGCGTGGTCAAGGATACGTCAACCGACCTGGAAAGCCTCAGTGTGAGTACGGGCGCCTTAAGCCCAAGTTTTGACCCGGATACGGTAGTGTACAGCGTTTATGCTGCTTCCCAATTTAACAGTATCGGAATTACAGCTGACCCGGACACGGTGGCTTACAGCGTTTATGGTGCTTCCGAATTCAACAGTATAGGAATTACAGCGGTGATGAACGACCCCAGCGCAGCCCTAACGATAAACGAAAACACCGCTGTCAATGGAGAAGAAACAACCGTAGACCTTGATAACGGGAAAAACCTGATCCCCATCGTCATCACAGCGGCAGACGGCGCGACGCAGAAATCTTATATCATCTCGGTCAACGGCACGGTGAGCAACGCCGATCTGAGCAGCCTGTCGATTGCCGGTCACACGCTGAATGAAACCTTCTCTCCGAACACAACGGATTATACCCTCGATCTTGCCAACAGCGTCAGTTACATTGATTTAACGGCAGCAACCAGCGACTCCGGCGCAGTGATGCTCGTTGACGGAAAAATAATAGACAGCGGAGACAGTTCGGAAATCTCCCTTGACGGGGATACTCTTATTGAAATCATGGTGGTGGCGCAGGACGCCTCGACCAAAACCTATACCCTCACCGTCAACCGGGAGGAGACCCTGGCCATTACTATCGGCAAGCTTCCCACAGGTATCATCGGGGCAGAATACAGCGCCGCCCTCACAGCCACAGGCGGCAGCGGCGGCTATTCCTGGAGCGCGACAGGACTGCCGGACGAAATAACCCTTTCCAGCGGGGGAACGCTCAGCGGCCTCCCGACAGCCGGGGGACAATATTCGATTGACCTGACAGTGACCGATACCAACAGCAATACGGCGTCCAAAACTCTGACCCTGACCTTCAGGCCCGGCTGCGGAAACGGCGCCTACGCCATAGCGCCCGACGGTGATTTGGCATATACCGGCAGCTATACTGACGACGGCCTTTTGAATCTGACCGTAAACAGCGGCGTTTCCGGCTTTACCTATTTCAGCGTTGACGTTTCCTCCCTAACAGGCCACCCGGGAAACGAGATTTGTCTGTTTGTTCACATACGAAACGGAGCGCAGATAGGGTTCAGCTTTATTAAAGCCGATTATGAATCAGTCTGCGCTGCAGGGGCGGCTTTCAACGTAAAAGCCGGCGACGTGATAGAAGTGTTTATCGTGGATTCTCTGTCGAACGATTCCAGCTCTAACCCCCATGTGCTTTAGAAGCTGCGGAGGTGTAATGATGATTAAAAGGTTTAAGATAATTGCCGCCTGCGTATTGAGCGCGGCGATGCTTTTTCAAATACTGATAATTACCGCTTTTGCGGCTGACTGTACTCTGAATTTGAGTACATCAAGCGGTTACGCGGGAGACAGTATCACCATATCAGGGAACTGTGACCCGAACGAATGGATAACCGTCAAGGCCGGGGATTCAGACGGCAACATCGTATATATCAAGCCGGTACTGTCCGCAAATGACGGTAAATACAGCACCGGCTTGATCGTACCGGATATCGATGCCGGGATGCTTACGATAATAGCCGGCTCAGGCAGTAATGTAGCAAATATTGATTTCACGGTTAAGAAAACTTCTTCTCATGAAGGGGACGGCAACGACGACAGCGCAGTTAATAATGAGGAGAGTTCGAAAGAAATTGAGATTGTAAACTCTGGCGGCGAAACAATATCCGGCACCATTGAGGAAACAGAAGACGGTTACGATATAACGATAGGCGGAGACGATTTCAGCAAGATCACAGGCGGGTCGGTCAAAATCGCGGCGCCGTACGTTGAGGTCACCTTCGATGAAACGGCGGCTGAATATATCTCCAAGCAAGCTGGTTCGGGCAACGTTGTACTCAGTATCATAAATGCGGGTGTTTCCGGACTGTCCGATGAAGCACAGGCACTTATCGGGGACAGCCCGGCTTATGAATTTATCCTCAATGCTGGTGGCTCGGACCTTTCATCCTTCGGCGGAGGGCTAGCATATGTTTCCATACCGTATACTCTGGCGGACGATGAGGAAATAAAAAGGATCGTCATCTATTATATATCTGACGCCGGCGGGCTTATGGTTATGACGGACTCCATTTATGATGGCGCATCGAAGAATGTTAAGTTTTCAACCGGTCATTTTTCTGTATACGCTGTGGGGTACAACGATATTTCTTTCGACGATGTTTCAAACTCCAACTGGTTTTATGACGCGGTCACTTTCTGCGCCGCGCGTGAGATAACGTCGGGCACGGGAAATAACATGTTCAGCCCGGATATGACATTAACGCGGGGCCAATTCATCACTCTGCTGATGCGGGCTTACGACATCGAAGCCGACGGGGATATCTCCGGCAACTTTGCTGATGCGGGACACGCCTATTATACGGAATACCTCGCGGCGGCAAAGCGACTTGGCATTACAAAGGGCTTGGGAAACAATATGTTCGCTCCGGAAGATGAGATAACCAGACAGGATATGTTCACGCTGCTGTACCGGGCGCTGGATGTTCTGGAAGAATTACCGGAGGCGGATACCTCTTCATCCCTGTCGGATTTCAGCGACACGGACGAAATTTCCGATTATGCCGACGATGCTATGAAGACACTGGTTGCGGCAGGCATCATATCCGGCAGCGACGGGAAACTCATGCCCATGGGCAATTCCACCCGCGCGCAGATGGCGCAGGTGATCTATAATCTGCTATCTTCATCTTATGCAGATCTCAAACATTAGAGCAAAATTGCCCTTCATGAAATCCAGCTGTATTTGCAGGTATTCGGCGCAGAGTATGAAACTGTCCTGCATTTTTGATCGGGCTTTGTGTACTGAAATCTCTGCGTTGTCAAAGTTCCCCATGTCGAATAATTCAGTCTACCCAGACTATGAATTTTTGAGGAAAGGGGCGGTTACTTTTAACGAAGCATAACGAGAATATAAAAAAGGGAACATGATTTCCCTTACCAGTCCAGTTCCTGCGTAGTTCCTTTTTTATAATATCGGAATCAACCGGCGCCGGCGTTTTAATGTCAATATTAGTTTTATTGCGCATTCCCCGTGACTTGTTTTGCTAAAAATGGTAAAGGCCACCCATAAGGGGGCACCTTCCAGACCGTCAAAAAACGCGAATATCTGCGTTGCTGTGAAAAGCCCATTCAATCACCGTACTTCAGTACGGCTCAATCACGGGCTTTTCGAGCGCCTTGATCTTCACATTTTTGCTCGGTCTGTTCTTCACAACAGCTGCTACCATGATCGGCCGGGGGGTATATCCGTCTGAACCGATCATTTTTCAACCCCCCCCAAGCTTGCGCCCGGGGGGTGTCCTTATTGTGAAACAAAAAGGTTCCCGGGACCCGCAAGCAATCTTTGATTGCGTCAGCGGGGGGGGTTTCTTATTTACAAGGTCTCACTCAGGCCGTCGTCATTTTTTACCGGTGCGTGAGCCGTTGCAGGCATTATTTTGCGATAGACTTCTTGGTGGGATTTCTTTTGTTTATCCACAGTGAGAAGTCGATCTTTACTGATAGCAAAGAGTTTTTCATTTTCTTCCAAGTACGGCAGGATGAGATCCCAGTCCGCATCGCTGATTTCATTAAATTCACCGCCGTTAAGCTGTTCATCTACCAGCTTTTTCTGCGGATCACGAACATAGCGGGATAGAGCCGTCCTCATCATTAAAGCCGATGCCGTTTAAGACGACAAACCCACCGCCGTTAAGCGGATCGCCGGCCATGAAGGAATATTGTCGTATTAGCTGGTTACTTATGCCATTATATCCTATACATTCTAGTAGTGCTAAAAGAAGTACATAAGGCCATCATCCGATAAATGTATAAGGTTATTTAAATCTGCATTGAGGCTGTCATAGTCCATTATGCACCATAGATCCTATGACTTTGCGTCTCTATCTTTTGATAAGTTTGCCCGTAGCGCTGCTGACAATTAGGTTGTTAATATAACCTAAGACATAATTTTATAAAATGAACAAAAGCATTTCTTGAAGGATCGGATGGAAGTATCTTGTGTGTTAATGCTAATACTTAGACCTTTTTAAAGTTATACACAAAGCTTTCTTCGAAAAAATTATAATGTATCAAGTGTCCTTTACAATTTCCTTTATAAACAAATCCAGCCTCAGTTATTGCATTTATCAATTGTTCATAATCTGTAAGATGAGTAGGATGAATTGAAAGTATAGCTTCTTTCTTTAATAATCTGCGCATTTCTTTAATAAGGTTTTTTCTGTTTTGATCACTAAAGTAATGTAACACATCATATAACAAAGCTACATCAGCGATTTCGTTTTGAAGGTTTAAATCCAACTCTCCGTTTGTTTTTATCATCTCGATATTATTTAATCCGCTTTGAGAATACCGGTCTCTTAAACTTCGAAAACCGTTCCCGCTTTTATCAATCGCATAAACTTTTCCTCCTGCCCCAACAATAAACGCTGCTGAAATACAATAAAAACCTGCACCACATCCAAAATCAATTACAACATCTTTTTCTTTAATACCAATATCGTGTAAAAAAGTTATTCCCTCCGTCTTTTCCCAATTAATATGTTCCCTTTTCAATGTTTCACCCCTTTATCCTTTTTTGAACGCGCATAAATAACCGCAAAAACATACTACATTTGTAGTAAGCAAAGGATGAAATAAATTGCCTATTAACAGGCAGTTGATTAATTGCTATAAAATTAAAGATTTAATAGTCCTTCCAAATTACTGCCATACTTTTCGAGTACCAATTCCTTAAAATCCGAAATTAATCTGTTAATGTAAATATCGTGACATATATAATTCTCTATTATGCTAATCACGCCCTGGTTGGAAGTATAATAGCCTTCAGTTTTCTGATCCTGATTCTTAAAAGCAAACATGCAGAATAAGTCGTCAACCACCAGAATGAACTCTGAAGAATGCACCTTTTCGACTGCCGGCAGTATTTCTGTTTCGTGCCTGAATACCTGTCCCAGCGGTATTATTTCTTCACTCATCTGGTTGCTTATTATTTTTACTCCTCGCTTGATCGCATCTTCCATCTGATTTTGCACCTTAACACCGTCATTGTGCCAGAAACTGATCATAATAGTCTTCTCAGCCTTACTAATTAATTCTCTCGCTTTATCCATCAGATTGTCGTAGCCTTGAATCTGCCAAAGCCAACTGGGATACTTATTTTGGCTTATGGAATTTTTATGATCAATTAGATAATTATTGATTCTCAGGTGTTTTGTAATATTGTTTTGTACAAAATCCTCCAGTGGCAAAGGTTGATAGCGAACTGGATTATCACCGGATGGATAAATTAGTCCCTTATCGATTAAAGCGTTTAAAGTTTCATACACCTTAGGTCCAGGAACCCCTGAAAACTTCTGGATTTCTCTGCCATAGCTGAGATTGTTGCGCAGTAAGGCTAAATATATCTTCCCTTCATATTTTGATAATCCCAGTTCATTAAAACAATTAATGACTTCATCATCGGAAAAGCCGCCTGGTTCTTTGATCTTAAACACTCCTTTTTCAGTACTACTAATGTAGTAATCTTATTTATATAATAAAATAAGTTCACATACTCAGTCAATGGGGTCCTACGTCCAGTGTAACAAATGCAGCTAACGGCTAACAAAGAAACAGCAGACTATGTGAAAATAAGGCTTATCAGCGAATTCCAATCGTTGATGGAATCAACCGGCGCCGACGCTTTAATATCAATATTAGTTTTATTGCGCATTCCCCGTGACTTGTTGGAATAGTATCCGTAATACCTACCAGTTGTTCCCCCTTATTGGGAATATGGGTGATAATTCTGGACAGCCAGTGACGTCCAAGGATGGACTAATGTCGCGGTGCCATGGATGGCAAGGAGCGACCCAGGGCCGTAAAGCTTTCCCGAATGCTGCTGTTTTTCCCTTTGTAGATTACTCGGGCTATACCGTCGGGTACTGCGGATGAAGGTATATAAAGTAGTCTTTCCTGCAAGAGGGGGGCTCTTATAATATATTCACTTATTACGGCAGGATATAAATTGGGGGTGGATATGAACCGGGTTGGAAAGATGGCCAGTGTTATATTTGATACTCCACAATACGGAACAGGTATGGCCATGGTAAATTATCGGATCAGCATCAATGAAAATTCTTTTGCTCGGCTGCTACAGCCCTAAATATATAAAGCCTTTGCAGACCTGGACAGAAAAATTAAGAACGGTAGGGGCACATTGTCAAAGAAATGTACCCGGATGAATATTATAAAGAAGATGTTCTTATGGAATTAAACGACACACCTGCTGAAGCAGGTGGATTTTCTTGCAAGTAAAACTTGCTTTAAGTCTAAAGCCTTCTGAAAAGTCCATTTGCTCAAGCAAAATAAATGTTTCTAACTAAAACTTAGTTGTCAATTTTAAAGTTATCGCCTTTTTCTTGTATTTCTTGATCCTCAATGTATTTCCTGACGGTTTCTTCAGTTACAGTACCTACGGTTGCACAAAAATATCCTCTTGCCCATAAGTGTTGACCCCAATATCTCTTTTTTAGTTCTGGGAACTCTTCCTGTATCAAATGTGAAGATCTTCCCTTTAAGTACTGTACAATCTTGCTTGGGGCCAACGTAGCAGGACAGGACAGCAGCAAGTGAACATGATCTTGACCTATACTTCCTTGTACTATAGTAATACTTCGAGCTTCACAGCCTTGTCGTATCAGTTCTCTTAGTCTTAGCCCTATATCGCCTTTTAATATTTTGTATCTGTATTTTGTAACCCAGATTACATGATATTTGATATCGTATATCGCGTGGCTGCTTTTCCTGTATTCAACCATTATCCTCACCTCTTGAGTATAATATGGCTGAAATACTACCTGCTAAACCTTTCCCGCCTTTAAGGCGGGGGATTTAAACCTGGCACATTGATATTAAACAGTTCTTGCGAATGATTGGAATTAATAATTGACCATCTTTTGTTTCCAGACACTTAGGAATTTCCTTTATAGCCTGGTTTTCCAAATATTTCGGTGCATCCAACTGATGGCGCAAGAAGTTCCATGCTTCCTGATAATCCCTTATCGGCTGGCTAAAATTATGTACTAATATTTGGCATTTAACATCAAGCCCTTTGCTCTCAAGAAATCCTTTTTCCCAGCACCCGTTGGCACAGGGAGTATTTTTGCTCGGCAACCCCAGTTGACAAGCTAATCCATTGATTGAATCATTGTCTTTCATATCCTGGCAGGCATTTTCCCGACCTGACATTTCAGCCTTTTGCTGTAATATTTTAAGAGCTTCTGATTGCATGTCCACTGCTAGAACACGCTTACAAAGAGCAGCTACATATAAAGAAATGGCGCCTATACCGCATCCGGCATCCAGGACCGTGTCACTATCCTCTATTTCTGTTTGTAAAACCTCTCCTAAGATAGCCTGGGGATAATTGGACCATTTCACCGCCTGTTCGTACCAATCAACTATTTGCGTATTCCATACTTGTGCCAATCTTCTCACCTCACTTTTAAAAAATACCAGCTACATTAAGATTAAGGACAATTTTGTTTAATAATAAGATATAACTCAACTTTCGCAGATTATCAATGCAAAGGGCTGTGGTTTAGCGAGCATTAAGCTTTGTTCCGACGTCACCCTTCACTCTCCGGGTACTACCCCGAAACGGGACAATTGATGTGCATTCACTTTTTTACCGCACTATTAAGCTAGCTGATACTTCCGCTGGTCGTAATTAATATTGCGGTCGGGCTTAATTTATCAAATAGAAACATATTATCTGGAGCAGTAATTTATATAATCTGATTTAAAACTGCCATAGATCCGTAATTATAAAGGGAGCGGGCAAAGCATTCCACGACAATATCGGCTCCGCTGGCTACATGAGTCAAAATACTGCGGCTTCCTACTGCCGCACTTTTGATACCCGGGTCAACTCCCAGAGCCTGGCTGGAGATACATTGATACGGCCCTGAAAATGGCCAGGGCTTATTTTCCCCATCATCTTCGTAGTAGCGATAGCCGGGCGGATAAGGATGACCTGGCAGATGAAGACCGGTGCAGATACAATGATACTGTTCGTCAGGCCCATTATAGGTATAGGTTCCATAGGTATTGCTGCATTCTGAATATTTCCAGGGGAAATCTTTTATACCCATACCTTCAAGCAGTATCAGAGCGACTTTATTATTCTTAAGCATCTTTCTCACCAATCCTGCTATATCTGTAATATTATGCACTGTTGCATCTGCCTTCACTGGTATTGTCGAGTCCTGACTGCTAACTCGATGGATTATTCTGGACATGCTGCCCAATCCTCGAAAGACATATCCGGGACGGGCTATAAGCAAATAGTCAGGAAGGTGATCCTGGAAACTGCTATTACCCGGCCAATCCTTTTCCATCTGACTTCTGGGAATAACTGTGGCAATAAGTTGATTATTCTGCAAATATTCTAAATCCCTGCTGGAAGGATCATATAGTCCAGCATAAAGGGGACCCATACCTCCAGATATTGCCAGACCATCCAGCTGAGTCAAATCAATATTACCGGCCAAAGCTGTTGTGCTTCCAGTCCCTACAATTACTGGCGTAAATCCGCTGGTATTTATAAAACGCTCCACTTCATCTTTTACATTGCTTACTAGTTTCTCCCATGCTGTTTGCTCCCGGGGAGCAAACATACTCTGAAAGAAGGTAGTTGCATAGCTTAGGAACATTAACTCGGGCTGGTATATATGGTCAAGCTGCAGAGCTACAGTACTGACCCAGCTATTGCTTTCCCATCGCAGATCACCAGGGAAAGGGTTGTTGCTTAGTAATTTGAATATTTCTCTGGTTAACGGAGTAGGCGTAACCTCAACGTGATACCCGGTTTCCAAATTAACAGTAGTCTGCCATTCTCTAACATCAATAATTCCCAGTTTCAAAAGGTTCCCTCCTATTCCAATCCATATGCTTACCTACCATACGGATTTGCGTTCCGCAATTGGGGCAAGTATTCCCCACCACTTTACATTTCACCATTTTGCTGCCACAGCCTGCGGAACTAATCCTTTCAATGAGCATCTGCCCACATCCTGGACAGCTGGTACTGACCCAGGTAGAACCCACAAAATTGCTGAAGTACACATAGGGCAGCCGGGCAGCTGCTTCTTCAATCGAGGCACTGATGCGATATACCGAAGTAGGGGAAACATCATTCATCTTATACTCCGGCAGCAGACGGAATAAATGCCAGGGTATCTGGGGATCAAGATGATAAATAAAATCTGCTATTGCAGGTATATCTATATCATTAATACCCTCAATAACCGGGGTAGTTAACTCCACGTGGGTCATTCCGGACAGCAGCTTGATGTTGCGTATAACTGGATCAATATCCACCCCGCCAGCATACCTGCGGTAGAAATCAGGGTTTATGGATTTTATGCTTAAATTTACAAAAGCAAAATATTGTCCCATTTCTTCTGCCATATATTCCGTCATATAGCTATTGCTGAGACAACCCATAGGTATCTCAGCTTTCCTTGCCAACTTCACAATTTCCATTAGAAAAGGCCAGGACACAGCTGGCTCGTTAACCGCAAACACAATGTTATGACATCCAGTCTGAATAGCTCTTTCAATCACTTGTTCCGGCTGATAATGATATTTATAGATGCTATTTGGGTCTGATCGAGCAATGTACGAATTTGAACAGTAGTGACAGTCAAAATTACATCCCAAGGTGCCGATAACCAGACTTCTGCTGCCAGGATAGGCATGGTAAAAAGGCAGAGATTCAATATGACTGACGAATAAACTGCTTAATACATAGGGGTAGCATTCAACAATTTTGTTCTCAACACAGGTGTACATGCCGCAGAATCCTTTTTGACCATTTTCAAATCGACAGTACCTTTCACAGAAATTACATTCCAACCTAGGTTCACCTCCTAATCTTCCCACTGGCGCTGCTGTTGTTGAAGCAGTAAATAGGCCAGGAATGGGGCTCCTACAAAAGAAGTAATAATGCTTATGGGAATCTCAACCCCGGTTATGGTTCTCGCCAGCGTATCCATGGTCAACATGAATACTGCACCAATTAGGGCAGAGAAGGGAATGAGGATTTTATGGTCCGGCCCAACCAGCATACGAGCAATATGTGGAACTACCAGACCCACCCAGCTGATAGATCCACAGGCCGATATGCAGACTGCCACAATCAGCGTGGCCATAATAATATAAAAGGTCCTGGCCTTACCTACATTCAAGCCAAGAGTCAGGGCTTCCTCATCTCCCATAGCCAACAGGTTAAGCCGCCAGCGAAATAGATACAGAAACAGCAACCCGCCCGCAACCAGAGGTAAAGCCCGCCACACATCCATCCACACGATATAGTTAAAGCCTCCCATAGTCCAAAATACTATAGTAGGCAGTTGTTCGTAAGGATCGGCAACATACTTGAGAAATGAAAGTCCAGCCGTAAACAGGGCAGACACAATAATACCAGCCAGAACCAGATTGGTTATGGAACTATAACCCCGATTACCTATCTGGTAAGCAATCATCACCGCCAGCAGTGCAAACACAAAGGCTGATATCTGGATCGCCAGGGCAGATGTTCCTACCAGAATAATTGCCAGGGCAGCTCCAAAACCGGCCCCGGAAGAAACCCCCAGTATATCCGGTGAAACCAGGGGGTTTCTAAAAAGGCCCTGGAAAACCGCTCCAGAGACTGACAGCGCCGCTCCTACCAGCATCGCCATCAGCACCCGGGGCATTCTTATCATCCATAACACTGTAGCAATATTAGCCGCTTCCCCTACCGCAGGCTGGTTATGAAGTTTTAGGTTAATCAGGTAATAAACATCCTGAAGATGCAGTGGGTAACGCCCCAGCAGAAGACCGATTAACATGGCAGCGAGCAAAATAATCAATCCTGCAATAGTTCTCCTATATGTATGCATCGATCTTATACCACCTTACAAAGTACCTCCCAGCTCTGTAAAACTCTGGCCGTAAAACTGCTGGTAGAATCTGTCAACTTCATCCTGGATATTAATATCCTTAAACTGATCAGGATTAAGAGTAGTGGCCAACCATGTTATCCCCAATACTGCCTGGGGTGAAGGATAATCCCAGGGATTAAACTTGGAGGGAAACCAGGACACCTGACCATTTTTCACTGCATTGATGTTCTGCCACCGACTGTCAGCCAGGATTTCTTCAGGAGTGCTGGTGCCATATTGCACTACCAGAATGATATCCGGATTCCACTCCACAACCTGTTCCGGAGATATTTCGACCCAACCGGTGCTTCCTATATCACCTTCAATTAAGGCTCCTGCGTTTTTTCCTCCGCATAAATCAATCAAATGATTTTGGTACATATCTGCCGAACAGGTGGACAAAAATCCCATAGGGCCAGCCAGATATACCACAGGACGATCCTCTTCAGCCAATCCAGCAGTACGTTCTTGAACCAGTTTTACCGTATCTTGATAATAAGCAGAAAATTGTTCCGCAGAATCTTCACATCCCAGGGCCAGTCCAAGATTGGTCATGGAACTTTCCAACTGCTCCAGGTCTTCGGCTACAACGCCAAAAACAGTAAGTCCATTCTGTTCCAGGTTTTCTACCAGTTCTGTGTTCCGGCCGGGTACAAGTACCAGATCAGGGTTTAACGCCAGTATCTGTTCCACGTTCACTTCTTTGGGGCTGCCAGCTGCTGCCATTTTGGCTGTTTCAGGCATGAGGGCATTAAAAAACTCGTTAGTCTGAGAAGGAGAATCCATACCCACCAGTTTGTCCTGGGCTCCCAGGGCAAAAAGCATATGGGTAGCTATGCCGTAATTGGTGGCTACGCGCTCAACATGTCCCTCAATAGTCACCTCACGTCCTAAACCATCGGCAACCACGATTTTGCTTTTCTCTTCCGGAAGGACTTGTTCTTCCTGTTTCTGACAACCAGTTATAAATAGACTCAACACCAAGACCACTATAAGTAAATAATTAACAATCTTTCTCAACACTATTAAACCTCCTCTATTAAGTGTTTTTACTTTCCCGCCGGTACAATAACTTCTCTTCCTTCGCCGATACTCTCAACTCTCACCTCCATGTCATATACCTGCTCCAGGTTTTTGGCCTGCATCACTGAATGGCACCTGCCATTCTGCAGTAAAATGCCATTACGTAGCATTATCACCTGATCACAATACCTGCTGGCTAAATTCGGATCATGCATGGTTATCACTGTAGCCAGGTTTTTTTCTGCCGTTAGCTGTCTGACCCGATCCAGTATCATGAACTGGTTTTTAAAATCAAGATGTGCAGTTGGCTCGTCGAGCAAAAGTATTTGAGGATCCTGGTACAATGCCCGAGCTAGTAGTACCAGCTGTCTTTCTCCTCCACTCAACTGATTAAAAAACCTTTTTGCCAGATGGGATATATCGATATTTTCCAGCACCTCTTCAGCGCCTTCATATTCTTTTTTCCCGGGGGAGCTTGTCTTTCCCAACGAGGGAGCTTTGCCCATGACCACTATATCAAGCACTGTGAAAGCAAATACAACATTGGTCTGCTGCGGCACAACGGCCATAATCCTGGCAATCTCAGTGCGGCTAAGCTGGTCGATGTATGTTCCCCGGGCTTCTATATAACCCCCGCTGCTTTTCAACAAACCATTTATACATTTCAGAAGGGTCGTCTTACCGGAAGCATTGGGACCAAGCAGACCACAAATTATGCTCCTATCTACGGAAAAGTTTATACCATGAAGAATCTTGCTGGAACCATAGCTAAACTGAAGATCATGAACGCGTAATATACTATCCTCTGACATCTTTGCTTTCCCTCCAATATAAGAGCACTCTGCACTTCTGGTACACTATCATCCGGCAGACATCTAATTCCTATCTGCCAGCTAAAAGCGTTGAAAAACACACCTAATCTATACAATATTTCCACCCCGGGTTGCCTGACTGACAGTTAAATTCTCTTATGGTTGGCTTATCAGCGAAACCAATAAATAACTGAATACATGGTCATACTGATATGCCATTTACCGAGGGTGACATATCCTCACCTTATAAACAGGGACAGAAAAACCTGACGGCAAAGGAAGGCACGTCAGGTTTATTAACGGTTATATACAAATACTCCCCTTTCCAAACATGGGAGGCATACCCGTTTCCCGGTATACCCATAGGTTTTGCGCCATAGTGCTCGCACTTCAGGATACAAAACTCGGAGATAAATTAATATTCGATTTTGATAATATAATTCTATCATTTTTAATAAAATCCTCTAAATTTATCATAACATTGTTAAATAGGAATTTGCTTTTTCCATTTCAGTATACCTTAGTATATTATTAGTACGCTAAACATACTTGAGCAAGGAAATGGGGTCGGGGTTTCATGATATTGGGCAATGTATAGCCAGTGAGGGAAAGACATCTTGCTGGTTTCATAAAAATTTAATCAGATTTCAGAAACTTATCCAGAATCCGGGCGTGGTTAAATAAACTATGAAAAATTCACTATCCTGTCGTGACAATCAACATAGTCCTCATCATTGCTTGCCTAAAGCTCAGCCAGTGAAATACGATCCCTGAATTTTATGTAACGGCCCTGGCTGTGATCAAATACTCTAGCTAAGAGTTCTGCCTTTTTACTACGGTTTCGTGCAACAGGTGAGTCATCAATGATAAAAGCTCTGACTCTTTTGTCCGATGTCAGGTGGTCAAAAGTATCAATGACTTTAGATGCCAGCATAAGTAGGAAACGTCTCCATGCATAGTATGGATTGTTTAGGAAATTGTAATAACCATCTTTCCCGGGTAATCCTTGACCACGCTTGCTCTCCAGGAATCTATACTGATTCTTGCCAAAAAGAGCAAGCAGGAAAATAAACTCAAAAACCTGCTTAATACTGATACCGCGTAGCTTTTTGATGTTGGCTGCACGAAGCAGTTGGTTTATTCTAAGTTGTTTAAAGAGCTATGGATTTCGTTAATAACCTTTTCAGACGGATCGATTTGGTGTAGCATTAACTTGTGCATCCCTTCTGTTTGGAATGTTTTGTTGACCAACTTACATTTTACCAAACGAGGGTGCACTTTTGATGTCAATACTGGTTTTTTAGCTGTTTGTTTTATTATTTTTTCGGGCTTTTCAGCCAGTTTTTTTGGTGTCGAGTAGACCGCGGGAGTTTCACCCGCAGTCTCTCACGGAACCGTACGTGAA
>JAENZN010000048.1 GCA_016841245.1 Syntrophomonas sp.
CCCCCCTTTAGTGGATTCGTTGATTCAGGACACACCCGAAAGTTGAGTTAAGTATCTTGATAATTCAACTTATATATCTCAGTATCTTTATAATAATAGGATAAAATTTCTTTATAACTCTTTCCATCCAAAGCCATTCCATTTGCTCCGTATTGACACAGGCCCACTCCATGACCATATCCTCGGCTGTTAATAATTAAATCGTCCTGCTCGGTTATGAATTCCCAGCAAGTTGAGGGAAGATTAAACAGCTGGCGAAACCTGCTGGCTGATATTTCCTGGTCATTTATCCTTATTTCTCTGGCTCTTCCGCTCGGGCTTTTTTCACTTATTTCAATAAAGGTACTGCTACCACTCAATAAACCGCTGACATCATTTAGCTCCTGGTAAGAAATGACTTGCCTGGTTTGGTAATAATTTGAAGCAAAACAATAATCGCAGTCAACACTTTGCAAGTAGGGAATTTCAGTTCCCCATACGTCAGCAGCACTTTCTGTTTGACCACCACAGGTCGAATGATACAGCGCATCTATGGGTTTATCCTTATAAGTGATAAGTTCTCCTCTGGTGGATGAAACCGCCCCTTCAATTTTGGACTTTAACCTCTCATATTGGGCCGGATGTAAATCTTTAAACTGCGTCCAGGAAAGGAAAGCCTGGCAGCAAGAGATATCATCAGATAAATCTGCATCAAGAGGATATGATCGATCTTCCATTATTTTCTTACAAGCATAGGTACGTGCGCACAAGGCCTGGGCCTTTAAGGCTTCCGAAGCGAAGGAGGCTGGCATTTCTGCGGCCACCACCCCACACACATATTCTTCTATCTCTAATTCAATTATTTGCTTGGACTCATGAAGATACAGCTTGATTGTGGGTGGCGGAATTTTTACAGAAGAATGATTATTATGCAAATAGAATGTTAAAATTACTGCTACTATCCCAACTATTCCTAACACCAGCACTTTTTTTACAAGTCTTTTATTATTCATGTATTAATAATATTAGAATCGCTTAATAATTATTCCCGGTTCTAAATACATTAATTTCTATAAATATTTGCTCCCACTCGGTTTAATTTATCTACAATATTTTCATAACCTCTATCAATATGATGACTATTACTTATATGGGTAGTTCCTTCGGACATCAGACCGGCGATCAGCAGCGCGGCTCCAGCCCTTAAGTCGGTGGCTTTTACCTTAGCAGCGCCTAGTTGAGGCACCCCTTTAATGATAGCGGTTCTGCCTTCTATTTTTATATTAGCACCCATACGCATTAATTCCTGGGTATGCATAAAACGATTCTCAAATACCGATTCAGTAATTACACTGCTGCCCGAGGTATGGCTTAAATAGGCCATAAACTGTGCTTGCATGTCAGTAGGAAACCCGGGATAAGGAAGGGTTTTAATATATATAGGTCTTACCGGACCTATCCTTTGAATCCTTATTTCATGACCCATTTCATCAACCTGAGCGCCACTTTCTACCAGTTTGGCAGTAGTTGCCTTGAGATGCTCGGGAATAACATTTTTTATCAATAGATCGCCTCCGGTGGCTGCTGCTGCAACCATATAGGTCCCGGCTTCTATCCGATCTGGAATAGGAGTATAAGTACATCCGTGTAGTTTTTTCTGCCCTTCAATTTTTATTAAATTGCTTCCAGCTTTATGAACTCTCCCACCCATACTATTAATAAAGTTGGCCAGATCCACAACTTCTGGTTCCAGAGCAGCATTTTCGATATAAGTGGTACCTTCTGCTAGAGCCGCTGCCATCATTAAGTTTTCAGTAGCTCCTACACTTGGAAAATCCAGGTATATATGATTGCCCTTAAGTTCCCTGGCCTCGGCAATGACATTCCCTCCAGTTAATTTTATTTTGGCCCCCAGAGCTTCAAAACCTTTAAGATGTAAATCAATTGGTCTGGAACCAATAGCACACCCGCCGGGTAGGGATATTTTTACGATTTTGCGGGTGGCTAAAATCGGTCCCATTAATAATAAGGAGGCCCTGATTTGCCTCACTAAATCATAGTCCGGACAGATGTTGCTTACAAAGCTTCGAATACATAAAGAATTATTGTTCTGAACCAAATATGCACCTAAATTTTGTAATAATTTTTTAACTATTTCTACATCATTAATTTCCGGTACCATATTAATATTGATCTTATCTTCACTTAATAAAGCCGCAATCATAACAGGCAGAGTAGCATTTTTGGAAGTACTAATCTCAATATTCCCATGTAATTTAGTTTTACCTTCAACTGCTATTTCCAAAACCATTCATCACCTCCTAATTTCAATAATCTCCGATAATCAAAGGATTACCGATGTAAATAAATGCTTCCTGCTGCTGCAATACGCTCTTAGCGGCGATTTGTACATTATATTGTTTGTTCTGCACAGTAACGCTGTTATCAAATAACGGGGTATAAGCGGTAATGCTGGTCATATACTGGTCCTCATACACCTCACTGGACTCAGCCCCCAGGTTTTGCAAAATTACGTTAATTAATTCTATTCTTGTTTCCTGATCGATGTAATGATCCAGCTTTCCTGTATAAAGATAGTAATACTGCCACTTCAGCTCGCCCTCTCTCAGCTTTTCTTCTAATTTGCTAAGATCATATTCATCACGGCTGACAACATTCAGAAGAAAATAGGTTTCGTTTTCGTCAGTGTCAGTCTGCGCCGAGAAGGTATAAATGATTTGGCCTGATTGGTAGGTATAACTAATCATATACTCAGAATCTATGTTATTTGTGACTACCCCTTCATCTACCCAAGATATTCCCAGATTATTAAATATTTCTTCGGATTTACGATGCAGTTCATCCTGAGAAAGCTTCTGATTTATTTTTGCCCAGCAATCAAGACGTGATTCGAGTGAAATTGCACCGATTGATGCAAATGATAGGTAATATGGAGATTGGTGATTAATTTTATTGTAGACCATATGATCAATACCATATCCGCTAATTGCGCATAAAGACGCAAATATGATTAAATATATTAATACTTTTTTCATTGATATCTCTCCCCCGGGTCTTGGTTATAGAAATTCTTGCCTATTATATGCTCATTTATTCCGGAGGCTTTTTCTTTTTATTGAATTGCAACTAGTAAATTATTTTTTTCAAAACCCATAATATCCCCTATCTAACAGTAAAATCCTGACTCAGTCAGGATTTGTTAATCTTAAGGTTTTACGTGTGAATGCATAAGTGAATACTTATTTACTCACCGGGTGGCATTTCATTGTTCTGCTCGCTTTCTTCAGCGGCTAATTCTCTCTCCTCTTCAGCTTGTTTTCTTTCCTCTTCAGCCTTTATAGCTAAAAATTCTTTAAGATATTCCTCCTGCCGCAGTTTCGCTTTCATCGCTTTCTTTTCAAATGAGCCAAACTGCCTTATTATCAGCATGCCAAAAGCAATGGTCATAATAAATACTGCCGCGATAACCATCATCAGCCCGTTACTCATCCCATAATCCCCCTCTTTATATATCCCATATCCGTCCCTGCATTTACATTAATCCTCCTCATCATCTTCGATATACCATCCATCTTTTCCCCGCCTGAATTTTTTCTGTTCCTTTTTCTTCGCCTCTCGTGCCTTTTCTTCCACCTTTTTAGTAGCCTGCCATAATATTAAATATATTAGTCCTTTGACTAAATAATAACACAAGGTTATGATAATCAGATATTTCGCCATATCATTCATAATAATACCTTATTCCTTTTCTATTATGGCTTAGAGCTAATTAGGCAGGGTACCAATTAAGCCGGAAGAAGCTAGCTCAGCTTTCTTCCGGCTTTTTAATACTCTGTCTAATCGGTTTTTAGTAGTCAGCTCCAGCTGCTCTTATTCTAGCTATCGCTCTTTTCAAAGATAGTTCAGCACGAAGACGATTGATAGTTTCATCCCTTTGGGCCAGTCTTCTCTCGGCCCGTTCTTTGGAAGCTTTGGCACGAAGAACATCAACGTGTTCGCCAGGTTCTGCTGTTTCAGCTAATATACGTCCGGTGTTATCAATAACCTCCATAAATCCGCCGCTAACGGCCATTTTCTTTTCGGCACCCTTACCATCTTTGTAGCGCAGTACGCCAATCTTGAGGGCTGCCACTAGAGGAGCATGATTTTTCATTACGCCTATTTCACCATCCACAGCAGGAGCAACCATAAAGTCAACTTCATCCTTAAAGAGAATTTTTTCCGGGGTCACTATCTCTAGCATGAAGGTGTTGTCTGCCATAGGCTACGCCCCCAGTCTCTTCGCTTTTTCAACCACACCATCTACATTCCCAACCATGAGGAATGCTTCTTCTGGCATATGATCGTATTTTCCTTCCAGCACATCTGCAAAGGAATCAACGGTCTGGCTAACAGGCACATAAATGCCAGGCTGTCCTGTGAACTGCTCAGCAACGTGGAAAGGCTGGGATAGGAACCTTTCCAGTTTTCGGGCCCGACCAACTATAAGCTTATCCTCATCACTCAATTCGTCCATACCGAGTATAGCAATGATATCCTGCAGTTCTTTATACCTCTGCAATATCTGCTGCACTCCACGGGCGGTGAAATAATGTTTATCTCCTAGAATGTTGGGGTCCAATATTCTAGATGTAGAATCCAGCGGGTCAACAGCCGGGTAAATACCCTTTTCAGAAATGGCCCGGGAAAGAACCAGGGTCGCATCCAAATGGGCAAATGTTGTCGCCGGTGCCGGGTCAGTCAAGTCATCAGCGGGAACATAAACTGCCTGAGCAGAAGTTATCGACCCTTTCCGAGTTGAGGTAATACGTTCCTGCAAAAGACCCATGTCAGTTGCCAGGGTAGGCTGATATCCAACCGCAGATGGCATACGTCCCAGCAATGCAGACACTTCATTACCGGCCTGGGCAAATCTGAATATATTATCAATAAATATCAACACGTCAGTTCCCGCAACATCGCGGAAATATTCTGCTACGGTCAGTCCCGTTAATCCTACCCGCAGTCTGGCTCCGGGAGGCTCATTCATCTGACCGAATATCAAGGCAACCTTATCGATAACACCTGACTCGCTCATTTCACCCCATAGATCGTTTCCTTCACGGGTACGTTCACCAACACCGGTAAACACTGAAAATCCACCATGTTCGTAAGCTATGTTTCTAATAAGTTCCTGTATAATAACGGTCTTACCAACCCCGGCTCCACCGAACAGTCCTATTTTTCCACCTTTAGCGTAAGGACAAATCAGGTCAGTAACTTTGATTCCTGTTTCCAGCAATTCGGTAGCTGGAAGCTGATCAACCAATTTAGGTGGATCGCGGTGGATTTCCCAGTAGTCACTTGCCTCAACTGGCCCAGCATCGTCAACCTCTTTACCAAGAACATTCAATATTCTTCCCAGACAACCTTCTCCAACCGGAATCTTAATAGAAGCCCCGGTATTGGTGCCTTTCATTCCGCGGAAGATACCGTCAGTAGGCTGCAGTGCAACACATCTTACCGTATCATTACCTAGATGCTGCATTGCTTCCAGTGTTACATCGATATTAGCCGCAACTTTTATATCGGCGTCCTGGTCGGCTGACTTTATAGTAATAGCGTTCATCAGGTCAGGTAATTCACCAGGCTTAAACCGAATATCAACAACTGCGCCGATAACCTGGGTTACCTCTCCATATGTTACATTCGCCATCCTCTACTTTCCTCCTTTATTCAGAGCTTCAGCTCCACCAACTATATCCAGGATTTCATCAGTTATGGCTGCCTGTCTGGCTTTATTCATAGCCAGTGTGAGGTTATCGATGATCTCTCCTGCATTCTCGGTGGCGTTGCCCATAGCCGTCATTCTGGCGCCATGCTCACTAGCTTTACTCTCAAGCATCGCATTATAAATGAGACTACCTACATATCTGGGCAACAAAGTTAGCAAAATCTCATCTGCACTCGGTTCATAAATGTAATCAATGACACGCTGTCCTTCAGTCTGTTCAGCGGTCGGAGTCTCTATAGGTAAAAGTTTTACTATCGTTGGAACCTGCCGTAAAACGTTTATAAATTTGGCATATACAACATATACTTCATCTATTTCTTCATTTTCATACGCATTCATTATATATTGCCCAATTTCCCTGGCATCTGCATAACTTATTTTATCACCTAGATTAACAAATTCTGCATCCAGCCCTCCGCGTTTACGGAAGAAGTCCCGGACTTTTCTACCCACAGCTACTATGCCATTTTCCAGTTTTCTAGTATCTTCTTCCATGGCCATAGTGGTAGCTTTTATCAGGTTAGCATTATACCCACCACAGAGGCCTCCATCAGCAGTTATTACCACATAACCTATTTTGCGTACGTCTTCCCTCTTCTCCAACAGGGGATGTTTTATATCAAATGCTACCCCGGACAATCGGGCCAGCGTACCCTGTAAAGTTTCGGTATATGGTCGGGAAGCTTCAGCAGCCTCCTGAGCACGTCGGAGTTTAGCGGCCGATACCATTTTCATGGCTTTGGTAATCTGCTGAGTATTTGTTACACTTCGTATTCTGCGTTTAAACTCTCTTGTTCCTCCTGCCATCTACTTCACCACCTAAACCGAAAACGTGGTTTTGAATTCACCAATGGCTTTGACTAATTTTTCCTCGGTGGCAGCATCTATCTTCCCAACATCCCGGATAGTAGTCAGAACGTCGGCATAGGTACTGCGCATAAATTTATGAAAATCTGCTTCGAATTCAAGTACTTTGTCTTTAGGCAGATCATCCAAGAATCCATTTACTCCAGCGTAAATAGATACCACTTGGTCTTCTACGTTCATAGGCACATATTGGCCCTGCTTCAGTATTTCGACAACTCTTTCACCTCTGGTCAACCTGGCCAAAGTGGCTTTATCCAGGTCAGAACCAAACTGAGCAAATGCGGCCAGTTCGCGATATTGAGCCAGGTCCAGACGCAGCTGCCCAGCAACTGATTTCATAGCCTTGGTTTGCGCTGAACCTCCAACGCGGCTAACCGACAGTCCAGCGTTTATAGCTGGTCTCTGCCCGGCATTGAACAGATCTGTTTCCAGGTATATCTGTCCATCAGTGATGGAAATAACATTGGTCGGAATGTATGCCGATACGTCACCGGCCTGGGTCTCGATTATGGGCAGGGCGGTAATTGAACCCCCGCCATATTTTTCGCTTAGTTTACAAGCTCTCTCCAGTAAACGAGAGTGCAGGTAAAAAACGTCCCCGGGATAAGCTTCACGTCCGGGAGGACGGCGAAGCAAGAGTGACATTTCACGATAAGCAACTGCGTGCTTGGATAAGTCATCATAAATTATTAAGACGTCTTTACCTTGACTTTCCATGAATTCTTCGGCCATTGCTACTCCTGCATACGGCGCCATATAGAGCAACGGAGCCGGTTCAGAAGCACCAGCAGCTACTATGATGGTATAATCCATAGCACCCATGCTCTCTAACTTGGCTGCTATACCAGCTACACTGGCCTGCTTCTGTCCAATAGCAACATATATGCATATGATGTCTTTCTTTTCTCTCTGGTTTATAATAGCATCGATACCAATCGCGGTCTTACCAACCTGACGGTCACCGATAATCAACTCTCGTTGGCCCCTTCCGATGGGAACCATAGAATCGATAGCCTTAAGTCCAGTCTGCATTGGCGTGTCAACTGGTGAACGAGTTACAACCCCGTGTGCAACTTTTTCCATCGGGCGAAATGCCGATGTATTTATGGGTCCTTTTCCATCTATTGGCTGCCCAAGGGCATTTACAACGCGGCCGAGCATGGCATCTCCTGCAGGAACTTCCATGATTCTCCCGGTAGCTTTAACCACATCGCCTTCTTTGATGTGATAATAAGAACCGAGCAAAACGGCACCTACATTATCTTCTTCCAGGTTGAGTACCATTCCAACAGTTCCGCCGGTGAACTCCAGCAGTTCTCCAGCCATGGCGCCCTGTAGTCCATATACGCGGGCAATACCGTCCCCAACATATATAACAGAGCCCACATTGCTGACCTCGACCTCGGATTGGTAGCGCTCAATCTGTTCCTTTAATATCGCGCTAATCTCTTCCGGTCTAATACTCATTTTATGTGCTCACCCCTATCACATTAACTTATCTTTACTTGTTTGAGTTTTTCTTTCAGCATTTCTAGTCTTTTAGCAACGGTAGCATCTATAATCTGGTCCTGCATTCGTATCTTAATGCCACCTATTAAGTCTGGGTCAACTGTTTGCTGCAACTGTACTGTTTTACCAGTAGAAGTAGAAAGCTTTTCAGCCAGTATCTTCATCTCATCTGCAGATACTTCCTGAGCAGATATCAGTTGAGCCTTCATGATGTTTCTTGCTTCATCAGCCAGGTCTTTATATTGTTCTACTATAACGCCTATATATGCTTCGCGTCTCTTGTCAATAATCATCAATAGAAAATTAAGAGTCATCGGGTTAATGCCGCCTGTAAATATCTTGGTGATAACTTCTTTCTTTTCCTTGGCGGGAATTAGTAAATGAGCCAGATAGTCTTTTAGGTTTTCAGTTCCTTCTATGGTTTGAAGTACCTTATCAAGTTCCAGCTCAAACTCATCTACCTTATCAGCTTCCCGGGCGATGCTGAAGAACGCTTCTGCATAGCGCCTGGCGACGCTCTTGTTTAACATAACAGATCGCCTGCCTCATTGACAAATTCACTGACCATGTTCTTATGATCCGCTTCTGTAATAGCTCTTTTCAAAACCTTTTCTGCAGCCATGATAGCCAGTGCAGCAGCGGTGTCCTTAAGTTCTGCCTTAGCCAGAGCCGTAGCTGATTCTATTTCAGCAGTAGCTTTGGTTTTCATATTAGCTGCATCCCCCTGAGCTTTGGCTAAAATCTCGTTTTTCGCATCTTCCGCCGCTTTGGTTGCCCGGGCTACAATCTCCTGAGCTTCCTTACGTGATTCTGCCAGATTAGCTTGAGATTCTTTCTTTAATTCATCAACCTCTACTCTAACTTCTTCCGCATGTTTCAGTGATCCTTCAATACTTGCCGTACGTTCCTCTAACATCTTATAAATTGGGCCATAAGCAAATTTGTACAGCAAAGATAAAAGTATAAAGAAGTTAACCGCTGACCACCCGATTACATATGGATTCGGAAACGCGGGAGTGTGACCAGCAGGTGCTTCTAGTGCACCCTCTGAAGCCAAGCAGACGGTTGCAAATCCTATCGTTAGAACCATTGCCAAAAGGAGGATTGATGCATAAAATCTTTTATTCCTTTTCACGGATGTGCTACCTCCAATCTCTTAGAGCAAATAGTATTTTGGGCGATAGAGCCGATAATAATTATGCCCTATCGCCCATAATCTCTAGTCTACATGTATTGTTTGTAGTTTGTTATAGTTTACCAACTAACATAAATGCAATCAGCAGACCATAAATAGTCAGGGTTTCAATAAAGGCCAGAGTTATGAACAGAAGTGTTCTAACATCCCCTCCAACTTCAGGCTGCCTAGCGATGGCTTCGAAAGCTTTGCCTCCAGCTACACCCATACCAATACCGCCACCTATACCGGCGATTGATACAGCAAGACCAGCACCTAATGCTACTCCCATCTTTTTCCCTCCTTTCAAGCTCTAACAAAAAAATGAGCAAATTTTAATGATAATTTTTTAATGACCCTCTCCAGCTGCAGCCGCTATATAGCTAGCTGACAAAATTGTAAATACTACCGCTTGGATAGCACCCAATAACAGACTTAAGCCCATGATCGCCGCCGGAACTACAAATGGCGCCATGAATAGCAAAAATGCTATAACCATTTCTTCACCAAAGATATTCCCAAATAGACGGACGGTAAGGGAAAGTGGATGTGCCACTTCTTCTACCAGATTCAATGGTAACATGAGCGGGCTTGGGCTCACGAAGTGATGCAGGTAATGTCCACCATGTTCCGAAAATCCTGCAACATGAACTGAGAAGAACGTAATTATTGCTAATGTCATAGTTACGTTCCAGTTGCTGGTAGGAGGTTGGAACCCCCCAATTTCAGCAGCTCCTGGGATGAGGCCGCTGTAATTGCTTATCAGGATGAACAGGAAAAATGCACTAAGCAAAGGTGCCCACTTTTTAGCGACATGCTCTTCGTCCATTAACTGGGTAAAAAAATCATAGGTAAAAATAATTATTGCTTCAAATGCATTCTGTAATCCCTTGGGCACTCTTTGCATGTCCCGGGTGGCCATAAATGCAATAATTCCTATCAAAGCTATTATTACCCATTCAGTAACTACCAGGTGGTCTACTGGAATTGGCCCAATGTGAAAAAAGGGACCATCCAACATACCAAATATCATTCTTTTCTCCCCCCTTCCTACAGTAGCGTTATTGAGATAATCAGGTTTTTAAGTTTCTTATCCTGTTATCCGAGCTGTCACCTAAAATGTAAATCAAAGCCCTTTTGGCAGGCTTTGACTGCTAACAAGGTTTATTTGGTTTCTTTTTTATGCTGGTCTGCCA
>JAENZN010000016.1 GCA_016841245.1 Syntrophomonas sp.
GATCACCGGATTCACCCTTTACAATCCCAATCTTTTCATGGGACTGGGAGGCAGTATGGGTGGATTGATTGCAGTAAGAGTTATTCATTACATAATTACCTGGCTTTTTGTCCTCTCAGTTCTGGCTCATGTATATCTGGATCTTTCCGAAGGAATTCCTGTATTAGTATCCATGTTTACAGGTAAAATTCCCAAGGGTTTCCACGACAGTGCTCATGCTGATGATAAAAGTATAGGAGCCTGAGGAGGCTGTTGATTGAGTAAAATTGCTATAGTAGGAATCGGCAATTTATTAATGCAGGATGAAGGTGTAGGTATCCACGTTATAAACCATCTGGCAGAAATGAAATGCCTCCCGGAAGAAATTGATTTGATTGATGCAGGTGTGAACAGTTATGACATGTTAGATATTTTTAGCAATTACGATATTTTGCTTATCATTGATGCCATGTCAGCTGGAGGAGAGCCTGGTACTATATATCGAGCACCTCTGGAAGAACTGAGTTTACAGCCTGACAGCAACATCACCTCTCTTCATGAGTTGCATTTTGTTGAGGCAGTTAGTATGGCCAAGCTAATGGGTTACGAACCTGAAATTATGGTATTTGGTATTGAACCGGAAGTTATGAGGATGGGAATGGAACTTACTCCTGGAATTCAATCAAAATTGCCCCGGGTAATTGAACTTATTCAGCGAGATATAGAAAACATTATGGCCAGGTAATTGATCTTTAATACACAATGATGCATTAAGCTGGTTTAGATGCAGTATTAGTCCTATCGAATTTACCGGTCAATAAATGTCCATTCCGGGTAGACTGGGAAGCGCCCCAGTCTGCCCGTTTGGATAGTTTTTTTTTGTTAGGATTTACATTAATAAGCTCCTTTTCGTAGAACAGATAATAAAGCAGGTATTTTTATGCAAGTGAATAAATCGTGCTATAAAATTCAAATTAACGGTATAGTACAGGGGGTTGGATTTAGACCTCATGTTTTTAGATTGGCATCCGAGCTGGGCTTAAGCGGATGGGTATTGAATTCCTCTTACGGGGTTTTCATCGAGATTGAGGGTACACCTGATAAATTAGATGAATTCGTGGGCAGAATCATCAAATCACCTCCTCCCCTGGCACTTATCAGAGAATATACCGTGGAGGAAATTGATCCTCCTGGTTATGAGGATTTTAACATTAAAGAAAGCAAAAACGACGATAGCCGGAATGTTATGATATCTCCGGATATTGCTACTTGCCCTGAATGCAGACGTGATGTATCAGACCCTGCTGATCGACGCTATTTATACCCTTTTACCAATTGTACTAACTGTGGTCCTCGTTTTACTATAATCAAGGATGTACCCTATGATCGCGCCAAAACTACTATGGCATCTTTTCCTATGTGTCCCATCTGCCAGGCAGAATATGAAGATCCCTTGAACCGACGTTTTCATGCCCAACCCAATGCCTGTCCGGTATGCGGACCTCACCTAACCCTGTTCAACCGCAGGCAGGAAATAGTACTTGAAAGTGTTAGTAATTTATTGAAAAAGGGCTCTATTATCGCCGTCAAAGGGTTGGGGGGATTTCATCTGGCTGCCGATGCCCGGAATCGTGAAGCAGTAGCTCAGCTTAGACACCGTAAAAGGCGTGATGCCAAACCATTTGCGGTTATGACCAGAGATCTGGAAACAGCTCGCATGTATTGTAAGATAAGCCCTGATGAGGAGCAGTTCTTAATCTCCCGCCAGGCACCAATAGTAGTTATGCAGACTCGTGAAAAAAATGGGCTTCCCGGAGATATAATTCATCCCGGTCTAAACACCCTGGGGGTAATGTTGCCCTACACGCCTCTGCATTTTCTTTTATTTGATGATGATCTGAATATACTAATCCTGACCAGTGCTAATATAAGCGATGAACCCTTAATAATAAATAACGAAGACGCGATAGAAAAACTAAACGATGTGGCTGATTATTTCCTTATACATAATCGTGATATTTATAACCCCTGTGATGACTCGGTAATAAATGTTACTCCTCAGGGAACTGCCCATTTTTTTCGGAGAGCCAGAGGTTATGTGCCCGGTGCGATTCAAATACCCACTTCCTCCCGACCGATACTGGCGGTGGGAAGTGAATTGAAAAACACTTTTTGTATGACCAGAGGTAATGAAGCTTATTTAAGTCAGCACTGGGGAGACCTGAACCATTATAACAACTACTTAAATTTCCTTAATGGTATAGAAAGATTTAAAAATATGCTGGCAGTTCAGCCTGAAATAATAGTTCATGACCTTCATCCAGAATACCAGGCTACTCGCTGGGCTAAATCCCAAAAGGAGGTAGAACTGATTGGAGTACAACATCACCATGCTCACCTGGCTTCGGTAATGGCTGAACACGACTTAGCGGGCGAAGTACTAGGACTTATCTGCGATGGCACCGGCTGGGGATGTGATGGGGCAGTGTGGGGATGTGAAGTTTTGAGAGGTGATTATCAAAACTTTTCTCGTCTAGGGCATTTAAAATATCTGCCCCTGGTAGGGGGTGATCTGAGCAGCAGACGACCATACCGTATGGCCTTCATATATCTGGTATCAGCCCTTGGTGATAAAGGAATTGAAGAAGCTGGAAAATTATTACCTAATTTGCAGCCTGTAGAAAGAGATTTAATCCTGCAGCGCCTTGATAGTCAGAGGGAAATATTTACTTCATCCTGCGGAAGGCTTTTTGATGCCGCAGGTGCAATACTGGGAATAAGTCCAATAAATCACTATGAAGGACAAGCCGCTATTGAACTTGAAGCCTGTGCAGACAGAAATGTCCATGGCATATATGAATACTCTATTGAGACCGATGCTGGTATGATAATAATGAACAGCTTGCCCATGTGGTTAGAAATGATCCAAGATATTAATAAAAAGCTGCCGGCAGGTACCATAGCCGGAAAATTTCACACAACTATAAGTGATATGTTTCTTAAATCACTTATTAAAGCCAGAGAAAATACCGGATTGAATAGAGTCGTATTAAGCGGTGGTGTTTTTCATAACCAGATAATATTGTTAGAATTAATTCAAAGCTTAACCTGCAGTGGATTTGAAGTATACCAGCACCAGCAGGTTCCGCCTGGAGATGGTGGTATTTCGCTGGGGCAGGCAGTAATAGCAAGCGAGAGGGGAATGTAATATGTGTCTTGGTGTACCTGGTAGAATAATATCCATATCAGAAAATAATACCGCAGTGGTCGATGTAAATGCCAATCAGATAGAAATAAGTATAGTATTAACTCCTGATGCCCAAATGGGACAGTGGGTCCTGGTACATGCTGGTTTTGCCATGCAGATTATGGACGAAAATGAAGCCGAAGAGTCGTTGGCTTTGATGTTGGAGTTACAGAAGATCAGGGAGACCTTTTCATATGAACAATAATAAAGCTATCATGCAGGACATGATAAGAGAAATCCAGACCGAGACTCAGAGTATTTCTATGATGGAGGTATGTGGAACTCATACTATGGCTATCGCTAAAAGCGGTATCAGAGATCTGCTGCCAGATAACATTAAGCTTATTTCTGGACCCGGATGTCCGGTGTGTGTAACTGCTCAGGGAGATATTGATGCAGTAATTGAGCTGGTAAATCAGCAGGATCTTATTCTGGCTACCTTCGGGGATATGATGAGAGTACCTGGTACCAGCTCTTCACTGCAGGAAGCCAGAGGAAAAGGCGCGGACATCCGAGTTGTCTATTCCCCTATGGACGCGGTAGAAATGGCCAGCAATTACCCTACCCGGAAAGTGGTTTTTTTGGGCATAGGTTTTGAGACTACTGCTCCAACTGTTGGAGCTAGCATCGAGGCAGCCCGGGCTATGCAGGTAAAGAATTATTTCGTTCTTTCCCT
This sequence comes from Syntrophomonas sp., assembly GCA_016841245.1. GTDB lineage: Bacteria > Bacillota > Syntrophomonadia > Syntrophomonadales > Syntrophomonadaceae > JAAYJK01. Next base: position 3,903 of record JAENZN010000016.1, read on the forward strand.
GCACAAACTGGTACCCCCGGCTCTGGAAGTCATATTTTCCGATCCTGACATCAAGGTAGATGCCCTTATTTGCCCGGGGCATGTTTCACTGGTCATAGGTTTAAACCCCTATCGGGAACTGGCTGAAAAATATCACAAGCCCTGTGTTATAACTGGCTTTGATGATGAAGATATATTACAGGGTATACTTATGATACTACTGCAATTCAAACAGAACCAGGCCCGGGCCGAAATACAATATCGCCGGGCAGTAAAAGAAAAAGGGAATCCAGTAGCACAAAGTGTATTAAAACGTGTTTTCAAAGAAGTGGATACCCGTTGGCGCGGTTTGGGGCAAATACCCGGCAGCGGTCTGGAAATAAGTGATGAGTACAGCGATTATAATGCCCGCTATAAATTTGCTATACCAGATATCGAGGATATCCCTATCAAAGGATGTTCCTGCGGAGAAATATTGACCGGCAAAATATCTCCTCATGACTGTCCTTTATTTGGCAGCGCATGCAATCCATTAAATCCTATCGGTCCCTGCATGGTTTCTCACGAGGGTGCCTGTGCCGCTTATTATAGATATACTCCACTGAGAGGAGAAATTGAATGAAAACAGATAGAATATTAATGGCTCACGGAAGCGGCGGCTTAATGAGCCAGCAACTGATAGATGAAGTATTTAAAAAAGCCTGGCATAATCCCTATCTTGATCCTATGATGGATGGTGCTCTTCTAGAACTCCCTCCGGGCAAATTGGTAATGTCGACTGATTCTTTCGTAATCACCCCCATATTTTTCCCAGGTGGAAATATAGGCAAACTTTCTGTTTGCGGCACGGTAAATGACCTCCTGGCATGCGGTGCCAGGCCCTTATATTTATCTACTGCTTTCATAATTGAGGAAGGTCTTCCTTTAGCCGATTTGAAAAAAATAGTACTATCTATGGCTGAAACTGCAAAGCAAGCAGGTGTAAAACTGGTTACGGGCGATACCAAAGTAGTAGAAAAAGGAAGTGCCGATGGTATATTCATTAATACTACCGGGGTAGGCATAATAAGTACTGGTATCGAATACCGCCCGGATAGAATTACCAGCAGCAGCCATATTATTGTTACAGGTTATATGGGAGACCATGGACTTTCCATATTAGCTCAGAGAGAAGGTTTGAGTTTTGGAACCCCGGCGGTAAGCGACTGTGCACCGCTTACAAAAATCGGGGCAACTCTGGCCCAGTATGGTGATAAGATCAAATGTATGCGTGACCCTACCCGAGGCGGACTAGCTACAGTTTTAAATGAACTGGCCCAGCAATCTGGACTGGGAATCCTGGTTCAGGAAGAAAAAATACCTGTTTCTCCAGTTGTACAGGGAGCCTGTGACATGCTGGGGTTAGATCCCCTCTATATGGCCAATGAGGGCAAAATGGTGATAGTGGTGGAAGCTGACATCTCGACCCAGGTGTTGAACGACCTCAGATTATTGGATGAAGCCAGAGAAACAGCTATTATAGGAGAAGTAATAAAAGAGCCGGCCGGAATGGTATTAATTGAAACCAGTTTAGGTGCTAAACGCATTCTGGGCATGTTGGAGGGAGAACACGTACCCCGCATATGTTAGCTGTTCGAAGCAGAGACATGATAGTTTTTACCGCCACCTAGGCGGTTTTTTTCTGTTCTATAAATTTTTCTGCTGCTGATTCGGCATAATTATCTATAAGATCCTTTATCATGGATTGAACAATAACCTGGGGAAAACTATTACTTCATGTAAATTTATTTGTCTTTTTTTGTAATTACGGGTAAGATAATATTGATAGATGTCGAATGCCGGTACACATATCGTCTAGATTCTTAAATAATAGTCTAATTTCTAGGGGGATTAGTGGTGGAAAAACCTGCCGGAAATAAACATAACCAGCCAGAGATAGAATTTTCTGATAATTTTAAAATAGGCAGTTGCCAACCTGTAATTCCAGACACTTATCGCCAGGTCATGGATATGCAAAGGGATTTAATCTGCTGTTTTGAAGCTGATTTGAGCCTTCTATATGCAAATCCAGCCTTCTGTAGTTTCTATGATAATGACGAGAACAATATTCTAAACGTTTCATTTATAGGTTACTTTCCTCTCCAAACCCAAGAATTAGTTAGAACTAAACTCGAAAGACTGCAAAATGTACATGCTGAAATTAGTTTCAAAACATCTGCATTAGATAGTATGGGTAAACCGCGATTTCTATTGTGGATATGTCATTATATCAGTTCGAATGTTATACAAGCTTCAGCTCGTGATATTACCGAGTTAAGCAATTTAGACGAGGTTAGGCAAAATTCGGTTATCGATAAGCATCGGTTAAACAGTGTAAATATTTTGAATAACCTTCCGTTCATGGTATGGGCTTTAGATGAAAATTGTAATATAGTCTTTTTGAACCGGGTATGCCATAAACTAACTGGATACACCAGCGAAGAAGCTGTAGTTGATAACAGTATATTCAAGCAAATGTTTCCAGATGAGAAGGACCAGGAGAAATATTGGCAGAAGATAAAAAATACCCGGTCTATGATCGAATGGACCGCCAGCATCAGATGTAAAAATGGAAGTTCAAAATGGATTTCCTGTTTAGATATCGGCAATTTTCTTAATATTGAACAATGGAAGTACGTTCTAGTAGGCATAGATAGAACCGATAAAATCAAAACTGAGCTGGCTCTAAAAGAAAGTGAGCATCATTACCGTTCATTGTTTTCAAGTATCCAGGCCGGTCTTATCCTTTGTCGGGAGACACAAGGAGCAGATGAGAATATCGATTATATTCTTATCGACCATAATACTGCAGTAGAACAGATGCTCTCTAAAACCAAACTTGATTTACAGGATAAATCAGTGTATGAATTATTTCCTAATATAGTTGACAATTGGGATAAAACCTGCGAGCGTATAAAAACTCATGGTATTCAAGAACGTTTCCAATATTACTATCATCCCCGCCAACAAATACTGGAATTCATCCTCTTTTCACCTGCACCAGGTGAATTTGCGGCCTTTTTTAATGATATCACCGATATTTTAAATACCCGGGAAGAATTATGTAATCAACTGGAGTTCATGCAAACTCTCATCGATACTATACCCAATCCTATATTCTATAAAGATAAAGCAGGGCGCTTTATCAACTGCAATAAGGCATTTGAGATGTATGTGGGTATGGGTAAAGAACAAATACTTAACCAGAATATAAGTATTCTGGAATCCTATCTGGAACCAAGAGATATTGATGATATACTAACCATAGAGGAAAACTTGATGAATTTCCCCCACCACGTGCACCATGAATATAGCTTCAAACATGCTGATGGCAATACTCTGGACTTAATAATAAACCGGGCCGCATTCTTTGATAACGCAGGTAAGTTTGCAGGCATTGTAGGGGTATTGACCAATATCTCCGAGAAAAGAAAAATGGAGCGTAAACTTGAAAAACAGCTTCATTTTCAGCAGTTCCTTACCGATATAATACCTGCACCTATTTTCTTCTTAAATCCAAGAGGACACTACTTCAAATGCAACCGGGCTTTTGAGGACTATACTGGGAAAACTCGAGAGGAGATAATTGGTCAGGCTGCAGCAGAGCTGCCAGAATGTGTTGATCTCTGGGAATATTATCTGTCCGGGCATATAGATGAAGATATTTTAACACAAACCTCCGGGGGTAAGTATTTTACCAAGTTTTATCATATTGATGGTAGTACTCGGGATGTAATAATCAACCGGGCTATATACCGCAATACTGATGGAGTACCGGCGGGACTAGCCGGTATAATTCTTGATATAACCGCACAGCGCAATGCAGAAAGAAAGCTTACCGAACAAGTAAAATTTTTGGGAACTCTTATTGAAACTATACCCAATCCTGTATATTATAGAGATCTGGATGGCAGGCTTATTGAATGCAACCGGGCTTATGCCGAACTCCTGGGTCAACCGAAAGAAAACCTTATCGGCACCCAGCATTTCGACATGTATAGCAGAGAACAGTCCGAAGAATTCCATAAATCAGACCTCGCTCTCATAGAAAGCGGTACCAGCAAACTCAGCTATGATAGTGTAGTAGAACTTGTTGATGGCAGAAAAGTCGACTTACTCATTCACAAGACCATTCTGTTTGATAATGAAGGTAATCCCAACGGTTTGTTGGGAGCCCTGACCGACTTAACCGAACACCGGGAAATGCAGCGCACTATGGCGAGGTTGGACCAGTATCGTATTATCGGTGAAATGGCGGCTGCTATAGGGCATGAGGTAAGAAATCCCATGACAACCGTAAGAGGTTTTCTGCAGCTATTAAACGAAAGTGATGACTTTTTAGGAAACAAAGAATACTTTGACCTTATGATCGAAGAAATTGATCGGGCTAACTCCATAATAACTGACTTTCTCTCACTCGGGAAAAACCTGCATACCGAGTTGAAACCGGAAAACCTAAACCAGATAATTGAAAATTCCTTTTTGATACTCTCAGCAGAGGCCAAAAAGTATGATCATGTTATGAATATGACTCTGGAAGAAGTCCCCTTGATCCCACTTGATTGCAAACAGATAAGGCAGTTGATTTTTAATCTGGCGCGGAATGGTCTGGAAGCGATGGCTTCTCCCGGCACCCTTACCATAAGCACTTGCCAGACCAATGATGAAATTGTCTTATCCATTCAGGATCAGGGCAGTGGTATTGATCAAACCATATTGGAGAAACTGGGCAAGCCATTCGTAACCACGAAAGAAAAAGGTACAGGTCTGGGCCTGGCGGTTTGTTATAGTATAGTAGAACGTCATGGTGCTCAGTTGGAAGTAGAAACTACTAATAATGGCACTATCTTCTATGTTAAATTCCCTATCCCCAGGGATAAAGGCCAATACGATAAAGATAAGCCCCTCTAAAGCTGATGGAGTGTTTAGCAATCAAGTAACTCGGGTGGGATCATTATGAAATTTTCGTTTATTTCATATTCACAAATGGTATGACCCCGACTGTCATCCCAATCTTTCCAATCTTCATCCAGATCTTCCTTATACTGCAGGGAAAACATACAATCTTCATTACCTATCTGCCTGAATTCTGAAAGGATGATATCTATTAAGATTAGTGCGGTTTTAGGATCAGGTACGGGGTAGCGGCTTATCCTGGCTTCAGTGCTGAACATACTGGCAAATATCATCAATTGATAATATTTTTTTACCGGCCTTAGTTCCTTGCATATTTCACCTTCCAACTGGCTGGCCAGTACTCTAAGTTTTGAATCGTCCCTGGAATCCATACGTGATACCCCCCTGTTTGTAAACAAATTACTCTTATTGAATTATATGCGCTTAGCAGATCATATATATTTATTCAAACTCTTTTCCATATCATAATTTAATTCTTGCTAAGGACTATCCATTACTATATTAGCTATTTATTTACAAATGCTTTTAATTTAAATCACTTGAATGTATCCAAGTTTGCAATTATCATTAGTTTGTAGAAGCACCATCGGCAAACAAAAACAATTTAATCAATAACATGGAGGGCAACTGTCTTTTGCAAACTTTAGAAGCACTGCTGTTAATTGCTTTAATTTATCTTATTAAAGCAGCTGTAGTGTTCGTTATTCTAATCTTTATCAGGCCTGTATATCAAAACTGGGGTACTGGGCCGGAAGAAATATCTCAAGCATTACCGGGAGATAATCTGGTTCCATCACCTAAGCTTATTTCAACCCGGGCTATAGATATTAACGCCCCCGCACAACAGGTTTGGCCGTGGATTGTACAGATGGGATATGGGCGAGCAGGTTGGTATAATTACGATATTATCAGCCGCTGCATGGGAATGGCAGATTATGTAGGTGGCTGGCGTTCCTCCCGGTGGATAGTACCTGAACTGCAAAATCTGCAGGTTCGGGACCGGGTAAGACTCTCTAAACACAAAGGATATATAGTTACTGACATACAAGCTAATAAACTGTTGGTGTTATTCGGAAAGGGAGTCAGAAATTTGCACAGCTGGGTTTATGTGTGTGTTCCCACGGACAATGGCCTTAAGACCAGACTAATTGTTCGCCACCGCAATAAGTATTCAGGCTGGTTAAATAAACTACTATTTGAATGTCTTGATATCGGGTTTTTCATTATGGAACGAGGACACCTACTAGGTATAAAGAGACTTGCGGAAAACTCTTCTTCCTGTGGTGCCCAGCTTTAGAACGGAAGTTTTGCGGAGGAACACATGCTGATGATCCTCCGCTCAGGGATATTATTATACCTTTTGTTCATCTGCAGTTCCTTCATTATCCCCATCTAATGACGGTTTTAATAACTCTACTTCGTACCAGTCTATCATCTCCATACTATTCACCTGCAGTGAAGCTACATTCTTGCCCAGCATCTTGGCAGCGGTACTCTGGAACAGCAGCAGACAGGGAGCATCATCTACTATAATCTCTTCTGCTCTATTCATTAGTTTTATCCTTTCCTGCTGACTTTTCACCTCTTCCCGAGAAGCATCAAGTATTTTATCTACCTGTGAATTATGGTAATTGGAATAGTTGCCGATACCCACTTTACTGCTGTGAAACATGCCGTACAAAAAGCTATCCGGGTCAGGATAATCAGCCAGCCACTCGAGTCTAAAAAGACTCAAATTCATCTGATTAAGCTGTTTCTTATAGTAATCCCATTCCATAGGTTGAAGCTGCACCTTTATCCCCAATTCTGCCAGCTGCGCAGCTATAGATTCCCCTACCATGCGATGGCCTTCATCTTCATTATAAGTTAATACCAGCTGAGGCAGACCTTCCCCCAGAGGAAAACCGGCTTCCTCCAATAGTTCCTGCGCTTTTTGCGGGTCATAGGAATACCCTCTCATATCATGCTGATATCCAGCCATCCCCAGAGGAACAATACTATTGGCAGCACGGTATGAGCCTCCCAAAACCTCATCAATAATCAGATTCCTATCTACAGCGTAGTTTAAAGCTCTACGCAGCAGGTAATTACCCGCAAACGGCTCTTGGTTAACATTAAAACCCAGCACATAAATGTTAAAAATGGGTTTGTCTATCAACAACTTTTTGTACTGTTCGCTTTCTTTAATGTTCTTTAACTCATTGAAAGGAAGGGAATCCAGATAATCAACCTTGCCAGCCTGGTACGCTTCAAAAGCTTCCGAGCCTCCCGTAAATACCTGGGCGTGAATACCTCCCAGTTTGGGTATACCCCGGTAATATTTATCATATCTTTCCAAAAGGACCAGGTTATCCTTTTTTTCTTTAAATTTGTAGGGTCCGCTGCCCGGGGCTGGCTGCACAGTATCTTCTGTATCATACACCCAGAATATAGGGTTGGTCAGCATAAATATAAAAGCTGCATTCGGACTGGTAAATTCTAATCTAATAGTACTGTCATTCACTACTTGAATACCTGAAATATCTGCTGTTTTTCCATCAAGACGTTCCTGACTCCCCTGAATCGATAAAAACAGACTAATATTAGACCATTCCCTGGTAGTGGAAAAACTATTTTCCCAGGATGCTTTAATATCCGATGCCCTGATTGCTTTACCATTATGAAACTTCAGGTTACGCTTAATATTAATAGTAAGAGTCTTACCATCTACTGAATATTTCCAATCACTGGCCATCATAGGTTTAATACTTTTGCTTTCTTCATCATAGTAAACCAGACCTTCATATATGGCAGAAGCCAGAAGTCTCTCTTCATGACTATCTATCATAGCAGGTTCCAATGAATCTACGCTGCCTACCAAAGCGATGTTAAAATTCCTACTATCTAGATAAGCGGTATAGGCAGCCCGGTTATTCATGTAAATAATCCCGCCTATTAATAAAAAGATTCCCAGAATTGCCAGTGGAAATCCTACTCTCCGTACCGTAATACTCAAATGAACTTCCCCTCCCTTTAGCATAACTAATCCTGAAGAAATTATATTAGACAAGCACCCTCTTTATTCCTTTTTTTACTGTATTTTGCTTTAGAGGACAAAAAAATATACCCCCCTGGGGGTTCCGGTAATTCTATTGGTTTCTGGTATAAATAGCCCTATAAGCATCATAATTTTGCAGGACATTTCCCACATACTGTTTAGTTTCAGCAAAGGGAATATCTTCTGCGCTCTCCAAACTTCCGTCCCACTGACCGCTCTGAATCCATTCCCCTACTTTTCCCCGTCCTGCATTGTAGGCAGCAATAACCGCCGGTAAATTGCCATTAAATTCCTGGCTGAGATTGTCCAGATACCAGCAGCCAAACTGGATATTCACCTTGGGCTGATGCAGCTCTGCTGTATCAAAGTTTTCAATTCCCCTCTGCATTGCAATCCACTCAGCAGTCTCAGGCATAATCTGCATAAGTCCCTTAGCACCTACTGGTGATTCGGCAGTTGACTGAAATTTACTTTCCGCTCTTATAATAGCAAAGACCAGGTAAGGGTCCACCTGGTTGTCATAAGCAGCGCTAAAAACAATATCCCGATGAGGTTCAGGATAAAATATACTAATCCATTTAGGGAAGGAAATGACTAAACTTAGAAAAATTAGTATAATCACCCATAATATTCTTGAAAATCCGCTTTTTGGTTTTCGTTTCAAGTAAAAATCTCCTGACTCTAAATAATAACATAAACATGGGAATCGTTCTCTATTTTACTATTGGTAGAAATATTAGGTTTCAATTTTATAATTTAATTCCTACTATATATTACTCAAACATTCTTTACAATACGATAATAATTATCGTTAATAAACTGCCTCATTTTATCAAGACTTCCAGTGTTGTCTATAACCAGATTTGCACGTTGGGCCTTTTCATCCAGCGGCATCTGCGATTGGATTCTTCGCAACGCGTCCTCCCGACTGATACCATCTCTTAACATAAGCCGATTAATTTGGGTGTCTAAATCTACCCATACCACCCACACCACATCACACAACACTTCCATGTGAGTTTCATAGAGCAGGGGCACTTCCAATACCAAAACCCCCTCCGGATGTTCTCGAGCTGCCAGTTTCAACCGTCTCTTTATCTCTTCCATGATTCGGGGATGGGTCATTTCATTTAGTTTTTTCAAATAATCGGGATGGGCAAAAACACGCAATCCCAGCTTCTCCCGATTGATCGTGTTATCGGAGTTTAAAATATCACGACCAAAGAACTCAACTATATCACTCCAGGCGGGTGAACCCGGCACAACAGTGCATCTAGCCACCTCATCAGCGTCAATAATTATGGTCCCTAGTTCTCTCAGGGTACGGGAAGCTGTACTTTTGCCACTGGCAATTCCACCCGTCAGGCCAATAATTTTCATCCGGTCACTCACCAACTTCTACATAATTTCACTTATCCCTATTATTATAAAAATTAGACCCGGTATAACAGCGGACAGGCTTTTTACTAAGCCATGATCAAAAAGAGCTCCGGTTATTAATCCCAGATTCACCAGTATAAATTTTAACACACCAACCGCCAGTACTGCATAAAAAATATTCAAACCGGTCATAGCCATACCAATACCAGCTCCCATAGCATCCAGAGCCAGAGCCAGACCAAGAAAAAACGCCTCTCCAGCACTAATCACCCCGGACTTATCGAAATCAGCCCGCGCAGGTTCTTTAAGTATGTGTATAATTATTCCCAGTGGTTTTATAGAGAGGCTGAGTATCGGTTGGTCTTCTTCGCCTTCGATCTCATCAATCCTTTCACTAAAAGCCTGGAGTAGGAAATAGCATCCTATTCCTGCAATGGCCACCGCTCCTATCCGGTTAGCCAGTCCCGGGGTCAAAATAGCAACCAGACCTCGTCCGCAAAGCATAGAGAAAGTGACTGCCAGAGCAGATGCCAGTGAAATAACTAGTAAAGAGGACAAGGGAATTTTGATTTTTTTCACCCCATAAGCAATCCCTGCTGCAAATCCATCTGCACTTACTGCCAAACCAAATAGAATTGCTGTTAATAAATCCAAAGGAGCCACTCCTATCCGATTAGTAGTATGATTTATCTCTACTATATGGATAAAAGTATTAAAGTGTTACCACAACATAATTACTTCTGACATGATTCACAGTAGTGACTGCTTCGGCCTCCTATTTGTTCTCTTATAATCAAGCTGCCGCATACCAAACACTTTTCTCCTTCCCGACCATAGACTTGCAGATGTTCCTGGAATCCTCCTCGGTCATTATTCCCATCACGATAATCCCTGAAAGTAGTACCCCTTTTTTCTATGCCCTTTCGAAGGACCTTCTTTATAGCCCGGTTCAGACGAACTACTTCTTCATCTGCTAAAGACCCAGCTGCTCGGTCTGGCCTAATACGGGCCAGGAAGAGTGCCTCATCAGCATATATATTACCTATACCTGCTATCAGTTTTTGATCCAGAATCAGTGTTTTAATAGCTATGCGACGATTTTCAATGATAGACCTTAAATAAGCTGTACAAAAATCCCGGTTAAGTGGTTCTTTACCTAATTTGCAAATAATAGTATCCGGATTTCTCAAAAGCCATACTCCCCCAAATCGGCGGGGATCCTGGAAAACCATCTTTTTGCCATTATCAAGCTGCAAAATAAGGTGCACATGTTTTTCAGCCACCTCGTCCTGACCCTCCAGCATATAAAAGCGACCGCTCATACCCATGTGTACCAATATATAATAATCACTCCCAGCCAGGGTTATAATCAGGTATTTGCCCCGGCGTCGGAAACTATCAATAGTTAGTCCATGAACTGCTTCCGGTTCGAAATCCCTGGTCCTTATGATATCCGGTCTGATTATTTCTATTTTGCTTATCCTGGCTCCTTCGTTAACTGCCAGGGATTTTTTAATGGTTTCGACTTCTGGTAATTCAGGCATAATACCTCCAATTATCCACTTTACTGCTGTCCCGAGGGATACTCCTGCATATCATACCAGTTGGTTCCCATCTTCAGCGATACTATCAGCGGAACTTTTAATTCACAGGCATTTTCCATACACCCGGTTAAAAGGATGGCTACCTCTTCCATTTCCTTTTTCGGCACTTCCAAAATTAAATCGTCATGCACCTGCAGCAGCAGACGACTTTCTAACCCTCTAGACCTAATCTCCCTGGCTGCATCGATCATAGCCAGCTTTATTATATCTGCCGAGGTTCCCTGGATAGGAGTATTTAAAGCCATTCTCCGGGCAAAAGACTGCAGCATTTTATTGCTGGCATTCAGGTCAGGCAAATATCGGCGCCGTTTTAGAATCGTCTCTACATAACCGTACTCTTTGCCAAACTGCACAATATCGTCCATATAGCGTCGTACGCCCGGATAACTATCCAGGTAATTATCAATGTACATCCTGGCCTCTTTGCGACTTACTCCGGTGTCCCGAGCCAGTCCAAAATCACTTATTCCATAAATAATACCAAAATTAACGGCTTTAGCCCGATACCGCAATTCGCCCGTTACCTTTTCCAGGGGCACGTGAAATATCTCGGCCGCAGTTCGGCTGTGAATATCAATCCCTTTTCTAAATGTATTTATCAGGTTTTCATCTCCACTGATATGAGCCAGGGAGCGAAGATCTATCTGGGAATAATCCGCCGATAAAATAACATGCTGATCATCCCGAGCGGTAAAAGCTCTGCGTATCCTCCGCCCTACTTCCATACGGATAGGTATATTCTGCAGGTTCGGTTCAATGCTGGATAAGCGCCCGGTAGCGGTCTGAGCCTGCTTGAATATGGTATGTATCCGGCCGCTTTCGGGATGAATATATCCCTGCAGGGCATCAGCATAAGTAGATTTTAATTTGGCCAGCTGTCTATATTCTAATATCAACGGTATGATATCATGATCTTCATAAAGCTCTTCTAAAATCTCGGCCCCAGTAGAATACCCAGTCTTAGTTTTTTTTATTACTCTTAAACCCAAATCCTCAAACAGGATTTTCCCCAGTTGTTTGGGCGAATTAATATTGAATTCACTGCCGGCCAGTCCATATATTTTCCTCTCATCTCGGGCTATTCTTTCCGACAATTCTCTGGATAGGTCCAGCAAAATTTTACGTTCTACTCTTATTCCCGAGTATTCCATATCAGCCAGTACCTTGGATAGAGGTAGTTCGACTCGATAATACAATGATTTTAATTCCTCATCCGTCAACTGCTCCAGTGTCAAGAAAAGTTCCTTAATCCAACTGACCAGCAGTACATAATCGCTGCGATCTGCATTGAGGTTTAAATATCTAAATATGGTCAAAGATAATTCTCCTCCATCAAATGCGGGATCGATCACATAAGCCATAAGCATAGAATCTCCCTCTATCCCCTGAAGGTTTACCCCGTGCCTCATCAACAGAACCTGAGCAAATTTTGCATTGTGAATATATTTTTTGATGCTGCTGCTTTCGAGCACAGGCTTTATCCATGTAATTTTCTCATAACGTTTTTCATTAAAATTGATATAAAAAACCTTCCCATCAATCTCCATATATAGAGCGTTCAAGCTGCCCCACATAGGATGATGGCTGTCACTCTGCACAATAAGGGATATTCCTGCCGGCTCTGCAATTTTAAGCAAATCGGCCATTTCCAATGAGGAAGCTATTTCGATAACTGACAGATGTTTTCCTGAAAGCTGCTCTGAGTTATTATCAGTCTGGCTGTCTTCCAGTTCCCTTAGAAAGTTTTTAAATTCCAATTCCTTGTACATCTTTTTCAGGCTTTCATAATCTGCTTCTCTAAGCAGGTAATCATCCAAATTTTCATGGAGCTCAATATCCGTTGCGATGGTCCCCAGCTCCCGGCTTAAAAAAGCTAGCTCACGGTGCTCCAACAATTTCTCTACCAGCTTTTTACCCTTTACCTGATCAAGGTGCTCATATAGATTCTCCAATCCTCCGAATTCTTTGATCAACTTAATAGCAGTTTTCGCCCCTACTCCGGGCACTCCCGGAATATTGTCAGAGGGATCACCCATCAAGCCTTTAATGTCCTTCATCTGCTCCGGATTCACTTCCCATTTCGCCTTCACCTGGGCGGGATCATATTTCTCTACCTCACTGATACCTTTGCGGGTCATAATTACATTAACCTGCTCCGAGACTAGCTGCAGGGTATCACCATCTCCGGTAACAACCACGGTATCCATACCCTTTTCTACTGCCTTCCGGCACAAGGTACCGATAATATCATCTGCCTCATATCCGTCCATTTCCAGGTATACAATATTACGAGCTTTCAAAACCTCCCGGAGCAGATTAAACTGACCTTTCAGCTCATCTGGAGGAGCAGAGCGGTTAGCTTTATAAGCCTGATACATTTCCCGCCGGAAAGTATCCCGGCTCTTATCAAAAGCTACTACAATATGAGATGGTTTTTCTTCCGCTACCACCCGGTTAAACATGGTCAAGAAGCCATATACACCATTAGTAAATATCCCCTGGCTGGTCTGCAGCAGGGGCAGAGCATAGAATGCTCGGTATAAAAGGCTATTTCCATCTATAAGCATAATTTTTCGATTCATCCTGCCCATCCTTTTCCTAATTTACTTGCTTATCCCCCATTATAACAATTCCTGCCCGGCAATACACAGACTAAAACGTATCAAGGGTGTCAAGGGGACGGTTCTTCTGACACACATTCTGATTGTATTTGTGTGTGTCAGAAGAACCGTCCCCTTGACACCCTTGACATTACTTCATTAATTTTTCATGTAAATCTATCACAAACCCATCAGGCAATTTAGATTCTTCTAGCTATTTCAAAATATTCTGGCAGTATTTTAAATGTTCTAACTCTCTTCTGCACCATACACAATGTTTTATATGATTAGTTATCATCTGGGTCTCATTGATATCAACCATATAATCAATATACAGATAAAAGCTCCCCTATCCTTGTACAGCTCATGCACTGTCCTCCCCGTATTTAGACAGGGAGATTAAGGTAAAAGTTCCCTTTTTATAAAATTTTTTCTGAATATGGTTCTAGCTCTGCTCAACCGGGATTTTACGGTACCAGAAGAACAACTTAACACTTCCGATATTTCTTCATAACTTAGTCCCATCATATCTCTTAATATGATAACCGTTTTATGCTCCGGCTTCATATTGTCAAGTACGGTCTGAATATAAAGAGACAATTCTTTTTGCTCATATAGGGCTTCTACCGTTGGCCTGACATCAGCAAACTCCTTTTCTAATTCACTATCAAGTGTCTCCAGAGGTTCGTGCATGGAAACTGTAGTCACTCTTCTTTTGCGCCGCCTGAGTTCATCCAGGCAGATGTTAGTAGCTACCCGGTACAGCCAGGTACCAAAACTTGATTTACCTTTAAAAGAATCTAATGAGCGATAAGCTTTGATAAACGCTTCCTGAGCCATGTCATATGCATCGTCCTCATTACCCATATACCTGTAACATAACGTATATATCTTAGTCTGATACTCCATTACCAATTGCTCAAAAGCCTGGGTCTCTCCCTGCATACTCAGGAGTATCAAGTCTTTCTCTGTCACCATATCAGGTATCTCCCCTGTTTCGAATTCTGCCGCAATAAAATAGCACGGAAAGATATATTTATGTTTTTAATAATTACTCTTAAATTCGTCATTAATCGCCTTAAACCTTCGATAAAACCCTGCCTTCTTATGGTAAAGAAGGTTACTAATTTCATCTCCAGGTCAAAAAAGGGGCTTTTGGTCAAGTGTTCCAGGGAATGCCACTGGTCAAGCTAAATAATCTTCCTTGACAAGCACTGGCCGGAAAATTATAATAAAGTTTGCGTTTAACTTGAATATTTTTGGCCCGAGTGGTGGAATGGCAGACACAGTTGACTCAAAATCAACCGTCCTCAGGACGTGGAGGTTCGAATCCTCTCTCGGGCACCATTAGGGGAAAAAGGGCTTTTAAAGCCCTTTTAATATCTTCTGACCCTAAGTTGGGTACCTGGCATCCAACTTGGGCCTTTAAGGTTGATGTTCTTTATTAGGTTAATATAAATATTGGGCTTTTTCTTCTTAATGAAAAAAACCATCCCCAGTTTGTGCAGAATAAGGTAAATACCCGGTATCCAACTTATTCATATGTTGTATAATTAAGATAAATAAACCAGAAGAGGTAAATGATGTGAACAATAAATCTAATACTAATTTCATAATTGATGCCCTGATGTTCCTGGCTATGATGGCTCTGGTGGGAACTGGTTACGTGAGAAAATATGTTCTTCTGAGCGGCATGGCTAGTAAAGCAACCTACGGTTATAAGGTGAATATGACTCTGCTCGGCTATAATAGAGACGATTGGAGCATCATTCACCTGTACATAGGTTATTTTATACTGGCACTCCTGGTACTGCACGTCGTTCTGCACTGGAAGCAGATTAAAATCATGTACAAAAATTTAATCAATTCAGACTCTCTCCGTCTGTTCGTCACTATTATATTTATCATCTTGGGGATTTTTCTGGCATTATTCCCCTTTATCATCGCCCCCATAAGCTTATAGGCCGATATTAGGGTGCGTAATAATTAGTAATCCTGGAAATACTAACCCTAATAATCTTATTTCCGAAATAAGGAAGTGCTTTTTCATGCCACCATCTCCGGCCCCCATAGTACGACGACCCAAATCAGCCATATCAGGGCACTCAATCAATGTCTGTCATTTGAGAAATCCACTGGTGGTGGCCTGGTCTGCTATTTTACCCGGTTTGGGGCACCTATACTGCGTAGCAATTATTGAAGCTGTATTTTTAATGATCGTCGGAGGAGTAATCATATATTATTCCCACCTCCTTCCGGCTATAGGTTACACTGCCATCGGCAGTCTGGCTCAGGCTAAAGAAGTCTTCGATCCGCAGTGGATGCTCAACCTGCCCTCTTTCTACTGCTTCAGTATTTATGATTCGTATGTCAAAGCAGTAGAACTAAATAAGATATTTGACCAGGAACAGGCTCAATACTTTAAAAACCAATATCAGAGCCCACTTTTTATTATGCCTGGGTCAAATAATAACGGAGGAATTTGATGTACCTGATAGCTTCTTTTCATTACTGCCTGCATACTGAATTAGCTCTTGCCAAAGTCGAAGAGCTGGGAATTAAAAAGGAACAGATTTTAGCTGTCCCCCTGGGAAAAAAAGGGGAAACCCGTCATATATTCGATACCATTCACCATGCTGATGGTATAAGCTTATTTGACGGGGGAGCCATTTTAGGCAGCGTCGGTATGGTTTTGGGGGTTATCTATGGTTTTATCCTGACCTGGGGGCCTATAATATGGGGCTTGATAGGCTTAATGGGAGGTATCCTGCTGGGATTTCTGCTGGACCTTTCCTTCAGCAAGGTACGCCATTCCAAAGAAAGGGTAAAAGATAAGGATGCCGAGCTGTTTCTCATGGTACAATGTGACCCCCAGCAGGTTGAAGATGTCAAAAAGGCCCTCTGGGATCATCTGGCTCTGGGAGTTGCCGTTATTCCCGGAAAATAATATATGACTGTCTGCCTATGAAAACTTGAAAACTGATGGCCTCTATTTCTATTCATCCTCAATATTATCAATATTATTAAATAATCTCTGTGCCTAATTCATTCTTTTTCCATTTTAAATGCCTTACCGACCATTCATTCCAAAGAAGCCTTTATAAATTAGTCATCTCCACAACATTTTTAGCCAATAGTCCTATATTATTCTATATTGCAAATTATTTAGGATTATTGTACAATAACATTAGTCAATTTAGGAGGTTTGTATGAATGAAGAAGGAGCACTTTATTTGCCTGGTTTTCATCGCATCAGCCGCTCTGGTGAGTGGATATACGCTGGCCTTTGCAAGTTGTTATAAAGTAATTATGAATCAGAACCTGGAACCGGGAGCAGTGATAGCTGAACAACAAACCCAGAACGATACCCTTGGTCCAGATATTTCTGACACCAGCACAGCAGCAGAAGGGTGCAGCGTTGCGTGTTTAACCGATACCCAGACTGCATCACCCACCGATAAGGCTGTCAGCAGTACAGAGATGATGGTAGTAGACAGTGTCGAAAAAGCAGAAATAGAAGCCATGCTTACCGCACTCGGTTTACAGGAGGGACAGGAATATAGTCAGTTTATTCGAGAGTATCAGCAGCAGCAATCACTAACTCCCACTGGCACCCTGGATTCTGCAACGCTTAACTTGATCATGCAGCAGGTAAAACTGGAAAGAGTAACTCAACGGCTTAGATCTTGATTAGTATAATAATCCCAGATAGATTGCCATATCTACTCCGGGATTTTTTTTTGCCTTGATTGTGAAATCTCAATTTGCCCTCACCATAACACTGCTTATGTGATAAAATTTTATTACTGGGGGGGTAACAATGTCCTATAAGGCAGATATGCATGCGCTAGATTTCATAATGAATCCCATATTGCATAACGTAAACGAGGGTATATTAATCACCGATACTTTTCAAAATGTTGTTTTTATGAATGAAAGTGCCGAAAATATCTTCAACATCGATTCCAGCAATGTTCTAGGCAAACATGTAGATTTGCTTAAACCCAGTCTGAAATTTTATGATATGATCAGCAAACGCGAACTTTATTTGCAGGAAAAGGAATTCATAAAGGGAAATGAGGTAATTATAAGAAAGGGTTTACTGGAGGTCAACCCTAATTCTTTTGTTTGTTATGCTATATTTCGAGTTATTGACAGTTTTGAAGACGACCAGCTTAATTCCCTTTTACAGAGCCCTTACGAAGGTATTGCGGTATATGATGATAATGCTCGTTTCCTCTGGGCCAATGAGGTTTGTTATAAGTATTATAAATGTAAATCTAAAGAGGATTTAAAGGAATATTTGACTTCACTAATTCCGCACTCCAGTCTGCGTAATTCCATTGAAGAAGCCCGGCCCCTGTTCGGGCGAACTATCTCCAGCAGCGGAAAAGCACTGGATCTGGTATATCTTCCAATAATAAGAAGTAACCGCACTATCGGAGTAATTGTTAAGAGTACTTTTTCTGCATTTAATCCAGGCCCTTCTGATCTCCAACCCGAGCAGGAAAATGGCAGTGCCAGATATTCTCTGGATGATATAGCCGGAAGCAATAAAGAATTAATCAAGCAAAAGAAATTAGCTATAAAGGCCTCCCGAACAACGTCTACCGTTTTAATAACGGGAGAAAGCGGTACCGGCAAAGAGGTTTTCGCTCATGCCATCCACAACCTGAGTTCCAGGCGAAAATGTCCTTTTATTAAGGTTAATTGTGCAGCAGTACCCGAAACCCTGCTGGAGTCCGAATTGTTCGGTTATGCTGAAGGCGCTTTTACCGGCGCCAGGAAAGAAGGTAAACCTGGAAAATTTGAGCTGGCTGATAATGGCACAATTTTTTTGGATGAAATTGCGGATATGTCCATGGCCATGCAGGGAAAGCTATTAAGAGTCCTTCAGGAAAGAGAATTAGAACGAGTGGGAAGTATCCGTTCCACTCGCATAAACGTAAGAGTTGTGGCAGCAACCAATAAAGATTTAAACCGGCTGGTAAAAGAACAAAAGTTTCGCGAAGATCTATATTACCGCTTAAATGTGATAGTGCTCAACCTTCCCCCGCTCCGGGAACGCAAAGACGATATTCCGATACTCACCCGCGTGCTGCTGTACCGTTTAAATGAGCAACTGGGCACCAGCATTAATACTATCAACCCAGAGGTCCTATCCTGTTTCCAAACTTACAATTGGCCCGGCAATATAAGAGAACTGGAAAATATCCTGGAAAGAGCAGTTAACTTTTGTGAACATGGCTCCATTACCCAAGAACATATACCGGAAGCTATCCAGTTTTCTGCTCGGGAACTAAGCGTATACTCTCCGCCAAATTCGTTGGAAAGACATATGCAGGAACGAGAAAAAGAGGCCATTATTCGTGCTCTAGAAAATTCTGCAGGAAATAAAAGCCAGGCGGCGAAATGCTTAAAAATTCACCGGTCGGCTTTATATAGAAAAATGAAGAAATATAATATCCTTCCATAATTGTCCTATTATTGCGACACTGTTTCGCAATGGGACACGCTGTTTTTTTCCCGTTAGTAAGGCTTTTGGATATAAATAGTGTACTGCTTCTTAAACATATGTTCCCAGTCGCTAAACGGCATTTTAAATGGACAAACTGCATAATACAGCACCATTCGAGCACTTATGGTGCGGCTGGTACATTTATTGCATGAACGGAGTGAGAGTGGATTTCTATTTATTTACAGGGGTATACAATTAAAAGGGGTTTTGTTTTTGAAGGGGGGGATGTGTTGGCGTTATAGTATGGGTTTTTAATTATTTATAGAAATACAATTAATTTGAGGGGGTATTCATTAATGGGATTTAATAAGATAGGTTTGCTAGGTGCCGGGACAATGGGTCTGGGCATTGCATGGGCAACAGCTGCTGCAGGTAAAGAGGTTATTCTTTATGATATCGATCAGAAGTTTATTGATAACGCACTGGGCAGAATACAAAAACAGATTACCAAATCTGAGGAAAAGGGCAAAGCCGCTCCCGGCACAGCTGACGCAGTTCTTGGCAAAATCAAAGGCACCGTTAATTTTGATGATCTAAAAGATGCAGAACTTATTATAGAAGTTGTTCCCGAAAACATGAACCTCAAAAAAGAGATTTATACCAAGCTGGATGCTTTAATGGGTCCGGATGTAATTCTGGCCACTAATACTTCATCACTGTCCATTACCGAAATCGCGGCCATCACCACCAGGTCCGACAAGGTAATCGGTGTACATTTCTTCAATCCCGCTAACGTTATGAAGCTCATCGAGGTTATTCCCGCGGTACAGACCTCCGAAGATACTCTCAATGCCGTAATGGAATTTGCCAAAGAAATTAAAAAGACTCCGATCAAAGTTAAGGAAGGTCCTGGCTTTGTGGTTAACAGGATTCTCCTCCCGGGGATGAATGAAGCTGCTTTCATTCAATATGAAGGACTGGCAAGTACAGAAGATATTGATACCGCTATGAAACTCGGTGCTGGCTGGCCAATGGGCCCGCTGACCCTGTGTGACCTGGTTGGTGTTGATATTGCTCTGGCAGTATGCAACACTCTGTATGCCGAAACTGGCGATCCCAAATATCGTCCGGCTCCTCCTCTGAAACAGCTGGTTCGTGCAGGCTGGCTGGGAATGAAATCTGGTAAAGGATTCTATGACTACAGTAAGTAGTAGAAGTTTCCATACACTGATGGTTTAGAGATACCCTATGAAAGGGGGAAATGTGTTGACATACGAAAACCTGATAATTGAAAAAGAAGACGGTATAGCTTTAATATATATAAACCGTCCTAAAGCGCTTAACGCCATAAATGCCGATGTACTCCGAGAAATGGAAAAAACCATCGATGAATTGGATGCGGATGCTGAAGTTAGAGTCTTAATTATCACCGGAGCTGGTGATAAGTCTTTCGTAGCAGGCGCTGACATAGTGTGGATGTATGAGATGGATCATCCTGGATGCCGCAAATTTTCAGGCTATGGTGAATATGTAATGCGGAAGCTGGAACGCCTGGAAAAGCCTGTAATAGCTGCAGTTAATGGTTTTGCTCTGGGGGGCGGATGCGAATTGGCTATGGCATGCGATATCAGACTGGCTTCAGAAACTGCCGTCTTCGGTCAGCCCGAAGTGGGTCTGGGTATTATTCCTGGGTTCGGCGGTACTCAGAGACTGCCGCGATTGGTTGGGGAAGGTCGGGCCAAAGAGCTTACTTATACCGCTAATATTATCAAGGCAGATGAAGCTTATCGTATCGGCCTGGTTAACCATGTCTATCCTGCTGACCAGTTAATGGAAGAAGCCAAGAAGCTGGCTAAAAAGATAATCAAGCAGGCTCCGCTGGCAGTTGCCTATTCCAAACATGCCATTACCGTTGGTATGCAGTGCGACCTGGACAGTGCTATGTCTATTGAGTCCGACATGTTCGGCAACAGCTGTGCAACTGAAGATAAGTCGGAAGGAATGGGCGCTTTCATTGAAAAGCGGAAACCCAACTGGAAGAATAAATAAACTTCTTATTTAAGTAAATAATGCTGAGAAAAATCAATGCTGTCAGGGCCGGAACAGCCTGAAGCCACTCAAACCTCATGCTACCAAGTGACGGACTTTAACAGCACATTATTTAAAGCATTTAATATTTTAAAAAGGGGGCAACTTATTCCATGAGTTGCCCCCTTACATATCCAAAGGTCCTTTAGTGACCGAATTTTTCGGCCTTTCCCACTGTATCGGGGTTCTTCAGGATTGGGGTAGGAAATCGAGCTACCTCCTAACTCCTTACCCCTAAACTACAATACCCTGGTTAGACCCTTATAAACCTTACCCCGGGGGGTATCTACGGTTATCACCATACCATCCTGGAGGATGTTGCTGGCTCCTGCCGCTCCGACAATGACAGGAATGTTGGCATTCAACCCCATTATAGCAGCATTGGAAGTAAGCCCGCCTTCTTCAGCAATCAGTGCTTTTATCCGTCCCAATAGAGGGGCCAGGTAGCTGTCAGCGTTGGTAGTAACAACTATATCACCATTTTCGATTTTAGCCAGATCTGCCACAGACAGTACTATCTTAGCTTTTCCACTGGTAGGCTCCAGCCCGATTCCCATTCCCTGAACCAGGATATCACCCACAATATGAACTTTTAATAAATTTGTCTCACCGCTTAATCCGGTAGGAACGCCTGCAGTAAGGACTATTAACTCCCCCTTATTTATACAGCCTTTTTCCAGAGCTGAGTTAATCGACTCATCCAACAGGGCATCTGTTCCTTCTATATCATTTATTAATACCGGATATACGCCCCATACCAGAGCCAGCTTTTTTAATACCGCTTCATTAGGAGTTACCGCCACAATTTTGGCTTGTGGACGATATTTAGCTACCATCCTGGCCGTATATCCAGAACGAGTAACGGTTAAAATAGCTGAAGCACCTAAATTCATGGCTGTAGCACAGGTAGCATAACTAATCGCATCGGTAACTGTAAGCCTCCCCTGTAGCCTTTTTTTTCTCAGCAGTTCCGCATAAGGCAGCACTTCTTCGGCCCTCCTGGCTATGCGGGCCATGGTTTCAACAACTTCCACCGGATATTTTCCGGCTGCAGTTTCCCCGGATAGCATAATTGCATCCGCACCGTCAAATATGGCATTGGCCACATCGGAAACTTCTGCTCTGGTGGGCCGAGGATTTACTATCATAGAATCCAGCATCTGCGTAGCAATAATAACCACTTTACCATTCTGAGCACATTTCTCAATGATAGCCTTTTGAACCAGCGGTACTTCTTCCACCGGAATTTCTACCCCCAGATCTCCCCGGGCAACCATTACCCCATCTGCCACCTTGGTAATATCCTCCAGATTGTCTACACCCTCCTGGCTTTCTATTTTAGCAATAATAAATATATCGGCATCCTTTTCTTCTAGTATTCGTCTTATTTCGAGTATGTCTTCCGCCTTTCTCACAAAAGAGGCCGCAATAATATCTACCTGGTTATCAATACCAAAACTTATATCCTGCCTGTCTTTTTCGCTTAGAAAAGGCAGTTGAATTCTTACTCCGGGTACATTAACGCCTTTTCTCTCTCCCAATTCTCCACCATTAATTACTTCGCAGATAATATCAGTTTCGGTGCATTTCTTAACATGCAAATTTATGAGACCGTCAGCCAGAAGAATGGCATCTCCTTCTTTTACCTCCTGAGGCAGGGCAGTATAAGTAATCTGTACTGCGCCTTCATCTCCAGGCACATCCCGGCTGGTGAGTATAAATTCCTGCCCCCCCTGCAGGTTGATTTTACCCCTGGTTAGTCTTCCGGTTCTAATTTCTGGTCCTTTGGTATCCAGCATAATCGCTATTGGCCTTCCGGTAGTCACAGCTGCCTGTCTTATATTTTCGATTCTCTTTTTGTGTTCTTCATGCAGTCCATGAGAAAAATTAAGCCGGGCTACATTCATCCCGTTCTCGATTAATTTGGTCAATATACTTACCTTTTCACTGGCCGGACCAATAGTACATATAATTTTGGTTTTTCTCAAGCCGCGCCCACCTCCTGACAACTTTCTTATTTTACAAATTTCTATTTATTTATATAGAAAGAATGCGTGCAAGTTCAAACATCTCCAGTTCCGGAGTTTTGGTCCCATTGATAACTTCCCCCAAGGGTATAGTAAAGATTTTTTCTTCCCGACCAGCTACCATAACATTTCGCAGTCCGGAAGCTATACAATCTACAGCCATTTTGCCCATTTGTGAAGCCAGTATCCTATCTATCGCACTGGGAGTGCCGCCCCTTTGAATATGACCCAGGATAGTAATTCTGGTATCCTGTCCGGTTTTTTCTACTATATAATCCTGCAGGTCCATAACCGGATACACTCCCTCAGCCACAATAATTATACTGTGCAGTTTACCTCTGCCAGTACCAGCCTGGATTTTCTCAATCATCTGTTCAAAATCAACCTCTATTTCGGGTACCAGTATCGATTCTGCTCCTCCGGCAACTCCTGCTGCCAGAGCTAATTCTCCACAATGCCGGCCCATAACTTCTATGATGAACACCCGGCCATGGCTGCTGGCGGTATCGCGAATATGGTTAATAGCCATTAAAACCGTGTTTACAGCAGTATCATAACCAATAGATCTTGTATATACCACATCATTGTCAATAGTAGCCGGGATACCAATAACATTTATACCCAGCCGCGAAATCTCATATCCCCCCTTCAAACTACCGTTCCCACCTATAATTACCAGGTTTTTGATGCCCAGTTCATTCAGGTTTTCCCTGGCCTGCTCCATTCCTTTTTCCTGCATGAATAGGTTAGAGCGGGAAGTCTGAAGAATGGTCCCGCCCCGATGTATAATGTCTGCCACCGAGCCCAGGGTCATCTCGCTCAGATTTCCAGCTATTAGACCCTCAAAACCCTGGTAAATTCCATATACTTGCATTTCCTGGTATATTGCTGATCTTACCACTGCCCGTATGGCTGCATTCATTCCAGACGCATCTCCACCACTGGTTAACACTGCAAGCTTCTGCAAAAATTGACCTCCTTTGTCCTGCCTGCACTGGAAGAACATCCGCTGTCCTGCAGCACGTCTGTTAACCTATAGCTATTCTTTAAACCAGTGCGTTTTCAGGATTTGCTTTTTTCAAATGGATTTCCGCTGGTACTGTTACCATAGCGATGTAGTATCTCTGCATGTCCACGAATTTTTACAGCAGAAGTGTGCTCTGTGAATTGAAGAAACATTATTTCACCTTTATCCAACTTTTCTGTATGATGAAGTTTAGTGTCTCTTCCCCGGGTTAATCCTATTATGGTTACGCCGTTTTCCAGAGCTTTAACCATAATATAGTCTTGTCCGATATAGTCCCCATTCATGCATAAAACCTCCTATCTGTATGCTTATAGCCGGTTATTTTACCAGACTTTTTAATCTATTAAAATATCCAGCATTGTCCACTTCCCAGGCTATCATTAATAAAACCATACATTTTTGACCCCACACAAAGCAGTAAGCCTGGTTTTGAGCTCTATTTTGGCCTGAACATAGTATTTTCCCTGCAGAAGCACGGTTTTACGCCCTGGAAGGTGTAAGAAAACCTCCACCGGGCCAGGATACTGCTGCAGTACATTTAGCAGCTCATTTCTAAATTCATCTTCGCCATCCTCAGGAACTCTGATGTGCAGCTCTTTTATCAGTTCAGGAATAGGACGCGCCTGCTGCAGCGAAATCTTGGGCTGTTCATCACGAGTATCATAAAACCCTTCGATTAAAACCGCCCTATCTATACTTAAATAATCGATATTTTTTTTCAAAGCTTTTGGAAAAACCAGTACTTCTATTCTCCCACTGCTGTCTTCCAGATAAAAACGAGCATAAGTATCACCCCTCCTGCTGACCCGCCGGTTCAAATTCACCACCATACCGGTTAATCTCACATAACTTTCCTCATCAGCAGCATTAAGATCACTAATTTTCTGGCCGCTGAGCAGGGGCAGTATTTCCTGATATTCATCCATTGGATTGGCTGATACATAAAAACCCAGCACATCCTTTTCACGCTTGAGTCTTTCCCGGATGGGAAACTCACCCTTGATGGATGGCTGTGGCTCTTCAACCATATCCATAACCTCACCAAACAGTGACATCTGACTGCTGTTTTCAGATTGTTTAATCTGTACTGATAATTCTACGCACTCCTCCATAATAGCTAATGCCTCTTTTCTGCTTATCCCCAGAGCATCGAAACATCCTGCCATTATTAAATTTTCCAGCATTCTCTTATTAATATGTCCCAGGTCCACCTGTAGACAAAAATCAAATAGTGATTTAAAAATCCTTTTTTTTCTGATATTAACCATACTGCTTACCGCACTCAGCCCGACATTTTTTATAGCTCCCAAGCCAAAACGAATGCTATCCCCACTTACCGTAAAATTTTCATAACTCTCATTAATATCCGGCGGCAGTACTTTTATCCCCATCTGCTGGCACTCATGTAAATAGAAAACTACTTTGTCTTGATTGTCTATAACACTGCTCAAAAATGCACACATATATTCTACTGGATAGTAGGTTTTTAAATAGGCAGTCTGGTATGAAATCATGGCATAGGCAGCTGAATGGCTCTTGTTAAAGCCATAACCGGCAAAACTTTCCATGATATCAAAGAGTCTTTCGGCCGTTACCTGGTCTATATTATTCCCGGCTGCTCCTTTAATAAATTTATCCCTTTGAGCCATCAGTTCTCCAGCTTTTTTCTTTCCCATAGCTCTGCGCAAAACATCAGCTTCACCCATGGTGAAATTAGCACATACCCCTGCCACCTGCATAACTTGTTCCTGGTAGAGAACCACCCCATAAGTTTCCTGCAGTATTTCCTGCAGCACCGGATGTATATATTCTATCTCCTGACGCCCATGCTTACAGTTTATAAAATCTTCGACCATACCGCTGCCCAGTGGACCTGGCCGGTATAAGGCTATAATTGCAATCAGGTCTTCAAAGCGACTGGGAGCCATTTCTTTTAATATTCTCCGCAGGCCAGCACTTTCCAACTGAAATATTCCAATGGTATCCCCCTGGGATAACAAATGATAGACCTTTTCATCATCAAGGTTTATGTTATCAATATCTATATATTCTCCCCGAGTTTTTTGGATGATTTCTATGGCCCGATAGATAACGGTTAAAGTCCTTAGTCCCAGGATATCCATTTTTAATAAACCAATATCCTCAACAGTTTCTTTGGCAAACTGGGTCACTACATGACCATCACTGGTTCTCTGCAGAGGCAGAATAGTGCTGAGATTTTCTTTCCCAATAACCACTCCGGCTGCATGGATCGAGGCATGACGTGGCATCCCTTCCAGCGCCCGGGCAGTATCTATTATTTTGCGGGCTGTATAATCGCTGCCATAGATTTCAATAAGGTCGGGAGCAATGCTTAGCGCTCGGTCTAATGTAACCCCCAGTTCAGCTGGCACCATTTTAGCAATTTTATCCACTTCCCCATAGGGAACATCAAGTGCTCTTCCTACATCTCGTATAGCTGCCCGGGCTGCCATAGTACCAAAAGTAATAATCTGTGCCACCCGATCCGCTCCATATTTTTGTATAATGTAATCTATAACCTGATCTCTTTTATCAAAGCAAAAGTCTATATCAATATCCGGCATACTAACCCGTTCAGGATTTAGAAACCTTTCAAAAAGCAGTCCATATTTCAGCGGATTTATGGTAGTGATCCCTAGAACATAGGATACCATACTGCCAGCCGCCGAGCCCCGGCCCGGTCCTACCGCAATGTTGTTAGCACGAGCCCAGTTAATCAAGTCCTGCACAATTAAAAAATAGGCCGCGAAACCCATATCGTTTATAACCTGGAGTTCAAAACCGACACGTTCATCAATCAACTGGTCTGGATCAGGGAACATTTCCCGGGTTTTATTCCATACCAATTCGCTCAGATAGCTTTCCGAAGTATATCCTGCTCCTACCTCAAAATGGGGCAGATGAAATGCACCAAATTCAAATTCCACATTGCATTTATCAGCTATCACCATGGTATTAGTCAGGGCATCCGGCCGTTCTGGAAATAGCTGCTGCATTTCTTCCTGACTCTTTAGATAAAAGGCACTGCCGGGAGGAAATCGCATACGCTGCTCATCACTTACTACCGATCCCGTCTGTATGCACAAAAGTACATCATGATAGGCGGCATCGTTTTTATTAATATAATGGGCATCATTACTTGCTGCTACCGGTATGCCGGTCTCATCACTAATACGCGATAAAGCTTCACACACCCTTTTTTCTTCATCCATTCCATGATTCTGCAGCTCCAGATAAAAATTACCTGGTCCAAATATTTCCCGATATGCAAACGCAGTATTCCTGGCTTTTTCGTAATCCCCAGCCAAAATGGCCTGTGGTATCTCCCCGGCTATGCATCCGGACAGGGCTATTAAACCCTGGCTGTACTGTGCTAAAATTTCCCGATCCACCCGGGGTTTGTAATAGAACCCTTCCAGGTAAGACCTGCTGACCAGCTGTACCAGGTTTTTATAACCCTGATCATTTTTACAAAGTAAAACCAGGTGATACATATTATCATCGATCCGGGCCTCTTTATCCAGGCGGCTCCTGGGAGCAACATATACCTCACACCCAATAATAGGTTTAATGCCCTGTTTCCTGGCGGCCCGGTAAAAGTCTATTACTCCATACAATACGCCATGGTCAGTAATGGCACAAGCTGGCATGCCCAGCTCAGCTGTCCTGGCTACCATATCTTTTATTCGACAAGCACCATCCAACAGGCTGTACTCAGAATGGTTATGTAAATGCACAAAACCCGTATTCATTATAATTCTCCTCTTGCTACTATTTAATCCTCAGCTTTTGCACCAGGCAAATATCATGCCTGGTCAGAGCAATGAGCCCACAGGACCACCCCGTCGGGGGCAGTGCCCGACGGGTGACAGCGGGACCAGGTTTAATGTTCACTAACCTGCCCTTACTATTATGTCAACTATAAAACTTAGTTGATGATCAAAATGATACCTGACAGGCCTTCCCCCCGGTTACCTCTATAAGCTGCTGATAACTGATAGGCACAGCCGTATTTGCTGTCCCGGCTGCTGCATATACCACATCGTATCTCTTGAGACTTTCATCTAGAAAAACAGTAACTGGCGTCTTTAAAGCAAAGGGGCATACTCCGCCGATATGGAATCCAGTAACTTCCTGAACTTCATTTTCGTTGGCCATACGCACTTTGGAACCTACCAGTTCCTTGACCGCTTTGCTGTCAATCTTAACATCACCGGTAGAAACCACCATTATGTAATCATCCTTTTTACTTTTAAAAAGCATGGATTTAGCAATTTGTCCCACCTCAGTGCCCAGGGCCTGAGCAGCCAGATATGATGTGCTGGTATCCTGCTCAAATTCCAAGATACGAATTGCCGGGTTTTTAGCCTGCAAGAACACTCTTACTCTTTCAATTTCTGTCATATTCTTTAATCACCCACCATTGCATAATTTTAACTATAAGTATAATTATAAACCAATACGCCCAGATATAAATAACTTAACTTAAACCAGGCGAGTATTAAGCCTGCTCAGAGCAAGGAAGGTAAGGCGACTCCTAACCCTTTCACCATCTTTTTGGGAAAGCACAGCTTATTTAGATATGACTACCTCCAGCCGCCAGTTAAGACCGGCTGACGGCGGGAGTAGGCTTAATTCTCGCCCTTTCGAGCTTAAAATCCCCGGACTATGCAAACGCATAGTCCGGGGATACAGATCGCATCCTATTCTTCTCGCCGCTTCTTTTCCTTCAATCGCTTGCTCATTATACCTCCTATCCTTCCACAGGCGGCATTACTCATAGATTCCCAGCCATCTTTTTCGATTTGTTCCCATATGCCAAGCTCTCTGGCAATCTCAATTTTCATTAAATCATTTTCCGTAAGCGGTTTTTTCTTTTTTTTGCTTTTTTTTCCCATAATTCACCCCACCACAGATAAATCTATTACTAGTAATTTCCCCCGGCGGCGGGTCTCTTTATTCTATATATTTTTTAGGAAATTAAACAATTGCTGTAGTTCTCCTTGCCAATCAGCCTGCATGCCGTCCCCTTTATCAATTAACATATTATCAACTAAAAAAGTCTTCATCCCTATCTGCCCGGCAACCAGATCTTCGCCGGCATCATTGCCTATCATAAGGCAATTATCAGCTTTAACTCCAATCACTTCACATATTTCCTGATAATAACTGGGATGAGGTTTACAGTAATGCATGTTCTCATAGGAGGTAATAAAATCATAATCAAAATGTCCTACTCCCGCCCAATTAAGCCGGTTTTCTATAGCAGTCAACGGAAAGACTGAATTGGTTGCTATAACAATCTTAAGCTTTCGCTTAAAAAGATCTTCCATCATCTGCTGCACTCCAGGAAATGGCTGGCAAAATACATTTAGTTGGGGAAAGTCTTCTCTGTAAAATGTATCAAAAAACCGGCTGAATTCTTCTGGAGGATAAGGCCAACTGCGATAGAAATCTTCAAAGAAAACCTCTTCGTTGGTTTTATCAGGATCAGTATTGGCAATCATCTTTTCGGTTGAGACCCAAATCTGCTGTACCAGCCGATCCGCTCCCTGGTATCCAAGATCCCTGGCCTTGGAGGCCATTCTGCCAAAATACTTGGGTAAAAAATAATCCATATCTATATTCAATAAAGTGCCATCCAGATCAAAAAGTAATGCTTCAAACATCGGCTAAACTCTCCTTTTCACTACTAATCAAAAGCATGCAATGAGGTTTTGATCACGTCCATTCCACTTACATAATATGCCAGGCGCAGTACTTCTCTAATTTCTTCTTCGGACGCCCCGGCTTCCCTGGCCTGTTCTGCCAGGACTCTAACCCCCTGCTCGGAATTCTTAGCGGCATCCAGAGCCAGTACCACCAGATAAGTGGTTTTGGCATCCAGGGCTCTAGTCTGCATAGCCGACTCCACCACTCCCTTTACCACCGGAAAAAAATCTGGATCCCTTTTTCGCAATTCCTCAACAAACCATGGTAATTTAACATCCATTCCCCTACCTCCTGAAAGTCCTATTATAAGAGATTCTAATTCATATTATAAATCACCTGCGGTGGTAAATAAAACCAGAGAGTTAATCTTTTTTTATTTTTTTATTATCAAAAGAAGGAATTTATGGAAATATATAGAAATTATTTATTGTTGATTTAATGAAGGAGGTTGTTTATGTTTTTTACATTTCTTAATAAGGACAAGGCCAATTTCCCTGATTTATCCCTTTTTCTGCAATATACACCAGAGGAAGTTCTTTTTTACTATTATAACTCACACCTTACCATAACATTAGATACTTATAAGCAGCTGAAAATAGAAGCTGAATCCGAGGAAGACACCCTTTCTCCCTGCCGTCAGTGGTTAGAACTGCTGGACGGAGAACTGGACGTATTGAAGGATATAGATACCCTGATTAGTAATAAATATATTTCCATAATCGGGCCGTATTATTATCCTTTCAGTAACACTCGCTTCTATTTTAACAAACACCTACCTGCCAACGTCAAGCAAATAACAGCCAGTGATTTTACTACTATTATGTCACTGGAATTCCTCGATCCCATGAATCGTGAGATTTTAGATTATCACAAAAGCCGCAAGAGCACTAAAAAAGGTCATAAAAATAAGGACGATCTAATCAAAGATATAAATATGTGCATTATCGCCCTGCAAGATACGGAGAAAGTTAATAAGCATATCAATTACTTGAATAAATTGCTGGAATTACGCTATGCCATCGTTAATATTGAAAACCTGTGGCCGGAGGAACCGGATATTTTACCCGAAAAACCTCAAAAGGTAGAATGCGAGCACTCGTCTGGCGGAAACTTGATCCCTTTTAATACCCTAAAATCACGCCGAAAAAGGAAAGGCGAGGAAGAAGACAGCAGCAGTTTTAATCACCAGATGAAAATATATCTTCTCCAATATCGGGAATACGAGAAAGCCTGTGATCGTTACAAAACTATTTTGGGGGAATGGGAAGACTTCTGTTCCGACTTTACCGAACGTTGTTATGTGGATATAGAAATTACCGAATCGAAATTAAAAAATGCCCAGAAAAACTTGAGAATATATAATAACATAATAAGCAAATCTCTTATCCACACTGATTACCAGGATATTAAGAGTTTAACCATATTTAAGCATTACCTGGAAACGGGCAGAGCTAATGATTTACAGGATTGTATGAATCTGTATGAAGAAGAAGTCCACTGGGACGAAATTAAAGCCAGCCAGGAAAGAATAGAAAATACTATCTATTTTCTACAGAATAGTGATGATAATACTAGATTGGCCAATGACCATATTGAACGACTGCTGAAGAAAATCAATGACCGTTCTCATGATTCGATAAGAGTATAATTATGTGGGCTGTGGTTCCTCACGCAAAAAAGCTCGATATAAAATCATACCTGCCCCGAAACCACCTATATGAGCCCAAAAGGCAATTTGGCCACAGGAATTGGCCGAAATAATATCTGCTGTACCGCAGTATAACTGGGATAAACCCCAAAATCCAAGGTAAATCCAGGCGGGCAAGTTTAGAAGAAAAATCGGAGGTATGTAAGTAAGTATTTTTGCCTGCCGGAACATTAAGAAATAGGCTCCCATAACCCCTGCTACCGCGCCAGAAGCGCCAACTACAGGGATATCGGAGCCAGGGTTAATAAAATAATGAGTAAGTCCTGCTACCATGCCGCACAAAAGGTAAAAGATAAAAAATCGGCCGGAGCCCATATAATCTTCAATGTTATCGCCAAATAACCACAAAATCCACATGTTACCGATAACATGCATCCAGCCTCCATGAAGAAACATGGAGGTCACTATAGGATAAAAACCTAGCGGGGATATCTGCTCTTTAAGGAAAGCTGGAACCAGGCCAAATACATAAACCAGATCACTAAGACCCTGGGGTCCAGCAGCTGTTTCCATGACAAATATTATGATGTTTATGATTATTAACGTTACTGTTATCACAGGGAAAGACCGGCTGGGGGTACTATCTCTTAATGGAAACAAATTAATGGATCTCCTTATTTTATTTTTTTCCGAGTAATTTAAAAATAACACAAATTAAAGTCCAATGCACCTGGTTTACTCATTATGCAGTTAGTATTTTACATTAGAATGTAATAATTACCAGTATATTTCATTTATAATAAAAGCAGTACTCTACATACCCAATACGTTTTAATGCTTTTCAGCATTAATTCAATGTGTTCGCAGATTCGCTTTTATAAAAGCCCTATTGAAGACAGCTCTTCGAAGTAATGCATTTATGCATTTTGTTCAATGCTTTTTCGCATTATATCTTTTTAGCATCGGTTGCTACCCTGACCGAACCCCATTTTTATCACAATATTTCCTGCCAATTCCTGGCATACATATTGCATATTCGTTTTTAGAGAAAAAATGATGACTGCTTCTTAATATAATTTCAGCCAATATATCACAGCATTAATTGTTATAAACAGAACAGGATAGGCAGACTATCTTATGGGTTTATTACTGTTAATATGCCAGCCAGCAGTGTTTCTGGAAGGCCTGTGAGGTGGACTGGGACAGAACAGGAAGCAGTTAGTATTCATAGTCAGTAAATATATTAACAGTTCACAAAAGGGGGGGATAATTTAATTATTGGGCTGAACAGCGCAGTAAATATTACTTGCGAATGTCTTTAACAGCCAAAAAAGGGGTTTGGGATTATGTTTTCATTTATATGAGAAGGAGAGGTGGACAAATAGTGTCAAGAGAAGTAGTTGTTGCGGGTCTGTGTCGTACACCGATAGGCACTTTCGGGGGTACGCTGAAAGACACTAAAACTGTGGAACTTGGTAGAATAGTAATGGTTGAAGCCATGAAAAGGTCTGGGATTAAACCGGAACAGATAGAGGAAGTAATCTTTGGATGTGTATTACAGGGGGGACAGGGACAAAACGTTGCCCGCCAGTCTATGATACATGCCGGAATCCCCAAGGAAATTACCGCGTTTACTATTAACAAAGTATGCGCTTCTGGAATGAGAGCAGTTCAGCTGGCAGCCCAGGTTATTAAAGCCGGAGATGCTGACATTATTATGGCCGGCGGAATGGAATGTATGAGTGCTCATCCCTATTACCTGCCTAATGCCCGCTGGGGCTACAGAATGAATATGGTAAAAGGTGATCTCATAGACGGCATGGTTTATGACGGATTGTGGGAAATATTCAACGGTTACCATATGGGGATTACCGCAGAAAACATAGTGGAACAGTACGGCTTAACCCGTGAAGAGCAGGATGATTTTGGTTACAGGAGTCAGGTTAGAACAGCCGAAGCTATTGCTGCAGGCAAGTTTAAAGACGAAATTGTACCGGTAGTTATTAAAGGCAAAAAAGGTGATAAAGTATTTGACACTGATGAGCATCCCCGAATGGCTACCCGTGAACAAATGGCCAAACTGGGTACTGCCTTTAAGAAAAACGGAACTGTTACTGCAGGAAGTTCATCAGGTATAAATGATGGTGCTGCTGCTATGATCGTAATGTCCAAAGAAAAAGCTGATGAACTGGGAATCAAACCGATGGCTAAAATCATCAGCTATGCTTCTGGCGGCGTAGATCCTTCGGTTATGGGATTAGGTCCCATTCCAGCTACTAAGAAAGCTCTGGCCAAAGCTGGTATGACCGTTGATGATATTGACCTTATCGAAGCCAATGAAGCATTTGCGTCACAGTCACTAGCTGTGGCCAGAGATTGCGGATGGGCTGATAAGATGGAAAAAGTCAATGTAAACGGCGGAGCTATTGCTCTGGGTCATCCGATTGGCTGCTCTGGAGCCAGGATCATAGTTACCCTGCTGTATGAGATGCAGAAACGCAATCTTAAAACCGGCCTGGCAACTCTCTGTATAGGCGGCGGTATGGGATGTACCACTATTTTTGAAATGCTCTAACTCTGTGGTAAATATGTAAGATGATAAGCGTTATCATACGGGTGCTAATGTAGTTTACTTATAACAGATGGCCGGTCGGATCGAAGGCGCTGGCCAATTCCCGGCCATTTGTCACGAATTATAAATAAAAAAAATAGGAGGAGTTGTAATGCCACATAATAATTTTCTGTATCAAACTCGGGACATTAAGTTCCAGATAAAAGAATGGCTCGACGCTGACAAGGTTTTATCTCTGGATGCTTACAAAGACTACTATGGAATTGACGACTTTGATGCGATCTGCGATGTTAACTTCAAAATCTGCCGCGACGTGATCTGCCCAGCTAACAAAGAGTCCGATGAAATCGGAATGAAGCATGTCGGTGGTGACGAAAAGGCTGTTATCAGCCCAGACATCTTTAAGTCTGTCTACAACACGGTTATCGACGCTGGGATGGGACCGGGGTTCGGTGACCGGCAAGTGGAAGGCCGCATGCCGCTTTACTGGTACGCCCCGATTCTGGAAATGCAGACCGCTGCATCCCCGGCGATAGTAATGCTGTGGTGTCTGACCCAGGGTGCTACCACCGTGCTCCAGTATAATCTCCAGCCTGAGCTGCAGGAACGCTTCCTGCCCAAGATGTACTCCGGCGAATGGGGCGGCTCCATGTGTCTGACCGAGCCGGGCGCAGGCTCCGACGTGGGTTCTATTCTCACTAAGTGCTTCCCTACCGATACCCCAGGCCTGTGGAAGATTAAAGGCCAGAAGTGTTTCATCACCACCGGCGACTGGGATGGAGTCGACAACATCATCCACCTGGTGCTGGCTAAACACCCCGACGCAGCAGATGGCACCGCCGGAATTTGCTGCCTGGTCGTTCCTAAATTCTGGGTCAATGAAGATGGCTCCCTGGGCAAATGGAATGACGTAACCACTACCGGCATAGAGCACAAGCTAGGCATCCACGGCTCTGCCACCTGTTCTTTAGCCTTTGGCGAAAACAATAACTGCTACGGCTACATGATTGGCCCCGATCCGGAAGGCCCCCGCGCCAAAGGCATGGCCCAGATGTTCCAGATGATGAACGAAGAACGTATCAACACCGGTATATTCTCTCTAGGCGCATTTGGTGCGGCCTACTATGCAGCTCTGGATTATGCCAAGGTGCGCGTACAGAGCGCAAAATCCACCGATCCGAAGGGTCCGAAGGTCCGGATCATCGAACATGAAGACGTCCGCCGCATGCTAATGCTGCAGAAGTCCATGATGGAAGCCTGCCGGGCGTTGGTCTACTCATCCTACTACTATATCGATTTGTCTAAAGAAGCTGCCACGGAGGAAGAGCGGGAACTCGCTGAGGACTTCTTCATGATACAAAATCCGCTTGCCAAGGCCTTTATATCCGACGTAGCATGGGTAATGTGTGCGGAAGCGATGCAGGTTCACGGCGGCTACGGCTTTATGGAAGAATATGCCCCGGCTTCCCTGGCCCGGGACTGCAAAATCTATTCCATCTGGGAAGGAACCAACTTCATGCATGGGCAAGACTTCACCGGACGCAAGTTCACCATGAAGGGCGGCGAACCGTTCAAGAAATGGATGGCTGAAATTGCTGATTTTATCACTGCCAAGAAGACTCCGGAATTCGCGGTTGAATTTGCGATGCTGGAAGATGCCTTCGGCGATTTCCAATCAATTATGGATCTGAATGCTGAATGGTCGGTTAACAATAAGCAAATGAAACAGCTGTATGCGACCAGGATGTTGCATGCGGGTACGAAGATTATCTGCGGCAAGATGATGCTCGACCAGGGTGTCCTGGCTGCCCGGAAGCTGGCGGAACTGGGAGAAGATCATTTTGATGCCAACTTCTACAAGAGCAAAATCGCCACCGCCAAGTTCTTTGTGATGAACGTTGTTCCCGAAGTCTTTTCAACTCTGAAAGCCATGCAGAATCCTGATACCAGCTGCATTGACCTGGCCGAAGAAGCATTTATGTAAAAAGCAGATGTATCCTGTCCCAAGGGCAGGAAACTATTCAGGCTCCGATCATTGGGAACCGTGTCTCACGGATTCCATACACCGGAGGGTGCATTTGCCAGGTGTTATGCTGGTGATGTAGCAATGAAAGGCACTACTAAAGCGGTTCAGGTGCCGGGTGGATATGCTTACATTCGTGAATATTCGGTTGAAAGAATGATGCGCAATGCCAAGATCATCCATCTTCACGAAGGAACCAATGAAATTCAGAGACGGACTATGACCGGATGCCTGAAGGAAGGCAAGCTTTCCAACTATGAATATCAGAATTTTTCAGCTGTTTGCCAACCTGTCGTACCACTCACACGAGACAGGATTCAGCTGAAAAACAAGAGAATATTATTCCCCCTGACGGCAGGCACCCCCTGTCTGCCGTCAAACCTTTCTTAAGACCTGTGTTTTATTCCATATTTAGCTGCCTTCCGAACCACCGTAGATTGATTAACTTCCAGTACTTGAGCGATTTGATAGGTTGACTTATAGCGTTTATAAGCCTTTTCCAGCAGCTGTCTTTCTGCATTCTCTACTGTTTGCTTCAATGGCCATAAACCTTTTTCCGGATCATTTCTCAGCAGAACCATATTCATTGCTACTGGCAAATCACTGGTGGTTATCAAATTATCATTAGTGGTTACAACCAGCCTTTCCGTAAGGTTCTCAAGTTCTCTGACATTCCCGGGCCAGTCATATTCCACAAAACAATCAATAACATCTTTATGAAAACGTTTATTCATATGGTATTTCTGATTGAATATTTCCAAAAAGAAATTAGCTAAGACCGGAGTATCCTCCAATCTTTCCCTCAAAGGAGGAACCGTAATAGGTATTACATTTAAGCGATAATAAAGATCTAATCTGAACTTCTGCTGACTAACCATTTCCATTAAATCCTGATTCGTTCCGGCCAGGATCCGGGTATCTACTTTAAACGATTTGCCACCACCCACTCTGATTATTTCTTTATTCTGCAGTACCCGTAATAGTTTTACCTGTAACCCCAGGGGGAGCTCCCCAATCTCATCTAAAAACAATATCCCATTATTAGCCAGCTCAAAAAGACCTATTTTCCCAGATTTTCTTGCTCCGGTAAAAGCTCCTTCGTCATAACCAAACAGTTCTGATTCCAGCAGATTCTCAGGAATAGCACCACAGTTGACCTTTATAAAAGGCCCTTCTTTCCTGCCGCTGCCTTTGTGTATAATTTCTGCAATCAACTCTTTACCCACACCCGATTCACCCTGGATAAGTACTGTTGAATCTACTCCAGCGACCCTCATAACCATATTCAATAGTTCTTTCATTTTGCTCGATTTAACTATCATCTTCTGGGAGCTCTGCATTTTCAGGTGCTGCAGTTCGGTTTTATAAAATTCGTGCAGTCCCTCCACCTGCTCCAGCCGCCTCTGCAGTTCCTTTAATTCGGTAATATCTCGCACATTGGTAACTACCATAATAATATTACCTTCTTCGTCAAATATGGGATTACTGGTTATCAGAGCTTCTTTACCGCTTCGGGGGACAATAGTGATAGTCACTCTTTCTTTTTGCTCCAGGGCTAACAATGTTCCCGATCGTGAAAACACCCCTTCGTTCACCAGATCCGCCATATTCCTTCCAATACATTCAAATCCCATAACGCCAGTAATTCGTTCAAAGCCCTTATTTAACATCAAAGTATTAGCCTGTCCATCAGTAACATATAATCCATCAAAGGAGGATTCTATTACCGCATCCAGCTCCCGGTTCAATTTTTTAGTATATTCTGATTCTTTAACCAGTTCTTCAAACTCCGAAATTTCTCTTAAAACCAGGATAGCTCCAATGGTTTTGCTGTTTTTCACAATATTGGTGCGATAAGGCAAAAAACTCCTGCCTGCAATGACGAGTTTATTGGACGGAAGTGGAGCATGCGAGCCGCTGACAAAAGCTTCTAGGATTCCTGTGCCGGCCAGTATATCCCAGGCATTTAATCCCCGAACTTCCTTTGCTGATATGCCCATTAATTTAGCCGCAGCTTTGTTAAATATGACTATCTTATAATTATTATCTATAGATATTACTGGATTATATACTGCATCGATACTCGATTCCATATCCAGCTTTTTTTCATACAATCTTTCTGCTATAGCATGGTAGACTTCCTCATAGTAAAGCATCCCTACCAGTTCGCTGCTCCTAAAAACCGGGATGTACTCAAATTTGTCATTCAATAAATCAGGCAGAAATTCATCAAAAGATATGCTTCTTACTTCCCGTGTAATTATTGGGGAAATTTCGTTTGATGGCAGCACCCCCCGGGCTATTGCACCTATCAACTCTGTTTTGCTAATAAAACCAATGAGCTTCTGGTTTTCATCTAGTACTGGCAGTGCAGATATATTTTCATTATCACTAAAAAGACGGGCAGCTTCTGCAATAGTCTGCCGGGACTGTAGAAAAAGCACTTTGGAGTTCATTAACTCACTAACCTTTACTCGCATCAGAATACCCCTTTTTTGATTTATTGTAACATAAATCATCTTGTTCTTCCGAGGAAAGCAGGGTTAACAGCAGACAGGCGATTCCATTTGCAAGCATTAATGGAATATTCTTTCTTTTTGGGTTATACTGTCTTTATTAAGTATACTTGTCCGTTCTATGGCGAAGGTGGGGAGACAAAAACCAAAATTATATAAGGGAAATAAAATATCCCCTCTTCTCCGAAACAAAAATATATGCATATTATCTAAGATGTCTTTCCATACTGAATGATGAAGGTACTCTAGGAGCCCTGGCCTGGTGCTATGCTGACTATATACCTGAGCTGTGGAACAAGCCCCCGTTGCATGAAAACCCTCATGAAAGACATTTTGGACTGTTCCAGTATGACAACCGGCCCAAGCAAGCAGTAAAAGCATTCGCATACATGCCGAATCAAATTAGATCGTCTGGGAATCTTATAGAAAAATACGCCTGGATGAATGAATCCTCTGAGATACGTACTATGAGAGTCCTAAAACTAATCTTGAGAAAATGTATGCCCGTTACAGAAGTATTCTAGACAAAAATAACGAGGAGCATAGTAAATGAAAATAGCTTTATTGTCACCTATTGCGTGGAGAACACCGCCCCGAAATTATGGACCCTGGGAACTCGTTGTATCTTTGCTGGCTGAAGGGCTGGTTAAAAGAGGATTGGAAGTAACCCTCTTTGCTACCGGAGATTCAATAACTCAGGCTAAACTGGCCTCCGTTTGCCCGGCACCATATGAAGAGAATAAAGATATCGATCCCAAAGTATGGGAAGCACTTCATATTGCGCACCTGTTTGAAGAAGCTGATAAATTTGATATTATCCACAACAATTATGACTTTCTGCCACTGGTTTTTTCCCGCCTGGTAGATACTCCGGTGGTAACTACCATACATGGTTTTTCATCCAGTCAAATAATACCTGTCTACCGCGAATACAACGATAGTAATTACTATGTGTCCATAAGTAACGCCGATCGAAGCCAGGATTTGAATTATATAAAGACCATTTATCATGGAATAGACCTCAATCAATTCAAGTTTTATGATAAAGCAGGAGATTATCTGTTGTTTTTCGGAAGAATTCATCCTGACAAAGGTGCTGCCGAAGCGGTGGAAATATCACAGCGCTCAGGAATTAAGCTAATAATAGCAGGAATAATTCAAGACCAGAATTATTTTAATACCCGGGTTGCACCATTTATCGATGGAGAAAATATCATCTATTTTGGTGTGGCTAATCCTGTTCAGCGGGATCAACTCATGGGTAACGCTCTGGCTTTGCTTCACCCCATCAATTTCCATGAGCCCTTTGGCCTGAGTGTAGTAGAAGCCATGGCCTGTGGAACTCCGGTTATCGCCTTTAACAAAGGCTCTATGCCGGAGGTTATTGATCAGGGAAAAAGCGGCTTTCTAGTTAAAGATGTAGAAGAGGCATGCTCCGTTTTGCCACAGCTATGGTCCCTGGACCGCAGTTACTGCCGCTACTGGGCGGAAAGCAGGTTTAGCTGGGATAGAATGATTGATGACTATATCCAGGTTTATCAAGAAATTTTACTACGCCATTAATGGTACAGGGGGAAAGGTTCCTGTTCTCTATTTGAATAATAGTAGGGACCAGGAACCTTTCCCCCTGTACCAAAACAAAAGTTTTGCAGCAGTCATTTAAAAAGCTCAACCATCCATAAAAATGATGGTTAAGCCTTTTAATAACTATCATCTGCTCTGCTTATTTTTTTCTCAGAAAAAATACCGGATAGGTTCCAGCTCCAACGTGGGCACCTATAACTGCACCGATTTCAGTTATAATAAAATTCTGGCAGCCAAATTTTTCAGCAATCATATCTTTAATTAAAAGTGCTCCCTCATAATCATTGGAATGAGCAACTCCAATAAGCTGTTCGGATAAATTGTCCCCCCGCTCAGCCATTATTTCCAGCATCCTTTTCTTGGCTTTTTTTAAACCCTTTACCTTTTCGACTGGATTAATTTTTCCGTCCTTCATTTCAGCAATAACTTTAATATTCAACAGCGATCCTATAAATGCTGATGCAGCACTGACCCGACCGCCTCTTTTCAGCATTTCAAAATCCCCCACAATAAAAACGTGCTCCATTCTATCGATATTATCCATTATCTCTTCAATAACCTGATCTTTACTCAAACCTGCTTCTATCGCCTGGGCTGCTCTGATTAATGTCAAACCATATCCCAGCGATGCACTTTTCGAGTCTATGACTGTAATACGTTCCGGATTCAGTATATCACGAGCAACGCAGGCAGATTGATAAGTGCCGCTTAAGCCAGAAGAAAATGCGACGTATATTATTTCATCATCGCCTTTAGCCAGTATATTATTAAATTCTTCTTCAAATTCAGCTGGATTAACTTGTGAGGTGGTAGGCATAATTCCTGGTTCCTTTATTAATTCATAGAATTCTCCAGGAAACAAATCTACTCTATCCCGATAACTTTTTTCTTTAATGTTTACTTTTAAAGCAATTGAGGTTATCCCCAGTTGGTTCAGAACATCCTGATCCAGATCACAGCAGTTATCTGCGTATAAGCTAATCTTAGCCATCTAATTTCCTCCTCGCCCAGACCCCCGCTAAAAACCATCTCTTCTTAATATAGTGAATTGTACTATTTTTTAAAAATATTAACAAGGACCAGAAATATGAATATATAATAACCCCCCATTTTTATACTATGTGTAAGATAAAATTAGAACCGTTTTGTATTTTCAGACATGGGTAGGATTATTACAACCTTATGCAGAAAGTATAGATATATTAACATTATTTAGTAAAACTTTTATTGAGGAGGACTAATAATGAACAGCAAACTAAGAATCATTGGCGGTGTTGCCGCAGGCATGAGTGCGGCCGCCAAGGCTCGCCGGGTTAATCCGGAATTAGATATAAAGGTATTCACCGATGATCCATATATCTCCTATTCTTCCTGAGGTTTGCCCTATTATATCGGAGATATAGTAAAGTCCCATGAAAATTTGATCGTTCGAACGGTGGATGACTTTGCTCGGCAGGGTATCCAGGTCATAACCAGGAGCAGAGCCTTGGAAATCAATAGCTATAAAAAACAGATCATTTTAGAAGACCTGCTAACGCAGCGCTCTTGGACGGAAGCATATGACCATTTAATCATTGCTACCGGCGCTCAGCCATTTCTTCCATCTTTGGACGGTATTGGCTTGAAAGGTATTTTTACCCTTCGCAGCATTCAGGATAGTCAGGCCATAAAGGCTTATCTCCAGGAATACCAGCCCACCCATGCGGTTGTCGTAGGTGCAGGCTATATCGGTCTGGAAATGGTGGAAAACTTGCTGGTACATGGCTGTAAGGTTCGAGTAATCGAAAAAGCTCCCCATATTCTACCCA
This sequence comes from Syntrophomonas sp., assembly GCA_016841245.1. Taxonomy (GTDB): domain Bacteria; phylum Bacillota; class Syntrophomonadia; order Syntrophomonadales; family Syntrophomonadaceae; genus JAAYJK01. The sequence goes on from JAENZN010000016.1 coordinate 45,943, forward strand.
ATATGGACCCCGATCTTGCGGAAGTAGTTCACAACTATATGGAATCCAGGGGTATTGAGATTTTAACTGGATCAGCACCTATCACTTTTAAAGGCAGCGACAAGGTAAATGAAGTAGTGACCGGACCTGATCATTTTCCGGCTGATGTGGTAATACTTTCCACGGGTGTGCTCCCTAACAGCGAACTCGCAGCCCAGACCGGCATCAAACTGGGAGCTGGACGGGCTATTCGAGTAAATGAGAGAATGGAAACGAGCCAAGCTGATATTTATGCTGCTGGTGACTGCGCTACAGTAAGGCATTTGGTCTCTGGTCAGGAAGTATATCTTCCCATGGGTACTACTGCCAGTAAACAGGGTCGGGTGGCGGGCGAAAATGCCGCCGGTGGCCAGGCAATTCTCAAGGGGGTTCTGGGAACCGGCATAACTAGAATTATGGAGATGGAAGTATCCCGAACCGGATTATGTGAGTATGAATGCCAAAAGTTGGGCATTGAATATATAAGCCATACTATTAAATCCCGCACTCGAGCTCCTTATCTTCCCGATTCTGGACGCATTTATGTCAAATTGACCGTAGATAAAAACAGCCGCCTTCTCTTAGGAGGACAGATTGTAGGCTATCCGGGTGCAGGCAAACGTATAGATACTATTGCTGCCGCCCTTACTGCCAGATGCAAAATCGATGATTTATACAATTTGGATCTGGCTTACACACCTGCCCTTAGTGTCCTGTCGGACCCGGTTTTAATTGCTATTAACAAATTTCACCCCTCCTAAACCTCTTTCAAAACTAAATCTAAAAATATAAGGCAAACCTCAATCTTATAGTATACAAAGTCCCTTTTATAAACGCCCTGGTCAAACCGGGGCAATAATACTATATGCTCAGCTTTTATAGACTTTCGCCTCTCTTTGCATCTCTTTTTTGCTTTCCAATCTCCTTTTCAGGGTATACAATGGGTTAAGTTAATACACCTACCTTCAAAGGAGCATCAGTATATGTCTAATTTTAGCAGGTCCTTCTTAACCCCACTGTTTCTCTTTGCTGCAGCCAGCTGCTTGTTCGGCCTTTATGCAGGTCTATATGATCCATCTTTCAATAACTATCTGGCCCAGGTACACCATATTGATGAAGTAGCCCGGGGAGCTCTGGAATTCCCACGCGAACTGCCGGGCTTTTTGTGTGCCTTTATTTTTTCTCTATTTATGTTTCTGGCTGACACCAGGATTGCTGCCCTGGCTGCTCTCCTGTTAGCTTTATCTTTATGGGGGCAGGGTTGGCTGGCTCCTGACATGACCATGGTAGTAGTGTGGATGCTGATGTGGAGTACCGGAGCCCATGTGTTTATGGTAGTAAAATCTTCTATCGCCCTGCGCCTGGCTGATAAGGGGCGCGAAGGCAAACTAATGGGAGACCTGGGTGCACTGGAAGCCCTGGGCCTTCTGATAGGCATGATCCTGGTATACTTCGGGGTCTCCTTGCTCAGCTTTTCATTTCCTGTAATATTCGGCCTGGCTGGTGCCTGTTCCCTTGCTGCAGCATTATTATTATACCGGATAAAACCTGAACCGGTAAAAAGGCCTGCCCGACAGCTGCTCCTGAAACGCAAATATACCCTTTTTTATATCCTTAATATGATTTTCGGAGCACGAAAGCAGATATTTTTGACCTTTGCTCCCTGGGTGTTGATCAAACTCTTTCACTGCGGTATAGAAACTTTCGCGCTGCTGGGTATCATTGCTACCCTTATGGGTCTATTCTATCGCCCCTTGTTAGGTCGCGCCATAGATGCCTGGGGTGAGCGAACCGTCTTATCCATTGATGCAGTTTTAGTGACTTCTTTATGCATGATCTATGCTTTTGCCCAGCAGCTGTTTGCTGATAATATAGCCGTGATATTAATAATGATGTGTTTTGTAACCGACCAGCTTCTTTTCGCCGTTACTATGGCCCGGATAACCTACTTGAATCGCATTGTTGAATCGCCGGATGATATTGCCCCCAGTATATCCATGGGTATAACTCTGGATCACGCAGTATCCATGACCGTTCCTTTTGCCGGAGGCTTGTTATGGGCCTCCCTGGGGTACCAGGCGGTCTTTTTGGCAGCTGGAATCATGGGAGTCTTAAACCTGGTCGCAGCCCGTTTCATTCCCGGGCCAAACATATTGCCCATCAAGGATCCTGCCAATATATCCAGTTGATTACCGGCACCCTCGCCAATATCAAATAGACTTAATTTACTAATCAAGGAAAAGCTCTTTGCACCCAAAAAGTATTAATTATTGTGATAGAATTTAATTATCTATAAAAAATGCATCTCCAGCACTTGAATCAGCAGAAACACCTGATAGGATAAGAAATTACAGGCAAGGAAGTTTTTCTATGGATACTGAAGTATTGATGAAACTTAATAACGTGACCAAAAGCTATGTCATGGGAGAAGTTACCGTAGAAGCCTTAAAGGAAACAACCCTGGATATATACAGCGGAGAACTGTTGGTAATACTGGGTCCCAGCGGATCGGGCAAAAGCACCCTGTTAAATATTATCGGTGGAATGGATAAACCCAGCAGCGGGGAAATAATATTTAAGGATCGCAATTTAAGCAAGGCCAGTGACCACGAGCTAACTTTATTTAGACGCAATGAAATAGGTTTCGTTTTTCAGTTTTATAACTTGATATCAGACCTGACCGCCGGGGAGAATGTTGAACTGGCAGCCAGTCTGGTAAAAAATCCCCTCACTTCGCAGGAAGTATTAACCCAGGTAGGTCTGGCCGATAGAATCGACCACTTCCCTTCCCAGCTCAGCGGAGGCGAACAGCAGAGGATATCCATTGCCAGGGCTATGGTAAAAAACCCTACTCTATTACTATGTGATGAACCAACGGGAGCCTTAGATTATCAAACCGGTAAAACTATCCTGGGGTTGTTGAAGAAAGCCCAGGAGCTAATGGGAAGAACTATAATTATAGTCACCCATAATACCGCCATCGGTGAAATAGCCGACCGGGTAGTTCGCATGAGAAGCGGCAGCATCGCAGAAATATCATTGAATGAATCACCTGTCCCCCCGGAAAGGATTGAGTGGTAATGAAGGTACTAACCCACAGATTATGGCATACAATCAAAGGAAGCCTGGGGCAATTCCTGGGTATGGCCGTAATAATAGCTGTGGGTATTTCCTTATACATTGGTATAACTACTGCATTCTTTAACCTCGGCCAGTCCCAGGAAGCATTTTATAAGGATAATAACTTTGCTGACTATTATTTCTATGTAGTCCGAGCACCTGAATCAATCATTCGACAGGTCGAAGCAGTTCCTGGAGTCACTCTAGTCACTGGTAGAATTCAAAAAGATATCCCAGTTTTTAAAGATAATCAGGAAAGAGCGACCGTACGTTTGACATCTTATCCTCTGCCCATAGAAAATGAGGTAAACAGTATTCAGCTTCTCGATGGGCGCTTATTCTCCGAGTATCCTGCTGATGGAGGAATTGAGGTATTGGTTGATCCAGGTTACTTTGATGCCAACAAACTGGCTTTTGGTGACACCATCAATATCGTGGCTGAGAATAAAAAGTACCCGGTTAAAGTGGTAGGTACAGCTACCGGACCAGAATTCACTTATATTATGAAAGATGCTTCTAATATGGTACCAGACTATGAGACCTTTGGTATTATGATGGTGCCGCATAACCAGAGTCAGGAATTATTCAACCTGCCGGGACAGGTCAATCAGGTAATAGTGCAATTAGCTCCGGGAGCTGACATTGATCAGGCAGTTAAAGCAATCAAAGACATTCTTGCTCCCTATGGAAACCTGGCCAGCTTCCCCCGTAAGGACCAGTTGAGCCATGCTGCTTTGGATGCAGAACTGTCCGGGCTTGATGCCATATCCGGTTTTCTTCCCCTGATATTTTTATCCATTGCGGCGGGGATACAATTCGTAATATTGCGCCGTATGATAAAAACGCAACGAACCCAGATCGGCATCATGAAAGCCATTGGTTTTGATAACCGGCAGATTATCTTTCATTTCAGCAGTTATGCCATTATGGTGTGTGTAGTTGGAGCCACAGCAGGTATAGTATTTGGAATTTTTATGGCCTCTGTTTTTTCCGATATGTATGCTATGTTTTTCAACCTGCCCCAGGCTATCGGGGGAATAAATTATGAAGTCATCTTATATAGCTTAATGCTCAGCCTGGGAGTCGGAGTACTAGCCGGTTTTACCGCGTCGCGCCCCATATTGAGTATAAGCCCGGCAGAATCTATGCGTTCACTGCCGCCCAGCAAAAGCAGCCGATCGTTATTGGAAAACTTGCCCGGATTCTGGAATAAACTGTCTTCATCCTGGAAGATGGCCTTCCGAACTATAAGCCGTAATCGCCTTCGTTTACTGTTAACCATGGCTGGAATCGTATCAGCTGTTGCTCTTCTGATCGTATCAATGTTTACCAACGATGCAGTAGATTACATGATGGATCAGCACTTCAACCAGGAATCCTCTTATGATTATATGCTGCACTTTAATCAACCAGTAAAGGAATCGGAGCTGCTCAATATTTCCAGGCTAGAAGGAGTAGAACTTATTGAAGGCATTTTCTCCCTGCCGGTTAGAGTACATTATAACAGCCGGACTAGTGAAGATCTTTTGATGGGCATAAACCCTTCCAATACCTTAAAACACCCCGCTAAAGAAAATGGGGTGGTTATTCCGGTTCCCGATGAAGGTGTGATCATCAGCCGTAAATCAGCGGAAAGACTGGGCTTGAAAGTGGGGGACGCAGTTCAGGTGGAAACACTGCTGGGGATGGGGCAAGCACACTATGCAGATATCAAAATCACAGCCATAAATTATCAGCTTTTCGGTAATGAATCCTATGTCTCCCTGCAGCAGGCCAACAAGATTTTGAATGAATCAAACCTGCTTACCGGAGCAGTAATGAAGGTGGATAGTGTTTATGCCAGCTATATCGAAAGCGAATTATCAGATATGACGGGAATCAATTCTATAGTAAGCCGCCAGAAGGAAAGAGATAACATTATGAGTTTGATGGATAGCATGATATATATGGTCAGTACTATGATCATGTTTTCTGTCATACTAGGATTTGTTATTATATACAATTCAGTTGTTATGAGTTTTAATGAACGAAAAAGGGAACTGGCATCCCTGCTCACCATAGGGTTTACCAGGAAAGAAGTATCATCTATTATGTGGAAGGAGACCATACCCCAGGCCATACCCTCAATACTGCTGGGGCTGCCCGCAGGCAGGCTGCTGGCTGAGCTCTACTTTGGCTCGGTAGAATTTGATATGTGGTACATGCCAGTGATCATCTACCCTTCCAGCTATGTACTGGCTGCACTGGGAGGCCTGGTTTTTGTGTTGTTGGGACAATGGGTAGCAGGTCGGGGGATTCAGAAGCTGGATATTATTGAATTATCCAAGAATATGGATTAACGGGGAGGAAATTGAGTCATGAAGGGAAAAAAAGGTCTGTGCATTATTATTGCGGTGGTGGTGCTCCTGGTTGCAGCAGCGGGTTGGATATATGGCCAGGGCGGGGATAATGTGGACGCGGTAAAGGCTGAAAAAGGCAGTATAAGTATAACAGTTGAAGATACAGCACTGGTACAGGCAGCTGAAGACTACGATCTGTATTCCAACCAAAATGCCAGGTCAAAAAATGTAGCTGTAGAAATTGGGCAAGTGGTAGAAAAGGACCAGCTTATTATGCAGCTGGAAAACCCTGAACTCCAACTGCAGCTAAGTGAAAATAGATCTCTGCTGGCCCAGGCTCAGTCTTCTGCAGCAGCAGCTTCTGCCGGTGCAAAACGCCTGGAGCTGCAGCTAGAGGATGCCCGGACAGATTTGGCTCGAATCGAAGAGCTCTTCGAGCAGGGAGCAGTAAGTAAAAGTGAATATGAAAAGGCAATTTTACTGGTTGATACTACCGGGGAGGCATTAAATGAACAGTCGGCTTCTCTTGATATGCTTAAATCTCAAATTCAAGGGGCACAGGAAACAATAGGGAAACTGGCAGAACTGGAAGAAGAACTCCAGATATACAGTCCCATTCAAGGCGTGATCCTCAACCTGCCGGTCAAAAAAGACCAGCCGGTATCAGCTGGAACTCTACTGGCATCTATTGCCGCGGTGCAGGACCTGGAAATAAAAGCAGATATTCTGAGTGATGACTTGGGGGAAATACAAATCGGGCAGAAGGTGTCTGTTACGACACCGGTTCTGGGCAATAAGCTGTTGGAGGGAACAGTCTTGAAAATATATCCCCAGGCAGAAGAAAAAATCTCCGCATTAGGCGTTATCCAGCGCAGAGTCCCGATCATTATCAGCATTGAGGACAGTGCTAACCTGAAACCCGGTTATGAAGTACGCGTAGCGATAGAAACCACCCACCTGGAAGATGTAATCACCTTGCCCATAGAAAGTGTTCGCAAAACTGATAATGGAAAAGAAGTTATCCTCATCCAAAATAATAGAATAAAATACCAGGAAGTAGAAACTGGATTAAGCGACAGCAATAACATAGAGATAAAGAGCGGTATTAAAGAAGGTGATCTGCTGGTAAGGGACGCCAGCCTGGAATTAAAAGAAAATATGAAGGTCGATCCAAGTGAGTAAGTCAAGACACGGCGGCTTCGCTATTATAAATTTTGTATTTCAGAACATTTCTCCTTTCTGTAATTGGCAGACAAACTGATGGCATTCATTCCCTGCTATCTCCTGTGGTAGAAAACCGATCATTTTATCAGCCGCCTGGTCGGTTTCAAGGATTTATCCCTATAAAAAAACGGTTCCCTCTGGAACCATGCTTCGATTGTAACCTGCACTAAGAAATGAAAATATCAAATTGGATAGTGTAAATCCTACTCCCTGTCGCATTATTTATTTTTACATTATGATATCCTTAACCCACAGGTCTCTCTGTTCTCTTAAGTTAACAAATTTATCTCCTATTTGTATCAAAGGGCGGGCGGGCTCGTCGGTATTCATCATAATTATTCGTGCTATGTCTCCGTTATTTAATAGAGCGGATGCTCCAGGACATATGCTCAAAATATAGGTTCTCAGCTTATTCACGACCTGTGGGTTGAGATGACTAACACTGCTGGATAAAATCTCATTCATGGCCTTAAAAAGAGCCATCTTGCCACGATAAGGACGTTCAGAAGTCATAGCATCAAACACATCTGCTACCGCTACTATTTTTGAAAAAAGATGGGTCTTACTCGCAGCTAATTTCAATGGATAACCCCTGCCATCCTGATGTTCATGGTGCTGCAAAACAGCCAACATTATCCTGGGGTCCTCCAGATTCATGCCTTTTACTATCTCATAACCATACACCGGATGTTTTTGTATTTCCCGAAATTCTTCCTCGCTTAGACTACCGTTCTTGTTAAGTATATCCAGCGGAATTTTGCATTTGCCTATATCGTGTAAGATGCCAGCCATTCCCAACATCTTCAGGTCATGTTGTGACATTCTCATCAATTGTCCAATTTTTAAGGAAACAACACTTACCGAAACGGAATGCTGCAGAGTATATTCATCCTTACGCCTTAAATCCTGTAAATTCAACAAAATATTATTAGTCTCTAAGACTGTGGGAAGCAACACTTCCATAGTCTCCTCCACTTCGCCCTGTCCCACCAGATGACCAGCAGATACTTTAGCCATCAAATCTCTAAAATTATCAGCAGCGAGTGTAAATGCCTGGGTTAGTGGATTACGTTTAATAAGGGTGTCGTTATCATTTTCATTATTTTCGTTAAAATCATCAGAGCTGACAGCGATCTTACCGTAACCCATATTTAAAAGTTGGCTGATATGTGCCATTTGCAGTTTAGTTCCCTTGGGCAGCAGCAGCCTGCCGCTGTCGTCATATATGTTCCTGCCCAGTTTACAATCAACAAGTTGTTCTGATAATTCTAATATTTCCATATTCTCCCTCCAGAAAATACGAATAACTCCTAAATATTATAATATGAATTCCCCTTATATCCTTAATTTTAACATATTTATGCATTTTTTGTGACTATTCAATTATTTTTTTATTCTAATGATTATACCAGTTAATAATCCTCTTTTACTTATGATGTAATTAAAATTCATTAAATTAAGCGCATAAATAAGAATAAAATACATAAGCTATACCTGTTAATTAAATATAAAAGTTGATTAAGAAAGGAGCACATGAAATGACCTTGAACCATATGGAACTACAAAATTTGAGACATTTAATCGGCGCCCACCAGACTATGCAGAAAAAATTTGATTTTTATGCTTCTGAAGTTCAGGATCAACAGTGTAAACAGATGTTCCAGCAGTCTGCCAAGGCATGCCAGCAGACCAGTGAAAAATTAATGACTTTTTTAGGATAGGAGGAATAGATATATGAAACAGCTTCAAGATAAAGAAATGGCCAATGATATTCTATCTCAAACCAACAGCAGTATTTCAAATTACGCGAAATGTATTACAGAAACATCTAACCAGCAATTAAGACAGACCTTACAGCAGATTCGTAATGGAGACGAGCAATTCCAGTATCAACTGTATCAGCTAGCCAACCAAAAAGGCTGGTATAAACCGGCCAGTGATGCTACTTCCCAGGAAATTATGCAGGTTAAACAGCAGTTAAGCAGCAGTTAGATCTTTATCTTTATACTAAAAGCAGTAGAGGCGTATTGTTTATACGCCTCTTTTTATTTTATCGTTTGTTAAATTATGTTATATTTTATTTACTAGTCTTTAAGAAAGGAAGTTACTATGTATGAAAACTTTCAGGAAAAATGGTTTATTCACTCTAACCATTACTCTTTTGTTGTTGTTATTATTTGTAGGAGGATGTTCTTCAACTACTCCTCAAAGCCAGCCTTCTGAACCGGTAAATCCAGCAGTTAGTACCGTGCAGCTTATAAATCCTCTGGGTCCGGCAGTTATTCCTGTTACCGGTATCTCCAGCGGAAATATTAAAGGAGATCTGAATATCAATGTTCAATATTGGAATACCTTGGATGAAGCAGTAGGACTGCTGTCGGGAAATGAGGTAGAATTCGCGGTGCTCCCCATTAGCAACGGTGTTAATATGTACGCCAGCGGTATAGACATTGCTTTGCTGGGGGTTCATGAGTGGAAAGTCTTTTATCTCTTAGCCTCTGAAGATGTTAATTTTGAGGACTGGACCTCTCTAAAAGGGAAAACCGTTTACACCCCAACTGCTAGGGGACAAACTGTCGACGTCTTAACCAGATACGCTCTGACCAAAGAAAATATTGAGCCGGATGAAGAGGTCACTTTTGCCTATGCCCCCCCCCAGGAGATCGTAGCTTTGTTTAAGGAAGGCAAAATCGATTATGCTGCACTGCCGGAGCCCTTTGTCAGTCTGGCCCTTGCTTCCGGCCAGGGACAAATTGTATTGGACTATCAAGAATACTGGTCTGAAATCAGTGGATCTGATAAAGGCATTCCCATTGCCGGCTTATTCGTTAAAAAAGAATTTCTTAATAATTACCCGGATGAGGCTCAAAAAATTGCGGCTATCCTATATGATTCTACCAACTGGGCTAACGAAAACCCTGATGCTGCTATTGAGGCTAGTACAGAAGTACTCCCACTGCCACCGGCGGTTATGCAGGCTGCCCTGCAGCGGATCAAATTCGAATATATACCAGCAGCGGAAGTTGAATCGGAAGTAATATCTTTTCTGCAAATTATGCAGGAGACTTATCCGGAAGGAGTAAAAAAGATACCTGATTCAGGCTTCTTTGTAAAATAATGAATTCATTTTTTAAAGGTATTATAGGTATAGTAGTATTCATAGCAATCTGGCAGGTACTGGCGTTGATAATCAATAAGAGTATCATTCCAGCACCTGCCGAGACGCTTCGTCTGCTGGCGGAGTTTATTTTTTCCAGCCGAATTTTGCTGGTGGCCTGGGAGACGGCCTGGAAAGTATTCCTGGTCCTGCTGCTGGTTATGATTATTGGCATGCCGGTCGGATTATTCCTGGGTTTATCTGACACCTTCTATGATATGTTTAGACCCATTATTATGCTAATTCAAGCAGTTCCAGTTATTTCCTGGCTTTCTCTGGTTATATTCGCCTGGGGTATAGGCTGGAAAAGTCCGGTTTTTATCGCCTTTTTATCTCTGCTGCCTGTATCCATTCTCACCACCGTATCAGGGGTACATAATCTGGATAAAAATCTTCTGGAAATGGCCCGCCTGTACCAGGTGCCTGGCGCTAGGATATTAAAAGACATTTATCTGGGCTCACTGTTGCCTTTTATCACAGCCATACTGGATGTCAGTATCGGACAGGCCTGGAAAGTAATCCTGGTCGCCGAATATTTAAGCGGCGGCAGCGGTCTGGGGGTAGAAATCCTTCGTATGCGAATGATCTTTGATGTTCCCGGAGTGTGGGCTTTGACACTAATAGCTGTACTTCTGGGTATTGTAACTGAACGTCTTATCAAACTGGGATTGAGGAGGTTATCCAGTCAATGGACAATTGCCTGATGGTTGACAAGCTGTATAAAGCTTATGGCTCCCTAACAGTTCTGGATAATTGGAACTTGACCATAAGTAAAGGGCAGCGCCTGGTTTTTCTTGGTCCTTCGGGTTCTGGTAAAACTACGTTTTTAAGAATCATTTCCCGGCTTGAGGAACCTAGCAGCGGAGTAATCAATAGTTTTGATCAAAAGATTGGATTTGTATTTCAAGAGCCCAGATTAATCCCCTGGCGTAGTGTAAAAGACAACCTGCTATTTGTAAATCAACATGGAGATTACCAGGACATATTGGGCCGGCTCAGATTAACAGGCTTCGAAGACTATTTACCCTCTCAGTTAAGCGGCGGTATGAGACAGAGGGTTAACCTGGCCCGAGCCTTAATTACCAGACCAGATCTTTTGATACTTGACGAAGCCTTCTCTTCTCTGGATTTACGGGTCAAGGCCAGCATAATGGAGGATATCAATCAGCTCTGGCAGGAAAATAGATTTACTATTATTGCGGTAACCCATGACTTAAAAGAAGCTCTTTGTCTGGCAGATAGAATAATTATTTTATCTGGACGTCCCTCTAAAATAATTAAAGAAATAAAAGTAGATCTAGGTCGGGATCGGAGTTTTTCCTCACCAGATTTGTTACAATTAGAATCTGAACTTATTGACATCATGTGCAGTACTCAACCGGAGGTGTAACCATGTTCCAAACACTTAATAATACAATTAAGTTCGTGGAAGCTCCTGATCGAGCCCGTTTTCCATATGCCCATAGTTTGTTCATTGATGATGAGGTGCAGGTTTTAATCGATACTTCTTGTGGTAGAACCAACATTGATTATTTTCTGGACCATGATATTGATATTATAATCAATTCCCATTTTCATGAAGATCATATAATGAACAATCATCTATTCTCTAAGGCTGAAATCTGGGCGCATGGACTGGATGCCCCGGCCATCAGATCGGAAGAGATATTTGCAGATTATTATGGTTTTAGTAAGTTCAACGAAGAGCATCTGGGGAAGCTGTTTTACGACTGGACAGGGGCCAAATCTTCACCGGTCCACCATGAGATAAGCCACGATCAAATACTGGATTTTGGGAAGACTAAAGTGCAGGTTCTGCATACACCGGGTCACACTCCCGGGCACTGCTGTTTCTTAATGGAGGATGGCATATTGTTCAGTTCCGATATTGAACTGAGCAGCTTTGGCCCCTGGTATGGACATCTATGCAGCAACCTGGATGATTATATCAAATCTATTAAATTGTGCATGGAAATAAACCCATCTATAATCATATCTTCCCACCGGGGTATAATAAAGGAAGACATCCAGAAAAGGCTGCACAATTATCTCAACATAATATATCAAAAAGAAGAGCGGCTCATTAGCAGCTTGAAACAACCTATGACTCTAGACCAGCTGACTGATTTAGTAATATTTTATGGTGAAATCAAAAACTACTTTAGATTGTTTAAAATGTGGGAGAAAATGGCTATTTTCGTTCATCTCCAACGTCTGATAGGCCTGGACGAGGTTAAACAGGTTGACGATTATTATTATCTAAAATAAAAATGGGTCAGGCACTAACTTACTAACTCAACTTTCGCAGATGGTAACAGCTTCGGCTGCGCGAGCGTTATGCTTTGTCCCGCCGTCGGCCGGTCTTATTTTAAACAATGTGGAAATATGGTCTTCATACGTAATACCTGGTTATTCAAGTTGTTTACCCTCTGTAACCGCCTTACCCTCCTTGCTCAAACAAAACATAAAACTCGCCAGTGGGGTAAGTGAGAAAGTTGAGTTGCTAACTTATGATTTTAACTGAACATAAGTTGCCTGACCCCAAAACTGTATATGAAGTATAATCCCAACACCAGCAGGAAAATACCGCACACCACTATTATATATTTATACACTGGTGGGCTTATAAATTTTTTGCCGCCAGCTACCACGGCCGCTACCAGAGTATACCAGACCAGATCAGCCAGGATGTGTCCGGAGAAGAACGAGGCCAGGCCTATTCTGCCGCTTTCAAGAGACATAGTCAAGTAAGTTAGACCTACTGTGGCCCACCATATGCTCCAGAACGGGTTGGCCAGACTGATGACTGCTCCAGCCAGCACTGGATGCAGGCCTTTTTTAGTTGTCCCAACCTCATTTTTATTTATGTCACCAAGCGATATATTTCCTCTAAGTGCGTCCCTGCTCATAGTAAGACCTAAATATATCAAGACTATTCCTCCCAGCAGGGCAATGGTACTGCTCACGGTTATATTGCTTAAAAAAACTGATAAACCTGCTATCAGTGCTAATATAAGGGCTAATTCCAGGACTGCGTGCCCCAAAATAATCAGCGGGCCGGCAATAAAACCTCTTCTGACACTTTCCGCAATAGTGACGGTTAGCAAAGGTCCCGGCATCATTGCTCCTGATAGCCCAACTAAAAAAGCAGTCACAAATAGTATATTAACTGACATTTTAAATCACCTCTAAATACTCTAGATATATATTACCTGCAGATATCCTCATTGTAAATACTTTTATCACCATAAGAAATTTTCTGTCATCGAAGAACATGCTAAGTGATTTCAACTGGTTGATAAAGTCGGCAATCTGCCAGGTCGATGATAAGTTATCTTAATGGTCCTATTAGATTTATCCCCATAAAAACATTATAATTAAGACTACTGGACTTAATATTTTAAGAAGAGAAAGTAATTTGAAAGGAGTTATTATATATGCTAACCTTCGGACCTATCCCCTCTCGCAGGCTGGGTCGCAGCCTGGGAGTTAATAATATACCACCTAAAATATGCACCTATTCCTGTGCTTACTGCCAGCAGGGTCATTCCAGCAAAGTACAGATTGAGAGGCAATCTTTCTATCCCCCGAAGGAAATCCAGGAGGCAGTGCAGGAACAAATTAACAAAGCCAGGGGAGCAGGCGAAAGTATTGATTATATTTCCTTTGTTCCTGATGGAGAACCTACTCTGGATATTAATCTGGGTCGGGCAATAGACTTGTTAAAACCACTGAATGTCCCAATAGCAGTAATAACTAATGCTTCTCTGCTCTGGAAAGCAGATGTAAGAGCAGAACTTGCCAGGGCTGATTGGGTATCGGTGAAGATTGATACTGTTGATGAGCAAATCTGGCGTAAAATCGACCATCCCCACCGAGGATTGTCCCTGCCTATGATAATGGAAGGTATTCTCTCTTTTGCTTCAAAATATCAGGGTAAATTATATACAGAAACTATGCTGGTGCAAGGATTAAATGATAATGATGCTGACCTGGATAAGACGGCACGCTTTATTGCTCAGGTAAAACCGGAAATATCTTATATATTAATACCTACCCGTCCTCCAGCTGATATAAAGATAAAACCCCCGGATGAAAAAGCGGTGAATACGGCTTATCAAATATACAGCAAGTATATTGATAAGGTGGAATATCTAATCGGACATGAGGGTAATAGTTTCACCTACACCGGCAACCTGGAAAAGGATCTGCTGAGCATTACTTCCGTTCATCCTATGAGAGAAAGTGCGGTTAAAGAACTATTAGAAAAAGCGGGACAAGAATGGACTGCAGTTGAGCAGCTTATAGCTGAGGAAAAACTTATAGAACTTAAGTTTAATGGAAATAGATTTTATATGCGTAAACTTTTCGATAGCTACAAACGTTAATGTTTCTCATCTTTTATTACATAGAACTGCCTTTTTAGCAAAATCATTATTAATAAGCATATATGGTTCTATTACTGCATCCATTTCTCCGGCAGTGCAAATAATTTCCTGCAGTAAATCAAAGGACGGTTGGTCCATTACCGTAGTTATCCGCCAGGTATTCTGCTGCTGGTACCGTTCTATTGCTGCGGCTAGATCCGCCAGTTTTATGTCAGGAAAGAAAGGCTTAATTACTTGTGCTGTTTCAAGTGGCGAATGACTATCTACCCACAACTGAGCCTGATATACAGCATTACTAAATTTCTGTATTAATTCAGGATTCTTTTGCAGCATACTCTTTCTGGCCATGTAAACCGTTTCCGGAATATCTCCGCTGGCAGTTCCCATAGAAGCTGCTGCATACCCGGCATCTTCTTTTTCCAGCCAGGTCGCGGCAGGCTCACCAAGAACCACATAATCACCCTTTCTTTCCTTAAAAGCTTCAGATGCATGTGAATCACTAATAATATCCACATCTTTTCCCGGGTTCAGACCATACTGCTTGAGAATATATTCCAAAACCATTTCCTGCCTTCCCCCTGGATGTCCTACTATAATGGTCTTCCCCCTGAGGTCCCCCCATTCGAAATCCGTTTCCTGGTTGTGACCCAGCAGAAATGATCCTTCTCTCTGAGTCAACTGGCAGAAATTTATTAGATAGTCTTCCTCCCCCTGTTGATAAACTTGAAGGCTGATTTCTGCACCAGCTACAGCTATATCAGCATGGCCCTCCTGCAGTGCAGTATTTAGTTCCTCAGCACTCAGTACTGTTGTCAGCTCGACTTCGAGTCCTTCTTCAGCAAAGAGAGCTTGAGTTATAGCTACATATTGGGGGGCATAAAGCAGGGAGGGAAAAACCTCACAAAGCCTCACCCTTGCTGCTTGTTTTTGGGGGTCAGTATTGCTGTAAGCGCATCCCCCCAGGCTGACTGCCATCATCAGAATAACTGCCAGTAAAACTCCCAGCCTCTTGCACAAACTATCTCCTCCTCACAATTCATTTTCGAGCTGGTGATGATAAAAGTTCCTCTATTATATGAATTATGAATAAGGGCATGTTTCATATACATAATTATTTCAAATAATGATGAGCAGGAAATATATACAAGAAGCCTCTGCCTAATAAGCGGAGGCTTCAGACTAATGACAGAAGTGAATATCTGCGTTATTTCAAAAAACCCGCTCAATCAACGTACTCAGGTACGCCTCAATCGCGGGTTTTTCTCATGCCTTGATCTTCACTTATGTCATCGGCCTGGCATCTTGTCGACTTTATCGACAACCTGGAGCCTCCGCCTGATAAGCGGAGGCTCGGAATGCTTGATTAAATTACTGTTTACTGCTGACCCATGTTCTGTAGGTCTTGTATGTCAGGCATCTGCATATCAATAATCTGAACCCCGGCTGGGACCTCAAACATGGAATCAGGTATTGTATCAAAGCTTACATTCTTATACTCATAGTTGATCTGATTTCCTTCTACGGTCATTTCCATTTTAAGGGGAAAGCCGTATTGTTCCCATACCCACATTTTCGTATAATCGTTATCATCTGTCATCTCAATTACTGCGCATTTTTTCCCATCGATAGTTTCCTGGCCCACTATGTTATACATATCCTGCGGATATTCTGTCATCGGCTCCAACGGGTTGACACTTTCGGTTTCAGCATCATAACTACCCAGCTTCATAGCTGTATTTTCATTTACATTAATCATCCAGGATTCTTGGGTATCGGCATTATAAAGCATTGTTACCTGTCCTGTTCCCTGTGCATTCATATCCATGCGGATATTGGAACCCTGAATGTACTGAGTACCGCTGGATGACATATTTGCTCCAGTCATCTCCCACTCAAAGGTTAAGGATTCGATAGAACTGGTTTTAGTAAAAATTTCGTCCAGGGTTAAGCTATCTTGGCTGCTCTCAGAATTTTCTGCACCAGCATTTTCACTTACTTCTGCCGGATCTTTCTGCTCCGAATCACTGCTGCCCCCACCACAGCCTGCCAATGTACAGGTTACCAGCAAAAGACATAATATCATGGCCATTCCAATATGTTTTTTCATTCTTCCACTTCCTCTCTTATATTAAGCTATCTATGTAATTATTCTATTTAAGAAATCAATATCCTGGAAGTAAATTAAAATTTTCTTACCATAAACCTAATTAAATGATTATGGTGCCAAGGCACCATAATCACAAAAAAAGGACAGGTACTTAACCTGCCCAAATTGAAGGTACAATTTATGATCACCTGTTGAATAAATAGTAGCATAAAATAATGAAGAAAATTTCAACACAATGTTAATTTTTCTTGATATGACTATGGGATCAGGCACTAATTTACTTATGCAAGTTATTAGACTCGTAAGTAAGTAACTCAACTTTCGCAGTTACCCCACTGGCAAGTTTTATGCTTTGTTTTAGCAATGAGGGTAAGGCGGTTACAGGGGTAAACAACTTGAATAACCAAGCATTATATATGAAGACCATATTTCTACATTGTTTAAATAAGACTGGCCGAAACATCAATAGTTACCAACGGGAACATCAGCAACCTTGTTGAGTTAGTAAGTTAGTGATTTACTTAGAATCGTTACCCAGGCGAAACGTGGTGGTAATAGCCTCTACCGGACAACTGGAGCGGCATTCTCCACAGCGAATACACTCTAGACTATTAGACTCCTTATACATCTCTACCCCCATTTTACAATTCTGGGCACATTTCCCACACTTAATGCATTTTTCCTTATCCACCCGGTATCTATAAATACTAATGGGATTAAATAAACCATATATTGCTCCCAGTGGGCAGATAATTTTACAGAAGGGACGAAAGGATTTAATAGAAAGCAATATTACCAATACTAGTAACAGTAGTTTGAATAGAAACAGGTTCCCGGCTGCATCTCTTAAATCGGGATGGCTGGCCAGCAACGGGATACCTCCTTCCATGGTTCCCGCCGGACATATATATTTACAGAAAAAAGGGTCCCCCATCCCCAGGTTGTTTACCAAAAATACAGGCAGAAATAATACAAAAACAATTAGTATTACATACTTTATGTAGCCCGCCCAGCGTGGTATGGTCCAAGTCGGCGAAGGCAGTTTATATAGAAGTTCCTGAATAAGTCCAAACGGGCACAGCCAACCACAAACATACCTGCCCATAAAGACCCCAAACAAAAGCAGGGTTCCGGTAACATAATAAGAAAACGTATATCGGCTGCTGGCCAGGATGGTCTGTAAGGCCCCTAAAGGGCAGGCACCTATAGCAGCCGGACAGGAATAACAGTTTAATCCCGGCACACAGACATGTTTGCTCACTCCCTGGTATATGCGGCCCTGAATAAACCCGGGTAAGTTAACGTTGGTGAGCAGGGCGCTGATATACTGTACCATTCTCCTCTTCAAGTTAACCAATCCCTATACATTCCAGGCAAATCTTCACCGCTTTAGTATATACACTGACTGCCTCATTCCGAACTGCCCCGAGTATGAGCAGTACGACTCCCATAGTGAGGAGGAGTATTCTTAAATGTTTTTTATTCATATTGCTCTCCTCAAGTTCTTGCTAAGGTTGCTGGCTTTCCAGGAGTTCTTCAATAATTTTCATATAGGTATCATAATCTCTGCTGCCACTTATGATAGTATCCAGCAGTCGGCCTTCAGAGTCAACAAATACTGTAACCGGCACATAATCAAATCTGCTGATCAGGTTATCTGATAATGAACGGTCCGGCAAAAGATTCACATAACTAACTTCCTGGTCCGCAGTTATCTTCTGGGCTGTAGACAGCCTTTTATCAGCAACGATACCAATTACCTGTACATTCTTATCCAGTAAATCCTCCTGCAGTCTTTGTATATCAGGCATCTCATTGATACACGGAGCACAGTAAGTTGCCCAGATATTTATCATAGTAAGCTCAGAATGACTGAAAACTTCATTAGTTACATAGTTATTCTCCAGGTCAACAGCTTTGAAATCCGGTAGTTTTTCCTCGGATTCTGGAGCATCACAGCCGAACAATCCACTTATACATATAATACCCAGAATGATGATACCCCATCTTCTCATTTGCTCATCCTCCATTTTGATATTCTGCATAAAATTACTGCTCACCTTGCAGGATCAACACAAATTATCACCTCTATATAGCCTTGATGGTGCTATATAGTTTTTTCTATATTTGGATTAAATCGTGCCCCCGGTTATTTGCGCTCAGGAGGTATAGCCATGACTGGTCAAAAGGCCCGGCAAAAACCTGCCCATGCCAGTATAGAAGTTCATGCCCGCTCCGGGTTGAATAATAACCGCTGGCTTAGCTTTTTCAGCTTCATATAATGCCCCCCTGCAGAACTATCTCATCTTCAGTTTCCAAGCTTATTAGCTCGTTTATCATTCTGCTGCTCCCTGTCAGCTTTATTAGAGGCTCTCACCTTATAAAGATATCATCATACTCCCCAATTATCAGTGCGTTCGGAGCACATCCATTCAATTACTAACGGGCTTTTTTTATGTACTGCTTCAGGTTATCTAGAAGCTCTTTTTTAGCTGATGCGGACTTGATCTTTTTATTTATTAACTCAATTTCCGGGTATACTCCCTGAATATTTTTCCTCACTTTAACCACATCATTAAACAATGTTTTATCATCTTTTTTAACTACCACTTTGACCTCATAATCTTTCGTTTTTTCTATTTTATGTCCTTTCATCTGGGTAGCCGTTAAAATTTCAAAACTATAGTCTGTCACTAATTCTACCTCCTGCCTTTTTCCTGGTTAAAGTAATTTTATATTTACATACATTCTCGAAACATAACAAATTCCCTGCCATCAGTGATTACTGCAGTGGGATTTTTGTACCGTCTTTCAATAATAGAGATTAAAAAAAATGCCGGTCCAGAAAACCGACAGCTAGGCCGACAAAAGCGAATCTCAGCGTTATTTCAAAAAGCCCGATGAATCAACGTACTTGGGTACGCCTCAATCACGGACCTTTTTTTTGCCTTGATCTTCACTCCTGTCATCGGTCTGTAAAATTGCCGACTTTGTCAACAATTTAAACTGCCGGTCCAGGAAACCGGCAGTCAGATCTTGGCTCTTTATTATAATTCGACTTTAATTGCTTAATAATACTGATCGTTGTTAGGATTTGGTGCCTGAGCCAGGGGAGGATCATTACGTATAGCAAATAAGAATATTGGGAACAGGCACAAAAGCAACGATAGTACCGTATATAAAACTGCATTAGTAGTGTACATCTCAAACAACTTATAGGTAAACATCACCATGAATACCATAAGGGCAATCATTAACAACCATCCAAGAACCGGAATCATTCCCAGTATAGAACCACCTACCACAGCAGCCGGCAGTATAATCTCCAACTTATCAACCTTATACCCAAACAGATCCATGCTTCCCACTAACATACCTAAAAGATACAAATCCGCTACCGGCACCCATCCCAACCAGGGGTTTTCCAAGCCCCGGTTGGCTGCCAGAGCGCTTATTCCCAGTGATTTCAGCACATAAAAAACCACACAGACTATAAACCACACAAAACCGAAAGCACCCAGCAAACCCAAATACGCTGCATCTCCTCCATACATAAAATATACCTCCTATACCTCTTAATTTACTAAGCTAGAAATCATCCATCCAATATACTACTCCAGCCTTTTACCATTCTATGCGTAATCCGAACCAAAATGTATATGAGATAGGATAAATTACTCTTAACTCTATTATTAGACACACATTAACCTTTTCCTACTTTTTCCGGAATATTTTTCTATTATATTTTGAATTTGTTAGCCGGACAGGAACTATCGATGACTAAACCCATTCAACTTCTTTTTATTACCTAGTGGGGAATTATGTCGGGGGACAGCAGGATAATTTAAAAATGAAGATACTCTGTTTTCTAGAAAAACCAATAAACCTTGTACAAAAGGGACCGGGGCAGTTCTTCAAGCTAGCCGGTATTTGCAGAAAACAAAATAGGACACGGGGAAAAGGTACCGGTCCCCGTGTCCCGATTTAAATCTACAGTTGGTATTGCATTCCTTCCTCCAGGAGGGTGAAGGGAACTTTGAATTCACGTATTCCCGCAGCATAAGGAGCAATCTCGTAGAGTCCGAAATATACTATTAGACCATCATCTTCGATATAGTAGGGCTGATCTTCATTTATACCTTGATAGGATGACAGATCATCTCCGAAATAAATTTCTAGATCCTGCTTAATCTGACGTTGGACTTCTTGATCTAATATCGTTTTGAAATCGTAGCTATCCATAAAAAGGTCATTCAATTTTATTTCTTCCCCACTTACAAGGTCGTAATTATAAGCAACCCGTTCAGTGTAACCGTGAGCACCCCCGGTATAATCATAATAGTCTACCGTTATACTCAGTAGATTATTCTTATCATATACGGTGATAAATTCTGTATAAGCTGCATAAGGCCAGAAATGCAATTCTTCATTACCGGCTGCCTGTTGATAGTATTCTTCAGCATCCTTCTCTAATGGATTCTTAAACTGCAGCGCATCATTCTCCAGCGTATTATTCAGGCTCTCCTGCATCGCGGTATTGTTTAAGCCACTTATAACCGGAATCTGCAGGTTTACATCTATCCAATCATTTTTATATTTCACCTCTTTAGCAGTAACCTGAATAGGTATAGAATCTTCACTGCTTCGGGAAAGGTATATTATCCGGTTTTCCCCATCCCAGTAAACACTGAGCCCTAATGTTTCGCATATGAACCTTACCGGTACCATAGTACGGTTGTTGATTATCTGTGCTGGTACATCCAGAACCTGGTCCTGGACCAGAGCCCCTTTTTGAATTCCAGCTGCTGCAGAACCGATCTGAATTGTTATTTTCAGGTCTTCACCTGCCTCATTCCGGCCTATTACGGTAACGGTTCTGCTATTATCATCCCACTCTACCTCAGCCTGGTTGGCTTCGGAAATAACCCTCAAGGGCACCAGAGTGCGTCCATTAACTATCACCGGGTCTACATCACTATAAAGATACTGGCCATTCAAATTCAGCTGAACCGGCGGATAATCACTGCCGGTACTGGCCATCAAGGGGCCTGGCATCAGCATCAGCCAACCACAGATTATCAGCAGGGCTATTGATATCCTGCTTTTTGCTATAAACGATTTCATAATGAGATCCTCCTCTCTCCAAATACATCTGATATGACGAGAATATTAGATTGTTGATTTAAAAGTAGTCACAATGGGTTTTTTTATTGTCTGTCCAATATTAACCCTTCATTCACACAAATAAAAATAGGTCCTTATGTTCTGGTAATCTATAAGAGATCTCAACTCTCATGCTGTAGTGGAACCACATAAAAAGGAATGGGAGAATTTTAAACTTCCAATAAGGAATATCTCCTTATCTTTTTTATTCATAGGCCATTTTATAAATGGCCAGAACATCCTCTTTCTGCAGTTTTTTGAGTTTCCCCAGGGGCCTTTGCTGTACCGCGTTTCCGGCCATCTTTTCCAGGTCCTCGTATTTGACCCCCAGCTCTTTAAGGGTAACGGGAGCCCCTATTTCCCGGAAGAAGTTAATCAGCTGCTCTATAGCCTGCAGGGTTTTTTCCTCCTGGGGTCCTGTGGTAATCCCAAAAATCTTTTCCGCAAAGCGAGCAAAAGTTTTCGGATCTTCCTTATATACATAACGCATCCAGGCCGGAGTAACTACCGCCAGACCAGCCCCGTGGGCCACATTGTAGAAAGCACTCACACTGTGCTCTATATCATGTGCAGCCCAATCTCCGCCTCTTCTTCCGGTTCCATTGGAATTATTTAAAGCCAGGGTAGCCGCCCAGGCTATCTGGGCTCGTGCTTCATAATCAGAAGGATTGGTCAGCAAAATTTTAACGTTTTTCATCACCGTTCTGATAATAGCCTCGGAATATTCCTGCATAAGCTCTACATTTTTGCTGCCATCAAAATACAACTCGAAAACATGGCTCATAATATCTACCGCACCATTCACAGTATCCCGGGCGGAAAGATAGGCCTGAAACTCTGGATCAATAATGGACACCCGGGGGTATAAATGCCTGGATCCTATACCCCATTTTTTATTTTCTTCTGCTTTGGTAATAACCGCATTACCATTCATCTCAGAGCCAGTAGCAGACAGCGTCAATACCCCAAAGATCGGCAGTGCATCTTCAATTTTAGCCTGGCCGGTAAATAAATCCCAGACATCGCCTTCATGTTTGACGCCGGCTGCTATAACTTTTGCCGAATCAAAAACGCTTCCCCCACCGACGGCCAGAACTGCATCCACCTCCTCCTTGCGCCCTAATTGTATTCCTTCCTGAACCTTGCTTAACACAGGATTAGACTGCACTCCGCTGAAGCGGACAAAATCTACATGCCATCCTACCAGGGAGGCAGATACCCGATCATAAACCCCGGTAGAGAATATCGATTGGCGCCCGCAGACCAGCAGTACTTTTCTTATACCATGTTCACGCAGTTCCCGGCCAATGTTTTTTATGGTATCTTTGCCAAAATATATTTTGGTGGGATTGTAATAAGTAAAATTATTCACCCTGTTTACCTCCTCGTACTTCCTAATTTGAGATTTAAATTAACTACTTTTAAATATACATTATCTACCCACCCTGTTTCCAGCTATCATTTTCTATTATACCTGTTAACCCGTGATAATATATCACAATAGCTCGCCTTGAAGAGTCCCCTGTACAAACTCCGCTGCAGCAGTGAAAGCCTGATCGGCTGGTTTCTTAGCCTCATTTGCAGGTGCCATTTTATTGTTCCAAAATCCCGCCTTAACACCTAGGCCATAACTGATAATTAATTACTTTTTCTCCAGCCTGCGGTTATAACCGTGCGGTTCATAGGGCTGAAGTTTATCCAACCACATTTCCAGCAATACAGATAACTCTTCTTCCACTTTCTTCCGATCATATTCTTCAATGGTCAGATAGTCCAGTATTTCAAAGCTAAAGCAATTTTCACCATAACTTCGCCAATCCTTTAAAAGGTCATCTCCGGCATAATGACCATGTTTCAAACCTTTTTCCAGACCAAAGTCAAGTTCAAATTTTATACGATTTAATGCTCCATCCAGATTGATACTGCTGCCGATCAGGATTTTACCATTTTTGAGATTTTTCACCTGGTAAATACCAGCTGGTCGCAGAGTTTCTTTGTAATTCCTTTTTATTTCAGCCCGTTTGTCCATAATATCAATACCTTTCCTTCCTTTAACGATGAACCCAGTACTTACTGGCATCATCAAGGCGTTCCATAAATCCATAGTCTATCAGGCATCTGCGCAGCAGTACATAGTCATGATAAACATCCACTAAAATGCTGTTGACTTCTTTTTCCGTATACACCCGGCTGCGGTCAAAGCGGTTAAGTATATGCCTGAGGATCGCTATGCGTTTTTTCTCTTTAGTAGGGAAAGAATCTAAACTACCATCTTTACCCTGTTTAAAGTATTTCTCCAATATTTTATCGTTTTCCTCAACAGTAACAGCAAATCTATCGTCCATTACCAGCGGTGCACGAGGCCAATCAATAAACCGCTCTGCTTCGGATACCTTTTCTGATAACAATCCCATTATCGCCAGGAAAACCCGAGCCTGTTTTTCACGTTCTTTCAACTTGAAGCGCTGATTCCTTATGGTTGAAGTACTTGTGGCATCTGTTTGCTCTATAATTTGTTTATCACTGTATCCATAATAAAAGAACTCCAGAAGCCGTTTTTGGTGGTCGGTCAGGCCAGTGTATTCTTTTCCCATTCCTATCAGGTAGGTAAACATGGAGCCATGCTGCTCTTTTATATGAGCTTCCACTGCTCTACGGGCATCCATAAGGGTTTCATCCTGTTTATAAATATAACCGCTGATAAAACTGTGCCCGCATATCAGGCAGATATACTGATTACTATCCGAGGAAGTAATATATCCTTTTTGCACTTCTTCCAGGCTGGCGTTCCAGAATAATTCATCCAAGTTGATTATAAACAACCTCCTATTCGATCTACTTGTTTTGTAAACATTCTAATATTATGTTTATATATATGTCAAGCAAAGATCAGATCTCTATACAAAAACCCCTCCTTACACCTGCAGCAACTGGTGGATTTATTAACCTAAATGTTTTAAAATATTCCAGCTTAGAGTGCAAGATAAGCATTGATATATATGTATTATTAATATAGATAATGGCTTATGAAGGGAAGTGGTTCTGTGTCATATCGTCGCCTGATAACTTTAACAGTATTGCTGTTAATAACTTTCATTACCTGCCTGCCGGCTGGCCAGGCCAGGGTGATGTTAGAGAAGGATATAACTATTTTTATGGATGGAAAGCAGCTAGTTTTCCCCGACCAACAGCCTTTTATTGATAGTAATGATCGCACTATGGTACCGGCTAGATTTTTCGCGGAAGCCCTGGGGGCTGCCGTTAGCTGGAATGAAGCCCAGCAGCAGGCAACTATCACCAGAGACGCAAGTATTTTAACCCTTACGGTAGATAAACAGGAAGTATTGATCCACCCGAATAAAACAGAGAAAATGGATACCGTGGCCACCATAAGAAACAGCCGTCTGTTGGTTCCCCTCCGTTTCATAAGTACGTATTTAGACTGCGATGTGAGCTGGGACGCCACGGAACGAATCGCTCATGTATTTACACAGGGACAGGACCAGACAGAACAGCTCCGTTTGATTGAAGCAGCCGGTAAGGCTCTGCTGGAATTGCCAACAGTTAATTCCGAAAAAAATATGCAGGACCTGCTGGACGAGTCCGACAGCGCTTACGATAAAATGAGAAACACTGCCGGATCAGGTATGACCATGGATATGGTCCAGGAAGACAGCAACACTATGAAGCAAGCACCCGCTCCGACTATAGAGGCAGCATCTGACTATTCAGGAACTAATGTGCAGGTTAAAGGGGTAGATGAAGCTGATATTGTTAAAACTGATGGTGAATACCTGTATCAGGTAAGAAATAATGAAATCCTGCTGATCAAAGCTTATCCCGCAGCTGAACTGTCAGTTAAATCGAGAATACAGCTGGAAGAAAATCCTCAGGACATCTTCATAGATGATAATCGACTGGTAGTGATCAGTAACGATTACAGCGGATATCCTTATCGGTATGAAAGCGGAATGGTAAGCGACCTCAAAATAATGCCTCCTTATCAATATCGAAACAGCCTAATAATATCAACTTATGATACCAGCAGTAAAACCCAGCCGCTAAAATTGGATACCTTTAAAATGGAAGGAAACTATCTTTCTTCCCGCAAAATTGGCAGCAGCATATATATCATCAGCAGTGAATCTGTTTATACCCCGTATAAACCCGTTTATTACATTAATAATACCCGGGTAGAAAAGCCTTACAGCGAAATCAGGTATTTCCCGGATATAATTCATGATTCTTATCTGAATATAGCCCGGATAAATCTTAACAGCACTAGTGATAAGTTCCAGCAGGAAACTTATCTTACTTCAGGCAGTAACATCTACTGCTCGACTGATAACCTTTATGTAACCGCAGTTGAATATGACCCGGTTTATTATCTTAACGATTATAGTACATCCCGGGAATCCACCCTGGTATTTAAATTCAACCTGGATAATGGTATTAAATATAGTGCCAAAGGTACGGTTCCGGGTACCCTGCTTAACCAGTTTTCTATGGACGAACATAATGGATACTTCCGTATCGCGACAACCACCAATCAATGGTCCAGCACCAATTCCCAGAACGCAGTTTATATACTGAATAATAACCTAAATACTGCTAATTCCGTTACTGGGATTGCTCCCGGAGAAAAAATATATTCTACCCGTTTCCTGGGTGAACGTCTTTACATGGTCACTTTCAAACAGCTGGACCCATTTTTTGTGATAGACCTGAACCCGCAAAGCCCTAAAGTTTTGGGTAAATTGAAAATTCCTGGATTCAGCGATTATCTGCACCCCTATGAAGACCATTACATTCTGGGCCTGGGATATGATACGGCACTGACCAAACAGGGTGGAGTTATACAAGGGGGTGTTAAGCTCTCTATGTTTGACGTGAGCGATGTAGCCAATCCAGTGGAGATCGACCAGGTCGTGATAGGTACTTCGGGAAGCAGTTCAGAAGCCTGCGATAACCACCGAGCATTTCTTTTATACAATGATATACTGGCCTTCCCGGCAGCTGTTTATGAAAATAACAACAATGATTCCTATTACGGTACTTTTGAATTCCAGGGGGCTTATATATACTCAGTCTCAGAAAATGGATTGAGTTATAAAGGCCGGGTAACTCATCTGAACTCGGAAGATTACTTAAAAGCTGGGGATTACTGGTATGACAGCAGTAAGAATGTAAGAAGAACAGTAATAATCGCTGGCAATCTATACACTATATCAAATGATCAAATAAAGGCCAACGATTGTTCTTCATTGCAGGAACTTAACCACTTATCAACGATAGATTAGCTTAGCAAACGGGGTCAGGCACTAACTTACTAACTTAATTTCAATAGCATTAGATTTGCATTAGTAAGTTAGTGCCTGACCCCACTTATTCAATTCTTTCAATACATGCAGGCACATCATTGACCGGAGAATTGACTATCTTAGAAACCCGGTATGACACCAGGTTCTCAGCCGGATGGAGCATATTGATCAAGTCTTTACCCGAGCCTCCGTCCAGCCACAGCTGCTCCTGCTCTTTTTCGAGTATAAAGGGCATACGATTATGAATAGCATTTACTGCTTTAACCGCTTCAGTAGTAATGATGGTAAAGCTGAATAATTCCCGGCTTTCTTCATCCAGCCACCGGTCCCAGAGCCCAGCAAAGCCGAAAAGGTCCTCGCTCTCCATAACTATGCGATAGGGTAGTTTTTCCTTAGTGTTTTTCTGCCACTCAAAATAGCCGCTGGCTGGAATAATACAACGTCTTTGTTGAAAGGAACTCCTAAAGGAAGATTTTTCGCTTATGGTTTCAATCCGTGCATTAATCAAACGGCTGCCTATTTTCCTATCTTTCGCCCAGTATGGTATCAAGCCCCAACGCATAATTTTCAATTCATTATTTCCCGAGCTGCTGATAATAACTGGTACTTCCTGGGTGGGCGCTACGTTAAATCTAGGTTTAAAATCCAGGTCAACCACCGGACAATTAAATCGCTGGTAAATCTTGTCTATATCATCGATAATAGAAAAACGTCCACACACCTTAATACCCTCTTTCTTAGGAAAATTCTTCACCTGCACCCCTTTTCAAACTGTAGGGCCAGCAACAGAACAGATAACCGATCTCCAGTTTGCCAGGATGAGTTGCTTGTTCCCTCATTTGGTTCACTACCATGCTTACGCTGCATAATTACCTGTAACTTTATTTTATAATATATCAGATACTATAATATGATGTTTACTTTCTAGAACCGTTTAAAGGAAGGTATTATGTTAAACAGACACTGCTTTAATTTTGAAATAATTAGAGTTTTGCTGTTTATACCTATTGGCAGCCTTCTAGCTGCTGAGGCAGCAGACTACTTGCCTTCCGGGCAGGTAGGGGAAAGTCTCTTTTAATGGGTGGGGAAAAATTCCCTTAATATTAAAAGCGGCGGAGAATAAACTCTCCGCCGCAGCCTGGTAATTGTTCTATTATATTGGTCTTTTTGCTATACGTCTCATGAAGTTATGATGAACCTGACCCTATTATTTATTTTTTCTGTTCCCAACTTTCGCAAACCGTATCATGGTTATTTTGGCCATAAAAAGTCGGTCCTCCGCTGCCAACCTGAATATGTTCCAGCTTACACTTACCCTGAGGATCAAAAAACTTGCAGCTGTCTACTTCACACTTAATCTGCTGTGATTTCATCTTAACGATACCCCTTTCCTTCCATATCAACTTCTGATCTTACCTGACCTTCTCGGCAAAAGTCGGCGCACAAGCTCTGCTGCTCAGGAGTAGTGGGATCATGAAAATAGGCGATTTTAATAGATTCTAACTGGCAGGTAGCTCCCTCTGCATTATGCATACAGTTATCTACCGAACAATGTATATGCTGTCTGTCCAAAATACGTTCCTCCTTATTGATATTATTAATGTTTATCTATAATATATTTTTTCACTCCAGCCTTTAAATATGCTGGAAATATTTCTGAGCAGGAGGACCCAAGGAGATTTTTTTATAATAAAATGACACGTAAAAACGTCCCCTTGGGTTCTTGACATATTTGAACATTGTTAATATAATTCAATAACAATACTTAATATTTACTATTATATATTGTTATATTAAGTTTCGTTTCCTTAAATTTTAATCCTTCATATTTATCTTAAAAGATACCGTCGGTTTATTTGAGCCGACGGGTTTTTTTGTCTTATGGGAACTTTCTGTACATTAATCACAACAATATCATTAGTTCTGTCGGCGGCTGTTTAATATTTTCACCCGCCATATTACTCCTTTTAATAGTTCCCCCAGTCATCCTTCAGTTCAGTCCTATTTTTACTTTGAAAAAACCAGAACCCTTAAGTTTGCTCCAGGGTTTTTCTAGAAAAGACTGCTCAAGTTTTCTGAAGTGAAGGTATTAACTACCCAGTAGTTTTGATCTTTTCTAAATATTAATTTATATATAGATTCTTTCTCATTTTCTTGCACCTTAAGATACGCTTTACAGTAATTTGCCTTTTCCACGTCAACTGCCAGCTGCGGAGAACTGAGCTGCCAGAATTGTATCTGCCCCATGCTTACCTCTCTGCCGCTCAGCTGGCCTTGAAATATGCTGTCCCTGGTTCTCTTTTTCAAAATAGTGCTCACCAGACTTTCAATTTCCCGTCTCGCTTGTGAATCTGGGAAAGTACTTAAACCGGTAACCTGCCAACGTCCGTTCTCTTCTATCAACTCCAGTGCCCACTGCTGACCGCTGCCGCATCCGGAAGATCCCTTCACCATACAATTCGATACGGTACTGGCCCGATTACCGTTAATCTTTAATCCTGTAAGGCAAGATTTATAAAATATTGCAGAATAGAATTGCCGCAGGCATGCGAATGTCAAGAATGGAAACAGACCCGCCAAACTCACGTTTTTTTTTTGGCGGGTATCGTCTTTTAATAGACCCGTTCTTATGAACAAAGATATTTTTTTTTA
Source organism: Syntrophomonas sp. (assembly GCA_016841245.1). Classification (GTDB taxonomy): domain Bacteria; phylum Bacillota; class Syntrophomonadia; order Syntrophomonadales; family Syntrophomonadaceae; genus JAAYJK01. The sequence continues at coordinate 75,432 of JAENZN010000016.1, forward strand.
CCGCAGGGTAGCATCCTTTGTAATTTATATTACTTCTGTAGGATGGATTCTGTATTTTTAATTCGCGCAGATGTTTTTTTGTTTTTATATCAAGTCATATCATCCCGAAGCGCATCGATGATGTTCTCTTTTCTGATCTTGCTGACGGCATACATCATGGTGACAAAGATTATAAGAAGCACGCTGACCACGCTGATTCCGATACTGGCCCACGGCAGCACAAAATTGATACCGTCCGCTCCGCCGATGAACATTCCTTTATAGATCAGCCAGGAGAAGATGATTGCCACGGGAATCCCAACAAGCAGCGCCCTCACGCCATAAAAGGCACACTCATAACGGATCATTTTATTGAAATCGCGATCCGACATCCCCACCGATCGGAGCATGGCAAGCTCCCGCCGGCGTAGTTTGATATTGGTGGAAATCGTGTTAAACACATTGGCAACCGCAATCAGCGAGATCATGATGATAAACGTATAAGCGAACACGTTGGCAATGAAGATATAATTTCGGCTCTCCTCAAGCATTTCAGACGTATTCAAAATAATATACGAGGCGGTCATTCCAGCGCTCTGAATCATTGTTTTCATTTCTGCCGTCGACTGCGATGGATTCTTTGACTGGAAGGTCATGCCCTTCACCATGATATCCGACGAGGTATCGGAGGGAGCAAGCGTCTCCATGCTCGAATAAGGGGCCATCACCTGAAAAAAGTATGGCTGCCGTTCGGAGGTTTCTACAGTTGGGGGGACATCCGGCGGCGTGATTTCGACACAGGTAATGCTCACATTTTTCCCATATGCCGTATTTGACTCGCCATTTGTTTCGGGCGTAACGGTAACATGCAGGGAAGAACTCGTAAACATGTCCTTAAGCTGGCTGACCCCCTCCGCCTGATTGCTGTTGTCCTGCATTTTGGCAACTGCAATCAGTTTTGCGTTTTGCCCGGTATATTCCTCTGCAGGCAAGCCCAGATCGTTGACCATTTTCTGATAGGTGCCGTCATTCAGAAACTGGATTTTTATTGGCAGATTCACGGTTTCGTCCGGCGAATGTGCCCCGGCGGATTCCCAGTAATCGTCTGAAAGTTTGTCTGTCTGAATCATACAAGTATCCTTAATTACAACCTGATAAGAACTTCCGGTAACACCATCGACGGTTTTCAGTTTGTCGTAAAGCTGAAGCATTTCGTCATCGTCCATGTCCTGTGTACCAAAACCGATGTCATAACTAGTAACCGCTTTTGCCTGCGCGGATGCTTGTTTCAAATCTGTTACAAAAGCACTTGTTGATACAAACAACACAATGCTTAGAACAAGTGACAGAACAATGCTGCGATATCGTTTCTTGTTTCTTTTGAAGTTTTTTAGCGCAAGTGTTCCCTCCAAACCGTAAATACGCTGTGCCGGTTTCGATGTTTTCACGGCTTTGGATTCCACTTTGACCTCGTTTGTCTGGAGAATACACTCCATCACCGGCGTGCTAGCGGCCTTCTTGGCCGGGATATAGGCTGAAATTAAAATTGTAACCATGCTGACCACTGCTGCGCCGACAATTGCGAGGATGGACACTTGCAAGGTTAAAGGAACGTTGGTGTAGAGAACATCCCCAAAATTCTTGGCGACAACAGAAATCACAAGCCCGATACTGCCGATGCCGACGATCACACCGATCGGGATGCCGACCGCACCGATGCAAAGTCCTTCAAAGAGCACTGAATTTCGCAACTGCTTTGCCGTGGCTCCCACAGAGGCAAGAATCCCGAACTGTTGGGTACGTTCATTCAGGGAGATATTGAAGGAATTGTAGATCAGAAAAATTGAGCCGATAATGATGATAGCGATTACAATGGCGCCTACCGAGAACAGAAGCGAAGTAAACAACTTATCGCCTGCATTGTCGGAAAGCCCCATGAATCGCAGGACATAATTATTAAAGATGCAGGAATGGCCTCCAGCCGTGCTGCTTGCGTAAGCATGAACCTCCCGCGGATTTTTCAGCGTGACAAACAGGCTGAGATCGTTCGCCGTATCTGCGTCATCTGATCTTGTAATCAAGGTGTATCCCGACGCGGGATCTTCCTCAAAGGCGGGTGTTTGGCAGATGCCGACAACTTTGAAGGTCCTATCGTCCTGCGGCACAAACGTTTCACCCTCGGAGGCATACGGGTCATTCTGGCTGAGCTTCTCATTGCCATTCATGCGCTTTCCCACGGCAAGGGAAAGCGTGTCGCCTATCGCATATTGAACGCCACCCTTTGTTGTGCCGCTTCCTGCAACAAGAATTTCCCCTCTGTTTTGCGGCAATCTGCCGGAAAGCAGATTGACGGGCAAGGTCCCGAAGGTTTCCTCGCTGAATCCGGCGATGAAAAGATATGGTTTATTGGGATTTTTCCCGTCGTTAAGTTCTGCATAGCCGATGTTTTCAAATGTTACGATATTTGCAACTTCATCGTTGTTGATCTGTTCCTGTACGAAAGAGGAATCCACATCCAAAAACGCAACGTGCCAACCGCCGTATTTCTGAGCCGCACCGTTTGCCATATAGTTCAGCAACGAAACGCCAAAGGTGGCTACTGCCGTAATCATGGCGGTGGACAGAACAACTCCGATAATCGTTACAATCGTTCGTGTGCGGCTCTTTTTCATGCCTTGCAGGGTAACTTTGTTGAAAATGTTCATGGCCGCACCCTCTCGTCTCGCACTACTTTGCCGTCTGATATGCCTATAATGCGGTCTGCTTGCAGGGCGATATTTTCGTCATGGGTAACGATGATCAGGGTCTGCCCATATTTTTTGTTGCTTTCTTTCAGCAGTTTGATGATTTCATGCCCATTCCGGCTGTCCAAACTGCCCGTGGGTTCGTCAGCCAGCATGACCGCCGGGGCATTCATCAAAGCGCGGCCGACGGCCACACGCTGCTGCTGACCGCCCGAAAGTTGATTGGGTAAATGCGTTTTGCGGTCTTGCAGCCCAAGCAGATTGAGCAGGTCATTCAACCGTTCCTCGTTGACCTTGCGCTTGTCCATCAGGATAGGCAAGGTAATGTTTTCCACCACATTCAGTGTGGGAATGAGGTTGTGAAACTGGTAAATCAGTCCTACCTGACGCCTGCGGAAGATGGCGAGTTTTTCATTGTTTTGGGCATATACATCTTGCCCGTCCAAATACACCTTTCCGCTTGTCGGCACATCCACACCGGCGATGATGTGAAGCAATGTGGATTTGCCGGAGCCGGAGGAGCCGATGATTGCGGTAAACTCCCCTTTTTCGATTGCAATCGAAACATGGTCAAGCGCGGTAACCTGATTTTCACCTTTACCGTAGACCTTACATAAATCTTCTGTTTTTAAAAACTCCATTATGTGAGTTTCCTTTCGTATCGTTTACCCATATCATAGAACATTCAACTTACATCTCTGTGACTTTCAGGTGAGAAATTCGTCACTTTGGGAAACGAATGGCAAATCTCGCGCCGCCCTGTGGGTGATTTTTGGCGGTAATCGTCCCGCCCTGCCGGGTTATAATCATCTTGGAGAGAGCCAATCCGATCCCGTATCCTGTCGCGCTTGCGTTTTTCCCGCGATAAAATCTGTCAAACAGGTTGGGTAAATCTTCTTTTTCGAAGCCCGTGCCGCTGTCGTGGATGGCAATCTCGGTAAACAGCGGATTGTCCTCACATACAATCTCGATCTTCCCGTTACCGCCTGCACTTTCGATGCAATTTTTGAGGATGTTTTGAATTGCTTCCGAAAGCCAAACTGAATCGCCCTGAATTATGATCCCTTTCGATACGTCTATTTGTAAAACAATATCGTGCAGCTCTATCAAGAACAAAAACGGGTGAAGCGCAGAGCCCATCAAAGTGTTCACATCAATCTGCTCGCTTTGGAACACCACAATGCCCGCGTCCAGGCGGGATAATTTTAGCAGGGAGGTAAGCAGCCAATCCATCTGTGCAAATAATTGCTTCGTTTCCCGTATCAACGATTTCCGTTCATTTGCATCAGGGTTATTCTCTAACAATGACAGAATAAGGTTTACGGATGTGAGAGGGGTGCGGAGTTGGTGAGCTATGTCGGCCAACGAATCGGCAAGATGTTCTTTTTCCTTTTTCAGCGCATCGTTTTGCTCTCGAATACGCAGCGTCATTTTTGTTATCTCGCTTTGCAGAATGGAAAGCTCGCCCTCATCCAATTCACCAATATACAGCTGGTCGGCGTTATGAAGCACAAGATCGATTTGATCTGAAATCCGCGCAATGCTTTTATATCGGGCTTTGGTAAACACATAAAACGCTGCTCCAAAGGCAGCAGCTGAAGCAAGAGCCATTATTCCGGCTGCCGGATGGATGACAAATCCTACTGTGGCAGCAACAGCGGTTATTACAGCAAACAACACGGCAAACTTCCGAAATTCTCTATTCCGAAGCATACCCGTCCCCCAATCTATATCCTGTCCCGCGAACGGTCAGAATGATTTGCGGGCTTGCGGGGTTGTTCTCTATCTTCTCCCGCAGGCGTTTAATGTACACGGTCAATGTATTGTCATTGACAAACTCACCCGCCGCGTCCCACAATTCGTCAAGCAACCTGCTCCTTGTGATAATACTTTTTGGGTTGTTAATAAACACCAACAACAAGCGGTATTCTAAGGCTGAAAGAAAAACCTCGCTGCCATCCTTTTTCACGATGCCGCTTGCCATATCGACACGAAGCCCGCAGATTTCAAAAGCCGATGGAGAACGTCCGCTTTTTCGCAGGGCGGTTCCAATTCGTGCAATCAATTCACGCGGACGAAAAGGCTTGGTGATATAGTCGTCCGCGCCCATGTTCAGCCCGGTGACAACACTCGCCTCATCGCCGGAAGCCGTCAGAAAGATAACGGGAACATCACCTGTTTCTTTGATTTCCGTGCAAACCGTAAAGCCATTTCCGTCAGGCAAAGAAATATCAATCAACGCCAGATCAAATTTATTCCCGGCAAGCGCGGCAATGGCTTCCCCCCGTGTAGAGGCATGGGTAACTGTAAATCCCTCCGAGTGAAGTAGAAGTATAAGGTTTTTAGCGATTGCCTTATCGTCTTCAACCAAAAATATCCGTTTCATTTATTTTGCTCCTATATCGTCCGTCAACCGGTTTCTTAGCGTCAGCAGGAACAAGCCATGTGTTTCCCATTTTTTTAGCTCCCCTAACCCGCCCGCCAGAGCAATGGTACACGACAAGGGCAGGAAGCAAAAGAACCGTCCCCTTGCTTCAGTAATAACTTACTTTGGCCAGACTGCGTTTTATACCCCGCCGATATTTGACATCCGGGTATCCCATAATTATCATTATGCCCTGCTGGTTTTTTAGAGGGATCCCGTATTTTTTCTTCAGCTCTTTACTGTATCTCACTCCATACCCAACTGTACCTATCATGCAGCTTCCCAAACCCAGTGATTCGGCTGCCAGCATAGCATAGGTAGCCGAGATGAATGGATCTACCGGGTCCGCATATGGTGATACATGGAAATACAAGGCCAGCGGCGCATCATATAGAAGCCAATCCCGGCCAGCTTCTTTTTCTTTTATGAATATGTCCATAGCCGGGATAAGAAAAGTCTTAAAAGACTCATAAACCTCTTTACTGACAAAGGGCCGCATAATCGTCAGGATAGGTGGCGAAAACATCCATTTTATTTTCTTAAAATAATTAATCATATCCCTGGAAAATTCGCTAACCTTCTCCTTCCCCTGCAGTATCAGTATTTCTACATCCGAAGGCGGCAAACCCATAGGAGCAGTAGAAACAGCCTCAATGATTTTGTCTATTATCTCCTGCTCTACCTCCCGTTCTTTAAACTCTCTGATGCTTCGGCGGGATAACATCAATGAATACAACTGATTATAATTGGACCGGGAAACGGAATCTGGGAGTCTTATCATATCAGCAGAAGATAACTCTCGCCCTTCAACCCTGATACATTCCACCGGGCATACCGCAGCACAGTGCCCGCAGCCTACACATCCAAAGAAATTTGACTGGTCGATAAACACTTTATTCCCTTCCATATACAAGGGAGCCCCTTTGCAGACTTTTACACAGAGCCCACAAGCAGTACATTTATCATAGTCAATTAATACTACTGCTGCTTTATCTGCACGTCCGGTTTTAATGGCCATTTATTTGCCTCCTTTGTGGTGTAATTACCATGCCATAACTGTATTTTTACACTTCTACATACTCAGCTGTTTTCCTTTGCTGAAAGCCTTTCACTTATATTAATATGCATCGCTATGGATAAACGCAGTATATTTGTAGTAAAATTGCCTTAACCTAACAGCAACGAAGCTGAAAAGATGGTTACCAGGCCGATATATAGAAGAAGGAGAGGATCTTTTATGCCGATTATCTCAATAAAAATGGCCCACGGACGTTCACTGGAAAAGAAACAGGTTCTTGCTGCGGCTATAACCCGTGATGTGGTTGAAATACTCGAAGTTCAACCAGATTGGGTAACCATAGTAATTGATGAATATCCACGCGAAAACTGGGCCACTGCTGGAGAACTGCATTCAGTCAAATACGGAATGGGACATGGCCAGGAAGGTACAGAGTATGCTGACCACCTGGTGGATGATTCATTTCAGGCTCTTATGCATTATTTTAAAAGCCTGCCCTGGGATGAAATAACCCTTACTTATGGAGATATCGAAGATATCATTGACCAATCCCTGCCTGATTTAGCTCGAGAACAAGCTTCCTGGTGGACCAATGATAAGAACAGCGGCATGCCTCATGCGGTTCAGGGTTGGCTGGCAGCAGGCTGGCAGGTAGTTGAAGTTATATTGGATAAGCAGGTCATCTTTAGACGTGTGAAATAGAAACCAGGGGGTGCGTTGTGTTTGGATTTCTTCCAATATGCTAACGCAAACACAAGCACCGTCCCCGGTTTTTCCTTTAGTAATTCCTTAATTGCTGTTTGCTGCAGGTCTGCCATATATTGGCTTCGTTTTGGTATACCAGCAGTTTGCGTTTATGGTCCAGCAGCACCGTCTTTATAACTTCTCCCAGGCTTACAGCCTCTGAATCCTGCAGAATATATCCATCTGTACTTTCTATTACTTCTATATCACTGGAACTCTTAATCTCATCAACCTTCATTATCTCACCGGTTGGTCCTAGATTAGTCCGGCCTTGAAACCTTCCGTCATTTCCCGACATTCTTAATCCTACTCCGGCCAGAGCACCTATAACTCCATCTCCCGTACCTCCATGCTCAGACAGGTGTATCGCCAATTGGTCCGCCAGAAAATATGCTTCCTGCTTTCGCACTATTTCGGTCTTAGCACGATAAGCAAATACATACAATGGCTCCGATTGGTGAATTATCTTATCCTCCCGGGCCACACACAGACCCGGATCTGAACCAGCAGCGCTGGCCGTCTGCAGAAAATGACCCGCACCAGCAATCAAATCATTCCAGGCTTCCAATATGACATCTGCTTTGAAACACATGGCACTATTGTGTGAAGTATAGGGTACATCGGGATGCACCAGAAGCTGATGTCGGGTTACGGGAGCACAGGTCCCCCAGCCCTTTTCTTCGATAAGCTTTCTCAATTGATTGGCGGTCCTTCCTGTAGAGCCCTCAGTTAAACTATCTGTATCATCAATTGCAATAAATACTATCATTTCCTGCCCCCGTTTCCATATTTGAAAGCCTTCCCTTCGTTATATTCTAATCTTATTATTTCTCCAGCAAATTAGAATCATCCTCTATATGGTTGGCCTTTTTATCAGATATCCAATATATAAGATAGGTTACCATACTAAATCCGATAAAAAAAATCAGTGCATCATAAACTAATTGACCAACCGTAATGGAAGGGTCCAAGCATTTGAAGGTTAAGCTCCCTACCAGAGATGCTGCTGCAGCAGGGGGTATTATTTTTCTTAGAATACTGTTTTTTCCACCATAATATGCGATACCTTTCCCTATAGTACGAATAGCAACATACCCAGTCACGCCCCAGAAAAGCAGTGCAATATCCCAGAAGTCAGTTATATTCTGCCTGGCTATTACGCTTCGATAAAAAATATCAACTAATAGTCCCAGATATAACAGACTGAAGCCTTCCGAATTCAGCCGCCGCTGTTCCCCGACAATCCTCTCATCTTTCACTTGTTTTTTAAACATCTTGATCATCCTCCATCCAAAATATCTCGTCTAAGGTAACACCCAGGGTTTTACATATAGCTATACAAAGGTTTAATGAGGGATTATATTTGCCGGCCTCGATCAGCCCTATGGTCTGCCGGGTCACATCCACTTTAAATGCCAGTTCCTCCTGGGTAAAACCGACTCCCACCCGATACATGCGCATTCTATTTTTCACAACAGTTCCCATCCCCTTATGTAAGATATATATTACATCTGCGATTAATGTAATATATATCTTACATAATGTCAACTATATTTTGCATATGCCAGCCATATTTAGTATTGCTCCTTTTAAGTTATATTTTATTAGATATTTTTATTGTTTTTCATTACACTGTTTAATAAGATCAAAGTAAAAGATAAACACGATAGGCATTCATCCTAAAATCAACTTGGGAGGTTCTTATGGTAAACGTCCTGGTATTCGCTCCGCACCCGGATGACGATATAATTGGCTGCGGCGGCAGTATGGCCAAGCATGTTCAGAATGGGAATAAGGTCCAGATCGTTTATTTGACTTCTGGAGAGGCCGGAAGCCTTAAATACACCAAAGCGGAATTAGCTGGTATAAGAGAGAACGAAGCTAGAAATGGAGCAGCCTTGATGGGAATCAGCGACCTGACCTTTTTGGGTATTCCCGATGGTTTTATCGCTTACAACCAGGAAAACCTGATCTCACTGGTAAACATTATCCGCAGCCAAAAGCCGACTGTTATATATATACCTCATGCAGAAGATGCAGTCTGTGACCATCAAGTTAGCTGCAGGCTGGTTATGGAAGCCTGCCATAAGGCAGCAGGTCCCTGGTTTCAGGATTCTTTAGCTGAGCCGTGGTCCACGTCCACTATCCTGGCTTATGAAGTTTGGACCCCCCTACAACAGGTCTCTTATGCCGAAGATATTAGTAGTTTTATGCACACAAAACTTGAAGCACTTCGCTGTCATCAATCTCAGCTGGAAATGATCAGATACGATGACGCAATTTATGGTTTGAACCGCTACCGGGGTATTTTGACTGGTAAAGGACAATTCTGTGAGGTTTTTAAGGTTATCAGAACAGGAGGTCCCCCGTGGTAAATACTTCAGATGTGGTGCATCTCACCGGAAAAGCAATTCTTCTGCTGACTCCCTTTCACAGGAGTCAGAGGGGTAACTCCCTGACCAGCGAAAGAATACAATCCGGCTTGAAACAAATGGGAATAACAATCGACCTTATCTCGCTGGAAGACGAAAACTGGGAAAAGGATCTTCAGGAGGCACTGGAAAATAAATATTATTCTATCGTCCATGGCTTCCATGGTCTCCATTTTGCCAGGGTCCTGCAAAAGGTACCCGGGTTGTACAGGTTACCGTTGGTTTTAACCATGACCGGAACCGACATTAATTTTGATTTAGCCGGTTCGAACAGAGATTTAGTCCTCTACAGCATGCGAGCAGTTCAAAAAATAGTAGTATTCAACAAGCAGTTTGCCGGGGAAATATCTGCGGCTTATCCTGAATTCCAGGACAAACTGCTGGCTATCCCCCAGGGAGTGCAGTTAGAAGATGTACCTGCCATTAGACGGCAGGATATAGGATTGCAGGATAGAGCTTTCTTGTTTTTGCTTCCCAGCGGTCTCCGGGCCGTAAAAAATATTCACCTGGCCCTGGATGCACTGGAAGCTTTATGGCCCAAATTTAATGACCTTCGTTTATGGGTAATGGGAGCATCGATAGAAGAAAATTACAGCCAATCAATCATACAACGTATGAAATTACTGCCCTGGGCAAGATATTGGGGCGAAATCCCACACAGCAGAGTGAAGTCTTATTATCAACTCGCCGATGTGGTTCTTAATACATCACTGGCCGAAGGCCAGCCTCAGGCTGCGATAGAAGCCATGAGTCTGTCCATCCCAGCCATATTGACAGCAGTTCCCGGTAATCTAGGCATAATAGAACATGAGGTCCAGGGATTCTATGCCAGGAATCAGGAAGAACTGATGGAAGCAGCCCGGAAGTTATTGCAGGACGATAATTTGAAAAAGACCATGGGAGCTGCAGCGCAAAAACTCGTTAAAGACAACTTCCTTCCTGAAGCAGAATTTAATTCTCATGCCGCCTTGTACCGCAGCCTGTCGAAATAATAGCACAATGGGAACGATACTTATGAAATACTTTCATTTTATAGTTTCTGGCAACAACTACTAATGGGATTTGGTGTATTTTTCCAAGACATATTTAGGATTCATATTGCGGCTGTGGAATTAACTAATAATAGTTTTTGGGTAAAATTAAAAACCTCCTCGAATAATCTTGGAGAAGGTTTTTGCTGTTATTCATATAATTCTATACTGATTATTTTTAGGCGGTTATTATATCCATGGTTGTTCAAATTCTGTTTTTAGCAATTCGTGCTGGCAGACCAGAGAAAAAATTGTGTTCTCCTGGCTTAAAAGGGTTAGCTGAGCATTTAACAGGTCAAGATTAGTGGCAATACCCAGTGCAACCTTAAGTTCGGTTTGTTCCAAAGTTTTCTGTGCTAATTCCAGATTGCTTTGTTCTACTGCATAACCTTTTTCCAGGCTAACAATGCTGTAGTATGCATCATATAAGGTATCAGTAATATTTGTTTTTTCAAGACGGGCACTAATTTTAGACTGTTCTTCAGTTAATTCGGCTTCTTCAGTGGAACCACTATATGCGGATGCTTTTTCTTGTACTTTAAGCTTTTGAGATGTAATCCAGATTTCCGGGTCAGAAGAGATTATAGCACTTATGCTTGCATTCACATTAGTAGTCTGGAATTCATTAAAAATTGGTTCGTCTGTTAATATTGGCCGTGCATCTACATCAATTCCCACTTGACGATTGAATGCCCGATAGTCACTGCTGAGGTCATTTTCAGCCTCGACCAAATTGGTTTGAGCAGATGCTAGTGAAAGATTGGCTTCCTGTACTTCATTCCATGTTAATAATCCATGCTGGTATTTTGCCAGAGCTATATCAGCTTCTATTTGAGCAACTTCAAGTTCAGCCTCTGTTTGTTCAAGAGTTCTTATAGATTGAAGTACACTATAATACTTACTGCGTGTATCTGCAGTAACACTATCCCTTTCCATTTCTTCTTTTTTAGAAGCCACCTTTACATTGTATCTTGCATTTAATAATGCTTCATAATTTGATTCGGTTCCCTCTACCCAATCGGTTATCCATGCAGGGTTCCAATTATCCAGTGCGTCATCTAATTGTTCATCGGCAATATCTGAGTCTAACTCTATACTATAAAGGGAATCACTTTTACTTAGAGCGTCAGATATTGCTTCCTCAAGAGTATATGTTATAGTTTCACTGTCCGCGCTGCTGCTATCTGTGCTAGCTGCATTAACCGGCAAAACCCAGGTTGATAAGATTATTAACATCACCAATGATGTAATATTAATTAGACTGTTTTTTCGCATGTTAAAACCTCGCTTTACAATTTTCTTATTTGTCATCGTTATTTTTATAGGGGAGGGTAAAATGGAAGGTGCTGCCATTACCCGCTTCACTTTCACACCATATATTACCCCCATGAGAGCGAACATAGCTTTTAGCTATGGCTAAACCCAATCCGCTGCCGCCTTCTTCTCGACTGCGAGCTTCATCAATGCGATAAAAGCGGTCAAAGATGTGGGGGAGATCCTTTTCCGGAATACCAGGACCATTATCTGCCACTGAAACCTGGACGAAATCAGGTATTTTATCCAGGTTGAGTTTTATTATGCCTCCCTCGCCAGATATATGATGCATCGCATTACTTAATAAATTTATAAGAATCTGAGTAAGTCGATTTACATCAACATCTATGTATAGATCCTGATCAAATAAATTAGTTTGAAATTCTATTCCCTCTTCTTCCATAACTAGTCTTAGCGGAAGAATTCGCTCCAAAATTTCGGAAACTTGTATTCTTTCAATAGTCAACTTTAATGCTCCGCTTTCGGCTAAACCTACAGTTTCCAATTCTTTGACAAGACGTGTCAGCCTAATAATTTCATCAACTAGACTTGCTTTTATCTGGTCTGTCAACTCTTTACTACCAGTCTGTATTGCTTCCAGTTGTCCCCGCAGTATGCTTAATGGTGTTCGCAGTTCATGGGCAATATTGGTAACCAGTGAATTGCGGCTCTGTTCATGTTCATGAAGCTTCTCTGCCATACAGTTAAAATCTTCAGCCAATTGAACAAACTCCCGGTCACCTACCGGCTGAACTCTGGTTTCCAGATTCCCAAGAGTCAGTTTATGGATGGCTGTGGATAGTTCTGATATAGGCCTGGTTATTCGACGTGCCAGCAATGTGCCGATAAACAGAGCTAGCGCAATAGTAATAACAATAGCATTGGTAGTCTGACTGCCGATGTTATTTAAGAACTGATTTTCCATGCTACTGACTCCATGCATAAATGGGTTGAATATATATATTTTGGCAATAGTTTGGTTGTTATTTATTACATCAAAGACAGTATAATCTTCTCCGTTAATAGAATTAGTTGTTCCATTTAATAAGCCTCCTGATGATGATGCTACTATGTTATCTTGATCAATTATGATAACTTCATCTGCCCAGTAAGGTTTGTGTTCGCCACCACCTCCAAATTCCTTACGATCCATATGAAAATAAGATATGTCCTCCATATATGACTGCAGCCCATCCAGGCTGCCATTTTTAATATAATACCGGCTGACTTCCTCCACATAGCGTTCACCCATGGAAATAGTACCCTGGTCAACATACATTCTGAATTGATGTTTGGTCATAAAATATGCAAGCAGGCCAGTCAAACTAGCCGAAAGAACTGCCAATAAAATTATTACTATGGTTATTCGGCTAGTAATCCCTATTTTCTTCATTCTTAGCTACCTTCCTCAACCAGCTTATAGCCTACTCCATAAACAGTTTTTATAGCAATATCATTTATATAAGCCGCCTCCATTTTGCGACGCAGGTTATTGATGTGAGTATCTATCGTACGTTCATAACCTTCATACATATCCCCATAAATTCGTTCCAGAATTTGAAGGCGGGAAAAAACCTGCCCGGGATTCTCCATAAATATCAATAAAATTCGAAACTCAGTTCCAGTTAAACTTATTAATTGATTATTACAATAAGCTTCCATACGGTGTATATCGACTTTTAAGCTACCGAAATAGAGTATATGTTTCTCAGATAAGTTACTGTTAGTACGTCTTAATACTGCTTTAACCCTAGCACTCAACTCTCGTGGGGAAAAGGGTTTGGTTATGTAATCATCAGCTCCCATTTCTAAACCCAAGAGCTTATCGATTTCTTCTACCCGGGCAGTTAGCATTATTACCGGTGTAGTGTCGATTGTTCTAATCTCTTTTAACACTTCCATACCCGACTTTATTGGCAGCATTATATCCAGAATCACTAGATCAGGATGGTGCATTTCCCATTGTGATATAGCCTCCTCTCCATTGGCGGCTTCAATTGTTGAATAGCCTTCAGAAGTAAAATGATCACAAATTATTCTCCTGAGTTGTTCTTCATCTTCCACTACCAGCAGTTGATAAATCATAATAATTCCTCCATACTTATTCCTCTATAATCAATGCTCCGTCTTTCATTCGTAAAACTCTTTTAGCTAAACGAGCTACTTCTACATCGTGAGTGATAAGTATAATGGTATGGCCTTGATCATTTAATTCGTTAATAAGGTTCATGATTTCTTCACCTGATTTTGAATCCAAATTTCCAGTAGGTTCATCAGCTAGGATTATACCAGGGTTTCCTACCAGAGCACGGGCAATGGCCACCCGCTGCTGTTGTCCTCCTGATAGTTCAGAAGGTTTATGGTTGATCCTTTCCTGTAAGCCTACTTTCGACAGAACTTCTTCAGCAGCCTTTCTTGCTTCACTGCGGGGAATTCCCCGCAGTAAAAGTGGAAGTTCTACGTTTTGAACGGCAAGGTACTTGGGCAAAAGATTAAACTGTTGAAAGATAAACCCAACTTCCTTATTCCGAATTTGAGCCAGTTCATCATCGTCCAATTCGGCAACATTTTTACCGGCCAGATAATATTCCCCCGAGTCAGGGGTATCAATACAGCCTATGATATTCATTAGAGTGCTCTTACCTGATCCAGAAGGACCCAAAAATGCAACGAATTCACCACTGCGAATATCTAAATTAGCATCTTTTAAGGCTGTTACATAATTATCTCCCATTCTATATCTTTTTGATATATTTTTCATGGAAATGAGAACATTCTCCTGCATAATTATTGAGCTCCCGCACTTTGTGCCAATATTCTCACTTCTTCTACTACTGCATTTTCTCCACTTGTACCATCCTGGAAGCAAACGCTGACCACATTACCTTTAACGATCTGAGTCAACTCAGCGTCTTCAGAAGATGCCGACTCTTGGGCTGCAATTCCTCTCCCCTGGGAGACGATCTCAAGTCCGGCCGGAATAATTATAGTTACTTCTTCGCCAGTGTAAGTAAGTTCCATCTGAGGTCGGCTACCCTCCTGGGTATCACTAGCTTGCGGGCGCTCGCGGGGAGGATTATTACGATCCTGGGGTGGATTACCCTCACCTGCATCAGCTGGAGGCTGCATCTTTTCTCCGTTGGCGGCAGGCGCTTCACCAGTAGGTCTAGTACCTTCAGACATTTCAGGCATTTCAACCACCGCCAGTATTATTTCATTTCCAATGACACTCTTTACTACCCCAGTAAGGTCAGCCTGCCGGTCAGACAGGATTTCATTATCTGCTGCCTGTTTTTTCGAGATCTGGCTTTGAGAATTTTCAGCAGATTGGCTTTCTTCTTCGCTCCCTGCACATCCTGATACTAACATACCTACACAAAGGACTAAAATCAATAAATAGGATCTAAATTTAATCATCATATAACCTCCCATTATTTTAATATCAGTTTCTACTTAATTTCTAGTCATACCTTAAAGCATCTATCGGTTTAAGAGCTGCCGCTTTAGCTGCTGGATAATAACCGAAAAATGTACCTGTAACTGCCGAGAATACTACCGCCAGTACAGCTCCATTCAAGGATGGCAAAACAGTAATCTCCAAAAATCCTAGAAACGGTATAGCAATATAACTTAAGATTCCACCGATTATACCTCCCACGGTACTGAGTAAAACTGCTTCGAAAAGAAATTGCAGCAGAATATCCCGTTTTCGAGCTCCGATAGCCTTTAATATACCGATTTCTCTCGTACGTTCCTTAACTGAGACAAACATTACATTCATTATTCCTATACCTGCAACCAGCAGAACTACAGCAGCTACAGAAACCAGAAGAGTAGTCATAGTTTTGGAAGATTCCTGGGCTGCCTCCAGCATACTGCCCTGATCCCGGATCTGAAAATTATCTATAGTGTCGGCATGATTCACTGTTAGGGCTGCGGTTATTTCTTCTAATGCAGAATCAACACTATCTAAATCGACTGCTACCGCGGTAATAGTAGGTCGGGTTCTTTCACCAATAACATATTTTTCAGCTACAGTATAAGGTACAATAACCGATTCATCAGGGCTAAAACCTCCAGCTGTATCTCCCAGATATTCTAATACCCCTATAACCTCATATTTTTTACTATTAATACTGATAGTCTGACCAAGTGCTAGTGTTTTGTCTTCTCCAAAGAACATCTCCGCTATATCAGATCCAATAATAGCAACTTTATTTCTTTTATCACTATCTTCTTCAGTAACATTGGTACCGCACGCCAATTCCAGGTTGTTCAAAACCAGATAATCAGCCATAGCACCTGCCACCATAGTTGAATAGGAAGTATTATAATAAGTAATGGTTGCGTTGCCATTTATTATCATGGTAGCACCCTCAACCGAGGAGCATTCTCTTATCAATTCCAAATCGTCTTCATCAAGTTTATCGCTTTGAGCACTTGCACCAGGACCGCCCATCGCTCTCCCGGGAGAAACCATTACGGTTCCGGCGTTGAGATTACCAAACTGCTCTGCTACCGCAGCTTCACTGCCCTTACCAATTCCAATTACCAGTATTATAGTGAAAGCACCTACAATGATGCCCAGTGAGGTTAGAAAGACCCGAAACTTGTTGGTGGAGACACTTATTAATACTGAACGAATAATTTCTGTTAAACTCACATCATCACATCCCTGGACCTGGCATCATACCAGAATTTGAATTTGTATCCTTGGTTATTGCCTTAGTGACTGGCACCAGGACTATTTGTCCTTCTTCCAACCCGGCACTAACTTCAACATAATTATCATCACTAAATTCGGTGGTTATTGCCTGTTTGGTAATGGTTCCATCATCATTTTTAAGCTGTACCACTTGTTCACCATCAACAATACTAACGGCTTTTATAGGAATCATCAGTACATCCTTAACCTGCTTTTGGATTAACTCAAGCGTACAGGTCATTCCTTGCTTTATCTTATCCTTACCCTCATCCAAGACTACTTCAACTTCGTAAGTTACCAAACCACTGGAATCGGTTTCAGCAATAGAATCAATAAATGTAAGTGTGCCGGTAAAAATTTCATCTTCATAAGCATCAAATATTGCCTCAACCGTCTGGCCAACGCTTATACTGGTAATATCTACCTCTGATATGGAAGATACGACTTTTACATTACTATCATTTTGAAGTATGATACACGTAGTGTTTTCTTCTATGGTTTCACCTACACTGTACTCAACGGCTAAAACAGTTGAATTTATAGGAGATACCAGTACGGTGTTTTCTAAAGCATCCTGAGCACTTTTAACATTTGTTTCTCCACTGGCTTTAGATATTTCATAAGTTTTAATCTGAGTTTCATAGGAATAAACTGCCTCTTCATAATCTAGCTTCATATCATCGATTTCTTTTTGAGTATAAGCATCAGGAATTTGCAGCATAATATTATATTCAGTTTCCAGTGCTTCCATGGTTGATTTTAGTTCTCTAGTTTTCTGTTCGTTGCTTATATTATCGAGTTCCTGATCCTGCTTTGTCTTGGTCAGTTCATTAGCATAATCAGTATCATCTAACCTGGCTAAGATATCTCCCGCTTGAACAACTTGACCTGGTTCAACTAGAACTTCAATTATTGTTCCCGAAACTTCAAACCCCAAATTAGTTACCGATATATCGGCATTTCCATCTCCAGTTAAACTTACAGTAATATCTCCACGGGTTACCTCTGCTTCCTGGTAACTGGGTTCCTCTTCACTTTCTGCAAGAGTATTCTTGTAATAGTAAACCCCAGAAACTGCACAGACTATAAGCAGCACACTGAGACTATACCGGAGTTTCTTATTTATAAATATTTTTTTTAGCAATAGACTCGCTCCTTATGTTTAGGTTTTTTCTCCTTACAATAATACAGCTCCAAATAATTGACTGCCTGTTTACAAGTAGCCATTATTGTGGCTGAAATGATATATAATCAGCATAATTCGGGTCTAAAAAGCCATTGAAAATATCTATCAAAATTCACCAGAGTGATGATTAAATCTTGATTGACCATTATTTAACCTCCCTTAATAAACTAATTATTACTTCCAAAAGCTCTTGTTTTCACAGTATTTC
>JAENZN010000017.1 GCA_016841245.1 Syntrophomonas sp.
AAGCCCTTTTCGGGCTTCCCAAGGCTTTTTCTTCTATTCAACTGTCAAAAACCCGTATTTTTAATTTGCAGGCAATTAAAATAAAAAAATATTAATTCCGATATTTTATTAAAATAATCTGCATAAGAGGGCATATATCCGAAAAGTCAAAATAGTCACAATATTCGAATAAAAAGAAGGGATTAAGATGTTTATGTATAATATTTTAATAGGAGGAATTTTGTATTATAATTAAACATACATAATAATGTAAGCCTATAAACAACAAATCTTTTTTATCTCAAAATTATCTCAAAAAAAATGCAGCCAATCACACAGCTAACCTAAAAAAATCAACTTCGTAGGATCAGGTATTATGCCTGCGGCCATTTTGCCACATACAATATCATGAAAAAACAACACCCGTTAGTAGGAAATTTTATTACCTTACCATAACTTAATAATTCCTTTTTTACTACTCACATCTCCTTAAACATAACTTAATTCCTCCAAATTTTGAAGTAAAGGGGGGACTGTAAAGTAAAAAATATTTATCTGATAAGTGGGTTATAGAAAAAGTAATGACGCCTGCTGATGTGCACAATTAGTGCACCAATAATTATTGAAGGAGGATTTTACCGTGGGTTATATTGAAGAATACAAAAGCAAATTGGTGTCCCCGGATGAAGCTGTTAAGGTGGTTAAATCTGGAGATTGGCTTGATTATGGTTCCTTTTGTGGTCAAGTTAGAGCACTGGATGAAGCTCTGGCTAAAAGAAAAGACGAATTAGATGATGTTAAGATCTGGACCTGCGTAAACCCTTATCCAACCAAAGTCAACGAGGTAGATCCCGTAGGTGATTCCTTTGTTTGGATGAGCTGGCATACCTCTGGAGCTGATAGGAAAGTAGCCAAGACTGGAAAACCAGTTTATTATTCATCGATTAAGTATTCCGAACTGCCGCGTTATGTAAGGGAAAGGATTGAACCCCTCGATGTAGCGATGCTGCAGGTTTGCCCTATGGATAAGCATGGCTTTTTCAATTTCGGTCCCCAGGTTACTCACAGCAGGGCCGTATGTGATAGGGCTAAAGTAATAATAGTTGAAGTAAATGAACATCAGCCGCGCTGCCTGGGTGGATATGAGGAGAAGGTTCACATTTCAGAAGTTGATTTTATTGTAGAAAGTAACTTGCCTCTAGCTCAAATACCTGCTCCCCCAATTGCAGATATTGATAAGAAAATAGCCGAATATATCATATCAGAAATGAGTGATGGCAGCTGTGTGCAGCTGGGTATCGGAGGTATTCCCAATGCTGTAGGTATGATGATAGCCGAATCAGATTTAAAAGATTTGAGCTGTCACACTGAGATGCTGGTAGATGCCTATGTGTACATGGATAATGCAGGAAAGCTGACTGGGAAATACAAAGGGATAGATCCCGGTAAATTAGTGTATACTTTTGCGCTGGGAACTCAAATGCTCTATGACTTCATCGATGATAATCCCAAATGTGCTGTCTATCCAGTTGACTACACCAATGAACCTTATATTGCCTCCCGTAATGAAAAGTTGATGACGATTAATAATGCAATTGAGATAGATATATATGGACAGTGCTGTTCAGAATCATTCGGTACGCGGCACATAAGCGGTACCGGTGGGCAGCTGGACTTTGTATTGGCGGGATGGTTATCAAAAGGCGGGAAATCTTTTGTAGCTACACCATCTGCCAACTATGGGGCAAACGGTGAAGCAAAATCATCAAGAATAGTACCTACTCTTACCACCGGGGCCATCGTTACTGATCCCAGATCAGTTGCTGACTATATAGTTACCGAGTTTGGTATATATGCGATGAAAGGTATGTCAGTCTGGCAGCGTGCTGAGGGCTTGATTAACATTTCCCATCCTAACTTTAGAGATGATCTGGTAAAAGCGGCAGAAGCCCAGGGAATTTGGAAAAAAACCAACAAGATTAAATAAATCAATCACTGAATAATGATAGTATCAGTATAATTATAAAACCTTGGACAAAAACAATCAGAATCAGGTTAACCCTGATTCTGATTGTTTTTATGAAAAAAGAATTGTCCATTATTAAACAACAGTATATTAAGAATAATGGAAGTGATAAATGAAAAAAATAGAGTGAGAAAATATAATTAGGAGGGATTTATTTGGAACCGCAGGGAAATCAGTTAATAAAATGCTCCATAAACAGCTGCCAATATTATAGTGCTGGTGCATGTACACTGCAGTCAATTCAGGTTTCGCCTGTCAGTAATATGACTACCGGTTTACCTGAGGATGAAACTATGTGTCACAGTTATGTTAAGAAAGAAAAGTAAAAAGAAGCGGCAGTAAATGCCGCTTCTTTTTACTTTTATTAAGCCCATTAATTATTCAACATAATATCAGACAGCTGCTCAAAGCCTCTTAAGCTATGCTTCCATATCCTCGGTAATAGCATATATCAATGCTTTCCACATAATGCGATGACCAGGCTGCATCAAATTACCATTGTTTTTACATCCTGCCCCCGGAAATATAGTATAATTATTAACAATAAAGTAAAAATATGTTAGCAGTTTGCTTTTCCAAAGGAGTCTAGTATGAATTTTGACCGACGGAGCTTAGCTGTAGTGTTTCTGCTGTTGCTGCTTGCTTTTGCTGGAGGAGTAAAGTACCAAGATTTCAATGATAGCAGGGGCGGAGAAGAGGAAATGCCAGCTGAAGATATTATCAGCGACTTGACCTCTGCAGATGGAAGTACAGAAAACAAAACGGAAAACCTGATACAAGTATATGTATGCGGAAAGGTCCAAACCCCGGGTATATATATAGTGAACGAGGGGGCCCGTCTGCATGAAGTTGTTGAACTGGCCGGGGTCACGGAAGATGCAGAGTTAAGGTATCTGGGTATGGCCCGGGAACTAGTTGATGGTGAGACAATAGTTGTTCCCGCAGTAGGAGATATTGATGCTGCTGATTCAAGTGTCTCAACCATGGCAACTTTTTCAGCCGGGATAAGCAATGGCAGGGTTAACATCAACCAAGCCAGTGCAGATGAAATGGCCAGTAAACTTACCGGAATTGGACCGGTTTTATCTCAGCGGATAGTTGATTACCGGTTGGCCAACGGACCTTTTGAAAAGGCAGAAGACCTTCAGAAAGTGGCTGGCATCGGCGATAAAAAATTTGCCGATATTAAGGACAGCATATGTATAAGGTGAAAGTAGTTTGCCGTGAGTGATTTTGAGGCTTAAGACGGTTAGATAATATGATTAGTTCGTGGATAGTTATTTTTATATTATTTTCCCTAGGAATCATTTTAGCATATTATGAGTTATGGACGGTTATGCTGCTGCTGTTGGGCGTGATGCTGTTAGTTTATCTGCTTGTTCCCAGATGGGGTCGGGAAATTCTTATCAGTATTATAGTATTGTTAATGGGGGTGGGATATTTTCAATATCGGGGTATTGATAAGCCGGCTGGTCTAGCTGATATAGAAGAGCAGATAGTAAGCGGTGTAATCATCAACTATCCCTCTTATAAGCAAGATAGAACTGGATTCTTATTAAAAACCGATAAAAACAATCCATACTTGAAGTATATTCAAGTGTACTGTGATTTTGGAGCAGAACTTAATAAAGGAGATCAGGTGACTCTGCAAGGTAAGCTGGAAGTTCCTGATAAACCAGGCAATCCGGGAGAATTTGATTACTATACCTACCTGTTTAACAAGCGGGTTTTCTATATCATGTCTCTTAGCGAGGCAGAGGATATTAAGAATATAGTATCCTCTCATGGAATGCGCAAGATGTTAAATTCCTACCGGACTAAGATGGAAGAAGTAGTTCTTGATTTGCTGCCAGAATCGGAAGCTGACCTGTTTCTGGGTATGCTGCTGGGAGAAAAGGAAAACCTGGAAGAAAATCAATATGAAATGTTTCAAAAAACTGGCATAGTACATATTTTTGCAGTCAGCGGTCTGCATATAGGATTTCTGGTCTTGTTCTTTTCTTATGCCGCATCGCTGTCGGGGGTTTCAAAAAGAACCCGATTTGTTGGCGTGATGGGATGCTTGTTATTTTATGGCAGTCTGATAGGTTGGCCTATTTCAGTTCAGCGTGCGGTGATTATGGCTTCACTGGCCTTGCTGGCCCACTACCAGGGTCGGCAAGGGGGGCTGAGCAATTCTCTGGGACTGGCGGGTATGATTATAGTATTGCTGGACCCGTATTCCTTATTTACTACCTCCTTTCAGCTTTCCTTTATGGCTACCTGGGGCCTGGTGTGTCTCTATCCTGCTATTAAGAATTATTTTGAGTATAAGAACCAGGTGTGGGATATAATATTAATTCCCCTGTGTGCACAACTAGCAATAGTGCCGCTGTTAGCCTATTATTTTAATCTCTTTAGCCCGGCCAGCTTGATCAGTAATATCCTAATCAGCTACCTGGCAGGAGGCATAGTAATAACTGGTTTTGCTGCTCTGCTTACTATTCATTTTCCCCTCCTGGCATCACTCTTCCTGTATCCGGCTGGATTTATGATCGAGTTACTACAGGGGCTGGCAGCCTGCATGAGTCAGATACCGGGCAGTTATCTCTGGGTGAAAACCCCCAGGCCAGGACTTATGGGTCTTTACTATTTGGGTTTGCTAATGCTTCTAGCTGCCCTGTACTACTCCTGGCCCCGCCGGTATATATGCAGCTCCATGAGCCTACTGCTAATCTCGCTGCTAATAATTTGCCTGCCAGCAGGCTTTTATAAGCATGGTATTTTGGAAGTCGTTTTTCTTGATGTAGGCCAGGGCGATAGTATACTTATCAAGACTCCCCAGGGTAAATTCATCCTCTTGGATGGAGGTGGGAGCCATTATTATCCGGTGGGCCAGAAAAAAGTCGTTCCGTATCTACATCACCGGGGAGTTCGAGAACTATTCATGATAATCAACAGTCATCCAGACAGTGATCATCTTCAGGGCTTGATAGAAATTGCAGCCCCAATCCCCTTCGAATATGCAGCAGTGCCGGAAACACTTATCAATTCCGAAGAATATGAGGAACTAAAAACAATAGCATGGAGCAGGGGAGCACCAGTTTTGACCGCCGCAGCCGGTCAGCGTATTAATATTGAAGAAGGTCTGGGTCTACAGGTCTTGTACCCGCCAGCTGATTTATATAGCGACGACAATAATGATCATTCGCTGGTGCTAAGGTGTGAATTCGGTGACTTTTCATTGCTATTGCCGGGAGATTTGGAGCAAGAGGGACTTCAATATCTTACCGAACACAACCAATCGTTAGATACTGTAGTGGTAAAGGTACCTCATCATGGCAGTCGAGATTCACTATCAGAGGAGTTTTACGATGGGCTCAATCCCTGCGTGGCAGTAATATCAGTGGGAGAAAATAATATATATGGTCATCCCAGCCAGGAGGTGCTGGAGTACCTGGATAATACAGGCATACGAGTTCTGCGAACCGATCAGAATGGTGCTATCAGTATAGAGAGTAATGGCAAAAGTATGGAAATTGAATGCTTTAAGAAATGATTTTAAATAAAGGGAATATGAAGGATAGCCTAAAAAACCATTAACCATTATCATTGATCCTTTTGTTAATAGAATGTTATAATTGACAGTAAGTTAACAAATTTGCATAGCAAAAACATTTTTGGAATCATTAATAAAAATAAGCCAAGAACTGTAATTGGATGCTGATGTAATGCGGGATAAAAGTTAATAAAAAAGGGGGGGGATCATTGGAAACTATAAAGATCGATAAGTTATTACAAAGTGCTGTTGCGGGTGGTATTGTTCCAGGAGTAATAGCATTGGCAGCCAATAGAGATGGGATAATCTATCAAGGAGCCTTTGGCTGTAATGCTATCGATAATGATGTGCCAATGACTATGGATTCGGTCTTGTGGATTGCTTCGATGTCGAAGGCGATAACGACCGTAGCCGCTATGCAATTAGTTGAAAAAGGCTTACTCCGGTTAGATGAACCTATGAGCAAATTATTTCCTCAATTTGCTTCAATTTCTGTTCTGGATGGATTTAGTGCAGATGGCAAACCTCAATTTAGAAAACCTGTGAGACAAATTACGCTTCGCCATCTATTAACGCATACTTCTGGGTTTGCCTACGAGATATTTAATACTGACATACTTAATTACACATCAAAGGAACAGATTCCAATATTAATTGCTTGTAAGAATAATTCACTCGATACTCCGCTGGTTCATGATCCCGGCGAAATGTGGGAGTATGGAATCAGTGTAGAGTGGGTGGGAAAAGCCATCGAGGCTGTAAGCGGCCAGTCGTTGGAAGATTATTTTAGGGAAAACATTTTTTCGTTACTTGACATGAATGATACAGCATTCATTTTATCACCGGGAATGCATGCCCGCTTGGCTGCGATGCATCAGCGGGAGGCTGATGGATCGCTTACCCGAATTGATTTTTTGTTACCACAAGAACCTGAGTCTTTCATGGGTGGAATTGGACTTTATTCAACTGGTGTAGACCATTTGAAGTTCTTACAGATGTTATTGAATGGCGGTGTCTATAATGGAGTCCGCATTTTACAGCCCGAAACTGTTAAAGAAATGGGACGCAATCAAATCGGGGATATCAACGTTCCTCCATTAAAAAGTGCCATCCCTAGCTTGAGCAGAGATGCTGAATTCTTTCCTGGTATGGTAAAGAAATGGGGGTTAGGCTTTATGCTTAATAATGAAGATGCTTCCACAGGAAGAAGTGCGGGCAGTATGTCCTGGGTAGGGCTTTGTAATTCGTTCTTCTGGATAGATCCAACCAAGCAAGTAGCTGCTGTCTTGATGACCCAGATCCTGCCTTTTGCTGATGATCAAGCCATGGATCTATTCAATCAATTTGAGACATTAGTATATGAACAAATAGATTAAACTGAAGATGATGAAGTAAAAATATCCTCTCATATTATACGAGAGGATATTTTTTGCAATTGGGACGGTTGTATGTCCAGCAAGGCTGGCATGTTCTGCGGGAGGTAGTCCCGCCAGGGGAAAAAGCAGAAACTCTGTAGCTTGGTTAGCAGAGGGGAAAGATACTAGAACCCATATTTGAAGCGGACTGTCGTATGGATACCGGTCTGGTAGACAAGCAACAGAAGCAATAATTACTGCCTTAACCACCCGAGGCACGCATCGCGGTGTATAATGGCTCACACCGCTTCTGGAACACTTATCAAATACCACTTCTTCGACTTACGCGCTCAAAGGATTCCTGGACTCTGGCTTTTAATTCGCTTTCATCGATGGTGTTGATCTTTCCATTTAACATTAGTACTTTACCGTTCACGATGGTGCAGTAAACGTCGCTTGATTTAGCTTGATAAACCAGGTGAGAGTATACGCTGGCAGCACTCATAGGCTGGGTGTGCCAGCCGCTAAGATCTACTAATACGATATCTGCTTTCTTCCCCACTTCCAGGCTGCCTATTTCGTTATCCAAACCCATGGCCCTGGCACCTCCCCGGGTGGCCAGTTCGAATACAATTTCGGCCGGCATGCTGGTTGGCCCGTGCTCAGGCTTCTGTATAAGGGAGGCCAGGCGCATCTCCTGAAAAATATCCAGATTATTATTACAGGGAGGTCCATCAGCACCCAGGGCAATTTGTGCTCCTTTTGCCAGCAGGGCCGGTATTTTGGCTATACCGGAGGCGAGTTTCAGATTGGCGGAAGGACAGTGAACTATATTCGTTTTGCTGGCAGATAATATATCCATTTCCTCTTCATCAAGATGAATACAGTGGGCTAATATAAGTTTGTCACTGCACAATCCTAATTTATTCAGGTAGGCTACATTCCTCATCCCGCTCCTCTGCTGCACAGCCTTTACCTCGGCCAGGTTTTCAGAAGCGTGAGTATGGATAGGGATATTATACTTTGCTGATAGCTTCTGCATCTCAACTAATAAGTTCTCTGTACAGGATAGTACAAAGCGGGGACATAAGGCATAGTATATCCGCCCGTTTTCCCGGCCGTTCCATCTATGGCAGAGTTCCATGCTTTCATCAATGGCATTGCTGCTGGTATCCATCAGGGTATCTGGTACTTCCAGACCCCAATCCATCATACATTTACCACCTAAATAACGTATTCCTGCTTCTTGAACAGCGGTAAATATAGATTCAGTGTGGTGAACAGTCCCCATGTCGATAACGGCTGTGGTACCACCTCGAAGGCATTCAGCAGATCCGAGCAGAGCTGAATAATACAAGGATTCCTCATCGTGACTGCCTTCCAGCGGCCAGATGCGCTTTTTCAGCCAGTTCAGCAGTTCCATGTCGTCGGCTGAACCTCTGAAAAGGGACTGACACAGGTGCACATGTGCTTGAATCAGACCGGGGATGACCAGCATGCCGGTGGCGTCAATAGTGTGCTCGACATTTGCGCTGATGAGAGGGGAAATTTCGATTATACGATCGTCTTGTACCAGGATATCTGCTTTAGTAACTTCCCGTCCTTCATTCATGCTGACTACAGTCCCATTTTTTATCAATAATGACATAGTGGTTTATCCTCCCCATCGCTTTTTCACATGATGGCTGTTCAGGTAAATCTTACCTAATAACATTAAAACATACTATTGTAATCTTTTCATTCATAGCTTTATTCAAAAGGGGGGAGATATTCATCAGAAAAATACCTGTTAATGAAAGCGCGATTTTGCAGAAGGGTGTAGGTTACCTCCTGCTTAAGCTTTCTTTCCCGGCTATGGCCGGTATGATGATCTTTTCCATGTTCAGTTTGGTTGATACTCTCTTTGTAGCCAGGCTTGGATCTGATTGCCTGGCGGCATTAACTATGGTCATTCCAGTTCAAGTGCTTATTGCTTCTATGGCATCTGCTACTGGAGTTGGTATTACATCTCTGGTAGGGCGTACTCTGGGAAGCAATGAATCTGCTTATGCAGATAATGCGGCCTGGCATGGACTTATATTGGGTGTTATTTATGGATGTATTTTTCCGCTTTTAGGATTTAATTATATGGATGAACTGCTGATTTTCTTTGGATGCAGTACCAAAATATTGATATTGAGTAAGGGCTATATGCAGATCCTTCTTTCAGGGTGCATATTTACCTTTGTCCCCATCATTTTATGCAGTGCCATACAGGGAGAAGGCAATACCCTGCTTCCGGTGCTGATATCCATTATCGGAATTGCTTTTAATGTAATTTTGGACCCAATATTCATTTTTGGATTGGGGCCTATTAAAGCAATGGGTTTAGAAGGGGCTGCTCTGGCAGGGGTGTTGGCTCAGGCTCTATGTACCATTTTGGCGGGGGGAATAGTCATCTGTAGAAAACACTTTTTGAGCTGGGCGCTGTATCATTTTAAACCTTCATATAAAGTTCTTATAGATATTCACCGGGTGGCCTTGCCCAGTTTGATAATGGAGCTCACAGGTGTTTTTATCATGGGGTATATTAATAGAATACTGGCAGGATTTAGCTTTACCGCAGTCGCAGCATTAGGCGTATTTCTGCGTATACGATCAATGATGTATATGCCGGTTTTCGGCTTGATACAGGGGACCATGCCCATAGCTGCTTTTGCCTATGGGGCAGGTAAATTCGATAGGGTAAAGGAGATCATTATAAAGGCTTCAACTTTAGCCTTCGCTTTTATGCTGGCAGCCTGGTATATTATGCAGATTCATCCGCTTTGGATCATAAAATACTTTTCTGCTGATCCAGCTCTTACGGTTTTGGGAGTTAACTGTATGCGTTTAGCGACTGTGTTTATACCTCTTATCGGACCGGTATTGATACTAAATACAGTGTTACAGGCCGTTGATCGGGGATTTACTGCTATGTTGCTATCCCTTTGCCGACAGCTGGTTTTTTTTCTGCCCTTGTTGATATTTCTCCCCGATCACCTGGGACTGAACGGTGTTTGGCTGGCTTTCTCTTTATCAGAGTTCTTAGCAGCCATGCTGGCTCTTTTGATTTTTGTACGCCTGTGGCGTACACTGCCGAAAAAGAAAAATTCACCGTTCTTTACCGCTTTTGGCTGGCAGTATATTTTTAAACGAATTGCTGCCTGGTTGAGATGGTGATGTAACAAGGGGACGGTTCTTTTGTTACACTTGGTAGAAATATACTCTGCCGTTTTCAATCTGATATTTTAAAGATCCTTGATTGTACAGATATGTTACCAGTGCGGCCATAGTTGAGCTTAAGAGGTAATATTCATTAAGGTCCACTGATAGATCTTCCAGTATAATTATTTCCTCCAGCAATTCTTCCCGGCTTTTAGGTTGATCGCTTAGTTCCAGGCAGAGGGCCAGAAATCTATGCAGGGTTTGACGATTTAGCTCAATTAATTCTGGCATTTCGTTTTTAGCATATATTCTTGAAGCATGCCCTAGAACATAATAATCGTAGTTCAAGTTTTCCAGTGTATTAAAAGTGTCCAGCTGGGCCTGTATATCCATGATAAACGGAACTGAATATTTCTGCAGTATCTCCTGGCTGAAAAGAGCGTCTCCCAGAAAGCATACATTATCTCTAGTACCCAGACCTATCTGCCCTCGGGCATGTCCGGGCAGGGAAATGACATCAAATTTTTCGTTGTTTATTTTCTCTGTTCCCGTATTCAGCAACTGATCAACACTCCGCGACTTATTTTTTACATAATCTCTGCTTAGCTCATGGGGGGGATTGCCTCCAAAAATATATAATGGAAAGAGATAAGCATTTTCAATGAACAGGGAAGATTCCCGGGAGCTGTAAAAAACACTTCCGGGAAAGTTTTCTCTAATATAGATATTTCCTCCACAGTGATCGAAGTGCTCATGGCTGTTTATAATATATTTTATTGATATACCCTGGGCAGACAGCAGGGCGCTTATTCTTTTCGCTTCACTGTTATCACTGCCGGTGTCAATTAATAAAGAGTATTTATCTTTAAACTGGAATACCCCGATGTTGGTTGGTGCAGATATATAATAAGTATTCCCATTGATTTTAGTCAGTTCCATAAATAACCTCCTGTAACAAGAGAACCGTCCCCTTGTTACATTATTTGTCTGATTTGTAAATCTGTACGTCCCCGGAAATCGTTTTCACCTGGACCTGATTCTCTCCCTGTCCCACCACTTCTTCTAATTTTTGATTGGAATTATGAGTTATCTTACCCGGGAAATCGCTGCTTACATTACCTGATACGGTCTCAAACAACAAGTGAAAAGATGCATCTTTAGGCAGATAAAATTCCAAGTTTCCTGATGTGGTATTGGCTTCAATACTACTATCAAAGGTCTTGTAGGATGTCTTTATATTACCTGACACTGATTCAAATATAAGGTCTCCCCTTATTTCATCTATATTGGCAGTCCCGGAAGTGGAATTTAATTCTATATTATCAGCGATCAGTTTTTCCCCATTCAGATCCCCGGAAATTGAGTTACAGCTAAAGCTGTCAAGTTCAATGGCACTGAAGTTTAGGTTCCCTGAAACGGTGCTGATTTTGATATTATGAGCATATTCCGCAGGTAAGGCTATGTCAAGTTTAAGATAGCTGTTCCCCAAAATTATGTCAGGTCGGTGCTGTACTTCCAAATATAGTGTATCATCATTTTGGATTTCGCCCACTAACGTAACATAAGGGTTTTCCTCCTGGTCATAAGCGATTTTCCCGGCTAAGGTGACATCTATATCATTTGTTTCCGCAGTCAATAAGTGAACATCTGCACTCACAGTTATAACCGTGATGTTCTTGATATTCTGAGCATCAAAAGTACGATTCTCCTCTACAACCTCTTCCAAGGCACTTGTTTCCTGCTTAAAGTTAAGATAATTATCAACACCTGAGGAGAGGCTGCAGTTAATAAATAGTACTGCAGAAATACTCAGGGACAGCAGGGTTATTATAATTAAGATTAAGACAATTTTAGGTGTAACTCTATTTGGCATATCTTTTAAACCTCCTTACTGCTTACTATACTAACGTTTAGTCTCAAATACTTAATGGTTAAATTATAAAATAGTCTGCTCAGGTAATAAGTTCCAATGAGTAATAGAAGACCAAATGATATTATTCCTATTGCTCCAAATAAACCGGCGGCTATCATCTGGGTACTTCCCAATAGAAAGCCAGGAATGTTAATAGCAGACGAAAGTACCGGATGTAAAATTATCCTATAAACACTCTCATCCCGGCCACAACAATACTCAAGGAAGCTGCAAAAAGGGCTAATAAACAGGCTACCAATGCATTAAGGGTCCGAGCACAATAATAATATAAAAAAAGCCCAGTCCAATAATAGCCAGTACTGCTCTTAACATGTTAGCAGTTGATTTATGTTGTTCCGCCTGCTTTACCATATAGTCAGCCCGGTATTGTCGGGATTACCCAGTTTGACAGCTATTTCTTCCTCCGACTGACCTTTCTCCATACCTATATTAAAATGTTCTTCATAATCGTAAATAATATCGCTTACGTCTTCAGATCGCATATCTCCCAGTGATTTTCGGATTATGGAAATAAACTCCTGTTTATTCAACAACCGCACCTCCCTTTACGATATTATTGACCTTTGCAACAAACGAGGACCATTCATCATTCAGAGCTGCCCTCGCCTCTTCACCCTGTGCAGTCAGAGCATAATATTTTCTGGGGGGGGGCCTTCCTGTGATTCCTGCAGGTAAGTTTCTACATATCCTTCACTTTTCATCCGGCGCAGCAGGGGGTATATAGTGCCTTCGGAAATAGTTATGTTTTGAGATATATCATTTACCAGTTCATAGCCATAACAGTTCTTTTGCTTGAGAATGGAGAGAACACAGAGCTCCAGGACTCCCTTTTTGAACTGGATATTCAATTGGTTCAGCTCCTTTCTAAAAAAAATTCTTAGCGTGATTATGTATAACACCTACTACCTTTTAATGCAAGGTACTGCGAAAAACACAGTATTAGATAATACAAGTGCAGAAAAGGCGTAAGGTTTAACATTATCATGAAGAGGGTGATAATATGATTAATAAAAAATACATAAATTTTATTTTAGATGTAATAAAATTTATGCCAATAACGTCTAAGATAGTGAATCCAATACAAACCGGTTTGACAGGAAGTGATTAATCTGGCTCAGGGCTATACTGAAATAGAAGCTGAAAATTTTTATAATGGAGAATATCCACATATATACCGTTATGCCCTGTACCTGGTAAGGGATGAGGAAAAGGCCCGGGAATTTTGTCAGGAGGCATTTATCCGCTGGTTTGAAGCACCCAATAATAAGCAGATAATAAATCCTCGGGCCTGGTTGAAAAAAGTCCTCAGTAATCTGGTCTATAGTGATTTCAGATATCGAAAAAGCCGGGCCGGGATGGAATTAAGATTACAGGATGGATATGTGGCAACCAGGGGCATAAACCATACGGATATGCTGCGTATTGAAGTGCAGGATGTACTGGAACGTTTGAAATGGAAAGATCAGGTACTGCTCAAGATGAGGATGGCAGGTATGAGTTATGCCGAGATAGCAGAAGCATTAGACATTTCCATTGGTTCAGTCGGAACACTCCTGGTAAGAGCTATGAGGAGATTCAGACTGGAATATGAAGGAAAGGAGGCGGGCAAGAAGGATGACATGCCTGGAAGACATTCAACTTTTAATGTTTCTAGAGGATGAGCTCAGTACTCAAGAAAAGCAGGAAGTCAAGAAGCACCTGGATGTATGTTCTGAATGCTGTCGGCATCTGGATGAAATGAAGTGCGACTTAGAGTTTAGGATAAAAAATCTACCCCGATTAAATGAATATGAAAAGGAAGTTCAGGTTAAGGGGCAGGAGATCACCTGGGAAAATATCAAGGCCCAGAGCTTTGGGGTGAAGAAAGAGGGGAATTTTATGAAGATGAAGAAATTTATGGTGGCAGCAGTAATTATGATGGCAGTTTTTGCTGCCGGTTCGATTCCTTCCGTACAGGTTTTTGCATCTAATCTATTACAGGCCTTCAGGGTACAGCAGGTAGATGTGGTCAGTATAAGTCCGGCGGATATGTCGCAGATCGAAGCGGCTATTATGCAGGGGGATGAGAGTTTTGACCTGGATAAATACGGCAAAATAGACATAATAGGTGAAAGTGAATCTAAACCTGTTACAGAGGAGGAATTGGCTGATCTTTCGTTCACACCGATACTTGCAGCAGATGCAGGTGGATATGACACTGAATATTATTTGGAGAGAATTGCAGCAATAGAAATAACTCCCCGGGTAGATAATCTCAACCAGCTGTTAAAGGCGATGGGCAGTGACTATTTTCTCCCTGGCAGCATGGAGGGGCAGACCTGCAGGATTACCATCGGAGATACTCTTAAAGTCTCTAATGAAGATTATCAATTGATGCAGTGTCCTGCACCGGTGATCGAAGTTCCGGAAGGAATCAATGTTAGTGAGGTAGCTGACGCCATGGTGGGGCTGCCGATATGGCCTGAAGATCTTAGAAGACAATTGGAAGCGGTCAGTGATTGGGAACATACCCTCTTGATACCAGCCAATGAAGGAGCCCAAAAAGTAGAAGTAAGAGGGCAGGATGGGGTGTGTCTGGATGAGGAAAACTCTCGGGTGCTGATATGGGAGGAAAACGGGATGCTCTACTTCCTGGCCAGCCATTCGGGAAATGACATAGATTTGATTTCCATAGCTGAATCTCTGAGGTGAAAATATTGCTGGAAACAGAAAAACTTAGCAAGAAGTATGAACATACAGCGGCCTGCACCGATATCTGCCTCTCCATAAAGGAGGGGCAGGTCTTTGGCCTTTTAGGGCCTAATGGGGCCGGAAAAAGTACCCTGGTAAAAATGATTATAGGCCTGGTCAGACCCAGCTCCGGTAAGGCTTTAATTATGGGCCGAGCCGCGGGAGATATAGAGGTGAGATATAAGACCGGATATCTGCCTGAGATGTTCCGGTTTTATGACTGGTTGAATGCCTGGGAACTTTTGAGTTTTTATGCCCGGGTTTACCAAATTCCAGCTGATAAGGAGAAGCTTGCTATACAGGAAGCACTGGAACTGGTAGGCCTTAAAGGACGGGAGAAAGGCATGATAAAGACCTATTCCAAGGGAATGCAGCAGCGGCTTGGATTGGCCCGGGCGATCTTACATCAGCCAGCCTTGGTATTATTGGATGAACCTACTTCAGCGCTTGATCCCCTGGGCCGCAGGGATGTGCGGGATGTTATTAAAAGGCTGCAGCAGCGGGGAACTACCATATTTCTAAACAGTCATCTGCTGGGAGAAGTTGAAATGACCTGTTCCCACCTCGGTTTTATTAAGCGGGGACATCTAATTGATGCCGGGCCTATCGCAGATTTTATGACTAAGGAGCAGGAAATCACTGTTGAGGTGGATAATCTGAACCATGACCTTTTCACCCGGTGGAATATTGAAGGACGTGCGGTAAATATGAATGATAAACTCTTGCAGTTAAAAGCTGTGAATCGTGAAGAAGTTCCTGTTATTATCAATGAGATAATTGGAGCCGGGGGAAGAATATATCGGGTTGAGAGCAGGAGCAGAGGGTTGGAGGAAGTTTTTATAGATTTAATTGAGAATGATGGGGCTGTGTAATGAAACATGTTATCAAGCTTACTTTGAAAGAGGTTGTAAACAAGCGGATAATTCACCTGGGAATTATTTTAACTCTGATCTACCTGCTGATTTATGGCACCGGTCTTTATTATACAGTGAAAGACCTGGGTTCTCAGGGGGAGCAGTTTTTTTTACTTCAACAAATAGGATACCAGTTATTGATCCTGGGCTGGTATGTTTCAACATTTATGGTTGGCTCGATGGCAGTAATAACTGGAGCTGGGAGCATTTCACAAGAAATTGAAAATGGTACTATTCTTGGCCTGGCATCAAGCCCTCTAAAACGCAGTACTATCATACTGGGTAAATTTATTGCTTACGGTGTGGTTACTTCATTGTATAGCAGCATTTTGCTTACAGCGGTCATGGGGCTGAATTTGTATTTTTGCAGGCTTGTTTTTGATCCTTGGGGTGCAGCAGCAGGTATATTGATCTTTATGCTTTTTCCCCTTACCCTGCTGGTAGTTACCATGCTGTTCTCGTCTCTGTTCAGTACTATGACGGCTGGCATCAGTGCTTTTATGGTTTTTGTAGTTACTATAATCGGAGGCTTTGTTGAGCAGATAGGTGCATTGATGGGTAATACCGCCCTGGTCAATATTGGTATCATATCCAGCCTGTTAATGCCGGCCGATGCCGTATATCGCCTGGCAGTTGCCCAGGCCAGTGGCACTATGGCACAGAGCAGTATAGTGAACTTCGGTCCTTTTGGTATAGCATCCACTCCTAGCACCTTAATGCTCGTTTATACCATAGTGTACATAGGAGTGTTATTATCCGCAGCAGTGTATTATTTCCAGAAGAAAGACCTGTAGCGTAACAAGGGGACGGTTCTCTTGTTACATTCCTAACATATATTGTGTAACAAGAGAACCGTCCCCTTGTTACGCTATCTGCTGGCAAATACGTACCAGGGACCAATGCCTATTTCCAGGCCTTGATTATTTTGTTCTTCCAGAAAAGATAACAGTTCATCTTCCTTTACCAGTATGACTTCGATATCTTCTCCCGCACCCAGATTCTGAATCGGATTATGATTGGGGGCGGCTGTTTCGTCTATTTCTGCATTTACGATATAAACATGGTCATCGATAAAGGCGGGGTTGCTCTTAAGGGGCGGACTGATCCTGGTTATTCTGCCGGTAAAACCGGTTTCTTCCTGCAGTTCCCTTAAGGCTTCTCTTTCAATATTCCTGGAATCTGCAATGCCAGCCGGAAAACCTATAATATAATTATCAATTGCAGGACGATATTGTTTTATAAGAACAATTCTATTGGATGGAATGAGGCGGGGGATGATCACCATTCCGCCGCTCATATTTTTTCTTTCAACATATTCCCATTGGACAATCTGCCCATCTCGTCCTGATAAGCTTGATACCTTTAGAACAATCCAATTTCCAGCATACAATACTTCTTCGGCTAATTTCTTCATAACCTGATTGCCTTTCTAAATAGAGAGGGTTTTGTTTATTATATCTTCTGCCGCGATGATCCCCGAAGCGCTGGCCTGGATTAAACCCCGGGTTACGCCTGCTCCATCCCCTATAGCCCATAATCCTTCAACATCCGTCTGTAAAGAGCCGCTTAAACTGGGGCGGGCGGAGTAGAATTTTGCTTCTATGCCATAAAGCAGAGTATGGTCGGAAGCCACGCCTGGCATGGCTTTGTCCAGTGCTTCCAGACATTCTTTGATGCCCACCATGAACCGGTGAGGCAGTACCAGAGACAAATCTCCCGGGACAGCACCTTTAAGGGTTGGTTCAACCAGTCCTTTTAGCAGGCGAGATGGTGTGGAACGCCGCCCTCGCTTTAAATCTCCATAACGCTGTACTATTATAGAACCGCTTAACATATTGGCCAGGCTGGCGATACGCCGACCATATAATATGGGACGGTTAAACGGCTGAGTGAATTCCTGACTCATTAACAGTGCAAAATTGGTGTTGCTGCTTTTGCTTTCGGCAAAAGAGTGACCGTTAACGGTAATTATTCCGTTAGTATTTTCCATAACTACGTGACCATTGGGGTTCACGCAAAATGTCCTGACTATATCATCAAATTCACGGGTATTAAAAATGATCTTAGGTTCCCAAATATTATCGGTATATTCCTGCATGGTTACTGCAGGTACTTCTACCCTTACACCGATATCGACCTGGTTATTTTGCATAGCGATACCCATGGATTTAGCCTGTTCTGCAAACCACTGGGCGCCATCCCGGCCCGGAGCAGCAATAATGATAGGAGAGTAATAGGTACTGCTGTTAGTCTTTACTCCCTGCACACGATTATTTTTTATCAGTATTTCTTCCACGATTTCTGTGGTTTGAATGCTTTGTTTTTCTTTAAGGTCATCATATATATTACTCAGTACTTTTACCGTGTTTTCGGTACCCATGTGTCTTATGCGGGCAGGTACCAGTTTTAACCCGGCCCGTGCAGATCTAAGTTTAAGGTCTTCGATCTTTTCACCATCATGCCCGAAAACCCGATCTGGAGCACCATATTTTACATAAATACTGTCTGCATACTCGATCAGGGACTTTAGTTTTTCTTTGCCTATGTAATCGTGCAGCCAGCCTCCAAATTCTGTAGTTAAAGTTAGTTTGCCATCAGAAAACGCACCTGCTCCTCCCCAGCCGCACATAATGGAACAGGGTTGGCAATTAACACAGGCATCTGCTTTATCGCCTATAAGACATTTCCTTTTTTCAACGGTCCGGCCTTTTTCAAGTATAAGTACCTTGAGCGAGGTTTTTTTAGTTATTTCCAGAGCCGCGAAAATGCCTGCCGGACCAGCGCCAATTATGATTACGTCAAAGTGCTTGATCAAATAATACACCTCCCTGCGGAACAGGAACAATTAACCAAAATAGCATACAAAATCTTTGCTTATATGCAATTATATTACTCTATCGTTCTAGATTATAGCATATGCCGTTCGATATATAATAATGATGGTTATGCTTTTACCGTTAACTGGTATAATGATAAAGAGAATTTTATCGGGAGATTAACAATGAAAGAAAGCAATCTGTATTTCCTGTGGGGGAAAGAGCACTTTTTACTGGATCAACAGATTAAAAAAATAGTAGAACAGGTCTGTGAGCGGATGGGAGAAGAGCCTGAAGTTCTCCACTTTGATAGTGATGAGATTGATCCCCGTGAATTACGGGAACAGTTGGAGTTCAGTCCACTTTTTACCCTGTATCGGGTAGCGGTCATAAAAAGGCCTTACTGGTTAGGAAAAGGGAAGAAAAGGGGAAATAAGAGCGAAGATTTCATCAAGGTGATCAATGATTACCTGGATAGTGCTCCCCAGGGTCAAACTCTGATCTTAACCGCTGATGAGCTGGAAAAGACAAATCCGCTGGTTAAGAGGTTGAGCAAGGAAGCCCAGATAATTGAATGTAAATTTCCAGATGCCAGATATTTTGGTAAGTGGGTTGCTGATGAATTTGCAGCCCGAGACCGGGCCTGTAACGCAGAGGTGGTTAAGCGACTGCTTAACAGCGGTCAGGACATGTATTACCTGTATAACCTGATCGAAAAGCTCTGCCTGCAGGTAGAGGGACGGATCATAAATGAGAAAGATATCGAAGAAGAGTTAAGTGTTCGCGATGAAATAAAGGTATTTAAATTAACTGATGCTTTATTAAGAAGAAATTTAACCGGCTCTCTGCAGGCCTTTCACCAACTTCTGGAGCAGGGAGAACACCCGCTGCTATTTCTGAATATGACTGCCCGGCAGTTTGCCAGTATGGCTAAGGTAAAAGCGTACCAGGAACAGGGTCATAACAATAAGAAAATTGCAGAAATAACCTCGATGAGAGACTTTATGGTAAAGAGATTTGCCGAATCAGGAAGTCATTTCTCCTGGGAAGAGATCCAGGGATGCTTTGAATTGTGCCTGGATATTGATTTCAAAATAAAAAATACTTCCCAGGACTCAGTATTTCTTTTGGAAACTTTGATTATAGAGATATGTACCCGAAAATAAATTGAACAGGTTTTTCCTGTCACTGTTCCAGCCCTGCGACTCATGATAAACACAACTCTTTTACATATCCAGCGACTTCGCCACCTCTATTATTTCTTCCTCATCCAGATTAGCAGTCACAATATAATATCTTTCCGGAGTCTGCCATAATAATATCCGGAGGTCGGTGTTATCGAAATAAATCAATGTTGCCTCGTATTCATTAATTTCAACGTTAAGAGTTTTCGCATCATTGCTCCTGAAATTAAAGGAAAATGAAGTTACCTGGCTTATTGGGCATTCATCGACTATTAGCTCATTTCCTGTTACAGAATCTATATAGTGAAGTTCCACCGGTGACAGGTTGCTATTTTTATCCTTAATAAAGACCCCGTTCAGGGTATAAGAGGCTGGAACATAGTTAGGAACTGCTATATTATAGTTCAGTGTCTGCCGGGCCTCTCCCAGAGAACACAGGGCATTTTCGCCGTCCTGTTCATCTTTATTTTCATTTTTTTGATCCCCCACAGCAGGTGTTTCATCTCTGGTTTGAGTGACTCCGGAGATATTAACGACGTTGCAAAAGGCTGATTTAATGGTCTGGAAAAACCTGAAGTCAGCCAGTACATAATCACCAACAGTAAATACAGCAGTCAAGAGAAGGATAAGTACAGCTGCCACGGCGGCAAACTTCCTGAATACAGGAATACCTGCTTTCCTGTTACTCTCTTCGATATCTGCCGAAATTTTTGCCCATACCTCGTCTCTGTCGGGAGGAACTATGCTGTTGGCGGCCGTTTGTAATTTCTGGGCAAGCTCTTCATCAAAACTATTAAAATAAAGGTTCATAATACTACCCCACTTTCAGTATCAGGTTCCAGGATATCCTTTAATATTATCCTGGCCCGGCTGAGCCTGCTCTTAACCGTACCTGCCGGAAGTTCCAAGGTTTCTCCTATTTCCTGTTCAGTAAATCCTAAATAGTATTTAAAAACGATTATTTCTCTGTATTTTACATCAATCATCTTCAAAGCCTGTCTGATATCTATTTCTTTATCCTTTTGCTCCATGATATCAGTAGGAGAAGCTATTATATTATCAATTTCATCAATACTCGCTACAGGAATGCATTTGTGATGCTTTTTGATCATATCTTTGGCCTGATTTGATGCTACTACTGTAAGCCAGGTATAAATCTTATCCAGGTCCTGTAATCTGTCCAAGTGTTTATGAGCCACAATAAAGGCCTCCTGGGTGGCATCTCGGGCGATAAGATCATTCTGGGCAATCAAACAGGTGGAACAGTATACTCTATCAAAATAGGTATCAAAAAGTATCCTAAACAGCTCGGATTCATTCATAATTATTTCTCCTACAGAAACATACAAAATATAACTTAATACCCTTTATTATAACAATATGGGAAAAGGCGCCTTTGCCAGTAATTATACTATAAAACCCTGGAAGAAAATAATAATATAGATATTCAAGATTAACTTTGGTTTTACTTTCTTTGCTATTTTTTAATTAAACTGCTATCAGTTGATCCTGTCATCTTTCTCTGATCCGCAACTTTTATCCTAATTTGAGCAGGACAAATTACCCTTTTTTATAATTTTATAAAAATGATGGAACCTTTTGGGTTTTCAAATCGTGTATATTATGAAGTTTTTTATGGAAGGAGGTGAAAATATGCGAAAAACATATTCAGTGATTCTGCTCATCATAGTTATTTTCATAGTAATTAATATTCCTGTAATGGCTGCAAGTGAGGTTTCAAACCAGTTATCGGATACTAATGCTGCTGCTCATCATACCAGACAAGACCTGAAATCACAGATAAATCCTGAAGAAGCCAAATCTGATGATTACCTGATTCAGCAATGGTATTGTGAAATTAGAGTCATCAATAGCGGCCAAGTTTCACTATATGGTTGGACCAGATGCGTTCGGGACTGTGATTCGGTAGATGTTGAACTGCAGCTGCAGAGGTGGACTGGTTCAAGCTGGACCACTCTCGGAACATATGTATTCCGGGGATTTTACACTGATTATTGCTGGGGAATAAGGACTGTTTCAGTATCAGGCGGCCACTATTACCGTGTGAAGAGCTACCACCGGGCCAGAGACGGTTCGCTTTATGACCAGACGACTGCTTATACACAGGCGATTTATGTTAATTAGTTTTTAGAAAACGCTTGGGTCTTAAAAGGTAATCCCAAGACCTAGCATCCATCAATAAATGCAGTATTGAAAATAGGTTTTGGGTTCTGAATAATGGGCATAGAGTCTTGGGATTTACCTTGAAACTGATGAAATACCCAGTTACTGCTATATTAGGCGATTAATAAAAAGAAAATTACTCCTATCTCATAATGTCTTACAATAGATGGCATAGGTTTAAAATAATGGATACGATTGAGAATATAACAGGGATATCACCGCATCAGTCACTGATGACCGGCTCTGAATACATCTGCTTTTAAATCATAAGAAT
The DNA here is from genome assembly GCA_016841245.1 of Syntrophomonas sp. Taxonomy (GTDB): domain Bacteria; phylum Bacillota; class Syntrophomonadia; order Syntrophomonadales; family Syntrophomonadaceae; genus JAAYJK01. Next base: position 22,120 of record JAENZN010000017.1, read on the forward strand.
CTATAATAATTAGCAATCCGAATTAAGACTGTTATCATAACTCATGACAAGGGAGATAGTAAGTCCTGTCATTAACAAAACAAAAAACCTGCCATTAATAATTAAAAATGCAGATGGGGATGGTTCTTCTTGACTTGCATTATATTTTTCGCGGGAAATTATTTTGCTGCCCGGTTTTTATGATGATGGCGCAAAATAGTCGGCCACCTTCGGAATTGGGGGTTGATTATTCACGTATTCCAACTATTACCGAGAAAAAACAGTTATTCGAAAGAATCGTAAGCAAGTTTACGATTGATGAGAAGTGGTGCCATGTTCAATAGAATCAGGGATGTAATTTATAAATACATTCTCATCACAAAAGAAAAACTTGTCTTCGTGACAGGTTATAGGTTATCGACAAAGTTTACAAAATGCCAGACCGATGACGGGAGCGAAGATCAAGGCATAAAAAAAGCCCGCGATTGATGCGTACATGAGTACGTTGATTGAGTGGGCTTTTTGAAATAACGCAGATATTCGTTTTTGTCATTGGTCTGGAACCTGTCATAATGACAGGTTCTTTTTACTGTGCAAGTGCATTAAATTTTCTGCTTAGAGCTGATTTCTTCCTGGCTGCGGTATTTTTGTGCATTATGCCTTTACTTACACTTTTATCGATCAGGGAGGTTACTTGCAACAAACTACCCTGTGCGGCTTCAGTATCTGCTGTTGCGAGTGATGCTTCATATTTATTTATAGCTGTTTTCAGCCTGGTCTTATACGCTTTATTTCTAAGACGATTTGCTTCGGCTCTTCTGGCTCTCTTGGCTGGAGTTTTGCTCTTTGCCACAACTTCACCTCCTTATTATTTTAAGCTAACAGAAATACTATAGCATTTCAATTTATAAAATGCAAGGAAAAAGCGTGCCTTTTTGGGCAGTTGAATAAGCCATGATATTTACTGGTCAATTAAACAAAAAGACTTCTTAATAATCTGTTCTGTCCCCAAAATAGTTCTAATTATAATAATTTCACATAGATTTTAACATATTGCTGGAGAGGTGGACAGGATGCATAAGCGAAATTTTCAGAATTTCATAAAAAGTATTTTTTTTATGCAGATATTTATTGTTATCATCTTAGCGGGATTGAGTCTGGATCTGAGTTGTAGTTCTCTGAGCGCCTGGTCAGCATCTGGTATGGCGGCCCAAGATGGTTCGTTTTTATGCGCCAGAATAAATGAAAAAATTGCCCAGAGACTAATCAGCAGTGTAAATTCAGCCATGGCAGGGGATACTGATATTGAACACCTATCTCGTGACTATTTGGGTCGACAATTTGCAGAAAACATGTTTGCCACCAGCATAAATGCTCTGGCTTACAGCAAGGACAGCAGTGAGGAAAAGCAAGCAGCAGTTAGTATTAATTCCTCCCCAGATAACATTCAACTGCCTGCAATCAGGCTAGAGAGCGAAGAACAGGCCTCACCGGCACTTATACAATCGGCGAGCAATTCCCGGATTACCTTTTATTGTACCCACAGTGCCGAATCATATATTCCGGATTCAGGAAAAGCCAAGTTGGATGGTAAAAGAGGGCTGGTGAACACGGTGGCCGCTCACATGGCAGATATTCTGTTCACTAAAGGATTGACTGCAGATTATATAAATACCATCCATGACTGGCCGGATTATAATGAGAGCTATGCAAAGTCCCGGGAGACTGTCAAACAAATTGTCGATTCGGGCGAGTCTAAAACGCTGGCTTTGTTTGATGTACACCGAGACAGCATCCCGGGATCGAAAGAGGCTGCTACTATATCTGTTGATGGCAAGAAGAGTGCGGTGATTTTGATCGTTGTAGGAACTGACGAACGCAAAGAACATCCTCACTGGAAAGATAATCTATCTTTTGCTCAAAAATTGTACCAGGAGGGCCAACGGATGTACCCTGGTTTGATTAAAGGAGTTAGAACCAAGGCCGGAACCTATAATCAGGAGTATCATAATCATGCCCTGCTGCTGGAGATGGGGACTGATTATAATAGTCTGGAAGAAGCTCAGTATGCCGGAGAGTTATTTATTAATGTGCTGATTCAGGTGCTGGAGAAAGAAGTGGAATGAGTGCGGAGTATTGGTATGAGTATGGCATTGGTATTAATAATTACACTCATGGCAGTAGCTTTAAACATCAGCAATGATAGTATAAACCAGCTGACCGGAGAAGAACGTAAAGCAGTGATAGCTGTTGATATAGAGGATAGCAATATATATTTGCAGATGCTGGGTGAAGAATATGAATTTTCAGAGCCAGTGGAGAGGTCATCACAATTATTTGACGATTACTGCAGTTCGATTAGGAATTATCTTCTTAATATTTGGATTATATTTGATACAGTTTTCTTGCAGCATTAATTTGAATAAATCAGATAGTACACCAGGGTCGGTGGTTTTAGAAACCAGCGGCCTTTTTAGTGCCGACTAACGAGTATAGTTTCGCTATGGGTCCTTGGACGTGGCAGGCTGGATGGTGACCGATCCAGTGTGTGAATCAAATATTAATGAACATTTTCCATGTTGTTTAATGAACGGCACCACTATTGCCTTAAAATCCAGCGTTTTAATATTTTAAGGGATGGAGATTTGTAAGATATCGAGTATAATTATATCCATATGTATCGTTGCTGAAGAACTTATTAACATAAAAAATGCACTGATATATATGGCACATAAGAAAATGCAACTGGAGTTGAGGTTTTGAGCGAAACTGGAAAACGCGTAGCCAGGGCGGCTGTTTTGCTGATGATAACAGTAGTCATATCTAGATTTCTTGGATATGGCCGGGAAGTAGCTCTATATAGTATTTTTGGCATAAATTATGTGACTGATGCTTACCGGGCTGCTTTTTCAGTTCCGGATTTTCTATATATGATGCTGGTAGGAGGAGCATTGAGTTCAGCATTTATTCCGGTTTTTTCTTCTTGTATCGCTACCCGGCAGGAACAGGAAGGCTGGAAATCAGCTAGTATTGTCTTTAATTATGTACTGATTGCTTTGATTTTACTGGTAATTATTGCCTATTTTTATACCCTGCCTCTGGTGAAGCTGCTCGCACCAGGACTTCCACCAGGCTACATTGCCCTTACAGTGGATTTGACCCGGATTATGTTTTTGCAGACAGCTTTTATGGTTTTAAACGGGTTTGCTATGGGGATTTTAAATTCTTGCAATAATTTCGCTGCCCCGGCTATCGGCAGTCTGGTCTATAATCTGGTCATCATTGGGGTGGGGATAGCCCTGGAGAACCGGTTCGGTATTGCGGCATTTGCTTATGGTGTAGTCATCGGATCTGCTTTGAACTTTATAGTACAGATACCGGCTCTACGCGGGGTTGGCCTCAAATATCATTTTTCTTTCGATCACCGGGATAAAGGTTTTCGTCAGATTATGATCTTAATGGTTCCAGTCCTGGCAGGTCTTGGGGTAATTCAACTTAATCTGTTCGTTACCCGAAATCTCGCTTCTGGCATGGGGGCAGGGGCTATCAGTTCATTGGATCTGGCTCAGAAGTTGATGAATCTTCCTATAGGTATTTTTGCGGTATCGATTGCGATCGCAATATTTCCAACGCTGACTGTACTGGTGGCCAGAGGGGAACTTGATATGTTTAAGCGCAGTACTTCATTGGGGCTAAGAGCGATTTTTCTGGTTAGTATACCGGCTTCTTTCGGGTTGGCTGCCCTGGGTCTGCCGATGATAAGGCTGCTTTTTGAACATGGGGAATATACTGCTGCTATGGCAGAGACTACTTACCGAGTATTAATTTTCTATTTGGTGGGACTTTTTGCTTATTCAGCTATACAAGTTTTAAACCGCAGTTTTTATGCTTTGAAAGATACTCTGATCCCGGTTATCGCATCTGCAATAACCATCGCTGCCAACATTTATTTATCCATACAGCTTTCAGCAATGATTGGAGCAAAGGGACTGGCACTCGCCTATTCACTAGCAGGGATCGTAAACCTGCTTATATTGATCCTGGTTTTACGAAAAAAAGTGGGCAGGATCGGGGGGGGAGCTATCGTAAAGGGGTTTGCCATTTCGACCGGGGCATCATGCGTTATGTTCCTGGTAGTGCGCTTGATAGTGGATTATCTGCTGGAAATTTTAAGTTTTATGGAGGAGATCAACCTTTTTATCAGTGTTAGCGTTGGTGTTACTGCTGGAGTGATGGTGTATGCGCTTCTGGTTTATCTGTTCAAATTAGAAGAAACTGAATTGGTATGGGGAATGATAAAAAGGAAAATACGGCCTGCTTGAGTAAAAGAGTCCGGTTTCATAAAAAAATACTTACCCTTAAATAAAGAATATTTGACTGTGTTATAAAAATGTTGTAATTATTATATGGTTAGCAAAAAATATTCTTGATCTAAGTTCTGGAGGTTTATAAAATTGCAGGATAGAATCAGAAATTTTAGCATAATAGCTCACATAGATCATGGCAAATCCACCTTGGCAGATCGCTTACTGCAGTTCACGGGTGCAATTAGTGCAAGAGAAATGCGGGAACAGTATCTGGATAAGATGGATCTGGAAAGGGAAAAAGGTATTACTATCAAGCTGCAGCCGGTTAGATTGAAATACCAGGCCAGGGATGAAAAGGAATATATACTTAACTTGATTGATACTCCCGGTCATGTGGATTTTTCCTATGAAGTATCCCGCAGCCTGGCGGCCTGTGAAGGAGCACTGCTGATTGTGGATGCTTCCCAGGGGATTGAAGCTCAAACCCTGGCCAATGTTTATATGGCCATGGAATTGAATCTGGAGATTATTGGCGTAGTTAACAAAATAGATTTACCTGGTGCTGAACCAGAAAAAGTTATGCAGGAAATGGAGGATGTCCTGGGGATTGACCACAGCGATATTATTCCTATATCGGCTAAAATGGGTTTAGGTATTGAAGAGGTTCTGGAAGCTATAGTAAATAAGATTCCAGCCCCTGCTGGTGATGAGAAGGGCCCATTACAAGCACTTATTTTTGATTCTTATTTTGATTCTTATAAAGGTGCTATATCTTATGTAAGGGTAGTGGCCGGGGAGGTTCGAAAAGGTGACCTGATTATGATGATGGCCAGTGGCAAGCAGTTTGAAGTAAGTGAAATTGGGGTCATAAACCCTTATATGACCGAGGTGCAATCCTTGAAGGCAGGTGAGGTGGGATACCTGGTAGCAGGGATTAAAAATGTCATAGACACCCGGGTGGGTGATACTATAACCGGAGCCAGGATGCCGGCTCCCAGGGCCTTGCCAGGTTATCAGGAAGTTAAACCTATGGTTTATTGTGGACTTTATCCCCTGGAGAACAATGATTTTGAAAAATTAAGAGATGCTTTAGACAAACTTAAGCTGAATGATGCATCCTTATTCTATGAACCTGAAAGTTCAGATGCTCTGGGCTTTGGTTTCCGCTGTGGATTTCTGGGACTACTGCATCTAGAGATCGTCAGGGAACGACTGGAGCGAGAATATGATTTGAGCCTTATGGCTACAGCTCCGGTGGTGGTGTATCGAATCCAGTTAACTGATGGCAGTGAGAAGGATGTACAAAACCCTACCCACTGGCCGCCTGCTCAAAAAATACAGGCAGTGATGGAACCATATTATAAGGCTACCATTATGGTGCCCCATGAGTATGTGGGTACTATCATGGAACTGTGCCAGGAAAAACGGGGTACCTATATTAACATGGAATACCTGACTGCTCAGAGGGTAATAATTACCTATAAGCTGCCTCTGGCTGAAATTCTTTATGATTTCTTCGATTTGATGAAATCACGAACCAAAGGTTATGCTTCCCTTGATTACGAATTGAGTGGTTATGAAATCTCTGATCTGGTTAAACTGGATGTTATGCTTAATGGGGAGGTGATCGATGCTTTAAGTTTCATAACTCATAAGGACAATTCCTATCAAAGAGCTCGATCTATCGCTCAGCGGCTTAGAAAAATTATCCCCCGGCAGATGTATGAAGTAATTATTCAGGCTGCTATTGGCAGCAAGGTGATTGCCCGGGAAAACATTAAAGCTATGAGAAAAGATGTACTGGCCAAGTGTTATGGCGGAGATATTACTCGGAAGAAGAAACTGCTGGAGAAGCAGAAGGAAGGCAAGAAGAGGATGAAGCAGATCGGTCATATTGAAGTACCCAAAGATGCCTTTATGAGCGTAATGGATATTGAAAAAGAATAGGAATGTAATACCCCCCAATAATGGGCAGGGTGCATAAAGATGCAATAAGGACGTCAATAAAAATTAAATACTGCTGGAACAACATATTGATGGAACTTCTGTAACCTTTTGTATAGTATGTTTGAGGGGACAAATATTATATGGACATGAAAGCCAGCTTAACAAAATTTACTGAGATTACGAACCAACAATTTCAGGAAAATTCATTCAAGAATTTATTTTGTACAGTAGAAGATCAGTTCCATTTTAATTCAACTACCGTAAAGGCAATTCAACTGCTTGATGGGCAATTAAACAATCTTTCAAGTGAAGATAAAGAAGCCTTATTGCTGGATTATATAAATGGATTTGTCAGAACATTTTATCAGATAGATCCCTATACAAATTTTAGCAATGAAGACAAATCAATTATGAAGCAAATTTATTTATTGTTGCTTCGCGATATTATTAATAAATTTCCAATTGAAAAAATCGAAAAAAGGCATTATGAGAGGATTCGCTGGTTAATAAAAAAGACAAATCCAGCCATTTATCAAATTAATAACAATTCAAATATCAAGGCTAAACATTTTGTGTGTGCCGAATATTCTTCTGCATTTCAATTAGATCTGCTAAGTATTGATAAGCGTTTTCTGATTGAGCCAATATTAGATATTGGTTGTGGAAAACACGGATATTTAGTTGAATATTTTAGGGCACAGCATTTAGAAGCATATGGAATAGACTGCTTAAAGAAAAATAGTCATTATTTTTATAACTGTAACTGGCTTGAATTTTCATATGGCCATAAAAAATGGGGAACGATTATTTCACATCTCTCTTTTAACAGCCATTTTCTTCATCATTATCTGCAGAATAATGGTTTGGATATTGTATATGCGCAAACGTATATGAGAATATTAGAGTCACTTATTCCAGGAGGGAGTTGGATTTATACGCCCGCTGTCCCTTTTATAGAAAATTTATTGCCACTAGAAGAATATATTGTTAATCGAACATGGATAGGCGCGGACTTTTATAAGACTATTATTACCAAATTATAAAATATTTAATGTATCAGGATCAGGAGGTTATGCTTTGTTAGTTGTTTTATGATTACAGATGAAATGAGGCAGGTTTGTGATGGCAGTGTCGGGTGAACTTGTAAACAGGGGGTTATACATACACATACCCTTTTGTATTAAAAAATGCAGTTATTGTGACTTCTATTCTATGCCCGCTGGTTCTTCAGGGATGCTAAAACGATATGTAAAGGCAGTGCAAAAGGAGTTAGAAATTAAAGCAGCATCTTTAGCCGATAAGCGGATGAAAACAGTGTATGCAGGTGGCGGAACACCAAGTATATTGGCAGGCGAGGAACTAAAAAGCATTATCGATGCGGTTAGAGAATACCTGGACCTGGATGATAATGCTGAGATTTCCCTGGAAGCTAACCCTGCTACTCTGGACGCTGGTAAGTTGAAGGCCATTCGCAAGGCTGGTTTTAACCGGATATCCCTTGGGGTTCAAAGTTTCCAGGATGATGATTTGCATATCCTGGGTCGGTCTCATAATGCCCGTGATGCTGTTAACACTATAAAGGTCATACAGGACAGTGGGATAAGCAATTATAATCTTGATTTAATTTATGGAATACCGGGGCAAACTATAAGCAAATGGGAGGAAACTCTCGGAATTGCTTTAGAACTAGAACCTGCTCATTTGTCCGTATATCTGCTGCAGTTGGATGAGAATACCCCGTTAGCAGTGGATATCGGAAAAGGCCGTTTCCAGTTGACCGGGGAAGATAGCGAAGCTCAGATGTATGATATGGGCATTGATATGATCGAGCAAGGAGGTTTTGAACAATACGAAATCTCAAATTTTGCCCGCCCGGGTTATGAGTGTCAGCATAATCTGATATACTGGAAGGCTAGGGAATATATGGGGATAGGTGCTGGTGCAGTTAGCTTTACTGATAAACGACGCTATATTAATAAGAAGGATTTAAACCATTATTTATGGGCGCTGGATAAGGGCAGAGCGTCTGAAGTGGAAGAACTGGAAAATATGATGGATCAGCAAGAGTTAGTGGCCGATGCGATTATCTTGGGACTTAGAATGTGCGACGGTATTAACCTGGAACAATTCGATTTTAGGTATGGCATAAAAATATTAGATTACTATAAAGATATAATAGAAAAATATATAGATAGGGGTCTGTTAAATATAAGCAAAGGCCAGCTCAGGTTTACCAGAAGAGCATATTTTATTTCCAATGAGGTTCTTTGCCACTTTACTGCTTGATTTAGAGGCTTGACAATACGTACTGCAGGTGATATTTTTTAATAAACACTGATTAGCACTCAATCACTGAGAGTGCTAACAGGCTGGTGAAAAATATGAGCTTGGATACCAGAAAAAGCAAAATATTAGAATCAATTATCCGGGATTATGTTGAAACTGCCGAACCGGTGGGATCACGTTCGGTAGTGAGGAAACATAATCTGAGGATAAGTGCGGCTACGGTTCGGAATGAAATGGCTGATCTGGAGGAGATGGGATATCTGGAGCAGCCCCATACTTCTGCGGGCAGAATACCATCAGAAATGGGTTTCAGGTATTATGTTGATTGTATGATGCAAAAGGAGACTTTGGATGATTCTGAGTTGGAAATACTGCACAAGATATTAAATGAAAATATAGGCGAATGGAGCGATATTGTTAGTAAAGTGGGTAGTTTTCTATCTCAGGTAACTAATTATGCTTCCTTCGTAATTGTTCCATCCATAAAACTGAGTGAGTTTAAGAATATTCAAATTATCCCTATTACCGATGGAAAAGCAATGTTGCTGGTAGTAACCGATGTAGGTGTGTTGATGCATCGTAGAATTGATGTTCCATCCTCCATTTCCAGTAATGAACTGCAGCTGATAGGGAAGGCATTCACCCGAGTTTTATCGGGAACCAGGCTGGATGAAATGAGACGGAATGAATTAAAAGCCCTGCGAGAAGATCTGAAAAACCGCAGAAAAGTTATTGATAAGGTACTGGAAGCGGTTGATGTTATGATGCAGGGTTCCCGGGACGAAAGTGTTGTCATAAACGGTGCGTTGAACATATTAAATGAACCAGAATTTAAGGATATGGATAAGTTAAAACGTATATTAACCATTCTAGAAGAGGACATATTATTAAAACAGATTATTCCCGAGAAAATAAGCGAGGATGTAAATATTACTATTGGTAAAGAAAACAAAGCTGAAGATATACAGGAGATGAGTCTGGTTGTAGCCGGGTATAATAACTTCGGTGAAATGGGTAAAATAGGGGTTATTGGACCGGTTAGAATGGAATATTGGAAAGCAGCCGGAACGGTTGAATCGCTCCGCAACATCCTGGATCAGTTATTAAGTAAAAAATATTTTTAACGACTGATAATGTCAAGGAGGAATTAATGTCTGATCATCTGCTTACCGGTCATCAGGAAGTGGAGGAAAATTTTCGGACTCTGCTTAATAACACCAACGCAGCCCAGGCAGTGTCACGGGTGGTTGAAGGAACTATCGGTCCCAAGGGACTTGACGTTATGCTCATTGATAACTTTGGTGGTATAGCGGTTAGCAATGACGGCCTCACCATATTGAAGTTGATGGAAGTTAATCATCCAGTTGCTCGAATGATTATCAGTGCCGTTAAATCACAGCAGTCAGAAGTGGGTGATGGTACTACAACTACTGCTATATTAGCCGGTTCCCTTATTGCCGAGGGATCGGCCCGTATTTTAAAAGGAGTACCCGTTAGTTCACTGGTTGATGGTATTCAAAAAGGTATAAAAGAGGCTATTCGGCTGATTAATGAAGCTACCGTTCATATTTCATCTTTAGACAATAAGTATTTATTCGATACTGCAGTAATTGCAGGAAGGGGATATGAGGATATAGCCAGGCTGGTAGTGGCAGGCGCCAGTTTAAACGGGATGGAGAAATTGCTGCATCCGGTTTATAAATTGGCCGATGCGGTTGTATCTAGTGAAGCAGCAGCAGATAGGGTATTTAACGGGGTCATTATTAATAAGGAACCCATAAATATGCATATACTGCCGGAATATATTGGCAATCCAGTTATCATGGTTATTAATGATGCACTTGGACCTGGTAAAATAGATAATGATGCTTTGAAAACCGACAGCGGCTTCAAACATTATATGCAATCCCGAGATATCTATGAAAATAATCTTCAGAAGATAGGAGATTCCGGTGTTAATCTGGTTGTGGTTGACCGGGGTATTGACGATACAGCCGAAGAATTTTTCAGCCGATCCGGTATAGCAGCAGTTCAAAGAGTATCATCCCGTGAAATGGATGACTTATGCAGGCACACGGGAGCTCAAAAACTCAAAAGATGTACACTGGATGAAAGTATTGAAAAGGTTAACCAATATACCGGCTGCGCCAGACAGGTCTGGTTTGACAAAAAAAACCGGCAGGTATGTATTTATGATGGCAGAGGAGAGAGTTTTGCTACCATATTAATAGGGGCTTCTACCAGAGAAGCGGCAGAGGAGAGAGAACGTATTGCTCAAGATGCAGCTGCTGCTGTACAGGCGGCGGTGCAGGGGGGTATAGTTGCAGGGGGAGGAACTTTGGAGGTTTGGCTGGCCGAAAGACTTCAAGAGTTAGCTGATCATGAGGAGGGTTTAAGTTCCTATGGTATTTACTGTGTAAGTGAAGCTCTAAAAAGACCCTTTTTGTGTATGGCTGCCAATGCAGGATTAAATCCTCTTAAGAAAATGGGGGATGTGATTACCGCCCAGAAAGAAGCAGGCAGCTCTTCCATTTCCATAGATTACAGTTCAGAACAATTGATAGATGCTTTTGAAAAAGGAATAGTTGATCCCGCCGGGGTTAAAATTAACGCGCTAAAAACAGCTGGAGAAGTGGCTGCAGCAGTTTTGCGGATTAATATGATTATTAAAATGCAAAGTGATAAAGGTAGTTTAGATAATAATCTAATGAATTGAGGTGATATTCTTGGATGATAAAAAGTTTGATTTTACTGCCGGTGAAGTGAATGCTTCCAGCAGCAGTGAGGATAGGCAAGAAGTGATTGAGAATGGACAGGAACAGCTGCAAGAGGAGATCAGCCAACTGAAAGAAGAAATAAAGACCACTAATGAAATGTATCTCCGAGCTCTAGCTGAAGCGGATAACATCAGAAAAAGATCCGCCCGGGAACGAGAAGAATATGTCAAATTTGCAGCTCTGCCTCTGGTGAAAAAAATGCTGGCGGTAATAGATGATTTAGAAAGAGCTCTTAGTATGTATAACCCCAAACAGGATCCTGAAGTGCTGGTAAAAGGTGTGGAAATGATACATACCAGACTAAAAGAAATAGTTGAACAGGAAGGAGCCGAGGCTCTGTATGTAGTCGGTAAACCATTTGACCCCCAGTATCATCAACCACTGTCCATAGAACAAAACAGCAACTATCCGGAAAATACTGTTATTGAAGAACTGCAGAAGGGCTACACAATGCATGGCAGGGTTATAAGACCGAGCCTGGTTAAGGTTAGTAATTAAAGCAGATTGCTTTAAGTTAATAAATACATTTATATAGATTTTGGAGGTGTTGATAATGAGCAGGGTTGTTGGAATAGACTTGGGAACAACCAATTCTTGTATTGCTGTTATGGAAGGTAAAGAGGCAAATGTTATCACTAATGCAGAGGGAGAACGCACTACTCCTTCAGTAGTCGGTTTTTCTAAAACAGGTGAAAGACTAGTAGGCAGGGTAGCCAGGCGACAGGCGATAACCAACCCGGAAAGGACCATTGTATCAATTAAAAGAAAAATGGGTACTGATTATAGTGTTCAAATAGATCAGAAAAAGTATTCGCCTCAAGAAATTTCGGCTATGATATTACAAAAGCTCAAGGCTGACGCTGAGGCCTATCTGGGAGCAAAGATTACCCAGGCCGTAATAACGGTGCCGGCTTACTTTACCGATTCGCAGCGCCAGGCCACTAAAGATGCAGGTAAGATTGCCGGGCTGGAGGTATTGAGAATAATCAATGAACCAACTGCGGCTGCCCTGGCTTATGGATTGGATAAAGAGAATATGCAGACCATACTGGTCTTTGATTTGGGCGGTGGTACCTTTGATGTATCGATTTTGGAAATAGGAGACGGTGTTTTTGAGGTTAAAGCTACCAGTGGGAATAATCGTCTGGGTGGGGATGACTTTGATGATAAAATCATCAACTGGCTGGTGGAAGAATTTAAGAAAGATAATGGCGTAGATTTGAAAAATGATAAAATGGCCATGCATAGATTAAAAGAAGCTGCCGAAAAAGCAAAGCATGAGCTTTCCGGGGTAATGAGCACGGATATCAATATACCCTATATTACAGCTACTCAGGAAGGCCCTATGCATCTGGAACGGACTTTAACCAGAGCGAGATTTGACGAGATGACTGCCGACCTGGTAGAAAAAACTATGGGTCCTACCCGGCAGGCCATGAAAGATTCGGGGTTGAAACCAGAACAAATTGATAAAATAATTTTGGTAGGCGGTTCTACTCGGATACCGGCGGTACAGGATGCGGTGAAAAATTTTATCGGCAAAGAACCCTTTAAAGGTATAAACCCGGATGAAGTAGTAGCGGTAGGAGCAGCAATACAGGCCGGCGTTCTGTCCGGTGAAGTAACAGATGTGGTATTACTGGATGTAACCCCGTTATCACTGGGGATAGAGACTCTGGGGGGTGTATTTACCAGAATTATTGAAAGAAATACTACCATCCCAACCTCTAAAAGCCAGATTTTTACAACTGCTGCTGATAATCAACCTTCGGTAGATGTTCATGTACTGCAGGGGGAAAGGAAAATGGCTGGGGGCAATGTAACCTTGGGTCGCTTTCAGTTAACCGGTATACCGCCTGCTCCCCGGGGATTACCTCAAATCGAAGTTAAATTTGATATTGATGTAAATGGTATAGTTAATGTTACCGCTAAAGATCTGGCTACCAACAAAGAACAGACCATAACCATTACTTCATCGGGCGGTTTAAAAGATGAAGATATAGAACGTATGGTAAAAGATGCGGAGAAATTTGCGGAAGAGGATGAAAAACGCCTGGAAGAGATTGAAGCCAGGAATGCTGCGGATAGTTTAATATACCAGAGTGACAAAACCATAAAAGAAAACCCTGATAAAATAGATGATGAATTAAAGAATGAATTGGAAGCAGCTAGAGATGATCTTAAGAAAGCGCTGGAAGGAGACGATATTGAGAATATAAAGTCTTCTACAGAAGCATTAACCCAGGTAATTTACAAAGTCAGTGCTAAATTATATGAAAATGCCAATCCGCAATCAGAGGGAGATGGCGGAGCAACTGAGGGAGATGTATTTGATGCCGATTACGATGTTACTGATGACGAAAAATAAATTTTGGATGTAAATACCGCGTGTACAGAGTATAATATTAAAATAAGTATTTTAAATCTGGGTTCAGTTTTAGTATTTAACACAGTATTAATACGCTTGGTATGCCTATAATACCGAGACTGTGAAGATATAAAAACAGGAGAGTATTATAAACCCGGAAGCAGCAATTGCTTCCGGGTTTACCCGGCTTAGGAAGGTGGAGAGAAATGTCTTCTAAACGTGATTTATATGAGATCCTGCAGATATCAAAGGATGCTTCTGCGGAAGATATCAAGAGGGCATATAGAAAAATGGCCAGAAAATATCATCCTGATGTTAATCGGGAAGAAAATGCAGCGGAAAAATTCAAAGAAATCAGTGATGCCTACGAAATCTTAAGTGATCCTCAGAAACGAGACACTTACGATCGTTTTGGTTATGATGCTTTTGATCCGACCAGGAATGCAGGGGCAGGAGGGTTTGGAGGATTCGACCCTAATGACCTGGGTGGTTTCGGTGACATTTTTGATATGTTTTTTGGCAGCAGTGGAGCTGGGCGCAGGAACAAGAACGCACCGAGACGAGGGGCTGATAAGGAATTTCGTCTGGATATAGACTTTGAAGATGCGGTCTTTGGTTTGGAGAAAGAAATCGAAATTAACCGGGTTGAAAAATGCGAAAAATGTAATGGAAGTGGAGCAGAACCTGGTTCTAAGATAAAAGACTGTCCGGAATGTAAGGGGAGTGGCCAGGTCAGAAGTGTTCAAAGTACCCCGTTTGGCCGTTTTGAGACGGTTAAAACCTGCAGCCGTTGTCGAGGTGAGGGCCGAGTGATAGAAAAACCTTGCTCAGTATGCAGGGGAAATGGGCAGGTTCGAAAACCTCGCAAAATAAATCTGCGCATACCAGCAGGTATTGATACAGGTTCCAGATTAAGGGTGCAGGGTGAAGGAGAACATGGACAACGAGGGGGTCCTGCTGGAGACTTGTATATAACCATTGTAGTAAGACCTCATGCAGATTTTAAGCGGGAAGGGTATACCTTGATAACAAATTTAGAAATAAATTTTGTGCAAGCAGCTCTGGGTATCGATATAGAAATTCCTTTGTTGGGAGGGGCGAGTTACAATCTGCATATACCTGAAGGGACCCAGCCCGGTACCATACTGACGGTTAAGAGCAAAGGAGTACCTTATTTAAATGGACATCGCCAGGGGGATTTGAAAGTTATTATCGATGTAGTTATACCTACCAAGCTGGACAAAAGACAGAAGGAACTGCTGGCCTCTTTTTATGATGAGGAAGAAGAGGCTAAAACTGGTAAAAAAGGCTTATTCGATAAATTCAAAGATGCCATGGGATAGGGGGGAGTAAATGAACTGGAAAGAAGTAAGCGTGCTGACCGAGGGAATTTGTGTTGAAGCAATATCAGGCATTTTTCACCACCTGGGCTCAGGTGGTGTTATTATTGAAGACCCCCAGGCAGCCAGAAAGTATGTTAAAAAGGATAGCTGGGACTCTAATTCCGTTTCACCGGATTTTCTTAACCACGAGTTTGTGGTAGTGAAAGGATATTTCCCGGAAGAAAGGGAAATCATGGATGAGCTGATGCAGAGATTGGATTCGGTAAAGTCCAACTTTGGCATTGAATGCAAAGTATATATTAATGAAGTAAGAGATGAAGACTGGGAAACATCATGGAAGAAGTACTATCATACCTTCAAGGTTAAGAAACGGCTGGTAATAAAGCCATCCTGGGAGGAATACCACCCGCAAGATAATGAAATAATCATAGAAATTGATCCGGGTATGGCTTTTGGGACGGGAATACATGCTTCAACCCGCTTTTGCTTATCCTTTGTGGATGAATATATTAAAGGCGGAGAAAAAATAATAGATGCCGGCTGTGGCTCGGGTATACTGTCTATAGCTGCGGCCAAGTTAGGTGCCGGCTCCATTAAAGCCATAGATATAGATGAAATTGCAGTGAAAGTTGCTCGGGAAAATATAGTTCTTAACCAACTTCAGGATGTAATAGAAATTGATTATGGCAATATTGTCGAGGATATTGCTAATATGGAGGCAGATGTAGTACTGGCCAATATAACCGCTGAAGTGGTGGAAATGCTGGTCCCCGGAGCTGCTAAGATACTTCCGCCCGGAGGCTATTTTTTTGGTTCGGGCATAGTAGACAGCCGCTGGCCAGGAGTTAAGCAGCAGCTGGAAACTTGCGGATTTACCATAGAAAAAGTCTTGACTGATACAGATTGGGTAGGAGTCTCTGCGGTTAAGCAGGGGTAATAGCTGTTTTTGTTGAAATACCCGCAGTTTTAGAAGGCTTAATCTGGTAATAGAAAGATTTTCCTCCACCGGGTTATTATAATATAGACCGGGGAAAAAACATGGTGTGTCCTTTCAAGGCAGTAAGACTGGGCCAGAAAAAGGCGAATCCACATGGAAAGGGTGTTGGTTGATGCACCGTTTTTTTGTGTTAGCTGATAATATCCAGGGAGATATAGCTTATATCGATAAACAGGAAACACGTCATATGAAGAAGGTTCTTCGCCTTAAAGCTGGTGATAAAGTAATACTGTTCGATGGTAATGGACAAGAATATCAGGCCTTGCTCATGGAAGACACCAACAATGGTTTACTGGCTCAAATAACTGAGATGTTGGTAAAAGAACACTCCCCGGAAATATCCTTATACCTGGTTCAGAGCATAGCCAAAGGGGATAAGATGGATAATATTATTCAAAAGGCAACAGAAATCGGAGTGGCAGTCATTTATCCTATATTATCTGAACGTACTATCGTTCGCCTGCAGGGAGATAATGCAGCCAAGAAAGTCATTAGATGGCAGCATATTGCCAGGGAGGCCTGCAAGCAGTGCCGCCGTAATGTTGTTCCGGTGGTAAAACCAATCATGGATATGAACAGCATCTATAAAGAGATCGGTGATTCTCCCGCAATAATGTTGTATGAAAACGAGAAGAATAACGGTCTGCGTAAGGTTTTATATAATATCCAAAACCAGGTTTCTACTAGTGGCAAATTATCTTTAGTAGTTGGGCCGGAAGGCGGATTTTCTGATACTGAGGTAAATAACGCCGATAAGCAGGGAGTAAACATTGCATCCTTAGGTCCCAGGATATTGCGGACCGAAACCGCTGGCATAGTAGCATCGAGTATAATAATGTACGAATACGGCCTGCTGGGCACATAATGGGGACATTCCTGCGGAGCTGGTGTGTCCCCTGACCTTAGCCGGGACATTCCTGCATATACCCAGGGACATTCCTTAAATCAAGGAACTTTTAAGAAGGTGTGTCCCTGTTCCTTAGACACACTAAGGCCTGGTGTGTCCCCGCTATAATGGGGACATTCCTTCAGACCAGGAACTCCCAGGAAGGTGTGTCCCCTAACATTACTACGAGAGTCCCGCTATAGCACTGAGATCATGGTGACTCTCCAAGCACCTTAATAGAAAGGATCATCTATGCGAGTAGCTTTTCGTACCCTGGGATGTAAGGTTAACCAGGTGGAAACAGAACAACTGAAAGAAGAATTTCTGGCTCGGGGATATCAGCTGGTGGCTTTCACTCAAGAAGCGGAAATCTACATTATTAATACCTGTACGGTAACTCATACCAGTGACCGAAAGTCGCGAGCTGTAATTAGAAGAGCAATACGCAAGAACCCCTCGGCATTAATTGCAGCGGTTGGGTGTATGGCCCAGGTAAATCCCGGGCAGTTGACCGAAATTGAAGGGCTTAATCTGATTGTGGGCAATAGTCATAAAGAAAGTATAGTGGATATTATTGAAACATACCTGGCTGAAGAAACTAATACCTGCAGGAATTATTGCGCTTCATTAACCAAGGATACAGGTTTGAAAACGGTGAACTATACACGACCTCATCAGAGAACCCGCGGCTTTATAAAAATCCAGGATGGCTGTGAGAATTATTGCTCCTATTGTATAGTCCCATTCGCCAGGGGGCCGGTTCGAAGTAAAAAACCAGCAGAAGTATTGTTTGAGATTGAACAGATGCTTTCCTTTGGTTATCGGGAATTGGTATTAACAGGAATACACACTGGCCTTTACGGCAGTGATATACCGGGCTGGGATATAAGTAGATTAATCAGGGAAATATTCACCCGTATTAAAGGCCGGTATAGAGTTCGGCTCAGCTCCATCGAGCCGCTGGAAGTGAGCGAAGCACTGATTGAAATCGCAGCCTCTGAACCGGGTTTTTGCAGACATCTGCATATACCGGTACAAAGTGGAAGCGATAATATTTTATGGGCTATGAACCGTAGATATGATAGAAAATATTATGAAAAATTAATCGGTAGTATTTCCAAACGAATACCAGATATTGCTTTTACCACGGATATCATGGTGGGATTTCCGGGGGAAAGTGAAATTGATTTTATGCAAAGCCTAGAATTAGTGCAGGAACTACCCGTATGTGATCTCCATGTTTTTCCATATTCTATAAGGAGTGGGACCAGTGCAGCTCTTTTATCACCCCAGGTGAATGAGGTTGAAAAGCACCGGAGAAGCCAATCGCTGATGAATGAAGCCCGGCAAAAAAAAGATGCCTTTATAAAGGGATTGGATAAGCGAGAACTAGAGGTTCTGGTAGAGAAGAAAACTGGACCAAATTTATATCAGGGTTTAAGTGATAATTACGTGCAGGTGCAGCTGAGATCCAAACAAGAAATAACCGGGAAATTTGTGAGGGTTATCCTGGGGGTTAATGGGACACCGGTTTATAAAGCGGCCAGTACTTGATAAATGGTTAATAACAAGCGTATTTCTGCTGGGATAGTTGCAGCTAAATGCTGGGACGGTATAGAATTTCTTCTGCCAGACCTCTTGGTAGCAGCACATCCGACTATTGGAGAAGATTTCAGGCAAATAAAGTAATTTCTTATTAAAGTGCATTTTAGTCTTGACTCTAACTGTGTTTTAGGTAACTATTAATTCGGACCATTCATTTTTATATAGCTTTAACAGCTAAATGAAAATAATTTTGATATACTATAGAGGAGGTGAAGTAATGCCTGATAACAATGATTGTATCTTTTGCAAGATAATTGCTGGCGAGATTCCGTCTAAAATAGTATTTCAAGATGACCTGCTTATTGCTATCGAAGATATTAGTCCTACTGCTCCAGTGCATCTTTTAATTATCCCCAGGGAACATATCGATTCCTTGAATGAAGTCAACCACAGCCATAGTGAAATTTTGAGCCAAATTCAGATAAAAGCTGCAGTGATTGCCAGGGAGATGAATATAGACCAGAATGGTTACCGCCTGGTTAATAACTGTGGTGAGTGGGGGGGACAGACTGTAATGCACCTCCATTATCACCTTTTAGGGGGAAGAAAAATGGCCTGGCCAGCAGGCTAATCTTGACTCCATGCCCATTGAAATAGTACAATATAATGGCATTTATATAGCCCAAACGATGAGGGGAGGGAAATGATGAGCGAAGTTAAAGTAGGAAAAAATGAATCCCTGGATAGTGCTTTAAGAAGGTTCAAAAGATCCTGTCAAAAGTCTGGGGTTATGCAAGATATAAGGAAGCATGATCATTATGAAAAACCAAGTATTAAGAAGAAAAAGAAATCAGAAGCTGCACGCAAGAAGAAGAAATTTTAGGGGGGAATAAGTTGTCCCTAGCTGATAGATTGCTCGATGATATGAAAAAGGCCATGAAAGATAGAGAAGCCGGCAAAACCAGGCTGGCTACCATTAGAATGGTTAGAGCAGCACAGAAGGAAGCTGAAATAGCAAAAAGAGATGTGTTAACTGACCAGGAAATGCTGGACATTTTAAGTCGCGAGCAAAAAAAACGCCGAGATGTAATGGGCGATTATCAAAAAGCGAATAGATTGGAAGATGTTATTCGTTTGCAGGAAGAAATATCAGTAATTCAGGAATACCTTCCCGAGCAGTTAGACGAAAGTGAAATAAGGGCTATAATTGAAAAAGCGGTACAAGATCTGGGGGCCAAAAGTGCAGGCGAAACCGGAAAAGTGATGAAGGAAATCATGCCTGGATTAAAAGGCCGAGCAGATGGGAAACTAATAAATCAACTGGTTAAAAAAATACTTCAGTAAAAGCTTATAAAAGCCTGTTAAGGATTAATATTATTCTTAGCAGGCTTTTTGTTTTTTTTATAAATACAGTAAAATAAAAACAATATAAATAAGTGGAGGAACGGATATGAGTTTTATCAAAAGCACTCGGGGAAAAAAGCGGCAAAGAATATTTTTGTATGTAGTTGCTGGCCTGGTTATTGTATCTTTTTTATCCAGCATAGTTGTAGTCAATTTTATATAAGCATTTTATGTTGAGTAAAGTATCTCACAACATAAAAATTACTTTAATAATTATCATAACAATCAAGGTCTTAAATACCCGTCATGATATTACTGAATAAATTATCCTGCTATGTTATAATAGTCGCAAAGACAAAAAACGACTTATTGCGACTAACTTTTGATCTTCTTGAGAAAAGGAGGTATTTCCTTGGCACAAATGCAGCCGATTAATACTATCAATGTTGGAGAAGCGATGACCTGCGATTTTGGACGTGTTAGCAGGGATACTGCAGTAGAGACGGTAATCAGTATGATGCTGCAGAATCACTGGGGAGAAGTTGTCATTGAAGATGATCGAGATGGTTTCCAGCTGGTAACCAAAGAGCATCTTATGAGGTGTGTGGAAAACGGTTTTCCGCCCCATCTTCCCATATCTGAAATGGGCAGAAAAAATACTATTACTACTACTGTTGAGGAACCTTTGGTGGAGGCCCGGGAGCTTATGAGGCAACTCAAGATTGGACGGCTGCCAGTAAAGGATATTACGGGGAGCATTGTTGGCATGTTAACTGCCAGAGATGTATGTAATGGATTTTGTGATAAATTAGAAATGCTCGGCGAACATATGTATGCCATATTGGACAACATTAGCGAAGCTATTCAAGTAATTGACTGCCAGGGAAGAGTGGTCTTCTGGAATCGAAGTGCAGAAGATTTATTTGGGATTAAAACCGAGAATATTCTCGGCTATAAAATGGAGGAATTTTATCCTGACGATATTACCCTGAAAGTAATAGCTACCGGCGAATCATATCCTAATATTTTGTGCGAATTAAGGGAAGGCTTATATGTGGCTCGTAATGCTGTGCCGGTGATTATGCAGGATGGAAATATTGTTGGAGCAGTTTCTACTACTACCAATGTAAGCCAGTCTAAAAATTTAATTGAAGAATTAAACCGCGTTAACAGCCGAGTAAAACAGCTGGAGGAAAGAATCGTAAATAAAGAAGAAATTAGTAAAGAGCCCTTCTACACTATTGATATAGAAACTAAAAGAGTATTATTGCAGGCCAAGAGGGTGGGAGGAACTGATGCCACGGTGCTGATCCAGGGAGAGAGCGGTACCGGCAAAGAACTGATGGCCAATGTAATTTATCAAAATAGCAAACGGGCTAAACAAGCATTTATTGCAGTTAACTGCAGTGCCATTCCCAGTACCTTATTTGAAAGTGAGATGTTCGGTTATGAAGCGGGCAGCTTTACCGGCGGCAACAAATCTGGAAAGCAGGGGAAATTTGAGCTTGCAAATGGGGGAACCATATTTTTAGATGAGATAGGCGAACTCCCTCTGGATATGCAGGCCAAGCTGTTAAGGGTAATTCAAGAACGCAAGTTTTACCGGGTGGGTGGTACCGCAACGGTGGAAGTAAATGTAAGGTTAATTGCAGCTACTAATAAGGATCTGGCCCGACTGGTTGCAGAAGGGAAATTCCGGGAGGATCTTTTTTATCGATTAAATGTAGTAACATTGGACATACCCCCGTTAAGAAAAAGGCAGGAAGATATAATCGGTTTGACCAAGAGATTTATCAGTGAAATGGAATGTGTGTATATGCGGTCCATATCCGGGATTGATCAGCAGGTCTTGGACTTATTTCGGGTTTATGAGTGGCCGGGGAATGTACGGCAGCTGCATAACCTGTTGGAAAGCGTGATTATTCTTATGGAGGATGACTTTATCAGCCTTAATTCTCTGGCCGAGGCTGGAGTATTAGAGAACTTAGGCGGTAATAACGATCTTCTTAATACAGATCAAATTTTGGAAGATGATCTGGAAGTGCCAAATTTGGATGAATTATTGGTTAAGAGAGAGCGAGAGGTAATTATACGGGCTATGGAAGAATGCAAACACAATAAAGCGCGTGCGGCCAAGAAACTAGGGATTCCTCGCAGTACGTTGTATTATAAACTGAAGGCCCTGGGGATATCAGATTAAGAAAAAGTTTAAGTACTAAAATTATCCCAGCCTGGATAACTAATTTCTGTTCTTGTGACAATGATAATTCTTATAGTTGCACCGAGGGTTAAGGGTAAAACTGGAATTTTAATTTCCGATTTTATGTGCATTAGGGGAACACTTTGTGAAATAGCGAAAATGTGAATAAAATGTCGAAGGACAAATTTGGAGTGTCAGTTTTTTAGAATTAATTCTAGAAAGCTGACACTTTTATATTTCGCAAACCGGGATATACTGCTCTTTACTGGGCAACTTATATTTAACAGGGGTTGGCATATTAATTGCAATTATAATAACCACAACAAAGTGATTTCGAATTCGGTTTGTTCTGGGAAAAAACACTGGCAAAGGAGATGTAGATAATTTGCCCAGAGAAAATATGACTCAGTGGGATGATAAATTATATCAAAAGGTAGACCGATATAATCTGGTGCCTAACCTGGATGAATGCCTGCAGTGCGGAAAATGTACCGGCAACTGTCCGGTAGCAGCGTTGCATCCATCTTATAATCCCCGGCAGATAGTACACGATATATTACTGGGAGAACTTGATAGAGTACTGCAGAGTGAAGAAATCTGGAGATGTTTATGGTGTGCGAATTGTTACCGGGTATGTCCGGTTGATATTCATTACCCGCTGCTTATGATGCAGCTGCGCTATCTGGCACTTGAGAATGGTTATGGACTTAAATACGTTACGCCCATAAATAAATATGCTTATCGGTCCCTGGAATGTGGATTGACTTTTGTTCCAGGGAAAAAAGGGGTAGAAAAAATAAAAGGCTTGCGTGAAGGAATAGGGGTTGAACCCTGGCCAAAGGTATCAAAAAAAGCTATTCATGAATATGGTGAAATATTTAAACAAACCGGAGCTTATGATTGGATGAAAGCCCTGGATGAAGTGCAGGCTAAAGGCGAAGAAAAACCAGTAACACTTACATTTTTGGGGGGGAGATTAGTAGATGAGCGCTATGACACAGAAGAGGGTAATTAAACCCCAGGAACGTATTCCGCAAATCCCCGAAAAAATATTTCTCTTCCGCAGTTGTACAGGTAGTATGGAATACCCGGGGACTGAGCATTGCGTCGAGTTTGTGCTTAAGAAATTGGGAATAGAAGTGGTGAAAGATCCTGACCAGAGCTGCTGTTCGGGCTATATTCTTACCTGTTCCGGATATCCTGCCGAGCCCTCGCTGGCAGTCACCGCCCGCAACCTGGCTATGGTGGAGCAAAAATATGGTCTGGATACCTATGTTTTCTGTAATGGGTGTTTTGGCTACAATAAAGAATTAAAGCACATTCTGGATCATCATCCGGAGTATAAGAATATGGCTAACGATTTGATTGGACAATGGGGATATCATTACGAAGGAACCAGTACTGTTTACCATGTGCAGGAATTATATTCTCTGCTGCTGGATCGGATTAAAGAAAATGTAGTTCGGCCTTTAACTGGGTTAAGAGTAGCGTCCCACTATGGCTGCCATTACCTGGCTCAACAGTATGGCATTCTGGACGAAGGGGATATGCCTACCTTCCATGAAGAAATTTACGAAGCCCTGGGAGCAACCCCGGTTTTTTATAAAGAGAGAAGGATGTGCTGTGCTTATGCAGTGGGACGGGGATTTACTCACCCGGAAAATGTGGTTCAGCCTCATCTGGCCAGGAAGTTCGATAGTGCCAAAGCAGAAGGCGTAGAAATAATGACCACTACCTGCCCGGGATGCAATGTAGCCCTGGACCGGGAACAGCCTAAACTTAAAAAAAGAGGTTTTGGCCCGTATGATATTCCGGTTGTCGATTTGGGACAGCTTATAGCTCTGGCGCTAGGAGCTCCAATAGAAGAAATTGGGTTTAATGCAAATTCAACCCCGGTTGAGCCGGTTCTAAAAAAACTGGGGTTTTTTAAAGATGATTATGGGGTTTGGGAAAGGAGATTTGTAAATGAATAATAGCGAAAAGACAGCACTCATAATCGGCGGGGGACTAGCTGGTCTGGAAGCAGCCAATAAAATTGGCGGAGCGGGTTATAAGGCCATTCTGGTTGAAAAGGAAGAACAGCTGGGTGGTATTATGAAACAGCTGTACGGTAGTTTCCCGCGCTGGGATAACCCCCGGGAATTGGTTGATCAAAAAGTTAAAATGGCGCAAGAAAATCCGAATGTTACCATGAAAACAAACACCACAGTAAAATCAGCTCACAAGAAAGACCAAACATTTGTGGTAGAACTGAGCAACAATGAACAGATGGAATTTGATGCAGTAGTTCTGGCTACTGGATTTGATTTTTATGATGCCTCACAATATGGGGAATATGGGTATGGTGCATTCGATAATGTCTTAACTGCACTGGAATTTGAAGCAAAATTAAAGGAAATGGAATCCTGGGATAAAGAGGATCTTCCTCAGGTAGTAGCGTTTTTTAAATGCGTAGGTTCCCGTGATCGGTCCAAAGGCTATCCGTATTGTTCTAAAATATGCTGCATGTTTACTGCCAAAGAGGCGGGATTGATGAAAGATCTCAATCCGGATGCCAAATGTTTTGTGTTTTATATGGATTATCGGGCGGCAGGTAAGGAATATGAGGAATTTGCACGTTCAGTGATGGAAGATAAACATGTCCGTTATGTAAGAGGCCGTCCAGCCAAGGTGTTGCCGGAAAATGGAAAACTTATGGTGAGAGCGGAGGATACCTTGATGGGTGTACCGGTAGAAGTAGCAGCCGATATGATCGTCTTGGCCAATGCTATGATACCGGCAGAAAGCACCATAGAGCTGGCGGGAATTTTTGGGGCCAAAATCGACCAGTACGGTTTCATTGATTATATCCCTGGGCATCCAACCCAAACGGGTGATAGAGTGTTTTTTGCCGGAGGCTGTGGATTCCCGGTAGAAAGTTTGGGTGCACAGTATCAGGGGGCAGCAGCGGCAGCGGATGTTATAGCCCTGTTCACTCAGGATTAGGGGGCGAGTTAATGCTTAATACTGCAGACTTCTACCATGTTTTAAGAATAGATCAAACCAGTAACTCACTCCGGGAGGAAATTAAAGAACACTGCCACACGGATATTGAAATGTGTTTGGAGTGCGGCAAATGTTCTGGTGGATGTTCCAATGCTCATATATTTGATATTACTCCCAGGAAGATAATTCAATTAATAAAAGTCGGAGAAGAAGCAAAACTATTAAAAATGGATGCATTATGGTCATGTGTAGCCTGCCAGTTATGTGTTGACCGGTGTCCGTCATCTATTAACATTCCCAGGATTATGGATTATTTACGAGAGAAAGCCTATAGTCAAGGCGTTCCTGCCAGCAGGCCCAATGTAGAACTTTTCCATGAACTTATGTTGAATAATATCAAGAGATTCGGTAGAGTGCCAGAAGCTTTGTTAAGTGTAGAGTTCAACATCAGGTCCAAACAGTATACCAAAGATGCTGAGATGGGGATGAAGATGTTTTTTAAAGGCAAACTAAATCCAATCCCTGCCCGAATCAAAAATATCAAGCAGGTACAGCGTATGTTTCGGGATATACCAGCGCAGAGGGAGGGATAATGATGAATGTAGCATATTATCCCGGGTGTTCACTGCATGGACTAGCTAAAGAATACGGCATCTCGGTTGAAGTAGCATGCAAACACCTGGGTATAAATTTAAAGGAAATTGAAGACTGGAACTGCTGTGGGGCCACTGCTGCCCATAGTCTGAATCATGAACTGACCATAAGCCTTAGTGCGCGCAACCTGGCTATTGCCAGGGATATGAAGATGAATAAAGTGCTGGCACCCTGTGCGGGATGCTTCAGCCGACTAAAAGGTGCTTCTTATGAACTTAGAAATAATAAGGCTTTGGCCGCTGAAGTAGGCGAGATTATTCAGGCTGAACCACCAGTAGAACCGGAGGTTAATAATTTACTGCAGTTTATTATGGAAGAACAGGGAATAGATGCTTTAAGGGCCAAGGTCGTAAAGCCCTTGCAGGGCTTAAAACTAGCGGCTTATTATGGCTGTTTACTGACCAGGCCCAAAGAAGTAGTGCAGTTTGATGATCCTGAACAGCCGGTATCCATGGATCTAATTCTTCAAGCTCTGGGGGCGGAGCCTGTAGTATGGGCTCATAAGGCAGAGTGTTGTGGTGGTGGATACGCGGCCAGCGATACCGATATAGTTATAGATTTGAGCGGGCAGATTCTGGAATCCGCCCAGATAGCAGGAGCGGATGCGATTGTGGTGGCCTGCCCCATGTGTGGTGTAAACCTGGATACCAGACAAGAGGCTATTGCAGCCAAGAAAGGTAAAAAATATGATTTGCCGATAATATATCTTACCCAGTTAATGGGGATAGCCTTTGGGTATTCACCTGCGCAGTTGGGGCTTAAGCGACATCTCAATAGTCCCTTCCCCTTGCTGCAGAGTAAAGGGCTGTTATAGGAAAATGGGCAAATTATTATGAAAGTGTGGAAAAAATCCAGGTAGATTTATATAAGTGTGTTCAATGTAAACCTGATGTAATTTGTTGAATTCTAATGGTAAGAATGACCTGCATAACAAAGGAGGTGAAAAAATGACTGACTAATCATTACCTGAATTAGCCAGTCCAATACAAACCACATTATCATTATATTCTTTTAGAGAAAAAGATAAAAACTATTACCCAAAAAAAATACCAGCCAAGTTAAAAAGGAGGGAAAGTCTTTGAACAAAAGCAAGCTTATCACCATGAAAGAAGCTGTTGAAAAATACACCTACGACGGCATGTACTTTGGGCATGGCGGATCACTGCCGGTAGGGTCTGATTGTGTATCATTCTTTAGAGAAATGGTCAAAGCCGGAATAAAGGATATTGACTGTGCATCAGGCTGTAATACCCAGGGAACCAACCTGTTGGCCGCAGTAGGCGGAATTAAACGGATAGAACTTGGATTTTCAGGATTAGAAGTATATGGTTTTGCTAATGGATTAAAAAGGGCAGTTGAAACCGGGAAAACCATTCTCGAAGACTATTCGAACGGTGCTATGCCCATCCGGATGATGGCGGGAGCATTGAACTGGCCGTTTGTACCTACATTTATGAATACCGGTTGCGATCAGCAGTGGGCATCAGCAGATGATCCCGAAAACTACCCCAACACTAAAAAAATACCCGAAATCACCGACCCATTCACCGGGAAAACATGTGGAGCATTCACTCCGATAAAACCTGATGTAGCAGCAATCCATGTAACTATGGCGGATATTTACGGTAATGCTATCATGCTGGGTACCGAATGGAACCGCTTTGAATTATCCCGCTGCTCCAAGAAGGTAATTCTTGTTGCTGACAAAATAGTGGACACCGGTGTTATGAGGCAGTATCCCAACCTGGTTAGAATTCCTTATATAGTGACTGATGCGGTCGTATACGCTCCATATGGGGTATGGCCTGCATGCTCCACTGGTCTTTATGACAGCGATGAAGAACACATGTTCTACATGAACAAGATGCTCAAGACTGAGGAAGGCACCAATGAATATCTCGAAAAATTCGGCCAATATGGTGATGTCTGGGATTATGTAAACATGATCGGCCAGGAAAGAATCGACAAGATAACTAATACTGATACTGCGTTCTTGATGGATCCGTACAGACAATGGATTAAGACTGATGCGGAAATCAAGGAACTCTTGGAAAGGAGGTAAGACCATGGATTATACAAGACAAGAAATGATGGCAATTGCAACCGGTAGGGAATTTAAAGACGGTGAACTGGCAATATTCGGGGTTGGCCTCAGTATGCTGGCAGGATTCTTTGCCCAGAAAAATCATGCTCCGAATCTGATGGCATTTACTGAAGGCGGAGTTTATGGATCCACTCCAGTAGGCGGACTGCCCTGGGGGATAGAGGATAACCGGATATCTGCTAATGCGGTCAGCTTTACCAATGGTATTGACGCGCTGGGATTCCTGGTGGCCTCGGGAAGAGTTGACAATGCGGTTATCGGTGCTGCTGAAGTTGATAAATACGGTAATGTTAACACCACCGGCATATGGGCGGAAGGCACCGATCCATGGAAGGTCGGTAAATATACACTTCCCAGAGTAAGGTTGAACGGTTCCGGCGGTGCTAATGAGATTGCTACCGGTGCCAAGAAATACCTGCTTATGGTTACTCATGAGAGAAAGAGATTTAATGAAAAAGTATCTTATATTTCCTCACCAGGATACCTGGATGGTGGGAATGCTCGTGACAAATATGGATTTCCAGGAGGAGGACCTTCTGCAATGATTACCACTCTGGGAATTCTCAGACCGGACCCGGTTACTAAAGAGTTTATTCTCACCGGTTATTATCCTTTCTCATCTATAGAGGAAGTTAAAGAAAATACTGGCTGGGATCTCAAAGTAGCCCCGGATGCGCAAGTCATTCCTGAGCCTACGGAAAAGGAACTGGAGAACCTCAGAGCAGTAGACGTAACTGGTTCACTTAGAAAAAAGAAATAGTATTTTTGATTAAGGTATCGTCAGGGGAGTAAAGCATGTATATAGGCTGTATATGTCTATTAAACATGCTTTACATAATTACTCTTGGGGTGGCAAATGGGTGCTAAGGTTTCCCCGTTTTTATTTAGCAAGATAAGTTCTTATTGTCACAATCAAAGGAAATAGTAAAGGAGGGGAGACGGAGGGTAGGATGCAATCGTATTGAGTCGTGAAATGGTTAAGCTTGGTAAAAATAATCTTAATCTAATTTCTCATTATTAATACACAAAAGTCTAACTTTATTAGTAGAGGAGGAAATGAGTTGACTACTACATCACTAACACTCATAGGGCTAGCAATATGGATACTGGGATTTTTTACCATTGCCGGTTATCTGCAAAAAGTATATTTTAAATACAAACCAGGCCGGCCAGTTCCGGCAATTGAACTACGGGATGACGTGGATTTTTACCCAGCCAATCCGATAACCCTGTTTGGTGACCACTGGGCATCAATAGCCGGCGGATCACCTTTGGCTGGTGGTGCAACTGGTGTAATGTGGGGTTGGTTACCCGCTTTCTTGTATATTACCGTGGGTAACATATTCTTAGGTTCACCCCATGACTATGCTACTATGCATTTATCTATGCGGAAGCAAGGGATGACCATCGGGGGTCTTATAACGGAGCTAATCAGTACCAGGTCCGGAAAGATGGGCGTAGTTCTAGGTTGGTTGACTATTTCGGCGTTTGTGGCAGTTTTCCTAAGCTCGTTAGCTAATCTTTTCGAAGCCACACCGGAATTGACTCTTCCAACAATTGCCTTCACGGTCAGCGGGGTTATCATGGGCTTTCTGATTTATAAAGCTGGCTGGCCGGTTATGAGGGCTACTATCCTTGGAATAATTATCGTGGCTGCGGCTGTATATTATGGCCTGCAATACCCGATACACTTATCGCATAACGTATGGTTTGCCATTTTTGTAATTTATCCGATAATATCGGCCTCCATACCGGCTTGGATGTTAGTCGAACCCAGAAACTTCCTGAATTTCGTCTTCATGTGCGTGGGTGCGTTGGTACTATTGGTAGGTTGTGTTGCTGGCAATCTTCCCATTCTATTGCCCAGTGTTATCGCTAACACCCCAAAGGGGCCTCTATGGCCGATGTTGTTCCTGACTATATCATGCGGTGCTTTGACCGGGATGCATTCATTCTGGACTACGGGATATACCTCCAGAAGAATACCTGATGAAAAATTTGTACGCCTCATAGGCTATGGCGGAGAAGTATTGGAAGGACTGACGGCATTCGTAGCTTTAGCTTCTGCTGCAGTCTTGCCTTTGGCTGTCTATACGGAAGTTATCGGCAATGGGTGGATATTTATCCTCCAGAGCGGGTATGCACAAATTGCCGGAAATGTATTCACGTTTATTTCCCATGACGCTTGGTTAGTCTGGGGCGGATTGCTCGGTAGCATATTCATGATAACAACCCTGGAATCCGGTGGTAGAAATATGAGAGTATTCTTGATGGAACTTTACACCATGGCGACTAAAAAACCGATTGGCCCTGCAGCGCAGACCCCTGCCAAGTGGGGAGCAGCAACAATTTCCCTGGCGTGGTGCGGAGCATTGGCACTGTCCGGTGCTTGGTTCTATATATGGGTACTTTTCCCTGCCCTTTCTAGTCTTCTGGCAGTAATGTCCTTTATGACGATTATCATTTGGCTGAAGCTAGTTAGCAGACCTACCGGGTACTTTTGGTTTGCATTAATCTTTACCACAGTTGTCATAGCAATACCGGGAGCGTGTTACCTTAGCTGGACCTATATAGTTCAAGGAATGTATCATTTGGCTTGGATACCTTTGCTTGCCATTGTTCTGACCGCATTCTTCTATCTGGACTTCTTTAAGAAGAAAAATGCCATTACGGATAAAGACATCGCTTTGGCTACCGCTGAGGAAGACGCGTAATAAGTAGGAAACTTTAAAATACTAAAGAGCAGTTATTATATCGAAACAAGTAATACCAAGAGGGGTTGGCCGGGAGAAGAAGACTTCTTCCGGCCGGAACCACATATACACATGGAGATAGAGAACGTTCACTAATTTGGCAAGTATGTACCATAGTTGCTATAATGTAATTAGGCTGGCACTCGGTACGGCTGTTGCTGTGCCGATAAGAAGCCAGCTGGAAAGATGGGTGACCAAACCCAGGAAGATATAGCCTTCTTCGTTGCGTTTAAGGCTTTAGTTGTAATAATAAAATGGAGGTGCTTTTATAATATGGGAAATCAAGAATTAACATTGGTTAAGAGACTTTATCTGGACTCTCTAAAGGATGGTGCTAAAGAATCGGGTGAACTGACCAGCCTAGTGCGCGACAAACTTACTGAAATGAAAGGTGGTAATAATCCGGTTGGTGCAACGGCAAGATCCCAGGCAGTGTTGGATGAACTCGTAAAGGATGGCTATATTGTTGTAGTATCGAAGAAGCTGTTCGGAGGCAAAAAATACGACATAACAGACAAAGGCAGAAATGCATAATCCGGAATTAACTGGCCTATACAAACAATTGTCCAAGCTGGAAAAAAATTTAGATAGGATTCAGGCGTTTCAAGACAAGGGGTGTGCAGTAGAAAGCTCGGTTGGCGAGGCATACCTGGAACTTAGGGACACGGGAGCCTATCTTAAAAGAGTCCAAGAGGTAAAGAATACAAAACTAGACGAAGAATTGGCAGAAATAGCTGAGAAGTATCAAAATCTACAAGTGAAATTTCAATCTATTGCAGATGAAGTTAATGTGCATGACCAAGGTATGGTCATGGCAAGCAGTAACACTATTCCTGATTTCTTTTACCGTATTACTAGTCGCAATCGAGCAATGTGGAAATTTTATGAAATAATAGCCACTGTTTTTGGGGTGGGAATGATCGGGTTCACTTTATTAAGTATTACCTATTACCTTATCGTTGGGAACATTCCATTTAGTCAATTTACCGATGGAGTAATATCGGGAATAAATGCTTTGATATTTGTGATTGGTATTGTTCTAGGATTGTGCGTGCATGAATTTGCTCACGCTATTGTTCTGGCTAATAACGGGATCAGAATCAAGCGTATCGGTACCATGGCCGGCTCCATGGTAGGTGGGTTTGTAGAAGCTGACGAGATTACTTTTATGCAAGCAGAACCAGTAGTACACTTAAGGTTTAACGCGTCTAGCATCGGAACTAATGCCATGGTGGCCGTAGTGTTGGTTTTGGTTGGACTTTTAGCATCTTCCCAGCTGTTATTATTTCTGGCATTGGGTAATTTGTTTTTTGGCTTTATTAACTCCTTTCCCATTAGTCCGCTGGATGGCGGATGGGTATACGAGGATTTAATCAAATTGTATCTTGATAGCAAAATAGTAAAGGGGATTTTTACCTCAGTACCATTTGGTTTTTTTATACTATGGATTATTCTTTTTATACGTAATGCTCTCTTATAGTATTCAATGGTTGTTGGTCATTTATAACTAATTTAAGGGGTATTAATCAAACAAATAAGGCTGCTGTAATTCTTCGAGTAGGATCGATGAATTCCGAATATTGGTTCGGATAAGCGGGCATACGCAACGTGAAGGTTTCTTTTTGACAAGTCTTTATTAATTGATATCATCTGTAATTTAGCAAGGATGTTTGGAACTTTTATAGTGCGGTTTGACTTGCGGGGAGCCAAAGAAGGAAGGCCAGCAGCAATTAACCAAAATGATAGCTCATAGGGATATTGACTGTCATGGATATTTTTGTTTTCCCATAAAGGTTGAGATTATGGGATTTCAATTATAGGCCATTTTAATTTAGATTAATGATACGATTATTTTGATAAACACCCGCCGCAAACTCATAATTTTTTGAGTTAGGCGGGTGTATTATCCAGAGACAATAAGTATAGCTTTAAATTGGTTTTGTGATCATATAATATGGTTAAATTACTGGAGCTCAATTTGAAGTAAATAATGGATGAAAGGGTTGATAAACTGTTTGCAGGAAATACAGTTATTAATTTGCAAAACTTTAGTATATTAACGCATCAAAGAATAGAAAATAATAAAAGGATATTGAAAATATTGGGATATGGAACAAGCTTGATAAGAGATATAAAAATAATAAATAGTTAATTTATTTGAGGAGTTGATTTATTTGTATGCATTGATGGCTCTAATCGCGTGTGCACTCATTGCCTATATGTTACTAAATAACAAAAATATGAAAACCTATAATCATTTTATGAAAAGAAAAAAAAGGCTTGAGCAATCGATTGATTTCTTTAATGCAACAGAAAAATATGTAAATCAAAATGTGATAATTGCCATAAATCAGGAAGAAGAAAAGATTTGCGTAAGCACTATGAAAAAGGGCAGCCCAGTTCCTTTAGTGTATAATTTTAATGAGATAGTCTCCTGTGAAATTATTGAATATGCAGTTACGAACGATAGTACTTCGATAAATAATCAGAGGAACCAAGGAGTAGCTATTGTTTTAGCTGACAGTGTTGAAAAGGTAATCGGCAATATATCAGGAAAGGCTGCGGGAGACAGAATTAACCGAATTGATTTAAAAATATCATTTAAAGATTCACGAAACCCCTTTGTTTTGGCTAATTTCTTATTTTGGGAAGTTAGTAAAAATAGCGAGGAGTATCAAACTGCATCAAAAGATGTTTCCCATTGGTATAGTAAAATTGATGACATTATTAAAAAGAGAGAGAACTAAATTAGATTATTATTAAATATTCAGAATGGGGGCGGTTATCCCTGGCAGTGACATATAGTACTTACCTGTAGAGGCTGTTCCACCAAGCGTCAATATGTCCGCAAGGCATCTAGTTCAGGTTGCGTTGCTGACCGTGCCAGCGGATAACTTGGTACCCCACGGCGCCTCGGTGATACTTCTACCCGGCGTAACGATACAGCGGCCAAATACATTTCGATTAGTGCCTACTTCACCGAACCATCACGCCGAAGGGGTCTAATGCTATACCTTTAATTTTAGTCGTCTTAAGCTTCACATCTCCCGATGTCGTTATAGTCAGGGTAAGCTCGTAATTACCGGAACCATACCCCGGCCGAACCTCGGTTCGGCTACGCAATGACCGAACAATTTCCTTAATACATATTGAATAGCCCATTAATTTAGGTGTATAATTTTTTCGGGATGTGCTTCGCAACTCCTTACTTGGTGTTTTATATTTAGCAACTTAATTTTAGTAAGCGGCTGTGTCCGGACGCTATTCTAATGTAAAAAATTATTGTACTATGTCCTGTTCTCCATTGGTGAGTCTGCTGTTTACTGATCCAGATACTCATTGAGTCATTGCTCTACGCAATGACTCATTTATAATTCATTAGATTATATTATTACAGTAGGTTTGCAGCGATATATACTTACTGTAGATAATTAGCAGCAATTGAGTCTGGTGCTTCACCGATTGCCATATACGATACAGATTTACAATCTTTTGGGCTTGAGAATTACGCTATATTATACCAGTCAAATTCACAAGCTAACTGATTGACTCTGCGTTCTAATTCTGCTGCCATATTTTTGTTTATATAAGGAACAATATAACAAACATTATCCCCATTACTATCAGTCCTAGAGGAGTTCCTAATTTAGCCCACTCTTTACTTGTTATTCTTAGCCTGGAAGCACTTATAATATTGGGAATATTACCTGGAATCAACATACCACCACTTATTAACAATCCCATCAATATAGCTGTGATAGTTGCATCGCCCATGGAGTTGCTGAGTTCTGCAGCACACAGGGTAGCATTATCCAGTACTGCAGATATCATATTGATCCAATATAATATCTGGGGGCTAAGCCCTAAGATATAGGCTTCTATCAAGGGTTCAAATCCCTCTCCCAGGAACACCAGAGCCATAACGAATAAATACACTTTTAAGGCCCGGATGATGATACTCGTCCAGGTATCTTCTTCCATCGGCTCATCCTCAATTAGAGCATCGTCTATGGCCTGTGGCTCGGAAGTCATGGCTGTCTGAAAATCAACACCATTTTGCCTGGCAACTTTTGCCGTGTAGATACCTGCCAGAGCTGTGAAGAATACTACCAGAGGGATAATATATTTAGCCAGCAGATAGAACAAATAGAAAAAGCTTTCATCCAGCTTGGAAACAGCAATAGTTGCTAGCGGTTCTCCCACCGGTGTAAGTGTTGCTCCTAAGCCGATGGCAAAACAGGCTAGAATGCAGACCACTATTTTCTGCTGTCGTTTCAAAGGCAGCAAGGTAATAACCTCAACCAGTATAATTGATGCCACAATGGCGGTTATCACACTTGAAAGCAAACCCAGTATTAATACAACCCCTGATACAGCTGCCGCTACCGGAATTCTCTGCAGCAATTTATTCATCAGGTTAGAGAACTGATCTTGAAGTAAGAAGAACATAACTCCGGCAACCAGTACAACAGAAGCAATCATTATCGGTTCATGCAAAGCTTCCAACACCAGTTCGGAACAAATTTTTCCCGAAATAAAGCATGCAAGAATCCCCATCACAAACAGGAATGGTTCTAAATTTTCTTCGACTTTCTTTATCAAAAAAGGCAAAGCCAACACTAGAAGCAGTATTACGGTAAGTCCAGCAATAACCAATTCATATCTTCCCTTCTATAATTATTGTTAAAAATAAGGCGGAGATCTTTTTGGGATTTCAAAAATTCAACAGGTCGAATAAGCATTTAATTATTTTATAAGCATTCCATCCTAAAGTGCTAATATTATTCAGTTTTTTTCTAAATACCAGTACTGCTGCAATATGAAATAGTGATAATATTTTTCCGTTATCATTTGCTTTCAGATAATATCCAGGAGTTATTTACATAATGAACAATATTCAAACAGAAGATATACAATCGGAAACAATATTATTCAATGCCACCAGATAAAAGGAAGCAAAATAATGGTAAATTAACTGTCTGTCTGGTAAAGTAAAATGGCTCCGGTACATCCCTCCTTTTTTACTCTTAACTTTGATATCTTGCAAGATTTATACCAT
This sequence comes from Syntrophomonas sp., assembly GCA_016841245.1. Classification (GTDB taxonomy): domain Bacteria; phylum Bacillota; class Syntrophomonadia; order Syntrophomonadales; family Syntrophomonadaceae; genus JAAYJK01. The sequence goes on from JAENZN010000017.1 coordinate 57,654, forward strand.
TGTCGAGAAAAGTTTTATAGCCGTTGTTATTGTCAATACTAAAGCAAGCACATACATGTCGTACTTTGCTGTTATAAGGACGTGATATGTCTAATGAATCGTAGAGATATTCCCTGCTTGGTTTTCTTGCCTGAATAAAGGGGGGATTATCTATAAAATAAATGAATTAATGAAATGTAACGCTGATAATTAGGCCTGTAGCTGCATTACAAAATTAATCTCATGGAAAAGATATCTTGAGTCAAAAGTCAAAAGCAGCAGCCACTAAAAGTGTCAGCTTCTTAGATAGATGTTCAAGAAACTGACACTTATTGTGACTTATCGTTGATGGTTAACTTAAAGATGCGTTTCCCAGCATATTTCCCATCAACTTTGCTAATGAATGCGCTGCAAAATCAGTGATACACTTAAACTAAGTTTTGCTTATTTTACGTTTCCTAAGATTTTATTCTAATAATCTGACACCACTTTTATATTGCTAACAGTGTTATTGCCAATATAATCGACATTCTGTTAACCAAAAAAATTGGCATGTTAATTGCAACAAAGTTCACTAGATGCAACAAACGATAAAGAATGTTTGATTATGCAAAAAGAGGCATCCTGAATGGAAACATAGACGTAGTTACCGAGGCAGTGTTGGGAGCAGCAAGGGGTGCAGTTGAAGTGTGTTTTGATTTAGTCGGAGTCATGGCTTTGTGGTACGGATTTGCTGCTGGCGGAGAAGAATATGATACCAGCGAAGTACCGGAGGTAAAAGTTGGTGAAGTGCAAAACGGAAAATGTGTGAATGTTGTATAACGACTAGTACTGTTATCAAATCTTACTACTAAAAATGATAACGGCTTTTAGTCCAACTTTAGAGTGATGGGCAAATTTTTACATTTTACACTTGGGCATTCATTATTTCTACATTTTTTTAGCAGTAGTTACAGCAAATTAGATAGGAAAGGGAGGTATTCAAAGGCGTTATTTTATCAAATGTGTGAGTGCGCGCGATCGAAGCAAAGGTATGCCGTATTGTTCAAAAGCCTCTTGTATGTATACAGCAAAGCAAGCAAAGGAACTAAAAAAAGCTCATCAGACGCAGACGTATGTGTCACGTATGTGGATATTAGGACAAACTTCAAAGATGCTGAAGAGTTTGTCCGCGGCGTCATGGAAAATGAGCGTGTACGTTATATCCGTGGACGCGTTGGCAAGGTATTTCCTGTTAATGATCGGTTAATCGTCAGAGCAGAAGATGTTCTGATGGGTACCCTTTAAAAATCGAAGCAGACTTATTTGTTCTAGGACTGCCATGGTTCCAGTAAAAGTACTAACACTTTGGTCAACAAGGTTGGAGGGAAGGCCGATGACAATGGGTTTATAACATCGGTTCCTCTCGCCCAAAGCGCTAACACCATGGAAAAAGGTGTATATTATGCTGGCGCTTGCGGTTTCCCTTGCGATGTTGGTGAATCGCTCAATCAAGGCAGTGCAGCCGCTGCAGGAGTATTATCTTATCTTCAAGTCAACGGGAGGCCGTGAATGAGTAATTATTCATTAGAAAGGGAGGGTCTCGAAAAAGGGCAAAACTGTTATGACTTCATTTCAAACTGAAATCGAACAAAAGGCGGATTTGAACCTCGATGCGTACATGCAATGTGGCTGTTGTGCTGGTGGATACAGTGGATCGATTACATGGATTACAGTCCTCGTCAAATGATTCAGTTGATGAAGAATGAATAAGCGGGATATTTTACCCAAAAGCTAAACGTAGAAGTAGTCCATTTAATCGATGTATTATCTGAACTATCTGTTTTTGAGACCCGGAAGGAAAGAATTCAAACAAAATTCAGAGACCTTAAGGTTGTTTGCTACTATGGATGTTTGACGGGTAGACAAATTCGAACCTGAAGCAAACGATTCGGAAAATTCACAAAGTATGGCTAATCTTTTAAAGCTCTTAGAGATTGATTCAAGGGATTGGTCTCATAAAACAGGGTGTTGTGGCGGAAGTCACTTGCTTTACGGGCCTGAACTTGCCACGATCAGAACGGATGAGGTCATAAGCCAGGCAAAGGTTGCCAGAGCATATCGTTGTGGTGTGCCCCTTGTGTTACTCAAATTTGGGATTCCGTTTACATGCCCAAGTACAAACATTCCGGTAGTATTTTTTACCCAGTAGCTTGGTCTAGCCTTAGGATACTCTGAAAAAGAGGTTGAACTTCACAAAAGGTAAAAACAATAAAACCTATAGTAAAATAAGCAAGGAGGACTCTATTTATGAATCGAACAGATTTAAGAAACAAGTATTCCATTGTAGGTGTAGGTTACACACCGCAGGGAAAAGTTCTGGGACGCTCTGCAAATAGTTTTTATCTCGAAGCGACCATGAACGCCATTAATGATGCGGGACTAAAAAAGGATGATATAGATGGTCTGATTTTATACCGCGATTTTCCGATTTTGCCCGGTGACGCCATGCATCATACAGGCAATGTCATAACCTACAGTCTTGGCATACGCCCTAAATTCTTAAGCCAGGAAGCTTACTGCTACCGGACCAATATCAATAAAGCAATAGGTGCTATCGAAAACGGAACATGTAAGTATGTTCTTATCGTATTTGCCGAGAGCGGCAGAACCGGTCACCGTACATGGACAGATGAGATTGACCTGTTCAGCAGCAAGCCCTATGATGAGTACGCCGCTTATGGAAACATTTCAGCTTTCACCAACTATGCCATGTTCGCTAGTCGTGCCATGCATGAACACGGAACAGGACCTGATATATGGTCGGAGATAGCTGTCGCACAGCGTAAATGGGCTAATCTGAATCCCAATGCTATTCAGTACAGCAAGCCTTTGACAAAGGAAGACTACATGGCAACACCGTTTCTTTCATGGCCGTTCCGTGCCCTGGATGCAACTGCATCAACCGATGGCGGCCGCGCAATTATCATCACCACCACAGAGCGGGCCAGAGAACTCAAGAATCCGCCTATCATGATCCGCGGATACGGCTCTGCCAATGATACTGCCAAGGGCTGGCAGCTTACTCCGGGCGATCCCGCGAGCAGCGCCCGTATTGCCGGAGCCCAAGCTTTTGAGATGGCCGGACTGTGTACAAAAGATATAGGCGCAGCCCAGATATATGACTGCTACACCTATACGGTTGAGGCAACCCTGGGTGATTACGGATTCTTCGAGAAGACAAAACAACGTGACTTCTTAACAGTTGAGAACTTAGGACCCGGCGGAGATTTCCCGATAAACACCGGTGGCGGGCTGCTTTCTGAAGGTTATGGTATGGGATTGACTCCCATAGGCGAAGCTGTGATGCAGATGTCCGGGCGTTGTGGAGATCGTCAGTTAGGTGTGGTACCTGGCACAAAAATGCCTGAATTCATGATCGTCTCCGATAACGGCGGTTTCTATCAAAGCAACGAAACTCTTATTTTAGAAAGGGGTAAATAAGAATGACTCAAGTATTAAAAGTAAATCTGCCTTACGACCTCAGAGTCAGCTCTGATAATGCTATGTTTTATCAAACTGCTCATGATGAACATAAATTTATTCTGCCACACTGCAAAAGCTGCGGACAGTATTTCTGGCCTGGTGCTTTTATCTGCCAGCACTGCGGCAGCACGGATGTTGAGTGGAAAGAGGCTTCGGGCCATGGCAAAATTTATTCCCACGTGGAAGGGCGATTCCCGTTCCATCCGGACATCAAGGAATATCTTCCAATTGCCATATGCTCTGTGGTCCTGGACGAGGGACCGCGCGTTTTCGGGCGCCTTGTTAACTATGAAGAAATCGAAAAGGTTCCTTATGATGCACCTGTGCATATCGTATGGCTTCAAGACGATGAAAAAGGATGCACAATCATGGGATGGGAAATGGATTAAATGTAGAGCATAGATAAAGGCAAAGCTGTCGAAAGATGGAGACGCAAAGCTACAAAGAGAATCCCTGCAGGTTCCCTGTGGGGATTCTTTATAAAGGTGGCCGCACAATGAGTAAAGCATTGTATCCGGGTAGGTTTTGATCCGGTAACAAACAGGCAGGTAGAGACTGAAGTGCCAGTAATGGAACTTCCCACTGCAGAAGAATTGGCAGTACTTAAGAAAGTTGACCCCAATTACATCCTGGGATATGAGTTTTAATCATTAAAATTTAATTACAGACAATAATAGGCGGGGCATACATAAGACAGTTTGCATGTCTTATGTATGTCCCGCCTATTACTATACTTGCGGATTAGCCGGTTAAGATGAAAAACTAATTGATCGCAGAAATTTCTTATAAGCCAAATAATAAAAGCCTGTCCGGGATATAATTTCTGCGGACAGGCTTTTAATTATGGTTTATTACTTTACATATTGATAGAAGTGAAAACTGAACAGGGCAGTGTTATGAGTTTTATGAAATCACTTCAAAGAAAAAAGATAAACGATTTTGTACATAGTTTTTTCAATATTGGGTACTCAGAAGATAGTAAAATAATTACTGCCAATTCATCTTATCTGCTAATCGATTATAAGCTGGTTTCTTATTGGTACGTTCCATAACTTTTTCGTTGATTTTAGGTAGTGCTTCCATTATTTCGGGTAATAAAGCAAAGGGAATACCCATAACCATTTCCTCAGCTTGTTCATCAGTGGCATTTCGTGAGCCGTAGCATCCCAAACTGATATTAATTTCCTGCATTAGCATGGGAATTACAGTTACATCAACACAGAGTCCCTGGGATACCGCAGTAGAAAATGAGCCCCGATTACCTTTCTTATAATTACTTGCTAGTATAAGCCACATAATATCATAAGGTTTGCCTTGTAAAATAACTACATCTGGTTCGAAATCAGCATCACTCAATGGTGCAAGCAATATGGCTGAATATTGTCCCTCAGGAATTCTAGGGGTCTGAGTTGATAAATTAGCCCCGTAACTAGGATCAGCGAATACACCCAGGCGATGGGTCATTTCTCCCCGGGCAATTTTATCTGGCAGAGGTCTTAACCCTAATGCCGCAGCCCCATTGGCACAGCTAATATTATCAACTGTTACTGCTACCTTTTCACCTTTTTGAGCCATCATAACCGACTGACAATAGGTGAGGGACAAGTCATCCTGGTATCCAGAAGGAACGTCGGTACCTGCTGCCAGGAAACGTACTGCCACCGGGGAACGGGATAGAGTTAGAATATCGTCCAATATTTTAGCATAGCTGTTATTGATCATATGAATGCTCCTTTGAAATTTTTTATTTTTTGTAAACTCTAATGAAAATTTAGGATCCGTTCGTTGTTCACAAATACCCTGACTGCCCTGTTGGTGTTAAATCAAGCTTTCTCCATCATTATCATAAGCATTACTCTAATACTTGCTGTACTGATAACACACTCTTTATCTCTAAACCTGGTGCCATAGCTGATATATCTGACTAACTCTTATTGGTAAAGCTGACTTTAAATATATGCGCTATCCTTCCTGTTAAAACTCTAATTACTGCTTCAAGCAGGTTCTTTTCTATGGGGAATAAACCGTTAGAAACATAGCCTTGATTAACATGAATTTCATCAGAATTAAGTCTAGCCCAGAGATCAGTTCGAGTCGTATTTTATCCAACAAGGGGCAAGAAAATAGCACCAGTTACTAATGGTAATATTATAAACCTTAACATTAAAAGCAATATATAATGACCAAACGATTACATTAAATAGTCTAAACCAGCCCGAGTGGCTGGCTTAACTTAAATAAAAATTACTCGTAGCTGGATGTTTTTCTATGAATGCTATTGCTTATTTTTCATATTTACTTTACAGAGCCATTTTATTTATTATAGCACAGCCGGAATGCATTTTACTATGAGCATGACCTTAATGATACTGGCATATATTAGTATGAACGTATATCACAAAATAGCTTCTAAGAGGGGGGCATAGAAAGAAATGGAAAAACGCAGGGAAGCATTTAATCGAGTAATGGCAGACTTTCTGGAAATACCCAAAGATCTGGTTATGGATATTCCCAAACTCACCATGGTGGGCAGAAATGAATTATATATTGAAAATCACAAGGGAATTATCGAGTATCGGGTAGATATGGTGAGAATTAACCTCAGCCGGGGATTTATAGAGATACAGGGGAATAACCTGGAAATTAAGACATTAATGCCGGAGGAGTTGTTTTTGATAGGAGAAGTTCATGCCATAATATTCCGGGATTAAGGAGGGAGGATAGAAATGGGTAACAAGTTCTTTGATCATTTTGGAGGTATTGTAACCATCAAGCTGCTGGGTCAGAGACCAGAAAAAATTATTAATATGGCCTTAGCGCGCGGCATATTTCTGTGGGATTTGAAAAAAGATCAGGACTTTATGAGCTTTAGAATCAGGAGCAGCGGATATGAAGCCCTGAAGAGCTTGGCGGATGAACATAGTTACGGCATGGAAGTGATCGATCGAAAAGGACTGCCTTTCATGAAGTCAGCTTTAAAAAGACGGGTTGGTTTTCTGGGGGGGGCAGCTGGGTTTATTATTGCTCTATATATTCTATCATCATTTGTGTGGTTTATAAGTGTGAGTGGAAATGAGAGTATTGACGATCAAAAAATACTGAGGGCCGCTGCTCAATACGGAGTATATAAGGGTGCTGCCAAGTGGAATTTCAGCCGGGTTGAAGCAGAACAGGCTATATTGCGAGATATCAAAGAGCTGACTTACATAAAAATCGATATCAGAGGGGTAAAAGCTGATATCCAGGTGGTGGAAAAAATTTTACCTGGAGATGAGATTACTGGCCCCTGTCACCTGCTGGCCAGTAACGATGGCGTAGTAAAAGAAATTTTAGTGCTGGAGGGCCAGGCCAGGGTTAAGGAAGGGGATGCGGTAGTGAAAGGAGATGTGCTTATATCCGGCATAGTATTCCCTCAATCCAATCCGTATATGGTCAATGAAGCAAATCAGGAATTGAATCCTTACCTGGTAAGGGCGCGAGGAACTGTTAAAGCTCGGGTATGGTACGAAGGGTATGGGGAATGCCGTCTTCACCAGGAAAACATACTGTTTACCGGCCGGGATAAGCGTTTAGTACATATCAAGACTCCCTGGAATGAATTTAAAATATTTGGTGATGATAAAAAGGGGTTTGAACTGTTTGAAACTAGTGAAACTAAAAAGACTATTAATACTCCGCTGGGAGAATTCTCAGTTATTAATTTGATGGAAAAGGAACAGATGGTGGAAATACAAGAGTATACAGAAGAAGAAGCTACTAAAATTGCTAAAGAAAAGGCACTGGAAACCTTACGGGAAAAAATTGATAAATACCAGAAGATTAGTGACTCTAAAATAGAAGTATTATCTTCGCCTAGTGAATCGGTATTGAGAATCAAGGTAGCAGTGGAAACCATAGAAGATATTGCCCTGGCCGAACCCATAAATAAAGCCGAAAATGGCAATTGAACGCCTTCATGTGCTATAATTACTAAGATAAAATACTTGGCAGAAAAGCTTCAGGTATATTAATTTTAGCGATTGTGCGTACTAAATGTTTGGAGGGAAACCATTATTGGCAAGGAAAGAGGCAAAAGTATCTATTGATGATAATGAAAAGGCAATAAGTCTATTGGGAACCAATGATGAAAACTTTAAATATCTTAAAAGTATCTGCAGTGCTGAAATGTCGTCCAGAGGGGCTGATATTTTTATATCGGGTGAAGAAGCGCAGGTGAATGTAGCCTGTGAGCTTTTACACGGTTTAATTGATATAGTAGAAACTGAGGGGCAGATTACGATCAACGATATTAACTATATAAATGGACTTATACAAAAGGGAGAAAAGATCAGGCATAAAGAAATTGTTTCTGGCACTCTGCTTACAACTGTAAGGGGAAAGGCTGTAAAAGCTAAAACTCTAGGGCAGAAGCGTTATGTACAGTCAATTATTAGAGATGATATAGTATTTAGTATTGGACCAGCCGGAACTGGCAAGACTTATCTAGCGGTGGTAATGGCGGTCAGAGCACTGAAAAACAAAGAGGTGGAACGAATCATTTTGGTAAGGCCGGCAGTGGAAGCAGGTGAGAAATTAGGGTTCCTGCCAGGAGATTTTATAGAAAAGGTAAATCCTTACCTCAGGCCTCTTTACGATGGCCTTTTCGATATTTTGGGAGTAGATGTGACCCAGCGATATATGGAGAAGAATATTATCGAGGTTGCTCCTTTGGCATATATGCGAGGCAGGACCTTGAATGATGCTTTCATAATCCTGGATGAAGCTCAGAATACTACCCCCCAGCAAATGAAGATGTTCCTGACCAGATTGGGGTTCGGTTCCAAAGCGGTAGTTACCGGTGATATAACTCAGGTAGATCTACCCAAGGAAGACTACTCGGGACTGGTTGAAATACAGCGCATACTCAGCAGAGTTAAGGGAATATCTTTCGAGTACCTTACTAAAGAAGATGTTATCCGGCATCCACTGGTTCAGAAGATTATTGATGCATATGAAATTTTTGAGGCCAGCAATGTGAAAAGCCATTGAACTGGTGAAGGCAGGAATATTTTGTATAAAAAGCTTAATGCTTTTTAAGGAGAGTTTAGATGGCGATATCCAAAATACTTACCAGTTTATGGAGAAATGTCAACCAATTTTTTAAAAATTCAAATATTAAAAAGGGCTTGAGCATCTTTTTGTTTTTTACTATTACAATTCTTATCCTGTTCAGCAATTTTAACCCCAAGCAGGTTATGTTAAAACCAGATGAAGTTGCCCAAAGAGACATACAATCAACTGTTAATGCAACTGTTATCGATGAACAACAGACTGAGGAATTAAGAAAACAAGCAGCTGCCAAAGTACAAAAGGTTTATCAGGAGGATACCTATGCCCTTTCCAGTGCTGAGAATGATATAGAAATTTTCTACTCCAATATACAAGATATACTGTTTGTGGATGAAGAAGAGGAAACAGAAAACAGCCAGAAAAAAGCTAAATTATTAACTCTGCTGGAGAGTACCAGCACCCGATATAGTGATCTGGCCCTGGGAAATACAGATTTGGCCGATTACCTGTTGAATTCTAAGCCGGAAGACCTGCAGAGGATGAAAGAGGCTTCCCTTTTAGTAGTACAGAGCATTATGAATAAACCAGTCACTGATGAAACTTTATCTGATTTAAATGAAGAGGCTGTAAATAAGATAGATATTCTTCCTTATTCCCAGCCCGCCCGGGAACTTATCAAACTGGTCAGCATCAATTCATTAAGACCAAATCTGATTTACAATGAAGAGAAAACTAATTTAGCCATTCAAGAAGCAGTAAATGCAGTAGCACCAGTACAAAAGACTATTAAAGCGGGAGAGATAATAGTACGTGAAGGTAACCGGGTTACTGAAGAACAGATATCCATACTTGAACAACTGGGTATTCAAAGGACCAATAATTATACTCTTACTCTAATAGGTACTGCATTATTTGTTCTTCTGACTTTCTGGCTGGTTATAGAATTTGTACGCAGATATTACCCGGAAATATATCAGAATGATATGCTGCTGCTCCTGTTAGGATTGGTCTTTGTATTAATAATTTCTATTACCCGCTTCCTGACGGTGATTAAAATTGGAGATCAGCCGGATCTGGGGAATCTAATAGGATACCTGGCACCGGTTGCAGCAGGCTCAATGCTGATCGCTATACTTCTGGATGACCGATTGGCCTACTTTGTAACATTAATTATGGCTTTGTATGTGGGATTATTAACTGAAGGTAACCAACTTTTTTATGCCATTACTGCTTTTGTGGGTGGCACAGTGGGGATATTCCAGGTCCATCGTGTAAATCAGACCTCAGACCTGGCCAAATCCGGGTTATTCATCGCTTTGGCAGATATTGCAGCCATTATTACTCTCCTCTTTATCGGAGATAATCTCAATATAAATAACCTGGCCGTAGGGTCTGCCATTGGGGCTGTAAACGGTATCCTATCGGCAGTATTGATGATTGGTGTATTACCTTATCTGGAAGCTGCCTTTTCAATAACCAGTATGAGCAAACTGCTGGAACTTTCTAATCCTAATAACCCGGTACTAAAACGGCTGCTGCTGGAGGCCCCGGGTACCTATCATCACAGTCTGATGGTGGGGAATCTGGCTGAAGCTTCAGCTGAGTCAATTGGCGCTAACCCGCTCTTGGTAAGAGTGGGAGCTCTATATCACGATATTGGAAAGATCAAGAGACCGGAATATTTTGTGGAAAATCAGCGGGGCTTTGATAATCCACACGAAAAAATTGCCCCAGCTTTAAGTACCCTGATAATAACCTCCCATGTAAAAGAAGGAGTGGAAATGGCCCGGGAAGCTCATCTTCCGGATACTATTATAGACTTTATCGAACAGCATCATGGTACCAGTTTGGCCAAGTATTTTTACAGCCGGGCATTGGAAGAAGATCGGGATGGTAATGTTAATGAGGATAACTTCAGGTATGAGGGGCCTAAACCAAAAAGCAAAGAAATTGCTCTGGTTATGCTGGCTGATTCAGTGGAGGCGGCAGTAAGGTCATTACAATCACCCAGCCCGGAAAAAATACGAGATATGGTCAGGATGTTAATCAAGGATAAATTGAACGATGGGCAGTTGGAGATGTGTGATTTAACTTTTAAGGATCTGGATATTATCTCTAAATCATTTAATAAAGTACTGGAGGGAATCTATCATAAACGTATAGAGTACCCGGAAGTCATACAAAAGGAATTGGAACAAAGGAGCGGTAGTGATGGATACGATGATCATTAATCAGCAGAGCAGGGTGGATTATACCCGTGATCTAGAAAAGATTATCCAAACCACAGCAGCAAAAGCTGCGCAAATTCTGGGACTCGAACCGACCACCGAGTTGAGTGTGCTGATTGTAGACAATGAATACATTAGAGAATTAAACTCCTTATATAGAGATAAAGATGAGATTACCGATGTCCTGTCATTCGCTATGAACGAGCTGGGTGAAGATGAACCCGATTTTGCCGAGCAGGATGAAATCAATATCCTGGGTGATGTTGTTATATCCCTGGAACAGGCCTTACTTCAAAGTAAGGAATATGACCATAGCTTGGAAAGAGAACTAGGATATCTGCTTACCCATGGACTCTTGCATCTATTAGGTTATGAACATGATAATGAAGATGAATTTAAAGCTATGCGGGCTTTGGAGGAGAAAATAATGAGTGCTGTCAAACTGGCAAGGTAGTTGAGAGTATGAAACGGAAAAATCTAAAGGAAAGCTTTTCCTGTGCTCTAGTAGGATTTGTGTTAGTCCTTAATAGCGAGAGAAACATGAAGATACATTTAGCCGCTGCCTTCCTGGCCACAGCCCTGGGTTTTATTCTGGGTATCAGTCGGGTCGAATGGGGATTGCTATGTATTACCATATTTATGGTTCTAACTGCCGAAACAGCCAATACCGCGCTGGAAAAAGCCGTAGACCTGGTTACTGCTGAGTATCATCCTCTGGCCCGCAGCGCTAAAAATGCTGCAGCCGGTGCAGTGCTATTGAGTGCCATAAATGCGATAATTATGGCTTTTATAATATTTGGGCGGTATTTATTTTAAAATGAACTATGGTACCAGAACGAAATAGTTTTTATAAAGTCCGGTAGTTTAATCAATAATAATAAGGTATAATTTTATTTTGATGTGTTAAAGAACCTGAACTGGAGGATAAACAATATGGATGCAGGCTGCCTAATAAAAGAGGCTCGCAAAGCCCAGGAAAATTCTTACTCGCCCTATTCTGGGTTCAAAGTAGGGGCAGCCCTCTTGAGTAAATCGGGTCTAATATATACTGGAACCAACATCGAAAACTCTTCCTATGGTTTAAGTGTTTGTGCTGAGCGGACTGCTCTTTTCAATGCGGTTAATAATGGAGAAACTAATTTTTCAGCCATAGCTATCAGCAGCAGTGGACCTGATTATGTATACCCCTGTGGGGCTTGTTTACAGGTGCTGGCTGAATTTGCCAGTGATTTGCAGGTAATAGTCAGCAATGAGCAAGATGAATTTAAGAAATATCTTCTGAGTGACTTATTGCCCCAGGCTTTTAAGTTATCAATACAGGAGGGTTAATACTTTTGAAGTCAGGATTTGTTAGTATAGTAGGTCGACCCAATGTGGGTAAATCTACCTTGATAAATGAAATAATAGGAGAAAAAATTGCTATTGTTTCAGAAAAACCACAGACTACTAGAAACCGTTTACAGGGTATTCATACCTGTACCGAGGGACAGGTTATATTTATTGATACCCCGGGTATTCACAAACCGAGACATCTTCTGGGTGAATATATGGTAAATGTTTCTACCCGGAGCCTGCATGAGGTTGATCTTATATATTATATTATCGATGTCACTCGACCCTATGGAGGAGGAGAGGAGTTCATTATCAACCATCTGCAGCAGTCCCCAGTTCCTATTTTTCTGGTTGTTAATAAAATTGACCTATGCAGTGAGGATGAAATCCAGGAATTCATTAAACCCTTTACTACTCAGATGAACTTTGCTGAAATAATAGCCATATCGGCTGCCTATGGCACTAACCTTGCCAATTTGCTGAAGAAAACCTTTGATTATCTTCCAGAAGGGCCGTTATATTATCCAGAAGATGATATGACCGATCAGCCGGTCTCGTTTATTGTAAGTGAACTAATTCGCGAAAAAGCTTTGATTCTTACCCGAGATGAGATACCTCATTCACTGGCGGTTGATATTGAAGAATTCAAACAGCAAAATGGCGGGAAGATTTATTTAAGAGCAGTAATTTATACCGAACGAGATTCCCAGAAAGGCATAGTAATTGGGAAGAGTGGCCAAATGTTGAAACAAATTGGTGAACAGGCCCGCGCAGATATTGAAAAATTTCTTGATAAATCCGTTTATCTTGATTTATGGGTGAAAGTTAAGAAAAACTGGCGGGATAGTGAAAGCAATCTTAACCAGCTGGGGTATCGCTACTAAATCACGTAAAATCCGCAGCTGTAAGCAGGAGTTGATAAGCATGCTGGCATCTTACCTGGACAGCACCAACCTCAAACCTGATTGCAGGAGAGAAGATATAGAAATATTATGTACAAGAGCAGCCGAATTGAATATGGCTGCTGTTTGTATTAATCCCAGTCGGGTTTCGTTGGCCAGTCATATCTTACAGAGCAGCAAAGTGGGTCTGGGTACAGTTATTGGATTTCCCCTGGGGGCTGCCACTGCTCAAATTAAGGTTCAGGAGGCTGAGCAGGCGTTAAGAGATGGGGCATCAGAACTGGACGTGGTAATAAACATAGGTGCTGTAAAAGACCAAGACTTTGAAATCGCAGCTGATGAAATTAAGAGCCTGTTAAGGCTAAGAAAAGAGTATGATTATTTACTTAAAATTATTGTTGAAACTGCCTTGCTTACAGTAGACGAATTAAGGCAGATGACGGTTCTTATCAGCGATTCAGGAGCTGATTACATTAAGACTTCCACTGGATTTGCCAGCCGGGGAGTAAGTCTGGATGATATAGCCATCATTAATAGTGTAAAAAGGTCTGAACTGAAAATAAAAGCCAGTGGGGGCGTTAAAACTCTAGATTTTGCCCTGCAGCTAATAAATGCCGGTGTAGATAGAATAGGCAGCAGCAATGCAGAAGAACTTGTAGCAGCCTGCCGGGCGGTCCGTTAAATATAAACTCAACTTACGTAGTTGACTTTGACAAATATTTATAGCTTATCAGCAACTTGACGCAGGAACCTTATAATACCCTGTTGAAGGTGAGACCATTAAAGGGGCGAGTGACAGGACGTTCCGAGTGCCTTTCACCGTCTGGGCACTGTACTACCCCGCAATGGGACAGCTAATGTGCACTAACTGATGCACTATAAGATCAGGTCACTGATGCTCCGAATGGTCGTCATTGAGATAGCCGATCACGGATGGGAGGTTAGCGCGGTAACCATTGATACCCAAGCCAAGCAGATGGTATCGTTGAGTGACGAGTGGGTGGGAGAAAGCTATAAGATGGCAGGAAATGAGAAATTTGTATTATAAAGTTATTTACATATCTCGGAGGTAGCCTTAGAAAGAGTGAATATAATGTATTATCAGAGCCGTTCTATCATTTTAAAGACCAGTAATTTAAAAGAAGCAGATAAAATAGTAAGTGTCTTTTCTGAACAAGAAGGCAAATTAAGCGCAGTAGCCCGGGGCGTAAAGAAACCCAAGAGCAGTTTGCGGGCTTGTGTTCAGCCATTCTGTCATTCACTGCTGTTTTTTAGCAGCGGCAGGGAATTGGATTTGATAACCCAGGGTAAGCTTATTGAGTTTTATGGCAATACCCGTGAGGATATACAAAGAATGCTTTATGCTGTATATATCATGGAACTGCTTGATAAATCATTAATGGAGAGAATGCCTTTAAGTAATCTATATCTGCATACCCTGCAGGTACTGGACTATATAAATGAATGGGGAGTTAATTCCCTGGTGATCAGGTCTTTCGAACTCAAATTATTGATTTGCCTGGGTTATACACCGTTATTAGACCGATGTATCAATTGCGGCAGTCCCCGGGTAATAGCTTTTGATATGCCAGAAGGAGGTACGATATGCAATGAGTGCTTGAAAAAATCTTCAAACACTTACAGACTATCTGCCCAAACCCTGGCTTTGTTACGTTTGCTGGGGAATGCTAATCTAACCACCATCAGCCGGGTTAAAGCATCGGCTCAATCTCTGGCACAGTTGGAGACCTTTCTGGAAGCTTACCTGGAATACCACCTGGAAAGGAAATTCAGCTTAAAAAGTACTATAAGAACTATCAAAGATAAAATGATGCTATAACGTGTCGCGGGGACGGTTCTTCTGACACGCCTGAAAAGTTAAGCGGGGTGTCAAAAGAACCGTCCCCGCGACACGTGAAAGAAACAGCTTAAATATGTCAATACTATTGGCAGGTCTTATTCTGGATTGGCATTGACACGATTAAGGCCGGTTGATAAACTTATTTAAGAATTTCATATGATAAGTGATGAAGAAGAGTAGTAGGAAAGAGTATTCTCTAACAGAGAGCCGGGTAAGCTGGAAACCGGCAGAGATAAGGTTCTGAAGGCGCTTTGGAGCTATCAGGAGGAAAGCCTCTTTAGGGGGTTAGTAAAACCTGAATTTGTAAGGTGGGTGTAAAAACCAACCAGGGTGGAACCGCGGGTAATACCCGTCCCTGTGCAGGGACGGGTATTTATATTTTTCATCATTGGAGGAGGTAAATAAATGAATTTTCAAGAGATAATCCTGCGTTTGGAGAGTTTCTGGGGAAAACAGGGATGCATAATACAGCAGCCCTATGATGTGGAAAAAGGAGCTGGAACTATGAATCCAGCAACCTTTTTGCGTTCGCTGGGTCCTGAACCCTGGAATGTAGCGTATGTTGAACCTTCTCGCAGACCTACTGACGGAAGATACGGAGAAAATCCCAACCGTCTGCAGCATTATTATCAATATCAGGTAATATTAAAACCATCTCCAGATAATGTTATTGACCTATACCTGGATAGTCTGAAAGATCTGGGAATTGATCCAGATAAGCACGATATCAGACTGGTAGAAGATAACTGGGAATCTCCTACCCTGGGAGCTTGGGGGTTGGGTTGGGAAGTCTGGCTGGATGGGATGGAAATAACCCAGTTCACCTATTTCCAGCAATGCGGAGGAATTGATTGTGTACCGGTATGTTCTGAGATTACCTATGGTCTGGAAAGAATAGCCATGTATATACAGAATAAAGAGAGTGTATATGATATCGAATGGGTAGAAGGTATCAGCTATGCTGATGTTCACCATCAGGGTGAAGTAGAATACTCCCATTACAATTTTGAGCTTGCTGATGTAGCTACCTTAACTACCATGTTTAATCTTTGTGAAAAAGAAGCCTTACGAGTGGCCGAACATCAACTGGTGCTTCCCGCCTATGATTTTGTATTAAAATGCTCCCACCTGTTTAATCTGCTGGATGCCAGAGGAGCAATAAGTGTTACGGAGAGAACCGGTTATATTGCCCGGGTAAGAAATCTAGCCAGAATAGTAGCCGGCAGGTATCTGGAGCAGAGGAAAAGGATGGGTTATCCTTTACTAAAAGATGAAGACCGCCGCCGAGAATTTTTGGCTGAGGAGGAGGTGCTGTAATGGCTAAAGACTTATTGTTTGAACTGGGTGTGGAGGAATTGCCCTCTGCTTATATGTCCAAAGCTATAAAAGACTTTGAAAATCTGGCCCGGAAAAAACTTGCTGAAGTCCGTCTGATGTACAGTGAGTTGAAGGTTTACGGTACCCCGCGCCGATTAACTCTTTTTGTTACTGCTCTGGAAGAAATGCAGCAGGATGCGGTAATAGAAAATCGCGGCCCTAAAAAAGCCATAGCTTATGATAAAGAAGGCCATCCTAGCCCTGCCGGCCAGGGTTTTGCTCGTGGACAGGGAGTCGGGGTGGAAGAACTGCAGGTTAAAGAAGTAGATGGAGTAGAATATGTTTATGCAGTTAAAAATGAGCTTAGTCGGCCAGCAGAAGATATATTGGCTGAAGTGATGAAGGAAATTGTTTATTCCATAGTATTTCCCAAATCAATGCGCTGGGCATATTACCATACCCGTTTTGCCCGGCCGATAAGATGGCTTCTGCTGCTTTTTGGTGAGCAGGTGATCGACATGCAGATTGAAAATATAAAATCAGGTAATATTACCTTTGGACATAGATTCCTGGCCCAGGGAGACATTGAAGTTAAAAATGCTGAGGCATATTTCCGGGCTCTACGGGATAACTATGTTATTCTGGATCAGGCAGAGAGAAAAACTATGATTTGGAATCAGGTGCAAGGCATAGCTCAGGCGGAGGGTGGCAAAGCCATGGAAAACGATGAACTGCTGGAGGAAGTAACTTATTTGGTTGAATATCCCCATGCTTTTTACGGTCAGTTTTCTAGTTCCTACCTGGAAGTGCCCCCGGAGGTATTGACTACCTCGATGATAGAACACCAGAGATATTTCCCGGTTTACGATGCCGCAGGCCAACTGAAAGCCGGCTTTATTGGGATTAGAAATGGAACCAATTACTGTCTGGATATTGTCCGGGCCGGAAATGAAAGAGTTATCAAGGCTCGTCTGGAGGATGCCCTTTTCTTCTGGAAAGAGGATACCAAGAAACCGCTGCAGGATATGACATCAGGTCTATCTGAGGTCTTATTTCATGAACGCCTGGGTACCATCATGGATAAGGTGGATCGGATAACAGATTTAGCCTGCTATATTGGGCAGGAGACTGGGTTGAGTACTGAGAGCCAATTAGAACGGGCGGCCTATTTATGTAAAGCCGATTTAATGAGCAGCATGGTCTATGAGTTTCCAGAACTGCAGGGTATCATGGGCCGCTATTATGCTCAAAAAAGCGGTGAAGGAGCAGAGGTCAGCCAGGCGATATTCGAACATTATCTGCCCCGCTTTGCCGGTGATGAACTGCCGGAAACACCAACCGGGATAGTTTTAAGTCTGAGCGAAAAAATCGATAATCTCATAGGATCTTATGCTATAGGAATTAAACCCAGCGGTTCCCAGGATCCTTATGCTCTGCGCAGGCAGGCTCTTGGTATAGTAAACATCATTTTAAATAAAAATTTAAAGCTTAATCTCCCCGAAGTATTAAGTGAAGCTTATGAGGGATTTAACGGTATCAAGCCAGAACAGAAACTGGAAGATACGGTTAAAGAGGTGAGCAGTTTTATATTACAGCGTATGCGAGGAGTACTGATAGAAAAAACCATTTCATATGATGTTATTGATGCAGTACTCATGCCTGCAGCCCTTGATATTACTGACGTATATAATCGGGCGGTATGCCTGCAGCAATTTAAGACGAGGCCGGAATTTGATGATCTGATGGTAGTATTTAACCGCTCTCATAATCTGTCGAAGAAACTGCAATCTATAGAAGTACAATTTGAGAGCCTGATTGATGCAAGCGAGATCAAGCTCTATGAGCAGGTAAAGAAGATCAAGGGAGAGGTGCAAGCAAAAGTTAAGGCTGGTCAATATGATCTGGCTATGAAAAAAATTGCGGCTTTAAGACCAAAGGTAGATAATTTTTTTGAAGCGGTTATGGTAATGGTGGATGATGAAGTATTGAAAAATACCCGACTGGGATTATTGAAAACAATATCCGATTTATGTAGGTTGATAGCAGATTTTAGCAAAATCGTTCTATAAATGACACTTTTTTTGATTAATTAAACAGGATTTTTCCATTTGATATAGTATATATAATTAGTTAGGATGTATAATTAGGGTTAAAGTTCATAAAAAGTATAGCATAATTGGATGGTGTATCTTGTGGAACTGAATGAGAGGCAAGAAAAAATCCTGGAAATCGTGAAGGAGTTTGGACCTATAACCGGCGAAAAAATAGCCGATTTATTGTGTGTTACCAGAGCCGCATTAAGACCTGATCTGGCAGTGCTTACTATGTCAGGATTTCTGGAAGCCAAGCCGCGGGTTGGTTATACCTTTAAAACCGAAGCAGTGGATAATGAAATTAAACGGCTTTTAAATCAATACCGGGTTGGCGATGTTCAGTCTATGCCGGTGATACTAAAAGAAAGCTGCAGCATTTATGATGCCATTGTGACCTTATTTGTAGAGGATACGGGAACCATTTTTATCATTGATGAGCATAATTATTTATCCGGCGTAGTATCCCGTAAAGATTTCTTAAAGACCACTCTGGGCCAGGCAGATATTCATAAAATGCCGGTCAGTGTGATAATGACCCGTATGCCTAATATAGTTACTACTACTATGGATGAAACGGTAGTTGAAGCAGTAAAAAAAATAGTAGAACAGGAGATCGATAGCCTTCCAGTAGTAAAGTGTCACATTGATCAAGAAGGTGAAGAACGGCTGGAGGTTACCGGTAAACTAACTAAAACTAATATTGCCAGGTTGTTTTTAGACCTGGCATCCAGCCATAACGAAAGGGGGTAAATATTGGTGAATCATCTGCCTGGAGTCTTTATAGTCTCAGATTCCATAGGTGAAACTGCCGAGATGGTAGTAAGGGCTGCTGCCAGCCAGTTTAATTCCGGGGAAATGGAAATCAGACAGGTTCCCAACATATCAAGTACTGACACTATTGATGAAGTAATCCATCAGGCAACAGCTAATAAATTTCTCATAGCATATACTCTGGTCATAGATGACCTTGCACTTCACCTCAGAACTGAAGCTGAAAAATATGGGGTGGTTTGTATTGATATTCTGGGACCATTGATGGCTGCTTTTAATAATGTCAGTCATATAGAACCCAGAAGAGAACCGGGTTTGCTGCGAAAAGTTGACGAAATGTATTACCGGCGAGTTGAGGCGGTAGAATTTGCGGTTCGTTATGATGACGGCAAAGATCCTCGGGGGATAGAACTTTCGGATATTGTTCTAATCGGTGTATCTCGTACCTCGAAGACACCGCTTTCTATGTACCTGGCCCACAAACGTATTAAAGTTGCCAACGTTCCACTGGTACCAGAAGTACATCCTCCAGAAGAATTATTTGCTGCTCAAAGGGGTAAAGTTATAGGTCTTACCATAAATTTGGATCAGCTTAATCAGATCCGTACCGAAAGACTTAAAACCCTGGGATTAAAAGGCCAGGCCAATTACGCCAATCCAGATCGAATTGCAGAAGAGCTTGAGTTTGCCAATAAAATGATGAAAAAATTAGGATGTCCGGTAATTGAAGTAACTAACCGAGCTGTGGAAGAAACTGCTAGCAAAATCCTGGAAATATACTATAGGAGGTTAAGCAATGTCTGACAGTAAGTATATATACTTATTTGAAGAAGGGGATGCTATGATGCGTTCCTTATTAGGGGGAAAAGGAGCTAATCTGGCAGAAATGACACGCATTGGATTGCCAGTTCCGCCAGGGTTTACCATAAGTACCGAAGCCTGCAACCAATATCTTGCTGAAGGCCGGAATTTTCCCGTTGGAATGCTTGATAAAGCATTTGAAGCCTTGAGTATACTGGAAGAAAAGACAGGCAAGAAGTTTGGGGATAAAAATAACCCCTTGCTGGTATCAGTAAGATCTGGAGCAGCTGTTTCTATGCCAGGTATGATGGACACCATATTGAATCTAGGCCTTAACGATGATTCGGTACAGGGGTTATCAGAACTGACCGGAGATGAGAGATTTGCCTATGATTGTTATCGCAGATTTATACAAATGTTCAGCAACGTTGTATTGGATATAGATCATTCTAGATTTGACGATATTGTTGAGAAATACAAAAGCAGATTAAGATTAATATTTGATTACGAAATACCTGCTCATGAATTAAAAGCAATCATTATTGAATATAAAGCGCTGGTAGAAAAAGAAAAGGGTTTTAAATTCCCTCAGGATGTACGGGAACAGATGATAATGGCAGTCAAGGCGGTCTTTGACTCCTGGAACAACCAGAGGGCTATTGTCTATCGGCGAATCAACAAAATAGATGACCAGTTGGGTACAGCAGTAAACATACAATGTATGGCATTCGGAAATATGGGACAGGATTGTGGAACTGGAGTTGCTTTCACCCGCAATCCTTCTACCGGTGCTAAAGAGCTGTATGGGGAGTTCCTGGTCAACGCTCAAGGAGAAGACGTAGTAGCGGGAATAAGGACTCCTACCCCAATAAGCAAACTAAAAGAGGAATTACCAGTGGTATATGAGCAATTCATTGATACCTGTCAAAAACTGGAGAACCACTACCGTGACCTGCAGGATATAGAGTTCACAGTTGAAAAAGGGAAGTTGTATATGCTGCAGACCCGTAATGGTAAAAGAACTGCCCGAGCTGCGGTTAAAACTGCGGTTGACATGGTTGAAGAAGGTATTATCGATATAAATGAAGCTATAATGCGGGTAGATGCTGAGCAGATCAACCAGCTGCTGCATCGGCAGATTGACGGCAGTGCCGAGTTTAACCCGATTGCAGTTGGCCTGCCTGCCTCTCCTGGAGCAGCCTGCGGTAAAGTGGTTTTCGATGCTGATGCAGCGGAAAAGCAGGGCTCCGCTGGTGAAAAAGTAGTGCTGGTTAGAAGCGAAACTACGCCTGATGACATACACGGCATTGTTTATGCGGAAGGTATTCTAACCTCACGAGGAGGAATGACTTCACATGCTGCGGTTGTAGCTAGGGGGATGGGTAAACCCTGTGTGTGCGGATGCGAAAGTATTATAATAGATACCGAGCAAAAATGTTTTATGGTAGGGGATGCGGTAATTCGCGAGGGGGATATTATAACCCTTGATGGTGCTACCGGGGGAGTTATGTTAGGCGAAGTCCCCATGATTGAACCGACTCTGTCTGATGAATTTGAACAGCTTTTACTATGGGCCAATGATATCAAGAAACTGGCAGTAAGGGCTAATGCCGATACACCAGAAGATGCTGCCCGAGCCAGGGATTTTGGTGCAGAAGGAATCGGCCTGTGCAGAACCGAGCATATGTTTATGGCTCAGGAGCGACTACCTGCTGTTCAGGAGATGATTATGGCAGAGACCCTGGAAGACAGAGAAGCAGCGCTGGATAAACTGCTTCCCTTTCAACGGGAAGATTTTTATGGCATTTTAAAGGCTATGTCTCCTCTTCCGGTTACCATTCGCCTTTTAGATCCACCCTTACATGAATTTCTGCCCGACAAGGAATCGCTGATGCTGGAGATTGCTGAGCTTAAATTTTCTAATGCCAGTCCTTCGGAAATATTTAGAAAAGAAGAACTGCTCAAAAAGATACATAATCTATCGGAGGCTAATCCAATGCTGGGGCACCGTGGCTGTCGGCTGGGTTTGACTTATCCGGAAATATACCGCATGCAGGTAAGAGCAATATTTGAAGCCATGAGCAGATTGAAGCTGGAAAATGTTCCGACCTTTGCGGAAATAGAAATACCGTTGGTAATAGACGTGGCCGAATTTTTGTTTTTAAAAAATCAGATTAATGAAGTTTATGGAGAAGTTAAAAAAGAAACCGGGCAGGAACTTGATTTTGTTTTGGGAACTATGCTGGAACTGCCCAGAGCCTGCATAATGGCTGACGAAATAGCAGAAGAAGCGGAGTTCTTCTCTTTTGGAACCAACGATTTGACTCAGACTACGTTGGGTTTCAGCCGGGATGATGCAGAGGGGAAATTCATACCAGTATACCTGGAGAGGAAAATTATGAAGGACAATCCATTTGCCGTGCTCGACCGTAAAGGAGTAGGCAGCTTGATGATTGTGGCCATAGAAAAAGCCAATTCCACCAGGCCAGGTATTTTGATGGGTATATGCGGTGAACATGGGGGAGAACCAAGCTCGATTGAATTTTGTCATAAAATAGGGCTTAATTATGTGAGCTGTTCACCTTACAGAATTCCCATCGCCCGACTGGCTGCTGCCCAGGCTGCACTAAGAATTGGATAAGTTCAGGAGGGTTAATATATCAATCTGTGATAATCAGACGCTCATAAGCCATAAAAGGCTTATGAGCGTTATTTTTTTACAGGAACTCAACCATGAAAAATAGTTTAAGTATGATTCCACTACAAAAAGTATATGGCAATGTTTTTGTAATGGGAACAAGCATTTTCAGAATTGAGGATTTTACATAATGTAAAAAAATATATAACACGTCTTTAAAAATGTGATATATAGTAGCAACATCTGATTTATCTGCTATATATAGGAGTGCTTATTCTAAAAAATAATTATGCAAAATCCTCAATTAAATATCTATACTATAGGTGGCTGTTGTAAGACAAGGTCGTTTACCGGTATTATCTTTGTACAGATACCATGTTCTCCTGCAAGTATCAAGAAATCTTAATATTTTCTTTATAGTTATCACAAATTTATAGCTTAAAATATTAAACTGGCAAGTATTAGAAATGGCTTATTTAACTTTGCCCTAAATTATGGGAAAGAAGGTCGAAGATTGATTGAAGAAAATGGGAGCAGCAAGACATCTGAACTGAAGCGGGATACTAATATTCTGGGGAAAATATCAGCGATTTTTATTGAACGCTATCGCATAGTATATTTGATAATACTATGTATTATTATTGCAGGAATAAATATTTACACTCAACTCCCGCGGGAATCAATGCCTGAAACAGTCATGCCATTCGCCAGAATTTCGGTTCAGTACCCGGGAGCGGCTCCCCAGGAAATCGAGAGTTTGGTTACCGACAAAATTGAGGCTAAACTTCAGGAATTGGAAGATGTATATTCAATAAGCTCTACTACATCTTCAGGAATGGCTAATATTAACATTGAGTTTAACGATGATGTTGACATTGATGACAAGGAGCAGGAAATTAATTCCTTATTAGATGAAGTGAATCTGCCAGATGATTGCGATGATCCGAACGCAGGTGTATTTTCAACCAGCTCTATGCCGATTATGAGGCTCAGTGTGGCTGGTGATTATGATTTAGCAACTTTGAAAAGTGTTGGTGAAGATCTCCAAAGTGAATTCGAAAAAATTGAAGGCGTTGATGAGGTCGATGTTGTAGGCGGGCTCAATCGCGAAATATCCATTTATGTAGAACCAGTTGAATTGATGAGTTATGGAATATCGATGGGTGACATCCAAGCAGCTATTACCAATGCTCACCTCAATACACCCGGGGGAGATCTGGCTTTGGACGGAAGTGATTATGATATTCGCTTTGAAGCTGAATTCACCTCAGTTGATGAAATAAACAATGTAGTTATAAAAGATGGAGATAATCCAATTTTATTAAAAGATATTGCCACCGTAGTTGATGGTTATGAAGAAGCTGACAGCTATTCAGCTATGTACATGGCTGATGACGTTAACCTCAACCAGGCATCATCCTCAGTGTCTATAAGTATTTATAGACAGGATGGAGCCGATATTGTTGGTCCCAGTGAACAGATAAAACAGATAATAGAAGAGGGGAAAGGTTCATTATACCCTGATGATGTTTCGGTACTAATCACCAGTGATGAAGCAGTAGATGTCGATCAGGATTTGAATGATGTTATCAGCAATGCCATCTCTGGTCTGCTGGTTATAATAATAGTGCTGTTTTTATTTATTGGTTTCAGAGAATCGATAATGGTTGCTTTTGTTATACCCTTGTCCTTATTCTCCAGCTTTATGGTTATGCACTGGTATGGTATGACCTTTAATACCATTACCCTGCTGGCATTAATCATTTCGCTGGGACTCTTAGTCGATAATGCTATTGTTATACTGGAAAATATAAGTCGAATACATAACGAGGGACTTGACCGAAGAGACGCTGCCAAATATGCTACCAACCAAATAGCCCCGGCAGTATTGTCATCAACTTTGACAACTATTGCTGCATTTTTAGCCATGGCATTTATGCCGGGACGGATGAGCGATATTTTGAAGATAATTCCCATGGTAATAATGTTTGTACTGGGAGCTTCGTTATTAGTATCGATTACTATTACCCCGGCCTTATGTTCCCGTTTTATTAAAGAACGAAAAATCAGTAAAAAGGAATATTGCAATACCAGCATAATGATAAGAAAAATAGCCAGCTGTGTATTTATCTTTGTGCTGGCACTGCTGGCATTTCTGCAAAGCGGGTCAATAACTGTCATATCGGTTATAGTACCCATTTTATTAATTGCAGCCATGGCCTATAAGCAGTTTAAAATGGATGGTAATGAGCAGAATGGCGCATCAGGGCTGCTGCAGAAATATGTAGGCTTTTTACATAGTGTGCTTAACAATAATAATAAAAGAGCTATGGTAATAGCTGCCAGTCTGCTATTATTTTTGATGGTGCTGGCAGCTTATCCTTTGGGCTTAATTAAAACAGCATTATATCCTTCCAGTGAAGCATCATCATTATATGTAAATGTTGAATTAGCTACTGGCAGTACCATGGATGAGACTATTGAAATTGTTAGTAAGGTGGAAGAAATACTTTATACCTATCCGGAAGTGGAGTCTTTTACGGCTGATATTTCTTCTGATGATGCTAGTAGTTCGGAAATAACAGTAGAATTGGTTAATGAAGATGAACGCGAAAAGACTAGTACGGATATTCAAAAAGAGATGACCATGGCGGTTAAAGATATAGCAGGTGCAGAGTTTAGTATATCTACCAATCGGGGAGGAAGGTTTGAGACCAGCCCGATAGTGATTGAGCTAACAGGAGATAATTTCGATGATCTGGAAACTATGGCTGGAGAATATAAGAATATGCTGGCAGATATATCTGGGATTGTTGATCCTTTTACCAGCATAGCTGGAGGGCCTCCTGAGTTAACCATAACGATTGATAGGACTAAAGCTGCTGCTATGGGATTAAATCCAGCTGGTATTAGTTCAAGTATTAAACAGAATATTCAGGGCGTTTCGGCAGGTAATTACCTGGATAATCAGGATGAAATAAGTATAAAAATAAAATTGACTGATGACAAAATTACATCTATCAGAGATTTGGAGAAAATCTATTTCAGTTCCAGCAGTGGTGATTATATTCCTTTCTCTGCCATAGCAAAAATTGAGGAAGGAAACGGTCTGGCAGAAATAGAACACAAAGACTCAAAAAGAGTAGTAAGTGTTTATGCTGAAATGGACGCAGATGCTAATCTGGGAGACGTAACGAAGGCAATTGAAATCAATGCAGCTGAACTCCCCGAAATAGAAGGAGTAATGGCCAGCTTTAGCGGAGATGCCCGGGAAATGCAAGAATCTTTCAGCAGTTTAGCATTCAGCTTCCTGGAAGCGATTTTCCTTGTATTTCTAATACTGGCAATACAGTTTAATTCATTGTCGCAGCCTTTTGCTATACTCTTATCAGTTCCACTGAGCATAATAGGTGTTATTATCGGATTAATAATTACTGGTAATGACTTTGGAGTTTATGCCTTTATGGGGGTTATATCGCTGGTAGGTATTGCGGTTAATAATGCCATAGTACTGTTGGATTATACCAATCAATTAAGAGCCAGCGGATATGAAATGATAGAAGCTCTGGTCAAGGCAGCTAGAACCCGCTTTATTCCGATTACCGCCACAACATTGACCACCATCGGTGCTATCCTGCCGTTGGCTTTGAAAAACAGTGATTATGCCCAGTTGGGATACAGCATCATTTTTGGCTTGTTTGCATCGGCGGCTCTGACATTGATAGTAATACCAGTTGTGTATTCGATTTTTGAAGATGTTAAAATTAATATAAAAAATAGATTGAACGTCTTACAATAATATTAAGGGAGGTAGACTCATATGCGGAAAAAAAATTATCTGTTCTTATCTATACTTTCTATAATGCTCCTATCTGGTTGTTCTTCCCAGATGCCCGCTGGCGCCATGGGGGGAGATATGGAAGCAACAGTTACGGTAGAAGTGCGAGAAATCGAAACAGGCAGCATCAGCGAAACCTATTATGCCGTTGGCACTCTACAGGCAGAGCAGGAATACGAAATTACCAGTGATGCCAGGGGCAATGTAGAGGACATTTATATAAATGAAGGGGATCAAGTGTCTCCAGGAACCATACTGTTTTCAATTAACTATGCCGAAGATATTGAAAGTATGGAAATATCTAAAAAACAAAGCGAATTGAGTGTAGAACAGAATCGTATAAGTATGGAAAATAAACTTGACAGTTATAACCGGAGCAAAGAACTATTTGATGGCGGAATACTTGCTCAGGTCGATCTGGATGATGCTGAATTGAGTTATAACCAGGCCAGGTTAACTTATGAACAATCCCAATCAATTCTGGAGTCGATTACTAACCAGTTGAATACAGCCTATAATGATGCTCGTGTAATCAGCCCTATTAGCGGGCTGGTAGGCTCTATAGATATCAGCAAAGGTGAATTATATAGTGGAGCAACGGCTATGACAATAGTTGATATCAACTCTATTGTCATACAAACCCAGGTAAGCGATAAAGTAATCAATAAATGTGAAGTAGGTCAGCAGGCCAATATTTGTATACCTTCTATTTCAGAAGATGCTTTGATTGGAACAGTTAAGTCTATTGGCTTGACCAAGGATGATCTTTCAAGCAGCTATCCGGTTGAAATTGTTCTTGCTAATGAGGGGCTGTTATTAAAACCGGGTATGTATGCGGAAGTATATTTGGAACTGGAAAAACATGAGGATGCAATAATTATCTCTAAACAGGCAATTGTTACCGAAGATGATTTATCCTATGTATTTCTGGCAGAGGAGGATAAAGCCAAAAGAGTTGCGGTTACTACTGGCATTGAAGATGGAAAAAACATAGAGATAATTGGTGATATTCAAGAGGGGGATTTTTTAATAATAGAGGGACAGAAATTTGTTGATGACGGTCAGTCAATATCGATACCGGGCAGCACCGAGGACGAAAAGGCCAATACAGAGCAGGTGCCAGCCCAGGATAACCAGTCGGAATAGAAAGGTGATCCATAAGATTGTGGAAATCAATAAAGATATTTTTAATATTAACCGAAAAAAGAGCAGTTACCACTCCACCACGAATATCAATATCATCATCGGCCTCAACCTTAAATCCATCGCATACGCGGCCAGAACTTTTCCCATAAAATATATATTGCCAATTGAAAAACCTACATCACCTGGTATAATTTGGTAATATAAAGTTTTTGTCATTGATCCATGATAAGGCTTCATTATGTAATAAGTCATATATATATGAAATAGAATAAAAAATATTTAATAGTGCATTCTTGAAAAATAATTAGAATAACAGTTTAAGCACCCGATTATAAGAGCAAATTATGTTATATATATTATTTCGTAAAGTTAACCTATAAAATTTATGTCTATAAATAAAGGATTATATATTTGTTTGTAGTATTAAGAATATATAGTTGGGGGTGGAGGACATATGACGGAGTTAAATGTGATAGCCATAAATGGCAGCCCAAATGAAAAAGGCAATACCGCTTTTTTATTACAGGAAGCTCTGGATGAATGTGAGAGAATGGGTGCGAAGAATAGAATTTTCTCCTGTCAGCAGCTGATGGCAGGCGAAAAAATGCCATTTTGTACTGCATGTTCGTCCCCCTGTTCTGGTAAATGTTTTGAGAATTCTGAACTGGATCATGCTTTTACCCGTATATCACAGGCAGACGCATTGATAGTTGGGAGCCCGGTTTATTTTGGTACGGTTACTGCTCAATTAAAAGCCTGGTGGGATAAAGGAAGAAAACTGAGAAGTGAAAAAAAGCTGCTGAACGTTGTGGGTGGCGCCATAACCGTAGGTGGTTCAAGATTCGGAGGTCAGGAGACTGCGCTGCGGACCATACATGATTTGTTTCTGGCACAGGGAATGATAGTAGTAGGGGATGGATACTATCAGGATGACTGCGGTCACTCCGGAGCAGCAGGTCAGAATCCGGCCTGGAATGATGAGAACGCTGTGATGCGAGCACATATATTGGGCAAAAGAATATTTGAAGTTGCCAGGACTACGTCTCCGATAAGAAGACGATGAAGGATACCGGAAAAAATAAAAATCCGCTGTAATCCTTGGTCCAGTGACTGAGGATTTTTATATTAACAGGCTAATATTCACTAATCGACTGCAGGACCTGGTTAAAATACCTTAGAGAGGTGAGCCGGTATGAGTATCCGGGAAGAGATTGAAAGACGAGAAAAAGAGATGTTAGCTGCCTATGCTACTCTGGCAGTAAACTCCAGCGGCAGGGAAAGAGAGGAAGAAGCAGATCCAATCCGCTCATGTTTTATGCTTGACCGGGACCGGGTAGTTCATTCTAAATCCTTTAGACGTTTGAAACATAAGACCCAGGTTTTTATTGCCCCTCCTGGTGATCATTATCGAAGCAGGCTGACTCATACCCTGGAAGTTAACCAGATTGCTAAAACTATTGGAGCAGGACTAAATTTAAACATAGATTTAATAGAAGCCATAGCCATGGCTCATGATTTAGGACATACCCCCTTCGCCCATGCCGGAGAACAAATACTTAATAGTCTATTGGATACCGGCTTCCGGCATAACGAAAACAGCATCCGGGTGTTAACCCGGGTAGAACAGCACCGGATGGGAAGAGGCCTGAACTTAAGTTGGGAGGTACTGGATGGGGTTTTTTATCACAGTGGATATGATACCAGTGATAAAATGGCGGCTACCCTGGAAGGACAGGTAATAAGGCTGAGTGATAAAATTGCCTATGTTCAGCATGATATCGATGATTCGATACGAGCAGGATTGTTGTCCCGGGAGGATCTTCCCAAGGAGTACCTGGATGTATTGGGAAATACCCACAGTAAAAGAATAGCAACTTTGGTAAATGACACGATCGTTCATACCCGACGTTTGATTAATGAGAAGAGTGAGATAACAGTTAAACCGTCGCCAGAAATCGATCAAGCTTTAAAAGGTCTGCGGAGATATATGTTCGATTTTATTTACAATGGTCCGGTCTGTCAGGCGGAACGTTCCCGGGCAGGATTTATTATCGAACATTTGTTCGGGTATTTTAAAAAAAACCCCCGGAAAATGACGCCGGTATACCTGGAAATAGCTGAAGAAGAAGGCTTAGAGCGTGCGGTAGCAGATTACATTGCGGGAATGAGTGATGAATATTGTATTTCATCTTTTCTTGACATATATGTACCTCGTTCTCTGGTTCCAGAGGCTAAGAAAGCCTGGGTCAAGGACTGAAAATTGATAAAAAATAAAATAATTAGATAAAATTCGTACAATTTAAAGGAATTCTATGTAAAAAATAGAATAGTAGGTGGAGATAATGACTAGATACTATAATGATCAACTATTAAACGACATAACGAACAGGTTAGATATAGTAGATATAGTATCAGAGACTGTAAAACTTACCCGGAAAGGTAATCGTTACTGGGGATTGTGTCCATTTCACGAAGAAAAGACTTCATCCTTTTCGGTAACTCCAGATAAAAACCTATTTTACTGCTTCGGGTGTCATGCTGGAGGTAATATATTTACCTATGTAATGAAGCGGGATGGGATTGAATTTGGGGAAGCAGTAGAGATGCTGGCCGGTCGTGCAGGAGTTCAACTTACTTTATCAAGCAAAAATAAAAAGGCTGATCAGATTAGAAAGAATGTTCTGGAGATTAATCAGGCTGCTGCGCAGTTTTATAATCGAAACCTGCTGTCCAATCAACATCAGCTTGCTTATGATTATATGGTAAGCAGGGGAATAAAGCAGGAGACTATTGAAGAATTTAAAATAGGGTATGCTATGGATTCGTGGAATGCCCTGGAAGAACATCTGTTAAAAAAGGGGTATGCTGAACATTATATTAAGATATCCGGTTTAATTAAACGTAGCAGCAACGACAGATATTATGATCTTTTTAGAAACCGGATTATATTTCCCATCAGCCAGTATAATGGAGATCTTCTGGGTTTTGGGGGAAGAGTCATTGATGACAGCATGCCCAAGTATTTAAATACTCCGGAGACCGAATTATACTCCAAGCGGAGAAATCTTTATGGTCTATATCAGGCCCGGGAGGCAGTACGAAAGGAGAATGAGGTGCTGCTGGTCGAAGGCTATATGGATTGTGTTAAAATTCATCAAAATGGGATAAAGAATTGCGCAGCTTCCCTGGGAACTGCCTTTACCAGTGAACAAGCAGTTCTGTTAAGGCGATATGCCGAAAGAGTTATTATTCTTTATGATGGTGATGAGGCAGGACAAAGGGAGACTCTACGGGCGATAGATATTCTTCGAGATCAGGAATTGAACGTAGAAATTGTTACTCTCCCCGGGGGAAAGGACCCCGATGAGTACTTAGAATTGTATGGAAAAGAGGAATTTTTGCATTATATCAAGAATAATAAAGTAACTTATCTGGAATTTAAAATAAATCGTTATATAAATCAAGAAAAAGAGATGAACTTAGAGGGGCAAAGAAAAATAATAAATTCAGTTAAAATGGATATCAATAGTTTAGCAAGTGAAATTGAAAAATACTACTATATAAAAACTCTAGCCAAGAAATTACGGCTGGAAGAAAACATCGTATACCGGGAAATAAGCTCAAAAAGCAGGGATAATCGTCCTATTGCTGAGAATAAAAGTATAAAATATAGGGATAATATTGAATACGGCAATTATAGCTTAGAAGAGAAAATATTGGCAGCCATGCTCAAAAGCAAGCAAATTTATAAAAAAATCAAATCCTCCATAGGAATAGACTTTTTTACTAAGGCAGAATATCAAGAATTTATTCTCCAGTATGATCTTATTCAAAATCTGCAACAAATGACAGAAATAGATGATGAAAAAATGATGCCAATAATAGCCAGGATAGAATTCATGATGGAAGATATTGGCGAAATAGATGATATAGGAATAGATAACTTTATTCGTCGGGTCACTTTGGTAAAAGCTAAAAGGCGCCAGCGAATAATATACCATAAGCTAAATATCCTCAATACAGAAGGCGATTTTAACAGTTTGATGAAATTCATTCTGGAAATTGATACCATCCTAAATACAACCCGGGAAGGGGGGATATAGATGAAACTGGATGGAAAACTTGCTGAAGCAATAACTGGTATAGCTGAAAAAGGCAAGAAAAAGAAGAATTTGTCCTATGAGGAAATTATAGATGAACTGCAGGGATTCAGCCTGGATGCTGATCATATAGATGATATATTAGAACATCTACAGTCACTGGGTATAACCATCGGCAGTGAAAATGATGCTGAAGGAGAAGAAGAAGTAGAGCAGGAAACCCTGGAGACTGCGGATGTAGTTGTACCAGATGGTATAGAAATAGATGATCCGGTCCGTATGTACCTCAAGGAAATAGGAAGGGTAAGGTTGCTAACCGCCGATGAAGAGATAGATTTGGCTTTGAGGATTGAATTAGGGGAAGAGGAAGCTAAAAGAAAGTTGGTAGAAGCTAACCTGAGATTAGTAGTCAGTATAGCTAAAAGGTATGTGGGTAGAGGTATGCTGTTTTTAGATCTAATCCAGGAAGGAAACCTGGGTCTTATGAAAGCAGTTGAGAAGTTTGATTACCGGAAAGGATTCAAATTCAGTACCTATGCTACCTGGTGGATCAGGCAGGCCATAACCAGAGCCATAGCTGACCAGGCACGAACCATCAGGATACCTGTGCACATGGTGGAAACTATCAACAAGTTATCCCGGGTGCAGAGGAATCTGTTGCAAATTTTGGGGAGAGAACCTACCCCGGTCGAAGTGGCAGAAGAAATGGATATTCCGGTGGATAGGGTTATTGAAATAATGAAAGTTGCCCAGGAACCAGTTTCTCTGGAAACTCCTATTGGAGAAGAAGATGACAGTCATCTGGGTGATTTCATTACTGATGAAGATGCCGAGTCACCGGAAGAGTCAGCATCATTTGTACTGTTGCGGGAACATTTGGACGGTATATTAAATACCTTGACCGAAAGGGAGGAAAAAGTCTTAAGGCTGAGATTTGGTCTGGATGACGGAAGGCCGAGAACCCTGGAAGAAGTAGGGCAGGAGTTTGGTGTTACCAGAGAAAGAATCAGACAGATAGAAGCCAAGGCCTTACGTAAACTCAGGCATCCCTCACGCAGTAAAAAATTAAAAGACTATATAGAATAGTTGATTAATTAGCAAAATCATGTTGACAACGACCTATCATAAATAATATAATGAATCTCGTTGAGACGGTCCTCGATAGCTCAACGGTAGAGC
>JAENZN010000018.1 GCA_016841245.1 Syntrophomonas sp.
TGAAGGTGGCCTTAAATGACCGGACTCGTGGTCGTCTTGGACCGTAATACACATTACCCGCGCCTTGAGCTTAAGATATTGAATCAGAGTGATCATAACATAAGCACTCAACTAAAATTTTTCAAGAAGAAAAAATAGATCAGCTTAACATATTCCAGGAAAACTATTTCAGCATCCCCTGATCGCTTCCACCAACCATCAGCCTGAAAATGATCGTATGGAGTCGGACAGGACAAAATTCTCACTTCTCGATCTAAATCATCTAAGGCACAGGAGAAAATCATCTTGGCCCTATGGGAATGATATTTGGAAGTTACCAGCAACAATGAATCAAGATCCTCATTCTCTTTAAAATAATCAGCCACCACCCGGGCTTCATCTGCAGTGCTGCCTGCATCCCCCGGCAAAATAACAATATCATCAGGCGCTGCTCCCAGCTGGACAGCAACCATAGCAGCTACATCAGTATCATGCGGAATCTCTGCCCCCAGGTTTAGAGCCTCCTCATATCCGTTCATATGGTTTCTCACCATAATTATCTTATTTGCCATCCCGCGCTCATATAATTCAACCGCTCCCAGCATCCTATCCGGCCCGCTGCCCATCAAAACGACTATAACATCACTTTGAACTGGCTGATCCTCTGTCTCCAGCCAGCTACCTAGATTAATAAAGCAATAAATAAACAACACGACCAGAAGAAGTATTATAAAGAGAAAAACATTTCGTTTTTTAGAATTAGAAAATGACAAAAATTAAACCCTCCCGCGGATAATCTGACTGGAAATACGTACTAAGTCCCCCGGGCCAAGTGCATTGATAATATCCACCCTTCTTTCTTAATCATATAAGATATATA
Organism: Syntrophomonas sp.; assembly: GCA_016841245.1. Taxonomy (GTDB): domain Bacteria; phylum Bacillota; class Syntrophomonadia; order Syntrophomonadales; family Syntrophomonadaceae; genus JAAYJK01. The sequence goes on from JAENZN010000018.1 coordinate 860, forward strand.
TTTTGAATTATATTTCTTGCGCAGGAATACCCACTACCGTACTATTATCTGGTACATCTTTAACAACCACAGCATTTGCACCAATTTGTGAATTATCTCCAATTTTTATATCACCAAGTATACAAGCACCAGCTCCTATAAGAACATTTTTCCCGATAACTGGATTTGCTCTTATCCCGCTTTTACCTCCTATAGTAACATTTTGAAGTATTTTAGTTTTCTCCCCAATGACAGTATCATGTCCAATAACCACTCCTAGACCCTTATGAGCAAAAACAACACTATCCTCAATTTGCGCAGTATAAGGTATCTCACATGTATACAACAACCTAGTAAGTCGATTAAATACTCGAGGTAGTATTGGTATCCTTTTTAAATATAACCATCTTGCAATATTATGTGTTGTGATATTGGACATTAGTTTATCTCCTCTTAATAATATTTTTGAACTGCACTATTTCAGATGGTTTTAAAAAAATTACATCTAGGATGTTCAATTTCTTGTCCCTAACGAAATACACTAAAAATGAAAAGCCACAAATTGAGTATGAAACTATAGAAGAAAATGCAGCACCATACATTCCATACAAAGGTATTGTAATAATATTTGATATGATATTCACAAGCACACTAATGAGTAATGATAAAAAATAAAACCATCGCTTACCCTCTGATAAAAATACGACACCTATCATTTTATAAAACACCATACTAACAGCTCCCAATGCTAGTATCAGTGTTACTCTGTATGCGTCAGTAAATTCTGATCCATACATTAGATTTATAGCAAATTTTCCAAAAAACAAAAACCCAATAATTACAATCACTACAGATATTAGAGAAATTTTGATTGCTAGTAACGTAGAATCATTTGAATAAGTCCTTGCAACTCGAGATACTAGAACTTCTTTAAATGAATCTGGTATTAGCCAAAAATAATTAACTATTCCTACTGCGGTTGCATATAAACCAAGCTCTATAGAAGTACCCATGTGTTTCAAGAAAAATATATCAACACTATAATTAAAGGTTATAAGTAAAGCAGTCAACATTGGCAGCCAACTAAATTCAAGTATTTCTTTCACAAATATAAAGTTATTATTAAGTGGCTTAGGCATAACCTTCGAATAGTATAAATATATTATTATCGATATTGAGTTAATTCCAATAGTCAATAATATGGGAAGCAGCAAACTTTTTTCCATCATAAAGAACATTACTGCAAATGATATCATTCTAATTGTAACATTAAACATGTGAAGCTTAATTTTAAGCCGTATATTTTCAACAGCCATAGTACTTTCCATCTGCTGATTAATCACGCTAAATGGTAATAGAATGATGACATAAAAATATAACTTATTATTGATAATAGAACCTAAAACGATAGCTATTAACGCATGAATAATAAACTGAAATATATAAATATTAACATATTTTTCAAGTATACCACCGTTGTTTTTTCGAAAAAAATATGAATAAGATTGATGAATTCCTAAATTAAGTATAATGGTCAAAACAAGCACAATTTGAGTAATATATGAGTAATCACCTTTATAAATAACACCTAGATAACGTGTTAAAAAAGCCGAACTTAACAACCCAATTATTACGGTATATATTTTGTTGATTAGATTTAAAGAATAATCATTTGTTAAAACTTTTGATAACATATCTAAAACTAAATTCTCCTATCAGCGAGTAAATTTGAAAAAAATTCAGTAACCTCTAGTGTTCCATCTTGATGGCTCTTACAATTCTTAATTAGCATATTTCTCAGTTCACTATCTCTAATAATTTTTTCGATAGAATCTGCTATCTCTACCCCGCTCATCCTACAAATTAATCCTGTTAAATTATTTTCTATTTGCTCACCTACAGTATCATAATTTGTAACTACTATTGGTTTACCTACATACTTAGCTTCATCAACTGCATTTGATTTTCCCTCTGTTCTAGAAGAGTGAACAAAAATATCAGTATCCTTAATAAAGGCGAGTGTATTCAACTGAAATCCGAGTAAAATAAAAGAATCCTGTATTCTATTTTCTATAATCAATTTTTCGATTTGTCTTCTAAATTTACCTCCACCAAGAACCAACCATTTAATCTTAAACCCTCGTTGGACTAAAATTCGACATGCTTCTATAGCTAAATCAATACCCTTTAGTGGATCCAATCTAGTAACTGTCAATATCTTAATGAAATTATCATCAGTATCCATAAAGCTATTGTCATAATCCAATTTTTCATAAAATGATAACGGGATATGATTATAATATACATCTATTCTCCTTTTCATAAATGGATACATTTCCTCAAAAATTTTTGCACACTCTAATGATACTGATAGAGCTCCATTAAGCTTTTTATAATAGTCTGCGTCAATCTCAATATCTCTGTTTAGAATTCTTGTATCACTTCTTATCCAATGAAATTTTTTGGTAGCATCAACTACATCAATAACGAAATATGTAGAAAGTCCCAAAATACCAAAAGCTAGATCAAATTGTTCTTCAAGTTTAGGTAGATCATTTTTGAATTTGTTCCAAAATTTTTGTCTTTGTTGATTCATATTCTTTTGCAAAATGATATGGTTCAATATGGAATTTAAAGCAGAAGATAACATTTTGAATTTTCTTTGTTTAAGGAACACTTTCAGATACTTAATAGTATTTTCACTCGGTAATGTAGCAGCGGTAATAATATCTACTGTATTCAAAAACCTGGCATTCTTGTTAAAATAGTCTCTTAGTTTGCCCCCCGGCTTTAATACATAAATAGAAACATCAAAAACATCATAATCGATTTTATCTAGAAGAGCCAATAAACTTTTTTGGGGACCCCCGATTGAAATATTGCTTATTACAAATAATAACTTTATTTTCTTCATTATTTATTTTCCTCTCTATAAGGTCAGTAATAATACTGTGGTAAATCATTGTCAATTATCATTTGAGTGTTACTGCTAATCCATATTAGCCCAATAGACGACAAACATTGTCCAAAAATTAACGAAATTACAGACAGATATTCCCCCTTCGGGGTAAGATAATTAAGTCAACTCTCCCTGAACAATCAACTTTACCATATGGTCATCAATGATCCTACGATTGTTTTGTGCTCTATAAAGTAGACAATGAGCAAAGAACTTGTTTACCACTCTTGCCCCACTGCTAGAGAATTTAAAGATTTCATCCATCGCGCTATCCGAAGAGATCTCATGATTGGCACCATCATAAGACAAATGGCTTTTTACGTATTCTTCCACCTGAGCACGATCTAAGTGAGGAAATTTGCACAGCATATCGATGTGCTGCTTAATGGCGGCGTAAGATTGTATTTAACCCTCTTCCAGATTTCGCTCTGGCCTACCAGAATCAAGGGCATTGGACTCTGGGCATCCATCTTGAAATTTAATGAGTACTATTTTTGTAATTAAACGACACACCTGCTGAAGCAGGTGGATTTTCTTGCAAGTAAAACTTGCTTTAAGTCTAAAGCCTTCTGAAAAGTCCATTTGCTCAAGCAAAATAAATGTTTCTAACTAAAACTTAGTTGTCAATTTTAAAGTTATCGCCTTTTTCTTGTATTTCTTGATCCTCAATGTATTTCCTGACGGTTTCTTCAGTTACAGTACCTACGGTTGCACAAAAATATCCTCTTGCCCATAAGTGTTGACCCCAATATCTCTTTTTTAGTTCTGGGAACTCTTCCTGTATCAAATGTGAAGATCTTCCCTTTAAGTACTGTACAATCTTGCTTGGGGCCAACGTAGCAGGACAGGACAGCAGCAAGTGAACATGATCTTGACCTATACTTCCTTGTACTATAGTAATACTTCGAGCTTCACAGCCTTGTCGTATCAGTTCTCTTAGTCTTAGCCCTATATCGCCTTTTAATATTTTGTATCTGTATTTTGTAACCCAGATTACATGATATTTGATATCGTATATCGCGTGGCTGCTTTTCCTGTATTCAACCATTATCCTCACCTCTTGAGTATAATATGGCTGAAATACTACCTGCTAAACCTTTCCCGCCTTTAAGGCGGGGGATTTAAACCTGGCACATTGATATTAAATCGATTTTTGCGGCAATTTCCCTTCCATATTTAATGGAAGGTTTCTCCACGTACCTATATGAAATGGATGCTACAATTACTGCAACACAAGCAGAGATACACCATATTACGGTTAGCGGTACCCTATCATACAAAATGCAAACCATAGCAATCAAAACAATAGCATGATAAAGGTATATACTATACGATATTTTACCAACATAGACTATTGGTCTCCAGTTTAGGAACCTTGCCACTTGGGTACTAGATAACGATAGTATGATAAATAGAACAACTGCGATTGTTACAACCCAATTACTATAAACATGCTTCTGGACCATGGAATTTAAATTAAATAGCCAAAATCGAGAAATGTACATTAACACACCGCAAACAAATAGTAATACCTTAATAGTCCCACTAAACTTTCGAAAGGCATTTACAATCCCCTGCCGATACTTCGCAATAAGAGCCCCTGCAATAAACATTACCAGGTAGAAAAAAGTGTACAGATAATCGTAGGGAAAGCCCTGGCAAATTTTAAACTTGAACCAATAACCAATAATTGATGTAAATAATCCCAATCCTAAGCTCAACTTCCAGTCCAAGCTTTTAATTAACAGAACAAGGAATGGAAAGATCAACGAAATTCTCATTTCATATACGAGTGACCACAAAACGGGATCAAATTGTCCATTCTGGAAACTGCCAATTAGTATTATATGATCACGAATAAGATCTCACGAAATTGGTAGATTCCATCTACTATTAAACCAAACGCTTAGTCCTTGTATTCCTCCTTTTGACAATTGTACGTCAAGCAATATGGCAATAATAATTGCAATATAGTAAGGTATGTATATCCTGAACCAGCGCCTAACAAACAAAGCCACCATAGCTTGATTTCTTATCTGAAAAATAGGGCATTGCCAAAACAAGTCCACTGAGAACAAAAAAGAATACTACTGCCTCGTATCCTGCCCAAAAAAAAATGAAGTGGAGAATATTTTAAAAGATTAACTATACCCAGATTGCTCTGGATATGTGTATCTATCGGAATTATAGGTAAAACAATCATGTAATGGTTTATTAATACCGTTACAGCTGCTAAACCTCTAAGTGAATCAAGTTCTTTAATATGCATCAATTTCCACCCTAACTTCACAAGCTATCTTTTAAGTATAAAACTATAAAGAAAATGCAACACCATACATTCCATTGAGCATTCCGGCCCACGTTGAGCCATCAGTCCGGTCAGTGAGAGCCATCAATCCGTTGATGGAGAACCACTATTCCCGAACAGAAAGCCATAGTGATCATCCTTTAGAATGTAACTATGTACTATAAAGTGTAAATACATTTTCAAAGGAGGTCATTTGAATGACCAGTTATCGTGAGATCAGCCAGGAAATCAGTCAGCGCAGCATCGCACTTAGTTGCAAATACTCGCGTAACACCGTTGTCAAAGTTATTAGGCGAGCTAAAGAGCTTAACAACCATTGGCCCTTAAGCTTAAAGCAAACTGACGCCAAATTGGAGAAATTATTCTAAAGGAACCGGCACAATCTGAGCGTAGGTATCCGAATATATCCACAAGGAACTTATGCGCAATAGAGTATCGTTAAAACTGCTGTAGCAAGAATACTGCGAAGAGTGCCGCCAGCGTAGTGAGATACCCCTTATGTATTCCCAGTTTTGCTATCACTACCAAAAATTTTCGGAGAAGAAACGTGCTTCAATGCACATTCCCAGAAAACCCGCTTCCATAGTAGAGCTGGATACCGGAGAAATAATTCCGGATTACCTATCTTACAGCCAGTACACTTACGTGGAAGTAGTTTTATCAATGAAACTGGACTATCGGGCAAGGTTCGTTTATTCCCACGCCGCCATTCTCTTGCCCCCTTCAATAGTGCTTGAGGCCAGATTTTTTTTTGAGCCAACCAATCTAATACGATTGCTGGCCGTTGATCTGTTGATAGCAGGCTTCTTTTTCTTCCATCTCCTTTTTGAGTTTTCCGGTTTTGTCCATGCTCCGCTCGAAGACCACGGCAGCATTCTTAATGAAGTCGCTCTTCCACTGGCTGAGCATCTGCGGATTTAATTGATATTTAGCGGCAACTTGATTCAATGTCGACTCTTCCCTAAGAAGTTCAAACACCACTTTGGCTTTAAATTCGGCTGTATAATATTTTTCGCTTTTCCATATTCTTATTTTAGCTTATTTTTTCCTGATTAGTGTCTCACTCCTTGGGAGCATTATATCACTCCTTGGTAGCATATCTTATTTTTCTCCTTAGTTTTATTCGCGTATCAATATATAAAAACAATAAAATTGGTATTATCATAGAATATATAAAACTTAATATAATTGAAATGTTTTGGATGTAAGTAAAACCAAAACGAACACCAAAGTAAGAGAAAAAGTAAAGACTTGCAAAATCATTAGCTTTTCTATACATAGAGTCAGCTTTTACCATTCCTAATATAATCAACATTTGAGGTATAAAAGAAAATACATAGCCAAAATAAAATAGTCCCTGACCCATGGATGGAATAATTGCATCTCTAGCTGGTCCTCCATGATGATAAACCAAATTATATAAAGTATTTGTCCTGTTTTCTAAATCAAAGTATTGGCTCAAGCCAGGAAAATTACCTAATATATCATTAAGTAAAGTATTTATGGTAAAGAACTCTGAATATCTCTCTTTTGCTATTATTACTATGCCCATCTGCTTTGGACCCAAAAAGTGGGATTCAAGGTAATCAATAATACCTCCCCATGTTGAAATATTACTGACACCTATATAATTAACTTTAAGTAATGTTAATCTTAATATAACCAAAGTTATTATTAGGGGAAAAAACATAAATATACTTTTACGTTTATTAGGAAATACATTAAGAAGAAAAAACATACTTGCCGTAGCAGGCATAACAACTGAATTACGGCTTGTTCCGCTAAATATCATTAGATTGAAAAACAAGATTACTATCAGTGTCAGATAGTAATAGATATCATTATTTGTTTTTTTATATTTTTTTATAAACTGCAGTGAAAGTAAAAGAGGTAAAAAAAGCTTACCCCAATCGACAACCATCCCGCCTAAACCAGTGATTAGCCACCGCCCCTTACTCAAGGTCATTTCACTTGTAGACAAAAAGAAGAACTTATACTGTAAAAGTACAGTTGGATTTAAAACAATGATAAATATAGCACATGCTACTACCAATTTTAATGTTAAAGTATTATTTTTATTGATCTTCAAGTTATCTATAGGCTTTCTATTTCTATAGAATTTTTTTGTTACGTAAATTAATAATATACCCAAACAAAATTCCTCAAATATCATAAAATTAATACCTTGGGATAATGAGCCATATTCATCTATATAAGTAGGATAAGTTATTATCAAGATTGGTATAACAACATAACGTATAACTGATATGCAGTTTAGAAGGAACATACCTGGATTATATAAATATACGTATATTTTAGCTATAGAAATATATAAAATACCATATATCAATGGAACAAAAACCAATAATATGGTAGACGTGCTTTTGTTGATAAATAGTAGAAAAATAGTGAATAATGTGAAAAAAGATGATATAAATACGGCTTGTCCTAATCCTTCCTTTTTCAAAAGTTTACCTCCTTAGGCAATTGATTTAAAATAACCTTTATTTATATTTGTTTTGCCACCATTCTCCCAATATAAATCCAGGTATTTTAGCCCAATATGGTAACCCTTTTTTATCTATACTATTTTGTTCAAGGTCCTGAACTGATATTTTTCCAATATATGCGTATGCCTGGCACATAATTGCATACTTCATTCGAACGGATAATTTAAATTTGGAATTTTGCATAAGCTGGCAATACTTAATCATACCTAATGGATTCTTAATTCGCAGTTTTTTCCCTAAGTTTGTCAACCCATTTTCTTGATACTCAGCAATACCAATTATCTCATTCGTAAATACAATTTTATATTCCTTTGCCATCTCCATTTGCAAAACAATAGGTCCCACATATTTCTCATTTTCATATTCCGGATATTTATACTTTTCAACTGCTCGTTTAAAATAACTAATACATCCATCATCTTTTGAGTAGGTGGAATCATGTTCAAATCTATCAATAATTAATTCTTCTTTTTGAATTTTCCCTTTTGTATGAAGTACATTGCCCTGTTTATCTCTGTAACGGAAATATATTGCACCAACAGATTCATTTTCAATATATTTTTTTCCTTTTGCTTTAATGCAACATATAGCAGTAGGAAGAAGCAAATCATCGCTATCAATAATAGCAAATAAATCAATATCGCGGTTGTTCTCAAAAGCATAATTCAATGCACGAGCTTTTCCTCCATTTTTTTGCTTTAAATACCTTATTACAAAATTATGATTCTCTTGCATGCTATCTGAAATAAACTTTTCTGTACCATCGTTACTTCCATCATCAATAATAATCCAAATAAAATTAGTATCATCTTGATTTTCAAGACTTTCTAATAATCTCACTAATAAATCTTTACGATTATAAGTCGCTGTAAGAACAGCTATTTGCACTTTATATACCTCCAAAATTTTATTCTATGAATATTTCTATAATCTTTTTTTAATTTCTTTCCCTGGTATTCCTACACAAATCATATTTTCATTAACATCCTTGATAACAACACAATTAGCCGCAATTATTGAACCCTGGCGCAAATTTACACCATACAATATGGTAGCTTTTGCTCCTATCCAAACATCATCATGAATAGTTGTTTTTTTTTCTTCGATTCCTTGATCTTTTATTGGAATATTCATAGCCGTATATACATGGCTTGTTGATAAAATCGTTACACCATGAGCAATCGATACATTATTACCAATTCCAATTTCACCAGTTGCGTCGATATAACACATCGGATGTATACTTACATTATTACCAATGCTCAAGTTCTCTGGTCTAAATAAGTATACCCCAGGATGAATAGAAACGTTATCCCCACACTGCAATGCAACTGATTTTAACAATACATATCTAAGTACAAGCCCTATAATTCCTCTTGTCATACGATAATGTTCAAAAAGTATAATTCTAAGTCTTTTAGGAAGTAGGATACAGGATTTGCTTAGCATAATTATTATAGGTTTAAATTTATTAAACTTATCTCTACCTCTTGATTGTTTGGACATTATAAATTATCCCTATACCATTCTATTGCTGCTACAATGCCTCGTTCAAAACTCCACTCAGGATTATATCCAAGTAACTCTTTAGCTTTACTGATATCAGCATTGCTATGCTTAATATCTCCTTTCCGATCACAACTAAAGATGGGTTTAATCTCCTTTCCTAAAGCTTTGCAAAGCTTATTATACATATCAATCAGATATTCTCTGCCTCCGTAGGCGATATTATAGGCCTCTCCTGCTGCTTCACTAGGTGCTTTACATGCTTTCAGGTTTGCTTCTATTACATTCTCGATATAAGTAAAGTCTCGGCTCTGCTTGCCATCACCATTGATGGTCGGTTGTTCCTCATTGAGTAACTGCTTAATAAACTTTGGAATAACTGCTGCATATGCTCCATTAGGATCCTGCCTTTTGCCGAACACATTAAAATATCTCAACCCATAAGTATCCAATCCATAAAGCATGGTGTAAAGCTTCCCATATTCTTCACCTGCCATCTTCGTTAAAGCGTATGGAGAGAGTAGCTTCCCTTCTCGTCCTTCCTTTTTAGGAAGGTTAGGCTCATCCCCATATACGGACGAGCTAGATGCGTAGACAAATTTCTTCACGCCATTTTGTCTAGCAGCCTCCATCATGTTTAGGGTACCTTTGATATTAATCTCTTCATAAAAAAGCGGCATCTCAATGCTTCTTGGAACGCTTCCCCAAGCGGCCTGATGGAGAACATAATCCACCCCCTCACAAGCCAACATGCAGGTATCTAAGTCTCTTATATCTCCTTTTAAAAAAGTATACCTTGGATTGCCGATAAACAAATCCACGTTGGCCTGCTTTCCGTTTGAAAGGTTATCCATACATCGAGCTTGGTAACCCTTATCTAGTAGAATCTCGCACAGGTTGGATCCAATGAATCCAGCGCCACCCGTAACAAGGAAAACCGCATCTTTTTCGAATATTATATTCTCATAGCCCATAGCTCAAAACGTCCTTCCCTATAATCTCCAGTATCTGTACCCTGCTGCCACATATTCTTTCTTATCTAGTATACCTTTAATATCAAGAAGAACTTTGTTTTGGTTTGGTCCTTTTCTAAATAGCCTATTTAAATCTTCTTGCGTCAGGTTATGGTACTCATCATGACCTACTGCAATGACCACAGCATCCATGTCTTTAACATTATCTATCAAATCAAACTCAATCCCATATTCGTGTTTTGCTTCTTTTTCATCTGCTTGAGAATCTACAATCATAGGTGACAAGCCATATTCTTTAAGCTCATTAATAATATCAATTACCCTGGTATTGCGAGTATCCGGACAATTTTCTTTGAATGTGAAGCCTAGAATAGTAACCTTAGCATATTTAATTGGCACATCTGCTTTAATCAAATTCTTGATCAAATTCTCGGCTACATATTTACCCATATCATCATTAATTCTTCTTCCAGAAAGAATAATTTGAGAATGATAGCCTAGTTGCTCTGCTTTATATGTTAAGTAATACGGATCTACTCCTATACAGTGTCCACCAACAAGTCCCGGAAAGAAGTTTAAGAAGTTCCACTTGGTTCCTGCCGCTTTAAGCACTGCTTTCGTGTCAATTCCCATCTTGTTGAAAATAATGGATAGCTCGTTCATAAAGGCTATATTGATGTCACGCTGTGAGTTTTCAATAACCTTAGCAGCCTCAGCCACTTTTATGGACTCTGCTCTATGCACACCAGCATCTACGACAAGTTCATAAACCTTGGCAATAATATCTAGAGACTCCTCATCCACACCAGAAACTACTTTTACAATGGTCTCTAATCTATGTATCTTATCCCCCGGGTTAATTCTTTCCGGCGAGTAACCCACCTTAAATTCAACTCCACATTTTAATCCGGACTCTTTTTCTATAATCGGGATGCAAATATCCTCGGTAACACCTGGATAAACCGTAGACTCAAAAACAACGATTGAGTCTTTTGTTAGATTTCTTCCAACAGTCCGGCTTGCTGATTTTACCAGTCTAAGGTCAGGAGTATGATCAGTATTTACCGGTGTTGGCACCGCAACGATGTGAAATTTAGCTTCTCTCAATTTTGACTCATCAGCAGTGAACTCAACAGTCGTATTTTTCACAGCTTCATCGCCAACTTCCTTAGTCAGGTCTATACCTTTTTTATAAAGTTCAATTTTCTCTTTACTGATATCAAAGCCGATAACATCTGCTATCTTTGCAAAGGCAATAGCAATAGGCATACCCACATAGCCTAGTCCTACAAGTGAAATCTTTGCTTCTTTGTTAGTAATCTTATCGTATAAGGTCATCTTCTATACGCCTCCGTTTATAATAGTCCCATTATAGTCATAATGGATTGATTAATAATATTTACATCATACTTTTCTCTAGCCAGTAATAAACTTCGCTCACCCATGGTTTTATTTATATCAGGGTTCAAAATTAAATATTCCATTTTATCTACTAAACCTTCAATATCTTTCACAGCAACCAAGTAGCCATTTTCACCATCTGTTACAGTTTCTCTGCAACCAGGAGCCTCACTAGTAATAATTGAACGCCCCATAGCCATAGCTTCTAGAACTGTTTTAGGTGTTCCTTCATGATACGATGGAAGTACATAAGTGCTGCAATCAGTAATAAATGGTCTCACATCACTTTGCTCACCATAGTACTTAATAATTTCATTATCGATAAAGGGTTGCAATTCTTCCGGTCGCAATGAAGATGGATTGCTATCAAAAGGCCCAACAAGCAAGCAATTTGTATTTGGGTATTTCTCCTTAATTATTTTGCAGGCTTCCAAATACTCTTTAATACCTTTATCTTTAATAAGTCTACCTATAAATAGAAATGCTGGTTCTTCTGGTAATGGTTGAGGCTTGAATTTCTCAAGATTAACCCCTGAGCCATTAATAATAACAATCTGATCTTCTTTTATAAGACCATTATTGATAAACTCATTTTTATCATCATTATTTTGAAAAAACACTTTTTTGCTCGCCTTGCAAGTCACCCAATATTGTGTTTTCATGATTTTTTTTATTATCTTGTTCTTAAACCCTGTGCCTCTAAATATGGAACCTAATCCGGCTATCAATGGATAAACTTCCCCTATACCATTATATTTAGCAGCTAAGCAACCATAAACAACCGTCTTAGCTTGGTACGCAAATATCTTATCTGGTTTTTCTTTTTTTATAAACTGATTAATCTCTTTATATGTTCTCAGATCTTTAAGAGGGTTTATGCCATTTCGATCAACGTACAGCTGTCTGTATTTTATATTGTTCTCTTCGAATTTTGTCTTCCAATCTTCTTCATTTCCCGGCCCCAATGCGATTACTGAATGTCCATGTTTTATGAATTCTTTCATCATATCCATACGGAACCAAAACAATGATGGCGTATGACTTGAAAGTACGGCTATTTTCATATGATACTCTCTCTCATCTTAAATTAGGCATTTTGCTTTCTTTTCTTATATTGTTCAACCTCTATTCGAATACCTTTACCGAAACTCATAGGTTTGTAGTCAAAAAATTTTTTTCGCATCGTTAAGGACAACATAAGCACTGTAAAAAATTCTTTCCCAGATTTCTGGCGTTAACTGGTTGGATTAAGCTTTGACCACCATTGATTACCGGAATAAATCTGTACTTGTCTACTATTTTGATAAACTTACTAATATTTCCATCACATAAGTCGCCATATATCATCGTAGGTCTTAAGATTATAATTTGTGTTGGGCAGGTAGGATCTTCCGTTAAGTTAGCTATATTTTTTTCTACGTTCCTGTATCCTTCTGAAACATATTTGAATTTTAAATAAATGCCTGTTGTGTGTACCAATATCACCCTTTCAACATTATTCTTAATTGCAGAAGCAATGATCATAGGTGAATAACGTATATTGTAAATATGCATTACTGTTTTTATACCAATCATAGCTTTATTAATAAACTCTGCATTATCTAAACTCCCAACTACCTTCTCGATATTTAACCCGCTGTTATCCAGTAATGAGGTGTTTGTTGTTGCTCTAATAATACAACGGATAGAACCTTTGTATTGATTGTCTATCAGTTCCTGTAAAAAGTATCTACCTGTATGCCCTGTAACTAATTACATACCTTTTCCTCTATTGTTTTACCTATTCCATCTTTGGTAACCTCATTACTCCCTATTAGTTGGTTAATATCTAGTTGGTTGTTTTATATAATATTTATCATGCCGAAAATTCATTCTTTTTTATCCAGGTATCCCGTTCCGCCTTCTACTACTCCATCTTTTGTAATAACACTGAGAATTGTTTGTAAGAAGCACTTCATATCCATCTTTAATCCTATTCTTTCAACATACTCCCCATCCAGCTTTGCCTTCACCGCAATAGGAAGTTCATCTCTACCATTAATTTGTGCCCAACCAGTTAATCCAGGCAATACATCGTTTGCACCATATTTATCTCTCTCTTCAATCAGATCATACTGATTCCACAAAGCAGGTCTTGGCCCGACAATGCTCATTTGGCCCATAAAGATATTCCATATCTGCGGCAGCTCATCAAGAGAAGTTTTGCGCAAGAATTTACCAACCTTCGTAATCCATTGATCCGGATCCTCTAAAAGATGAGTAGGCGTATCTTTCGGTGTATCAATCCGCATAGTACGGAATTTTAATATATAAAAATTCTCCTTATGAAAACCAACCCTTTTCTGTTTAAAGAGCACCGGGCCTTGGGAGTCCAGCTTAATTACAGTAATAAGCATTAGAAATATGGGAGATAATATAATTAGACCTAATAAGGAAAGGACGATATCAATAAGTCTCTTTAAAGCCAAATATCCCATGATCTCTGACTCCTCCTTAATAGTTGGTTAGTTGGTTGGCATTTATTTTGGTAGGAAAACCAAAATAGCATACTAGCTTTATGTCATCCCCAAGCATGAGCAGCAAACTACTCTTGCAGTACCATCTATATGTCCAAAAATATATTAATTTACTACCGAAGTTAAGATAACTATAATGGAATGTTTCAATAAGGATATAAACAATTTTTGTATCAATTAAAACACATTATTTATTTACGTCATTTTTCATAATATCTAGGTCTTTATGCTGGTTATATTCAGGTAATACCATACTTATTAGTTTTAATACATCTCCCCTGTTTAGAAAAGTGTTATGAATAAAAAGTTTTTCTATTTTCTCAATGATATTAGCCGATAAAGAGTCCTCATTTTCTTCTCTAATATATATCCTCTCATGCCTGGTAGCTGCCATTTGTTCACGGGCAGTGAAAAGCTCTTCGTAGAGCTTTTCCCCAGGCCTAATCCCCATAATTCGTATCTCAATGTCTTTGTCTGGTTCATATCCGTAAAGCTGAATCATATCTCTAGCTAGATCCATTATTTTAACCGGTTCACCCATATCCAATATGAAAGTTTCCCCGCCAGATGTAATAGCTCCGGCCTGTATTACTAACTGTACTGCTTCTGGTATAGTCATAAAATAGCGGGTCATATCAGGATGGGTTACAGTAACTGGGCCTCCTTTTTGTATCTGCTGTTTAAATGTTGGAACCACGCTCCCCCTGCTTCCCAGAACATTTCCAAATCTAACCGATGCAAATTTAGTTTTGCTAATTCGATTAAAATCCCGAACCACCATTTCAGCAATACGTTTGCTGGCTCCCATAACACTGGTAGGATTAACTGCCTTATCAGTTGAGATCAGAATAAAGGTGTCTACTCCTACCTTGTCTGATATTTCAACTATATTTTTTGTACCCAGGATGTTGTTCTTTATGGCCTCTCCAGGATGTTTTTCCATCAGCGGAACATGTTTGTAGGCTGCTGCATGAAATACTACCTGCGGACGGCTGCTCTTAAATACTTCCTGTAATTTATTACGGTCTTTTACATCACACAGTTCGGCCTCAATATGTAAGTTAGAAAACATTTCCTTCAATTCATTGTCAATATCAAAGAGGTTATTTTCGCTGTACTCCACAAGGATTATTTTTGCTGGATTATATCGGCAAATCTGACGGCACAATTCAGAACCGATAGAACCACCTGCTCCGCTAACCAGAATATTTCTGTCTTTTATGTACCCGGCTATTTCATCAATATTTAAGTTTACTGGTTTGCGCCGCAGCAGGTCTTCTAATTGGATCTCTCTAATCTCAGGTCTGCCATTAAGCAGTTCATCAGTACCATAAAATATCCTGGTTTTGATTCGAGTTTGGCGACATACATTATATATATCTCTGATTACTGTACCATCAGCTGAAGGCATAGCGATGATAATCTCCTCAATGTCGTAATTGTCAACCAGCCGGGGTATATCCTGCCGGGGTCCCAACACAGGAATGCCGTATATACTCAGCTTTTGCTTAAGCGCATTATCATCCACAAAACCTACTGCCTGCAGACCCAGAGCATGATTATGGTCCAATTCACGAGCTACCATAGCTCCCGCATCACCAGCTCCCACTATCAGGGTTCTTTTAACAGCCTGTTTTTCTCCTTTAATAATAGCATTTCTTGTAATTCTCCAGAGCAGGCGGGAACCGATAATCAATATTACCGCAAACAGCCAGGTAAGTATGTAGACACTGCGGGGCAGATACGGTAATGGGATTAAATAAATTAAAATCACCAGGGCTGCCATACTGGAGGTGATCGCTTTTATTACACCACTTAATTCACCCAGACTAGCATACTGCCACATCCGGTTGTACAGCTTGAAGAAAACCATGCTGGCCAGTGCGATAAGCGTCCACCAAGGAACCAGATATAAGGCGGCATCCATAAATTGCTCCGGGATATTGATATTGCCATCAAATCGCAGGAGCAGCGAGGTATAGAGTGCTACGTTGACTAAAACAGAATCTATTATTATTAAGCCAATTAATCTAATCCAGTAAAACATAGAAACCCCCGACAATCATAATTAGTAATTGATCATACAGTTCCATTAATGCGGTATCATCAGCAAATTGATCTTTAATTTCATTTGCTTCTTCTTTTTCTCCTGACTGATAAAGGGATGCAGCATACCATATGCTGGCTTTTTGTATATTATCTGGCAAATTTTTCAGGTCACTGGGATAAAACTTTACATAATCAATTCTGAATGTTGTTCCTTCTGCCACACTGCCTGTTCCTAATCTAAAACTACGTTGATTAAGACCTTCACCATGCTTAAGCACCTGCTGAGCCACCTGCCAGATAGTACCGTCCTGTATATCCTCATTTCCGTTATAAAAAGTAAAGCTGGTATTTTCCGACTGCTCCCCTGAATAAACCTTTCCCCATATTCCCAGCTTAGGTCCCTTCTCTCCTTCCGGGCTGTTGCTGCATATGATTACTTTATAACGTACTTCTGTGATATACTCTTGACCAGCAATCACCGGTATACTGCTGCCAAGTGATAATATTGTTGGCCAATCATACATGTCATGCTTGGCAGTCATCTCCATACATTTGTCATTGCTGGCTTCTTCATCCTCAACCACTGCTGCTTTCCAGTTTTCATTTTCAAATTTGGTGTTTTCAAAAAATGGGTCGGCAAATTCCAGAGTCAGCATGTTATCTGTCATTGGTTCTAGAGTATAAGCTGCTGCCTGGTAATTACCTGAAACATAGTGGGCTTTGCCTGCAGCAACTTGCGAATCATAGGATAAATTAAACTCATTCTTTTCTTTGCTTTCAAGTCTTTCTCGCTGTTTACCTGCTTTCTCAGTAAGTGAAAGGATTTCCTGGGCATATTGCTGTGTTTTCGCTATATCTTTATCACAATAAGCTTCTATCCCTACCTGCAGAGCATTAATAGCGGCATTATATGAATTGATGTCCCAGGGATTTGCTGTAACAGCAGCCTGCGCCTGTTTTATCCCCTGATCTACATCTCCCATCTGTGCACTGATGCTGTATAGTATCCCGCGGGCTCTAATGTTGAAGGGTGCTGTTTGGTCCACTTTATTCATTTCATCGTAAGCTTTGTTTAAATATTCCCGAGACACATCGGTATTGTCTGCCTGCACCTGTCTATAAATTATGGCATATATTTGCGCCAGGTTGGCATGGTACATACAGTTATATGAATCCCATATTACTGCCTGCTTATAATATTTTTCAGCCCCACTTAGTTCCTCCAGCTGTTTGCTTTGGTTTTCAGCCTCCTGCATTCTTTCTAAGGCGCCCTGTCCTTTACTTGCATAACTATCTGCCAGGGCAAAGGAGCTTCCACAGGCTAATAATAACAGGGCTATTAATGAAGCAGCGGTAATATTTATAAAAGGTATATTAGGGACCAGCTTGTTTTGGGTAATGTTTTCCACTTGACCAGCTGAATTGATCAGTGCCAATAATGTCCATAATAAAATACTTATAGCCGGTAGGGACAAATCAAAGTCTATAAAGGAATGCAAACCTATACATACCGCTGCGACAGCCGTGCCCCATATTTTAACCATTTCGTTCTGTTCATTTCTTACTCTGCCCTTATTAACTTGATAAATTTTATATAGGCTGAAAAGAAACAATACCCATATACTCATAAAGGCAATTATCCCCAGAGTACCAGCTTCTACCCATATCTGCAGGAATCCATTGTGAAGCTCGGCCGACCAGGCTATTTGGTCTGCATACTGATGATAAAGGGCATCCCATCCTCCTGCTCCAGTACCGATCACAGGATGATCTTTAATTATATCCATTCCCCAGCTGGCAAAATTAAGCCGGCTGGTGAAACTGGTACTGTCTGTAGCACTTACTCCCGATATTTCATTAAGGATTTGATTAGAAATCTGATTCTGATTGTTTAGGAACAGGCTGGTACTGCCTATTACAACTACAAGAATTATTGTTCCTATCAGAATAGGTAATTGTTTTTTCTTCCCGCTGCTTAACTTGGCCATTACTTCCCATAAGATTGGTGCCAGAAGACTGAGTACCAGACCAATCAGGAAAAATACTATCGCTGTTCCGGTATTTCCATTTAAAATAGCGGGAATAAACCCGGCTGCGGCAATCAGTACTGCTACCGCACTTAATGCCAGACTATATGCGGCTCTAATCCGGTACTGTCCCGGCATGACTACCAGCAATAGTATGGCCCCGATGATTATTATCAGCCAGGCTCCCTTGGAAAAGGTGGCCAGAGTTACCAGTAATAATAGGTAGGTGATGCCTGCATAAAGCAGCCTCCATTTTAATTCCTGACTGCTTATCCACTGGCTGATTGCTATTAAGGCCATGACCCCTAAATATAGTCCGGCAGCATTGGAATATTGCATAGTGGTGTTGATCGCTCTGCCATTAAAAGCATCCGGATAATTATAATAACCCCAGGCAGCCAGAATTCCTATAAGTGCTACCCCTGTCGCACTGGCCAGCAATATTTTTAATATATTGTCATAATCGCGGTAAGTCTTTACTATTTCGCTGATTATCCAGAAAATCATGGAATAATTAAGGACCTTGAGAAAACCATATAGTGCTTCTCCCTTATCTACCGCTCCCAGCAGTGACAGGAGATAAGCCCCGGTATAGGCCAGCACGGCCAGGTCCAGGGGAGTTTTCAAGAATGTATAATCCCGATTGATTATCTTCTGACTCCATACACCTATAAAGACCAGAGCTGTAATGATATGGGTTATAAACATCTCTTTGGCAAAGAAAAGACCCCGGAAATAAGGGGGATAAAATAGTAATAGGCCGGCAGCAATAAACATGGCTGTCGGCAGCCAGGGAACACTTCTGGTTGCGGTTTTTGAGGCTTTTTGGTTTTTGGATTTCTTTTTTGACATTATGTACTCCTTAGTGTTAGGTGTTAGGGAAGAACCTATAGGCCGCTGACTTCGCTGACTCATATGACTTACGCAGACCTTTTTATTCTGTTTTGCTTTTTGCATTATTTTCTTTTAATTTTTGTGTCATTACCAAAGTTTATCAATATAACTGTTAGGCATTTGGGACGAGGCGTTAGGCCGCTGACTTCACTGACTTTTATGACCTACGCAGACTTATTTATTTTATTTTACTTTTTTGCATTATTTTTTCTTTTGATTTTTATACCATCATCAAAGTTTATTAATATATCTGTTAGGCTTTTGGGACGAGGCGCTAGGCCGCTGACTTCACTGACTTTTATGACTTACGCAGACTTTTTCATTTTATTCTACTTTTTTGCATTATTTTTCTTTTAATTTTTATATCATCGCCAAAGTTAATCAACAAACCTATTTCTATATCAGTGGCTTTCAAATAATTTATTAACTGAGCTTCATGTGCTTTTGATATATCGCTAGCAACTTTCAGTTCAACTATCACTTTATCTTCTATGAACAAATCTGCAACATATTCACCTATAACAATTTTTTCATAAAGTACCTTTATTGGATACTGTTGTATTACTTTTATTTCTTGCATTCTCAACTCTATTGCCAGAGCATTTTCATAGACTTTTTCTAAAAAACCAGCACCTAGCTTGTGCCAAACTGTATATGCACAACCGATGATTTTTTCAGTTAGATCGCTGTATAGATAGTTTTGGTTCATGTCTGACTCCAGAGGAATAGGCCGCTGACTTCACTGACTTTTATGACTTACGCAGACCTTTTTATTTTATTTTGCTTTTTTCCATTATTTTTCTTTTAATTTTTATATCATCATCAAAGTTTGTTAATATATCTGTTAGGCTTTTGGGACGAGGCGTTAGGCCGCTGACCTCGCTGACTTTTGTGACTTTCGCAGACCTCTTTTATTTGGTTTTATTATTATGCATTATTTTTTCTTTTGATTTTTATACAATCATCAAAGTTTATTAATATATCTGTTAGGCATTTGGGGAGAGGCGTTAGGCCGCTGACTTCGCTGACTTTTATGACCTACGCAGACTTTTTTATTTTGTTTTATTTTTTTTCATATTTTTTCCCAATTTTTATATCATCACCGAAGTTTATTAATAACCCTACTTTTATAACTGTTAGGCGGGAGGCGGATAAACTCCTTACTCTTTACCCCTAACCCCTGTCTCCTCACTTTCGTCCCCTTCTCGCATGTATTCGATGAAGAATACTGCTAGGGTGGACATCATTAGGCCGAGGATGCCGGCGATGGCTACGTTTAACATTTTGTTGGGTTTTACTGGTTTTTCCGGCACTAATGCTGCGGAGGTGGTGGTTATGCTGTTTTCGGCCAGGTTAATATTACCGGATATCTTCAACTCCGCTATTTTGGCGGTCAATAGATCTACATTGGTTTCTCTCCGGGTTACTTCGTTTTGCAGTTTAGTTTCTTCAATTTGATTTTCGGTCAGTTGGGCTTCCAGGTCAGGTATTTCTTGTTCCAACCGGGCAATGTTGGTTTTGGTTGTTTTTATACCGGCTTCTGTTTCCGCCAGCTGCGATGATTTATCATTTAATAGATTATACAGGTTGATGTAGGCTTCATTGATATTTTCTCTGACTACCTTACCGTCTTTTATATCTATGCCATCCATATCTACCGGTAATACCCCGTCGGCAGTTTCATTAGTTAATAGAGTAACTGGGGTTTCGGCCAGACTTTTCTGCAGCTGCTCAACACCTTTTTCCAGGCCGGCATACTGTATTTCCAGGAGTGCAAGACTAGACTGAAAAGTCCCCAGATCTGAATTCTTCTGGGCAAGTTGAGTGCTGAGGAATTCGATAGACCTGGAACTGAGCTTATATTCTTTTAATTTGTCGTTTGCAGCCTCTAGCTCATCCTCTTCACCTTGCAGCAGTTTGTTTTCCATTGTTTCCACAGAATTCTTCAATTTTTGGTTATTTATCTGGGTTATATAAAGGACAAATTCTTCTCTCAGGGTATTGGATATCTGGGCAGCTAATTTCGGGTCACTGTTGCTTATAGTTATTTTCATAAGGTTGGTATCTTCTAATTGTTCAGCTGTTATCATAGCCCCCAGCTGCCTGCGGCTATAGGGAAGTTTCATTTTATCAATAACCGTCTGCAGGACTGAGGCCGTTTTCAGCTGCTGTACACAGCTTTCCACACTCATATAGGGCAGTTCTCCCAGTTCATCGACTATATCTTCCATATTGCTTGACTCTGCGTTTTTGCTATTTTCGGTTTGGGCTACAGCTACTATGGTGCTTGCTTCATATACCGGGTCTAAAAAGTAAATACTTATTATTCCACTCAGCAGCATCGCCACCATAGTTACGCTGACAATGGTATATTTCCATTTACTCAGTGTTTTCAAAATATCCCGCAGGTCTATTTCTTCCTCAATGTATTCGTATCCGTTATTTTCTCTGCTCATAATCTCTCCTACAATATCTGTTGTTTAGCTGCCATTGATTTCTCAAGCATTATTTATGTATTAAATAAATGCCATGTCTTATTTGAATTCAACATAATTTCCTTTTTTCCTCTATAAATTGGTTTCTTTCCTCTTATATCTTTAAAAAAGCACCAAAATATGGCTAAAAGCATAGCACTTTCCCCGAACAACTTAAGGTGTCAGGCACTGACTTATTAACCTATTCTCTCAGCACTCCAAAGGAATAAGCTAATAAGTCAGTACCTGACACCCTGCTCGTTATTTTCCTAAATATTCAAGAATTCCATCAGCAATCGCCTGGGCTGCTCGTTTCTGGTAGCTGCTGGTTACCAGTAAGGCGTTCTCTTCCGGGTTGCTGAGAAAAGATATTTCAGTAAGGGCTGATGGCATTTGGGTTTTAACCAGAACGGTAAACGCTTGATTTTGTTTTACGCCCCGATCCGTCCTGCCCAGGGTATTGACCAGCTGGTCCTGAATACAGTTAGCCAGTCTGGAGCGCTCAGCTTTCTGCCAGAACAAATCGTAATCATCAATAGGAGCCCAATAGTAAGTTTCGGTTCCATGAGCGTCGGAATTGGTGGTCGAATTACTATGAATGCTTACAAATATGGCGGCATTTAGCTCATTGGCAAGCTCTGCTCGCTCGCTGAGGGTTAAATAGGTATCATCGGTACGAGTATATTCAACATTAACTCCCTGCTTTTCCAGGATCTGCCCTACCCGCAGGGCAACGGCCAAATTAATTCCTTTCTCCTGGGTCCCGAAGCCAATAGCACCGGAGTCCTTTCCGCCATGTCCGGGATCTAATACTACAACATTTGATCTTTGAGCCTGACTTTTCTTCCCGGAAGTGAGGACAATATTCAGGGCATTATCATCCGGGGTTTGAAACACCTGGTAATCTCCAATGCCTTTAGTATCTACCGTTATGGTAGTCAGTGGATTATTAGTTCCTCTCTGACTGATAGTCATTTCCTTCAGAACCGGGCTGATGCTGTATTTATATTCAGTACGTTCCAGGCCCATAGCAGTATCTTCCAGTTGCACTTCCAGGGTATCTCCATCTATGCTGCTGCTGAACTCACAGGGCGCCAGGGTGTATATAATAACGTTATCCCCGGTAGTCCCTGCTACTTCCCGGCTGATCTTAACAATCTGGTTGGGAATAAGCAGCACTTCTTTTTTTCCCCTGTTTTCACTGGCAGTACTATATTGGGTGCCGGCGGGAAGGGTGATTTTAACGGTGGAATTATAATTTTCATTCTCCGCTGTAAGGGTAAGTTTGCCTGCCCCGATGTCTTCAGTTAATCCAGTATCGTTAATCACGGTCTTGCTGTTTATTTCGTAAGTTATCTGATTGGCAGATTCTTTGATATCAGCCTTTATCACTGAGCCAGATTCCATAACTACCCTGATGCCATCCTGATCTCTGGATGAAGATATCCAGATTTTATCAGATGGTATGACCACCGGCATTACCACTGCGGAATCAGTGGCGGAGGTTCCCGTATCTACCTCCGGCGGTTCTGATTGCTCAGCTTCCCAGGCTACATCCACTACCCAGCCGGCTACCCAGGCTGTCGTTCCTCCCCGGCTGACTTGATACCAGCCATCCTGTTCTGCCAGTACCCCTAGTTTTTCTCCCTCTAGAGCACTGGCTACCGCACTGTATTGGGTAGATGGACCGCTGCGCAAGTTTATCTTATCCTCATTTACTACTACGGTATTCACCTGTGCCGAGGCAGTACCATTGGAAGACGAACTGCCACTGGCAATACTTATAGTCCGGGTAGTTCCATTCCAGTCCACCGTGCCTCCAAAGGCTTCCCCTACGAATCGGAGTGGAGCCAGGGTCCTGCTCTGGGATATTTTAGCCGGAACATCCAGGGGCCATTCTAAGCCATTAACTGTAGGCTGGGTAGATCCAATAGGAAGGACTACCGTGGTGCTGCCCTTTACGGCAGTTACAGTACGGGTGGCCTCGTTCCACTGCACTGATGCTCCCATGGCCTCAAATATTGCCCGCAGGGGTACTAGAGTTCTGCTATTTTCTATAATCGGCTCCACATCAAAACTTAATTTTTTATTATCCAAATAGACTACCGGCGTCTGACTGCTGGACGCTGCTGATGGTTCAACGGCAGCTGCCGCCGGACTGCTTGAACTGCCGCCGGAACTCTGGGTAATTTTCTCAACCAGAAAGGATGCCACGTAACAGCTTAACCCGTCCGCATTTTTCACCTGGTACCATTCACCTGACGAACCCAGCAAAGTCAATATATCACCTTTGTTGGCCTGCCCAACTTTATCATAGCTGGTATCCGGCCCTGACCTCAGATTGACCGGGTCCCCGATAACCTTTACCTGTTCTTCCTGGGTTATCTTGATTAAAGAACTGCTGACCCATCCGGTCAGGCTGCCTTTGCTTATCTTATACCAGTCATTCTGACTGTCAATTATCTTAACTTCCGTATCCTGTAATAAGTTTCCATCAATAGTATAACTGCTGCCCGGTCCTGACCTGACATTAACTACGCTGCCGGTTATTATTCCACTGGATGCATAGGCATAGGCCGGCAGAAAAATCGTGAGAAATACTGCTATGATTAAGAGCATTACCGGGTTTTTTATGTAATAGCCGCCTGGTTTATCTAACATTCTCATTCTCCTTTAGTTTTTTCTGGGTGATCATAATCAGTCCGGGTTTGCTTTTATCGGTCTGTATGCCGGAGTACCCGTCGTGGGTCTCACTGCATCCGTCACTATTGAGGGATAGGCTGATAGACCCTCTATTATTATAATCGACAGGTATTCAATTGCCTTTTACGCCGGGTTTTCAGCATTTGAGCTGTTTTTATGTCCTGAAAATGGATTGTCACAGATTACCACCTGTTTAATACTGCATTACAAGTTTTTCTCTTTCTTACCCCAAACTGCTAATTCGACAACTTATCCGGCCTATCCTGCCCTTTCGTCTTGGAAAAACAATCCAATCTGTTTTTTTACAAATATCTAGTATTAATACTATTATCTTAACTTAAATCTTGCACTTTAATAGTAAATTTTTGCAAAAAAATTCGCAAAAAAAGACAATAAATAGTTATTGCCCTTTCTCTAAATTTTGCTATTACTTAATTTATATATATCCTTCCGGGCCAGTAATTTCTGCAATATCACTGCTTTGATCTGCTGAATCTATTTCTGTAGAATCTGACTCGGTACCGTTATCAACCAAATGCCCGGGACTGGGCAGATTAGATCTCTCAATATCCGCCTCACTTTCGTCCTTTTGAGGTGGTACATAAACCGGATAGGGAGAGGTCTGTATAACCGCGACGGTTTTCCCCTCAAACAGATTATCCAGTAAGCAAGCGGCCTCTTCCTGGTCAGCCACCCAGTAACTCTGTTCCATGTCTCCTTCATCATTATAGACGTCATAGAAGTATCCCGGCAGGGTTTGAGTAATTATTGAGGAGGACGTAAAGCCCCGAGTCCAGTTGGCTATTTTCAGCATATCGCTTAAACCGATGTCCGTTTTCACGTAGCTCCTTGTCTCTTTGAGCAAATCCGGGAGCTTGGTTATGGTTTTAGCCTGCAGCAGTTCATCAGCCAGAGCTACTAAAAATTCCTGCTGGTAACTGGTGCGTTCGATATCCCCATATTCGTAGCCCCGATAACGAACGAAAGCCAGGGCCTGGCAGCCATCCAGCTTCTGGGTTCCCGGATATAGGTTAATGCCTTCACTGGGCTTATACATCCGCTGGGGTACGTTGATAGTAACACCGCCGATAGTATCAATAATTTCCTTAAAACCATTGAAATCTGCTTCCACATAATAGTCAATATTGATGCTCATAAAATCTTCTACTATTTCTACCGCATATTCCGGGCCTCCAGCGTAATTGGCAGTACATATTTTATCCAGCGGACTGCCAGGTACGTCGACCTTGGTATCCCGTGGGATGGATATTACCGCTGCTTTGTCCAACTGGGGGTCAATAGAAACGAGCAGCATGGTATCCGACCGCGAGTTTTCATCTCCTGGCCGGGCATCGACACCGAGAACGAGAATATTAGTTCTTTCCCCATCTTGTTCAACAAGCTCAGTCTCTTCACCGGGATCTTCTTCTCCAGTACGATTGGTTAATACATAAGCACTGATGGCAGATCCCATGGCAAAAAACAGCAAAAATACCAGTACCGCTCCCCCAATATACTTGGCGTAAAATAAAGTTTTTTTCATTAATAAACCCCCTGGCTATAAAAGCTTGTCAAGCAACCTACAACTCTACCTTCCGAGGTTTTCCTTTACCTAAAACGGCGGCTTCCATTTCTTCTCTCTCCCCGGTTAATAAGCCCACTTTATCCGCTCCCAAAACAATTGCCAGCAACAGCAAACCCAATGCCAGCATAGCCTTGGGATCAGTAATAAAAGTGAGGGTTATGGCTACCGTACTAAAAAATGCACTTATTAGATATATGGTAAAAACACTGCGGCGATGACTCATACCCAGAGCCATTAGGCGGTGATGCAAATGGTCTTTATCCGGTTTAAAAATCGGAGCCTGCTTATGAATCCTCCTTAAGATAGCAAAAAAGGTATCAAATATAGGTATCCCCAGAATTACGATAGGGATAAAGAGCGATATCAACGCTGCACTCTTGGCCGTACCCAGGATAGCAATACAGGCCAGAACGAAACCCAGGAAATTAGAGCCGCCATCACCCATGAAGGTTTTGGCCGGGTAAAAATTATAAGGCAGAAATCCTGCTGTACCTGCTGCTAATATAAAGGCCGCAACAGCCACCGGGACTTGTCCCTGGAATAAGGCTACAATTCCCATGGTTATAGCTGCTATAGCTGATACTCCTCCGGCCAGACCATCTAATCCATCAATCAAGTTAATCGCATTGCTGACTCCTACTATCCATATAAAGGTTAATGGTATACTAAAATAACCCAGATTCAATAAACCATCGAAGGGGTTAGTAAGAAATTCCACTACAACTCCAAAATAAATTGCTGCTGCTGCTGCTGCACACTGCCCCAGCAATTTTACCCACGGGGAAAGTTGATATATGTCATCCAGCATCCCTACTGTAAATACTATGCTGGCCCCGATAATTAATCCCATAAATGGACCGTTAACATCAATATAGAAAAGCATACAGATTAAGAAAGATAGATATATTGCCATACCACCCAACCTGGGCATGGTATGCTGATGAACTTTTCTATGGTCCGGCTGATCTATCGCTCCTATTTTATATGCAATTTTAATTACCAGTGGCATAGATAAAAAAGACACGACAAACGCTGACAATATTATAAAAAATGCTGGAAGGTCCAACATAAAAAAACATCCTCCCCCGGATCCTACGTTAGAAACATTCTAACACCGCCGATAAAGCTTGTCTATATACCAAGTTAAGGTTGATCTTGTAGAAATTTATATAAAATACTTGGTTCCACTACAATACCACTATCCATTCTCCCCTTTGCCGAAAGACGTTCGCTGACACGGAGATTGAAAGTTCCGCTGCGGTAAAAAGGACAGGTTAAGGCTTTCGGCCGGAAAATCAATACTTATATTATTTATCGTTTATTTCCTATTCTTATTTTACACTAATTATATACAAAAACTTTCACCTTATCTCCAGGATAAAAATGTATTGATTCTGTACCAAGCTCGTGGTATTTGCAAGTTATCTTTGCTATACTGTGGAAAGTATAAAATTCTATTCTAAAAGGGGGAGTGGCCCGAATGATAGACGAAAAAGGCCGTATTTTTGGTAAAGTAAGTATTGTTGATCTGGCCATCCTGCTGATCATAGTAGCTCTGGTATTCGCTTACTTATACCATGACCGGGCTGCCGATGTCAGCTCTGAAGCCAAGACCATTCAGGTTAAAGTTGTTTGCCCTAATGTGTACCCGGGGGTAGAAGATAACCTGCAGGTAGGAGATACACTGGTGGCCAGCGGTGCTCTAACAGCGGTCAAAATTACAGAGATGAAGGTAGAGCAGGCCAACTGGGTAGCTCCTGATGATGCCGGGGAAATGGTCTTGTCAAAAAACCCATTTCGCAAAGATATTTTTCTTACTCTGGAAACCACCACCTCACAGGTTTCACCCGCGGAGATAACCTTTGCCGGACAGAAAGTCCGGGCGGGAAAAGAAGATTTCTTTGTCAATACTCAGAAGGTCACACTGGAATCAACGGTTATTTCAATTGTGGTTGAGCCCTAGTTGGGAGGCGAATATGATTTGGATCAAGCAAAGGGCATAGGGTGGGGACTAGAACTCTACCTGGTGGTGCTGTATGTAATTCTGGACTGGTTTTTCCGACAGGTAGCCTTTACCTCCTTACAGGGTATATGGGATGAGTTACTCTTTATAGCGATAGTAAGCATTTGGTTATACCGGATTGCTGTAGATCGTTTGCGCCCCAGGGGCAGTAGTATGCTGCTGCCCATAATTATTTATGCGGCGGTTATGATATTCCTCTTTTTTATCAATTCTCCCAATAACGTAATAGCTATGGAGGGTGCCCGGGTCATGCTGCAGTATATTTTCTGGTTTTTCCTGGGCTATAATTTGTTATTTACCAGAGTTCAGGCCAAAGGATTAGCAGATGTTTTTTTACTGGTCTGTTCCCTGGTAGCTTTATATGGCATTTATCAATATTTAACCGGAGTAGAAATACCTGTCGGATGGGTTGATAGTAAGGAAACTTCAATCACTACCAGGGTTTTTTCGATTATTGGCAGTCCCAATATATTGGGAAGCCTTATGGTACTGGCTTTGCCCCTGGCTTTTACTATGTATTTCAACAGCAGCAGTGCTTTTAAAAAACTGGTTTATGCCGGCCTGGTCTTAATTCTGGCCGCCTGTCTGGTCGTTACCTTCTCCCGGGGAGCCTGGTTGGCATTTATATTGGAAGTTGTTCTGCTGGGTTTGTGGATAGACCGCCGTATCATCTTCGCTATGATCATCCTGGCCATCTTAACCCCGGCTCTGATGCCTACGGTTTATGACCGAATAAGTTATATGGCCAGTCCTGAATATCTGGTTTCCTCAGAAAGAGGGGGGCGATTAGGCCGTTGGGATAAAGCGCTGGATTACTGGCAGACATCACCGGCTGTGGGAGTGGGTTTGGGGGAATTCGGGGGAGCAGTTGCCGCCCGTTATTATCCCCAGGACAGTTTTTATGCTGATAACTGGTATTTAAAAGTGGGAACTGAAACCGGTTGGGTAGGTTTGATGGCTACTCTGCTCCTATTTGTAAATGCTTTGAGAAAAGCACGCCGTTCTCTGGATATCACCGGAGATGATTTTATGCGCTGCATGGGATTAGGTATTTTAGTTGGCTTGATAGGGGTTCTGGCCCATAACTGTGTAGAGAATGTTTTTGAAGTTCCCATGATGGCTGCCTATTTCTGGTTTTTCCTGGGTGTGGTACTGGCTCTGCCGCATTTGTCCAGCGCACCTGAAGGCTTGATAGCTAGTGCTGGCGGGGACCTGAGCACGGATGTGAATTGAACTCGAACCTTTTACCAGCAAATGGTGCTGCCCCATGTGGAGTCTGGGTGTTATTTTATATATTGATATAAGCGCAGGCAATTTTAAGCTGATAATATAGAAGGCCGGAGGGACACTTTTGGATATTGTATGTATTTCTTCGGTGGACTGGGAACCGTTGTGGACCCGGAAGCAGCAAATTATGTCCCGTCTGCCCCAATCAAATAGAATACTGTATATAGAACCGCCTATCTCTTTTTTGTCTCCCTACAAGGATCCCGGGGTGGCTTTTAAAAGGGATTTAGCCCAAGAAGGTCTGCGGCGTCTAAATGAAAATATATGGCTTTTAACACCTCCCGTGGTGTTGCCTTTCGGCAGCCGTTTACCGGGAGTTAACATCATTAATCAGCGAAAAATCGCCCGGTCGATCAAAGCTGCTATGGGCGAGCTGGGTTTTAGCCGCAGCATATTATGGACTTACTTGCATACCAGCTGCCATCTGATAGGCCGGTTGGACGAGGCTTTCCTTATCTATGACTGTGTTGATGAGCACTCGGCCTATGATGGGTTTAACCCCCGTCTGGTCAAGGCTATGGAAAGGAAACTCATGCATCACTGTGATCTGGTTTTCTGTACTGCCCGGGGCTTGTACGATAGCAAGCAAGCTTATTGTAAAGAAATATTCCTTTCGCCTAACGCTGCGGACATTGGTCACTTCCGGCAAGCTGACAGTGCCGAAACTCCTCTGGCCGACGAACTTAAGGGCCTGCCCCATCCTATTCTGGGGTTTGTTGGCGCTATCAAGGAGTGGATAGACCTGGATCTGATAGGTGCGATTGCGCAGAGCTTTCCGCAGGGTTCGGTGGTTATGGTAGGACCGGTAGGTGCCAATATCGATATATCCAGTTTACAAAACCAAAAAAATGTCTATTTTCTGGGACACCGGGATCGGCAGCTGCTGCCCCAATATCTCAAGGGCTTTGACGTCTGCCTGAATCCTTTTCGTGAAAATGAACTCACTTCCACGGTAAGTCCTCTAAAATTTTACGAATACCTGGCTTCGGGACGCCCGATTGCCTCGGTTCCCATGCCGGAAATTATGGACTTTAATGATCTGGTAGAATTCGGAGGCGGCCCAGAAGGTTTTACTGCAGCTGTTAAGAGGGCTCTTAAAGATACTTCCCTGAAGAAAAAGGCCCGCCTGGAGAAGGCACTGGAGAATTCCTGGGAAAGCCGGGCTGAGTTTATGATGGAGAAGATCGAAAGTTATTATACGCAAAAGCATAACTGCTAGTTTAAGATTATTGGAGGAAGTTGCATAATGAAAAAGGTATGTATGTTCGGATTAGGCTTCGTTGGTTTGCCGCTGGCTTTGAGTTTTGCTATGCGGGGCTGCCAGGTCACCGGAGTTGATATTGATGAAAAACTGGTAGCTGATCTGAACCAGGGATTGACCCATCATCTGGAAGCTTATGAAGGTAAAGGTATCCAGGAGATACTCCGCCATCAAATCGACCAGGGCCGTTTCCAAGCCGTTACAGACGGTCAGGCGGCTATGAAGGCTTGTGACCATATTATAGTAACCATAGGCATTCCAGTAGAGAGTCATAAACACGATATGAGGCCGTTGATAGAAGTATGCCATACGGTAGGTGCTGGTCTTAAAGCAGGCGATCTGGTCCTGATTAGAAGTACTGTTATTCCAGGTACTACCCGAGATCTGATTCTGCCGATCCTGGAAAAGGAAAGCGGACTCCAGGCCGGCATAGATTTTGACCTGGCTTATTCCTCAGAACGAATTGCAGAGGGTCGTGCATTTCATGAGTTTGAACATATGCCCGCGGCCCTGGCCGGTATCAATCCTGCCAGCACCCAAAAAGCATTTGATCTGATGTCCATCGTCACCCGAGCACCCATCGCCCAGGCCAGCTGTATGGAAGTAGTTGAAGCTTCCAAAGTGATGGAAAACATTTCCCGGGATGTGGATATCGCCATGGTTAATGAGTTTGCCCGTTTTTGCAAGGCTATGGGCATTGACATATTTGAGGTGGTAGCAGTGGCCAACACCCATCAGAGAGTCAATCTTTTGAATCCTGGACCAGGGGTGGGAGGTTACTGCCTTCCTAATGCTCTTTTTTATCTGCTGCCTAAAGCTGATGAAATTGGGGTTAGTCTCAATTTGTTGAGTGCGGCTCGCCAGGTTAACGAAGAAATGCCGCGCTACGTAGCAGACCTGGTTTTACGCAACTTGAAGGTTGCTCCCAGCCAGGCTCAAATAGCGGTATTAGGTCTGGCTATGAAGGATTATTCCAATGACGACCGGATGAGTCCGGCATTGTTCGTTATCGAAGCTCTGCAGAACTCCGGTTGTACGGTTAAGTCGTTTGACCCGGCAGTTCCTTCCCGCTATGATTTTAAAGTAGATAGTCTGGAAGAAGCAGTAAAAGACGCTCATGGAATTGTTCTTTTAACCCTTCAGCATGGAATTGATTTTATGAATCTGGACCGCCTGATGGAACTCATGTCCAAAGATGGTCAGCCTTTCATAGTAGATACTAAAAATTTCTATGATCCTCAGCTGGTGTGGGAAAAAGGGTTCCGGCTGGAAAGGTTATAACGATATACAATGCCTCTTCAGCTCATCAGGCTGAAGATTAAAAGCCAAAAATATACTGCTCCAATTGGAGCAGCTTAGTTAGGGTGAGTGTGATTTCCAATAAAACTGTTGCCAGGGCGGCAGGGGTTATTCTGTCCATTAGTATCATTGGCAGGCTGCTCGGATTTATTCGAGAACAGGTTATCGCTGCTCGTTTTGGAACCAGCATGCTTACTGATTCTTATCTTATGGCCTTTACCCTGCCCAATTTAATATATGTAATAATTGGCGGAGCTCTGGCTACAGCTCTTATTCCTGTTTTTACTGAACTGGCGGTGAAATCAGGTAGACAAGCAGCTGCCCGCATGGCCAGCACCATTATTAATGTCAGCGTTTTGGGATTGCTGCTGCTCTGTGCGCTGGGTATCTGGGCCGCTCCTATCCTGGTAGCTGGAATTGCTCCGGGCTTTTCCGGGGAAACCAGACTGCTTACTATCGAACTCAGCAGGATTATGTTTCCCTGTATTCTATTTATGGCTTTATCTCTGCTGCTGGGTGGTATTTTAAATTCCCTGAAAAATTTCGCTGTGCCAGCCTTTACCTCGGTTGCGTTCTCGGCAGTCATCATAGCTGCTGTTTACCTCCTGGCACCTTTCTGGGGCATCTATGGGCTGGCCGCGGGTACCCTGGCTGGCTGTATGGCTCAGGTTATTATTCAGATCCCGGCGTTGAAAAAGCTGGGAATCCGTTATCACCTGGAAATTGATTTTTATCATCCCGGAGTACGAAAGGTCTGGGAACTAATGGCTCCGGCCATGGTAGGTATATCCATTAACCAGCTCTACACTACTATAGATCGGATACTGGCTTCAGGGCTGGTAGAGGGCAGTATCTCAGCCCTGAATTTTGCCAATCGCTTGATGTTTTTGCCTTATAATCTTTTTGTGGCGGCCATTAATACCGCAGTATTTCCTACTCTCTCCGAACAGGCAGCTGAAAAAGACTATGCTGATATGGGGCGGACTACCGTATTTGGCTTGAATCTGATTGCATTTTTTACCATACCTGCTGCGGTAGGCCTCTTTGTGCTGGCCGACCCTCTAGTCAGGCTTCTCTTTGAGCACGGGGCCTTTGACAGCCAGTCAACTCAAATGACGGTTTTTGCCCTTAATTTCTATGTAATCGGACTCTACTCCCAGGGGGCCTATGGCATTATGAACCGTACCTTTTTTGCTCTGCAGGATACCATAACCCCGGTAAAAATTAGCCTTTTTACCGTTTTTCTCAATTTAGTTTTCAGCCTTATTCTAATCAAACCCCTGGCTCATGGTGGGCTGGCCCTGGCCACATCCATTGCCGCCACCTGCAACATGGTAATTGTTTATTACTTCCTGCGCCGAAGGCTCAATAATCTGCCGGAAAAACGGCTTTTTGCCACCCTGGGCAAGATTCTGTTGGCCTCTATGGTGATGGGAGCAGTAGTTTATATAGCTAATATATATCTGGGAGGAATCTTGGATCCTGCTCTTATTAAAAATCAGATCCTCCACGCCGGTATCTGTATTCTGCTGGGTATTTTTGCTTACGGTATGGTAGTTTTGCAATTGCGTATTGAAGAAGTTGATTACATTAAGAATAAGATTATGAAGTTCCGCCGGTCTAAAGCTGGCTAGATTAGTTGTCTATGAATTGGGCTTAATACTTTAAATAACTTCATGGGATGAGGCTTAAGGTCAACGCAGGGGGTAAAGGCGATTCGAGCAGCGAGAAAATGACTCTTTCTAATCAATCCGTCTAAAGCATTGCTCAGCTGCCTTACTTTTTAAAGTTAAGAACGGCCCCAAGCGTTCTTAAGCCTTCATCCCCACCTTCAGCCAGTTTTCATAGCTGGTTGTGACCTCGATACATGAGGTGTTAATATAGAAAGTAACTTACCGCGGTTGGTCTTGATTTGAGCAAACAAGTCGGCTGCTATCGGGTCAACTAACAAGTCAAATTAACACAGATAAAAAAAGGAGCTTGTTTATGAAAATCGCACTCTCAGGTTATTATGGGTTCGACAATGCTGGAGATGAAGCATTGCTGGCGGCTATATGCCATACCATTAGAAACATTGAACCCCGGGCTGATTTTGTGGTTTTCTCCGGCTCTCCTGAAAAGACCGCCCAGCTCCACCGCCTGCGGGCAGTCAACCGGATGAATCCCTGGCTTATCATCCGCGAGTTATTGAGCTCCGACCTGTTGATAAGCGGCGGGGGCAGCCTCTTACAGGATGTTACCGGGCCCCGTTCGCTGCCTTATTACATCAGCATCGTTGCTCTGGCCAAAGCACTGCATAAACGAGTAATATTCTATGCTCAGGGTATCGGGCCCATAAACCGCAATTTCAGCAGGGTTCTGATGCATGTCATAGCTAATAAGGTAGATTTTATTACCCTGCGAGATGAAGACTCCCTGGCCCTGCTCCAAGAGCTGGGAGTAAATCGTCCTCCGATAAAGGTTACGGCTGACCCGGTTTTTGCACTGGAGCCGTCTTCACTTGATTTTAAACAGGCGGAAACGCTGCTGCAAGAACATGGTATTAAAAAGGATAAAATGGTGGGGGTTTCAGTTAGATACTGGAAAGCATTGGAAGGACATCAGGGTGATTTAGCCCGGGTTCTGGATTCCCTGGCGGAAAAGAACTACCGGATAGTATTTATACCTATGGATTATCCCATTGATCTGG
Source organism: Syntrophomonas sp. (assembly GCA_016841245.1). GTDB lineage: Bacteria > Bacillota > Syntrophomonadia > Syntrophomonadales > Syntrophomonadaceae > JAAYJK01. The sequence continues at coordinate 35,304 of JAENZN010000018.1, forward strand.
CTGAATCCCAGCGAGTAGCTGATTTAATGGAGAACGACTGTATTATTATTGACAAAAGCCTTAGCAGTATGGAACATATCGCTTTAATTTCCCATTTTGATCTGCTTATCGGCATGAGGCTGCATTCCTTGATATTTGCAGCCAATCGCGGCATTCCCTTTGCCGGGATTTCCTATGACCCTAAAATTGACGCTTTTCTAAAATCTTTTGATCTGCAGCCATTACCAGAAGGTTTTGATGCCATAGCCGCACAGATTGAAAACCTGCTGCAAAACCATCAGCTCAAAGAAAAGATAGCCGCCCGAGCTGGTGAAATGCGCTGCCGGGCAGAAGAAAATGCTTACTTGGCCCTGTCATTAATTCCCTAGCGTGTCACGAGAACGGTTCGAGACCACAGAAAAACTTCCGCGAAAAGCATCAATAATAATTTAGCAAATCGTGTGCCCCGAGAACACTTATGGGCAATATTCGTTCCTCGGACACACAAAAACATAATCCTTCATAAAATTAAAGGAGAGCATTTTAAAAAATGAAGCAGGCCCCCCGTAGATGGGGCGAATTATTCTGGTAGTAATGAGCGATAGGTTTCCTCTATGTGGTGAGCCATTTTTTCCAGGGAAAATTCTTTAAGGGTTTCCTGGCTTCGTTCTTTGAATTTTTCGGCCAGATCTTTATTTTCCCATATGCTTATAACAGCATCAGCCAGGCCCCGGGCATCACGGGGTTCAACCAGCAGGCCATTTATCCGATTCTCGATTATTTCTTGTATCCCGCCAACATTGCTGGCCACCACCGGAACATTGAAGTACATAGCTTCCAGTACCACCATACCCAGCCCCTCCATCAGGGAAGGAACACAGAGAACATCGCACACCCCGTAGATATTTTCAATAGGGCTGTAATAACCGGGCATTATTACCGCTTCATCCAGACTCAATTCCTCAATCCAGTGCTTTATGTTTTCTCTATATATCCCCTCGCCAATAATTAAAAACTGGGCATCGATCCCCTGGTTTAAAATTTCCCGGGCGGCCTGTAAAAAATACTGGTGTCCTTTGACCGGGTGCAATCTGGCAATCATCGCCACCGTATATTTATCCGGATCCAAACCCAGTTCTCTTTTGGTCTCCTGTGGATCACGGATCTCAGTATATTTACTTGTATCCAAACCGTTGTGGATGACAGTGATTCTATCATCCGGTACTCCCATTTCCAAAATTTCTTTTTTAATGGCCCTGGATATAGCAATAAATTTATCAGTATGTCGATTTGTGGCGGTGGTAATATATTTGGCCAACAGGGCTTTGAAAATGGAATCATAATCATAACGGAGTACACTGTGAAAGGTAGTAACTACCGGCAGGCCTTCTTTTTTAGCAGCTGTACGTGCTACCAGATTGGCCCTGACTCCATGGGTATGAACCAGGTCGATTTTGTTTTCCAGCAAGTACTGCCTTATAGGTTTAATAGTAGATAGATCAAATTTATGCTTCATGGGGATTACAGCAGTCTGAAACCCATACTCAGCCGCCAGCTCAGCGAAAGGTCCCTGACACAAGCATATTAAATAGGCTTCGTAGTAATCTTGGTCAAGAAGTTTCATAAGGGTTAAAAGTAATTCTTCAGCTCCCCCCACTTCTCCCCCGCCAATAAAATGAAGTATTCGCTTCTTATCCCCCACTTGCTTCATACAGGCTCTTTTCCTTTCCAAGTACTTCTGCCAATTCTGTTTAAAAACGCTAGCACAGTAAGATGGACCTCCAGTTCTGCTTGCCAACATTTATCCAAATTCAGGGCACATATATAGGCATTTTCAATCAGTTCTTCCCCACCAGCGAAAAAAAGATAATATCAGGCTCCCCTGTCCAAGACCAGGCACTTTCCTGCGCAAAGGCATGGCAAATCCGCCCAGAGCCAGTACTGCCTCCATGATCGTTCGGCGCAGGCTGTAGTCGTTTAATGCCAAATCAAAGGTGAAGTAGAAGAAAAGTAAAATACCCAAGAATCCCAGGAAATCCTGGCCAGCTATGCTGCCCTCTCCCAGCTTGCGCAGGGCAGTTCCAATTTTGTATAAAATATCTAAAAGAGCTTCCATCAGTCTGCTGCTAAAGCGATAACTATAAGAGGGGGATATATAATCTATCTGCTCTTCTTCCGGGGATGAAACCAACCATCCCAATATAAAACTGCTGCTGAGCAATCTATAAAAGAGACTATATTTAAACAATCGTATTTCCTCCCTGCTGATAAAATCACGGCTTGACCTCTGCTGGCTTTTATGGGTGAGACTTAAGATCAGGTGCTCTGCTCTAATATACTATAGCAAATCTTGTCCCCCGATACCAGTAAAAGGGGTCAGGCCTGACAGTTGACATTACTTCTGCAGAAGTAATGTCAATTGTCAGGCCTGACCCCTTTTTTCTTTATTCACGGGGACGAAGTGTGGGGAACATAATAACATCACGGATAGATGGCGTGCCGGTCATAATCATTACCAGACGGTCAATGCCTATTCCCAGTCCTCCAGCCGGAGGCATGCCATATTCAAGAGCATTTATATAGTCTTCATCCATCATATGAGCTTCAGTATCCCCTCCCGCCCTCTTTTCAACCTGTTTGAGAAAACGGCCCTTCTGGTCGATGGGATCATTTAATTCCGAGAAGGCATTGGCAATTTCCCGCTGCATTATAAAAACTTCAAAGCGGTCGGTCAACTCCGGATGATCAGCATTTCTCTTGGCCAAGGGGGATATTTCTACCGGGTGCCCGTAAATAAAAGTTGGTTGAATCAGTTTGCTTTCTACATACTCTTCAAAAACCTCGTTGATAATCTCTCCCCGGGAGCTTGTACCATCAATCTCCAAGCCCAGCTGCCGGGCAGCGGCAACAGCTGCATCATCAGTATTTATTTCATTAAAGTCCAGACCGGTATACTCTTGTATAGCCTCCAGCATGGTCATACGCTTCCAGGGAGGCATAAAATTGATAGTATGCCCTTCGCAATTAACTGTCATACTGCTATTGACTTTAAGCATTACTGAGGATATCAAGTCTTCGGTAAGCTGCATCATTACATCATAATCGGCATAGGCCTGATAAATTTCCAGCATGGTAAATTCCGGATTATGTTTAGTAGATATGCCTTCATTTCTAAAATTGCGGTTTATCTCGTATACTTTTTCCAGCCCGCCAACAATCAATCGTTTTAAATAAAGCTCGGGCGCAATACGCAGGTACAGATCCATATCCAGGGCATTATGGTAGGTAATAAAAGGACGGGCAGCCGCTCCTCCTGCGATAGGCTGCATCATGGGAGTCTCTACTTCTAAGAACTCCCGATTATCCAGGTAATTTCTTATTTCTTTTATCATCCGGCTGCGTTTTACAAAAACCTCTTTTACTTCCGGATTAACGATCAAATCTACATAGCGCTGTCGGTATCGTAATTCCACATCTTTTAAGCCGTGCCATTTTTCCGGCAGTGGATTAAGAGCTTTAGCAAGATAAGTCAGGTCTCTAACATGTACACTGATCTCACCTTTTTGAGTCCGGAATACTTCTCCTTCTATACCGAGAATATCGCCCATATCCAGCTTTTTAAACAGCTCATACTTTTCTTCTCCTAAATCGTCTTTTCTAAAATAGAGCTGTACCTGTCCGGACAAATCCTGTATATTACCAAACCCAGCCTTGCCATGACGGCGCTTGGACATGATTCGCCCGGCTATTCTTACGGTTTTTCCTTCCATAGCAGCGAAATTATCTATGATTTCTTGAGCCATGGCATTACGCTCATATTTTCTTCCAAAAGGATCTATTCCCATTTCCCGCAGCTCTTTAAGTTTCTCCAATCTAACCCTTTTTAGTTCATTAATATTTTCTTCCTGCCCGGACATCCTAACACTTCCTTAATATTATGTTCAAACTACTATCCACAACCTGCATTAAACCTGGTCGGTTCAACACTACAGCCCATTAATTATGCTGCATCATTAAACCGACTCCAGCTATGAATGCTGTTTTACTATCTATCTACCTTCATTATCTTATAATTAATAGTACCGGCCGGCGCTTCTACACTAACCTGGGAATCAACTGTTTTACCCAGAATAGCTGCACCAACCGGGGACTCATCGGATATCTTGCCGTCTTTTAATTTTGATTCTACAGATGATACCAGGGTTACTATGACCTCTCGGCCTGATTTCATTTCCTGCAGAGTAACTTTAGAGCCCAACGTAACAATATCGGTCCTAATATCCCTTTCTTCCATCAGCCGGGCATATCTAAGAGTATTCTCCAGGCTGATTATTTTACCTTCGATAAAAGCCTGCTCTGTTTTGGCATCTTCGTATTCAGCATTTTCTGATATATCCCCAAAAGCGATAGCCTGCTTAATACGTTCTGCTACCTGTTCCCTTCTTACTGATTTCAGATGTTCTAATTCTGATTCCAGCTTTTGCAACCCCTCTTTGGTTAATAAAATATCTTTTCCTTCCGCCATCTAATCGCTCCTAACCTATAAAGTTAATAAGCGAGTTCCCCCTCGCTTGGAAATCCGTCTTATTAAGAATACCCCTATTTAACCTATTAAGGTATTTTAAAAAACTCATGCCCCCTTGTCAAGGAAGAGATGCCATATGCCTGCTTTATTTCCTAATTCCTCAAGTTGTTGAAAGCTTAAGCTTTCTTCCTTTATAAGGATATTCTGTTCTCTGCCTCTTAATGAAAATCCTTCCTGGGCCAGCAAACATGTTTCCATAATGGGGGCCAGATTGCATAATAATGGATTTACTTCATTGCTTCTTAGTCCCCACTCCAAGGGCGATGCTAACCCCTGGCTTTCATTGGTCAGCTTTAAGAGCATTACATCAGGAATCCCGATAGACAAGTTGTTATACTGACTATCAAATATTATTACCAGGTTACCTTTTTCCCATTTATAAGGATTTATCTGGCTGTTGCTTATGGCATTTCCCTTTTCATACATCAGCCGGTAAGTCATAATCTCATATCTGGAGGGGTAGGGGTTTTGAATTGATACCGGTACATTCAAGTTGCTGACTGCCTCTACAAATTCTGCTAGTCCTGAAATATCTCCCACCAAGATAAATTTATTAATGTCTCGGTTGGACAAGGACTGTTTTATGATGGCATAAGCCAGAGCCTTTATGAAATTATCTCCAAAAACCAGGGAAAATCCTTCTTCCGGCTCAAGAAAAAACTCTTTTAAGCGGCGGTCTACAGCCATAGCCTGAAGCTGAAAATCACGAGCTACTGAACAGGATCGTTGAAACATCAGCTGCTGTTTGGCTGGTTCCAGTACCTGCATATTCCCCTGCCCCAGGGGTAATACGATGTTGCATCCCTGACAATTTATATCCGGCAGCTCAATTAAATTTTTTACCCGGGGAGAAAAAAATATCGGGGTTAGTCTGTCCAAAATACCCTTTTGGTAGAATAACCCCTGTTTATCCTTATTTATTAAATTGAAAAAAGCAAAGTCCAGGTCAAGCATCATAGGTCTCCAAGTCAACCACACCCGGTTTCATATTTAGTGCACTCAGCATCCGGTAATAATCCTCCGAGGATATTTCTTCCAGAGGCCTGCCTATCAACGCTACCATCAACGCTTCGATAACGTTGGTACCAAAAGAACGTCCGCCCATGTTGGGAGTAGTAGTAATAACCTTGCTGATACCTCGTTCTTTAAGCATTTTTATGTCTTCGGCGGTGGTAGTATTGGTTATTATTACCTGTCCATTCAGCTTTTCGGGAAGATAGCGTTTTATATACAGAAAATCTCCGGCAATAACCTCTGCATCATAATAATATTTTGAATGTTTGGGAATTATGACTTCCTGTTTATCCCCGGTAGGATATAATTTGTCAAAAGGCATCCGGACCACAAAAGGAGCTAATGTTCTGCCCACTATCTTCAAGGCTTTTAAAGAATGCAGGGGGAGGGGTATATCCAGGGTATAAATCAAGTCGCCGAGAGTAAGCCTGGCTCCCACTTCTTCAAAAGCTTCCGCCATGCCAAAGCGGTCTACTCCACAAACCATCAATACCTTCTTACCCCGCAGGTCCATTATCCCATCTTCTTGCACATCCAAAATACATTTTCTCTCCAGGGTGTTTTTCAATCCACTCCCGTCAACCATGGGAGATTTTTTAGCCACCATCAGTTTTTTGGCGTCATTAATAACATACTTCTTACCGGCTACATAAATGTATAGATCTATTCCACCCATGCCAAAAGCATCCACTTTACCATCCAATTCTTTTATAAGCTCTATAGCCTTATCCCAATCCCCATCGGTACCTATTCTCTCTATGTTAAACTTTTCACCCATAAAGTCAGTTTCGAAAGCATGATTGCGTTTGGAAGACCCCAGACTAACACTAACAATTCGTCTCAAAAAAAAACCTCCCAGCATTATTTCTTGGTATTTTGTATTCAGTAAACGACTTTATAAGCACGGTCGCACTATTTCTTATCTCTGTTAGACTTTATCGAGCATCCTTGATGACACGCAATATTTTTTGCATTTCCTCCGGGTTTACCCATTTATCTTCGGTTATAGGTGATGTTCCAATGACTATGGATATAACCTGACTGTCGATCATTCCTTCTAAGAGACTTAATCTTTTGTCTGAGCCAATTAAAATAACTACTTCATAATTACGAATCTGACCAATTATAGCCATCAATTCGTTCAACATCTGGGTCCCATTGCGACTGTTTGCATATTCCCGGCGTTCAATTTCTGTCATTAATAAAATAAAGTCTACCCCTTGTTTTTCTAGTATTTTGCTTATTTCTTCTTTATTTAAAACCGGAAAACCAATACAGGCAATAGATTGTCCCTTGCGCAGTTCGCCGATGCTTTCCAGGCGGGAAATAAAAGTTCTGTCCATCTTCAAGCGATCGGCAACTTCCTGTTGCGAAAATCCCCGTGACCTGAGTTGGAGTGCTTTCTGCAGGTTTTTTTCAACTTTTTCCCAGCTAATAATTTTATCTTGAATGCGATAAAAATCCATATCATACCTCTTGAGCACAAATTTGTACACAGCCAATGTTATTCTAGCACCATCCCGCTGCCAAATCAATAGGGGTCAGGCACTAACTTACTAACTTACGCTTTATAGATTTGGGCGTAAGTTAGTAAGTTAGTGCCTGACCCCAAAGCCTGGATGAGTTCTTCTCGACTCTGGGCGGTGTTTATTTGCAATCGGATTTTGGCTGCTCCCGACCTGCCTTTTATATACCAGGAAAAGTGCTTGCGCATCTCTCTAACCGCTACCGTTTCGCCCTTGAATCTGCAGGCCAGATCCAGGTGTCTTAACGCAGTCTGGATGCGTTCCTCCATACTCGGAGGCGGTATCCTTTTTCCGTTTTCCACGAGTTCTGCTGCTTCCCGAAAAATGAACGGGTTGCCCATGGCTGCTCTGCCTATCATTACTGCGTCACAAGCTGTTTCTTCCAGCATTCTTACTGCATCATCGGCGGTCCAAATATCTCCATTGCCGATTACTGGGATGGTGATGTGCTGTTTAAGTTCTTTAATCAGTGCCCAGTCGGCCTGACCGGAATAAAACTGCATACGGCTTCTGGCATGCAGGGTAACTGCCTTAGCGCCTTCCTGTTCGGCAATGCCGGCTAGCTCCAGACAGGTCGTACTGCCATCTTCCCAACCGCGGCGCATTTTTACGGTTACCGGTATTTTTACCGCTTGAACTATGGATTTGACTACATCCCGGCTGCGATGCAGATCCAACATCAGAGCACAGCCTTCGCCATTTTTTACTATTTTGGGGGTGGGACATCCCATATTAATATCTATAATATCGGCACCCATTTTTTCTATGATAATAGCTCCCTCAGCCATCTTCTCTGGATCCGATCCAAAAATTTGAACTGCTACGGGTCTGTTTTCTCCACTAATATCTGCTATATGCTGGGTTTTCTTCTGACCATAAATAAGTCCCATATCGCTGATCATTTCACTGCAGGTCATGCCGCAGCCAAAAGAACTGGCGATAATGCGATTAGCTTTGTCAGTTATTCCGGCCATAGGCGCAGCTATAACTCGATTACTTATTGCTACTGTACCTATATTAATCATTCTAACTCCGATTTAGTTCGTAAATAATTCTTAAGCCATCCAGGGTCAGCAGATCATCAATGATGTGTATGGCCTCAGTTTCCCTGGCAATAGTAGGAGCCAATCCCCCGGTAGCTATTACCCTGGCATTTCCGCCAATTTCTTTTTGAATGCGATTAATTATGCCTTCCACCTGACCAACAAATCCATAGATAATACCCGCTTGCATACTGCTGACAGTGTTTTTCCCGATAATATTCCGAGGTTTTATTAACTCCACCCGGGGCAGCTTAGCTGCTTTATCCACTAGTGCCTCGGTAGATATATTAATTCCTGGAGCAATAGCCCCTCCCAGATACTCACCCTTGTCATTCACCAGACAAAAGGTGGTAGCAGTGCCAAAATCAACGATAATCGACGGCCCGGAATATTTGTGATAAGCTGCTACTGCGTTTACTACCCGGTCAGCACCTACTTCCCTGGGATTATCGTATTTAATAGCCAGTCCCGTCTTAACCCCCGGCCCGACCACCAGCGGCTTGCAGGAGAAATATTGATGACTCATCCATTCCAGTTCCATCATCAAACCTGGCACCACCGACGAAATAACTATCGCCTGTATCTGGCCCATTTCCAAACCATTAAAGGTAAATAAATCCCTTAATAGCATACCGTATTCGTCACTGGTTCGGCCTTCATCCGTTTTAATTCTCCAATGGGTAAGCATCTCTTTTCCCTTATAGACTCCAATAACCATATTAGTGTTACCTATGTCAAACACTAAAATCATGCCAATCCCTCCGATACCATGCAGGAAACAAAAAGAAGGTCCCCTGGCTTTTTTCTTTATCTAGGCAGCACTTAAATCCCGGTACTACCTCAGCTGTATAGACTGCTGGAGTACCGCTTGCGCTATTACTTTTAACTAAATTCCCCACTACGTTTATATCTGTTTTCATTTCAGTGCCAAAACCTTATCTCTCATAGCTTGTATGAACCGGGTCAATGTTTTAGTAATAGCCAATAACATCCAACTACCCTTCTAAGTTGTGTAGGTCCTTTCGATGTCGAGCCGGCTGCTCAGGTCCACTGCCAAAAGGGATGCTATAAATATCTTAATCAGGTCAAATATAATAAAAGGCAGTACCGCGATTTTAATAAGCTGTATTACATCAACCACCTTTTCCAGGTAGAAATTCAGTATTATATACATATAAGGCATTCCTATAGCATAAAGCACAATTATACCGGCTATGCCGGCCGCGATGAAATTCCATAAATTACTGGCCCTTATCATCCGGGAGGCAGCCCAGGCAGCCAGCGGCATCCCTATTAGAAAGCCAAAAGTGGGCACCAAAATATAAGCCGGTCCTCCGTAAGGTGGTACTGAAAAAACCGGAATTCCTATTAGTCCCAGCATTATATACGCTGACATACTTAAAAATGCGGCTCTGGGAGACAATAGATAGCCTGCCATGAGCATTATAAAAGGCTGCAGACTAAAAGGAATAACCACCACCGGCTGAAACATCCTTATCAATATGGTAACCACACAGATCATAGCCGTAAATAAGGCTGCTCTGACAAGTTCTTTAGTAGACATGGTTATTTATGCTCCTCAATTCGAATAATATCAAAACTAATATCCAGGCTGGATACCGAATGGGTTATAGCACCGGTAGAAATGAAGTCAACTCCGGCTCTGGCTGCTTCCACAATATTGGTCTCATTTATACCTCCTGAAGCTTCCAGCAATGCTTTGCCGGCAGTTATATCTACTGCGGTTTTCATGTCTTCTATACTCATGTTATCCAGCATAATTATATCTACCCCGGCATCCAAAGCTTCCTGTAATTGTCCCAAATTCTCTACTTCAACTTCTATCTTCAGGGTGTGCGGTACTTTTTGCCTCAGGGTAATCACTGCTTGGGTAATTCCCCCGGCTGATTTAATATGATTATCTTTGATCATAATACCATCATAAAGTCCAAAACGATGGTTTCTGCCTCCCCCAACCCGAACCGCATACTTCTCCAGCACCCGCAGTCCAGGAGTAGTTTTCCGGGTGTCAACTATTTCTGCTTTATAATATTTAATCGCTTCTACCAGCCCGCTGGTTTTGGTAGCTATACCGGAAAGCCTTTGCAAGAAATTCAAAGCCACTCTCTCTCCGGTCAACAAAGAGACGGTTTTTCCCTTTACCCGGGCAATAGTGTCACCCGCCTCAACTCGTTCCCCATCATTTTTTATTATTTCAAAACTCACCTCTGGATCAAGAGCGGCCAATACCGCCTGACTTATTTTAATACCTGCCACTACTCCAGCTGTTTTTGCCAGGAATCGTCCCTCAGATTGCTGGTCCTCCGGTATTAAAAAATCCGTAGTCATATCCTGGTGCCCTATATCTTCCTTTAAAGCCTTTAAGATCAGTTCTTGAATTTCCCTCTCGTACATCTTACCCTCCAGTATTTATTTTTGGCAGCTAAACATAAGCAGTATTAACAATTAACGAAATTCAGGTGCTTAATCCAGCGCCGGTCGTCCCGGTGCGGGTAATCCGAACGCCAGTGAGCACCTCGGCTCTCTTTACGCCAGAGACCAGCTTGAATGATTATTCTGGCTGTGGTTAGCATATTCACAGCTTCATAATATTCCAGCACGGAAATGCCTGGAGCCAGCTGATTGTAAATCTCCTCCACCATTAGGTTAGCCTGTTTTAAACTTTTTTCATTTCTAATTATTCCCACCTGGTCCCACATTATATTCTTCAACCTCTGGCATGCATCGGCCGGCTCAATTTTCTCACTCAAAGGTTGGTATATCCAGGCTGGATCATAATTATCAAAAATTTCTTCCGTTTTAATTCTCCGGCGGTATAATATTTCTTCCACTTTATCAACTATCCGTTGTCCAAATACAATCCCTTCTAACAAAGAATTGCTGGCCAGGCGGTTAGCTCCATGAACCCCAGTGCAGGCTGCCTCTCCACAGGCATATAAGCCATATAATGCGGTCTCTCCATAGCTGTTGGTAAGAATACCCCCCATAGTATAGTGGGCGGCAGGGGATACCGGCACCCGATCTCTGTTTATGTCTATGGACTTCTGCAAACAGGTCTGATAAATATTAGGAAATCTTTTGGTAACCCGGGGAATATTTCGCATATCCAAATAAACACACGGACTGTTATCTCTGGCTAACTCACTCAGAATAGCCCTGGCCACTATGTCCCGGGGTGCCAGCTCCTCTAAGGGATGATAGGCGGCCATAAATCTTTCTCCATTACTGTTGTAAAGCAGTCCGCCTTCACCCCGCACCGCTTCTGATATCAAGAAGCGCTGGGCATCGGTGCTGAATAGAACCGTAGGATGAAATTGTATAAATTCCATATCACTGAGCTGACATCCAGCTCGAAAACATGCGGCCATGCCATCTGCGGTAGCTACCTCCGGATTAGTGGTATGCTTGTACAGCTGTCCGGCTCCGCCGGTAGCAATGATGGTGGCTCGCGCCTGGTAGATGACATTACCCTGGTTTTTGGTATCGTAAACCAGAACCCCATAACATTCTTTCGATCTCTCGTTACCCAGTATATCGATTAAAAACTGTCCTTCGATGATTTCTATATCCGGGCATTCCTTACATTTCTTGACCAGGGCCTCACGAATTGTTGCTCCGGTAGTATCCGCAGCATGAAGTATACGGGCTTTACTATGTGCACCTTCTCGAGCCAGAGAAATATTACCGTCTTTCATATCAAAAATAGCTCCGGCTGCTATCAGCTCCCTAACGCGATCTGGTCCTTCCCTTACCAGCACATCAACTGCTTCAATATTGCACAGACCAGCCCCGGCCTCCAGAGTATCCTCCAAATGCAAAAAAGGAGAATCTTCTTCATGAACAGCAGCAGCAATTCCCCCCTGGGCCAATCCAGTATTGGAGTCTTCTATGCTTTTCTTGGTCAAGATGACTACCTTGCCAAATTCTGACGCTTTAATTGCCGTAAAAAGCCCGGCAATTCCAGTGCCAATGATTACAAAATCGCTGGTCCGCACCGGCGTATTACGGCATAAATTGCCTATATACCTAGAAATAATCATGTCATCATTCTCAATCTTTTCTATTTTCCCCTTAATATAACCTGTTATCTACAGCTGACTATGCTCAGGAAATATTAAGCATTCTCTCCAGTGCTTCCCGAGCTTTTATACTCACTTGAGAATCTACCTCGATCTGAGTCTCCATATTTTGCATAGATAAGGCCAAGTTTTCCAGGGTTATGAACTTCATATCCGGACAGATAAAATCATTATAGGCCAGATAAACTTTCTTATCTGGGCAATGTTTATTAAGAGTATATACAAAACCTGTTTCAGTGCCTAATATGAATTCTTGGGCCGGGCTTCCCTTGATATATTCCAATAATCCTGCAGTAGACCTCACTGCATCTGCCCTTGCAGTTATCTCAGGCTGGCATTCGGGATGAACGGTGGTTAAAGCCTGTGGATGCAGCTTTCTTTGTTTATTTAAATCATCTGCAGTTAGCCGGTCATGAACCGGGCAGTACCCATCCCATAATATCATTTTTCTTCCGGTCTGGGTTTGTATGTACCGGCCCAGATTTTTATCTGGCACAAATATTATTTCTTTATCTTCCGGTATAGAACGAACTACCTTAAGCGCATTAGATGAAGTACAGCAAATGTCGCTTTCAGCTTTCACTTCGGCTGAAGTATTAACATAAGTAACTACTATCGCATCTGGATACTGTTCCTTCTTTTTTCTCAATTCCGATGCAGTAGCCATATCCGCCATCGGACAGCCGGCATCCGGGCAAGGTAAAATTACTATTTTATCCGGGCTTAATATCTTGGCACTTTCTGCCATAAATTTTACTCCACAGCAAATAATCACCTCAGCGCTGCTCTCTGCAGCTTGCCTGGCAAGCTGCAGAGAGTCACCCACAAAATCAGCTATGTCCTGTATTTCGGGCGGCTGGTAATAATGTGCCATGATTACAGCGTTTAATTCCTTTTTCCTGGCTGCAATATATTCCCCTGTATTTCCTTTGAGCAAAGTAATATCCCCCTGGTTTAAAATATTAATCGCTGATCTGTTCTATCTGGTTCTTTTCGTTTACAAAAACCAGTCTGGGTTTGTAATTTTCACATTCTTTGGTTTCTAACAGAGTATAAGTTAACAGTATTATTAAGTCTCCAACTGTCACCAGCCGAGCTGCAGCCCCATTTAAACACATCAACCCGGAACCAGGTTCTCCCTCTATCACATAGGTATCGAACCTCTGCCCATTATTGATATTAACTATGGTTACTTTTTCGTTTTCCAGAATATCGGCTGCATCCATTAAATCTTTATCAATGGTAATACTGCCGACATAATTTAAATTTGCTTCTGTAACTACAGCCCTGTGTATTTTGGATTTTAACATGTAACGCAACATAGCTTACACCTCCACCAACCGATTGTCGATTAATCTAGTTCTTCCAAATTTAACCGCTAATGCCACAATAACCTGTTTGTCGACTTCGCTAACATCGGCAAGATCATAGGCATCATATATTTCTGCATAGTCTATTTCGGCCCGAGGACTGGATTCAATTATTTCTCTTAATCTGCTTTTTAACCTGGCCGTATCTCTCTCCCCACTTTGGATGGCCTCTGCCGTCTCACCCAGCGCCTTATTCAAAACTATGGCCTGCTTTCTAGCTTCGGGATCCAGATAGACATTTCTGGAACTCATAGCCAGACCGTCTGCCTCTCTTACGATAGGTACCCGGATAATTTCCAGAGGAAAGTTTAATTCCCTGACCATTTTCTCCAGGACCATAACCTGCTGGGCATCCTTCTGGCCAAAAACGGCTAGGTCCGGCAGACAGATATTAAACAGCTTGCTGCAAACCGTAGTGACTCCTCGAAAATGACCGGGACGGGAAGCACCACACAGCTTTTCTGCAATTTCACCGGTGACCTCTACCCGGGTACTGCTATCCCGGCAATACATTTCCTCATTGGATGGTGCAAATACAGCGTCCACCTTTTCCTGTTCCAACAATTCGGTATCCCTGGCAAAATCACGGGGATAAACTTCAAAATCTTCACCAACTCCGAATTGGATGGGATTCACAAAAATGCTGACTACTACTATATCACAATGCTTTCTGGCTTCGCGCACCAGTGCCAGGTGCCCTTCATGCAAATACCCCATGGTAGGAACAAGCCCTATCTTTTTACCCAACATTTTTTGCTCTTTACACCAGTCTTGTATTTTTTTTATCTCCTCAAATATCCTCATAACATCTTCCTTTTTTCTTTACCTAATACAAGCGGTCTAATACCTCATCCTGTATGGTAAATCCATGTTCTTCAGCAGGGAAAGTACCTGCCTCAACTTCTTCTTTATATTGTTTCAAGGCCTCCATAATCAGAGGTTGTAAATTAGCAAATTTCTTTACAAACTTGGGAATATGTCCGGTAAACATCCCCAGCATATCATTGATCACCAGGACCTGCCCATCACAGTATTGTCCGGCTCCTATTCCAATAGTGGGCACGGTTATCTCTTCGGTAATCCTTTTAGCCAGTTTGGTAGGCACGCCTTCCAGGACTATTGAAAATACTCCTGCGGTTTCCAGGGCTTTGGCATCCTGGATAATCTTTTGCGCAGTTTCCAGGTCTTTGCCCTGCACTTTGAAGCCTCCAAATTGGTTGACTGACTGTGGCGTTAATCCGATATGCCCGACAACAGGTATCTGAGCATCCAGGATAGCTTTAATGGTATCTACCCGTTCTACTCCACCCTCCAGCTTAACGCTCTGAGCGCCGGCCTCTTGAATAAACCGGCCTGCATTGCGCACTGCTTCCTTAATAGAAACATGATAGGAAAGAAAGGGCATATCTCCGACAACCATAGCATTTTTTGTCCCTCTCACTACCGCCTTAGTATGATGGATCATATCGTCCATAGTAACTGATAAAGTATTTTCATAACCTAAAACTACATTACCCAGTGAGTCACCAACCAGTATCATATCAATACCTGCAGCATCTACCATGCTGGCCAGGGAATAATCGTATGCAGTAAGCATTGAAATTTTTTCTTTTTTTAGCTTTTTATCTTTCAAACTAGTAGTTGTAATTCTTGCCATTATTATCACGCTCCTTTACCTAAGTACCTTTACAGCTCTTATCCAGAGCTGAGTGGAAAACAAACTTAACTTTCCAAATCCAATTTTGCCATCACCTGGGCAAATGTATCTTGGAATTGTGTCATCTGTTCCATATCGATAGTACCCTTTTCCAGAGCAACCTGCACAGTATAATAACCCAGGCAGCTGTACAAATTAATCAGATCTGCTCCGGTTTCCTCCATGCAGGCTAAATGCTTCATAACTGTACTGATATCTCCTCGAGATATAGGACCAGTCAAAGCATCCGGAATTCCTGCGGTCTCAATGTTTCTGATGGTCCCTTTTATCAATGGCAGTAAAGCTTTTCTAGCCATTTCCCGGGATACCCCGGTAATTTCCAGAAGTTTAATGCCCAAATTGATAACGGTTACCAGATAATTGGATACCACACAAGCCCCTGCATGATACAGGGGTTTAGCGTCCTGGTCAATAAAGAAATATTCACCCTTCAGTTTTTCTACCATATCGATTCCAACTGCATAGGTATCCTGGTCTCCCTCTATGCTGAAAATGGAACCGGGTATATTTTCTATTGCCATCTCCAGATTGGCAAACGACTGAAGGGGATGCAAAGATAAAGCTCCGGCACCAAACTGCCTGGCTTTATCAAGTATTTCAGATGATTGAGCACCGCTCATATGAATAACAACCTGTCCATAAGTAAACGCCCTGCTGTTTGCAAGTTCATCTACTACGCTCTGTATAGCGCTGTCGTTAGTTGTTATAAATAATATGTCCGTTGAGCGAGAAACCTCTTGAGGCGATGCATAAGTGGCACATCCTATCCGGTCCACAAGTGTTTTTGTAGATTCGGATTTTTTATCATGTACACCCGTAATCTCATACCCCTTGTCATGGAGTACCACCCCAATAGCTGTTCCTACAACTCCCGCCCCAATGATGCCTACTTTTTTACTCACAATCCAAAACCTCCTTTGGGCTGAGGCAAAAACCTGGGCCTTGCTAACGTCTCGTCTTGTCCCTTATGGATACAAGCGAATTTAATGCAGGAGTACCGGCGGGAGACTCCTTTAGTAAACTTTATTTATTGTTTTTTCATCTTCTCGCTCTAAAGCTCTAATCAACACCTCCCTGATTCCCATTCCACTATCAGGAAAAACAATCTCGGAATTTATTTCCTCCAATGGAATTAGTACAAACAACCTTTGCTGCGCGTACGGATGTGGAATTTTCACTTCCGGATAATCCACGATTTCATCTCCGTACAATAAAATATCCAAATCTATAATCCGAGGGCCCCAATTCTCGGTGTGCTGGCGGCCCATTTTTATTTCTATTTTTTGTAATTCTATTAATAGTTCTCTGGCATTTAAATGTGTTTCTATCATAATTACCTGGTTATAAAAATCGTCCTGGTTCTTATTCCCCCAGGGTTCAGTTAAATATACGGATGATACAGCTTGTACCTGGATACCAATGATGCTTTTAATTAAATTAACCGCCTCCTGTAAATTTGAGGCCCGATCTCCTATATTGGACCCAAGTCCAATATATACTTCTGTTTGTTTCACATTATCATCCTTAGGCCTATTATAGCAATAAAAATCCTTATAGGAATTCCAAAAAAACTTATGATTATAGCTTGTATCTTAATATCATCTATTAAACTTGTAAAGATTTTATTTTCGACTGCGTTCTATTTTTACTGCAAAATATTTGAATTCTCCATCAACGGGTGCACAAGGTTTGTATACCGTAACCTCAGCTGTTTCCACCGGGTACTTGGCCAGTATCATTTGGCATATTTCCCCGGCCAGGGTTTCTATCAAATTAAAAGATTGCTTTTCGACAATTTCCC
Source organism: Syntrophomonas sp. (assembly GCA_016841245.1). Classification (GTDB taxonomy): domain Bacteria; phylum Bacillota; class Syntrophomonadia; order Syntrophomonadales; family Syntrophomonadaceae; genus JAAYJK01. Next base: position 52,439 of record JAENZN010000018.1, read on the forward strand.
GTACATCATAAAAAATATCTGCATAATTAACCGTATAATCAAGTTCGTCCTTTTCTGCCGCATCTCTTAGATCTTTATATAAAATAAGATCTATTTCAAATCTCTGTAAAGTATTCTTTTCCGCTTCCAATACTCCATGTCTTCCATAGAAAACTAATCCCCGCGCAATTATTTGATCCACTTTAGCGCACCACCGCATCTACTATTTGTGCAACCCTTTGACTTTCTTTTACATCATGGACCCGGACGATATCTGCTCCATTCATAATGCTTACCGCCATAAGCCCCAGGCTGCTTTCCAGCCGTTCATCTACATCTAAATTAAGTATTCTGCCCATAAAAGATTTCCGTGATATTCCTACTAAAACTGGAAAGCCCATACTCTTAAAGGCTGATATTTGTTTTATGATATACAAATTTTCATCGGGACTTTTGCCAAACCCAATTCCAGGATCGATAATGATCTTGTTACGGGCTAATCCAGAATTTTCTAAAAGTTCTACCGACTCTTGTATTTCACAGACTATATCCGAAATAATATCTTCATAAGCCTGTCCTTGATTAATCTGCAGTCTATTATGCATCAGTATTACCGTTGCTTGTTTTTCAGTTACTACCGGCTGCATATTAGTATCTATTTTCAAATTGCCAATATCGTTAATGATATGAGCCCCATTATCCAGAGCCGCTTTTGCTACTGCGGCTCGGCAGGTATCAACCGATATAATGGTGCCTTGGGATGCCAGACTTTTCACTACCGGCAGTATTCTTTTCAGTTCCTCTTCCTCATCTATCATAACTGAATCAGGGCGGGAAGATGCTCCTCCGATATCTATTATATCAGCTCCCTGTTCTAACATTTCACCGGCACGGGCAACAGCTCGTGCCGGCTCAAGATACTTTCCGCCATCTGAGAATGAATCAGGGGTGATATTTAGAATTCCCATTATTATTGTTTTTTTTCCAATCTCCAGCTCTTTACCGTTAGCTAATTCTATAATTTTTGATTGGGATTCCAGGTTGTCTAAAAGATTTTTAATTTCTATGGCCAGTTTGCCAAGTCCCAGGGACTGTTTATGTAATTTATCAATTAATAATTCATATTGTCTCAGGGTACCCATTAACAAAACGTCTGTTTTACTTCTATCAACGATTGCCTCCCTGGATATAGCAGCTTCTCCTCCCCGGGACAACATTTCCTGCTTGATGATATTAGCAGCCGGGCCACTTATATTTTTCAACTTAATACATCTATGCACAGCTTTGGGTATCATATACGGATAACTGCCCAGGTCTGAGCCTATTTCTCCCAGAATTGATCTGGCTTCACTTTGCTTATTAATATATACTACATGATGCCCGTGCATTGTTATCCCCCCTTTAACTGATACAATTAATTTTTTAATATTCAAAATTAGCAGTAGTTGTCTCCTGGTTTCTTTTCTTCGGACACGGGGCACATTGCTGACAGTGACCGCATTTAAAAACTAGCCGCCCGGGTGCAGTCTCTATCCTAAAAAGTCATGTCCCGGCTGATGTTACGATGTTCATAGATAATCTCTTTGACCGCAGTTCACCACTAAGTCCACTATCTTTAATAAAATAGTTAAGATCATAATTATATTATATTAAATAAGCGGACTAAAAATCCTCCAAAAGCCTTGTAAATAAGTTTATTATTGGTAAGGATATTATAGTCGACATTTTTTTCATATACAACAGTAATATACTATATACAGCTTTAAACTGCCTTTAGTATATTACTTGTTATTTGGTGTTGACTTGGCAATAGTCCCCGGTCACTTTTCTTTTCAAATATATCATAATAAACACCATTTTTTCATTGCCGGTGAGATTTATCTTTGTAATCATATAAATAATACCTCGGGCATCATCTTATGATACTAATTTCCGTTGGTTTTATTCCCATAACAAAAGCCGTCCCTTTTGGGGACAGCCTCGGTACTGCTGTTATCAATCTGATATCGTTCCAGATATGCTTAACTAATCCATCTATCAATAGCCCGGTTGTAATCAATTATTTCCCGTTCCTGGAAAAACAGGCTAATCTCCCTTTGGGCTGCTTCTGGCGAATCAGAACCATGAATTATATTTTGATCCACCTTCACGGCCAGGTCTCCTCTTATAGTTCCTGGCTCAGCCTCGGTGGGATTAGTCTTTCCCATTAACAAACGCATACTGGCAATTACTCCTTCACCTTCCCAAACCATGGCTACCACTGGTCCGGAAGTGATAAATGAAAGCAGGTCTTTAAAAAATGCTTTATCTACATGCTCCACATAATGCTCTCGGGCCAGTTCTTGGCTAATGATCATAAATTTTATGGCCTTTAATTTATATCCTTTGCTTTCTATTCTGCGGATTATTTCTCCCACCAGAGATCTTTGTACTCCATCCGGTTTAACCATTACAAAAGTCTGTTCCAAGTCAATATTCCTCCTGCTGCTCTATTTGTTGCGGTAATCATAACTAAGCTTGTATATCGCTTCCTGTATTGTGATCCGATTCTGATTCTAACTCTGACTTTGATTCAGTCTCGGGTTCATGGCCTTCCATAATTTTTATAAAATCCTGGGCTTCCATGATTTCATGTTCTAATAAAAATCCGGCCACCTGGTGCAGTTTCTCCATCTGGTCATTTAATATTTTTTCAGCTTTGTTGTAACTCTCGTGTATGTACTTACTGGCTTCTTTATCTATAGCATAGGCTATGGCATCCGAATAATCCCGGTCCCTGGAGAAATCCCGGCCTAAAAATACTTCTTCACTTTTGTGCCCGAAGGTAATCGGTCCCAGTTCATCTGACATGCCAAATTCAGTAATCATTTTACGGACAATACCGCTGGCCCGTTCCAGGTCGTTTTGAGCACCGGTACTTATATCATTTAGCACCAGGGCCTCCGCTACTCTGCCTCCTAAGAGGGTAGTTATTTCATCCAGCAAATGAGACTTGGTAATATAATTCCGGTCTTCTTCCGGTAGGAGGAGTGTATATCCTCCAGCCCGTCCCCGGGGGATGATAGATATCTTATGGAGTTTATCAGTATTAGGAAGCATGTAGCTTACTACTGCATGTCCGGCTTCATGAAAAGCTACCAGCCGTTTTTCTTGGTCAGATATTATACGGGTTTTCTTTTCCGGTCCAGCTATTACCCGTTCAATGGACTCTTCCATTTCTTCCATGTATATTTTGTTTTTACCTCGGCGCGCAGCCAGCAAGGCTGCTTCGTTAACCATGTTGGCCAGATCTGCTCCCGTGAATCCAGGTGTACGCTTGGCCAGTATTTCGAGGTTAACTTCTTCATCAATGGGCTTATCCTTGATATGTACCTTTAGTATGGCTTCTCGGCCTTTTACATCAGGTTTGTCAATCAATATATGCCGATCAAAACGGCCCGGTCTTAATAAAGCGGGATCCAATATGTCTGGTCGATTAGTCGAGGCCATGACAATAATACCTTCATTGGTGCTGAATCCATCCATCTCCACCAGCAGCTGGTTGAGCGTCTGTTCTCTTTCATCATGTCCACCACCCAGTCCAGCACCTCGCTGGCGCCCGACGGCATCAATTTCATCAATAAATACTATACATGGTGAACTCTTTTTGGCCTGCTCAAACAAATCCCTTACCCGGGCAGCACCAACGCCTACAAACATCTCTACGAAATCTGAACCACTGATAGAAAAGAAAGGAACTGCAGCTTCCCCGGCAACCGCTTTGGCCATCAGCGTTTTTCCTGTCCCCGGGGCTCCAAACAACAATACCCCTTTGGGTATTTTGGCCCCAATCTGTATAAATTTACCAGGGTTTTTCAGGAATTCGACTACTTCTTGCATTTCTTCCTTAGCTTCTTCTGCACCGGCTACATCATCAAAAGTTATCTTTACTTCTTCCCCGGTCATCAATCGAGCTCGGCTTTTGCCAAACTGCATCACTTTATTTCCCCCACCTTGAGTTTGGTTCATAATAAACATAAGGAAGGCTATGAGCAGCACAATAGGTAATAAAGTGCCCAAAAGCGTCATCCATACCGACGGCGGCGGAACTGGCTGGGTTGTATAGTCAACCTTTTTTTCGCGCAGAAGAGTAATGATATCTGTTTCCTTGGAGACAGTTGCTACATAACTGGTCCCATCGGCAAGTGTCCCGCTAATATTGTAAACTAGATCATCTACTTCTACTACTGCCTCGGCTACCTGTCCCTGCGATACTTTATTGTAAAATTCAGGCTCAGTTAAAGTCTTGGCCTGATCGACGGGAGCCGACGTTAATTTGAGCGCAAATACGGCTATCATTACAATCAGCACATAAATGGCTATATTTTTCAGGGCCCTATCCAAAATTTTTCCTCCCCTTGAGAATATTGAAAATATCCGTCATATTGTAGCATAAACGCGGCTCCTTTTCAATTAAGCACTATAATATGTAATTTTTTATTCTCGTTTACTTAGTATTTTCATCAGTCTCCCTTCTTATTACCAGAACAGTGGAGGTATTTTTATCTACCCCAGCATTTCTGGAAATGCTGTGCCCGACTACCGCGTATACCTCATCTTGAGAAGCTAGCAAGGGAATACGGCTTCTTTCTAGCAGCGGGATTTTTTTATCAATAAAATAGTCTTTTATTTTTTTTCGCCCCTCCATCCCGGGCAAACTGATTCTGTCTCCAGCTTTTCTGGAACGCAGGAAAATTTCTTTAGCCAGCTTGTCATAATCCAGGTACATTTCGTCATCACTGCGCTTTGCACATTCTTCCATAGCCATATAGTCGAAGCAGAATTTATCTCCGGTCTCTTTTACACTTATAAATCCTGGAGTTATTACAGGATAGCAATAGTCAATTTCTTTTTCTAACCGATCCCCAATAATCAAGTGGTCATAGGTTTTTCTTACCCAGATGCTTTTTCTAAGTTTAATTTTTTTAGCCGATCCGGGTTTCTGGTGTAAATCCATAATGAGCTGTACATCCAGCGCACTCCATCCATAATCGCCTTTTAACCTGCCTAAAGCACTTAATATAATCCTTCGTTGAAAAGCCGGATGCAGGGTTACGAAAACCCGACTATCAATAACCACCTGCTCTTCATTATAACTGAGCACAGCAGCTGCCATCAATTTATTCGTTTCTATTTCCATCGCTTCGTATTCTTCCCGGGCAATTAACCCCAGCATATCCAGATTGTCCATAATCCGTGGATTAAACTCTTTCTGCAAATAAGGGATTAACTCATGCCGTACCCGATTACGCAGGAAGCTCAGGTCGTAATTACTCCTGTCAATGCAATAAGACAGCGAGTTTTCCTCTACATATTTTTCAATAGCCGCTCTATTTACTCCCAGCAGCGGCCTCACCAGATAGCCGTTTACGGGCAAAATGCCTCTTAAGCCCTTGATGCCGCTTCCTCGCAGCAAATGCAGCAAAATTGTTTCAGCCTGGTCATCCCGATGATGAGCCGTGGCAACACAATGAGCCTGAATTTCCTGCTTTAATTCATTAAAATACTGATACCGGCAGTCCCGGGCCGCTTCTTCAATACCCTTTTTCTGATCTGCAGCCGCCTTTTTTACGTCCAGCGTTTTACAATAAAACGGAATTTGCCATTCCTGGCACAGAGCACGAACAAATTCTTCTTCTTCTCCCGCTTCATCTCTTAATTGATGATTCAGATGGGCCGCAACCAGGTTAATGTTGTGGGCCGGAGCAAGCTTTTTTAATATATGCAAGAGGACAACCGAATCTGGTCCCCCTGACACAGCTGCAATCACTACTGCCCCCATACTGAAAAGTTGATTTTTTATAATATAATCATTTATTTTTTGCAGCATCATGTTATTCTCCCGTTGTTCGGTATTTGCTTTGCCAACCTTTATATAAATATTCTTTTCCTTTTTTGTCAATATTCCCTGTCCTGAATAACAAATACTAGCTGTTCTCTTTTTCGCACCTGGCTCCGCAAGTATTCAGTCCGGCAGGTTCAAGTCCAAATAGCTGCAAATTACAGTCATATCATCATGAGGTTGACCTTTACACATACTTAGGGCCCGGTTAATAATCATCTCGGCGATCAGCTGGGGATTCTTGCTTTCCACCATTTTAAGTAATTCCTGTATCCATCTGGTACTATCTTCATCTGGATTGCTGGTGGAAAAGTCCAGCACTCCATCACTTATCATTACCAGCAGATCCCGGGCTATCATGCGCCGATTGTCGGTGAAGATATCCATATTTTCCACTATTCCTACTGGTAAGGAACTGGCACTAATTACCTCGACCTGTTGTCCACGTTTTACAAACGAAGGTACGCTGCCGGTTTTTATAAAATCTACCTCGGCTGTGTATAAGTCTATCATAGCTATATCCAGGGTAGCGAAATTTTCTCGGCTGGATCTTAACAGCAAGGTAGAATTAATGGTATTCAGAGCAACTGACTTGTCGAAACCTGCTTCCAACAGCGTTTCCAGCATCCGTACTGCAGACCGGCTTTGGGCGCAAGCCTCTTCGCCCACACCCATACCATCGCTTAAAGCGATTAGTTCCTTACTTTCCTGGAGATTGGCTATGGTATAATTATCACCACATACGGCCTCTTTCCCCACTTGGGCCACCCCGGTAGTAACTCTATAAGTGCAGGCTCTGCTCAATAAAAATTCACAATTTCCTTTTCCCATAAAACAGGGGCAGCTTTTATCTAAAACCTCCACTTTTTCTCCCAGAGCAGCAGAAACCGCCGGCACCACCTGGTTTTCACAATACTGGCCATCTGAACAGGAATTCATGATAATTTTTACATATAATTGGTCTCCTGTTGTTTTCATCGGGGTAACATCAATGAGTTTTATATTCATTTTTTTGAGGTCTTTTTTTATTTTTTCTTTTAATGCATAGTCAATCACCGTCTTATTATCATAATCATCCGCCAGATTTTCAATTACCCTGCTTATCCCCTGTATTTGCCTGGAAATCATACTACAGGATTCGTCTAATCGGCTCTTCCAGTATTCATTTAAACGCAGACTGGCAAACAAGTAGTTGATAAGATTTACTATGTCTCTGCTGTAAAGACAGCTGCGCCTGAATTCCGGTGAGCAGTCTTCATACGCTATACTGCCTGCCTTCTCAGCAATAGTAAATAAGTCCAGTATTTCTTTGGATGTTTTATAGCAGTATTTCTCCCAGCACTTTTCATAATGCAGACACTGATGACAAAAACCACTGGATATTTCATCATAAAGATAGTTAAGATAGGAAGCCTCCTGTCCTAAGCTGCCTGTTTTTCCTGGGCTTTCCAGGGTTCCGGCAATTTCATCAAATACCCGGGCAAAACCCCTTATGCGCTCTAGGGCTTCTGTTTTCAGGCATTCTGCCGCCATCGGCAAGCTGCTTTCCCGGTTAGCAAGGAGATTCAAAGCTGGCACACTCTTAACTGTAGTATTAAACGATTCCGGCAGCATGAAAAAGATTAGACAGGCGATGGCCGTTTCCCAAATACCCAGCACAGTTTGGTGAGTTTCCGGTATAAATAAAGAAAATGCCATGGTTCCAAGCATGAACCCGATAATTATGCCTAGTTTGCCCAGATTTCGAAACAAACCAGCCAAGAGACCGGATATGCTATATAAACCAAGGCTGAAGGTAAATATACTGGAAGTAATGGACGGCATCAAGCCAACCATGGCTCCAACCATAGTCGCCTGTCCCGGCCCCCATAGGAAAGCTGCGACGAGAATTCCCAGCCGGCACAATATGGAACTTAAACTTAAGCCAGCCAGCTCAATGCCATTCACTCCCATAATAAGACCTATCCCAAGGATGAGAAAAGCGGCTATATCTTCAAAGGCAAATAGGGACAGCGCTTTCCGTTTTTTAATAGTATCACTGGCTACCATAAATACAAAGGCTAATATCCCCGCCAGTAAAGACTCAAATATAACTACCATTTCCCCATAAAATGAAATCCCACTGCTTAATTGAAAAATGCTTTTGACCAGAAATATGGTTGCCACACAGACAAAAGGGATTGCCCACCAATATTTATCGGTAGGCAACTTAATATGGTTAATAATACCGATAAGAACCATAAGGGTTATTACATTAGCATATATATTTATATCTGCGCCGCTGCCGATCAGGCCCGCAACTGCCCAAACACCCATAGCAATCCCGGTAATCGGCCTTTTTCTGCTAAATGCTGCGGTAAATGCAAACATAAATGGCAATAATTCCCCCAGTATAGCTGCCCGGGCCATAATAAATGACATTAAGGATAATATTAATACTTCAGCAGTCAACAGCACCTTCCAGATTTGGGCCAGCTTAATTTGGTATGGGACCCATTGACCCGCTTTCTTGATAGATTTAATCTGTTGGCGTTTCTTCTCTAACCATCTCTTTCCCGGAGTCTCCTTAATTCTCTGGTAAGGATAAACTTCGATTCTTTCCATGCTCTTGTACCCCCCATCTCCAATTGCTTGTTGTCCATAAATTATATCAGTATTGTCTGGTAAAATTTGTCATTAATGGTGGGGGGCCGTTATTTGTTTTATACAAAATTCAATAAAAATGCAAGCCAGCAAACACTATCTTCATTCATTCAACAAAGTATATCCCCTGCTAAACGGTATCTGGTGTCGATAACTAATATTTTGCGGATCAGAGAACTGGTCTTTCGTACTGGCCACAACCCAGAAAGGCATAAAGCCCTTACAGGATAACCCCGTGCCGGGGTTATCCTGTAAGGGCTTCTGTAATTATAGTGAACTATGAGTAAACTTTAATTGCTCCCTTAAGGGTGCCACAATAAAATGAAGGCGCATCAGTTGTCCCGGTACGGGGTGATTCCTGAAGGGGGCTTTTCCCATCGGCTTGAGCGGCTCTTAATTTCAATATTAAATAAGGAACCAGCGTGCTTAATAATATATTCAATTCTCGATTATCTTTCCTATGGATCTTTGTGACCAGGCCGCTTCACTCCGCCCGGGCCTTTCAAAAAGATTCCAGATTACCCCTTCCAGTAAATCACTTTCGCTTACTATCATTTCTTCCGCTTCCAAGCAGGACATGATTAACGAAATAATCCGAACTCCCTGCGGCAAAATATCAGCTCTTTCCGGCTGCAGTCCGGGAATCCTTTTTCGTTGTTCCAGGCTCGTTTGAAATAAGCTATCACATAGTCGATTAACTTCTCCTATACTCATAACCTGCCCGTGTATTAATTCTGGCCTATAGGTTCTCATTTCCATTTTAATGGCGGCCAGGCTGGTAGCAGTACCTCCTACAAAAACCAGCGGATGCTCTATCAGTTTGCTTATATCACCCATACCTTCTTTAAGTATCTTTTTCATATCCCTTATGCTCATATGGCTTTCCGTTGCCCTAACTGCACCCAGAGGAAGGGATTTGATGTAAGCTGCTTTATTGTCCAGTATAATTTCCGTACTCCCTCCACCCAGATCAATAACTACTGGATGCTGTGCTATGTTCAATCCACGTTTTACTCCCTGATAGGTTAATAATGCTTCCTGCTCCCCATCTATGATATCTATGGGACTGGGAAAATACTGAAGCATAGTCTGTAAAAATATCTCCCGGTTATTGGCTTCCCTGACCGCACTGGTAGCCACTGCCCTTAATGCAGTAACCTTATGCTGGTTAATAATATCTGTGAACCGAGATAAACATGCTATGGTCCTTTTTACCGCTTCATCATTTATGCTGCCGTTCGCACTCAGTCCCTGTCCCAATCGAGTTTGCATTAAGTCTCTTTGTAACGGAATCAACTGCTGGTTTTTATTTATATCTGCAATGAGCAGCCGGCAGGAATTAGTTCCAATATCTATTGCAGCGATTTTCAAATTCAATCTCACCCTCCTAATATAATCAGGGTTTTAAGCAATTAGCCTTATCTGGTCAATAAAAAAGCACTTCTGCGAAGTGCTCTTTATTCTTCAGTTAATTATGGATTATTTCTTCTTTTCTTTTGCTCCATCCGGTTTTTGATGGGCTGCATTCTTTCGTCACTTTCTTTTAAAAATTTAGTAATTTTATCATCCAGACTTACAGGTTCACTTTTGCCCCGATGATCCTGTCCATAAGCATTTCTCCTACCGGGATTAGGATTGGGTCTCCTGATTCGCTCCGGTTTAACTTCTGCTGGTTTGGAGGACACTGCTTGCTTCATGGATAAACCAATTTTATTTCCAGATACATTCAGTACTTTTACCTTGACCTGATCTCCTACCTGAATAAAGTCCCTGACGTCTTTAACATAAGTATCTGCAATTTCCGAGATATGAACGAGTCCCACAGCCCCTCCGGATAACTCAATAAATGCTCCAAAATTCGTTATGCCCTGTACTTTCCCGTCTACAATCTCTCCCGGCACCATATTCGCTTGTTCTGTAGGCATAGAAATAAATGTCCTCCTCATTGTCTGATAGGTTAATTCTATTAGATGGAGCTGCACTAGTCAATATTTATCGCTAACATTATTCAGTGCCGGTTGGAGATTGGTCAGGTAACATTGGGATAACTATGGTCTCTCCTTTTTTCACCAATCCCAGCTGTTCCCGGGCAATCTTCTCAATGTTTTCCGGGCTGTTAACCTTGGTCATAGTTTTCTGCAAATTCCCATTTTGTTGGACTAGTTTATCCTTTTCTTGTTCTAAAATAACTTTTCGTTTATTCAAATCGTATACTGTTTGGACCCTGGGTACTATAGTGATCAGCAAAGACATAGCAACAAAACCTACCAACAATAATCTTATTACCGGTTTTTTTTCATTTTTTTTACTCATCCGCATCGTCCTCGCCTAATAAAATACCTAGTATACTTCCGGGAATAACAATAACTACTTCGTTACCCTTTGGAACGTGCCCTATTAAGCAGAGTGGAAACCGTTCCCGGACTCACATTTAAAATGGAAGCAATTTCCCTGGTGTTTTTTCCGGATTCCCTGAGTACTACGGCCTGCTTTTCTCTATAACTTAATTTTTCTGCTCCACGAATTTCTATTCTCATAACTCCCACGATACTATCTACAAATCTTATACATTTTATGGATAAATTGAGTACTTATTTGTTCTATAAGTATAATTTAAAACCTTTTAAAAAGCTCTAATTATTTTTCACTTTTATTCGTCATGATCATCATCTTTGGGTCTGTGAATTATCGCCATTTTTTTTATCCGATATATAATATCTCGTGGAAAGCAGTAAATCACCTTAACCAGCATTTTAACCGCAGCTATAGTACCACCAGCGAGTTTTAGAAGAAATCCCGCACACATCCCAGATAGAACATGATAATAAATTATCCCCCCCATAAGCAGAGCTATTAGTACATAGGACCGCATCTCACCCTGATTTATATACAACATGCCCATAAAAACTACCATGACCATAAGGACCCAGAATATTAGATCTAATATATACAGGTAAAATTTGCTTACTCTTGCGTTTCTGATCAACAGTTGATAATAATGCAAAATTACTGCACTGCATAATCCCAGAATCATGGTGAACAAGAATGCTTTTAGCTGAAAGAATATGCCTGGCAAAATCCTCCTCCTCATTAACTCCCAGATCAGAAAACGATAGAACAAGGACCGTCCCTTCGTTTCCTGTTACTTCAATAATCTGGATAGTATGTTTTTGCCTCTAGCCTTAATGTCTTTACCCTCTCGTTTGTACTCAATGTTGATTATATTTCCCTCTACTACTACTTTTCCTTGATCCAGGTTTAACATACTGACGTGCAGTTGTTCTCCCAGCACGTACAGATAACCCATCATGGTTTCCAGTATTATCTCTTCTTCATCGAAAGTATTGACATTCTCCACCCCCGATATTTCCAACGTCTTTCGATCTAATAACAAAAGAGAATGTTCGGACATTTTATCTCCTCCACTCGTTTTTTCAGGCTGTTATTATTTATCACCTGCTGTAAGATTTGCTAATTAAAAATATGCTTTATAGGTGCTTGATTATGCCTAAAGAAAAAACAGAAAATAAGAAACACCCTGTTTATTCAGGGTGTTAGGTTATCGACAAAGTCGATAAGATGCCAGACCGATGATGGAAGTAAGATTAATGCTATGAGAAAAACCCGGAATTGAGGCGTACCTGTGTACGTTAATTGATCGGGTTATTTGAAATAACGCATATATTCTTTTCCTTATTATTCATGAGCCTTGTGCGAAATTAAATTGTGATCCTGTTAAGGGTTTCCTTATTATTCATGAGCCTTATGCGAAATTAAATTGCACCCTTAATGGTGACCGCAATAAAATGAACGCACATCAGTTGTCCCGGTACGGAGTGATCCCCAGAGAGAGCTAATGACATCGGTCTGCCGTCCTATTTATTTAAAGTATTTTATTCCAGGACACGATATAAATTTTTCGCTTCACCAGCTTTGACATTATCTCTGATTTCAAGCACTTCAATAACCGTTTTTTTCTGCCCTATGAAAATTGAAATGATATCTCCTTTTTCAACATTAGTAGAAGGCTTGGCAATTTTATCATTAACCATTACTCTCTCATGTTCTGCGAAATCTTTGGCCACCGTTCTCCGCTTTATTATTCTAGATACTTTTAGGTACTTGTCCAGTCTCATTTTAGTCTACGGCATCTTTTAGTGCTTTACCAGCCTTGAATGCTGGGACTCTAGCCGCAGGAATGCTTATCTCTTCACCTGTTTGCGGATTCCGGCCTTTTCTAGCCTGTCTATTTCTAACTTCGAATGTTCCAAAACCAATTAACTGAACTTTATCCCCGGATTTTAAAGTTCCTTCTATGGTTGAAAAAAATGCATTTACCAATTTTTCAACATCTTTTTTTGTCATCCCTGTCCTGGCCGCTACTTCACTTATCAGGTCTGTCTTGTTCAAGAACTATCCCTCCTTTGCTTTTATAATATGGCTATTCGATGTTATCCTAAATTTTCCTGCTTATTACCAAGAAAATATTCTTTAATCGCCGAATTAATGTTAACTACAAGCCTTTAGCCTTGGCTTCCTCCCACAAAAGGTCCATGGTTTCCAGATCCATTTGACCCATAATACCTCCACTGGCCTTGATATTTTCTTCAATATAATTGAAACGGCGGATAAATTTATCATTAGTTAACTGCAGTGCCTGTTCAGGTTCAATGTTGGTTAATCTGGCCACATTAACTATAGCGAACAATATATCACCCATTTCCTCCTGTTGATTGGTATGGTTTTCTGCTCGATTGAACTCTTCTATTTCTTCTTTGAATTTCTCGATGGCACCTTCCGGGGAGGGCCAATCAAATCCTACCCGGGCTGCCTTTTCCTGGAGTTTTTCGGCTCTCATCAAGGCCGGCAGCATGGCCGGTATACCTGCCAAAACCGTCTTCTTGCCCTTCTCACGCTTAAAATTTTCCCAGTGGTTCATCACATCTTCACTAGATTCTAGATTCATTGATGCAAACACATGGGGATGCCGCTCTATCATCTTATTGCTAACCGCCTCAACTACATCAGCAAAATTAAAATGACCCGCTTTTTGGGCCAATGCGGCATGGAATACTACCTGCAGTAATACGTCTCCCAGTTCTTCTCGCAGATCGTTCATGGATTGGTTTTTTATGGCTTCGATAACTTCATAACTCTCCTCAATTAAATACCTGGTCAGCGATTCATGGGTCTGCTCTCTATCCCATGGACATCCCTGCGGGCTGAGAAGTCTGTCCATTATTTTAATAAGCCGGTCTATTTCTTTAGCACTGCTGTCCATCTGCTGCATTAACTCCTTTCTTCAAAACCAGATTTTTATCTCCTGTTACACCCGGGTCATTCTCTTGATCATTTTTATATCAAATTCTTTTAACAAGATAAGCAGTATCCCATATATACCCACCCCGACGATAATAGCCAGGAGGGTTGAGATATGAGAATTAATATCCATTCCAACCAGTGTGCCAAACGCCAATTTTACGGTTATACCCATTATTAGCGTAACGATAGATATTTTTAAGAGACGCTTCATTTCGAACTGAATACCGGTTAGTTTTCTTAAGTAAATCATATTAAGCATTGATCCCACTAAAAAGGCGGTTACAGTACCAATAGCAGCACCTTGTATATTAAGATGGGGTACACTGGTAAGGGTGTAATTTAATATTACTTTTAATATACCGGTAACAATGAGATTACGCATAGCTATCTCCGGCCTCCCAATTCCCTGTAATCCTGCACTGGACAGCTGAAAAGCAGCTAATACGATACATGAAAAAGCCAGGGGTTCAAGGGGTATACCGGCTTCTGGGGTTGCATACAGCAGATCACATATTGGAAACGCCAGGGTAAATAATCCCGCTGCACAGGGCAGCGATATAATCATTCCGGCCCGTATGCCATAATTGATCCTTTCTCTTAATAAATTAGTATCCTGTCTGGTCAAAGCTTCAGACACAGCCGGGACCAGACTGGTAGCAATCGCTATCGTGAATATAGTAGGAAGACTGATAAGCACCGCTGCCATACCGGATAACTGGCCATATAATGCAGTTGCCTGTGAAGTGGTATAATTTAAGGCCATTAACCTCCCCGGTACAATAACTGCATCTAACATCTGCACCAGGGGTAAAACTACCGCACCGAAAGAAACTGGTATAGCCAGAGTCACCATTTCTTTGGCCAGTTCCATATATGAAGTCCCACTGTACAACAAAGGCCCAGATTCTTTTTCGCGTCCCTTGAATTTATAATAAAATATCATCAGCACTATGAGGCCCGCAATTCCCCCCACCACTGCTCCAAAAGTAGCCCCGGCCGCTGAGTATGCTAAACCCCGGGGGAACAGATAAAAAGCCAGAAGCAGTACCGCACTTACCCGGAACATTTGTTCAACTACCTGTGATACGGCGGTCGGGACCATAGACTGATGTCCCTGAAAATATCCCCTGAATACAGACATTAATCCGGATAATAATATAGCCGGGGCAACGGCCATAATCGGATAATAGGATCGGGCATCTTTTAATATGTTTTTAGCGATAAAGCCTGCGGATTGCATCACCAGTATGGTCAATAATAAACCGAAGAAGAACAATATAAAAAGCGATACCCGAAAGATTTTTCGGCTATCACCTTTATATCCAGCAGTCTCTTTTCTTGATACCAGAACCGAAATAGCAACCGGTACACCTGCGGTAGCCAGGGCCAAAATAGTGGTATATATGGGATAAGCCATCTGGTACAAACCCATGCCTTCTCCCCCCAGAAGCCTGGCCAGCGGTATGCGGTATATGGCTCCCAAAACTTTGCTTATGGCACCGGCAATACTTAATACCACGGCCCCCTTGAGAAAGCTCTGCCCTTTATCCATGTCTTTCCTCCCCGTTATAATGAAATATATTATATCACAATGAATTATCTGCTGCTTATCAATGGCACATGATCGCATCACATTATGTGAGCTAAAATTTGATTCCCCGGTCAAAATTATTAATCTAGTGTTTGGAAAGCATAAACATAAACCGACTGATATAAATAAGGGGAACCTTCTGGCAAATTGTGCCTATAGCAGTGAACATGACTTTTCTTATACATTGTATTACTTTTACCCAAGCTGCAGTAATAATTTTTCACAAAAGAACAGTGATCATAGCTATTAAGGATTGCTTCAGGCCGATGACAAGAGCCCTTCCAGGATCACCCCATACCGGGGTGGTCCTGGAAGGGCTCTTTATTATTTCGAGCGAAGCGAGCTTAAATTGCACCCTTAGCCGTGCCGCAATGAAATAGAGGCGCATCAGTTGCCCCGGTACGGGGTGGTCCTGGAAGGGCTTCTTTATTATTTCGAGCGAAGCGAGCTTAAATTGTGGTCCTGGAAGGGCTTCTTGCATGCTGGTTTTTACCTGTGTCACCTTGCTAACTTGGAGGGCAATCTGAAGCGGTCTTAACTATAAGACCGCTTCATTGATCTCCAGTATTTATTGTTCCATTTGCTTGGCAAGAAATCCTGCGGCTGTTTCTGCCAGCTTTATTTCCATGTCGCCAAGTTTCATGCCGGGCTCTTTACTTACCAGGATTACAGCTCCAATGGGATCTCCCTGGGTAATAATGGGGGCAATCACTTGAGATTTAAGAGTATATTCTCTATCGTCGTTTTGAATTACATGCAGGTTTTCATCATCTGGAGATTCAAGGTCATTCATTACCAGAGTGGTACGTTCCTCCAGAGCTCTTTCCACTGCCTTGCCGATAGCCTTACCCAAAAACTCACGTTTATTCGCCCCCGAGAGTGCTATAATTACATCTCTGTCAGCAATCATAGAAATGTGGCCTATAGTCTCGTGCAGCGAATCTGCATATTCTTTAGCGAAATCCCCCAGTTCTCCTATGGGAGAATATTTTTTTAATATAACTTCACCTTCCCGGTCAACAAAAATTTCCAGCGGGTCTCCCTCGCGTATACGCAAAGTCCTTCGTATTTCCTTGGGGATAACAACCCTTCCTAAATCATCAATCCGTCGAACAATCCCTGTTGCTTTCAATTTACATTTATCCCTCCTTTTTTCATAATTTGAAAATGTAGTTTTCTTTCTCAGTGATAGTATATAACTGAGAATCCCCTTTTATTCACTTTTTGCCATCTGCAGGCTATTTTTTTATTTTAAGCTTACTGTATCTCTAGGTCTGCTTAAGATTTCTGTAGTTTATAATACAAATTTCTACACTTTTCCCCCTGCTCCCCCGGGGTCGTTTTCCCGTTATATCGGGTTTTATCATTATTTATTTCCATTTTAGAAGTACCTTCCCGTCTTCTCTTACAATATACTCCCCCAAAATAAAAAACTGCTGCCGTTGCAACCGTTTATTGCTAATCAACCAGTAATTCCACTGCGAAAGCCCTAAAGAGAACTTCTTGAATGCATAAATATTTAGAGCCATTGCATTCAAAATCACGAATATTTCTATTTACAATGGAATCGCCGGTTCATATTACTTATAAGACATTTAATACCTGCTGCAGCTGTTCCAGAGATACTGTACCTTCAAATTCCATTGAAATAGTATTTTCATGGAAATTGCTCTCTTTAATTCCAGTTATATTTCCCGTTACATTTTGAGACAATGCTCTTTCCAGATGTATTTCCAGTTTATTCCCTTTCCTACGTAAAGATTTAATTTCTTTACTGCTGGCTGTGATTCTTAATTTTGATAGCTGCAGGAAGTTTTCCACCGGTCGAGGCAGTTTACCAAAACGGTCGCGCAATTCATTTTTTATTTCTTCTATATCTTTTTCTTCCTCTGCCAGCATTAATCGTCGGTATATTCTTATTTTGGTACCTGAGTCCGGGATATAGCTGTCGGGAATATAGTAGTCCACATCAATATCCATAAACACAGCTGCATTTTCCTTCCTATCCATTCCTTTTAAACGCCCGGTTTCTCTCTCCAGCAATCGGCAGTACATATCAAATCCAACCGCTTGGATGTACCCATGTTGTTCTGGCCCCAAAATATTTCCTGCTCCCCTTATTTCCAGATCTCTCAAAGCTATTTTCATGCCGGCTCCCAGTTCATTAAATTCGCGAATAGCATTCAAGCGCTTCTGAGCCATATCGTTTATGCTTTTATCCGGTTTATAAGTAAGATAGGCATACGCGATCCGATTGGAACGACCTACTCTTCCTCGCAGCTGATACAGCTGGGCTAAGCCCATCCGGTCAGATTCATCTACGATAATGGTATTAACATTAGGCATGTCTAACCCCGATTCAATAATTGTAGTACATAAGAATACCTGATATTTCCCTGCCAAAAATAAGCTGATGACCTGGGATAATTCATCTTCTTTCATACGTCCATGTCCTACCGCAATGGAAACTTCAGGCAGTAGTATTTTAAGTTTTTCCTGGACGGCATAAATATCTTCTATACGATTATGAACGAAAAAAATCTGCCCCTGCCTTTCTATTTCAGCATAAATGGCTTCCGCTATTATTTCTTCGTTATATTCCAACACGTAGGTTTTTATCGGATATCTTTCCGGGGGAGGCGTTTCTATAACGCTCAGATCTCTTAAGCCAGTGAGGGACATATGCAGGCTCCTGGGGATAGGGGTAGCAGATAAACTTAATACATCAATCATTATCTTGAACATTTTGATTTTTTCTTTTTGTGACACCCCAAAGCGATGTTCTTCATCAATAATCAAAAGTCCTAAATCGCTAAATTGAACATCTTTAGATAATAATCGATGAGTTCCAATTATTATATCTATAGCTCCTTTTTGCAGATCCATAACGATTCTCTTCTGTTCCGCAGCGGAACGAAAACGGCTCAATACCTCAATAGCAACCGGGTATTCTTTAAACCTATCCTTGAAAGTATGGTAATGCTGCTCTGCCAGCACCGTAGTAGGGACCAGGATCGCAACCTGCTTGCCATCCATGACCGCCTTAAAAGCGGCTCTCATAGCTACTTCAGTTTTCCCGTAACCCACATCTCCGCATATTAAACGGTCCATGGGCTGAGAGCGCTCCATATCTTCTTTAATCTCTTTTATTGAACTCAACTGGTCCGTGGTCTCCTGGTAAGGGAATGCACCCTCAAACTGCTGCTGCCAGGGGGTATCCCCGGAAAAAGAATGCCCCTGCAGTGATTGTCGAGCTGCATACAGCTCCAATAGCTTTTGGGCCATCTCCTGTATGGACTGAGTTACTCGACTTTTAGTTTTCTCCCAGTCGTTTCCTCCTAGTCTGCTTAAGCGAGGTCTCTTCTCATCCGAGATATTATAGGGGTAAAGCATGCCCAGTTTATCCAGCGGAAGATATAACCGATCCGTCCCAGCGTATTGCAGGAGTAAGTATTCTCGAGTAATCCCATCTGTTTCCACTTGAGATATACCCTGAAAGATACCTATGCCATGATTTTCATGTACTACATAGTCGCCCAATTTCATGTTTTCCAATAATATTCTATTTTCTGACCGCTTACTCTTTTTAGCGGCCCGGTTTTTCTTACCCCATATTTCCTTTTCACTTAGCAGAGCAGTTTTAAAGGTCTGGCTGATAAAACCGCTTTCCACGCTTCTATTTATTATCTCTATGCCGCTTATATGGTGATCCACCAAATCCTTTTTTAACTGATCCCGGGCCGGCTTGCTCTTGATGTATAAATGTATCGAATAGCTGTTAGCCTGCCATTCCTGCAGCCTTTTAAAAAGCCGTTCGTATTCATTTATGAAATACTCCATCTCCTTCTGAGATATATGCTCCAATAAACCTGCTTTAGCCGGCATGATGCTGCCCGGAAAAAAGCTGTGGTAAACTGCGCTTCTCTTGCTTAGATGTTCCTGAAATTCTTTACTTTCCATCAAAGACAGCTCTTTTAATGGCTTAGCGCTTACTCCTGCTTCTTTTATGGACTCCCGATAGCGTCTAATATGGTTGTCCAGATTACTAATTACTTCGCGCGGTTCGTCTACAAATATACTGGCGTTGCCGCTGATAAAATCAAATAGCGTTGACTCCACCGATTTTGTGCTCATTTCATAGGCGGGACTAATATTTACATAAGTTTCCCGGTCAATGGACCTTTGACTATCTAAATCAAAAGGGCGGATGGATTCTATTAAATCTCCAAACAGTTCAATCCGGTAAGGACTTTTATTGCCGACGGGATAAATATCCAAAACCCCTCCCCGCACTGCAAATTCACCCGGATTGCTTATGGTATCAACACGTTGATAACCTGTATCAACCAGCTGTCCAAGCAGTTGTTCAAAAGCGATCTCCTGGCCATATTCAAGCCGGACTACTCTATCTTTCATGCTTTGGGGAGATGCCAGTTTATACATGATTCCTCCGGGGGTGGTAATAATTACACTATGCCGCTGGGGATGGAGGATGCATTCCTGGATAGTGGTTATGCGTTCTTTTTCCGCCCAGGTATAATTCTCTTTGGTACGTACATAGTCTCGACCCGGAAACACAAAAATACGATTCCGATCCATAAACTGCGACAGCTCTCGGGTAAGATCAAAAGCCTTCTCTTCCGTGGCAACCAGACACCAGAACTTACCTGGCCGGCTTCTAAATAATTCATTCAGGAAGAATGACCGGGCAGTCCCCGCTAACCCACTCAAGATTACGTTTTGCCTGTTTTCCAGGCAGCTATTCAATTTTGCCAAAAAATTGCTGTTCAAATGCTTAAGCCCCCAACAATTGCAGTACCTGCTTACAATAAATCGTTCCTGCCGACTCTTATGCGTGGTATACTAAGATACCGTTTATAGGCAGGCACGTCAAAGGGCCGGGTAAAGAATTACCCGACAGGTCATAAAATATTCACTTGATAAAACTCACTGCCAAAACCAAAAATTATTACTTATAAAGTTTGGCAACGGCATATTTATACATTCTGACTGCGGATTGCACCTTTTGGAAGTGCAAATTACTCTTTTAAAATAATCAGCCAGATAGGTTTTATCTAATTATACTTATTCATAGCCTGAACTATACCATCTTTTACCCAGCATATAACGGCATCAGAGGCTTTTTGAAGACTGCCTTCCATAACTGCTTGTTCATCGGTACCTATTTTACTTAATACCCATGATTCAACCGCCCAATGTTCAGGCGGTCTACCCACCCCGATACGTACTCGCGGGAACTCACTGCTGCCCAGTCTATCGTTTATAGAGGCTATTCCCTTGTGTCCCCCACTGCCACCGTTGGCCCTGACCCTGATCCGGCCAACTTCCAGGTCCATATCATCGTATACTACAATTATTTTGGATAGATCTTGTTTATAAAAGTGTACCAGGGCTTGAACCGCTTTCCCACTGAGATTCATATAAGTCAGTGGTTTTACCACTAACACTTTTTCCCCATTTATTCTAAGATGCCCGATTATGGAATCAAACTTGCATTCTTCTTTTTCTATAGCATATCGTCTGGCAATCTCTTCTACTACCGTATAACCCATATTATGACGCGTGTCCCGGTATTTCTGGCCCGGATTGCCCAAACCAATAATAATCTTCATCCTGCCGCTGCCCCTTAATTTCTTATATTTATTACTGCTACTATTATACCAAGCAGACTAACATTATCCCAGAGATATAAAAACCATCGGGGAATACTTATCTAAACCAAAAAAACTTTTTTTGGGGAACTATTTTATTGGATCACTCATTTCCTCTCGCTTTCCGTATGGCAAAAGCTTTTCCTCTATTGATTTACAAAAGTACAATACACATATTTATTCCACTGCCAAAACCCTAAAGATAACTTTTTGAATGCATAAATATTCAGGAGGTATTGGCGGAGCATGGTAGTAACACCCGCCCTTCACCCTACGGGTACTACTGATGTTCCCGTTGGTCACTATTAAGGTTGCCGGTACAACTTATACTCCCTCTGGTCGTTTTCAATATGACGCTGGAAGACTCATAGCAAATGGGGGTGAGCACTACCGGATGGGTACCCCTGGGCACAACTGATTTCGGTTATAAACCTCACCAATATGGTCGCGAGAGGGCAGTTGAACACGGATGTGATTCTGCCCGGTACCCTATTTACTATGAGTCAAGCAGTTGGTATTTCCCACACGGAGACTGACGATGGCATATTTTTGCATTCAAAATCACGAATATTACTTTTTGCGGTTGAATTATATTTAATGAATATTCACAAAAAATATAGGGTAGAATCTTACGTAGTTTTTACGTAAAAATCTACCCTTTTTATCAGTATAGTTAAATAACCCGAGGTTAATCGCCTATTCCTCTTCCTGGCCCTCTTCAGCAGCTTCATCCTCGCCCTGCTCGGCAGTGGCTTTAGATGGTGCTAACACTGAACATATTACCGTTTCTGCTGCATCGGCCAATTCTACTCCTTCGGGCAGGGTTAAGTCACCCATAATAACCCGGTCTCCAAAGTCCAAAGTTGATACCTCGATAGTGAATACTTCCGGTAAATCTTTGGGCAAACAGGATACTTCTACCTCTTTTATTCCTACCTGCAGTATACCACCCTTTTTGATTAGTTCTTCTTCTCCTTCGATATGGATTCCTACTTTGCTGGATATTTTCTCCGACATATTGATAGTTAAGAAATCTATATGAATGATATGTCCACTCAAAGGCTGCTTTTGAACTTCTCGGACCAATGCCATGACTGGGTTACCTGCTCCTTCGATATCCAAAGTGAATATCCCCCGGGCTCCAAAGCTGCTCATTTTTTTATACAGGTCCCGGCGGTTTAGAAATACTGATACTGGAGTTTGCTCTTGTCCATATACTATCCCTGGAATCCATTCCTGCTTCAGCATCTCGTTTAAATATCCCTTGGTCTTTTTTTCTCTTATTTTACATGTAAGTGCAACTGCTGCGGTCAAATTTTCACCCCTTTTCTCTAAGCATTATTCTAATAATCATCAAAATTGACATCTAATTATAACATTTAAGGATATGTATGTCCAAGCCGTCTACCCTTCGAATAGTTTGCTTACTGAAAGATCTTCATGAATTCTTAGTATGGCCTCCCCTACCAGGGGGGCAATAGATAAGATGGTCATATTATCCAGCATTTTGTCTTTTCCCAGTGGAATAGTATTGGTGATTACAATTTCTTTAAAAGGAGCTTTAGATAATCTTTCTATTGCAGGTCCAGAAAAGACTGGATGGGTACAGCAGCCAAAAACCTCTCGGGCTCCTTTTTCCATCATAACTTCTGCTGCCTTACATATAGTGCCAGCCGTATCTATAATATCATCGATAATTATTACCGATTTGTTGGTTACATCTCCAATTACATTCATGATTTCTGAAACATTGGGCTCGGGTCTTCTCTTATCAACTATGGCCAGGGGAGCTCCTAGCTTGGCAGCCAAATCGCGAGCTCTGGTAACTCCTCCTACATCAGGAGATAGAATTACCGCATCGGAACTTAAACTCTTGCTTTTAAAATATTCACCGATAGTTGGCACTCCGGGTAAATGGTCTACCGGGATATCAAAAAAACCCTGAATTTGATTGGCATGCAGATCTACTGCTACTACCCTTTGGGCACCGGCTTCCACAATGAGATTGGAGACCAGCTTGGCGGTAATTGGATCACGAGCTCTGCTTTTGCGGTCCTGACGTCCATAACCATAATAGGGAATAACTGCGTTTATTCTTGAGGCAGATGCTCTTCTGAACGCGTCTATCATGATAAGGAGTTCCATAAGATTTTCGTTAACCGGGGAACAGGTGGGCTGTACAACAAACACATCCACCCCGCGTACACTTTCATCAATAGCACAACCAATTTCTCCATCTGAAAATCTTGCAACTTTGGCATTTCCAACCGGAATTCCCAGGTATTTTGCGATTTCTTCAGCCAAACCCGGATTGGCATTGCCAGAAAATAGTTTCATCCTCCACCTGGATGCTTTCATTTCGCGAACTACCTCCTAATATTTACTTATCTATTTTTATTAGCCCAATTTTGAAAATTTTTTTGTTTGGCGCGCTCTACCGAAAGAGAGTCCGGTGGTACATCGTGAGCAATCGTAGACCCTGCGCCTATGGTAGCATTTTCCCCTACTTTTACCGGCGCGACCAGATTAGTATTGCTGCCTATAAATGCCTGGTCCTCTATTATGGTCTGATGTTTATTCCTGCCATCATAATTACAGGTAATGGTTCCAGCACCAACGTTAACCCCTTTACCAATTATTGCATCTCCAACATAACTTAAATGCGGAATTTTACTGTGTTCACCAATTATAGATTTCTTTATTTCTGCAAAATCTCCTACTTTAACGTTATCATGCAATTCTGATTGGGGCCTCAGGTAAGCAAATGGTCCAATACTGCATTGGTTGCCAATTCTAGCCTCATTTACCCGAGAACTATCTATAATGACGTTATCACCAATATGTGAATTACTTATTCTGCTGTACGGACCTATCTGACAGTTTTCTCCGATCAAGGTAGACCCTTCTATTATGGTATATGGCAATATGATACTATCCTTTTTCACCCGTACATCTTTATCAATAAATGTGGAAGAGGGGTCCATTATAGTGACGCCTTCTCTCATTAACTCCAGGTTTTTTCTTTTTCTCAATATTGATTCAACATAGGCCAGTTGGATTCTGTCATTAACGCCATATATTTCCTGGGCATCTTCAACCTTAATTATATTCACTGTCTGTTTTGTAT
Source organism: Syntrophomonas sp. (assembly GCA_016841245.1). Classification (GTDB taxonomy): domain Bacteria; phylum Bacillota; class Syntrophomonadia; order Syntrophomonadales; family Syntrophomonadaceae; genus JAAYJK01. Next base: position 76,654 of record JAENZN010000018.1, read on the forward strand.
CCTTAATCAGCTCCAGAACATCGGTTAAATAGTATTCTCCCTGGGCATTATTGGTATTTATTTTCTTTAGTAACTCAAATACTTTCCCGGCCTGAAAACAATAAATGCCTGAATTAATTTCTCTGATCTGTCTTTCTGCTTCGGTGGCATCCTTTTCTTCCACTATTCGGGAAAATGATTGGTCAGCCTGGCGAATTACCCTGCCATATCCGGCTGGATTGCTTAATTCAGCCGATAGGATAGTGCCCGGAGATTTCTGTTGCTGATGAAAGTTGATTAATTCTCGTATGGTGCTGGATCTTAATAAGGGGGTATCTCCAGTTAATACTATTACTGTCGAATCAGGATCAATGTTTTTGTCTGCCTGTAATAATGCATGTCCCGTCCCCAACTGCTGTTCTTGCAATACAAAATTGACTTTTTCCTGGGCCAGTAATTGTTGTACTACCTCCCGGCCGTGACCTACTACTACATTGATATCTTCGATACCAGCCTGTCGCACAATATCAATGATATGCAGAATCATCGGCTTTCCTGCTGCTTTATGGGCCACTTTAGGAAGCTCAGAACACATTCGTACTCCTTTGCCTGCGGCCAGAACAACTGCGGATATTTTCAACTGTAACACTCACCTTCTAATAGCCTGTTTATAATCATCAGGTTATTCACCCGGATTTACATACATTTTTTGTTGATGCACCAGTATATTATTATAATCGAATTGGCTGAGCGGGTAAAATAAAATAAGCTTATACTTAAAATATTCGGTTGCCCAGATATTCTTTCGCTAGCTCCAGATCACTGAGCTTATCTACGTCAACTCCCACCTCAGCAAAAGTGGAAATAATAGCTTTTCCTTTTATGTTCACTACTTCATAAAATCTTTTCTCTGCCATATCGATACTAAGTTTTTTCAGCAAATAATTACAGACCATGCGAAAACCAAACAGCCTCCCCATAGCCAACGGATTTTTTCTTCTCATTACTAATTGCACTGCCATATCCAGTGCTTTATCGATCATCTCACTGCGCATCAAAAAGAGGTTCCCCCCAGTAAATATCCCCTCTTTAAGATGCACATAAGTACGCGAAACGCCCGGAAATTTTTTCTCATTTACCTCTTTACTGGTTAGAGCATAAAAAAAATCTCCATCGGTTCTTTCCGCCTGTTCAATAAAATCATCTATAGCTGCTCGGGTAATAAATGGTATATCGGTGGGCATCACCAGGACCATCTCACTGATAGAATAATTTTTTAACAGCTGAACAGCATTAGCCAGACTTTCTATAGCATTTTCTCCCTCGTCAGCGAAAAATAAATTTTCATCCTCCGGGGTTATCTTTTGCAGTTCCTGTCCCGGACCACTTATTACGATTCTCTTGATATAGTCTGTTTGCCGTAAAGCTCTGTAAACATAGAGAATCATGGGCTGGCCGGCTATCCTAATAAATGCTTCGTTATCATAAGGAGCTGCTGCCTTTAGTTCGTCACAGATCTTGCCCCCTGCGAGTATTACTGCATCGTATACCATTATACTATCTCCTTATTTAGGCAAGCCTTCTTTTTTAAGAGATTCCATCATAATATTCTCAGCATTCTCTATGTGGTCCTGGGCTACCTGCCGAGCCAGCTGAGTATCCCGAGACTGAATAGCCTCTACAATAGCACGATGTTCCTGCAGGGATTCCTTCATCCTTCCTGGTACTGATAGTGATGTTATCCTGCAGCGCTGGATTTGTTCCCTCAGGTTATTTATAATATTGGACAGTCTTTCATTACGGCTGGCCTGGTAAATCAATTCATGAAATTTGGTATCAACATCTACTAGTTTTTCTATATCATTATTAGCAATAGCCTCTGCCTTTCCTACCAGATATCTCTCCATTTCTTCCAGCTCTTCATCAGTTATGCGCTCAGCTGCCAGCGCCGCAGCCAGACCTTCCAATGCTGCACGTATCTCATAAACATCAGCAATATCTTTAAATGATATATCTGCTACATAGGCTCCTTTCCTAGGAATCATTACAATAAAGCCCTCTAGTTCCAGCTTCCTTAGAGCTTCTCTTATTGGCGTTCTGGACACACCCAGCTCTTCTGCTAGCTGTATTTCCATAAGTCTTTCCCGAGGTTTTAGATTTCCATTAATAATGGCTTCTCTGATCGCATCCAAAACCAGCTCTCTCAGTGGTTTGTAGGAATCAAGATTGACCGGTACTAATCGCCTGTTTTCCATAAATTAATCACCTCTACCATATGATGAAACAAGATAAGTCTCGGAGTAACTCTCCTTCATGACTTGCTGTGCCTTTAAAGCATCCTCCGGGTGGATAAAAACACCAAACACCGCTGGTCCGCTTCCTGACATGGTTGCTTTTACTGCCCCCAGTCTTTCTAAGCTCTTTTTTATCTGCATAATTTCTGGATAAAGGGTTGCACTTACTGTTTCTAAAACATTTTCACAATAATGTGATAGTTCTATAATATCATATATCTCCCAGGCTTTAATAAAAGCATTAAGGTCAGGTATTATATGTACATTTTCCATTTTAAACTTCCCATATACCTCGGCGGTAGATAATTGGAAATCCGGTTTAACCAATAATATCCAGGGTAGCACTTTACTCTCTAGTGGGGTTAACAGTTCTCCCCGACCTCTGGCAATACAGGTTGATCCCTCAATATTCTGATCGTTTTTAAAAGCGGTCCCCTCTACTGTCTCATCCATTATTATACGCGGATTTCCCTGTAAACAAAAGGGAACATCCGATCCGATCTGTGCCGAGATATAAGCGAGTTTTTCATCGGATATATCATAATTATATAATATATTGATTCCCTTCAATACGGCGGCTGCATCAGTGCTTCCTCCAGCCAATCCAGCCCCAACCGGGATATTCTTGTCAATAAAAATAGCTGCCCCTTCTCCGCGTCCATAAGTCCGCAAAATTAATTGGGCCGCTTTATAAGCTAAATTACTGCTGTCATTGGGTATCTCTAGACTGTTGCTTTTTATTGAAATACTGGAGTCTTTTTTGATATGAATTTTGTCCACTAGATCTATCTGATGCATAAGTGTTTCCAATTCATGATAACCATCGCTTCGTTTCCCTTTTATATCCAGCATCAGGTTTATCTTGGCCGGGGCCTCAATTACTATGGTTTTACTCATTCAATTTCTCCTGTTTTTTAAAATTATATATTTATTCCTCTGTAAAAACCACCAAATATATTGTAAATATATAAATATTTAAGAGGCCTTAACGAAATTACCTTCTGAAGCTTCATTAGCAAAAGGGGGATGTTCTACTGGATGGGGCGAGAGGTCTACGCTTTGCATAGGGTGGCGTTGGTAAGGTTGTCTGCCCTTATAGAAAGTGTATGGCTGCTGTATACTGCACCTGACATGCTCTATATCTAATTTAAATTGCTTGTTCCTTCTGGGCCCTGAATATTCCGTTTCAGGGATATTGCTTCTGGAATCATGCAAACGGGGACATATTTAATTTACCAATCAACTGTTGCCATCGCCATAATCAAAAAGGAATAGCTGTTAAGCTACCCCCTTTAAATAATATACCTTCATACATTACATCTGTCAGTTAATGGCTGGATAATTTTAGTCTTACTCCTTTAGGAAGCAATTCCAAACATTTAAAACTTACCTGAGCTTCTTCCTCCTTGTCAAAACTCAATCCTTTATCTGAATCAGATACCATACACAGCGGCGGGAATAAAACACACCACCAGTTTTTGCCTTCTCCATCCCCGATTATTATTCGCAAGGCTTGATATTCACCCTGGGGGAACACCAGGTTGCCATAACTCTTGGTTGGGAACATGTATTCCCCTACTTTGACCTGTACTGTATAATGGTAACCCTGACTTTCAATTACTTCTTCTGCTAATTCCTGTATGCGAGGGATATTTTCTGTCGCCAGTTTACGGGCCTGTTCTACATCCTGCTGTTCAGCAAAATCTGTTTTTAATAATTCCACCACTTCATTTTTGACCGCTATTTTTAGTGCTTGGTCATCCACACTGTCGCTATTTGCTATTACATGCAGCCTCAGCACACTGTTGTTCAATGAGTTGCTATTAGCATAATAAGAATTACTTCCTAAAAAAATTATAATTAATACACCTATAATTACTGTTATTTTTTTCATTATGGTTGCCCCCTTCCCTTAGTTAAATTATTGCCGTCAACCTTTTTTCTAAACCAAAAGCCCCGCTAAATTTATTGGGACTGTTATTCATCCAGTGTCATTTTAGCAAATAAGCGCGAATATCCTTATTAAGAAATTTTTCTTTTTGAGTTCATACATAAAGGCTCTGGTTTTCATTGTTTCCAGAGCCTTTATATATATACCCAACAATTTATGTTAAATGCGACAGGGAACGGTTCTAAGATGAGCAATCGGAAATTTTACACTCGCTGTAGTACTAGATTTGGGTATAACCCAAACTTTCCAATTAGCGATTTACAGTGCAAAATTTTTGATTGCGTAGAACATAGTCATTTCGTTTTTATCAAAGTAGTTCTTTATTGACACTATGATTTCCTCGTTCTCAAAGTGCCGCATTCAGGAACATATTATTTGGCCTGATTATCCTCCTGTCTGGCCAGGTATTCCCTTATTATCATCCTAACCAGGGCACTCCTGGAAATTTGGTTTTCTCTTGCCAATCTTTTTATATCATTTACCTGATTTTTTGTCAGATAAAACGTCGCATGCTCAAACTTATCCGTAGCCATTTTAACCTCCTCCCTGCCGTGTACTACTACTTCGGCTGATAGTGCTTCTTAGTGGATATTATATGTAGTTTGGTAAGTCTAGGTTACTTAAATATTATTTTAAAGCTCTTTTTAATTCCGGAACTTTTTTCATAATAGCCATTCTCCCCTGTTTTATAATTTCCTTAGCTTGGCTCAGATCATCAATATCAACATCTCCTACCCCTGGGAAAATAAGCATATCAGCAAATAATTTTTCTTCTGTGTCCGATGTCTCAAAGGTCAGGATATTTATGGTTCGGGAGACTATTTGGGGAAGCCCTGATACTGGAGAAGCATACTCTTTCTGGCTTAGATTGATTGCCAGTATATATTCCGCACCCATTAATTTCTGAACCCAAACCGGAACTATGGTTCTAACTCCACCATCAACCATTTGCATACCACGAAATTCTCGAGGCACAAAGGTAGCCGGTATGGAGCTGCTGCAGCGTACTGCTTCACTGAGCAGAGCATTATAGATCAATACTGTCCTATTGATGTTCATTAACATTCGGCTATTGGTAAAAACGACTTCCAGGCCGGTATTTATATCACAGGCAATTATACTCAATGGTTTTTTTATGTCAGCTAGACTTTTTCCTTCAGTTAAGCTGTACATCAATTTTTCTAATTTGCGCCCCCTAATAATACCATTAAGTTGAGCTTCTACTCCTGGAATCAAGAGAGCACCTATATATTTAATGAATCCACCGATATTGTAGTCCAGATAGTCGGATGAGTTTAGCTGTAATACAATAGCCTCTATTTCATACGCTGAAATTCCACAGGCATATAGACTCCCTATGACACTCCCTATACTGGTTCCAGATATCATGGCCACCTCGATATTATTATCTTCCAGAACCTGCAGCACTCCTATATGTGCTAATCCCCGCAGACCCCCACCACCTAAAGCCAACCCCAGGCTTTTCATTTGAATTCCCCCTAACTTGGACTTCGGACAGAAAGGCGGCTTTCTAGGATATTCTTAGAATATTGTTTAGAAAATCCGCCTGTTTCTTATTTAACCGAGTATCCTACTCGATAACTTTTATATTCAACGATTGCATTTCAATACCATGAATCGGGAAATGCTCTTGACCTTTTCCATATTCTCATTCTTCAACTCATTCCAAAATCTGCGGTATTCACTGCTGATGCTTACCTCTCTATAGTTATCTATTTTCTTGTCCAGTGTTCGGTGTATATCCAATATCTCTTCCAGCTGAGACCTCATAATATTCTTTTCCTGACGGTCTATTTTTCCTCTGGTAGTCATTGTCTCAACTCCTTTTTAAATATCAAATGCCCGGCTATTTGTACCGGGCATTTGATAAGGTCTGTGGTTTACTTAATCTGATAACCGTCGGGTTCCAATTCACCATATACAATAACATCATGCATTTTGCCCAGTTTGTCGATAATATCCACGTAAACTCTTAGCCCAATACATGTTCCACGCACCGGAGTAGTTAAATGGCATGGGTTATGCGGATCTTCACAATTACCTTTAATGTCAAAGTCAAAGGTCCAATTCTTTAATATGATTTCAGACTGTTCAATTTCTTCCCGGAATTCTTCAGTAGTTAGGGGTGGATCAAATTCATCCAGTTCAATCGCTTGATCATATTTGTCAGTAACCGTTATCAGCTGGTATTCATTATTTACTATCACCAGCAGTATGACTTCAAACTCAATAAAGATTTTTACTTTGTTTAAGCCTAATTCCTCGTATGCTTGAATAACTTTTACTTTAATGTCATCTACGGTAGTTATTTTTCCACCAACTTGTTCATCAGGTACGCAAAACATGGTATCGAGAACTCTAACTTGTTTCTCAACATATTTGGCCTTTATCACTTTAGCCCATAAATCCAACATACAACCTTCTGGATATTCACACTTAAGTTCAGCCATGTTGCTCTCCCCTCCTTTTATCTAATATTTATTTTTATTGGTAGAAATTTGTGAGTTCAAATTCCTAGGATATATTATGAAAGGAGGGTGCATAATGTGATTACAGTATTGTTTTTATTCTTATAAATATTTGCTGATCCAATTTATTTCCCCTGTATCCTGCAATTTATTGAGCCTGGAAGGATCGTCTTGTCCCTCTGCTGGGAGCATAGCATCTAAAAACAGCAAGTCTTTACGGCTGAGAAGACCTCAGTAATTTTTTCCGCATAATATGAGTGCATTCCAGCCTTCCATCACAATAGATTGCCAAGCCCTGACTGGCGGCATCTTCACAAAAGCCAATATCTTCAGCTCCATATAGATCAGAATATCGAATGCTATGCTGGACTATTACCTTCCGTTTAATTAAATAAGCCGCCCCGGTGCAATCGACCCGGAATATTCTGTCTCGGGGAACATTCCTCATATGTAAATAATGGCCTTGTTGGTTTTTGACCAGTACATTATATAAAGATGTATTACCAAGTTCATGTCCATTACAGACCAGACACGAAATAATATCGCAGTTATTATTGATAAGATCGATAAGGGTATTAGGAGTAACTAGAACGTCACTGTCAACGGAAAATAAATAATCACAATCAGAATGCATAAATTCATTTAGCAGGAGATTGCGAAGGTGGGCCAGCCGCCGGAAACTATATTCGCCGCGTTTATAACCTTTAACATTAGAATTATCAATAATTAGTCTCACTGCATCCGGATGTCTTTTCACAAATGCTTCCAAAATTTCTTGGGTTTCATCTATACAATCATTTATGATGAAACAATATTTTGTTTTTTCGCTGGGATAATTAATTGCCTCTAAACAGCGCAAATACCCGGGTAATATCCAGGCCCGGTTGCGAACCGGACATCCTATCATTACTTTCCACACTACTATAACTCCTTTACAACTTCAGGGCCCTTTTTACAGTAATATTTGGAATTGCTCCAATTCTAAAATCGCCTCTGCCGACCGGTGCCGGCATGTATCTTCTGTTATTAATGATATTACTGCCTGGATCAGTATATGCTTTTGCAATATTGTTTTGAATACAGACCTTATTAGCTACAATAACCCGGTTTTGGAAAGGTGACATGCTAAAGTCTTCCACATAGGCGCTCATATTTTCCCACTGGGTATTTTGTAATACTTCATCAGAAATAGATACTGGGTCATATGCAGTAACAATATTTCTTGCCTGCATTTCATTCTCAATTATTTCCAGAATCTTTTTAGCACGTTCCAACCATGAATTCTGCCTGGCCACATCTTGTCTCTGCAATTTCTTCTCGTAGGAATCACCATATAAAGCCTTATTGAGATTGCTCATAAACTGTTCATGGTCTTCGGAATACAAGACCAGCTCACCATGTTTTTTCGCTTCTGGAAGAGCCGTGGTTACTACCGGCATCCCCGTCGCCATATATTCCCACATTTTAATGGGATTAACTGATTCTGTCATACTGGTTTGCTTGAAAGGAATTATTCCTACATCAAACAATCTTGCATAGGCAGCTAGCTTTTCATAGGGTTTAAAACCTAACCAGTGAAGATTTGGTCTTTGTGGTACTTCTGAGATATTATATAAGGGCCCTATCATGACCAGGTTGCAGTGAGAAAACCTATCGGCAATTTGTGTAATTAAGTCCAAATCACACCAGCTTGCTACAACTCCGATGTAGCCAATGACAGGTTTTTCGATATTTAAAATATCCATGTCTGCTTCACCATAACCAGCACTGTTGGTACCAGAAAAGTAATCATAATCACATGCATTGGGGACTAAATAAACTCGCGGGTTAATAGCAGATGCCATCCCATATAATTTGTCAGATGCAGTTAATACTATATCGGCACTACTGACTGCCTTATGATAATTGGGCCTCCAGGCTTCAAACTCCTCGCTGGGCTCATCGACACTATCAAATATTATTAATCCTGGATTATAATTTTTTACTATATCAACATGGGCAGTAGCAGTATAATATACTACCGGTCTGCTGTTACCCAATAACGGGACCGGATCAACATTATTGATCAAATAAAATAATTCATTGAGCTTTCTAATGCCGCGCTTTTCTCCTGAATAGGCACTGCTGTTGTTGAGGAAGAACACCGGTATCCCTAATTCTGAGAAGCTCCTCATGAGGTGCTGGGGCCGCTGAATCAGATAATCGTACTCAAGGGTAGGTGGATATAAGATACAGTTTATATTGGACAAATTGTTTCCCCCTGACTTTTTAGCATACTCAACCTACTTATTTAATCTATTTAAGCCATTAGACCAGCCTGAGGAGGCGGCCTTTTAGCCTGGGAAAGTAGAGCCCGTATATTACTTATTTACATGCTATGCATCTAGCCATACAGGCGTGTCATATAACTGTCTTTTTTTGCTGCTGCACCCAAATGTTGTTATAAGCGTTCTACTGCCCAGGATTTTTGATATTTAATCCGGGTCTTATTATCTATATAATTAATATTGGCCCGAGCAGCTTTTATAGTACTTACTTGATCTAGAATGTTTTCGATAGACTTAATTCGATTATGGTATGTATGCCGGGCATAAACTTCTTGCTGCCCCTGTTCAGCTATTTTCTTTCTAAGTTCAGGATGGGTTAAATAAAACTTAATTAAATCCAGTGTTTCTTCTTCACTCTTGGACCATACTAGATGATAATGATTTTTAAACAAGCATTCTATTGCTCTGGTCCATTGAGTTAAATAGAATCCGGCACTGCCTAGAATTTCAAAAGATCTCATACTCATCATGGTTCCCGAATCAGCGATGGAGTGAACTCCCAATATAATTTGGGAGGATGCACACACCAGGGGAAGATGCTCATTAGGCAGATACCCTCCGTAATATTCAGGTGAAATATGAAAATCCCTGCTTGTATCTAACCACCACTCATTTCCATATATTTTAGTATCAAAATTTAAAGCCGGTTTTAATATGGTGTTTATCCCCTCCTTTCTACCCATATGATAATCATAATTATTACCTATAAAAACCAGTTCATGTTGATATCTGTGGTTGGGGACGGCTTGATAGTGGAAACAGGGGTGACAGGCAAACATCAACAGCTGTGCTTGTATCCCATGACGGGCATATTCTTCAATGGATTCTATACATGGTGTTAAGACAATAGATGATTGCATGGCATAAGGAAGGGAGAGCTGGTAGAAGGTGGGGTCTTCAATCGCCCAGTATACATGGGGAACCTTCCTATCGTTTAATAGCGGAAATAGTTTTTGCATCCGGTCAATACCTCCGTCATTAAAAACGAAGTCCGGCTGGAATTCATCAAGCGCGTTTATGAGTGATTCATCAATATCTATATTTAAATATTTAACTTGGTGCCCCAGGTCAGAAAACGCCTGTCCTATACCATAAATAATTATTGGCGCTACATTAACAAATAATATTTTCATAAGCCAAGAGTTCCTTTATAATGGTGAGTTTCTGCTAAGATACCATATTCATAATATAATTTGGATGTTCCTCAACTTATTAATTCGGGCAATAAATTAACCGCATAATTAAAATCATGCGGTTCAGACCGATAACAGAAGCCCACCGAATTACAGGTTAATGTTTGTACAGACTCATAAAAACAAGAAGCCCGCTTAATTACGGGCTTCTGTCATCGAAATTTCTTATGCTAGTAATATTTTATAGGCTGGCTGAAGGTATACGTATTTCTGAATTTTGATTATCATAGACAAATAATTCTACGGTCTCCGTCAACACATCGGCATAACTATACGATACCCGTCGCTCTACTTTTCTCTCATCTATTTTAATAACAAAAATATTGGGGTATATCGATTCGAGTACCCCCTCTTTTTCTATAATTCGGTTCCTTCCCCGATTTGCTTTCA
>JAENZN010000019.1 GCA_016841245.1 Syntrophomonas sp.
GAAATACTGTGAAAACAAGAGCTTTTGGAAGTAATAATTAGTTTATTAAGGGAGGAGGAATATAATGAAGAGACTTTCGGATAATGTTATGCTCCTGGGAAACGGCTATTTCAACTATTATGTAGTTGGACAAAAAGAAGCGGCCCTGGTGGAATGTGGGACCAGCGCTGGGGCAGCGATTTTGGCCCGGCAGTGGGCAGAATTGGAGAACCAGCCGGACATAAAATACTTGATTGCACTGCATTCGCATTTTGATCATGCCTGCGGTATTCCAGCCCTGAAGAGGATGTTCCCGGAGGCCTTGGTGGCAGCCAGCAAAACTGGGCAAAAATTACTGGGGAAAGACCGGATTGTGAAGGGATTGTTCGATTATGATCAGGTTGTGAGCGATAATTACATCCAAAGTGGTCTGTTGGATGAAAAGCCGGAACCGCCAGGAGTTGAAATAATTGCAGTAGATATAGCTGTAGGGAATGGAGACATCATAGAGCTGGGTGAGGGACTGAAATTGGAGGTTATAGATGCCCCCGGACACAGCATCTGCTCAATAGCTGCCTATCTGGGAAAGGACCAGCTTATGTTTATTTCAGATGCAGCTGGTATTCAAGGCGCTGATAAGCAGATCTCACCGGTGTTTTTCCAGGATTATGATCTCTATGTGAATACTATAAAGAAGTTGATGTTATACCCGACCCGGGCAGCCGGGGTGGCACACGGGGATATTCCGGTGGGAGCAGAAGTGAAACCGTTCTACAATGAAAGCCTGGCAGCAGCAGTTTACTGTTTTGATTTAATCAAGAATAAATTGGATGAAGGTATTGAAGAAAAAGTAATAGCCGCTGAGCTCTATGATAGGTTTATAAAGGATGGATTATCTTATTATCCGGTAGATATGATGACAGGAGCTATGTCTCTCTTAATAGAGAGTGTTAAACGAAAACTCTAGATAACGATCCTAATGATGTTTAGTATAAAAACCCTGCGTTGATTTAATCTTGGCAGGGTTTTTGCGTCCTGGAGCAGGAATGGTAATAATGCAAATATGTAGTTATTTTATAAAAAATATATTAATATAATAATCATAAGGAACGACCGTTCCGTTTTGGGAGTGGTGCCATATGCCTGGGAAAATTGAAAAGATGCAGGTTAAACGGGAGCGTATCCTGGACTGTTCTATGCAGCTGTTTCTGGAAAAAGGGTACATCAACACCAGTGTAAGGGATATTATAGAATCTTCCGGTTATGGTGCCAGTACTTTTTATCGTTACTTCCAAAGCCGGGAGGAGATATTAAAAACTCTTTTAGCAGACTTCCTGGATACTATCGTCAGACTGGTGAATGATTTTTATGGTACCCAGGAGAATCTCGCTTTACGCTTTATTGAAAGTAAACGAGTAGTACTGGAAGTATTTATCGAAAATCGGCCAATGGCTGAAATATACAGCCGGTCGGCAGGCATAAGTGCTGAGATAGACAGTTTTTTACACTGCTTTGATCAGCGTTATATCGAGTACAGCTCCGATAACATCAGATATGGAATCGAAAAGGGTATTTTTAAGGATCAGCCGGTACTTCCTATAGCACATGCCATTCTGGGGACCATAAAATACGCAGTATATAGATGGATCGTATTAAACGAAATAGATACCGAAGAAATGATAGAGTTAGTCTTATCCTTTCACGAATCTCTGGCAGCAGGTATGTTGAGATAAACAGGAGTATATATTGCAGACCATTAAACAGGCTGCTGAGTTCAGCCGCCGGCAGGATATACCACCCGAATTCATGGTGGACTAAATACAGAGTTGTCTATATGTATTTACAGGGGAGGAGTTATTTCGTATGATACGAAAGATTTCAGATAATGTCCTGATGATGGGTAACCGGCACTTCAATTATTTCGTAGTGGGAAGGGAACGGGCAGTTCTCGTAGAATGTGGTGTTTCGGGAGGGGTGGTAAGCTTTCAGCAGGAATGGCAGAAGTTGCAGAGACCGCCTGAGATTCACCGTATACTAGCTATGCATGAACACTTTGACCATGTCTGCGGCATACCAGGGTTAAGAGAGATGTTCCCCCAGGTGCCGGTTTTAGCTCATTCTCAAACAGGAAAGGTGCTAAAAAAAACTGCGGTTATCAAAGATTTTTTTCAGCAGGATGATAAGATGTCCATGGTCTTAAAAAACCGGGGGCTTATAAACGATAAACCGGTTTCCCCTCAAGTTGACGCTATCCAAATAGACGAGTATGTCGGTGAGGGCGATATTATAGAAATTGATCGTGGTGCAGCTCTGAAAGTAATGGAGACGCCGGGGCACAGCCCGGGCTCTATAGCTGTTTATCTCCAACAAGAACAGCTGATGTGTCTTTCTGATGCCGGAGGATACCAGATCAGAGACGATTGTATTTTTCCTATATTTTTTCAGAACTATGAAATGTATTTAGAGAGTATAGAGAGAATGAGCACTTATCCCACCCGTATTCTGGCTTTGCCCCATGGAGAGATATGGACTGGAGTATCAGTTCATCTTTTCTATCGACGGGCTCTGGAAGCTGCCCGGAAAGCTTTTAAATACATCAGACGTATGCTGGAGGACGGAGTGGACGAAGCGGAGATGGAGGCAAGATTGTATAAACGTTACTATCGGGATGATCTGATGATTTATACCCCAGAAAACATTCGTCTTTGTGTTAAGCTGCTGGTACTAAGGGTAAAAGAATGCCTTTAGCAAATAAGCTTTAATATCGGGGACGATCCTTATCAAAAGACTGTCGTTAGAGACTTTATTTTCCAGGATTGATCTCATAATCTTGGGATAATCGACGTATTCTGAGGAGGAGGAGAGATTCAGGAAACGGTTCAAGATGAGTATCAGGATGCCAACCGGAGCGTCGCGGTAGAGAACTGGTCGGCAACGTAACCGAAAAAGGGAACCAGTATTACCATGAAAACTGTGGTGAACATGCTGTTCACAGACATAGCGGTAGCACGTTCGTCTTTATTCATATTATCTGCACATACATCCAGAAATAACGGTCTCCGGGCGTCTTTGGCCACATAGAGTATAAAGAAGATGATTACCACCAGGGTGGCCAGGCTGCAATTAATAGCCAGATGCAGTATTAAGACCGTAACTCCCATAATATCAAAAAAAGAGGGACATAAGAGCACCAGAAGTGGCCCGGTTATTCAAACGGTAAACATTTTTAGATGCGATGGAACTGAAGATATAAAAAATTCCATAAATAATACCCAGATAAATTTTTACCCGGTCTTCCTGGCATAACATCAATTCCTGCTTTTTGCCATAAGCATCACCGATAATACCCGATGGTATACTACCGCTTCCCGGTTAGCATACAACAAACCCACATCAAATAGGTTCATCCCGATGTTTATCAGATAAATGAGTAAATAGGGTTCAAAGAACTTAAGATTTTTTAATAATCCATAAAAACAAAATTTCCAGATTTGTTTATCGTGTCTTATCTGTTTATATGTTTCAAAGGCAGGATTATATTATAAGCCTCTTTTCACTGTATGACTAGTAGAAAATCAGATTATCCTCTATATAAAATTTACTCTTATCCGCGGCAGGTGGCAAATAAATATTTGTGTGGGCTCAAGCTAAACTTAATTTACCCAGAAGTATTTGGAGCTAAGGCGGATTCACCTTATAATGCCCAACTTGGTACGATAGCGAATAAGTATACCCGGAAATTCTGTATTTCCGGGTATACTTTTAATCATATATATAAGTCCTATTTAATTCTTACAGGTCATAATAAAGTTCGAATTCTATAGGATGAGGAATACCGTTGACCTTATTAGCTTCCGCTCGCTTGGCCGCGACCCATATTTCTATCAGCCTGGGAGGGAATACTCCACCTGCCAGTAAAAATTCGTGATCTTTTTCCAGAGCATCCAGAGCCTCATTCAGGGATTTCGGTAGGGACTTGATTTTGGATTGCTCTTCGGGAGAAAGCTTGTATAGATTTACATCATAAGGACCGAATCCTTCCGCTATAGGATCTACCTGGTTCTTAATCCCGTCCAAACCCGCCATCAGGATAGCAGCAAAACCTAGATACGGATTACAGGTGGCATCCGAGGAACGGAATTCAAAGCGTTTTTGATCGGGAGCCTTGGCATAGGCAGGAATTCTGATTACCGCACTACGATTGGAAGTAGCAAAACAGATGCTTACCGGAGCCTCATAGCCTGGTACCAGTCTTTTATAGGAATTGGTGCTGGGATTGGTGAATGCCAGCACAGCAGGTGCGTGTTTTAACAAACCGCCTATAAAATATAGTGCTTCTTTACTGAGTGCGGCATAACCATTTTCATCGTAAAACAAGGGCTGATTGTTTTTGAAGAGGTGCATATGTACATGCATACCGTTGCCGGCTTCACCATATAGAGGTTTGGGCATGAAGGTAGCTGTTTTTCCTTCCTGGAAAGCAAGGTTTTGAATAAGGTATTTAGCCAGCATAGTTTTATCAGCCATTTCCCGCATAGGACCAAATTCAACTTCGATTTCCACCTGCCCCGGGCCTCCCACTTCATGATGGTGGTATTTAACTGGGATATCGTTTTCTTCCATGAGAATACACATGCGAGACCTCAGATCATACAGGATGTCCTGGGGCGGAGCAATGTGGTAGCCGCCTTTAAGGGGTATCTTATAACCAAGGTTTTGATATTCTTCATTACCGCTGTTCCAGATGGCCTGATCAGCATCTATTGAAAAGCCCGTTCTTTGTGGTTCACAAGTATAAGTTACATTATCAAAAATGTTAAATTCATACTCGGGACCAATTCTCATCTCATCTGCAATACCGGTAGAGACCATGTATTCCTCTGCCTTAATAGCAATGGCCCGTGGATCCTGCTCGAATCTGTAGTTATCAGGTTCAGCGATAACAAAAACATCTCCGATCATGCTCAAGGTTGGTACTTCAGTAAAGGGATCAAAAACTGCTGTGGCGATATTGGGAATGAAGACCATATCGCTTTTCTCTATTGGAGCGAAACCATAGTTGGAGCCGTCAAATCCGATTCCGTATCTGAGAGTATCAGGTGTGAAACGACCGATAGGGATACCGAGGTGACGCCATCTGCCTAATAGATCGATCATCTTGAAGTCGATCATCTGGATTTTTTTTTGGCTGCAAAATGCAGTTACTTCATCGTAACTTTTAAACATATATAAGCCTCCTTTGCCTCATATATAAATACTCCGAAATTATACCAAACGCAGCATGTATTGGTAAAGTATTTTATATACAGTATGCAGTATTTAAAATACAGGATGGAATAATATTCTTGCTGCTGTCCAGGCATATCTCATAAATCAGCCTAATAAAATGTAATACATGTAAGGCTCCAATATTCTATCTACAGATCTTGGAGGTGGGTTTAATAAATAAAAAATGGATCAAGATAATAACGCCAATAATAGTTCTGCTATTAGCTTTTGGGCTGGCTTTTAACACCCTGCGGGATATGTATGTAAAATCCCGGCTGGAAGCTCAGGTGGAACTAAGCAAAGCGCTTAGCAATATGGAGAAAATATCTGAATACAGATATAACCTGAAATCAGGTTTTGCAGTTGAAGGTCGGGAGGAGGTGATAAGTCAGGTAGACGGAGAGAAAAGTGAAGGAAAAACTCATATAAAGGGGGAGATGGTTAACACACCTGTAGATATCTTTTATATCGACCGTACCATCTATAATTACGATTCTCTCTCAGACAAATGGCTGATCATTAAAAGTGATACTACTAATTCGGAAGAATTGCTTATATCAGAACTTAATCCCATGAGCAACTTTCGAATCAGAGCACCGGATGTGGTTGAAAAAATAGGCTTTGAAAAGACTGATGGTACGGAGTGTTTGGTGGCAGCTTGTAAAACTGGGGTTCAAAGTGAATTGTTGGAAACGTTCTGGCAGGATTTCGAGTACCGGTTCTGGATTGACTATAATAAAGGGCTGGTGAAAAAAGCCTGCGTGGAAGCTAAAAACAAAGATTCTTTTGAGACGATGTTGAAAATTGAGGTTGTTTTTAAGGATGTGAATAAGAAAATAGCCATAGAAGCACCGGATGTTACAAAGAAGAAGGAGTAATTATTAGCAGGGGCCTTCATACCAGGTCCCTGCTATTCTATTTTGTTTTAAGTCTGCTTAATAAAAAAAGACTAGTAGTATTTCATGAAAAAGTCGCTTAATGTATTATTGCATGTATAAATATACCGTCTCCAAAGATCCGCATGGGCAACACGACCACTTATCTCCTGGCTTAAGGGGGACATTGCAGATTCGCATCCGTGCTCAACTGCGGCCTCGCGCCGTCCGTGGCGCTCGTCCCCTTGACTTCGCCGGGTGTTGCTCATGCTCCACAAACAGTCACTGGCAGACATATACTCTTGAGCAGTTTTTTAGAGTTTTTTAGGTGGAACTAAGTAATAATCTGAAGACTTGCACTGGAAACGGGTGGTGGGCGAAATATATTACCAACATTTAACAGCTCCGTTGCGTCATGCGCTAGGAGTTTGTTATAATCTCCTTATATAAGGGGGGATTGTTTTTGAATCTCAAGGAAGTCGACGTGTTATATACAGCAGAAGAAATTCGGGGAAAAGTGAAGGAACTGGGGAGTAAAATTTCTGCTGATTATGAGGGTGATAGCTTGCTGGTAGTGGGGATATTAAAAGGCGCCTTTGTTTTTATGGCTGATTTGATCCGAGAAATCGATATTCCGATGGAAATTGATTTTATGAGTGTTTCCAGCTACGGGACATCTTCGGAAACATCAGGTGAAGTAAGGATTATGAAGGATTTGGATTTTTCTATCGAAGGGAAAAATGTACTGGTCGTGGAAGATATTGTAGACACCGGTTTAACCCTGAATTATATCAGCAAGATATTGAAACAAAGAGGATGCAGCAGCGTTAAAATATGCTGCCTGTTGGATAAGCCTTCGCGGCGGCGCAGCCCGGTTATACCTGATTATATAGGTTATACCATACCAGATAATTATGTGGTTGGATATGGGTTGGATTATTCTGGGCGTTATCGTAATTATCCGGCGGTATGCATTTTAAAACCATCAGTATATGAAAATGATTAGGGGTGCAGCAATGAATAAAGAACTTGTACTGGTACTTGATTTCGGAGGTCAGTATAATCAGTTGATTGCCAGACGAGTCCGGGAATTATCCGTATATAGCGAAATGGTTCCCTTTAATATAGACTATAAAGAGGTAGTGCAGAAAAAGCCCGGCGGTATAATATTAACCGGTGGGCCCGAGAGTGTACACGTAGAAAACGCACCTGCCTGTGATCCCCGGATCTTTGAAATGGGCGTTCCGGTGTTAGGTATCTGTTATGGAATGCAGTTAATAGCTCAGCATTACGGGGGAAGTGTCACCGGAGGACATGTTAGAGAGTACGGGCGCAGTATGCTGCAGGTTACTGAGCCGGATGATCTATTATTCACCGGTCTTGAAAAGGACATGCAGGTATGGATGAGTCATGGTGATTCCATCGAAGAGCTTCCACCTGGATTCAAAGGTACTGCCACTACCAATAACTGTAAGTTTGCGGCTATGAGCAATCCTGAGCTCGGATTGTATGGGGTTCAGTTTCATCCCGAGGTAAAACACACGATTTTTGGTATGGATATACTGAAGAAATTCCTGTTTGATGTCTGTGGTTTAAAAGGTGAATGGGATTTAGGTGATTTTATCGGGGAAACGGTGGAAGATATTCGCCAGAAAGTAGGCGAAAAAAAAATACTTTGTGGATTAAGCGGTGGAGTAGATTCATCTGTTGCTGCAACCCTGGTGCATAAAGCAGTTGGCGATCAGCTGGTTTGCGTTTTTGTTGATAATGGTTTGCTTAGAAAAGATGAACCGGAACAGGTTGTGAAGACCTTCCGGGACCAAATGAAGATGAATCTTATTGTTGTAGAGGCAGAGGAACGTTTTCTTAATAAGCTGGCCGGGGTCAACGATCCAGAGCAGAAACGCAAGATAATTGGGGAAGAATTTATCCGGGTTTTCGAAGAAGAAAAAAATAAACTTGGTGATATAGACTATCTGGTACAGGGGACTATTTATCCCGATATCATTGAGAGTGGGACGAGTACCGCCCATACCATAAAAAGCCACCATAATGTAGGCGGATTACCAGAAGATATGGATTTTAAGTTAATAGAGCCCCTCAGATTGCTGTTTAAAGATGAAGTAAGACACATGGGAGAGAAACTGGGTATTCCCCATGAACTATTATGGAGACAGCCTTTCCCCGGCCCAGGACTGGGAGTAAGAGTATTAGAAGAGATAACAGCAGAAAAATTAGATCTTTTGAAAGAAGCAGATGCTATCGTAAGAGAAGAGATAAAAAAAGCCGGACTTGAACATGAGATATGGCAGGCCTTTGCGGTACTGCCCCCGGTAAGAAGTGTAGGAGTTATGGGTGATGCCCGTACTTATGCTTACCCGGCAATAATCCGGGCGGTAGTCAGTGATGACGCCATGACTGCCGAATGGGCTCGGCTGCCTTATGAATTATTAGATATTATAGCTCGCAGAATTGTAAATGAAGTTAACGGAATAAACCGGGTGGCCTATGACATAACCAGCAAACCCCCTGGAACCATAGAGTGGGAATAAGTAATTTGTATCCAAAACCCAAATCTGGTAGTAGAATCGGGAAAATAGCGGTGTTCGCGGCAACATTCACTTGATTGATAGCAGATGTAAAACCGGATTTACTTTGTTTTGTTCCCAATTATAATGGGATTGTAGGTAATCCAAATCCTATATAAGAGCTAAACGGCTCTGATGATTTTCTGTGAGAAGTCAGCAGAGTCGTTTTTTATTTATTCAGTTCTTTTACTAACATATCGATCAATTCCTGAGAAGAAACTTTTACCTATTTTTGCATGGTATCAAATTTGGGGTATCTGTAGCGCTACTGAGACTCATAGATTATCAAGCCGAAGATACGTTTTCCAGCGATCTTGCTGCTCTTAAGACCATAGATGTCTCAAGAGCAAACAGGGTGTGCATTGGGTCGATGTAGCTGTCAATGTTGGCAGATCAAGAGCTTTCGGCGAGACTTCCGGAATCTGAGCTAGCTTGTTGGTCAGATCGGCTTGTGGTACTCGGGTGCCGGATTCATACTGCGCCATACTATGCAAATTACGGAGGAAACGGATTCTCTCACCGATAGCCATTAACAGCAAACTCTAATCAGATTTGTGGTTACAGAAAGTATAGCATAGTAAAAGTATTGACAAACCTAATTAGGTAATATATCATCAAATTAGATAAGGTATTACCTATCTTGATAATGCGCTATTTAAAGGTGGTATCAATTATGAACCGTAAGAAGAAAAATTTCATTTCTGATGAACCAATGATTTTTGCTTTGCTGCTGATAATTTCAAACAAGATGAATACCCTTCTTGAAAGGGAATTTAAGGAATTTAATGTGACAACAAAGCAATGGTTTTTATTCGATACTATTAATAGTTTATTTGATTCCCCGCCGACCATGAAAGAGTTAGCCAGCGAAATGGGAAGCTCTCATCAGAATATCAAACAAGTAGCTTTGAAGCTTCAGCAGAAAGGTTTATTAAAGTTAGAGAAAGATAAAAAAGATGCAAGGGTGACCAGGTTGAGATTGACAGAGCAGAGCTACGATTTCTGGGAAAAAACAGATCCCAAAGGCACGGGTTTTAGAGAAAAAATGTTTAAAGAAATAAATAAAAAGGACATCGCGAGGACAAGAGTGCTACTTGAAAAAATGCTATTAAATCTATCTGAAATTGAAAACGCGACCATGGAAGAGGCAGAGAATAATACTTAAGCAACAGGTGACGGCTATGCCCCATTTTGAGTAATAACAGATTGCTTAAAAAAGGAGCAATATTAAAATGAGAATTCATAAATGGATAAAAATCGTAGCTATTATACTGGTTTGTGTGTTATTTGCTATTGTCCTTCATCTGGTTACGAGCGCATACAGCACCATGCCTGAGAATCCAAGCTATAACATAGCGGCGAAGCTGCTTGGGATGGAAATCACCGCCTCGCTTTGGACGGTACTTTCTTTTTCCGGTGCTGCTTATGTATATTTCCAGATCAGAAATATGATTCCAGGAGAGGGTGTGCAAAAGGGGTTGCGGTATGGGTCGGCAATAGCCCTACTTTGGCTTTTTGCCATGCTAGAGGGTGTACCCCTTTTTGGAAATCCAATAATTAAAGAATTTATTGTTGGCCTCAGCGATGCGATACCTGTTTTTTTAATGGGGATTCTATTAAGTTTGGTGAAAGTTGAGGAAGCGGAGAATGCTGTGTTAGAGCCATTTTCTCTTAGATAGAAGATGACTGCCGTAGCCATAATCACGGGGGTATTTTTAATTGGACGATATATTGCATATTTCATAGGTGTTATCCAATCAGGGTACCAAACAAGAAAGTTTTTTACATTTATTTGGACGCTGCTGATCGGTGTCTGTATTGGAAGAACATGTATTATTTTGGGAAATTACGAAAATGTGTTGTCCTTGAAACATAGAGCTGTAAAAATCGGATTCTTAATTTTTGGAGTTAACTGGGCTACGTTCCTTGTTTTTATGCCTTTATTGTTTTCCGGCTATTTAATCGATGTGTTGTTTAGAATCATTATAGACACCCTGCTTGTAACGATTGGATACTATTTGACATTCAGCCTAAACTGAAAAGTTTAGAATGGATATTCATTTGGCGAGTGGGAGTAATAATAGTGAGATCAGGCACTAACTTACTTATCATTAATTTAGTGCCTGACCCCATAATCTAAGCCTGGTGTTTGGAAGCACACATTTTGTAAAAGCCACGGGCATTAGCAAACACCGGGTCATTGCTTACTATTACTACCGGAAAATACTGGCGCAGATATTTTTGCAGGAGAATTGCTCCTCCACCGGTTAATAAAACAATATTTTTTTTAAGGTTGCGGCTTAACCACTTTCTGGATAAATCGCCTATGATTCTGCGGGTAAATTCTGCAAACATCTCATCTTTAATATCTTCTATGGTCATATCTTCGTCATCCATGGCGTTAGTAAGTTCCAAAATGCCATAAGGCAGGGTCCCTGAATCCCGGTCTAAAATCTTTTCACCTGCTACGGTACAGAAATTTATGGTCCGAGAGCCGATGTCTATGACCCGGACAATATCTTTCTTAGAGAAATTACGGTTGTTGACCAGTTCACCAACATCATTCAAGACGTAATCCCAGTAGGCTCCTTCGCCTTCAGCAGCAATATTGATGTTTTGAACATTAACCTGACGATATTCCCCATTAATTTTTACCTGGGAGCTGCCGCTGAGGAAGGTAAGCATTTCACTTATATTCTCAGGCGTATACTGCTGTATCGGTATACCAGTGTTAACTGTAAAATTATCATTATTTTCAATCGACAGGGCCAGGGCTGATAGAAACAACACTCTGGTTTCAGGCTGTACTTTACTGCTTAAGAGCATCTGTCGGCCAAAAAAGCTTTCCTCCACTAGATCCGCAATAAAATACTTTTCTCCATCTATTTCAACTTCGTAGCTGCCCCCGGAAGTTATTTTGCGGTCTCTCCATTCACCTACCCGGGCTTTGAATTCCAATTTGCTTCTGGCTGTTATTACTTTTACAGAATCTCGCCCTACATCAATGCCTATACATTTCATTTCTCAAAATTCCCCCCTTGTTTGCTGTTAATCAATCCATGTTGAAATATGCGAAAAACCAGTCATCATTGTATTTGCATTTCTTATTCAAGACCAGCCGCTGTTCCCAGACATCACTGCCGATAATATCTACCATAACCCGGCCAAAATTGGCAACTGCCTTGGTAGCTTCAATAGTTCGGGCGATTCGTTCTTCGCTAAATAACTTAAATGCTAATCTTAAATAGTTATATACGATATTTTCGTACAGCACCGGGTAGGGTTTGCTATTCCTGAATTTGTGCAAAATACGAACTTCAGGATTCAAGTATATTCTGTAGCCGCTCAGCCATAACCTCATACACAGGTCTATATCTTCCAAACCCATTATTTTGAACCCGCCATCAAAACCTTCAATTTCCTTGAAGGTTTGAGCACGGATGGTTAATCCTGCGGCCCCTACCAGCGGCACTGGACTGAACTCTTCCATTGCCTGCGTAACCCAGCGTGGCTGCAGCCTGTTATCCAAATGCAAACCGTACACATCAGGATGGGACGGATTAAATCCACCAATAACAGGTGCTACCACCGTAACATCAGGGTCTTCAAAGCAGCGAATAAGTTTTTCCAGCCAGTATTTACAGGGTATCATGTGAGCATCCAGGAATACCAGGATATCTCCCTTAGCTGATTTTACCGCCAGATTTCTTGAAGCGGCTGGCCCCAATCCGTTAGTAGTAATAAGACTTATTTGACTATCATAAACATCCTGCAGAAAATTGGCAGAATGATCAGTGGAACCATCATCAACAACTATAATCTCGTAGGGGATATTTGTTTTGGTTATTTGGATATGTTCAATGGTCTGTTTCAGATTATGGCCTTCATTTTTAGAGGTTATTATAAGAGATGCAACGGTTTCTTTACTGATATTCAAGAATTATCATCTCCCTGAATTCCTGTCATTGAGCGGCTGATGGCCTGGCTGCCAATGACTATATCCAGGCTTTGATTTCTAGTTGTGTTATAAACCCTGAAGCGATTAGGATCTATTTCTTGCTGTTTCCCTTCACTAGTTTGAATTACCTGAGTGATCTGCACCTCTGTTAATTCATCGGAATTACTAGATGTGGTGGTTGGGGACAGCACAGCAGGGGCTGGAACCGGTTGATGCTGTCGAACAGTCTCTGTTCCACTAAAATTATCAATTTTCGGATTAGCAGGTCCATCTTCTTTGGGTAGAGGCGTAGGATCATCGGCGGCAGCATCTGCAGTATGCAGTCTGCTCTTTACCGAGGTAAGAAGTTCTTCTAAAAAACTCATCGTTTCCCTCCCTTAAAAAGGTATATCGAATCTGGAAAAAAACCAGTTATCATCATAGATACGCCGTTGGAAATAATCTTTCCGCTGTTCCATAGAATCACTTACGATAATCTTAGCCAGAATTTGAGCGGTATGACTCTTATTGCCTAAATTCTCAATAATCCGGGTAATTCTTGCTTCATTAAAATGGCTTACGGCAAGACGTACGCGATTGTAATGGAAATCAACCGGGTTTACTTCATAAGGAGGTATTTTTCGAAAGAAGTGTCCGATTTTCACAAAAGGATTAATAAAAATTTTATAGCCAAACAGCCATAATTTTAATGATAGCTCTACGTCTTCATAACCCCAGGAATTGAATCCCCGGTCGAACCCATTTACTGCTTCAAAAACACTTTTGCGTACAGCTAAGCAGGCTCCTGGTGCCAGGGGTACTTCTTGAATACGAGATGGGGTTTCCAACCACTTTATTTCCAGCTCACTATCCCAGGTCTGCCCATAACCTACCCGGCGATGGGGATCAAAAGGGCCAATGCCAGGGCAGACGGCATCTACTTCGAGATTGCTGAAGGTTTCCAGAAGAGTATCCAGCCATCCCTTCTGCATGATGATATGAGCATCACAGAATACCAGTATTTGCGCTTTGCCGGCTGAATCTGCTCCCATGTTGCGTGCATGGGATGCACCAATCCCTTTTGTTGTAATAAGGGTTATATTTCGGTATTCAGGATTGTTTTTGCGAAGGAAGCTGCAGGATTGGTCTTTAGAGCCATCATCAATAACAATAATAGAAGCTTTATCTCGTGCTTCTGTCCTGAGCATGAAATCAAGCGTTTGTTTGGGTCTTATATTCTCGTTTCTGCAGGGTATGATTATAGCTGCTCTTTTGTTTTTCAAGATACTTCCTTCCTTTTGCCTCTATCAATCCGACTGCCGATACAAATACTGCACCCGCAGTTCTAAGACTATTAAGGATCGATTGAGTCCTTCTTTCCGGCTCAGGGCATAAGATAAATGTATAATATAGATTTTTTAAAAATTAAGCTACTGAAATAACGGGTATGAAATAATCATACCCGTTATATAGTATATTAAGGGTCAACCGGAGTAGCTGTACCAATATAAGGAGAAGCTGTACCTATTACAGCAGCATTCTGCAGGAAGAATATCTTCATGATTACATTTACATCCGCCGGCAATGGCCCTAGAATAAACTGACCACAATCATCGGTGATAGCGTGCCCGATTGATTCCAGATCACAGGTAGTGGTTGGATCATCCAGGGGATCAAGCATCTTAAAGAATTTTACTACGGCAGCAGGAACCGGAGTACCATCCGGGAAGCGGACGATACCGTGAATAACCTTTCTTTCATCAGGGACCAGGAAAAAATCAGCGTCAAACTGCTGGGCATCATCAGGGAAATCACTGGTTGTATTAACAACGAAACGGGTTAAACGGTAGCCCATATGAAACCTCCTTTCAAAAACATTCGATATTAATCTATGAGGAGTCGTCACAATCCGTTACCAATTAGGATAAAAATTTTTATTTTTAGCTAGAAATACTGTGATTTTTGAGTTAAATATATCTATTTCGTAAATAAAATACTTATGGGTTAATAGGTGTTGCAGTACCTATATATGGTATCGGAGTACCCATAGCAGAAGCATTCTGCAGGAAGAAAATTTTTATAATCACGTTTACATCCGGCGGTAATGGCCCTAAGAGGAACTGTCCGCAGTCATCGGTGATAGCGTGCCCGATTGACTCCAGATCGCAGGTGGTTTCCGGGTCATCCGTCGGATTTAACATCTTGAAGAATTTAACAACGGCAGCAGGTGCGGGAGTCCCATCCGGGAAGCGCACGGTGCCGTTAATGATCTTCCTGTCATCAGGTACCAGGAAGAAGTCAGCATCAAACTGCTGGGCATCATCCGGGAAGTCGTCGGTGGTATTGATGACATAGCGTACCAGGCGGAATACTCCACCAGAGGGAGGAGGTGGCGGCTGGAAGTCGAATTTGGTTACGAAACCGTCTGAAAAACCCATAAAACCGGGCATTGTTTCTTGAAAAGCTCCAGCGGTTACGGGGAAATTCTCGGAGAAAGTTATTCCAGTTAGATAAACGTTCCCCTGATCGTCGAGTGCCATGCCCTGGGCAATATCCTGATTAAGTCCGCCCAGGAAGGTTGAATAAAGCAGTGATGAACCAGTGGAATTGAGTTTTGAAAGAAAGGCATCAGTATTCCCCGCATAAAAACTCTGGTAGGCATCAGGAGTAACCGGGAAGTTAAGAGAATTAGTCGACCCGGCAACGTACACATTGCTGTATGCATCAAGAAGAATGCCCAGGCCCTGGTCATCTCCAGTACTGCCGCCGATAAATGTTGACCAGACCAGATTGGAACCATTCTGATTCAGTTTAGTTACCGTTGCATCGAAATAGCCCTGGAGTACGTCCTGATAAACTCCTGGGGTTGTAGGAAAATCAGGAGAATTACTATAACCACAGATATAGGCGAAACGATTGGAATCAATAGTTATTGAAGTGGATTGATCATGAATGCTGCCACCCAGATAGGTTGAATACAGTAAAGATGTAGCATCGACATTGATTTTTGTAACAAAACCACAGGTATCCCCGGCGATTACTGACTGGTATGCCCCGGCGGTTACCGGAAAGTCATTGGATAAGGTAAACCCACACAAATAAGCGTTTTTATCAGCATCGACAGCAAGAGATTTACACGCATCCACGTTGCTGCCGCCCAGATAAGTCCAGTAAACAATAGCAGATGCAGCACTATTTATTTTTATTATATAACCATCACTCATTCCGCCTAACGTAGGCTGCACAGCACCTGGCGTTACAGGAAGGTTGGTTGAGCTAGTCTCACCGGCTGCATAGATGTCTTCATCACTATCCAGTGCAAGACTATATAGATAGTCAAAGCCATCTCCCCCGAAGGCTAATGACCATATTAATGAATCCCCGGTAGAATTAATTTTGGTCAAGAACGCGCTGGTATTTACTAATGGCGGAGGAACTACGGTTACTGGAAAATTTGTGGAAGTCGTCATACCGCCTACAATGACGTTTAAAGCTGTATCTAAAACCATGGCATTAGCCATATCGACTCCGCTTCCACCAAGGTAAGTTGACCATACCAGAGAGCTGCCAGAAGTGTCCATTTTGGTGATAAATGCATCATAGGCTCCTGCATTAGCGGGTTGGAATGATCCGGGGGTAGTGGGGAAATTATCTGAGAAGGTTGCCCCGCTGATATAGGCATATCCTGAACTATCTACTGCTATGGCACGTCCCTGATCATTGTCAGTACCTCCCAGATAGGTAGAATAGTCCAGGCCTGGATCAATAACCAGGGAATAGGAAGGATCGTACTCCTGAGAAATACTGAATCCATAAACATACTCATTGTCGGATGTTTTTTCTAGAACGAACCGGCCTGTTAGTTCTACCTGCTTTCCATTAATAGTCTGATAACATATAGGTGCATAATCGGTTATAGTGCCAATGCAGCTATGGATCTGCAAATTGCCTTTTTCATCCAGTATAATATCGTCGGCTCCATTATAACTGAGACGTATATTGTTGATATCAGCTCCAGGTTTAGCAATGAATTCGTATTTTATTTGTCCTTTTCTTCCTATTAAAGTCATATTAATCCCTGGCCAGAGATCACGGTAGTTGATCTGCTGGTAGACAGGAATCCCGGTAAACCATTTGCTGGGATCCTGGCCGGAAAAAAAATTTACTCGGGTACCACATTCCTGTTCTGCTAGAATCGAGACACCCGGGTTGGCGTCAATGAAGCGCATTGAAAGTACCAAACCCATATCCTGAGCGGCAGAACTACTATTCGTTTTCGAATTCCAGGTTTGGGGCTGAAGTGAAGCATGCTGATGAGAAGGTTTAATAAATGCGAAAAATATTTCATCCTTATTAAAATGAACTGCAGAGTTTGCCCCACGACTGTAATACAGTGAAGGAATTTTACTCTGGCCTTTATTGGGAATAAAGCTCATGGGGATATCTTTTGCTCCATTGGCAATAGTTGTGTTACATAATGATCCTTCCTGTACTGGCTCGAATTTGTTAGTGAACAATATTTCACCTCCTTGCATATATAAGCCATGATTTTGTTAATACCATGACTACAATAAGGTATTCAATAAATCTGTTATTTGCTACCAGTTTAAGCAAAGAAAAATGAATTAGCTGTAAAATATCGCGATGAATGATCCCTGTATTGCAAGACAAATCCGGTGTTATCGAGTGTTAAAGGGTATGGCAATGAAAGTACTTGAGAAATTAGTGAATGCTGACAAAGAAGCCACTAATTGTAAATAACAAACAAAGGTATGGACGTAATTGTCATATATTGTCATAAAAAAACATATACCGGGACATTATTGTGATGTCCCGGTATATTCCTGGTTTATTATATTCAATTCAGACCTTTAAGAGCTTATATTTAGCTGTCTCTTTAAGACTGCGGCCGCAAGATAATACTCTCATTTCTTTCCAGTGGTTGGCTGGTATCCCAGTGGCCCAGGAGCGAATCAATTTTTTCGCCTTCCACCAGGATTTGTACCCGGTCAATCTCGCTTAACTCGGTCAAGGAATCTACCAGCGACATAAGGGTCATGGTCTCGCCGGCACTTCCTCCCCAATGTTTGCTTATTATATCCTGGGAGAAATCAACCATAGCGGTACCTTCTTCCACTGCCAGCGATAAGAGCTGGGTCTCTGGAGGAATAGTAGGATACAGGTTGCTGTTTTTGGGGCCGACTATTAATTCCTTTACCACTACAGAAGGAAGTTCATCTAGGTTTTCAATTTCAACTGTGCGCTGTTCGGCGGACAAACCGGCAGCGCCTTCTTCTGCAAAATAAAGAGTCAGCTCTACCTGCTCAGCCGTTGGCAGAGGCTGGGTGCTATTCGAATCGTCTGTTTTCTCGGTTGGAGTACATCCGCTAATAAAAAGTCCTAAAAATAAAAGACCGCTTAAAAACAGGCCTATGAGTTTCTGGCGTTTCATAATAAACCTTCCTTTCAACTATTTCTCTTATCATTATATACGTTGATTGTCCAAATAATCATACACTTTGGAAAAAAATCTTGTTTTGACACCTAGAGGTATAGCCCTTCTGATAGCGGGCAAGAATCTATTTATAAAAATTAGCATATTTTATAGGAAAGATAAAACGAGGCGAAAGATGTTCCCTCGTTTCTTTAAGTGGTCGAGTTCCTATTAACAAAACAGGCGGTGGGTTGAAACAAGAAATGAGGGGTTTCATTGGCGGGTTTGCCAGGCAGGAACCCGGTAGTAGGAGGATAGCTGTGGAAGATATTATAAGGCAGCTGGCTGCCAGGGTTATTGGCAGATTGGATGATTTAGAAGCGGAAAGCAATTTTGATTATCTCTTAAACTTATCAGACCCGGACTTGCGCAGTGAAGCAGTTGAGCTTTACGAGGGTATATGCAAACTCCGAGAGCGACTCCAGGATTTGAATTAGGTGTCAAGGGGACGGGGTTGCTGACAACAATCCAAGGCCAAAATGTTGTCAGCAACCCCGTCCCCTTGACACCGAGTCCATGATATTGGTTGACACCCGATACATGCTTTGTTAATATCAAAGTGTAACTAAATACACAGTTTAAAACGCGAAAGTGTGTCTAGGGTTCCGCATAAGTAGAAATGGACTGGTCCGAGTGACACAGGCGCTTGTGTAAGTGCTACACCGTATAGGGATAAAAGCCCAGGCGGACAGGTTTCGGTTACGAAACGGCCCGCCTGGGTATTCTATTTTAGAGGGAGGTTAGGTTCTCTTAGATTTAAGGAAGGATGTGAATAAATGCCTGATATAGGTATTATTATGGGCAGCGACTCTGACCTTGAGATAATGAAAGAAGCCGGAGAAATACTGAGGGAATTTGGTATCAGCTACGAATATACCATATGTTCAGCTCACCGGCTGCCTGAGGAAACTGCCGAGTATGCTAAAAATGCTGCTGATAGCGGTATCAAGGTTATTATAGCCGGTGCCGGAGGAGCAGCTCACTTACCTGGTGTTATCGCCGCATATACTGTCCTGCCAGTAGTTGGAGTTCCTATTAAAAGCAGCACTTTATCGGGAATTGATTCGCTTTATTCGATAGTGCAGATGCCTAAAGGGATACCGGTAGCTACCGTGGCTATTAATGGCAGTGCCAATGCAGCTTTACTTGCGCTGCAGGTGATGGCCTTAAGCGATGAAGACATTAAACTGGCTCTTCTAAACTATCGCCACAAGATGGCTGAAGGAGTGCTGGAAAAAGATAAAAGACTTAAAGAAATTGGAGTCCAGGCTTACCTCAAAGACAATAAATAAGTTTTTCGGGAGGATCATCAATGATAGATAGATATACACTGCCCCGCATGGGAGCTATATGGTCGGAAGAGAACAAGCTGCGTAACTGGCTGGAAATAGAAATAGCCGCCTGCGAAGGTCAGGCGCTTCTAGGACGTATTCCTGAAGAAGCAGTAGCAGTTATTCGCGAACGGGCTGATTTTGACATTAAAAGAGTTAAAGAAATAGAAGATGAAGTACATCATGATGTGATAGCTTTTTTGACCAATGTTGCTGAATATGTGGGGGACGAGTCCAAGTACATACATTTTGGGATGACTTCTTCAGATATTCTGGATACCGGATTAGCTTTGCAGATAAGAGATTCTGCCGATCTTATTATGGAAAAACTCTTTCGCTTAAAAGAACTGGTGGGAGAAAAGGCCAGGAAATATAAATACACATTAAACATAGGAAGAACTCATGGTATCCATGGAGAACCTACCACCTTTGGTCTGAAAATGGCTCTATGGTATACCGAGATAGAACGCAATATCAAGAGGCTGAAGGAAGCCCGAGAAGTAGTGTCCTGCGGTGCCATATCCGGTGCAGTGGGGAATTTTGCTCATCTAGATCCCCGGGTAGAAGAATACGTATGCCAGAAGCTGGAACTTAAGCCCTGTCTGGTTTCTACCCAGATCATTCAAAGGGATCGCCACGCTCAGTTTATGACCATCTTGGCGGTCATTGCCAGTTCTCTGGAGAAAATGGCTACTGAAATCAGAAATCTGCAGCGAACAGAAATACTGGAAGCAGAAGAACCTTTCCGCAAAGGACAGAAAGGCTCCTCAGCCATGCCCCATAAAAGAAACCCTATGATGAGTGAAAGAGTGGCCGGACTGTCCCGGGTCATAAGAGGAAATGCCATGGCAGCGCTGGAAAATGTAGCACTGTGGCACGAACGCGATCTAACGCATTCATCAGTAGAGAGGGTCATTATTCCGGACAGCTGTGTACTGCTGGACTATATGTTGGAAAAATTCTGCGCTATTGTATCTGGTCTGGTTATTTATGAAGATAATATGATGGAAAATATCAATCGGACCCGGGGGCTGATATTCTCCCAGGAACTGATGCTGACCCTGCTAAACAAGGGGATGCTGAGGGAAGACGCTTACCCTCTGGTGCAGAACCATGCCATGCAGAGCTGGGAAGAGAAGATTGATTTTAAAACATTGGTATTACAGGACGATGAGATTATGAATTACATGACCCCGCAGGAGATAGAAGTCACTTTTGATCTGACCATTTATACAAATAATGTTGATTATATATTTAAACGCTGCGGTCTGGACTAGCAGTATAAGGAGGGAACGGCATTGGATAAAAGAGAGATGCTATATGAAGGTAAAGCCAAGCAGATATATGCGGTGGAAGATGAGCGCTATTTTATAATGACCTATAAGGATGAAGCTACCGCTTTTGACGGTGCTAAGAAAGGAATTATTAAAAATAAGGGGATAGTGAATAATCGGATATCCTGCCTGCTTTTTAAGATGCTTGAAGAACAGGGTGTGGAGACTCATCTGGTTAATCAAATTGATGAACGGAATGTGATTGTAAAACGACTGCAGATGCTGCCGGTGGAGGTAGTGGTCCGTAATGTGGCAGCCGGAAGTCTTTCCAAGCGGTTGGGGATAGAGGAGGGCAAAGAACTGCCGGTTCCCATAGTGGAATTGTTCTTAAAAAACGATGAGCTTCATGATCCTATGATCAATGAATGCCATGCCCGGGTTTTTGGCTGGGCTACTAAAGAACAGCTGGAGGACATTCAGGCCCGGGGGCTGAAGATCAATGAAATCCTGACCCAATTTTTTGATAGTATTGGCATAATTCTGGTTGATTTCAAACTGGAGTTTGGCATTTTTGAAGGAAGGATAGTTCTGGGAGATGAGATTTCCCCGGACAGCTGCCGATTATGGGATAAAGTAAGCCTGGAAAAGCTGGACAAAGATCGTTTCCGCCGTAATATGGGAGGGGAAGCAGAAGCCTATCAGGAAGTTGTAAGAAGGATTGAAAAGGTCTTGGGCTAAACAAACAATCTACTATTTGGATATAAGGAGGCAGACAGGGTGTTAAAAGCCAATATTTATGTAACATTGAAAAATGGTGTATTAGACCCCCAGGGAGAAGCGGTGAAAAAGTCATTGAAGGTTCTGGATTACGGACAGGTCGAAGAAGTGCGTATCGGCAAATTTATTGAAGTATGGCTGGAAGGCGATGACCGTGAATCAGCTTTGAAGGAACTGGAAGAAATGAGTGATAAGCTGCTGGCTAATCCGGTCATTGAAGACTACCGAGTCGAAATAGTGGAGGTAAATTAGCCATGAAATTTGGGGTAGTAGTATTTCCTGGTTCCAATTGTGACGCGGATTGTTATCATGTGGTAAAAGAAGTAATGAACCAGCAGGTTGAGTACATATGGCACAAAGAAAACACCGTGGATGGCTTTGACGCACTTATCCTGCCAGGGGGCTTCTCTTATGGGGATTATCTGCGGACAGGTTCCATCGCTCGTTTTTCACCGATAATGCCGTCGGTAATAGATTTTGCAGACCGAGGCGGACTGGTCATCGGTATATGTAACGGTTTTCAGATACTGCTGGAAGCCGGGTTGTTGCCTGGAGCCATGTTAAGAAACAGCAGCCTGAAGTTTATTTGTAAATCGGTTTACCTGAAGATAAACCGGGCGGATACTCCGTTCACTAACCGGCTGAAAGTTGATCACGTGATCAGGATACCGATAGCTCACGGGGAAGGAAATTATTTCTGTGACGAAAACACCCTGCAGAGTCTTAAAGACAATGGTCAGATTCTATTCAGCTACTGCGGTGCGGACGGAGAAGAAAGTCCGGAATTCAATCCCAACGGCTCACTGGCCAACATAGCCGGGATAAGTAACCTCAAGGGCAATATACTGGGAATGATGCCCCACCCGGAGAGGTGTTCGGAAGAAATACTGGGAGGCCGGGATGGCTTTTATATATTTGATTCGATGATTAATTGGCTTAAGGAGGTGGGGAAATAGTGAAAGAAATGAGCTATAAAGAGATGGGCCTTTTAGAGCAGGAATATGAGCAGATAATAGAGATATTGGGCCGCCAGCCTAATTATTTGGAACTGGGCATATTTGCCGTGATGTGGTCTGAGCACTGCGGTTATAAAAACTCTCGGCCGCTTTTAAGGAATTTCCCTACGGAAGGACCTCAGGTTATTCAGGGCCCGGGAGAAAATGCCGGGGTAGTTGATATTGGTGATGGTCAGGCCCTGGTGTTTAAAATTGAGAGCCACAACCATCCATCGGCCATAGAACCATATCAGGGTGCAGCCACCGGGGTAGGCGGGATTGTGCGTGATATTTTTACCATGGGTGCCAGGCCTATAGCTTCACTAAACTCCCTGCGGTTCGGAAACCTGGATGATGAACGGGTAAAACAGCTCTTTTCCGGGGTAGTAGCGGGAATAGGAGACTATGGCAACTGTCTGGGGATACCTACCGTAGGAGGGGAAGTCTATTTTAATCCCGCTTACCAGGGAAATCCATTGGTAAATGCTATGTGTGTGGGACTGGTAAATAAAGAGGAGATAGCTTATGCAACCGCCAGCGAAACCGGCAGTCCTCTCATGCTGGTGGGAGCCAGGACAGGCCGGGACGGTATTCATGGTGCCACCTTTGCTTCCGAAGAATTGAGCGAAACCTCCCAGGAGAAGAGACCATCAGTACAGGTAGGGGACCCGTTCATGGAAAAACTGCTGATAGAAGCATGCCTGGAATTGATAAAGGAGGATCTGGTGGCAGGAATGCAGGATCTGGGAGCAGCGGGCCTAACCAGCTCCATTGCTGAAGCTGCCAGTAAAAAGGGACGCGGGGTAATAGTTGACGTATCCTGGGTGCCTCGCCGGGAAACAGGTATGATACCTTATGAAATTATGCTGTCAGAATCCCAGGAAAGGATGCTGATTGTACCTCGGGAAGGCCAGGAAGGCAGGATTAGTGAGATTTTCGATAAATGGGGACTGGATGCCACCGTTATCGGTGAAGTTACCGATGATGGGATGTTCAAGGTTTTTGAAGGGGATGTTCTGGTGGGAGCGGTGCCGATAGAAGCTTTGACTGAAGGCTGCCCGGTATACGTGCGAGAAGGAATCGAACCGCCCTACTACAGAGAATACCGCGATTTTAATATAGATGACCTGCCCGAATGTGATGCCGGGGAGGCTTTGAGTAAGCTCTTGGCTTCACCTAATATTGCCAGCAAAAAGTGGGTTTATACCCAGTACGATCACCAGGTTATGACCAACTCGTCCATAGTGCCTGGTGATGCAGATGCTGCGGTACTAAGGGTTAAAGGTCACCAAAAAGGTGTTGCCCTGGCCACCGACTGCAATGGCCGCATGGTTTACCTGGATCCATATCAGGGTGGGATGATGGCGGTATGTGAAGGTGCTCGCAATCTAGCCTGTGTAGGGGCCAGGCCTTTAGCGCTTACCAATTGCCTCAATTTTGGAAGTCCCGAAAATCCCCATATTTACTGGCAAATGCAGGAGGCTATCAAAGGCATGTCGAAAGCAGCTAAAGTACTGGGTACACCAGTAGTTAGCGGTAATGTGAGCTTGTATAATGAAACCGCGGATGGAGCTATTTTTCCTACTCCGGTAGTGGGAATGGTGGGAATATTAAAGGATATTGACCAAAGATGTCAGATGGCTTTCCAAGATGAAGGTGATCTGATTGTACTCCTGGGCAGGCCCAGAGAGGAACTAGGGGGTTCCGAATATCTGTTTGTATGTCATGGAATAGAAAAGGGGGCTGTACCGGAGCTTGATTTAGCAGAAGAGCATAATCTCATTGAACTGCTGGTAAGTATTATCGAGGCCGGCCTGGTGAAATCCTGCCATGATATTTCGGATGGCGGCCTGGCGGCAACCCTGGCCGAATCATCTATTAAAGGTAGTACGGGTTTTAACGTGGATTTGGATTTTAAGGGGATCAGGAGGGATAAAATACTCTTTTCTGAAGCACCCAGCCGGGCGGTGATCAGCCTGGATGAAAAAGATCTGGCGGCGGTGAAAAATGCATCAGTTCAGCAGGGAATTGAAATAAGTCTACTCGGCAGAGTAGGCGGAACGAGCATGATTATCAATGACCAGGGGATAGAATTGGTTAACCTGGCAGTACAGGATGCTGCCAAGACCTGGGGGGAGGCCATAGAATGCCATATGAAATAGGAGATAAATTCAAAGATGAGTGTGGTGTTTTCGGCGTATTTTTAAACGAACCAGAAGATGAAACAGATGCAGCCAGTACCGCTTTTTATGGTCTTTATGCTTTGCAGCACCGGGGACAGGAAAGTGCCGGGATCGCAGTATCAAATGGCCATAAAATAAATCTGCACAAGGGTATGGGATTGGTTACTGATGTAATAAAACCAGATACTATTAAACAACTGAAGGGTAATATTGCCATAGCCCATGTTCGATATTCCACTACCGGAGAAAGCGGCATAGTCAATGCCCAGCCCATGGTTTTTCATTACCTGCAGGGAATGCTGGGGG
This sequence comes from Syntrophomonas sp., assembly GCA_016841245.1. Lineage (GTDB taxonomy): Bacteria > Bacillota > Syntrophomonadia > Syntrophomonadales > Syntrophomonadaceae > JAAYJK01. Next base: position 25,008 of record JAENZN010000019.1, read on the forward strand.
TAGCTCATAACGGGAACCTCACCAATACGGTTGAATTAAGAAAACAGCTGGCTACCCATGGTTCGATATTTCAGACTACTACCGATACGGAACTGGTAGCTAACCTGCTGGCCCGTTATTCTCAAGATAAGTTGGAAGACGGTCTTACTAAATGCATGATTGATCTGAAAGGTGCCTTTGCTCTGATTATCATAACTGAAGAACGTATGGTGGGGGTGCGTGACCAGATGGGGATCAGACCCCTGTGCCTGGGAGACTATGAAGGCAGTTATGTGCTGGCTTCAGAATCTGCGGCCCTGGATACCATCGGGGCGAAATTCATCAGGGATATAAAACCGGGGGAAATCGTAATTATAGATAAAAATGGATTGAAGTCCAGCCAGGTAGTTAATTCGCGTCGCTGTGCCCACTGTGTTTTTGAATACATTTATTTCGCCCGGCCGGACAGCACCTTGGATGGTATAAATGTATACCAGGCTCGGCGGGAAATGGGCAAACAGCTGGCCCGGGAATCCAATATCGATGCCGACATGGTTATATCAGTTCCTGATTCCGGTACTGCTGCAGCGTTAGGTTATGCTGAGGAATCTGGCCTGCCCTTTCAGGATGGTCTGATGAAAAACCGCTATGTAGGCCGGACTTTTATACAACCAACCCAGAGCATGCGGGAGTTAAGTGTTCGTTTAAAACTAAATGCGGTAGGTAAAATTGTATCTGGTAAAAGGCTGATCATGGTGGATGATTCCATAGTAAGAGGAACCACCAGTAAACAGATTATGCAGATGCTGAGGGATGCCGGGGCCCAAGAGGTGCACATGGCAGTATCTTCACCACCTACCTGCTACCCCTGTTATTATGGTATAGATACCTCCCGCCGGGAAGAATTGATCGCCAGCAAGCTGGGGGTGGAAGAAATACGGCAGTTTATTGGGGCTGACAGCTTAAATTACCTGAGCCGGGAAGGAATGTTCGAGGCTTTGGGAGGCAATTCGGAGAAATACTGTGATGCCTGCTTCAGCGGATTTTATCCGGTAGGAGTGGAAAGTTAGACCATAAAAATTTTAGTTAATACATCAGGAATCTGGAAACCTGAAAAGGTGCAACGCTTATCATTGGGTTGGGAGGTTTAATATGGAAAAGGAAGGGCTTAGTTATAAAGATGCCGGGGTTGATATAGATGCCGCCAGCCAGTCAGTAGATATGATCAAGAAATGGGTAGGTATGACCCGCAGACCGGAGGTGCTGACTGAGATTGGTTCATTTGGCGGACTTTTTGCTCTGGATACCGCCCGGTATAAAGAACCGGTTCTAGTCTCGGGGACTGACGGGGTAGGGACCAAGTTGAAAATAGCTCAGATGACCGGGATCAGTGATACGGTTGGTATAGACCTGGTGGCTATGTGTGTCAATGACATCCTGGTACATGGAGCGGAACCCTTATTCTTTTTGGATTATATAGCTGTAGGCCAGTTAAAACCACTGGTTATTGAATCCCTGGTAAAAGGCGTGAGTCAGGGCTGCCTGCAGGCAGGATGCGCCTTGATCGGCGGCGAAACAGCAGAGATGCCAGGACTTTATGATGAAGACGAGTATGATCTGGCTGGTTTTGCAGTAGGAGTTGCAGAACGTTCCAAAATAATAGACGGTAAAAAGATAAATGATGAAGATGTAATAATTGCTCTTCCCTCATCCGGGATACACTCCAACGGCTATTCGCTGGTGCGAAAAGTGCTTTTTGAAAAGGCGGGTTTAAAAATAGAAGATTATTCAAAGGAACTGGGCAAAACCCTGGGGGAAGAACTCTTGACTCCTACTCGCATTTATGTAAAAACGGTTCTGGCCCTGTTGGAGGAAGTCGAAGTAAACGGAATGGCTCATATAACCGGGGGAGGGATCGTGGAAAATATGCAGCGTATTCTCCCGAACGGAATGGGGGCAGTAATTGAGACTTCCCAGGTAGCGATCCCGCCGATTTTCAACCTTTTGCAAACTTTGGGGCAGATACCCAAAGAAGAAATGTATCGGACCTTCAATATGGGTATAGGTTACGTCCTGGTGATATCCCCGAATAAATTCAGCGCAGCCCTAAAGCACTTGCGTGATAACGGGGAAAAGCCGATAATTATAGGGAGAATTAGTTCCCAGGAAAGAGGGGTCGTAGTAAAATGAAGCAGATCATGGAAGCCCGGCACCTCAAATTGGCAGTATTAGCGTCTGGAAGAGGAAGTAATTTTGACGCTATCTGCCAGGCCATAGGTCAGAAGGATCTTGATGCAGAAATAGCTGTTCTAATAAGTGACAAGCCTAATGCCCCGGTGCTGCAAAAAGCAGCTGCCAGAGGTATAGAGACTTTACATATCAACCCCCGGGAGTTTCCCGGCCGGGATTCCTATGAGGCAGTACTGGTTAATGAATTAAAGGTAAGAAACGTAGACCTGGTGGTACTGGCCGGTTATATGAGGCTGGTGGGAAGTGTGTTTCTCGCCGCTTATGAAAACCGGGTATTAAATATTCATCCCGCCCTCTTGCCTTCCTTCCAGGGCCTGCATGCTCAGCAACAAGCCCTGGACTATGGGGTCCGAATCAGTGGTTGTACCGTACATATTGTTGACGAAGGAATGGATACCGGACCTATTATAATGCAGAAGGCAGTGCCGGTTTATGATACAGATGATGAGGACACTCTTGCGGAAAGGATACTGCTGGAAGAGCACCAGGCTTACTGGCAGTCCCTGCAGCTGATAGCTGAAGGACGGATATGGATCGAAGGCCGAAGAGTAGTCATAAAAAACCATCCGGAGGACTAAGTAGTTAAGCGCTTATCATAAAGCGAGGGACTATGATGTGAGTATTATTATCTAAACCGATAAAGTTTTATCATGAAGGGGGATCTAGCTTATGAAGAGAGCCTTAATAAGTGTTTCCAACAAGGACGGAATTGTGGACTTTGCCCGAGGCCTTAATGAATTAGGCTACGAGATAATATCTACCGGTGGAACTTATAAAACCCTGCAGGATGCAGGCGTGAATGTTATCCAAGTTTCTGAAATTACAGGTTTTCCAGAAATACTGGATGGAAGAGTAAAGACCCTGCATCCCAAGGTGCACGGCGGTATTCTGGCCCGGCGCACGGATAATCACCTGCAGCAGCTGCAGGATCATGAAATCAGCACTATAGATATAGTATGTGTTAATCTATATCCTTTTCGGGAAACGGTCAGTAAAGAAAATGTGACCCTGGCTGAGGCCATTGAAAACATTGATATCGGCGGTCCTACCATGGTCAGGTCGGCAGCCAAGAATTATCAGAATGTAATTATAGTAGTTAAACCGGAATTTTATGAATCGGTATTAAAGACCTTACAGGAACATGGAAATATCGGACCAGAAATGCGTCTGAAGCTGGCCCTGGAGGCCTTCAGCCATACCGCCTCCTATGATGCCATGATTACTGCCTATCTTTCCCAAATCACGGGCAGCGTTTTCAACGATAATTTTGTGCTGGCCGGGGAGAAGGTGTATGAACTGCGCTATGGGGAAAACCCTCACCAGAAAGCATGTTTTTATCGTAATATGACTCCGGGAACAGGTCTGCCCGATGCCAGACAATTAAATGGAAAAGAATTATCATATAACAATGTTATTGACCTTCAGGCTGCTTGGGCTCTGGTAAAGGAGTTTGCAGATCCGGCCTGTGTGATCATTAAACATACCAATCCCTGCGGCACAGCAGTAGGGAAAGAACTGGCTGAAGTGTATGACCGGGCTTTCGCGGGTGATCCGGTTTCAGCCTTTGGCGGCATTATTGCTTTTAATAGACGGCTAGATGTGAAAACAGCAGAAAAGGCGGCCGGTCCTTTTATGGAGGCTATTATAGCTCCTGGCTATGATGAAGTAGCTCTATCGGTACTGCAGACCAAGAAAAACTTACGGGTTTTGGAACTGCCCATTAATGATGGAGAAGGTTTACAGCTTCGAACGGTAGAAGGAGGATTTGTGCTGCAAGATCCTGATGCGGATGCCATTGGAGCTGACGATCTTAGAATAGTAACTGATGCTGCTCCCACCGATGAACAGGTTAAGGAATTACTCTTTGCCTGGAAAGTAGTTAAGCATGTTAAGTCCAATGCCATTGTAGTAGCCAAAGATTATATGACCCTGGGAGTAGGTGCGGGACAGATGAATCGGGTCGGTTCTGCTTTAATTGCCCTGGGGCAGGGCGGTGAAAAATGTCAGGGAGCAGTCCTGGCTTCAGATGCCTTTTTCCCGTTTAAAGATACGGTGGAAATGGCTGCTCGTTATGGGATTAAGGCTATCATCCAGCCAGGTGGTTCGATTCGAGATCAAGAAAGTATTGATGAATGCAATCGCCATGGAATTGCTATGGTGTTTACAGATATACGACATTTTAAACACTAAAATATAAAATACCAGCTGAGTGAAGAACAGGGAGGTTTAAATTTGGGTAAGAAAGTACTGCTTATTGGGCAAGGAGGCAGGGAACACGCCCTGGCCTGGAAAATTGCGCAGAGCCCGGAACTGGAAACATTGTATGCCGCTCCTGGAAACCCGGGTATGGCAGAACTGTGCGAGTGTATTAATATTGAAGTCAAGGACGTGGAAAAACTGCTGCAATTTGCACTGGCAGAAAAGATCGATCTCACGGTAGTGGGGCCGGAGGTACCACTGATGGCCGGGATTGTAGATCGGTTTGATGAAAACGGTCTTACCATCTTTGGACCTACTGCAGCTGCGGCCAAGTTAGAAGGAAGTAAAGTCTTTACCAAGAACCTTTTTAAAAAATATGGTATTCCGACTGCTAAATATGATATCTTCAATGATATGGAACTGGCCCGGGAGCATGTCAAAACCTATACCGATATAAAAAAATCGGTGGTAATTAAAGCCGACGGGTTAGCTGCAGGTAAAGGGGTAGTTGTTGCCGCTGACTATCAGGAAGCCAGTCAGGCAATTGATTCCATAATGAAAGATAAAGAATTCGGTACAGCAGGAGATCAGGTAGTTATAGAAGAATGTCTTTTTGGGCAGGAAGTTAGCTTTTTTGCCATAAGCGATGGGAAGAGTTTTGTGCCCCTGGTCTCAGCCCAGGACCATAAGCAAGTTTTTGATAATGATGAAGGTCCCAATACCGGAGGAATGGGTGCATACTGTAATCCTCCCATATATACTCCGGAGCTGCATCAGCTGGTCTTAGATACCATAATTGCTCCGGTAATTGACGCTATGGCAGCCGAAGGCACTCCTTACCGGGGTGTATTGTATGCCGGTCTCATGATTACTGAAGATGGTCCCAAGGTACTGGAGTTTAATGCCCGCTTTGGTGACCCGGAAACTCAGGCCATAATGCCCTTGATAAAAAGTGATATCCTGCCGCTGTTGGAAGCAGCAGCCCAGGGCCGCTTGGAAAATTACCAGGTGGAAATCAACACTGGAACTTGTATATGTGTGGTTCTGGCCTCAGGAGGTTATCCGGGCAGTTATGAAAAAGATAAAGAGATTAAAGGGATTGATGAGGTAGATACTGATACTCTGATTTTCCATGCTGGGACCGTAAAAAGAGCAGGTGCTTATTACACCAATGGCGGTCGGGTCTTGGCCGTGGTCAGCCGGGGAGAAAACATTAAAAACGCTATTGATAAAGTATATAAGGAAGTCCAGAAAATATATTTTGACAAAATGCATTATCGAAGTGACATAGGGAGTAAAGCCCTCATATAGGAGTGGAAATATGAATCCTAAGCTAGCTCCGTTTATAAGGGTAGGAGGGTTCATAGCCCTGGCAGCTATGCTGTTATACCTGCCCACCCGTGAATTTTTAAAAACAACTTTTATGCTGGGAATACCTTTTATTTTTATCCTGGCTTTTATGCGGAAGCAAAGCAGATACTCCCTGCCCTGGATAATAGCCATAATATTAACCGCTATTACTGTGGGGGGGTACATATATATGCTGACCGATTTGCCGGAGCGAATAGCCACCCATCAGATTGTCATCGATGGGACTTCATTACTGACTGAGGGTAAGTATGAAGATGCGGCAGAAAAGTTTAGTGAACTTGAGCAGTATGGTGACCTGAATACTATGGAGAAAAAATTAGCGTTGGTAGAAAAGGAAAAAGAAGCGTCCCGTCTGCTGGAACAGGCTAAGGTGCTGATATATGCCGGAGAAAAGGATGAAGCCTTAGTGCTGCTGAAATCTATATCATCAGGGACCAGAGCCTCTAATGAGACCGCCCGGCTGATCAAAACTTTGAAAGAGTAGGAGAACAAGATGGTTACACTGGAACAGGTTAAAGCGAGTGCTATGGTACAGGCCTACATGAGACTGGGTAATGAATTCATCGGAACCATGGGAGCCATTGAACATAATCTTAACCATGCAGAATATGTTTCCATGCTGTGTTATGAAATACTTGAAAAACTCGGTTATTCTGAACGACAGGCAGAATTGGGAGCCATTGCCGGGTATCTGCATGATATCGGTAATCTGGTTAATCGGTATGGACACGGCATGTCAGGGGCCCTGTTAGCATTTGACACCCTGATGGAAATGGGAATGGACCCGGCGGAACTTGCTGCCATTATGGGAGCAATTGGCAATCATGAGGAACACGCAGGCGGTAACAGCATTAATGTTATCGGAGCGGCTCTAATACTTGCTGATAAGTCGGATGTACACCGCTCCCGGGTCAGAAAACAGGAGATGTCTGCGTTCACTCCCAGGGATCGGGTAAACTACGCAGTAACTGATACCAACCTGCTGATTGATACACAAAATAAAATGATCTCTTTGGAGATTGATATAGATACTGAAGTATGTTCGGTTATGGAATATTTTGAAATATTTTTAACCAAAATGCTTATGTGCAGACGTGCTGCCCAATATCTGGGCTGTGAATTTGCACTGCTGGTAAATAAAAACCGATTGCTGTAAGGAGCGGATAAGATGAGAAACAGGCAAATTCCAAGAGGATTGCGTGATTTACTTCCAGAAGAAGTTAAAGTGATGAGAAGTATGGAAAAAAAGGCCGCCCGGCTTTTTTCCAGTTATGCTTATGAAGAAGTTATGACACCAACTTTCGAGTTTCTGGAAGTGATTGAAGCAGGGAGAGGCAGCAGACGGGAAGACCTATTTCTGTTTATGGACCGGGAGGGGGGTATCCTGTCCCTGCGTCCGGAAGTTACCGGGTCCATCGCTCGTATGGCATCTACGCATATGCACGATGCAGATTTTCCCCGCCGGCTCTTTTATACGGCTAATGTATTTCGCCATGTACAGCCTCAGCTGGCTCAGTATAGAGAATTCAGGCAGACCGGAGTGGAATTGCTGGGAGCAGCAGGGGTATGGGCCGATGCTGAAGTAGTGAATATAGCGGTTAAGCTGCTGGCTCGTATGGGTTTGGAAAGATTTAAGATCAGTATTAACCAGCTGCCTATTTTTAACAGTATTCTGGATGACAGCGGCCTGGATGCGGAGGACCGTTCACTGGTGCGCAAACTGGTGGAAGATAAAGACCTGGTTGAACTGTCCCGGTTGTTGGAAGGGCTTCATATAGAAGATGATTTGAAAGATACTATTGCCGCCCTGCCGGTTTTGCACGGGGGGCTGGATGTGATTCATCGCATACCTTATGTGGAAAAAAATCGCAATGCGTCAGCAGCAGTGGAAGAGCTTATCAAAATCTATGATGCGTTAAAGATATATGGGGTTACCTCCAATATCGTTGTGGATATGGGGGTATTAAGAAATTTGGATTATTATACCGGACTAGTATTCGAGGGGTATTCCTCCGATCTGGGCTACGGTCTCCTGGGAGGCGGGCGCTATGATAATCTGCTCGGACAATTCGGATTGACCTGTCCGGCTACAGGTTTTGCTCTGCACATGGATAGGCTGGCCTTGGTACTAAAATGTCGGGATGAAGAACCAGATCATTATCTGGTGGGAGGAAGCAATTGTCAAGCTATGATAGAAAAATCAGAACAGCTTCGAGAACAGGGATACATAGTCGAAATGGATCTGGGAAGACATAGTCGAGTAGAGCTGAAAAAGAAGATTAACGGAAAAAATAATTGGACCCTATTATATGTAGAATAATGGAGGAGAAAGATGCAGCAGGAATATTTAACTATTGCTTTATCAAAAGGGACCCTTTTAAAACCTACGGTGGGATTGCTTCAAAAGTCTGGTCTGCCGGTTAGTGGATTGAGCGAAGACAGCCGCAATATGGTTTTTACTTATGAAGATGAGGGTATTAAATATCTGATGTGCCGACCCACCGATGTTCCTACTTATGTAGAACAGGGCGCGGCTGATCTGGGGATAGTGGGCAAAGATGTAATTGTAGAACAGGCTAAAGATGTTTTCGAAATGGTGGACTTAAAGTACGGTTATTGTCGATTTGTGGTGGCCGTACCGGCCGGCATGAAAGACAAGCCTATCCGGGAACTCAATTATCGCAGAGTTGCCAGTAAGTTCCCTCTGATCGCGGAGAAATTCTTCCGGGAACAGGGATTGCAGGTAGATGTTATCAAGCTGCATGGTAACGTAGAACTGGCACCCTTGATGGGGCTCGCGGATATGATTGTTGACCTGGTTTCTACCGGGCGGACTCTAAAGGAGAATAACCTGGTAGAGCTGGTGAAAATAATGGACTCTACCACCAGACTCATTTGCAATCGGGTTAGTTACCGAACCAAACACGAGAACATTCAGCCTCTGATTGAAAATATGCAGGAAATAGTGAAAGGTGGAGACGGCATATGAAATTGCGCAGAATCAAAGCCTCAAGTGCGGAATTAAACACTTTTCTACAGTCCAATTATGATGATATGAAACAGTATGAAGATAGTGTGAAAGAGATTGGCCGGGAAGTTAAACAAAGGGGCAATCAGGCTGTATTTGACTTCAACTTGAAATTTGACGGTGCAACAATAAATGAAGACAATTTCATGGTTAGCGAGGCAGAATTTGACGAAGCCTACGATGCCGTAGATGATGAATATATATTTGCCCTGCGGGCAGCTATCGATAACATAGCAGCCTTTCATTCCCGCCAGTTAAAAAATTCATGGATGGAACCGGATGAAAGAGGCTGTATACTGGGCCAGATTTTTCGCCCCCTGGAAAGAGTGGGGATTTATGTTCCGGGAGGTACGGCGGCTTATCCTTCTTCGGTATTGATGAATGCCATACCGGCCCAGGTAGCAGGAGTAGAAGAAATTGTAATGGTAAGCCCCCCGGGGCAAGACGGTAAGATGAATCCTTATACCCTGGTAGCAGCTAATGAATTGGGTCTGCAGGAAGTGTATAAGATGGGCGGTGCGCATGCAATATTCGCTCTGGCCTGGGGAACCGGGACCATAAAAAAAGTAGACTTGATAAGCGGACCCGGAAATATATATGTGACCCTGGCTAAGAAAATGGTTTATGGAGACGTAAATATAGATATGCTGGCTGGTCCCAGTGAAATATTAATCCTGGCAGATGACCATGCTGATCCGGTTTATACGGCAGCGGATATGATGTCCCAGGCCGAACACGATGTGCTGGCTCGCAGTATTCTGGTAAGTACTAATCCGGAATTATTGGACCGGGTGGAAGAGGAACTAAACAGGCAGATTCAGAATCTTTCCCGCCGGGATATTATTGAGCAAGCTCTTAACAGCTACGGGGCTTTGATACTGGCAGATAATATGAAAGAGGCGTGTGAGGTTGCCAATCTAATCGCTCCGGAACATTTAGAATTAATAGTTGAACATCCTTTTGATCTGCTCAGTAATATAAAAAACGCCGGAGCAATTTTTATGGGCCGCTATACACCAGAACCAGTCGGAGATTACTTTGCCGGACCCAATCATATCCTGCCTACCGGAGGAACCGCCCGGTTTTATTCGCCCGTAAGTGTTGATACTTTTACCAGGTCTTCCAGTTTAATTTACTTTTCGGAACAAGGGATTAAAGAGGATGCGGATCAAATTATTAAACTGGCTCAGGTGGAAGGACTTAGTGCTCATGCTAATTCGATTAGAGTTAGAAAGGATAGTGATAATTGATGGAAAGAATGAGAACAGCAGAAGTGCAGAGGAAAACCAATGAAACCGAAGTTCTGCTGCAGTTGAACCTGGATGGGACTGGCAGCCATCAAATCGACACCGAGATTCCATTCTTAAGCCATATGCTGACCTTGCTATCACTGCACAGTCTCTGTGATTTAAAGGTAACTGCCCGGGGAGATATTGAAGTAGATGATCACCACACTGTAGAGGATATTGGGATATGCTTGGGGCAGGCCTTGGACCAGGCTCTGGGGGAAAAAAGAGGTATTCGCAGGTATGGGGAAGCCACTATCCCGATGGATGAAGCCCTGAGCAGGGTAGTGCTGGATCTTTCCGGACGTTCACTGCTGATTTTTAATGCCGAATTTGATAGAAGCTTAATCGGTAATTTTGCCACGGAAAATGCCCGGGAGTTCTTCAGAGCAGTGGCCAACAGCTCTCGGATGGGGATTCATATCGATGTTTTAAGGGGAAGCAACTCTCATCATGTACTGGAATCGATCTTTAAAGCGTTTGCCCGCGCTTTAAAAGCAGCTATTGAAATAGAACCACGCATGGAAGGGATATGGTCTTCCAAGGGCAAGCTTTAAAAAGAACAGCAGCAAGTGCGATAAGGTTTAAAGTCCGGGGGGAGTAAATTTGATAGCTATAATAGACTATGGAGTGGGCAACCTGGCCAGCGTCAGGAATGCCTTTATTAAACTTGGTTATGAAGCAGTTATTAGCAGCAGCAGCGAACAGATACTGCAGGCAGACCGGGTAGTGCTGCCGGGGGTAGGCGCTTTTGCTGATGCCATGGATAACCTTCGCAACTACGGGCTTGATGGTACGGTTAAGGAAGTAGTACGGCAGGGTACACCATTTCTGGGTGTATGCCTGGGTCTGCACCTGCTTTTTACTCATGGTGAAGAACATGGTATACACCAGGGTCTGGATATAATAAAAGGCCGGGTGGTGAAATTTCAACTTCCTCGAGAATATAAGGTTCCGCACATGGGTTGGAATCAGGTCTATCCCCGTGAGAACAGCCGACTGTTTAAAGGCCTGCCAGCGGGCAGCTATTTCTACTTCGTACATTCTTATTATGTGTTTCCCGATGATGATGGAGTCATAGCTGCACACAGCGATTATGGAATTGATTTCGTATGCGCGGTGGAGCAGAATAATATATTTGCTACCCAGTTTCATCCTGAGAAATCAGGCCGGGTAGGGCTGCAGGTGCTGCAGAACTTCGCCAGCCTTTAATGATTCTGGAGGGAGTTTTCTGGATGGCGAGAATCTATTAAAACCCGTTAGCGGTTCAAGAGAACTCATAGCTGGAGGTGTTGCGGTGTTTATGTTGAATAAAGCTATACCGTGCCATCGTTGAATCGCTTTACCCGCTGCACGCTGTTTGAACCCGGATTTTCAGTGATTAGATACAGTTTTTTACAGGTCCCTTAGATTAAAGAATATAACGAGGTGTAATCGATGATAATATATCCCGCTATTGACCTTAAAGATGGCCAGTGTGTTAGACTGGTACAGGGTCGGGCCGATGCCAAAACAGTATATTCCAATACTCCTGCCCAGGTGGCAGCTTCCTTTGAAAAGTTGGGAGCTGGCTATCTGCATGTTGTGGATCTGGATGGAGCATTTACCGGCAGTCCCCAAAATGCCGCCGCCATTGAAGCAATTGCAGCGGGTATCAATATTCCTTTTCAGGTAGGAGGAGGACTGCGCAGTATAGATGATGTTCAGCGGGTGTTGAAACTTGGGGCTGCCCGGGCTATTGTGGGAACCAGGGCAGTTAAAAGTTCTGCTTTTGTAAAAGAACTGCTGGACCGTTTTGGACCTGATAAAATAGTACTGGGTATAGATGCCCGGGAAGGTATGGTAGCGGTGGAAGGATGGGTAGAGACCTCTGCCTTGAGTGCGCTGGAATTCGGGTATAGCATGAAAAGCATGGGGGTTATCACTTGCGTTTTTACCGATATAAGCAGAGATGGGCTTATGACCGGGCCTAATCTGGAATCGACCCGTCAGATGGCGGAAAAAACAGGTCTGGAAATCATTGCCTCGGGAGGGGTATCCAGCCCGCAAAATATTAGAGATCTTAAAGCTATCGAACCTTTTGGAGTGGTAGGAGCGATTATCGGTAAAGCATTATACGATGGCAAAATAAATCTTCCTGAAGCATTACAAGCTGCAGAAGATTGATCAAGACAGAAGCAAAGAGCTGGGAGGAGGGGAGTATATGCTGGCCAAGAGAATTATTCCCTGTTTGGATGTTCATGAGGGAAGAGTGGTTAAAGGAATTAATTTTGTAAACCTGCAGGATGCCGGAGACCCGGTTGAACTGGCCGCATTCTATGATAGAGAAGGCGCTGATGAACTGGTTTTTCTGGATATCAGCGCATCCCACGAAGGCAGAAAAACCATGATTGAGGTGGTGCGAGAGACTGCCCGTCAGGTATTTATACCTTTTGCAGTAGGCGGTGGAATTGGTAACATAGATGATATACGCAGTATACTAGTAGCCGGAGCAGACAAAGTATCGATTAACTCCGCAGCCGTAAAAAATCCTGACCTGATTGGAGAAGGGGCTAGAAAATTCGGCAGCCAGTGCATAGTGGTAGCCATCGATGCTCGTATGAAGGACGAAAGCAGTTGGGAAGTATATATAAACGGGGGGAGAGTACCGACGGGGCTGGATGCTGTAGAGTGGGCCCAAAAAGCTGAAAAGCTGGGGGCGGGTGAAATTTTGCTCACCAGTATGGATAAGGATGGCACCAAAGATGGCTATGATATAAAATTGACTCATGCTATCAGCGACTCAGTAGGCATACCAGTTATAGCTTCAGGGGGAGCAGGAAACTTGCAGCACCTCTATGAAGGGATAGAGTACGGCCGTGCAGATGCGGTTTTATGTGCATCTATTTTTCATTACCGTGAATATACCATAGCTGAAGCTAAAAAATATTTAGAAGAAAAAGGAGTACCAGTCAGATAATGATAGAAAAAATTGATTTTGAAAAACAGGGGGGACTTATTCCAGCCATTATCCAGGACTGTGTAAGCGGTCAGGTTCTTATGCTGGCTTACATGAATAAAGAAGCTCTGGCTAAAACCATCGAAACAGGTAAGACCTGGTTCTATTCCCGCAGCCGGCAGCAACTGTGGATGAAAGGGGAAAGTTCCGGCCACATACAGAAAGTAAAAGAGATACTGTATGACTGCGATGAAGATTCCGTTTTGATAAAAGTGGAGCAGACCGGGGTGGCATGCCATACTGGACATTATTCTTGCTTTTTCAGAAATATTGATGGTCAGGAAGTAGAAAAACAGGTTTTTGATCTGAATCGGGTTTATGAGTCTGCCCAAAATAGCCCGGCTATTTTATATGAGCTGTATGAAGTTATTAAGGATCGCCAGATTAAGATGCCGGAAGGATCTTATACCACCTACCTGTTCCAAAAGGGACTGGACAAGATTCTTAAAAAGGTGGGTGAGGAGAATGCGGAAGTTATCATAGCCGCCAAGAACCGTGAGAAATCGGAAGTGATATATGAAACCTCGGATTTGCTGTATCATCTCCTGGTACTCCTGGTAGAACAGGGAGTTGATTTGGGTGAGATCTTTGCCGAATTGAAATCGCGTCGCTAAATTATTCTCAGAACCAGCCGCCGGTTATTAGCGGGCGGCTTTTTGCTGTTGCAGCTGGCAGTGGGAACTCTAATAACTCTTAACCAGGCCTAAGCTGCTTTAATCAGATTACATGCCACTAGGTTAAATCATTATAAAGCTGTTCAGCTGGGTGAACCCGGATACGGTCAATTCGCATACCTTTCATTTTCACTACTTCCAGCTTGGTGCCGTCCACATATACCACATCTCCTTGATGGGGTTTCTTGCCGATTTTCTCTAAAACCAGACCCGCTAGAGTGTTGTATTCTTCATTGTCTGATACGTTTAACTCCAGCTTTTCTATAACATCATCTATAATCATCCGACCGCTTACCAGCAGAGACCCATCCTCTTCCAGCTCTAAGTCCGGGTCTTCGTTATCGAATTCATCTTGTATTTCTCCCACCAGTTCTTCCAGTACGTTTTCCAGGGTTACTATGCCGGCGATATCCCCGTATTCGTCTATAACCAAGGCTAAATGTTGGTGATGGCGCTGGAACTCGGTCAGCATACGATCCAAAGTCATGCTTTCCGGTATAAAAAGGGCTTCACGTTTAATGTCACCGATGTTAGATACCTGATCTATATCCATATAGATCAGGTCTTTTATATTTACTACTCCTATTATCTGGTCCGGGTTGCCTTCACAGAGGGGAAAGCGAGTATGGCCTGCTTCCCGGGCCCGTTGGATATTATCATGAACACTGACGGTGGTATCCAGGTATACCACTTCCGGGCGGGGCACCATAATATCATAAGCCACCAGCCTTTCAAAGCGGAAAACATTCTGCAGCAGATCTTTTTCAACCTGTCTGATCTGCCCGTCATTGTAGCTGTCAGTAATGATCATGCTTATTTCTTCTTCGGTATGGGTTAAAGACCCTTCGGTGTTGGGTTGAAAACCCATCCAGGTAACTACCCGGTTGGCAGAATTATTTAAAAGTGCTACCAAAGGGTAAAAGATACGATAAAAAATTCGCATGGTAGGGGCGAGCTTAAGAGATACTGACTCTGCTCTCTGAATAGAAAACGTTTTTGGTGCCTGTTCCCCGAAGACCACATGCAAAAAGGTTATAAAGCTGAAAGCGATCACAAATGAAATAGAATTTACCAGGGTAGCTGATGTCAGGCCCCAGCTGAAAAACAGGGGCCGGATCAGGTCTGCTACGGCCGGCTCACCCAGCCATCCCAAGCCCAGGCTGGCCAGGGTTATTCCTAGCTGACTGACAGAGAGATAAGCATCTATATTTTCTATGCATTCCTTTACCGCAAGGGCTTTTTTATTACCTTCCGCTATCAGCTGCGATATTCGGGTAGGCCGTACTTTTACAAATGCAAACTCTGCTGCCACAAACACCCCATTAAAAAGAATCAGGAGGAGGGCTCCTGATATTTTTATTATACTCATTAATAATTCCATTAAACTTCATCCTTCCAGGTTAACTTAATGGCTAAGAGGCTGGATAAGCATAGTCTGCCCTTTGATGTTTAGAGTGATAACTAAGTTTAATATGTACCAGCTTAAAGGCTTGTAATCATAATATCAGATTTTATGGGCTTATTTAACTATTTTCTCAATGAGTCAAGCATTCCTGTAAGCTAATTCTCAAATTAGTGAGATAGGGACTGCTTATGTTCTGGGCATACTGTATACACAAAAACAATATATAAAAATCATGTTTTCCTGAGTTATAATTGTTGAATCATGATTTTTGTATGCCGCATTTTACTTTCCTAAACGTAAAAATGATTAAATATCAAAAAAATATGCCCTCAAAGCATTTAGCAGCAAGGGCTTCGGGGTTTTCATTTTTAATTAAGGTGCAAAACTAACGGGGCTTATGTTCTGAGTATACTGTATACACAAAAACAATATACAAAAACCATGTTTTTCTGAGTTATAATTGTAGAATAATAAATGATAATGACGAGGAGGCAGTTGTTAATGGCAAGTAATTCTTACAATCCTTACGAAAACGCCCAGGCCCAATTTGATCGGGTAGCCAATATTATTGGTCTTGATGATGCGACCAGGTCTTTTCTCCGTCAACCTATGAAGGAGTATCACTTTACAATTCCTATCAAGATGGATGACGGAAGCACCAATGTTTATAATGGATATCGCATCCAACACAATGATGCCCGCGGGCCAGCCAAAGGGGGTATTCGCTTCCATCCGCAGGAGACCGTGGATACCATCAGGGCCTTATCCATGTGGATGACCTGGAAGTGCGCGGTGGTAGATATTCCGCTAGGGGGCGGCAAAGGTGGCATAATATGTGACCCGCGTAATATGACCGATAATGAACAGGAAAGATTATGCCGTGGTTGGGTAAGAAAACTGGCTAAGGATGTCGGTCCATTAATAGATGTACCTGCTCCAGACGTCATGACTAACAGTAAACATATGCTGTGGATGCTGGATGAATTTGAACAGATTCACGGTGGTCGGTTCCCTGGGTTTATTACCGGCAAACCAGTAGGCATGGGAGGATCCCTGGGCCGGACCGAGGCGACCGGCTATGGATTGATTTATACCGTAAGGGAAGCTTTAAAGAGCCTAGGCATGAAAATCAAAGGTACCTCAGCCAGCATTCAGGGGTTTGGCAATGTTGCTCAGTATGCGGGTAGACTATATGAAGAACTGGGCGGAACTGTAGTATCTGTCTGTTGCTGGGATAATAAAGACAAAAAAGCATATACTTTCCTTAAGAAAAATGGGCTAGATATTGCTGCCCTGTTCAAGATGACTGATTCATTTGGCAGCATTGATAAAGAGCAGGCACTTGATTTGGGAATGGAAATTCTTCCTCCAGATGCCTGGCTGGAACAGGATGTAGATATACTAATGCCTTCAGCCTTGGAAAATCAGATTACTCTGGAAAATGTGGACAAGATTAGCAAACAGGTTCTATTGATTGCAGAAGGCGCTAATGGTCCTATCAATACCGATGCTGACGAAAAACTCCGGAAAAGCGGCATGTTTGTTATTCCCGATTTTCTAGCTAATGCGGGTGGGGTAACCTGCAGCTATTTTGAACAGGTACAATCCAATGCCAACTACTATTGGGAAAAGGAAGAAGTATTGAGAAAACTTGATTATCAGATGACTACCGCTTATAAAGCAGTTGAGGACACTGCCAAAAAGAATAAATTGTATATGCGCGATGCAGCCTATGTTATTTCCATAAATCGAGTAGCCCAGGCAGTCAAAATGAGAGGCTGGGTATAACGTTGGTTGGTGGATATACTCATTCGAAGCAATGATAGGGGTTTAATATGAACGATAAGGACTTATCCAATGAATATTTGCTTGACAGTCTAAAGGAAAGAGCCAAGGAGCTTAATTGTCTTTACAAGGTTGATGAAATCTTAAATAATCGAAGATTGTCTCTTCCGGATATATTCAGGGAACTGGTGCGAATTATTCCTTCTGGTTGGCAGTTCCCTGAGGTATGTAAAGCAAGAATAATATATGACCACCAGAGTTATCAAACTAACGGCTTTCAAAGCTCGCCCTATTCAATTTACGCCAATATTAAGCGGGATGACAAAGAGATAGGGCAAGTTGAGGTTGTCTATATTAGCGAAGTTGCCCGCAGCGCAGAAGGCTATTTTCTGGAGAAAGAGCTGAAGCTCATCAAGACTATTGCAGATCGTATCGGACATACCATACTTCAGCGTGATGTTGAACCGGTTTTACGTGAATGGACGCTTAATAAAAGCCAAGGGCGAAGTACTGTCACTGAATGGATGTTGATTATTGACCTGGTCAGCAGAACCAATCAGCGCATGCTCCTGCACCTTTGCCGTAAAATGATAAATTATCTTTGTATGAGCGGAGTTAAGGAAGCGGAAGAAGTGCTCTGGGCTTTCAGCAATGACTCAAATAATTTCTTCGAACCAGGAGAGACCAACAGCCCCAGCGAAAGATTTGTTTTGGGGAATATTGCTAGCATTCAGGAAAAAACGTATAAGATAGCATCTCATCACTTAAGCGACACTGAAATTTCGATTCGCTTGAAAAACTGGATTCAAGAAGAAAAGGTTTATCCGCTTATAAAGGCGGTAGATCGTTTGGACGCCTCAGTAAAAGAAATTGTCAAAGTAATTACACGCCGGAATTATTCCATCGGGGATACCAGCATGAGCTACTCCCCGATGGGACACTGGCTGGTAGTTGCTTTGATTCAGCGTTTTCTATCCGATAATTATGATTATATTAATGTGGGTCGCCATCATATTGAGATTAGTGATTTCTACAAAATTGCCAGCCGTTTAATCTTTCCCGAAGGAAGTCATGGCAAAATCGGGGGGAAGGGCGCGGGACTATTTTTAGCGCAGCAGATACTAGCCCGTGCCAGCGAAGATATACCTGCTCTACAAAATATCAAAGTCCCCAAAACCTGGTACATAACTACCGACGAGATTAAAGAATTCCTGTATTACAATAATCTTGAGGAATTAAACACTCAGAAATATAAAGAAATGTTTGAAATACGAATAGACTACCCTAACATTATTCAGCTTCTAAAGAATTGTGATTTTCCGGAAGGAATTGTTAAGAGCCTTTCAATGGCACTGGATGATTTTGGGGATTCTCCGTTAATCGTAAGAAGTTCAAGCATTCTAGAAGATCAAATGGGATCAGCATTCTCAGGCAAATATAAGAGCCTGTTTCTGCTTAATCAGGGTAGCAAACAACAGCGCTTGGAAGCACTTATGGATGCAATTGGAGAAGTATATGCTTCCCTCTATAGTCCTGACTCAATTCAATATCGTTCCGAGAGAAATATGTTGGATTCTAAGGAAGAAATGGGAATAATGATACAGGAAGTTGTCGGAAGCAAAATAGGACCTTATTTCATGCCACTTTTTGCCGGGGTAGCCTTCAGTAGCAATGAATTTCGCTGGTCACCACGGATTAAACGCGAAGATGGCCTGGTGCGACTAGTTATGGGGTTGGGAACCCGAGCAGTTGACCGGGTAGGAGATGATTTCCCAATATTGGTTTCTCCTGGGCAACCAGGTTTGCGGGTTAATATGATTCCAGAGGAGGTTAAACGTTATTCTCCAAAGAAAATGGATGTACTGAATTTTGATCAGAATAGCTTTGATACCATTGATATTGCGGGCTTCCTCAGACAATACGGACATGAAATTCCCAATATTCAACAAGTTGTATCTATTTATTGTTCGGACTATATTAAGAAACCTCTCGCCTTTGATATTGATTTTGAAAAAGATGATCTGCTGGTCACTTTTGATGGGCTGTTTAACGATACGACCTTTATCAAGCAAATCAATATGATACAATCTATACTGGAAGATAAAATGGGAACGCCTGTCGATATAGAATTCGCTGTAGACGGGAATGACTTTTATCTGCTCCAATGCCGGCCTCAGAGTTTTCGTCCTGAAACCAGCCCAGCCGCTATTCCCAAAGACCTGCCATCCAGCGACATTTTATTTTCTGCCCGGCGCTATATAATGAATGGCACGATTAATGATATCTCCCACATAGTCTATGTAAATCCCGAGGCTTACGATGAATTGGATAAGCTGGATGACCTGCTCAAAGTTGGTAAAGCAATAGGTCTGCTTAATTTGATACTTCCCCGACAGCGCTTCGTACTGCTAGGACCTGGCCGTTGGGGTAGCCGAGGAGATATTAAACTGGGGGTACAGGTAAGTTATTCAGATATATACAATACCGCCGCTTTAATTGAGATTGCTCGCAAAAAATCGAATTATGTGCCGGAGCTTTCGTTCGGAACACATTTTTTTCAGGATCTGGTGGAATCAAATATTCGGTATCTGCCACTTTATCCAGATGACAAGGATGTCATTTTTAATGAGATCTTTCTAAAGAAATCGCTCAATATATTGGAAATGCTACTCCCTGACCTGGCTTACTTGCAAGATGTCATCCGAGTTATAGACATTCCCGGAGTCCGTGGGGGAGACGTTATGCAAATATCTATGAACGCCGATTTAGATGAAGCTCTGGCCTATTTAACCAAGCCTTCGGGGGAAAACAGACTGGACCACCTGAAGCCCAAGCAAATCGAGCAGGAACTTCAGCCTGGCAAGGTCTATGATGACCGATTTTGGCGCTGGCGGTATTATATGGCAGAACGGATTGCAGAAAGACTTGATATGGAATATTACGGTATCAATGGGATATATGTTTTCGGCAGCACTAATAACGGTTTGGCAGGACCCGGCAGCGACATTGATTTGCTTGTCCACTTCCATGGAAATGAGCAGCAACGCCAGGAATTACTGAGCTTCTTAAACGGCTGGAGTTCAAGTCTGGCAGAGATGAATTACTTGAAAACCGGTTATGTATCAGAAGGCTTGCTGGATATCCACATAGTAACGGATGAAGATATTGCTCAAAACAATTCATTTGCTATGAAAATTGGCGCTATAACCGACCCCGCCGAGCCACTGAGACTGAAATAAACCAATAAACCAAGCATTCCTGTAATGAAGTAGAAGGGCTTTGAAAGAGAATAAAAATCCTGGTATAAAGAAGTAGCTGTCCTAGAGCAGATAAGTTGCACAAATGGGATCGTACTAAATCTAAATACCAGAAGGTCTGACCGATGAAAAAGAAAACCATTAAAAAGCCGGTTACTGCCAAAACTCTAGTTGTAGGTATTGCCAAGTATACTCACTGGGTACAAATAATGCTAAATGGTGAGTTAGCAGGCAAAGCCTTCTCAGTTCATAATAGCAAAGAGAGTTTTGAAAACCTAGTAGAAACTATTAATATTTCGGACGCAGTCTGTTAATCAGCTAATGAATGACCGGCTATAACATAAATCACGACCAACGGGAGTATAAATTGTCCCCCGGAGGGTTTCGAGGTGACAAAGTACTGTGCTCGCCTTCTCCCAAGCAATTAATATTATGTCAACAGTGAAAGTGGATTTAATTATATTATGCGCTGCGGAGCTATTTACCAAGAGATAATTGGCAGATATAGGAACCTTTCTCTGATTGCGGGTATATACATATATTACATATTAAATAACAAAGCGGTAGATATAGATAATATTACAAGTGATATATATTTTACCGGCAGGAGGGATGGCATGAATTCGCTTATCAAATATACGAAAAGACCCAGGATAAGTCCGGAATTCTATAATAGTCCCTATACCTTCAGCTTCAAAGACTTGTTAGCCATATTTTTTACCCTGGGGTTCTTCTACGCCTGTTACAAGGCATTAACTCAATCTCAAGCGTTAGAACTGGTTAAAACCATTGCTTACCTGATGGCAATAATACTGGGCGGATATTTTGGACATGAGATAACTGCGGCAATAATTCAGGAAAAATATAAGACCAACACGTCGGCTTATAGCAGTAATTACATCTATGAAGGCCAGTTGACAAATAACAAGCAGGAAAGTGGAGAATCGGGCAGTGAAGCTCACATTTAACTTATTTTTAAGGCCGGCAGCAGGTGAGTCGAGGAAAGTTCCTTGACTCATTCATCCCGGGTTTTCTGATGGAGGGCATCCAGCTTATCGTCTATCCTGGCACTTAGTACCTGTAAATCTCGATCATCGATCATGCCCCGGCGCACAGCTTCCTGCAGGGCGCTTTTCTCGGTCTGCAAAGCCTGGATGCGGGCCTTATTTTCCAGGTTCATACTTAAAATTATTTCGTTCTGGTTCATGGTTTCCAGAAGCTGTTCGATATCGTCCAGCCGATCACTATATTCTTTATACAGAACATCATAGCTGCTGGAAGATATTGATTTATTATTTCTTAAGCGCTGCAGTTCCTTGACCGCTGCTTCACCGGCCAGCAACTGGCTGACCAGGCGGCCATATTCAGCCATCAGGCTGCCCTGGTTAGCCAGACCCAGGCTTCTGATCAAAGGCTTAATACTTAGGCCCTGTATCAGCAGGGAGAATAAGACTACCCCAAAGGTAATCAACAGCAGTTCGGAACGATACGGAAAATTGGTTCCCAATCCCAGTACCAGAGCCATGGGAATCGCACCTCGCAGTCCGCCCCAGAACAGCACATGCTGCCAGTTGAAAGGAATATCTCCTTTAAGTCTGTTTACCAGTGGGGACAAAAGGTATACAGCGGCTGCCCTTCCGACCAAAACCGCAAGGATAGCCAGTAATATGTCTGTTCCCCGTATAGACAAATCTATCAGGGCAACCTCAAAACCAACCAGTAAAAACACAACTGAATTGACCGCAAAAGCCAGATACTCCCAGAAAGAATTAACTGCCAGCCGGGTGGATGGTGACATACCGGTTCTCATACCATAGCTGCCCATCACCAGCCCGGCGGACACCACTGCTATTACTCCTGATACATGCAGAGTCTCTGCGCTCAAGTATGCGCCAAACGCTGCTACGGTGGTCAGCATGATTTCAAACAAATGGTCGTTAAATTCCCGGGTCAATCGAGAGGCTGCAAAACCGATACCTCCGCCTACCAGTACTCCGCCCAAAACCACCATAAGAAACGATTGAATCCCACCCAACATGGAGATTTCCTGGCCGGAAGCATAATTTACCAGCAGAGTAAATAGTACTATAGCCACCCCATCGTTGAACAGGCTTTCAGATTCCATAATCAGGGATAAACGCTTACCTACTCCTAATTCCCTGAAAATTGCAATGACCGATATTGGGTCGGTGGGAGATATCAACGCTCCAAATACCAGACCTACAGCCAGTGGGAGGTTAAGCAGCCAGGATACGGCATACCCTACTACCAGAGCAGAGATCAGAGTTCCAGCCAGGGCAAAAATGCTAATAGGGAGAGCATTTTCTTTTAGAAGCCGGGCCCGAATGTTTATGGCCGATTCAAACAAAAGAGGGGGCAGAAAAACAGTAAACAAAATGTGCGGCTCCAGCTCTATTTGTGGCAGGACATGAAAAGGCGCGACGATTAAACCGGTAATAACCAGGGCCAGAGCATAAGGTATTCTAATAAAACGTCCGATCATCGCCACCATAGTAGCTATGACCATTAGCCAGAAGAAGGTTGTGAAATTAAAAGCACCAGTCTCAGCAATCGAGAAAATAAAAATATTGAGTCACTTCCCTATAATTTTGTATCGTTAATTATCCCATATCATTAATATACAGATAATACGGAAAAAATGCGAGCATGGCAAGAGGCAGAGATGAAGCTTTGGTTTTATTGATTGGAAATAGAAAATACAGGTTTCTGCAATAATTAGAAAAAAGACGCGAGGTGCCAGTGTCCCGGTTGTGGAGAAATCAAATTAGTTGTTCTTATTTTGGATATCATTAATTTTATTCAAATCTTTTTTTAAATCATTTATTGACTCCAAAATATAAAGTGTACAAGTTATGATTGTACCCAAAATAATGCATATAGCAATACAGGTGAAATCAGAAATACCTAGTAAATCTGTAATAACGCCCATAAAAATTAAAAAAACTAAGGATGCCAAAACTCCATATAAAAAATACGAGTACCGCATAGTTAGCCCCCCCCCTCTTGTAAAGCTATTACTCATCTTACCATATAAAAAGTCCTTTAAAAATATGGACTATTCATGAATAGTCATATTATTAATCTCACAAAATTCTACAAATGGTAAACGGAGGAGGGATTGTTATAAATAAAATTTTGAATTTTATGATTATTGGGCAAAAAAAGCAAGTGGCACATTTTAGGTGCAAGCGGTCAAGTTCCTGAATTTGCAGTTTGGGCTTCTTATGGACATACAACAATAATAGGTTCACCTTCACTTTCTTTCCCTGGTGGTCTTTCCATAAGTTTTGGGCCACATACTTCCGAACAAGATTCTTTTTATGACTATGCGAATCTCTAAATAGAAAATTGAGATTAAGAATTATAGAACGAAGTGTTTCCTTAAGAAGTAATTTTTAATCTAACACAAAAAAGTTGTGTTAGATTAAATGTATAAAACACCTGTAATTTGGAATTACAGGTGTTTTTGGGGTGCGCTCGGCATGGGCGCAGTCTAATGGGTGAAAGTTCCTGGCGCGGATTGATAGTGTCAAGCACCTAGCCAAGGCAAGGGCGTCCATCGTGAGGTACATCGTGAGGTGGAATCTGGAGGTGGACAAGAGAACCGTCCCCTTGTCCATAAATGTAAGATTTTACCTGCAGGTATAATGAAGTAATGAGCATGTTAAAGAAATATAAAGAAAAATGATAATATTCACTTGTGCCAGGCATTTTTGATACTTGAATCGACTTGTAGTAAGAGAATAATTGTAACATAATAATACTTGGTAATTGCAAGAGCAAAATACAATTATTTGATTAATGAGTTAAGGTTGGCAAAGGAGCCGCAGGAAATAGTCCTGCGGATTTTGTATTTAAGGTGAAGATGCCTGAAAAATCAGCTTTTGTTGTAGAGAATCTTGCTGCTGCGAAAGAAAAATAAAAACAAAAAATAACGGCAATGAAGCCTGTGGGGATTTCCCGACAGGCTTTTTTTATTGAAGGCAAAGGAGCCCGCAGGAAAATAGTCCTGCGGATTTTGTATTTAAGGTGAAGATGCCTGAAACATCAGCTTTTGTTGTAGAAAATCTTGCTGCTGAGAAAGATAAATAAAACCAAAAAATAATGGCAATGAAGCCTGTGGGGATTTCCCGACAGGCTTTTTATATTGAAGGCAAAGGAGCCTGCAGATAACAAACTGCAGGCTTTTATTAATAAGGAGATAGCTAGCTCATAGCTGTTTTCAGATTCCAGTAATAATAAACATTAGAGTTGGATAAGGAAGTGATTGATATTAATGATGACATAGTAGATAAACTTCAAAAACTAACATCAGCTCAGGAAGTAAAACTATTGAGGGGAGAAAGTCGTTATGGAACAAAGTAAGAAACTAGGTTTTTTATCTGCATTTTCAGTCGCGGTAGGGTTAGTGGTTGCCTCCAGTACCCTGGTTACTCTAGGTCAGGGAATGGGTATGGCCGGGGGCGGTTTCATATTTGCTATGATTGCTGCCTGGCTCTTGCAGTTGTTCTCGGCACAGAGTTTTGCAGAGTTAACCACATCATTACCCAAGTCAGGCAGTTTAAATGTTTATGCACGTATGGCTTTTGGTCCGGTGGTAGGAATTATAAGTATTTTAGCCGGTTATGTATATATGAGCTTTTTGACTGTCCCGGCGGAGTTAGCAGTGGCCGGAGCGGTATTTAACGGGGTTTTTGCCCCCGAGTTTTCTCCGGCGGTTTTTGCCCTGATTTTATTGGCCATCTTTGCTATAGCTAATTTAATGGGGGTTGATGTCTTTGCCAAACTCCAAATTTTCTTAACGGTTACCATGATTATCTCAATGAGTCTGCTGGGTATAATTGGCCTGGCTAACCTGGGACTGCCGACTCCCAGCATTCCGGAAATGCCTTTTAATCCATTGGGATTTTCAGTTTTGGGTCTTACGGCATTAGCTATCTGGCTGTACATAGGTATAGAATTTGTTTGCCCCCTGGTAGAAGAAATTGATCAACCAGCAAAAAATATTCCGATGGCCATGACTATAGGTTTGGTTGTAATTGTTGTAGTCAACTTATTATATGGCTTTGCCTCAATCAAATATGTAGCTGCCGCTGCTTTAGCTTTCTCTGATATTCCGCATATTCTAGTGGCTCAAGCCATTCTGGGCCGGACCGGAGAAATATGGATAGGGATTGTGTCTATCTTGGCTACCGCAAGTTCGGTCAATACTTTCATGGCGGTTATTCCCAGGATGCTATACAGCATGGCGAAAGAGGGGGAAGCACCAAAATTCTTAGCTCAAATTCACCCCCGCTTCAGAACACCCTGGTTGGGTATTGTTCTAGTGTTTGCTGTATATGCCCTGCTCCTTTTAATGGGTATTGCCGGAATTGAGCAGATCATTATTCTTATCATGTCGGCCGCAACCTGCTGGTTGTTAGCTTATATATTAACCCACATTATTGTGATCGTTATGCGCAACCGGTATCCTACTCTGGAACGACCCTACAAAACTCCCTTTTACCCGATACCGCAGATTATTGGCAGTCTGGGTATGCTTTATGCCATATGGCAGATATGGGGAGATGTTGTTACTAAAATGATGATATACAAATACGCCGCCGTTGCGCTGATAATTTGTATAGTCTACGCATTGATCTGGGTGAAGTTTGTAATGAAAAAAGAATTATTTAAACCGGTTTCTTTAGAAGAAGAAATGGGCAGTGATTTTGTAAAAGCCGCTCTGAATTGAGGTGGATGAGCTATGAAGCAAAAAATTGATAATGATGCCAAAACTAACCTGGAGTTTTTAGCAGCCCAATTTGCTCCTTATTGGGGTGAAATGGAGACACATAGGGATGGAGTAGTTTTTACTGATCCTCCGCCTCCTTTATCGAAAGTAAAAATAAATATAAAAAAGAAAAAATCCCTGCTGGGTGGAGTATATGCCCTGCAAATCATCGGTGAGATTGAGAAAGAAGGCCTGGTAAAAGATAGAATTCCAATTCGTCTTCATTATCAGGGGATGGTAAGCAAAGGAAAAGCATACTTCAAACATCAGCAGGATATGCATGACGACCTTATAAAACAGTTGAACAATGATTCCAATTTGATAGATATGCTAAGCTGCCTGGATCTTGAAACCGGAGAAATATGGCTGGAGGATGAGAAATACACCATAATAATGTCTCCGATAAGTGGGTCTTTTATGTATATGGTATTTCCGCCCATGCGTTATTCAGGAACACTTCCCAAAGAGGAAATTGGTCAGCTTAATACCTCGTTATTCAGAACATCGGAGCTGTTGCAAAGCTGTATTGCGGCTGTATAAAAAGGACCGGCAATGAAAGAGAGGAGAAATAAAAATGATAGCACTTAAGAGATATTGGATATTAATTGCAGTTTGTCTGGCATTAGGTACATTTCTTATAGCATCTAACCTGACCCGGGACAGCCTGGCTTCTTCCGGCGAGGAGGAAGCCAGCGTTAACGTCGAGTTGGGACAGCTAAATGAGGCTCTTGCCAATGATGAAGAACTGATGTTTTTCACGGGAAAGAATGGCAACCTGTCAGCTTATTCTCTGGACCTGGAAAAGATCATGGACTTTCCAACTTTAGATGAAAATGAAAGCAATGCGGTAGCAGTTTCTCCAGATAATAGTCTGCTGGTGAGTGGTGATGAAACAGGTAAAGTTGTGGTATGGGATGTGCAAAATCAAAAGGCCAGTACTCTTGATGATGCCCATTTAGGGGATATATTAAGTGCTGCCTTTTCACCTGACGGTAAGTATTTTGCCACTGCCAGTAAAGATAGAACCATTAAAATATGGGATGCTGTTTCATTAACCGCTTTACAGACCCTGAAGGGGCATGGCAGCTATGTTTTAGATATTGATTTCAGTCCTGACAGCAAATATCTTGCTTCAGTTGGTTCGGACAACCTGCTGGCAGTATGGGATGTTGAAACGGGAGATAAGATCGATGAAAAAAAGAACAGCCATTTCAGAGCCGTAAATCAGGTTTCTTATTCACCGGATGGCAAGCATCTTTATACGGCTAGTTCAGATACCCTGATAAAGATTTGGGATTCTGAAAACCTGGAATGTTTAAATACTTTGAAGGGACATAACAGTGAAATCCTCAGTTTATGCATCAGCCCTGATGGAAAAACAATTTTATCAGCCGGCAGGGACAAAACTATGCTCTGTTTTGATGCTGCCAGCGGGGAAATGAAAGCCAGGGTAGACTTACCCAACAATCTTTATGTGTCTGATATTCTGTTTGCAGGAAATGGGTCGTATGTATATGTAGCAGATATGTCCGGAAATATCCTCTGCATGGATTATCAGAGCAGAGAAATTGTAAAAGAAACCACTATAGGTCCCATCTATGCTATGGGGATGATTTAGGAGAAGTTAATGAGAATTATGGAATTCTTTCATGATGAAGATCATCCTGAAGTTTCCAATATTGATTTGTGGATTCAGGAATATAATCATCAGTCTCAAAAAGTGCTGGTTTATAAGGGTGATAACTTTCCGGAGCTGGATACCTTTGATCTTATTTTGCTGCATGGCGGGGGGCAGCACCTCTGGAACAAGGATGCCAATCCATGGCTTTATGCAGAAACAGATTATATAAGAAAAGTACTGATAAAGCATAAACCTGTTATTGGATTCTGCCTGGGCAGTCAGATTATTGCAGATGCCCTGGGGGCCAAGATATACCAGGATAAAGAAATTGAATTTGGCTGGATTAAAGTAAGAGTCAGACCAGAGGCCGAGGGACATGCAGTCCTGAAAGGACTGGAGGAAGGTTTTGTAAGCTTTATGTGGCACAGAGATCACTATGAACTCCCGGAAAATTGCGTATCCCTGGCATATACATCCACAGCCGCCAATCAGATTTTTGTCAGTAAGAATTGGCCGGCGGTAGGGTTTCAATTTCATCCGGAGTATACCAGGGAAATAGTAAAAACCTATTATCAAACTTACCGCGGTACAGAATATTTGCAACTGCCGCATAGTCTGCCGCTAGATGAATTTAATAAAAATACTGATGCTGTACCGGATACTTATTTGTTATTCCGGCAGTTGTTAAACAATGCGGTGAGATTTCTCAGCCTGGAAAACGAATGACAGTAATATTACTGCATTGAGTGAAAGGAGTGCCTGACCATGGAACAAAGTAATGTAATCCAAATTGCAAATGAATATAAGCATACAAAGATAGAAGAAGTAAAAAGCTTGATCAAAGACCAGGGAATAGAAATGATTCGCTTAGAATTTGTGGATCTGAATGGTATCAACCGAGGTAAGCTTCTGCCTGCTGATATGATTGATGTGGTCTTTGAGGAGGGGATAGCCTTTGCTGCTGCTATCATGGCTATAGGTATGGATAACAGCGTGGCTGAGGTTAAGGGGTTGTCAGAATATTATGATGATATGAAGGTGATCGGAGATCCAGCTACCTTTACCATATTGCCTTACCTGGAAAATACCGCCATGCTGCTGGGTGATATTTATTATCATAAAGAGCCGATGATGCAATCCCCGCGCTGGTTCTTGAAAAACATGATAAAAGCATATAACGATTTGGGGTTCAACCCAATTTCGGCTTCTGAAATTGAATTTTTCCTGTTTAATAAAACTAAGGGCGGCGACTATGAACCTTACACCAATCAAACGGGCAACTGCTATACCAGCAATATTCGGATTGATTCCAAGGGTTTTCTTAATAAACTAACTAAAACCCTGAGAGACATGGATTTTAAGGTTTTGTATATGAATCATGAATTTTATCCGGGTCAGTATGAGTACAACTGGAGTCATACCCCCAGTCTGCGCAGCGCTGATGAAGGCAGTCTGTTTAAAGGGATATGCAAAGACATAGCTGAACAAAATGATTTAGTTGCTACCTTTATGGCCAAACCAAGAAATGATACCGGCGGCAGCGGCTGCCATTTTCATATTTCTTTAAACGATATAAAAACCGGAAAAAATGTTTTTTTCGATGCTGATGATCCTGAACAGCTATCCCCGCTTATGCGAAACTTTGTAGCCGGAGTACTCAAGCATGCCAGGCCATTGACAGCATTTTTGGCCCCGACGGTCAACTGCTTTAAGCGTTATCAACCGGATACCTTTGCCCCTTACTATATTGGATGGGGATATGATAATCGTACCACCTATGTTCGCATACCGGAAGAACGTGAAAAGGGGACTAGAGTAGAGGTTAGAGCGGGTAGTGCAGCCTGCAACCCTTATCTGGCCCTGGCCGGGATTTTGGCGGCAGGACTGGATGGGATAAAGAATAATTTACAGCCGCCGGAAATTATCAAGACTGACCTCTATCACGATAGCGAAAAACAGAGTGAGATTGTACCCAAGAGCCTGTATCGAGCTTTAATAGAGCTGGAGCAAGATGAATGGTTATGCCAGTGTGCAGGCCAGGCCTTAATTGATAATTTTATTGCTATCAAGAATATGGAAGTAAATAATTTCAGTAATTCCGTTACCGATTGGGAATGGAAACAATATTCCTACCATATTTAGGAGGCTGGGAAGCAAGTTTCGGAAATCAACTCTTATGAACTGAAGCGTTATTTATTGGCGTTTCAACAGCTAATTATCAGCAGGCAAATTAGTTCTGCAGCCCAAGGGGGAATTTTTATTAAAAAACAGCTCATTTTTCATATTTATAGGAGGAATTGATTATGTGTGGAATTGCTGGATTAATTAATCGACAGGGTATGGATGTATCATCCAAGCTGATCGAAATGCTTTCCCTGATACAGCATCGCGGACCTGATGCGAGCGGAATATCGATTTATGGCAGTGCAGCAGATGAAGTGTCTTTGCGGGTATCTGTCAAAAGAAAAGATATGGAAGAAGTATTGCTGAATATTGTGGGGCAGTATGGAACCGTATTATCGCCGCCGGTATCCCAGTGGATTAAAAATGTTATATTTTCCGAGCTGCAGCTGGCTATTGATGATAATGATATACCTTTGCTGCATGCAGCTATCAACTCAATTGAAGGGCTATATGTGCATTCACTGGGTAAGGGTATGAGAGTATACAAAGACGGTGGGACTATACTTGATCTAAATAACAACCATAAAATAATCAGCCCCATAGCGACTCATGGACTTGGTCATGTGCGTATGGCAACTGAGAGTGCTGAAGATATTAATGCGGCGCATCCTTTTGTATCTCCCTTTTATCCGGATCTGTCTATAGTACATAACGGTCAATTTACTAACTACTTCAATCTAAGGAGATATCTGGAGAGCAAAGGAGCTATTTTCAAGACTCTCAACGATTCCGAAGCTGCCAGCCATCTGATTGCTTATGCGATGAGAGAAAATGGCGGGGATTTAGAGGATGCCTTAAGAATGGCCGGGGAAGAATTGGATGGTGTTTTCTGCATTATAGCAGCCACTGCCCAGCAGATAGGTTTTGTAAGGGACAAGCTGGGCATAAAACCTCTCTTGCTTTTTGAAAAAGATGGACTTACCATGTTAGGTTCAGAGCAAATAGAATTCACCGCCCTTTTTTCAGATGTATATGCCGAGGAAATAGAGCCCGGGGAGGTGAGAGTATGGAATATATAGATGCTGCCAATTTAAAAAGCATTGAACTTAATAAAGAAATCATCAACAAACTTAAGCAATGTGGTGAAGTAACTATCCAAAACCCGCACTCTATGCACAATGTTGCCACGGGATTACCAGATCCAGGTAAGGTTATTATCCAGGGCAGTACCGGTTTCTATACCGGGGGCTTTATGGAAGGGACTGCTCTGCTGGTGGAAGGAAATGCAGGCTGGTACGCTGGCGACAACATGATGGAGGGGGAACTCTTGATCAGTAAGAATACTGGCTGCAATGCCGGCACTTATTTATACGGCGGGAATATCGTAGTCTACGGAAATACCGGCAGCCGGGTGGGATATGGCATGAAGGGCGGTACCATCATTGTTTGCGGTTCCGCCGGACCCTGGGCCGGACAGATGACTATGGGGGGCAAGCTTATAATCCTTGGAAAAGCAGGCAGCAAGGTTGGGGAGTCTATGTATAAAGGAGCCATATTCGTTCGTGATCCGGAGGCGGGAGACAAAATGGGCAGCAATGTTTTCCTGGACAGCATTAAAGCAGATGAAGAACAGGAGCTGAAAGATCTTTTTGCCAGGTATGATATAACCGCTGATCCGGCGGAATTTAAGGTTGTTCGTCCTATGCAAACTGGCAGGCATACCTATGTTTTATTTAATCCGGATTTAAAACCTGAATTATCCCGAAAAATGCCAGGGTAAAACTTAAGGAGAGAGCGCTATGAGTAATGAAAAGAAAAAAGATTTTGAACCTAAAGATATACAGCATGGTATCTGGAACAAGGAAACCATCTCCGAAATAGATTACAAAGCCCAGTACGGGCAGCATAGGATTCGAGGCTGTGGGGCAACTCGTTATATGCCCACTTTTAACGATATTATGATTCTGCCTTCTCAGCTTTCACGCTTGTCTTTAGATACCTACCGCGAAAGCTGTGAGACCAAAACCATTTTAGGGAAACGAGGTGCCAGTAAACCTTTAGAAATAGAAACACCGATTATGATAGCCGGGATGTCCTATGGTGCCCTGAGCAAAGAAGCTAAAATAGCACTGGCTAAAGCTACCGCTCTCACCGGGACAGTAATCAGCAATGGTGAAGGGGGATTGCTTCCAGAGGAAAGGCAATATTCTTACCGGCAGTCGATACAAATTCTTCCCAGTCGCTTTGGATTTTCCAAGCGAAGCCTGGAAGCGGCAGATATGCTGGAATTCCTGGTGGGCATCGGAGCAAAACCCGGTTTGTCCGGCCATTTGATGGGCAGCAAAATCAGCGAAGAAATTGCCGAAGCCAGACAGCTTCCGGTAGGCATTGATCTCCACAGCCATCCCCGTCACGGCGATGCTTTTGGAGCAGACGATATGGTGGTTAAAATGGAACAGCTAAGAGAACTAACCAATGGAGAAGTACCCATATTTGCCAAGATTGCCGCAGGAAGAGTCAGAGACGATGTTAAAATCGCGGTGAAAGTCGGAGCAGATGGTATTATTCTGGATGGAGCCCAGGGGGGAACCGGAGCGGCTCCGGTAATGGCTACCAATCATTTGGGTATTCCCACTATGCCAGCCCTGGTGCAGGCGGTTAGAACCCTGGAAGAAATGGGTATGAAAAACGAAATCAGTATTATTGTTTCCGGTGGTATAACTGATGGCTCGGATCTAGCCAAGGCCCTGGCTATAGGAGCAGACGCAGTAGCCATAGGGACAGGCGCCATGGTCGCCATGGGATGCCGGGTATGCTTGCGCTGTCATAATGGCAAATGTGCTTTTGGCATCGGCACTCAGGACCCGGAATTAAGACAAAGACTGGATATTGAAGAAGCTGCCGAAAGGGTAGCCAATTATATAAAGGCTATGACTGCCGAAGCCGTTCTTCTGGCTAAAGCTGCCGGAAAAACCAAATTAAGAAATCTGGAGCGAGAAGATCTTAGAACGCTTACTCTGGAGGCCTGTGCTATGACCGGTATTCCACTGGTAGGCAGCAATTTTGTATTTGGAGAACGCTTTGGATTTGAGTGCTAAAGGAAGGTAGTGAACTAATGAGAATAGATCATCATCCGATATTGAAAACCTTTGAAAAAGGTAAATTGGTTAAATTCCTGTATGACGGCGAAGTCATGGAGGGTTATGAAGGAGAACCTATCGCGGTTGCTTTAAGGGCCAATGGAGTAATGATTCATCGCTATACCTCCAAACATAATGATCCCCGCGGGGTGTTCTGCGCTATCGGCCGCTGTACTGATTGTGTAATGGTGGTCGATGGCGAACCGAATATACGTACCTGCATAACGCCGCTGCAGGAAGATATGAAGATCGAAACCCAACACGGAATATCAAATAATAAAGAGGATGAAAGCATATGAAAAGATACGAATTAATTATTATCGGAGCGGGACCAGCGGGACTATCTGCAGCTATTGAAGCGGCATCCAATGGCATGCAGGTAATGGTATTTGATGAAAATGAAAGACCCGGAGGTCAATTATTCAAGCAGATCCACAAGTTCTTTGGTTCCAAGGAACATAAAGCCAAGGAAAGAGGCTTTAGAATTGGGGAAAAACTGCTTAAGGAAGCTGAAGGCCTGGGAGTTGAAGTGCAATTGAAGGCTGCTGTAATGGGTATTTTTGATGATAAAGAAATATCGGTAATGCTGGATGGGAGAGTTGAACACTATCGTGCTAATAATATAGTAATTGCTACCGGTGCTTCAGAAAAAATGCTTCCTTTTCCCGGCTGGACCTTACCAGGAGTAATTGGTGCAGGTGCGGCTCAAACTATGATGAATCTGCATGGTTTAAAGCCTGGCAGCAGGGTGCTTATGGTGGGATCAGGCAATGTGGGATTGGTGGTCGGTTATCAACTGCTTCAGGCTGGGTGCAAGCTGGAAGCAGTTATTGATGCTGCTCCCCGGGTAGGCGGATATGGAGTACATGCCGCCAAATTAGCCCGGACAGGAGTTCCTTTTTATATGTCCCATACCATAAAAGAAGCTCATGGTGACAGCTGTGTTAAGGGAGCTGCCATATTAGCGGTAGACAGCAGCTGGCAGCCGATTCCCGGCAGTGAAAAATACCTGGAGGTAGATACCATCTGTATGGCAGTTGGTTTATCACCTATGTCGCAGTTAGCTCGAACTGCTCACTGTGAAATGGAAAATAACCCGCTAAAAGGCGGGCTGGTTTCGATATGCAATAAATATGGAGAAACGTCCACTCCGGGTGTTTATGCAGTTGGAGATGTGGCTGGTATTGAAGAAGCCAGTTCGGCTATGATCCAGGGTAGAATTGCCGGAGCAGCTATCTCATTTGATAAAGGATATATAAACGAAGCAGAATTTGCGACTCGCTATGAAGAATATCAGAATTCATTAATGCAGCTGCGGGAGGGTATGTTTGGTCATAAGGATAAAGAAGCAGCGGATATGGAGCATACTGAGGAAGGATATATTCTTTCCCAGAGCCTCTTAAGCAAAGGTTATATGGATGCTGAAGAAATAGAGGAGTATCCGGGTGTATATCCGGTCGAACAAAGAGGGAAGGGAGTATTCCCAGTTATTGAATGTACCCAGAACATTCCCTGCAATCCCTGTCAGGATGCATGCAAGCGCGGTTGTATTAAAGTCAGCGGCAAAATCACCAATCTGCCCAGTGTAGATGCTTCGGTTGAATGTACTGCCTGTGGCATGTGTGTAGTATCCTGTCCTGGTCAGGCTATCTTTCTGGTAGACGAAACTTTGGCTCCAGGTTATGCTTCAGTTGCTATACCGTATGAGTTTTATCCTTTGCCAGAACCCGGCAGTAAAGGGCTGGCTTTAGATCGTTCCGGAACATCGCTGGGAGAGGCAGAGGTATTAAAGGTTAAAAGTTCTAAAGCGATGGATGAGACTGCAGTTCTAACCATGAAGGTGCCAGTAGAATGGTCCATGCAGGCCAGATTTTTTCAGGTTTATTGAAAAAATATGACTTTATAAATTATTATCTTACAGCAAGCAATACTCCACCGAATGGGAAAACAGCATCCGTTACTGTTTTATAGATTAAGGAGGCTTACCATGACGATGAAAATGGAAAGAAAATTAATCCAGGGTGATTTTATTCCCCGGGCAGATGATGAACTGATTGTCTGCCGCTGTGAGGAAATTACCCAGGGAGAAATTAGAAAAGCTGTTTATGATGGAATGTTCACCATGAATGAAGTTAAAAGGTACCTGCGGGCGGGAATGGGTCTGTGCCAGGGACAAACCTGCAGTGGGCTGGTGCAAAAGATAATTGCCCGAGAACTTGGGCTTGCCCCGGGTGAAGTAGAGATATCTACTTCCCGTTCCCCGGCTCGCCCTATTCAGATGAAGCAAATGGCCAGGGATGGGGTAAAAAAATAAAGAGGTGGCAAACGATATGCAGAAAAAAGAAGTGATTATAGTTGGCGGTGGGGTAATAGGCTGTGCTATTGCCTATTACCTGGCCAGGTTAAATGTTAAAGCTTTAGTTATAGAAAGTGAAGAAATCGGTCATGGAGGTTCCAGCCGCAACGGCGGCGGGGTACGGCAATCAGCTCGTGATCCGCGAGAACTGCCGTTGGCTATGCACGCTATTCGCTATATATGGCCAAATCTCTCTGATGAACTGGGAGTAGATGTAGAATACTGCCAGGAAGGTAATTTGCGTCTGGCCAAAACGGAAGAGCATATCAAAATCCTGGAAAGGGTTATTGCTCAGGGGATTTCACTCGGACTCGACCTTAGACTTATTGATCAGAAGGAAGTGCGTGAAATATGTCCTTATGTATCCGACGAAGTCATAGCTGCCAGCTATTGTCCTACCGACGGACACGGCAATCCCATGGTAACTACCCTGGCCTATTATAAAAGAGCCCGGGAGATGGGAGCCGAATTTATTACCGGTGAAATGGTTCAATCAATTTTAATACGTAAAGGTAAGGTGGGGGGAATAAAAACTAATCTGGGTACTTATGAGTCAGATCAGGTAATATTGGCAGCTGGATATGAGTCAAGAGCAATTGCCAATACCGTAGGGATCGATATCCCCATGCAGAGAACCCTGGTTGAAGCACTGGTAACTGATCAACAGCCCTATATGTTTCCGCAGATGATTGGAACCGCTGCTTCCGACTTTTACGGTCATCAGACTAAACATGGGTCTTTTGTATTTGGTGGTATGACCGGGCTGGAGCCCTATGGTTCAGAAGTAGATAATCCAATTACCAGGAGTATTACTGCGCCTTCGATCTGCAGAGCAATACTGGGCTATTTCCCGGCTATTGGACAGTCTAATATAGTCAGGACCTGGTCAGGATGGCTGGACGTATGTGCTGATCATGTGCCCATATTAAGTAAAGTCGATGAACTGCCGGGTTTAACCCTGGCCTGTGCCTTCAGCGGTCACGGCTATGGTATAGCGCCTGCAGTAGGGCAATCTATGGCAGAATTAGTTGTTAATGGAAGTCCGTCCTTATCACTGGATGCCTTCCGCTATGATCGTTTCCAGCCAAAATCATAATATGGAGAGGAGATTATTAATATGGATTTAAGCAGAACTAATTATTCATCAGGAGCGCCCCTGGAAGAAACAGCCGGCTACAGCCGGGTAGTCAAAGTAGGACCCTTTATATACGTTGGAGGAACCACCTCGGTTCAGCCCGATGGCAGTGTATATGGAGAAAATGACGGCTATGCTCAAACCAAATTTATTCTGGAGAAAATGATCAAACACCTGGCAGAAGCCGGAGGAAAACGCGAAGAAGTAATTCGGGTCAAAATGTATGCGACTGATATGAGCCGATCCAAAGAATATATCCAGGCTTACTCCGAATACTTTAAAGATGTAAAACCCCTGTGCACCCTGGTGGGAATAAATGCCTTGAATCGTCCCTCTCAGCTGATTGAGATTGAGATCGATGCGATTGTGGGGAGTTCGGGAATATAGTTTTGATAGGTTGGACAAAGGGGACGGTTCTCCTGTCCAACCTATCAACTTTTTATTGTTCTTTACATACGTTATGAACAGTACTTTTACTCAATTT
The DNA here is from genome assembly GCA_016841245.1 of Syntrophomonas sp. Taxonomy (GTDB): domain Bacteria; phylum Bacillota; class Syntrophomonadia; order Syntrophomonadales; family Syntrophomonadaceae; genus JAAYJK01. The sequence continues at coordinate 61,894 of JAENZN010000019.1, forward strand.
AAGCAGATCTGCTATCTCTCGAATTGAAAAGTCGGATTGCTGTTTTATTGTTTTTATTAGGTTATCTCGAATTTCACGATTTTGCCTGGACTTAAGATCTTTAAGCATTATTCCTTTTCGACTTATATAGTTTTCTATATAATCGGGGCTTATTGTATTATTAATCTCAATATTATCGCTACAATCCAGGAATGCCTCATTCGTTTCCTGTTCCATGAATTCAATGAACAAATTTTGTGCTGATATTATGGAATGATTAGAAAACATTTCTAGTATTCTATTCCTGTCAATAATTCTTGAATATTCTTCATTTGTATTAAGATAGGAATTAAAACTACTCCACCTGTAAGACTTTAAATCATTTATCACACCAGCTTTTAGTGGATTACGATGGATGTACCTCGTAGCAGCAAGCAAATAGGCGTCTGTTTCTACCGGTTCGCTTTTATATCTATCCTGGAAAAGGTGGCCGGTTCTTTCATATTTGTGGTTATAGTAATATGCATAGCTGGTATTTATTATCTTCATTATTTGCGAAAGTTCTTCATTCATCTCGTCTATCAATAAATGAACATGGTTATCCATTAGACAGAAAGCATAAATACGCCAGTTGTTGTTTGGATTTTTTTGCTCCAGGATGCTAATGAATTTTTCTCGATCTTCATCATCTGAAAAAATATTCTTCTTCTCATTTCCTCTTACCATAACGTGGTATACACCAGTAGAACTCTTAACCCGCATAGTTCTCGGCACAGCTATCACCCCCTTCAATGATATCAGATCCAAGAAAAGTGGACAAGAGAACCGTCCCCTTGTCCACAAATGGTTCACATTAAAAGTTTTAAACTGGCATTTACTACATTGCCGTCATATAAAATATCTTTTTGGCGAGTAATCTCCATAACTGCCTCGTTAATATCTTTAGCTGGCCTATAGGGCCGGTGGGATAACATAGCATCTATGGTGTCTGCCACCGCAATAATTTTTGATTCAATAAGGAGGTCTTCACCCGTTAAGCCGTTTGGATAGCCTGAACCATTTATCCTTTCATGATGCTGCAGTATAATCGTGGCAACGGGCCAAGGAAAATCTATTGGTTTAACAATCTCATTGCCTATCTGGACATGTTCTTTTACCAAACTAAATTCATTCTCAGATAGTTTACCAGGCTTATTGAGAATCCCCGAGGGGATACTGATTTTGCCAATATCGTGAAGCATCCCCGCTACTTTTATCCCTTCGATTTGCTCTTCGGGCAGATGCATTTCTTTTGCGATAGCACAGGCCAGGGATGCAACTTTTTTTTGGTGTTCCGCTGTATAGGAATCTTTTTGTTTTATTGCTCCACATAAAGCGGAAATGGTTGAGCCTAACAGCCTATGTAATTTATCGTAGCTTTCCTTTAAATTCTGTTCCGATTGTTTTATTTGAGTTATATCCAAGGCAGAAATAACTATATCCTGGGTCCCTGGAACCACAGCTAAATTGAGGTGTATAACTCGCAAATTACCTTTTTTATCGATAAGATTAAATGTATTTTTGTCAATGTCTTTATTATTATATTTTGAAGCTATCGTACCCAAACTAGTAATGTTGTTCTGCAGCAATCTGGCTCTATCTTTTTCAATTATAAAATCAAGCCAATTGTATGTAATATCCATGTCGGCTTCAGTAAGGCCAAGCAACCCTTTGGCAACATTGTTCTTTGCTAAAATGGTACCATCCTTTTCAATAATTAATATGGCAAAAGATGTTGTTTCAAAAATTGTTTGGTATAAAATTTCCGGTCTAATCAAGCATTGTTCCATATGTACACCTTCCGTTATATCACTTGAATATCATAATATTATATGTTCGCAGATATGACTTCGAGTTCTTCAGCTGTTTGAGTAAGGGATTCGATAGAAGCAGTAATCTCTTGCAGAGCAGCTGAGATTTCCTGAGTGTTATCTCCAAATTTAGTTATCTCGTCTGTCATATCATCAATATTTTGACGAATTCCATGAATGAATTTGCTAATATTTTTGGATGAATCTAAACTGGAAGTGGCCATATTTCGGATTTCTGTTGCAACTACTCCGAATCCCCTTCCCATTTCTCCGGCTCGGGCAGCTTCAATTGAAGCATTTAAGCCCAGAAGTTTAGTATCGCTGGCAACTGAGTTTATATATTCAACCACTTCTTCCATCTCTTCTGCCTTGTTATGAATTTCTTGAGAGGATTCAGCTACACCTGCACCGTTTTCTGCTAATAGCTGTGCTGAATTGGCTATATTCTGGATGGCGGCCGACATTTGTTCCATCGAAGAAGCCAGTTCATGGGACATATGCTGAAGTTTATGGTCTGCATTCAGCATATCTAAAGGTACGGCAATAGCCATGCCGCCAATGATTTCATGCTTATCCTTTATAGGATAGGCAATAGAATAATAAGCAGTACCCTTTGCTTCTTCAGCAACTTCCTTTTTTACCATTACGCCTTTATGTATGGAATCATAAGCGGCAGAACCTTCCCATAAGAAATCCCCAGCTTTAAATGGTAAGGTAATTCTCTTCCCGTTTTTAATTTCTAAAAACTGTTCATGATTGTAAAGGGCAACAGAACTTTTTTCAAAAAGACTATCATATATCATTGGAATTAGTTGAGTATATTGTTCGATCATTAAAATTTCCTCCTAAATTTTAAATAAAAGAATGTACTAGCTAACTAACTCATCATTGCCGCTGTTTAGCCAGGTAGTTGCGTTATTGGGAAATAACTGGTCGATATCAAGTATGGGAATAAGCCCATCTTCCAGCTTAATAATGTCACATATGGTCCCATAGTGAACGATGTCAGGAACTTCTTCGATAGATATGGTTTCGATAATATCTACTACATCATCTACATAGAGGCCCACATGTTTAGATTCGAATTCCAGGATAATAAATCGTGGTTCTCCTTTTTCAAGGTTAGCAGTACTAATACAGAATTTTTTATGCAAATCAATAATTATTATGAGCTCGTCTCGAACCTGGCAAACCCCAAGAACAAATGAAGGGGCTCCAATTAAATTTCTTACTTCCAAAGGCTTAATGATTTCGAGTACGGAACTTATCTGTACTGCGTAATTTTCCTGTCCTAAAGTAAATTGAATATATTGTTTTGTTTCCGTCAATAAAATTCACCTCCTCTCCTTACTTGCTGTAAAAACATTGTGAAACTTACTTGCATTTCGAGCCATTTGTCATGTTTTGTAAAAAAAATAGACATATTAAAGGACATGCAAATATTGTGCCAATTTACTTTAAACCGGTAAAAATTAAAATAAAAATGTAACATATTAACATATATAAATAATACTTTGATTCCGGGAGATATTTTTTGTATTTTATCTTTCTGCGGTGTTTAGAGACTTGCGCTGCATGATATTTCTTTTAACCAGCTGAATGTTTCATTAGATAGAACATATCGGGTTGTTTTGCTTTTCCCTATCTTATAGGCGGAATTAAAAATCCCAAATGAATATTTTTTGTTAACTTTTTGTTGATTATTGTTAAGTATTTGTTGGGGGGTTAACAGTTTGTTGCACTTAAGTTTAATAACATGAATGTCGATGTTTGTTATATAAAGAAGAATCTAATCATAAGGATTTGCTTATTGCTATAAATTGAAAGGTTCTAAACATGACAGAAGAACAATCGGACACACCAAATATAAGCCTGGCCTGGGAAAGATATATTACTAATAATGTGTTAGATGAACAATTGCGACTCGTAATAGCACAATCCTGGTACCGATGCCGTGAGGCAGAAGTTGATCCGTATCTTGAGAAGTATCGGTTAGTTCTTAATGAGCTGGAGCTTAATGAATTAATGGAAAAAAAGAGAAACCTGATCGAAACGTCCAAAATATTTTATGGGAAAATCTACGATTTTGTTGTGGGATTAGGTTACTTTTTATTATTGACAGATGAAATGGGCTATGTTTTGGATATAATTGGCGATGATGATGTCATAGCTGCTGCCGCTGATATTAATTTGGTTAAGGGATCTTGCCAGGCAGAAAACCAAGTGGGAACAAATGGTATTGGCACTGCCCTGGCAATAAATGCACCCATTCAGGTTTCAGGTGCAGAGCATTATCTCAAGACACTTCATTCTTGGACTTGTTCGGCAGCTCCCATCTATGACCATAAAAATAAGCTAATAGGTGCACTTCAATTGTCAGGCCCCTGCAGTAAGAGCAGCCAACATACTTTAGGTATAGTAATCGGCGCTGTTGAAGCAATCAGGAACCAGCTAATAATTTTAGAAAGAAATCGAGAATTAATATTACTTAACAATCAATTAAATAACATATTCCTTAGTGTTACAGATGGAATTATTGTTACAGACAATGTTGGCTTAATTATTAAGATCAACCCCGTTACTGAAACAATTTTTTCTATTAATGATCAGGCAATGGAAGACCAATCAATTATGGATTGTTTTGAAAAATCTACCATAATACAAGAAATGCTTACTTCAGGATCTGTTTATCAAGGACATGAACTTATAGCTAAAACTCAAAATGGTTCTATTCGCTGCTTGTCTTCCGGAAAAGTAATCAGGGATAAATTTGGAAATGTCACGGGCAGTGTGGTCTTTTTAAAACCGATAAACAAAGTCAAAAACATCGTCAACCATTATAGTGGGTCACATGCAACCTTTCATTTTAAAGACATTATTGGGCAGGACCAGCAATTACTTAAGGCAATTGAACTGGCTAGAATTGCTGCTAAAAATGAAAGTAATGTACTTCTTCAAGGTGATAGCGGAACGGGGAAGGAAGTCTTTGCCCATGCTATTCATAATCTGAGTTGCCGACAGGATGGACCTTTTCTGGCCATCAATTGTGGTGCTATCCCCCGGGAACTAATTGGCAGCGAGCTATTTGGTTATGAGGGAGGAGCTTTTACTGGGGCAAAGGCAGGTGGGAGACCGGGTAAATTTGAATTGGCAACAGGTGGTACTTTATTATTAGATGAAATTGGAGAAATGCCACTGGAGCACCAGGTTTCTTTGTTACGGGTACTGCAGGATAAAAATATCACCCGAATTGGTGGAAATAAGACAATGATGGTAGACGTGCGGATTATCTGTGCTAGTAATAAAAATCTTCAATTGGAAGTAGCCAGAGGTAATTTCCGTAATGATCTGTTTTTTAGACTAAATGTAATTAATATATCCTTACCTCCCTTACGTGAGCGTCGCGAGGACATACCTCTATTAGTTAATGTTTTTTTGAAAGACATCTGCAAAAAAATGGGATTCGCTTTACCTTCTATTGATCCTGAAGTGCTTCCTTATCTTAAGCAATATGATTGGCCAGGCAATATACGAGAGTTACAAAATGTTATCGAAAGAATGATAGATTATGCAAATGGTGAAAATATTGGGCTGAAACATCTTCCTGAAGAAATTATTGCCCCCGATTACCATACTTCGTTAGTGGAAAGAATACCGTTTTCTGATCTTCATACGCAAAAGGATGAAGAAATTAAAATAAAAGAACTAGTATCTAGTAGAGAACGCCAACAGCTTGTTAATATGCTTATCTTCCATAAAAGCAACATTAGCAAAGTAGCCAAGGAGATGGGGGTTTCCAGAAATACTGTTTATAAAAAGCTGAAACGCTTAAACATATCAATTAAATGATAGCTCTGAAGATGTTATAGGGGATGGAGGAGCTTAATTCATTCTGCATTACATCAATCCTTTCTATTGCCTGCATCAGAGGTATTCACAATATTTGGCAGCCGTTTTCTTCGTGGTATTCTCCAGCATAGCGGATGGGGTTTATTCATATCAATCTTATCATAGTCTGGAATAATTTGGGGATATTCCCTCTCCCGGTGCATGAAAAAACCGCGCGGGTTCGCGGCTTGCGGCCTCAATAACAAACGGTTTCTTTTATTATTAGCCTATTATCTTAATTACAATAATTTATCAAACAAGCATCTAGCCTGATTGATCAGAAATGGATGCTTGTTTATAGAATCCAGAAAAAACAAAAGAGGGTTCAAACCCTCTATTTTTCTTATGGTGCGGATGAGAGGACTCGAACCTCCACACCTCGCGGCGCCAGATCCTAAGTCTGGTGCGTCTGCCAATTCCGCCACATCCGCATGAAAACCCAATGTTCAGGCATTTTTATAAGGTATTTAACCTTAAATAATCTAACGTGTGAGTTTTAAGAAGTATAATGCGTAAACTCTAAAACTCTGCGTACTTATCTATTATAATGAGTGTTGTTCTGGGTGTCAATTAAGTAATGCTATCCGGTAATTAATGATGAATTCCGGCTCTATTTTATACTTTATAAAAATTACTTATAAAATCAATCAAGGTCCGGGATGCATTGGTAAGGTATTTATCTTTTCTCCAGGCCAGGCCGATGTTTTCCTTCATTGGTTTTTGGAGCGGCAGGCTAATTATGTTTTGCTCATGTTCTACAATTTCTCTGAATAAAAAGGAGACACCGACTCCATTGCTGATAAGACTTTTGACTGTTTCCAGCTGATTAGAGGATAATACCACATCAGGTTGGATGTTAAGGGTTTTGAACTGGGCCATGATCTGGCTGCTGCTGTAGAAACCATCCTTCAGCATGATTATTGGTTCATCTCTTAAGTCTTCCCAGGCGATTTGTTTTTTGTTGCTCAAGCGATGATCTTTATTAAAACAGACTACTATTTCACTTTCCAATATAGGCCGGGTATCAAGCAGTTCAGATGCTTCAGAAATAATGACGATGCCCAGATCCAATTCGCCCTCTTCAATCATCTGCCGCAGGGTCATGGAGCCGCTTTCGATTATATTGAGTTCTATTTCCGGGTATAGTTTTGTAAAGTTCATAAATATGGGGGGGAATAAAAAGGTGCCGATCATAGGGGGGATGCCCAGTCTGAGCAGGCCTTTTTTCAACTGACCGTAATCATTCATTTCTGCTTTGGCATCTTTGATCAGGTTGAGTATCTGCTCTACCCGCTGCAAGAAGATATTGCCTTCATTAGTAAGGCTGATTTGTTTTTTCTGCCGGTTGAAAAGGGTTATCCCTAATTCATTTTCCAGCTTTATGATGGCATTGGATACCGAAGGCTGGGATACATGCAGGCGCTCCGCGGCCCGGGTAATATTACCAACCCGACATACCATCTGAAAATATTCCAACTGCCTTAGCTCCACTTCGTATTCCTCCAACTATAGCTTCAAGCTATATAAACATACTTATATTATATTTTATATTTATGATAATATCAAATATCATATTAGCAGAGAATAACATCGTAGTTATGTGGAGCAAGCTAATAAATGATTGGCGTTCGGGATAATAGGGGAAAGGAGCTGCTGTATATGGATCATTATTCACAATCGCTGCTGGTACATGAGCAGCATCATGGCAAGATAAACATAGGCAGTAAAATACCAATTAATAATAAGGAAGATCTGAGTGTTGTATATACACCTGGAGTAGCTGGTCCCTGTGAGAAAATATATCAGAATCCCCAAGAAGTATATAAATACACCTGTAAATCAAACCTGGTTGCGGTAGTGTCGGACGGCTCTGCGGTCCTGGGCTTAGGAAACATTGGAGCGGAAGCATCCCTGCCGGTGATGGAGGGTAAAGCTATTCTGTTCAAAGAATTTGCCGGCATCGATGCGGTACCGGTTTGTTTAGCCACCCAGGATGTGGATGAAATCGTTAAAACTATAAAATATCTGGAACCGACCTTTGGGGGAATAAATCTAGAGGATATTTCCTCTCCCCGCTGCTTTGAAATAGAAGCTAGATTAAAGAAAGAACTTAAAATACCGGTGTTCCATGATGACCAGCACGGAACAGCCATTGTTGTTGCGGCTGGTCTGGTTAATGCTTTGAAACTGCTGGGAAAAACCTGGTCTGAAGTGCGAGTAGTGGTCAATGGCCCGGGTGCCGCAGGTACTGCGATTGTTAAGATGCTGCTGAATTTGGGAGCGGGTAACATTATAGTATGTGATGAACATGGAATTCTGCTGCGTGAGAAGGAAGGGCTGCCGGTGCACAAACAGGAACTGGCTCGAATTACCAACCGAGAACATATTAAGGGTACTTTATGGGAGGCCTTAAAGGGTGCCGATGTATTTATTGGGGTATCGGTACCCGGCATTCTGAATCGGGAGATGGTAAGATCGATGAATCAGGATGCCATTGTATTTGCGATGGCCAATCCTATCCCGGAAATCATGCCGGATTTGGCCCGGTCCGCCGGTGCAAAAGTTATTGCTGCCGGACGTTCGGATTTTCCCAATCAGATAAATAATGTCCTGACTTTCCCTGGTGTTTTTCGGGGAGCGCTCAATGTCAGAGCCCGAGAAATAAATGAAGCTATGAAAATGGCAGCTGTTTATGCCATTGCTGGAATAGTCAGAGATGAAGACCTGCATGAGAACTATATAATACCTGATCCATTTGACAGATGCATCGTGGATCAGGTCGCACAGGCGGTCATGACGGCTGCCCGAGCCACTGGAGCAGCTCGGATATAGGGCGGGGAAGCATAAGCGAGGCTTTCTTGCTGCAAATTATTTGGATAATAACCAAGAGGCAGCCCTGCTGTGAACTGCATCCGGTCATGAATCTTCTCGGTAAGTTAGTGGATTGCGAGCTGCTGCAGGGTATAACTAATAAAAAACATTATAGCATTCCCGGCAGAAGTATCTGGTAAATTCGAAATTTTCTAGTGGTATATAGCATTATCTGGTAATATATTTCAATACTCCTCCATTTTATAGGAATATTTAGCGGTGGCGTGTACGTTGAAGCAGTAATATTTTAAAAAGGCTGCCCAAGTGCCTATCGACTTCTGAGTTTCAGAGGTGTATGATTAAGCTGTAAATGAGACAGGCATCAGCCAGGAGGTGAACATATGTTTGGCTTGATAGGTAACTTTGGACCATGGGAATTAGCATTTATTCTAGTGATCGTATTAGTGATATTTGGACCGGGGAAATTACCCCAGCTGGGCGAGTCTGTGGGTAAAGCTTTGAATAGCTTTAAAAAAGCCCGGGAGGAAGATGATAAGGTGATTGAGGATTAAGCTTATAAGAAAATAGAGATAGACGAAACGATGAAAAGCCACGGGTATCAAAATAATACCGGGTGGCTTTTTAATTCCAATAAATAGCAGAGCTGGATTATAGTATAAACTCTAAATTTCCGGGTTCAATCCGGGATCGTAAGGCTTTATATCCAGTACCGGCGTACCGTCCAGCATATCGACCCCATTTATTACCACCTGGTTTCCTTCTACTCGCAGCAATTTTACAATGGATAAGCCAATACCATTAGGCCGATGGGGTGAACGGGTAGCGAAAACCCCCCGGGGTCCTGGCCTTCCGCCTCTGGGCCTGTCTACAAGCAGTTGATAAGCGGAAGATCGATCAAAATGAAATAATACGATAATATGAGAATACTTATCCAGATGCAGAAGACCGGGGCTGAATTCCTCCTTTATTTCAATTATAGCTTCCAGGTCCGGGGCATGGATGCTCTGTCGGGGTATTTCAGCCGCAGTCTTAAATGGTGAATGGACCTGACCGATGGGCTGGAATATTATTTCATTCATAGCTCTGATTCTCCTTTCGGGGAAGTCATTCACGGTCATCTTTCTATATACTTAATATAACAGATTAAAACTAATTAAATTACCGGTTTTATTCAAAAGCCAAGGATTTGTCTGATAAGGACCTGAAGGAAAATTAAAAACGTTGGAACTTACTTATTTAAAATACACTTTTACCTGTTACGGCTTTTGTTATGTAACAGGCTGCCCCGTTTAATAGCAGAACTCCCAAATTTGTCTTTCATATCGTCTATTATTTTGTCCAGAATATCATTTTCATCTGCAAACAGAGCGGGTTGCTCAAGGTTGCGTTCCAGGAGTCGGCTGCAGCTCAATCCCAGCAGACGAAGATGCTTGCCTGTCAGGCCGGATTTATGATACAGGTTAAGGGCAATATCATAGATGGTAAGGTCGGCATCTACGCCCTGCTGCAGGGTTTGACTGCGGGTAAAGGTCTGGAAGTTGGGGGTGCGCATTTTGATAGTAACTGTATGGGCTATAAGCGAGGCATGTCTTAACCGGTAAGCCACCTGGCAGCTCAAATCCAGGAGCAGCTGTTCAATTTCTTTCTGGTCGGACAGGTCAATAGGAAAGGTTATTTCATTGCCGATCGACTTTCGATCTGATCTTGATAATACGGGTCGGGAATCCTGCCCGCTGCACAACTGGATGTAAAAGTCAGTATTGGATCCTAGAAGGGATTCCAGCTTGACGCGGGGGAATTCCAAAAGGTCTGCAGCAGTATAAATGCCTGCTTTATTTAAGCGCTGGGCAGTTTTACCCCCTATCCCCCATATTTCGGAAACAGGAAGCGAGGGAAGGATTTCAATTAGCTGGTCGTTGCTCAGCTCCATCAAGCCATTGGGTTTGCTCAGGTTGGTGGCCAGTTTAGCCAGGAATTTATTGGCGGCAATACCTACCGATATAAAAAGGCCGGTTTCTTCTAACACATCATTTTTGATCAATTTAGCAATTTGAGCAGAGCTGCCGAACAGACGGTGGCAGCCGGAAACATCCAGAAATGCTTCATCTATTGATAGAGCCTCTATGACGGGGGAATACCTATGCAGTATGGCAAATACCTCTTGAGAAACCCGGATATATTTTTCAATATGGGGAGGAATAAAAACGGCCTGGGGGCAAAGGTGGTAGGCCTGCTTAGACGGCATAGCCGAACAGACTCCATATTCTCTGGCTTCATAGGAACAGGTCGAAACCACGCCCCGACTTCCCGGCAGCCCGCCAACGATAACCGGTCTTCCAATCAATTCAGGATGGTCTCGCTGCTCAATTGAAGCATAAAAAGCATCCATATCGCAGTGCAGTATGTTCATAATTACACCTCGAACAAATGTTTGAATTCATTATACTATAGGCCGGAGGGGTTATCTAGAGTGTAAAAGTTTGGAGCATTTTAGGTAATATAAAGCCGAATTTATACATTTTGACGGAATTTGTTAGAAAATAAGGACGCAGGTCGTATAATTTTAAAAAAATTATGGTAATTTAGGTTAATATTTATTGCATATCTTTGTTATAATAATAATGATATATCCACCAGGAAAACTGAATAAAGAAAGGAGCGACACGTGAGTACGATATTGATGCTGTCTCCCATAATCCTGGTTGCGATAGCTGCGGTCATCTTCATCCTGGCTGTGAAATCCAGAGATAAAAAGAATGAAACCCAGAGAAAAATCATGCAGAGTGGAGACAGAGGAGAACTAAAAGTTCAGCAAGTTTTATCTAATTTGGAGAATCCGAAATCACATTATAGAGTCTATCATAACATTAAACTGGGGCCCGATGGGGAGCATACCAATGAATATGATACTTTAGTAGTAGGGCCTAATGGAATATTCCACATAGAAACAAAGAATTACGGCGGAGAACGCGGTGGAATAATCGATGTCGATAGCAATGGAAACTGGATCTTGCATAAAAAAAGCGGATACTCCAAAATTATTACCAATCCTGCCGGACAGGTTGATTCACATGAATACCGTCTGCAGGGTTTCTTAAAGAAAGTAGTAGGCGTAAGAAATCTGCCTACGCAGGGGATTGTAGTGTTATCCTGTGATAACATTACCGTACGCTATAATAAGAAATTCGTAAATGAATTAACGGTGTTAGGCCGTCATGAATTGGTAGGATATATCAAAAACTATAAAAGCGGGAAGAAAATACTTTACCCTCGTACCATAAACAAGATTTGCAAGAATATCGAATCTATGAATGATATGGCCAAAGCAAATTAATACGGGGGGTTGATTTATCAGATTGATCCAATTATTTAGTATTAGAGGTTTTTAGTCTCTTACCTTGCTTGCTTGGATACTAGTAGTTAAAGTCGAGTAGGCAATTGCCAGAGAAAAAATGTTTTTATACCGGGGTGACCCTGTTTACATTATTATGGGTAACAGTGGTTTTGATTAAAAAGTTATAAAAGTTATTAACTCAGCTCGATTATGATAATCGGTGGTAATTTTAAAACGGTTATTTGGAACTGCCCGGTTTCTGTACAGAAAAAGTTAACTTGATTCAATTCAAAGGAAGATGGCCTTCAGGCCATCTTCCTTTCAGCTTGTTGACAAAGTCGGCAAGGTGGCAGGCCGATGACAGAAGTGAAGATCAAGGCATGAAAAAATCCCGAGATTGAAGCGTACCTGAGTACGCTGATTGAGCGGGATTTTTGAAATAACGCAGATATTCTCTTTTGTCATTGGCCTGAAAGGAAGATGGTATTCAGGCCATCTATCTTTCAGCTTGTTGACAAAGTCGGCAAGGTGGCAGGCCGATGACAGAAGTGAAGATCAAGGCATGAAAAAATCCCGAGATTGAAGCGTACCTGAGTACGCTGATTGAGCGGGATTTTTGAAATAACGCAGATATTCTCTTTTGTCATTGGCCTGAAAGGAAGATGGTATTCAGGCCATCTATCTTTCAGCTTGTTGACAAAGTCGGCAAGGTGGCAGGCCGATGACAGAAGTGAAGATCAAGGCATGAAAAAATCCCGAGATTGAAGCGTACCTGAGTACGCTGATTGAGCGGGATTTTTGAAATAACGCAGATATTCTCTTTTGTCATTGGTCTGAAAGGAAGATGGCCTTCAGGCCATCTATCTTTCAGCTTGTCGACAAAGTCGGCAAAAAGAAAGGCCAAAGCAAGTCGGGGGTGTCCCTTTTATTAGTATAAACCCCTTCCGAAATAATTTTTTCTCACCTTTGATTTTATTTTGCAGCTCTTAAACAAAATATAAAATCGTCAAAAATCTTTACTCCGCAAAAATCACCAATAATAATTTAGCAAATCTTGTGTCCCGAGAACACCTAGGGGCAATATTCGTTCCTCGGACACACAAAACCATAATCTTTAATAAAAATAAAGGAGAGCATAAAAAAATAAAGCAGGAAAAAACTTTTCCGAGACAGAGATTTGGAGAAGTTGGTTGACTGTGGGGACATTGCTACGAAGTTGGTGTGTCCCCATTCCTTAAATAGACGCCGCGTCCCCATGTCTTTGTCTCGGGTTTATTGACACTGGCATGGGGCTATTCATGCATGGGCATGGGGACATTGCTGTAAATTATTTTTCAAGGCACTGCAGGATAAAACTGCTTGCTGAATTTTAAGAAGCTGCAGGAAAAATTTGAGGAGGATTTAAAATGGAAAAAATATATAGCGATATCGCTTTGCGGATAAAAAAAGTACGAAAGCAAAGGAAGCTGACCCAGAAGAAACTGGGTGAAATGATAAACATACCCCGGGCCACCCTGGCCAACTATGAGATCGGGAGGAAACGCATTCCCCTGCATCACCTGCAGGCATTGGAGCAGGCCTTGAAATGCAATCTGTACCCGCACCTGGGGCAGATACCTGCTGCAGCCGTAATTGAAAACCACCTGGCCTCCCTGGCCGGCTTACTGGCTGATGCCAGGTACCTGCCCACCATCCCCCGGCTCAGCTTCGAAGGATTGAACGGCATGGATCTCAGAGGACAGCGGCTCCTGCCCTTTCCGGAAGTAGCCGCAAAAGAAGCCGACTTCGCTATCGCCACCGGTAATAAAGAAAGCATGAACATGTACCTGTTGAAGAAAGGGGGGAGTCCGGAAACAGAAGACCTGGTCTGTGTGGAAAAAAAAGAATATATACCCGAGGAGAAAAACTATGAGACCAGCTACACCATAGAAAAATTCCAAGAATACCTGCAGTACAAAAAAGAAATCCGGGAATTAAAATTCCAGAGCAGGCAGGTCAAAAGAGTCATCGGGATAGTAAAAGGAGTACTGCAGACCGGCAAATTCATGCCCCTATCCACCGTGAAGTATATCAACATCAATGCTGCTTCCATAAGTAGTTATTATGGCCCATATTAAATAACCGGATATTAAGACAACTGCTTTCTGGAGGCTTGGTTAAGGAAAAAATATGATATTATTAGAAATAGTTATATGATACGGAAGCTGGGTATTAGTTCTGCTTGAGGGAGCTGAGTTAATATAAAAAGATAGGGGAAAAGGAGTTGTATCTATGAAAGAGATTGTAGGAAGGGGTAAGTGGGCTTCCAAAGCTGGGTTCGTACTGGCGGCGGCAGGCTCAGCAGTAGGTCTGGGGAACTTGTGGAAATTTCCCTACATGGCCGGGGAAAATGGTGGGGCAGCATTTGTATTCGTGTATTTGTTGCTATTGGGGCTAATAGGTATGACGGTCATGCTGGCAGAATTGACAGTAGGTCGTCATACTCAGCTGGATGCTCTGGGAGCTTATAAGAAGCTGAGTGCGAAATGGGCCTGGGTTGGTGGAATGGGTGTTTTATGTGCATTCTTGATAATGGCTTTTTATACGGTGGTGGGTGGATGGGCTATTAAGTATTTCTTTGGTTCATTTGCCGGTGCAGCCAATATTGATTTTGGTGCATTCATTACCGCACCGATGGAACCGCTTATCTATACCCTGGTATTCTGTGTATTGACCTGGGTCATAGTCTTCTATGGCATTGGTGGAGGTATTGAAAAAGCCAGCAAGATTATGATGCCGCTGTTATTCATATTTATTATAATTATCGCTGTCAGATCATGTACTCTGCCCGGTGCAGGAGCCGGGTTGGATTATTACCTTAATCCTGATTTTTCCAAAATTAACGGCGAGGTAATCCTGGCCGCTATGGGGCAGGTATTCTTCTCCCTTAGTTTGGGCATGGGTTGTATGATTACTTATGGGAGCTATCTGGACCGGGACAGCAGTCTTACCCAGAGTGCCTGGATGATTCCCGCTCTGGATACCACGATAGCATTCCTGGCCGGGCTGGCTATATTTCCGGCTGTTTTTGCCTTCGGCATGCAGCCGGATGGAGGACCTGGGCTGATGTTCGGGATTCTGCCGCAGGTGTTTGATAAAATACCGGCCGGAACATTTTTTGCCGCCATATTCTTCCTGCTGGTAATTTTTGCAGCTCTTACCTCGGCTATTTCTCTGCTGGAGGTGGTGACTGCCTACTTTGTTGACGAAAAATCGGTTAAGAGAAGTGTGGCTTCTGTAATTGGTATAATGGGCATATTTATCCTGGCTATCCCTTGTTCTCTTTCAATGGGGGCACTGGCTAATGTGCATGTTATCCCGGAAATTGCGGCCATGAATATTCCTGCCATGGGATTCTTTGATTCTTTTGACTTCCTTACTTCCAAAGTAATGCTTCCTCTAGGGGGACTGCTGCTCTGCATCTTTGTAGGCTGGGTATGGGGTACAGATAAAGCCATTGATGAAATTACTGAGGGAGGCGGCAAATCTTTCCCGCTGGGAGGAATATGGAGTATACTGGTGAAATATATTGCTCCGGTAGCTATACTTATGGTATTTCTGAGTGGTTTTGGAGTTATTTGATATTATTAAGTATAAGGTGGAACGCGCGAAAGCGCGGTCTTTTTCTACTCTGGCAAATGGAGTAATCTGAACAGCGGCCTTATTATCTGTATAGAGGGAGTGTTCTATGTGAAAAAGAAAGTGTTGGCTATAGTAGGCAGTCCGAGAAAAAATGGTAACAGCGTAAGTATGGTTAAGGAGGCGCTTCAGGCTTTTAGCGATAAAGAGTACGAAAAAGAAATAATTTATCTGCGTGATTATAAATACCGTTCATGTATAGGCTGCGAAAAATGTGCAGGAGACAAACGCTGTCCTGTAAATGACGATATGCAAAAGGTCTATCCGGTACTGGAAAAAGCAGACGCGATTATTTTTGCCTCTCCCGTTTATAATTATAATATAACATCATGGATGAAGGCATTTATCGACCGGTTGTACTGTTATTACGATTGGAGTGAGGATAGGAGATCGTGGAAATCCGCGCTGGGAAAGAATCGCCCTATTGGATTATTGGTTGTTGGTGAGCAGGATGATACCCAACATATGGGTTTTGCCCTGGAAGCGATGAAATTGCCTTTAAAGGACTTGGAATTTAAAATTGCCGGGGAATTAGTTGTAACTGGAAAGTTTGAAGCCGGAGTGGTGAAAGATGATGAAGACGCTATGCGGAAGGCATACGAATTGGGATTAGGTCTAAGACAGCATTTAACATGATTTCTATAAAGATAAAATAACTTGGGGCAATAAGTGAGAATGATTAGGGATGCTTCGGGAAAACATAAATTAAGTGTTTTTCCGGGCATTTTTTTATTTTAGCGTACTCGGAAAAGAAAATATGAACCGGGGTGATATTTTGAAAAAATTTAGATACCCAGTTGTAATATTGATCATAATTATTTTAATGGGACTAGTTGCTGGTTGTTCCGGCAGTAAGGAGGCTGAGAAAAAACCCTCTTCCAGTTCTGAAAAAGACGATCTGCCATCAGGTTTGAAGTCTATCCGCACGGAGCTGGAAAAATTAATTCCCCAGTTGGAGCAAACCTCCCAGATACTGCCGGAATGTTCTGCTCAGCAAAGCGCTGCTGGTGAGCAGCAGTCCGAAGGTGGGGAAGAACAGGAAAAAAGTAAGCAGGGCAGTCAGGGAGAAAAACAGTCTCAATCCGGATCACAACAGTCACCATCATCAGAGACTCAGGATATCTGGAGCAAAATAGCAGACAGTGTTAAAAATATACACCAGAGCTGGAACGAAGTAGAGGCTGTAGCAATAAAAGAAGGACTCAGTACTGATACCCGGGATAAATTTGAAAAAGCATTGGAAGAACTCACAATAAAAACTGATGAAAAACAGATGGAAGAGAGTCTGTTTGGGGCGCTGGAGGTTTATCGTTATTATCCGGATATGGTTGATTTATTTAAGAGCAAGACCCCGGCTGAATTTTATCGCTTAAAATATGAGATTATGTTAATAAGAGACGAATCTGGACGTGAAAAATGGGAAGAAGCTAGTGCTGAATTAACCAGGTTAAAGGCCCAGTGGGATATCCTCAAAAAAAATGAAGCCATAAAAGATGAAGATATTAACCAAAAAGCAGAAAACGCGGTGACAGATTTAGTGTATGCAGTGGAAATCCAGGAAGCCTGCCTGGTAATGATTAAAAGTGAAATATTAATGAAGAACATGGATGATATAGAACAAAAATTAAATAATTCAATGTAGATTATATTAAAAGATAATAAAATACTCCGTCCAAGAAGCCCGTCAGTATCAGTCTGATTGGCTTTTTATTTTATAATATACGCCCAATCATATAAAACAGATTTATCCTTAAAAAAATAAATACCAGCAATAATAAAATTGTTATCAATGCTTGACTTTATTTTTATGAGACATTATACTTATTAGTGCATTACAAAACTAGTGCACTAATAATCTGGGGGGTGATATTGTGGACTTTGATAATTCCCAGCCTATATATATGCAGATAATCGATGAATACAAAAAAAACATTATCCGGAGTGAATTGAAAAAGGGAGATAAAATACCATCCCAACGTGAATATGCGCAAATAGTGCGGGTAAATCCTAATACGGTCCAGAGGGCTTACCGGGAGATGGAAAACATGGATATGGTTGAGACTTTGAGAGGACAGGGGACGTTTATCAGTGCCGGGGAGCAGATGAGAGAACAGATGGCAAAAGAGATGGCTGCTAAGGTTATGCAACATTTTATTCATGAGATGCGTTCTCTCGGTTATGAAGACACAATGATTATGGCTATGCTTAAATGCGAGTTGGAGCCTATGGAGGAGGGTGAGCAAGTTGATAGAATTTAGAAATGTAAGTAAGAGGTTTGGACCGGTGGTGGCTCTGAATAGTGTTAATATGGAATTTTCAGCAGGAAACATCACCGGTATATTTGGCCCCAACGGAGCGGGTAAATCGACTATCATGAAGCTTATTGCCGGTATTAATTACCCGGATCAGGGTAATGTGAAGCTGGATGGAGAGAATCCTCGGGCTAAACGTGAGTCCATAGCTTATTTGCCGGAGATAGATCACCTGTATCCCTGGTGGACGTTAAGGCAGGCAGCAGATTTTATAAGTACTTTTTATCGGGATTGGGATTGCGATCGTTATAAAGAACTGCTGCCCTTTTTAAACCTGCATGAGCAGATGATAATGGGCAAAATCTCCAAGGGTCAGCGTGCTAAATGCAAACTGCTGCTGGTCTTAGCCCGAAAAGCTCCATATCTGCTGCTGGATGAACCTTTCTCCGGTATTGATCTCTTGACCCGGGAAGAAATAGCCGATGCTGTGATAAAAGGTTATCGAGAAGGGGAACAGGCGATAATAATTTCCACCCATGAAATAGACGAGATCGAAAGCCTGGTAGAGAAGGTGGTTTTTATTGATCAGGGCAGAATTCAGTTATCCGGCGATGCGGAGCAGCTCAGAATGGAGAGAAATAAATCTCTGGTTGAAATAATGAAGGAGGTGTTCAGGCATGGAAACCAGCAAATTTAAGATGTTTAAAAGCCTGTATTTAAAAGATCTTCGGGAAGTAAGGACTGAGATCCTGGTGGTTGCAGCGGTGGCCATCATTTTAATTAGCTGGGCTTACTTAAAAACGGAAGGTTCGGCCCGGGGAATAATCGTAGCCCCTATGGCTTTTGCCCTGGGTCTGGCCGGGTTTCTGCCGATAATAACTTCGTTCAAGCTTCTGGGCAAGGAATGGAGCAATAATACCATTTATATGATGATGTCTCTGCCGGTATCGGGGAGCATGATGCTGGGTTCCAAGCTGGCAGTGCTGGTAACCGAATATTTAGCCGGTACCCTGATGGTAATTTTAACTGGAGGAATCGCCTTACTTACCTCATTCCCCGATATCTGGAAAGAATTTATGAGTGATCCTTACTACCTTAAGTTAGCCATAGCAGTGTATGGGGCCAGCCTCACCGGTATATTTTTCATATTCTGCAACAGCTTCTTGAGCCAGGTTACGGGAAAGTTATTTAAAAAGGGATCAGGCCTCATATCATTTCTGGTCTTTCTAGGGGTGTTCATAATAGCGGCCAAACTAATGCCGGACACCAATATATTATTAAATCAGAGCCAGCTGATGGTTTCCTGTTCCATGCAAGAAATGGGAGCCATTTTGATAAAAGCAGCAATTGACCTGTTTTTTGCGGCATTACTATTTGCTGCTGCAGTAGTGATCTGGGAACATCGGATAGAATTATAAATCACATAGCCTTTGCAGGTGGGGAATAACTTCACGGAAGACTCGCCTGCAGGATATTAACCTTCTGCTGTAAGAATTAAGTAGTATTTTTCGTCTATATATTGAAGTATCGAAAACAAGCAACATAATGCTTTAATAAATTTCCATAATAAGGTTGTATTTTACAGAAATTACATGTAGCTTATAGTAAGGGAAATAGAGTGTAAGCATCTACTGGGGAGGAGACATTGGTGAAATTTAACAGCAGAATCATGAATATAATAATTGTTTTTCTTTTATCTCTTCAGCTAGTGGTAATAGTACCAGGTGTTTCGGCTCGCAACGTGATGATTGAGATCACCGAATATTCAGTTTCCAGTGATCTTATTGTACCGGGGGATGAATTTAATCTGGACATGACAGTTAAGAATAATTCGGATAAAGAAATAACCAAGCTGTATTTGGAGGTAGAAGATTTATCCGGCTTTTCAGTTCGGGGATCGGAACCCAAGATACAGGTATCCCCATCGCTGGTGCCTGGAGCATCCGATTCAGTTTCCATAGCTATGGTTTACAATGGGGAAGGCGATGGTCAAATCCCAGTTTCTTTCAGCTATAGTAAAGATGGTTATACCGAGCAGATAACCGAGGAGCGATATCTTTCAGTCAACCTGGAAGATGGTCCAGATGCCAATCCATCGGAAGAATATCTGCCTATTTTAAAAATTGAAAATAAAGAATCCCTGTACACTTCTGCCGGCAGCCAGTTCGAAGCAGCATTTAATATACAGAATACAAGCATCTATCCGGCCCGAGAAGTGCTCATCAAGGCTTCCTTTGCTGCAGATGCACCATTTTCTTTCCCTGGTGAGCAAATGTTTTATTTTCGCTCTTTAGGCAGTGGTGAGACCAAAACGTTAAATTTAACCATGCTAACCGATGATGATGCGGTAAATGGTACCTATATCATGAAACTTGACTATGAATTTGCCAATACCTCGGGAGAGATTAATACAGCTTCTGAAAACCTGTATGTGCGGGTAGCTGATGCCCAAGCCCCTCCTTCCCTGGAAATTACACCCCAAGTGGCTGAAGAAGCATATCTGGTCCCGGGTGAAGATTTTGAGCTGTTCATTATGGTTAAAAATCAGGGACAGCTAAGCGCCAGGGATATCAGCATCAGTTTGGAGGGATTGAGCAGTGAGGCCATATCCTTGAGTTCCGGCAGCCCCAGTCAGTATTTTGATGACCTGGAGGCCGGAACGGAAAGGAAAGTTCGTTATATGATAAAGGCTGTACCAAATCTGTTAGACGATTCTTACCCGGTAATACTCAAGGCCGGTTATACAGACCAAACCGGGGCGGAGTACAGCACCGAACAGGAAATATTGCTGAAGGTGAGGGCGGCAGAGGTCAGTGGAGAGGAAAAACCCATGATTGTTCTTAAGCATTATCAGACTTCCCCGCTCCAAGTTCTAGCAGGTGAGAACTTCACTTTGTATATGGATTTTTTTAATAACAGTACCGAAAGTATTAATGATATAAAAGTCATTTTGAATATTACCGAATCCTCAAAAGCTGGTAATGTATTTTCTATAGTTGATGCCGGCAATACTTTTTACATAGATAGTATTGGTCCCCAGCAGACTGAACAAAGAAGTCTGCAGTTGCATACTGATCAAGACGAAAAACCTGAGAGTTATCAAATCATTGTTACTATGAAATATAAAGATCCGGAGGGAATAGAGTGTACGTCTTCTGATATGATGAACATAATGGTCAAACAGCTAAGCTTACTGGAGGTAGGAAATATAAGGTCTACCGGAGATATGAAGCCCGGTAAGCTGGTGAATGTGTACTGCACCTATTATAATACCGGCAGAACCTTACTGACGAATTTGATCATCAAAATGGAGGGCGATTTTGAAGTAACGGATGAATTGGTTTACATAGGTGATATGGAGAAGAACAGCAGCGGCTATTACCATGGCACCATCAAGCCTCAAAAAACCGGTGAAATTACTGGTAAGTTAATATTTTCTTATCAAGATCAAGCCGGGGAACCCCTGGTACTGGAGGAACCATTTACCATGAACATTACGGAAGAAACAGCCGCATCCAGTACTGCTGATACCGGAGAACAGGATAACAGCGGACTCGGTTTCTGGTATATAATTATTCCTGTAGTGGTAGCCGGTGCTGCCACCGCCGGCTGGCAGATACAGCGTAAGAACCAGCAGAATGAGGATGGAGACATAACATCGGATGAATAATGCAGTGTTGGTCAGGCTGGCTTCGAATTTTTGTTTTTTGAATCCTTAAATTATTTTAGACAAATAAAAATTTACCTTGTATTTAGCCTTGCCAGCCCTGCAGCAGCAGCCGGTATTATTCTGGCAGAACAAGTATATATCACCCGGCCATGAAGAAAACTATGGCAGAGGTGATATAATGGATATATCTTTTAAGCGTAATATAGGCAGTATAGATAGAGCTGTCCGTGTAATTCTGGGGATAATACTTTTGTATATAGCAATATTTCAGCCCCTGACCATAAGTTCGGGATGGATGTATGCTGCCGGGATAGTCGGTATCTTCATGATGATTGAAGGATCAGCAGGTTATTGACTGGTTTATGATCTGCTGGGTTGGTCAACCAGCGAAATACCTGATTAAAATAATTCTTATAATATTGTTCAAATGAGTCTATTCAAAGCTGAAGGGTGATTGTATGAAGGTACTGGAGATATTTATTGCTGTCTCGCTGTTTAATATTCTGCTTTACTACTACCTGAAGAAACGTAAAGAAAGGCAGGACTACTATTCCCAGATGGCAGAAATGGAATATCCGGAGCCTGCAGATGAGGATTGAAAAACTATAATAGCATTTTCTATGAAATTATAATAGTAAGGTATACTTCTGGGCTTAATATCATATACTATTAGGTGGAGCGGATATTAGCCCTTGCAATCATTTCTGATTTGTAATAGAATATTCAAGTGCGCATTGGGCTAATAAAAAGTTATAGACAGAAAAACCTTCTTGAAATGGGCATTAAAAAAATGTATAATACACTTTGCGGGCGGGTGTAGCTCAGTGGTAGAGCCCCAGCCTTCCAAGCTGGTTGCGAGGGTTCGATTCCCTCTACCCGCTCCAATATTAATTTGCGAGCGCTAGCGAACATAAAATCAGTAGTGCTGCAAAGTGCTCCATTATTATAATGCGAACGCAGTGAGCCTGGAATCCGTGTCCTGTAAAGGGCTCCAAATAATAAAAAAGTGAGCGTTAAGCGAAAATGGAATCAATAGTGCTGCAAAATGCTCCATTAATTATTTGAGTGCAGCGAGCTCAAGTCCTGATGGGGCTTTGCGAGCGCTGGTGAGCATGAAATACGTGCTCCATTTTTATGTATACTGCTGTCCCTGTAGCTCAGCTGGATAGAGCAACGGACTTCTAATCCGTAGGTCGGGGGTTCGAATCCCTCCGGGGACGCCATTTGATTCGAACAGAACAACATGGTGGGTGTAGCTCAGTTGGTTAGAGCACCAGATTGTGGCTCTGGGGGCCGTGGGTTCGAGTCCCATCATCCACCCCAATATATCCTTGACACGCTGCAGCCGCAGCTAGTATACTCATATACGTTGGGGTGTAGCCAAGCGGTAAGGCAACGGACTTTGACTCCGTCATTCGTTGGTTCGAATCCAGCCACCCCAGCCATTTTAAATAATATTTATGGGCCATTAGCTCAGTCGGTAGAGCACCTGACTTTTAATCAGGGTGTCGGAGGTTCGAATCCTCCATGGCTCACCATAGGAA
>JAENZN010000020.1 GCA_016841245.1 Syntrophomonas sp.
CTTATGTACTTTTAGGCTGCCATTCTATGTACTTTTATTTTGCCATATACAAGGGGCTACGATAGTATAAAACTATTCTAAAAAATGCTCAAAAATACAGGAAAAGATTTACAAAATGTTGAAATAAGAAATCAGGTTTTATACCGGAAATCTAAGTAATTGATTGTGTGAAGCTGATTGTTGACAAGTCTACGGTGTCAGGGGGCAGGTTATTGACAATAATCTATAGTCTGTTGGACATACTCAAACAAAATAGGAAATTAATAGAACAGTAGATTCCTATGTCAGCAACCCCGTTTCTCAACACCATAGTCTCCTTAATAAAATTACTGTAGGTAGCTAATTGTTTATAAAAACATATAAACGAGGCGTGCGGGGATATTAAAAAGTTGGATACCAAGAGGGCGCGGCACTGTCTATAACAGCGAATATGCGGTTCCGGCTTCGCCTCCACCCAAATCCTTCGCGTTGCTCAGGACTTTGCATATTAGCGGACCGTTGGGCGAATATCAGTTTAAGAGGGAGATAATTATGAACTGTCTTGAAAATATAAAATTACTGGTTGATATTATTCAAGGTATTGTTATAATCGCTGTTACAGTTTTTACTGCGAGATGGACCTTTAAGACTTTTGCCCATAAAGAAAAACTACAAGAGCTTAAAGAACTGAAACAATTGATAGATTTATATCATTATAAATTGCAAATCTTTTGCGCGCAGTTACGTGAAAGCGAAGTAAACCAAAAAGAAATTGAGGAAAAACTTGAATTAGTAATGTTACATAATAAACTGTTGGCGTTTTCTAATCAGAATTTATATACGAAAAAAGATTTTAGAAAAAACATTCAACAAATTGTTGGCAGTTGGCTAACTAACGAACGCTTAAAACTGGTCCAAAGAAGAGAAAACGTAAAATTGGATGAAAATAAAATTAAAGAGACCTGGCAAAAATTCGAGGATGAGTATAAAAAAGTAATGGATTTAATTGATGAAGAAGCGGGAAAGATCTTATAGAATTAAGATAGCTTGATACTTCGCCTCAACCAGCAATTAGGTAAGCTGAAAACTTCATGGTATACCCATTAATCAAATTAGTCTAACGTCTCCCAAACGTTGGACTTTTTTATGCAATTTTTGAAAGGAAGTGTTTAAAAACTATGGCAAAACATGGTTCACTCAAATACCAACTTAACCAGCGTCTTAATGAACTAAAAAGATTTGGCCAAAGCAAGCACCAGGCCAAACAGCAAGAGAAAGAACGCTGCCGGGAGGAAGGCCGCTCTTGGAACCCGGCTCGTACGGAGGGAATATTTTCGCACAGGACATGCGATGCCTACCGGGAGTCCACCCAACGATTTCTGGTTTGGGAAAAAGAACACCATCCGGAACAGAAAATTTTAAGAGAGATTCCCCGTGAACATATGGGGAAATATCTACAGGAGCGAATTGACCGGGGCCTAAGTGCTTGGACGCTAAAAGCTGATGCAGCTGCCCTGGCTAAAATCTTCGATTGCAGTAGCAGGGATTTCGATGTAAAGCTTCCTGAACGGAGAATTGAAAATCGCGTGAAAAACCGCGGCGTAATAAAAGATTTTTCAGAGAAAAATAATCGGGATCTGGTTACATTATCGAAGGGCTCAGGCCTTCGGCGACACGAAATTAAAGCGCTCAAACCCGAGAACATATTTGAGAAAGACGGTAGAGTCTGTGTGAAAGTGGAACGCGGGAAGGGTGGTAAACCTCGTGTAGCTCCTGTATTAAGAGGATACGAACAAGCTATTCGAGATCTTAGGGAACGCACCCTGGACCAAGAAAAAGTAATAGAAAATATCCCGAAACAGGCACCAATCCACGCATACCGCGGGGAATACGCAAAGAATCTATACCAAGGGATCAAGCAAGAAAGAGGGCTAGAGAAGAACCGGGAACGAGATATAATCCACACTAGGGATGGTCGCAGATATGACCGAGACATTACCAGACAGGTAAGCCGAGCCCTCGGTCATAACCGGGTAGAGGTGGTGGTATCGAACTACTTTTCATAAAAATGTTTTACAACTTTTACCTCTTGTATAAAGAGCTCACTTAGCTTTGTTGCGTTTATTGGATTTTGTTCTATCAAGAACCTGGATCTGAATATCATGCGTTTCAAGTTTACTCTCTATACGCTGCAGCCGTTCCGTATGATCAGCTAGGATTGTGGTATGGCCAGCTAGTATTGCGGTATGGTCATTAAGGATTTCGGTATGTTCATCTAGCTTTTCAGTAATTGCTTTATAGCCATCAAAGAGAGCAGATAATTTTTCTCCGTGGGTCTGTTCAATCCTGGCTACGTCCCGGCTTAGTTTGTCTTGACCATCATTTAATTTGACCAGTTGCTGCACAACAAATTCCTGAAATTCTTTATCGTTCATTCGGGCTGTCTCCTTTCATGGTATCCAGCAGGGCTTGTACCGCTGCTAATTGCTCAGGGGTTAGTTCCCTGGCGGTATTAAGTAATCGGCGCAGCTGAGGAGATAACTCAGGCGTTTCTTCAGCGAAGAAGTCGGCAAGAGTAATTTCCAAGTAATCTAATATTTTAAGCAAGGTTTCAAGAGAAGGAACCTTGACGCCGTTTTCTATCTGATTGATATAAGAATGCGCAAGACCAAGATCAATACTCATTTTTCGAGAAGATATACTTTTCAGGGATCGTAATTCACCGATTCTATTTTGAATATCTTTAATATCCACTATTTAGCCTACCTTTAATCAGTTTGCATTTTAATTATACACAAAACAGGGTGATTTAATGCCAACTTTAAGTGGACGTTTTTATTGACATGCCAACTTATAGTTGGTATTATATTAACAGGAGGTGAGCAAATGAGTTTAAGAAATAACCTGAAGCGATTAAGAAATATAAATAATATGTCTCAAAGAGATTTAGCGGAGGCTTCAAAAATTACTCCAGCATATATTGGAATGCTCGAAACGGGAATTAGGACAAATCCCACAAAAGAGAAACTTGAAAAACTGGCTCACGTTCTCGGTGTATCAGTCGCCGAATTATTGAAGTAGGCTCAAGAATATGGTAATTGCCAAAATCATCAGAAAGGAGTTTGAAAAATGGAGCCATATTATGCTCTGGATAAAGACACCGAAAAGACAGTATTGGAGCTCATTAAAAAATGCCAGGACTTGAACCTCGGAAACGTAAGTTTCAGTTATTACCATGACAAAATTGATTTCTATATCAGTCAATACAAGGAGTATTGGGAACTTGTTGTAAAACAAAACCGCAAGAATACCGACATATACCGCATTGTAGGCAACATAATTAAATATCAGTATTCAGAAAAGTAAAGGGGGAATGATGATGACTGACGCAGCTGCAATAGGATATATGATAATGGCAGCCGAAGAAGCAGGACTAGATGGTGATGCTATTAAAGAACTTGAGCATCTTATGTATACGCAAATGGACTTAAGCACAGAAGAAGAAGCCGAACAAATATACAGAAATTCTTAAAGGATTAATAGAAAGGAGTTTAAATTGAAGCCAAATTATCCGCTAAATCATACTACCAAGAAAACCATCCTGAGCCTGACTGAGAAGTGCCAGGAATTAAATCTAGGTAATCTCAATTTCAGCCATTATGATGATGAGATTGATTTTTATATCAGCGAAAACGAGAAATACTGGGAGTTGATAGTAAAGCAAACCAGGCCTGAAATAAGAATTGATGTTTACAAAATTGGTTATGAAATCATATACCTATGCTCTGCAATGCTGGGAATACCATCGTATAGAAGGGACGTGAATAGAGATGGAGGTAGCGGATCGAATTATCGAGGAGATGTATTATTACACCATCGAAACCGGAGAGGGTATAGAGAACGCCGAAGATATGTGGCTGGTCCTTTATAGGAAAGGCTTCATTGACGCGGTAAAAATGCTATTTGGAATCGTTGCAGGCGGTCAGACCGTAAAAGGGGGACAGGTGTGAGGGGCTTAAAAGCCCCTTATTATAATTAATGCGGGAAAAAGCCGATATACACAAAGGGGGGAGATATCACTATATTTTGTTTCAAAAGTCAAAAAGCGGCATTTTGGACTGTTCTATTATTTGATGTGACCTGTTGGTCGTTTAAGGCACAGAAAAAGCTGTCTGGCTAAAAATAGAGGCCAACAAAAGGAGGATTTCTTATTATGATGAAAAGACTTAAACTCACGGTACTTGTAGTAGCACTAATATTGACGATGGTAATACCGGCCACAGCAGCCACCAATAACGTAACCGTCAAGATTGATGGGGCAGCCGTAGCATTCCCTGACCAGAAGCCTTATATTGACAGCAATGACCGTACATTAGTACCCATGAGGGCACCAATGGAAGCTATGGGGGCTACCGTTGATTGGGATAACGCTGCAAGACAGGCTATCTTCGAGAAAGACGGAACTAAGGTAGTATTTACTATCGGTAGCAGAGCTTATACTATAAACGGCGCAAACAGAACCATGGACACCCAGGCGGTAATCACCGGGGACAGAACCTGTATCCCGATCCGGTACGCAGCTGAAGCCGTAGGGGCAACTGTAACCTGGGATGGGGCAACTAGAACCGTGTTGATTTCAACCAGAGCAGCGGAGCCGGGAGAATTAAAAGTAGAGCCGGAATTTGGGGCAACTATAGGAAACTCTGATATGCGATATTTTAATATAGTCCTTACAAACGAAGAAAATTTTCCCGGTTATAAATTTCGGGTTGTATGCACCAATCACCCCGAGTTTAACACCTATGCTATGAGGCTACCCAAACCGTACTCAACTGAATTTCAGTATCAGATCAGAAACATGGATAGATGGACAAGTGATATTCAATGGTTCGTACACACATATAGTGATGCTTACGATCCCCCCGCCCAAGTCGGAGAGGTGGTTGAATACACTGTCTATATGAAGGACAGCAGCAATCAGATCGTAGGTATATGGAAGGGCTCAGCTACTTTGAGCGATCAAGGGAAAAAGGTTCCGGGGCCGGTCAGAGTACAGTAAATATTATCACAAAAGAATAATCAATAAATGTCCCTGGCGCAGCCGGGGACATTTTTATATTGAAAAGGAGGAATTTACCATGCGTAAATTAATAGGGTTGTTATTCAGTTTTGTTATGCTGATATCTTTGGTAAGTCCAGCTATAGCCGGAGAACATTATATTGATTACCGAGGGTATAGTATTATACTTCCAAATGACACTGAAGCTAAAAAACCTATTGCTATGCTTTCTATTGATGTTATGAATTCGCTGGGAGAAATTAAGGCATCGGCAGAAACGGCAAAGAATGAAGGCAAAGATATCGTAAGTAACACCCCAGCACCGGTTATTCAAGCCGTAGTAGGAGATACGCTGCAATTCACAGACAAGAGTACCCCCTCTGTTGGCCGGCAGCTTATTGCCTGGGACTGGCAATACTGGACGGAAGATCAGCAGATATTTGAGTTAAAAAATAAAATGGACAAAGAATTGAAACTTACAATCCCTGGCCGGTATCATTTTTACTTATGCGTGGGGGATAATATGCCAGTCAAGAAATCCACGAATACCGAAGACTTCTGGCTTTGGGACTATAACTGGTCTGAAAACGGCAACCATAGGGCTGTTAAAGAATTAGACAAGCAGTTTACAGGCTGGGAAGGATACTGGTATTTCCAAGAGATCATAGTGGAGGTAAGTGCTGAAGCCCCGGACTTCTATATAACTCCGGAAGGATCAAGGGAATGGGAACAATCCTATCTGACCTGTGCTAAAACTTATACCGGAAATCCAGGAGAAAGTATTAGCTTTCCTGTTACCCTGCATAATGCTGGTACTGAAGCTATAACGGATTTCAGAGCTGTATGGAGCGGCCAGGGCTCTGATCCCGAAACAGGCTGGCAGGGAAATAATCCCGCTTGGGAAGCCGAAGAATTAACCAGTTTGGCAAAAGGAGAATCTAAAATTTTCAATGTAACCGTTACTTTTCCCGAGCAAAACCAGAAATTGTATTTTAAAACTAACATAGACGGCAAAAACCCTGAGAGTGAGACGAATCTTGAAAATAACTTAATGGCAATATATTTTCAAAAGCCAGGGGTAGATTTGGCGATAAGCGTAGAAACAGCAATGCCTGAAATGGAAATGGGTTGGTGGGGTGATAGTGCGATTGAGCCTTTTGCTGATGCCTACGTAAGCAGGTTGGATGATGGCACTGAGCCGGTTACAGCCGAAGTAACTCTGGTATCCCCAGGTGGGACAAGTGTTGAAATCA
Organism: Syntrophomonas sp.; assembly: GCA_016841245.1. Taxonomy (GTDB): domain Bacteria; phylum Bacillota; class Syntrophomonadia; order Syntrophomonadales; family Syntrophomonadaceae; genus JAAYJK01. The sequence goes on from JAENZN010000020.1 coordinate 6,292, forward strand.
TTACCATTTCTCCCGGGGAAATAGTATCATTGTTCATGAATTATCCGACCAATAAAGCTGGGAACTATAAGTTTTCCGCATCGGTAACGCCGGTGGACAAAGAAGATACCGACACTAGTAACAACTGGGACAGCTGCATGGTGACTGTTGTGAAACAGGCAGAACCGGAACGACAGGACTCTGATAGCGGTATTCGCGGCGGGTTTACTGGATAATAGGATTTTTATGTAGAGCCTCTTGGTTATTTATACCAGGGGGCTTTTTTATTACTTAAGAAAGGTTGTGAACAAATGCAAAATCTTAAAAAAACACTTTCAAATGACCGTGGTAGTATTCTTGTATTATTTTCTGTGGTGATGATTGTATTTATTTTTATTCTTGCAGGAATGGTTGAGTTCGGACGGGTCTTGTTGATTCGGGAAAAATTGCAGACTGCAGCAGATGCTGCGGCGCTTGCTTCCTGCACTTCAGAAGTTAGACGCATGGTAGATATTGACGTAATTACCGATAGAGGGGATAAAAAATACTCCCATTGGGTTGGCTCAGGCAATAACAGACACCAGGTAAATGGTTGCAAATCCTGCGGAACTGAGACCGAAAACGTAGTAGGAGAGGAACGGGAACTAATTGATAACGAGGGCTGGCGGGACTATTGCGCTGAAAGATGTAATTGCGGCGGATATAGTTGTAGTTACGAAATCAACGAGCGTTGGATAGAGTATACCGATAATAAAACCGGCAGCGGAGATACGGCAGAAGAATATTTCCAAGCGAATCTTGAAGCCAATGGACTTACCGGAGAAATCATAAAACTAATTAGATATGATGATCCCAATCATCCGGCATATCCTTCAGTTGTTGTATATGCCAAAACTGATATTACATCGTTATTCCCGGGCTTATTTGATGCTATTCCAGAAAAATATACTACAACCGTATGTGCTCAAGCCAGCACGTACTATCACAAAGATCCGAACGATCCCAATTCATGGCAAGAAGCGCCTGAAGATTATACCTGGGTTGATTTTTAAAAATCCTTTCTATGGCACCCGTGGAACTCAAAAAATGAGCGAAACGGGTGTTTCCTATTTATTAGTTATTGTAGTTTTATGTAAAATCTTCAACCATTTGCATAGGAAATTTTTAGCACTGTGTAGAAATAGCTCAATATAAGTGGTAGGCAAAAAAATTATTGTAGGCAACCTGCTTGGTTGCCTACAATAATTTGACTTGCGGCTAATGACTATTAGGCGAAGGTGAAATGTTTTACAATTTATTTAGGGGGGAGATACTATGAAGGAATCCCCGTGTCTTCTTATAATTTAAATAAAGGAGGAGTTCTTAGTGAGTATTAAAGTTCATTTCTTAAACGTTGGGTTTGGGGATTGTACAATAGTCCATTGGCCAAAACGGACAAGAGCTGATGGAACAGGGAAGAGCGAACGTATTATGATTTTTGATATATACCACAGTGAAAACCACGACGAATATGAAAATGTAGTTGATTATTATAAGGCTAATTTTAAAAATAATGATGGCAGTATTAAAACAATATTTAGATTTGTATGTTCTCATCCACACCAAGACCATATTTGTGGACTGGCAAAATTGTTTAATGATAGCGATATTAATATATTGAATTTTTGGGATTTGGAGCATGAGTGGGAACCTGAAGATTTTGAAGGACATCCAACCCATAAGGAAGATTGGGAGAAATATCAGGAGGTAAGAAGCAGCTCGGATATAACTATTATTAGTACAAAGAGAGAAGATACCTCTTTAAAGTATTGGAATGATGAAGAAGATAGAATTATTGTCTTAAGTCCATCTAAAGAATTGATTAAAAAAGCTCATTATAAAGAAGATGGGACTAAAAGAGATGTTAAAGATATTCCCATTGATGAAATGTCGTATGCTTTACTCATTAAAGTTAATAGTAGAAAAATAATTTTAGCAGGGGATGGGCGAGCTACTCCAGTTTGGGAGGACATTTACGCAAGTTGTAAAAATCAAATAAAAAATTGCACTATCCTAAAGGCAGGACATCATGGACAGGAAGCAAGTTTTCATGAAGATTCGATTAAAGAAATGAAGCCTGAGTTGATTGTTTTTTCTAATAGCGAGGCTTGTGATAAGGAAGACGGCGCCGAAGATAGCTATCTTGAGGCTGTACCTGATGCTACAATTTTGAAAACATGTGAATACGGTACACTAATTGCTCACATTCCCTTTAACTCAGATCAACCAGTTGTTGTATTTAATAGTAGCGGCCAACAAGTTTACTAATCGCGGAGGAATAACAAGTGAGTAATAACATCTCCTTAAAAACTCAGAATGCTCCTTTAATAATTGTATATATAATTTGGAGTTTGAGCCTTTATTTACTGTTTTTACTTGGTTTTAAAAACTTCTGGCAGGAATTAATTGCGTTATTTAACGTGGTAAACACAGAAAATAGTTTGGCAGTTGCCATAGCTCCTTTATTATCTTTTATTCTATCTGGTTTATTAAGTTCCAATTTTAAGGCCATTATAGTGTTTTGGAGAAGGAAAAATCCTCTACCGGGATCAAGAGCGTTTACGGATATTGCACCTAAAGATCCGAGAATTGATATGGGTCTTTTGAAGAAAAAAGTTAAATCTTTTCCAACTGATCCAGAGGATCAAAATAAGGTGTGGTACGAGCTCTATAAACAAGTAGAAGGAAAAACATCAGTAAATTTAGCCCATAGACATTTTCTTCTTGCAAGAGATTTATCTGCAATATCCTTTCTGTTTTTAGTTATCACTCCTTGGCCATTATTATTTATTTCTAGGAATCTAGAATTTTCTATAATCTATACTGGGGTTATATTAGTTGAATATGTTTTATTTTGCATTATCGGACAAAACTTTGCCAAACGATTTGTAAGTAATGTTTTAGCGGAGTATTGTTATAAATAATTGTGTGCTACATGTCTAACAACGGGCTAAGTGGCTTCGCTCCAATCTAACTTTGACTCTATAACGTAGTTATCGTGACCGTCGAAGAATTTCCGATTCGAAAAATTCAACTATAGCCTTAATGACGGAATTTAAATATGGGCAAACAAAAGAAATTATGGAGGTTCTTGATATGTCTTCTCCTGAGGTTAAAAAACAAGTAGAAGAGTATGTCGAATGGCAATGCAGAGGTAAGGCAAAAGTTACTCATTCAAAACCCGAGCAAACATATAACGAACTTGGTGTTAACGTAACAATATGGAATGTTAAAACTGACAACGATGGGTCATGGTGGGTAGCCCAAGGGGATTTACCAATGAATTTATATTCTCAAGACCAAGCATATTACTTTTCAACAGATGAAGTTTTTTCCTTTCATTTGGGCCTAATGTTACGACTTATGAATGATGAAGCAAATCAACCTGATAGTTATATTGAAAGCATATCACCAGGCGTTGAATTACCTCTGGTCTTAAGAAGGAAGTTGTCTTTAGCTTCTGAGAAGCTGAATGAAGCAATTGAAATAGAAGAGATTCAATCAATAGGGGTTATCTGTAGAGAAACATTAATTGAACTAATTGACTATATTTACAATTCAGATTCTTTTGATGGAAAAGAGCAGTTCAAGAAATCAGACGTTAAGAACCGGGGAGAACTTGTAATAAATAAGTATCTTACTGGCTCGGATAATGCTGAATTGAGGAAACATATAAAGAATTTATTAAATAGTGCGTGGGACTATTCAAATATAATTACCCACTCATCGTCCAAAACAAAACACGAGGCTTCAATTTGTCTTACAATTACTATTGCAATGGTTTCTTCATTAGAAAATTTGCTTGATAAATACTTTGATCCTCTATCAGGACTGAAATGTAAAAAATGTGGAAGTAGACGATTAATCATAGCAGAGAATGATAAGACAGAAGATTTACTCATTATTTGCGAGAATTGTCAGTACGGATTCATTAAAGAATAGAATGGATTCGGTATCTTAGATAGTTAATTCTGCTTTAATTTCAGTTTGATGGACGTGTGAGGGGAGAAATGATAATGTCTATTAAGAACGACAAGACCTATGTTGCCCTCGGGCCAGCAATATTGACTGAACGCAAATATCCAAGGCCCAAGCAGAGCGCAAATACTCTTTTTAACTTTATGAAAAAGAGAAATTATCTTAAGCAAATACTCAAAAACAAAGCCATTATTCCTCGGTATTTTAATGAAGACATTTCCTACCTTGGGATTACTGAAAATTCTGTTTCTATACCTATGACTTGCTTTTGCGATATTAATATCCAACGTATTGAGGATCACACAAAAATATATGGCACATACGGAATAGCATTTTATAAAGATTGGTGTATTTCTAGAAAAATTCAGCCGATCCATTATATTAACCCTGATTCGAGTATACAGCATGATTTTCAGAACGCATTTTCGCAAGCAGAAAGATATTCGAGAGATGACGAGATAATAGATGGAATACAAAGCTACTTGTTAAGTCATTTAATGTACATGAAACCGCTTTATGGCGAAAGCCATTCCACAAACAAGGTCGATCAAAACTTTCATGATGAGCGAGAATGGAGATACATTCCTACAATTTTGGAGATAGACACAGAGTTACCACCATTGTTATACGGTAAACGAAACAACGACAAATCAAGAGAAAGTCATAATTTGGGGCTGACAAAATGTAAGGATGCTTGGCTTTATTTTAACTGGTCTGATATCAAATATATATTAGTTCCCAATGAGGTGGCTAAGAATGCATTGGTAAGGCACATAATGTCTTCGTCTGTGTCGGCAGAAATTAATGAGAAATATGAGTTGCTTACTAAACTTATTAAGCTTAATGAGATGAAGGAGGATTTTTGATATGCTTGCAAGTTTCAAAAAGATAATCAAAGACGAAACATCATCCTTGAGCATACCAAAGGAGATTCTCGATGCGATGAATTCGCAGATTCCCGCATCGGCAAATGCTGAATACATTGACGCCGGAGATGGTGCGTGTTTGCTTACCCCAAAGCCACCATATAATGATATGGTTATGCAATTACACTTTCCAGCGTTAGAGATATTGAGCCAACTGCCTGATGACGTCATAACGCAGCAAGAACTTTTCGATTATATGTACCGGACGCAAACTACCATACATTGTGAAATTAAGCATGTTGGGAAAGCCATTTTCAACGGTATAGAGATAGATCTTACTGAACTGACTAAATTCCCGCTTCAAGACGTCACGGTGAGCGAGGTAAGTGATCTTTATATTTCGCCATCTCCATTTCCAGCTATTCCTCCGATAGTAGTTACCGCAGCTGGATTTTCGATTATACTAGCTGCAAAAAGAGTTCCTGATCGAGCGAAAAATCTTGTTGTGACAAGCATTGGAGAAGATTCATGGCTAAAAATGCAATTTCTTATTGATACGGTAACACAGAAAGTAAATGCGACTATAAAATTCAAATATTCAAATTGTAAAACAGTAAACGAATTTGTTAATGCAATGAAAATGTCTAATGGTTTTATTTGCGGTGACTATTCAATCTCTTGCCTAAATGTCTCCCCTCCGTTATCTATCGGGAAACCTATTGAAGAAAAATACATCACTCTATGGGAAAAGGTTGCGAAACTCGAAAGTATTTTGCATGTTTCGTTTACTCCGAATACTTCATTGACGATGGCAGAAGCGGTTGAACTCAAACAGCTGTTCAGAAGTTTTTTGGAAAACAAACCATATGCTGATGCAATTAAACCCGGACCGAATGTTGGGTTACATGTCGCTGAAACAACGGACCTTGACAAAAACATTGGTAAAAGTATTGTAATTACCTATTCTCAAGTAGTCAGTTGGGACTTGCTTGGAGCTAAGTTTGAAACGGTTAACCTTTCTTGTATTTTTGGTGCCGATATTGGATCAATCACAAAAGATTATACAAATCCAGAAACGTCATTTTTCGTTCAACTAACACCGACCGAAAACAAGGAAATGATGCAAATAACTCAGATATTCTTGAATCTTGAAGCTGTCGAGGTATTCCAAACCAATTTCAAAGATCATACGGAGTTTTGGAATGCATTTTCTCAAGGCAAGAAGATAGATGTAGAGTTTTAGCATACAATTAACCAAAACGTGATAATCAAGAATAAGATTTGTTGGTACCAATAATGAAATTTGATACCGTAATATTGCAAAAAGAGTGAGCTTTAAAATAGTAGTTAGCTACGCATTATCCATATTAGCTTGAAAGCAAAATTGATATAAGAGAACCCAAGAATATGAGGCTGCAGCACACGCTTGGACCAGGTATGTTGGGAATTTGAAGGTAGTTGTAGCACACAGTCTTTGCAATTAAACAGTCTGTATGATAATGTAGCACACGAAGCTGTTAAAATGCCTATAAATCAAGGCGCAAGCGTGTGCTGCAAACGCACTATACCCATTTAAATATATGTCAGAAACAAAAACTAGAGGGGGAATCGCCCTCTAGTTTTTGTTTTGCTAGTGCTGTTATACAGCTTTAATAGCCCGGTTTCAACCGGGTTTTTTTTATTGAAAAATTTAAGGGGGGAATCATCAATGCCAAAATTTTATACTGTTGCACAGGTAGCGGAAATGCTCAAAATTCGAAAGAATTATATCTATGATTTAATCTACAAAGGCGAGCTTGAAGCGGTTAGACTATCGGAAAAGCGTTTCCGGATATCCGATGATGCGTTGAAAGAATATCTGGACAAACAAAAAATAATTACTACATATTAACTTACTGCCCTGGCTGCAAGCTGGGGCTCTTTTCGTTTCTGTCCCTGTTTTGTTAAAGGATTTTTTATTGTGCAGGCAGAAACAATACTAAACTGCCTGCCCTTTAAGGAGGGCAAAAAATGATTGCAAATAAAGGCAAAGGGAAGTGGCTTATTAGAATTTATTTAGGCCGTGGTGATGATGGTAAGAGAAAGGATTATAGCGAAACATTCTATGCACCTATTAAATCACTGGTTCAGGAAAGGGAATTAGAATTAAAAAAGAAATTAATATATCAAAAAGCTGGGCCAAGTCAAGAGATCATGTATCTGGGAGAATATCTGGATTACTGGCTTGAAAATAACAAAGACTCTATTCGCGACTCTTCTTATGCAACATACAGTGGCTTTGTTAGACGGCTTAACCCAATCATAGGACACTTATCCCTTTGGACTCTATCAGCGGAGCAATTAAATAATGCTTTAACAGGACAATTTAATTCACTGCAAGATAGAAGCAAGAAAAACTTGTATGATTTTACTCGAACAGTGGTTAGAAGTGCCATAGAGAGCCGCAGGGCTCCGCAGGATGCACTATGTGGTTTCAGAATACCAAGAGCAGCAAAGAAAGAAAGAGATGTATTTACTGAAACAGATTTAAAAAACCTATTAAGCAATTTACAAGGCTACCGATACGGATTAGTACTTCGTCTTTTAGCCGTAACTGGTGCCAGGGCTGGGGAAATACTTGGGTTATGTTGGGACTTAGTAGACTTTGAAAGAAAAACTATCACAATAGAACGCACATTAAACCTGCAGAGTAATATCCTGTACGATGAGCCCAAAACGGCTAATTCAAGGCGAACGATCACCCTGGATGATGAAACGATAGGAATGCTGGTAGAGCTCAGGGCACAACAGAACAAAAGCAAAAAAGTTGTATCCATAGAAAAAGAAAAGAGCTTGGTATTCCAAACTCAAAATGGAAATTCTGTTCGGTATAGCTCGATCCAAAAAACCTGGAAGTATGTGCTGAAAAAATCAAATTTACACTATATTCGCATCCATGATATTAGGCATAGCGTTATAACGCTTTTACTTAACAAAGGCGTTCCAGTTATCCAGGTAGCTGCGTTAGTTGGGCAGGATGTTAACACTACGACCGGCAAATATGCTCACAAACTAAAGGTTAGCGATGCGCTCCATTTTTAATAGTGGAACATCAAATGGAGCACTAGTTTTGCGAAAACGCGGATATAACGGGACTTCAGGCAGGTGGTCAATGAGTTCAAATCTTGTACGGCCCACCATGAAAAGCAAGTAACAGCGGGGTTTTAAAGCCCCGCTAATTTTGTTGGGAACCAGGATGTGTAATACTAACACCTGGGAATATACTTTCATTTACGAATAGTTTATCGGGAGCAAATACTAACTTTACTATATGTGACATACTATCCAGGTATTAAGACTCAATATCCAGGGAGGTTTTGAAAAATGAAGGCAAATAAGAAAAAAATCATATTCCTTTGCAATCAGAACTCAGCACGATCCCAGATGGCAGAAGGATTAATGAGAACATTATTTGGGGATGAATATGAGGTTTTTAGTGCTGGGACCAATCCCTATCGGGTGAATCCCTATGCCATCAAAGCTATGGAAGTCGAAGGTATTGATATATCCGACCATCATTCCAAAAGTGTTGATGATTATTTGGGTATGGAATTTGACTGTATAGTAACTGTATGTGATAATGCCCGGGAAAATTGTCCGTTTATACCAGGAGGGGAAAAATATCTGCATTACAATTTCACTGATCCAGCAGCGATTAAGGGCAGTGATAAGGAAATCCTGGCTGGATTTGAAAAAGCAAGAAATGAAATAAAAGTCTGGCTGATGGAGAACAAGGTTAAGGGTATTCTATAAAATTATTTCGATCAATACCATTACCCCGGGATTCAGTTCCGGGGTCTTTGTTTTAGCCCATTTCTATTTAATGAATTTTCTTATTGAAATTTTCTCCAGTAGTGCTATCATATTTTTTGTTTACCATTTTATTTATGTGAATATGTAGATTGAAAAACATAGTAGGAGGAGTTATCTAAAATGTTCCGAAGCAAGTTAACTATTGTATTAGTACTATTAGCAATAAGCATTATGTTTCTGCTTCCAGTTGTAAAAGCTATCCCTTATGTATCGGTTACACTTTGGTTTCTGGGGTTAGGAGTCATCATAATGGCTTTTGTTCAAACCTTAATAGATCAAATTAAATCTAATAGAATAGAATAAAACAAATAAACAGGACTTTATACTAGTAAATGGGTTATATATGCTTTGCTCGGAAGTGTTTATCTGCAGAATGCAGGGTTTATTCCAATTAATTGTGAGCAGGTCTACCAGACCTGCTCAGACCGTCAAAAAAGGCCAATAGCTGCGTTAATACAGAAGGCCTACTCAATGGACGTCTATATGGGGACATTCCTTACCCGAAGGGAAGGTGTGTCCCCATATATTGATACGTCTCATCAGGGGTCTTCTTATTGCCTTGCTCTTGACCTTTTTTGCTCGCCCTGCTTTTTTATCGAAAAAATGCCGGAAATTACAGTATTTTCAAGGCTTGTATGATTGAATAATGATTTTAAGGCAAACATATAATATATTAACTTTTCGATGGAGGCCGATTATGATTTATGAATTTCAGGTAGCAACGGCCCATAATACTGATAATTTTTTGCAGGAACTTGATAATCGATTGAGGTGGATCAAGCAGAGAGGATATGACCTGGACATTGAGGTTATTCCTTTACAGCAGTTGGCCACTCAGCTGGCGGCTAAGCTTCTATCCTTTAGACTGCATGGTGCTGGTAAGCAGGATAGTACCTTTCGAAACGAAGATATAATCTATATATTCAAACATCAGATGGCTGAAGTACTGGCGGAGCACATTGTCAATGACTGGGAATCAAGACTGCTGTGGAAAGAAATAATGAAGTCTTACCGAAAAACAAGTCCTGATGATAAACAGTCACTCTATATTAAATCGGGTGATTTCCTGCGCAGGTGTCATGAAAATGAAAGTCTAAATCTACTCATGAATTTTGGCCGCAAGAATAGGATATCCCATCGCATACTGGAACATATAAATAATTATGAATTCCTGGCGGTAGACGGATTTATCAACTTTTGCATGAGAGATTATCTTACCGAGATAAAATTTGCGGTAGAGGTTGCCGCTGAGGAATTAAAAAACGAAAAAGAGTATAATGATTTTGTTAATCTCTTAAGGTATTTTGTTGATACCCAGGTTCCCCAGGTTCGTGAAGTAAATCTTCTGCTGGGAAGTAATGGATTATTTTATTTATGGGATCATGCCGGATGTAAAATCGAAGAGCAATACATGCAGCATTACCTGGATGACTTGCTGCTGGATGACGTGAGTCTGGATGATCTTCTGGTTAGTATTTTAATTACTATTGCTCCCCGGAGGATAATAATTCATAATGCTTCTGAACTACCTCACAATGAATCGGTAGAGATAATTAAAAAAGTTTTCGAGGATAAAATCGTGTTCTGCACCGGCTGCAAAAAATGTTCCCATTATTTGTGTGAAATAGAGCCGGGCGGAAAAAGGAAATAATTAAAATTAAAAATAATGCCTGGCATAAGTCCCCTTTAGAATAAAGGGGACTTATTATATTTTTTTTAAAAATATTAGCATAAATATTAGCAGTTTGCGGTAATTGCTAAAGTTTGATATATTTTTCCTAATAGAAAAATAGGGGAATAAAATGTATCAGCTAATAGCTATTCCAATTATCAGTGCTTTTATCGGTTATATTACCAATGTAGTTGCTATTAAACTGCTTTTCTGGCCGCGAAAGCCTGTGAATTGCATGTTATTTGAATTGTATGGACTCTTGCCCAAGCGGAGATTAGATATTGCCAGCAGCATTGGGTCTATTGTCGAAGAACAGCTTCTGTCATTGGAGGATATATTCGAGCAAATCGATACCCCCCAGACCCGGGAATCCCTGGTGAACAGGATAATGGAAATTATCAGGGCTCGTGTATCCAGCGCCGTACCCGGTTTTGTTCCGGGTAAAATAACCCATCTGGTTGGGAGTAGTGTGGACCGGGTATTGCGTCAGGAAGCTGAAGAGATAATCAAACAGGTGATCAGAGCGAGTCAGGTTCATTTAAGTGAAGAAATCCATATCAAAAAGATGGTAGAGGACAAAATTAATGAACTTGATATACAGCAGTTGGAAGATATGGTAAGAAAGGTTTCATCGACAGAGCTTAAATTTATTGAGATACTAGGAGGAGTTCTGGGATTCCTGATAGGAATTATACAGATCGGTATACTGCTAATATTTCCGCTATAAGTAAAAAGCATAAATTCAGGAGGTAATAATAATGGTGGCAATTAAATTGAAGGATGGTAGCCAGCGAGAATACCCGGAAGGTATCAGCCTGCTGCAGGTTGCCGAAGACATAAGTAACAAGCTGGCAAAAAATGCAGTTGTAGCTAGATTTAACGGGCAGTTACGAGATCTGCATTCAGAAGTCAACGAAGATGGGACGCTGGAACTATTAGACTTTGATAACCCGGAAGCCAGGGTGGTTTACCGGCATTCTTCTTCTCATGTCATGGCTCAGGCTGTTCAGAGACTCTGGCCAGGCACTCAGCTGGCTATAGGCCCAGCGATTGATAAAGGTTTTTACTACGATTTTGAGAGCGAGCATACTATTACTCCGGATGATTTTAAAGCCATAGAGGAAGAGATGCTCAAAATAATAAAAGCAGATTACCCAATCATAAAAAAAGAGCTGTCTCGGGAGGAGGCACTTAATTTTTTCCGGGACCGGAATGAACCATATAAAGTTGAACTTATTGAAGATCTGCCCGAAGATGCAGTAATAAGCACTTACCAGCAGGGAGAATTCATTGATCTCTGTGCTGGTCCCCACCTCCCATCTACCGGGAGATTGAAAGCGGTTAAACTTATGAGCCTGGCGGGTGCATACTGGCGCGGAAGTGAAGCCAATCAGATGCTGCAGAGAATATATGCTACCTCCTTTCCTAAAAAGAGCCTGCTGGATGATTATCTACACAAATTAGAAGAGGCCAAAAGGCGTGATCATCGTCGACTGGGAAGAGAACTGGGTCTTTTTGTAGTCCTCGATGAAGGTCCAGGGTTTCCATTTTTTATGCCCAAAGGGATGATTTTAAGAAATGAACTGGAAAAATTCTGGCGGGAAGAGCATGCCCGGGCGGGATATCATGAGATAAGAACTCCAATTATACTGAACCGGGAAATGTGGGAGCAGTCTGGACACTGGGATCATTATAAAGAGAATATGTATTTTACAGTGATTGACGAGACTGATTATGCTATAAAGCCGATGAATTGTCCCGGGGGGATGCTGGTATATAAACAGAGTATTCACAGCTACCGGGATCTGCCCCTGAGGATGGGAGAGATGGGCCTGGTGCACCGGCATGAATTGTCCGGAGTACTGCACGGATTGATGCGGGTCAGGGCCTTTACCCAGGATGATGCCCACATCTTTATGTTGCCCGACCAGATTATCAATGAGATAAAAGGGGTTATCGAACTGGTGGATCGTTTCTACAGCCTGTTTGGTTTTCCGTATCATGTTGAAGTCTCAACCAAACCTGAAAAAGCTATGGGTTCAGATGAGATGTGGGATATTGCCACTGAGGCATTAAAACAAGCTTTGGATGAAAAAGGTATGAAATACCGGATAAATGAGGGGGATGGTGCATTTTACGGTCCCAAGATAGATTTTCATCTTCAGGATTCACTGGATAGAACCTGGCAGTGTGGTACCATTCAGCTTGATTTCCAGATGCCGGAGAAGTTCGACCTCACTTATGTAGGTGAAGACGGAGAGAAACACCGGCCGGTTATGATACATCGGGTTATTTATGGGAGTATCGAGCGTTTTATAGGTATACTCACTGAACATTTTGCGGGAGCTTTCCCCAGTTGGTTAGCACCGGTACAGGTAAGGGTACTGCCTATTACTGATCGCAACCATGAATATGCCGGGCAGGTAGTAGAAGAACTGAAGGCTGAAGGTATCAGAGCAGAGGCGGATCTGCGCAGTGAAAAAACTGGCTACAAGATTCGGGAAGGCCAGCTGCAGAAGATTCCCTATCTGCTTATCGTTGGGGATAAGGAAGTTGAATCCGGCACTGTGTCAGTCAGACATCGCCGGGAAGGTGATCTGGGGCCTGCAGCCCTAGCAGATTTCAAGATACAGCTGAACTCAGAAATAAAAGAAAAGCAAAATAGATAACATTGCATCTAAAAACAAAATATGCTATACTCCAATATGTACTAAGCAGGAGCTTGGCTTCTCACCTTACAACGATAGTTAGTAAGGTATTGATTTTAACTAAACCAGAGTTAAATAGCGGGTAGTATCTTATTCTGGGTAGTTGTTAAATGATTAAAGAAGCGGGCTTTTGTAGCCCGCTTTTTATATTTTTCGGGAGGTGAACTTCTTATCAGCAAGGATTGGAGAGTTAACGAGGAAATTCGCGTAAGAGAAGTCCGGCTTATAAGCGAAACAGGCGAGCAGCTAGGGATTGTTCCTGTTCGGGAAGCTGTGGAACTGGCTGAACAAAAGCAGCTGGACCTGGTTGAAATAGCTCCTTCTGCTAAACCCCCGGTCTGTCGTTTGATGGACTACGGTAAATTCAAATTTGAGCAGAGCAAAAGGGAAAAGGAATCCCGCAAAAAGCAGAAAATTGTTTCGGTCAAAGAGGTGAAAATGCGGCCTAATATCGAAGACCATGATTTCCAGGTTAAAGCCAAGAACGCCAGGAAATTTCTGGCTTCCGGCGATAAGGTGAAAGTTACTATTATGTTCCGAGGTCGCCAGATTACTCACCCTGAATTGGGTGAACGCTTATGTGTAAAACTAGCCGAGCAGTTATCGGATATTTCCTCGGTAGAAAAACTTCCAAAAATTGAGGGAAGAAATATGGTTTCAATACTGGTGCCTAAACTGGAACCCGAGAAAAGCAAGAAGGAGGAAGAAACTGATGCCTAAGATGAAAACCCACCGCGGGGCTGCAAAAAGATTTAAGAAAACAGGCAGCGGTAAGATAAAGAGAGCAAAAGCTTATGCCAGCCACCTTTTAGGAGGAAAGAGTCCCAAGAGAAAGAGAAAGCTGCGTAAGTCTGGCCTGGTAAGCGAGCAGGAAAATAAACGTATTTCTAATCTTATTCAGTAAAATATTAGTGGGAGGTAGTTACGATGCCAAGGGTAAAACGCGGCGTGACTTCACATAGAAGACACAAAAAAATATTGAAAATGGCCAAAGGTTACCGCGGAGCCAAATCCAAGCTTTACCGGGTAGCCAATCAGCAGGTTATGAAATCCGGTCAATACGCGTATATTCATCGGAAGTTAAAAAAGCGAGACTTTCGCAAATTATGGATAGCTCGTATAAATGCAGCTGCCAGAGATAACGGTACCACCTACAGCAGAATGGTACACGGCCTGAAGGTAGCCGGTGTAGACATTAACCGGAAGATGCTGGCGGAACTTGCTATAAGTGACCCGCAGGGGTTTTCCAAACTGGCTGAAATAGCCAAAAGCAATGTAAACAATTGATTTTGAAAAAAGTATGGTAATTAAAACCATACTTTTTTATTATCAATTTCTCAGTTAAAATGATTGCAGCAGCTGCGGATTGGCAGTCACCCTCTGGGCACAACCTCGTACCGGGACAAGCGAGAAAGTTGAATTATTGATTAAAGGTGACAAGCATGAAGGAAATAAAATCCAGGGATAATCAGAAAATAAAGGATGCAGCTCGTTTAAAGGATCATAAGTATCGGCACCGGGAGCAGATGTTTCTAATTGAGGGCAGAAATCTGTTTTGCGAAGCCGTGAAGGGACAGCAGGAGTTGCAGAGAGTTTTTGTAGAGAGAGAAGAGGCAGAGCAATATCTGGATGAGTTCAGGAAAACTCGGGATGTGGAGTGGATAAAAATTGATCATAATTTAATGAAATATATATGTGATACCCAAACGCCTCAGGGAATTGTGGCAGTGGACAGAATCCCGCAATGGAATTTACATGAGACGATACGGAAATCAGGTTTGGTGCTGTTTCTGGATAGAATTGCAGATCCTGGCAATATGGGTACCATTCTTCGTATTGCCTGGGCATTTGGGGTGCAGGGAGTAATGTTAAGCAGCGGGTGTGTTGATCCATTTAGCCCTAAAGTGGTAAGAGCCAGCATGGGAGCTGTATTCCATGTTCCGGTGTTTTATGATATATCGGCAGAAGAGTTAGTTAGTTACCAAGCAGAAGGATATCGCATCCTGGCCAGTTCATTAAACACGGACCTTAGTATAAATGAGGTTGATTTTACTGGTTCGGTTATAATAATTGTCGGCAGCGAAGCTCGGGGGGTTAGTGCCAAAATATTAAGTGTTTGTGATCAATCTTTTAAAATTCCAATAATTACTCCAGTTGATTCTTTAAATGCGGGTGTAGCCTGTGGTATAATAGTTTATGAAGCAGGGAAGCAAAGAGGAAGCAATTCTGGCCATTCGTAGTACTGATCTATGGGAGAAGAAACTGCGAAGCGGGCCTGTATTTGAAGAGCGGAGGGTGAACCCATGATGATAGCTCAAGCTGATGTATACTGGCAGCTATTCGAAACATCTGGATGCATCGCCTATTATCTATTGTATAAAATGCTTATTACCCAGTAAGTGTATAAATTATTAATGCGATGAACAGGACAAGTAAGCTGTAATTTATCCCTTCAGGGAGGCTGTATCGGCGACTGGAAGTACAGCCAGGGAAGATGCAGGTGAATTCACCTGGGAGCAGTGGACTGAAATTAGCAGTAGGTCTTGCCGGTGGCCGCCGTTAGAGGTTATAAGTGAATCAGGTGGAGTTTACTTGATTAATTTGGGTGGTACCGCGGAATATAGCTTTCGTCCCTTAAGGGGGGGACAAAAGCCTTTTTTATTTTCTGCCAGGGAGGATGTTATAAGCGATGTTGACAAAACTAAACGAAATTAAGGTCCGTGCTGAAGAACTGCTGCAGGAAGCAGTAAGCATCGAAAAGTTGAATGATCTCAGGGTAAAGACCCTGGGTAGAAAAGGAGAGATTACTCTTCTGCTGAGAAGTTTAAAGGACTTAAGCCCGGAAGAGAAGGCCGAGATGGGTATGGCTGCTAATCATTTTAAGATGCAGCTGGAAGAGATGATTAATAAGAAAACGGAAGAGTTAAAGCAGCAGGAAATGGAGAAGCGTCTGATTGCAGAGAAAATAGATGTTTCGCTTCCCGGGCTGCCTTTTATGAGAGGGAGTAAGCATCCTCTTACCCGGGTTTATGAAGAAATACGAGATATTTTCGTGGGAATGGGATTTAATGTCGCTGAAGGGCCGGAAATCGAGCTGGATTATTACAACTTTGAGGCCCTCAATGTACCCAAGGACCATCCAGCCCGGGACATGCAGGACACCTTTTATATAAATGAGGACATAGTATTGCGGACTCATACTTCACCAGTACAGGTTCGTACTATGGAAAAGATGGCCCCGCAACTGCCGGTCAGGATTATCGTACCAGGTAAGGTATATCGCAAAGATGATGATGCAACCCATTCACCCATGTTCCAACAGGTGGAAGGATTGGTACTGGATAGTAGAATTACTCTGGCAGATCTTAAAGGTACTTTAATGCATTTTGCCAGGGAGATATTCGATGCCGATTTGAAGGTGCGTTTTAGGCCTAGCTATTTCCCATTTACTGAACCCAGTGCAGAGATGGACATATCCTGTGTTATTTGTAAAGGTGCGGGATGCAGGGTTTGTTCCCATACCGGATGGTTGGAAATACTGGGTGCTGGTATGGTAAATCCACGAGTACTTGAATATGGTGGTTATGATCCAGAGCAGGTAACCGGATTCGCATTCGGAATGGGTATTGAAAGAATAGCCATGCTTAAATATGGTATCAACGACCTGCGCCTGTTTTTTGATAATGACAGGAGATTCTTGAAGCAGTTTTAGGAGGTAAGGGTATGGGAGTATCAATAAATTGGTTAAAAGAGTATGTAGATATAGATTGGACCGCGGAAGAATTAGCCCACCGGCTGACTATGGCTGGAATAGCCATAGAGGGTGTAGAAGAAGCGGACTCGGATGTGATTATGGAGCTTGATTTAACTCCGAACCGAGGTGATTGTCTGGGCCTGATAAATCTGGCTCGTGAGGTCGCCGCATTAAATGGCCAACCATTAAGGATACCACAAGTAAAAATTTCAGAAAATCGTGAGAATATTAATGATTATATAAAAGTTGAAATAGATGCCCCTGATTTATGTCCCCGATACACAGCCAGGGTAGTCAAGAATGTGAAAGTTAAACCCTCACCTGAATGGATGCAGAATGCCTTACTCAGATCAGGCATCCGACCTATCAGTAATATAGTAGATGTCACCAACTATGTGATGCTGGAAACCAATCAGCCTCTGCATGCTTTTGATTATGATCTGCTGGGTAAGGAGAAAAAAATTGTGGTACGCAAAGCTGAATACCAGGAAAGTTTCACGACTCTGGATGAGGTCGAAAGGGAACTGGACTTGGATAGTTTGGTAATTACGGATGGAATCAGACCAGTTGCTCTGGCAGGAGTAATGGGCGGTTTAAATACCGAGATAAATGACAATACCAAAGATGTTTTGATTGAGTCAGCCAACTTTTTAAATACCAATATCCGGAGAACTTCAAAAAAACAAGGTCTAAGGAGTGATTCTTCAGTTCGCTTTGAGAAAGGGACGGATCCTAATGGAGTTATATATGCGGTCAATCGAGCTGCCCAGCTTATGCAGGAACTGGGCGATGCTGAAGTAGTGAAAGGGATCTGTGACATTTACCCGGGGAAAAAGGAACCGCTTATAATCAACCTTCGTCCAGATCGGGTGAATCATCTCCTGGGAACAGAACTTAGCTTCAGTGAGATTAAGGGTTATCTGGAAAGACTTAAATTCGATATCAAGGATAAAAAAGGCTATTTGGCGGTAGAAATACCTACTTATAGGCCGGATATCTCCATGGAAGTAGACTTGATTGAGGAAGTGGCCAGGCTGTATGGTTACAATAATGTTCCAGATACTCTTCCCCTGGGTATTAATCGCGGAGGGCTTACGGATTATCAGCGTTTCCGGGATCAAGTTAAGGAAGTAATGGCAGCCTATTTTTATGAGGTTATTAACTACAGTTTTATAAGTCCGCAGCTTTTTGATCGCATTCTGCTGCCTGCCGACAGCTCACTCAGAAATGTTGTTCCAATAGCCAATCCGCTGTCGGAAGAACAAAGTGTGATGAGAACTCTACTACTGCCCGGTCTGCTGGAAAATGTCAGTAAAAATATGGCTCGGCGCAACCAGAATCTTAATTTCTTCGAGATGGGGGCAGTTTATTATCCGTCCGATGACCGGCTGCCTGATGAGAAACTAAAATTAGGTGCTATTGTGGCTGGCAGGGTAGATTTAAACTGGTTAAAGAACCAGGTCCCTATGGACTTCTTTTATCTAAAAGGTATAGTGGAAATCCTGTTACAGGAACTGGGAATCAAAGATTGTATTTTTGAAAGACATCTACTACCAGGATATCATCCGGGAAGGACTGCCAGCATAAACTGCCAGGGCAGAGAAATTGGGATTATAGGTGAAGTGCATCCCCTGGTTCTGGAAAACTTTGATATAAGTGATAAAGCATGCGCTTTTGAATTAGATGTTAAAACCATGTTCGAAATAAAAGGACAGAAGATTATGATGGAGCAAATCGCCAAATACCCTGCGGTAGAACGGGATATTGCTGTTCTTTTGAGTAAAGACGTAAAAGCTTCTGAAGCCATCGCGGTAATCAAAGCAGCAGATCCCGAGCTCTTACAGGATGTGATAGTATTTGATATTTATACTGGGGAGCAGGTGCCTGAAGGTTATAAGAGCGCAGCATTCAGGCTCACTTTCCAATCCATGGAGCGAACCCTTAAAGAGGCAGAGATCAACAACCGGGTGGATGCGATTTTATCTGAATTACAGAAGCAAATACAGGCCAGATTGAGATAACACCATAGTTCAGTTAATAAAGATAAATACCTTCTGCCATAATCATAAGGCAGAAGGTATTTTATTGCATGGGATAAGGACGTCAATATTGTAATTCACCACAGGAATATACCAGGAGTAATATACATAGATATTCAGAAAAAGGTGCACTACATTCAATAATCACCTTAAGGAGGTAACAGTTATAGGTGAAGGAGGGTACTACTGCCTGGTATTACAGGAAGCCGGTTTTCAAGAAGCTGCTGGCCATGGGAAGATAAATATTGAAAGGATTCTAGTCAATGAAATGGGTCAGGACAGCATCAGGTTTTCTTACGCGGAAAAAAACAGTCAGGGTCTTTATGAGATGACAGCGGGGCCGCTGGAGGCAGTTGAAGATGATATCTTTGAACTTATAAAAAGGGGTATAGAGAACCGTATTATATCCCCAATTTTACAGGCTGGTCTAAAAACCGTTATCCGCAGTAGTGATTTTATACCAGCGTCTTTCAAGCCGGTTAAGACTACCGAATATTGTGATGTTTATGCCCGAGGGGAAATATCAACTTGCGGTTATACCATAAGCATGGAGCGGATATTTATTAAAGGCATAAATGTGTTTGCTATTCGCCTGGCTATCTACCGGACCAATAAAAATGGTGTCCGGGCTATGGTATTGAAACCGGTCAACATGAGTGAGGAAGAATTTTTATACTTGTTTCAGGATGCTATAAAAAAAGGTGTATTCAGTAAAGTATTCATCACTGCCTTATTAACATTATTATAGTTGGGATTAAAGGATTATAAAGACACAACTGCAGCAGGAGGCTCTACACATAATTACTGGCCTTTTGCTGATAATAGAATTAAATATGACTGTATGTAAGGAACGTTATTATGGACTTTGGTAAAAATAGCAGCAGCATGAGCAAAAAAATCCCAATATTAACATTTGTTATGGGGGGGGTGTTGATAACAATTGTTATACTGCTGCTTTGGTCTGCTGACCTGGCTGTTAACAGCAGTGGTGCCAGTACTGATATGGTAGACATCCAGAAATATATACCTGGTATTAATGTGGATCTTAAATATTCAACAGATGATAACGTTTACGGTAAAGCAATCTATGAGATGAAAAAAGCTTATTTGAGAAGAGGAACGGCTGAAAAACTGAAGGCAGCTCAGGCAGAATTAAAGGCCACCGGCCTGAGTCTAAAAGTATGGGATGCTTACCGTCCGCCTGCTGCTCAATTTAAACTATGGGAAATAATGCCTGATCGGCGTTTTGTGGTAAATCCTTATGAAGGATTTTCTTATCATTCCCGAGGTGTAGCAATAGATTTGACCCTGGTAGATAATGAGGGAAGGGAACTGCAGATGCCCAGCGGTTTTGATGATTTTTCAGCCCGGGCTGATCGGGACTACGGCGATGTGAGTTCCATACAGATGAATAATGCTAAATTATTGGAAGAAGTTATGGTGCATAATGGCTTTAGCAGTATTTATTATGAGTGGTGGCATTTCACAGATAAGAAAAGAGATCAATATCAAGTACTGGAAGCAGATGAATTTGAATTTAAATAGACCGATTCAGGATTATATGAAAATATTTGCCAGGAGGAATAATTTTTCGAGTTGTCGAATATTGTTTAGTAAAACCATATGAGCACGGATTAAAGGGCGTCTGCCCATCCGTGAAAGAGGGCGAGAGGCCCTCTTCACTTTTCTGAACCAGTATTTGTTGTTAAATAAATGTATTATCGGTCTTTGACTAATAATGTCATATGAAATTAACGATTATATTATATAATGATATATACACGGGTTTTTAGGAGGGTTTGTATATGGGGGAATCATTAAAAGAAACCGAACTGCAAATAGCTATTAAAGGTTTGGGATATTATAAAGTAGACTCAAACAGTACAGCCAGCGAACTGATCAATAATCTTAAGCAGCAGCTTCCCTACCAAGTGGTGGCACTGGCTGTAAATAATGATCTAAAGGATCTTAATTATGTATTCACGGAGCCATGTAGTGTTGAGCTGCTGGATTTGAGCAGCGAAATCGGGTTTCGGATTTATCGACGCGGGGTGGTTTTCCTTTTATTGAAAGCCTGCCGGGAACTTTACCCGGAAACCCAATTGGTAATAAAGCATTCCCTGTCCAACGGATTGTATTGCGAACTGTTGGATAAAGTGCTGGATGATAAAGAGGCTGCACAGATACAAAAGCGAATGCGTGAGCTGGCAGTACTGGATTTACCAATAAAGAAAATGCTGGTTTCCAGGGAACAGGCTGCCTTTACTTATGAAAAGCAGGGCATGCTGGATAAGATAAAACTACTGGAGTTTAGAGAAAAAAAAGTTGTTCATATGTATGAGCTGGATGGCTTTTATGAATATTTTTATGGCCATATGGTGCCCAATACTGGAATGCTCGATAATTTCAGGCTTTTGAACTATCCGCCAGGTTTAATACTTCAAACTCCGGAACGGAGCAGCCCCAAGACAATACAACCTTATATAGATCAGAGAAAGCTCTTTAGTATATATTCAGAAGCCAAAGAATGGGGTGAAATGATGGGAACCCCACACGTGGCAGCTTTAAACGACATTATTGAAAACCAGGATATTATAGACTTAATAAGGATAAACGAAGCTCTGCATGAGAAGAAGATTGCTACTATATCCGATATGATCTACCAGGATAAGAATATTCGTCTGATATTGATTGCCGGTCCATCTTCTTCAGGCAAGACGACTTTTGCTCAGAGGTTGATGATACAGCTTCGGGTGAATGGGCTTAAACCAGTTATGGTGTCCCTGGATAATTACTTCGTTGATAGGGAGGATACACCACGGGATGAAAACGGTGATTATGATTTTGAAGCCCTGGAAGCATTGAAGCTCGACCTCTTTAATGAGCAGTTGAGCAAACTAATTAAGGGAGAAGAAGTGCAAGTACCGGTTTTCAACTTCAAAAAGGGTCGCTGTGAAGATTACGGTTTACCGATAAAAGTACCTGATGGAGAACCGATAATAGTAGAAGGCATACATGGATTAAACGACCAATTGACCTGGAGTATACCATCTGAACAGAAGTTTAAAATTTATATTAGTGCCCTGACCCAGTTGAACATTGATTTTTCTAATCGTATTCCGACTACTGATTGCCGCCTTCTGCGCAGAATAATAAGGGATGCACGCACCCGAGGTCATGGCACCAGAGAAACCTTAAACCGCTGGCCTTCAGTCAGGCGAGGAGAGATGAAGAATATCTTTCCTTTTCAGGAAAACGCGGATGTTATGTTTAATTCGTCTCTGGTATATGAGCTGGCTGTTCTCAAGAAATATGCCGGCCCGCTGCTGATGGATATCGGTCCTGGCGAACCAGAATATATAGAGGCTAAACGCCTCGGCAAGTTTCTCAGTTATTTCCGAGAAGCTCCAGCAGAACCTATTCCACCAAACTCAATATTACGAGAATTTATAGGCGGAAGTTGGTTCCACTATTAAGGAACGGGGACACACCTACCCTTGGGGCGCTTGGCGGTAGGAATGTCCCCATTATGCAGGAATGTCCCGTTTGCTATAGGAACATCCAAGTATGCAGGTGAAATCAAGCGTCAGTCGGTGGGATTGTTCAGGTAGCAGCTGATGTAAAATATTTATCTATACTGTGTAAAATTCATGTAACAGGTATATCAGCAAAAGTGAATAAGGTTTAACATAAAGATAATACCTGTTATGGGGGTGAAAATATATGAAAAGAAAAATACTGGTAGTTGATGATGAAGAGTCTCTGGTAAGGTTAATAACCTATAATTTAAATAAAGAAGGATTTAATACGGTTTATGCTTATGATGGAGAAGAAGTAATTAAGATTATTGAAAGAGAAAAGCCGGACCTTCTTATCCTGGACTTGATGCTGCCTGAAAAAGGTGGTTTGGAAATATGTCGGGAAATTAGAAGCAGTGGAAGCAAAATCCCTATCATTATGCTTACCGCCCGGGATGAGGAATTAGATCGGGTGCTGGGTCTGGAACTAGGAGCCGATGATTATGTTACCAAACCTTTCAGTGTCAGGGAACTGGTAGCTCGGGTTAAGGCTGTTTTAAGACGTAATTTGGGGCAGGAACCTGAAAAAGACCACGAGAAGGCAGTCTTTCGGGCCGGACCATTCATGGTAAAACCCGAGAGCTATGAAATATATTTCGATGATGAGCTTTTGGACCTTACTCTGAAGGAATATGAACTGTTAGATATTTTGATCCGCAATCGGGGGCGAGTATTGAAGAGAGATTACCTTTTGGAACTGCTCTGGGAATATTCTGAGAGTGTAAATACCAGGGTCTTGGACGTCCATATAAGTAAACTGCGCGATAAGATTGAGAAGGATTCCAAGAACCCCCGATATATAAAAACCGTACGAGGGCTGGGCTATAAGCTGGAGGCTGATTAAAATGAAAAAATCAATTAGGAAGAGACTTACTGGATCATATCTATTGATTATCATACTTATCCTCCTGGTAACAGGAGCTATATTGAGCGTAACCCTCAGACAGTATTACCTGGATAACGTAGAGACGAATTTGGAACGTGAAACCAGGCTGGCAGCTTCAATGCTTGAGGCCTACCAAACGGATAAAACAGATGTTCTAGAATATATGAACGATATAAGCAAACTGGTGGCTCAGAATACTGATGCTCGGGTTACTATAGTTAATAACCAGGGGACCGTCATTGCCGATTCCATGTTCGATATTGCTGAGCTGGGACCTCATAACGGACGACCAGAAATATATCAGGCATTGCAAGGAGATACTGGAATAGCAATGCGTTTCAGTGATACCGAGGGCCAGCAGATGATATATGTGGCTGTTCCATTTACCAACAATGATATGCAGGGAGTAGTTAGACTGGCCAGGTCTTTGGAAGAAGTGGAATCGGTGCATTACCATATTCTGCTCCTTATCCTGCTGGCAATTATGCTGATAGGAGTAATTGCGTTTGTAATCAGCACCCGCTTGGCAGCTAATTTTACCCGACCCCTAACAGAACTCACCAGTGCAGTGGAAGAGATAGCGCGTGGGGACCTGGATAAGAGAATATCAATCTGGTCAGATGATGAACTGGGTTTATTAGCCTCGGCGGTAAATTATATGGCTAGTGAGATGGATAAAACTCTGACAAAAATTTCGGCGGTTAGTAACCGTTTGGAAGTGGTTTTGAAAAACACCGTAAATGGCATTATTATGGTAGATCTGGATGCCAGGATCACCTACGCCAACCCGAAAGCTGTGAAACTACTGGTTATGGGTAATGAGTATCAGGGAAGAAAACATGTAGAGGTAATAAATAATTATGATATACTGCAGGCAATTGACGAAGTCCGGCGAATGCTCCAACCGGTACGCCTGGAGATACAGCTGTTCACTCCAACCGAAAGACTAATTGAAGCCAATATCCTGCCTATATGTAAGGATATACCTCAGATATATGGCGGTGTTCTGGTAGTGCTCAACGATATAACCGAGTTAAAAAGATTGGAACGAGTACGCCGAGATTTTGTAGCTAATGTTTCCCATGAATTGAAGACTCCGGTTGCCAGCATAAGCGGTTTTGCGGAAACACTTATGAACGAGAGCGAAGAAAACCACCAGAACGTAAGGGAGTTTTCGGAAATTATTTATAAAGAGGCAATCAGATTAACTAAACTAATTAATCGCCTGCTGGAACTATCCAGCCTGGAATCAGGAAAATCCGGCCTTAACATTAGAAATGTGGATATGATTCACCTGATCGAGGACACAGTTGAGCTGGTCAAACGAGATGGGAAAATTGCAAAAATTAATATAATAAAACCAGCCGGGCAGGTGCTGGTTGAATGTGATAAAGAGTTAATAGTTCAGGTACTGCTGAATCTGATTGATAATGCTCTTATATACAGTCCGGATGGAGAACCCATAACCATTACCCTGGAAGATGAAGGCGATAAAATAAAAGTATTGGTTATAGACCGGGGGGAAGGTATACCCGAGAAAGAAACTGATCGAGTATTCGAACGCTTCTACCGGGTAGATAAAGCCCGCTCTCGTAAAACTGGAGGTACCGGCCTGGGGCTGTCCATCGTCAAGCATCTGGTCGAGAATCATAACGGCGTAACCGGTGTAGAGAGCACTCCTGGGAAAGGTTCTACTTTCTATTTCATAATCCCTAAAAAACAAAAATAACCAAGGAACAAACCGGGACAAGGGGACGGGTACCTTGTCCCTTTTTTGTGTTATGGGGAAGGTTCTCCTGATATACCGAAGTGTATCAGAAGAACCTTCCCCATAACACGTTTCATTTTGGAGATGGCTTTTACATTTAATTAACAAAGAAAATACTCGGATTTAACCAGTTTACAAAAGAGATTTAACAAGTTGGTGTTAGATTGAAAACAGGGCAAATTAAAATATTAGAAGTAAATAAGGAGGAAAGAGTTTATGTCAATTAAGTCAAAAAGGATGGGCAGCTTATTTATAGTCGGCCTTATGCTGCTGGCAGCATTTGCGGTAGCAGGTTGTGGTAATGGGGAGGAAGATTCCAGCCAGGAACTAAGCGGCAAGCTCACTATCGCTGGTTCTACATCGGTGCAGCCCTTTAGTGATGTTTTAGCTGAAGAATTTATGGCCAGTAACCCGAACGTAGAGATAAGTGTACAGGGTGGAGGATCCAGCCAGGGAGTTACCGCAGCTGCTTCAGGAGCAGCAGAAATCGGTGCAGCATCAAGGAATGTTAAAGAAGAAGAGATGACCGCCAACCCAGATTTAGTAGTAACTCAAATCGCCATAGATGGCGTAGCAGTTGTAGCTCACCCTTCCAACCCGGTGAAGGATGTTACCTTAGAAGATATTAAAAACATTTACCTGGGGAACATTACCAACTGGAAAGACCTGGGAGGAAAAGATGCTGTGATTACTGTAGTAAGCAGGGAAGAAGGTTCTGGTACCAGGGATGCCTTTGTGGGAATGGTAATGGATGACGAAGAAATCGCTCCCAGCGCAATCATTCAAAACTCCAATGGGGCAGTCCGGACTGCTGTAGCAGGTGATGAGAATTCTATAGGCTTTGTATCACTGGCGATGGTAAATAATGAAATCAAAGCACTGGAAGTCGAAGGTGTTGCCGCCAGCGTGGAAAACATTAAAGCTGGTACTTACAAGATATCCAGACCATTTAATTATATTACTAAAAATGATCCCGAAGGACTTGCCAAGGTCTTTATCGACTTCGTTCTCAGTGATGAAGGACAAAAAATTATGGTTGATGAAGGAGCTATAAGCGTGAAATAAAATTCGATTACCTGGTTTATGCAAAGAGGGATTAAGCTGCACAAGCGAAAACTCTTGGTCCAGGTTAAGTACTGCAAAATACTCGGGGGCGCAGACTGAAAAGCTGTGACCCCCATTTTTTATTTAGTGTCAAGTACGGCTGTATTTGACAAGCTGCAGCGGAATGGAGATACACCTTCCTTGGAGTATTTATTGAAGGAGTACCTATTATGCGTGACCATATGAAGGAATATCCAAAAGGCTGACAGAAAGAACCCTCTCCATGTTACCAGATACCCCCCATATTCATTCTTGAAAGAAACTAAGATGATGCTGGAGCGGATATATCGTTGCCAGCCTCGGCAGTTTTTAATGATTTCGTTTTTATGTATTCAATTTTAACCGGTGATACAGCTGTGTATTGCCACTCTGAGCGGCATAGGCAGTAATAATATTATAAAAGGTATATAATACTAATTATGCTCAATATTATTTTTGGGAGGGAATTTTCTTTGAAACTTCTGATAGTAGCAAAAAGGGAATTATTAGAACACTGGAGAAACTGGAAGTTAATCCTGTTGTTGATGGCTGTTTTTGGTGGGATTATTATGGCTCTGTACACCGAGGTGGGACCGACAGCAAATTCCAGCAGTGTACTGGATCCCTTTTTTGAACTGTTTGCCATTTTATGTCCATTTATTGGGATATTCGCGGCTATGGATTCTGTGGTGGGGGAAAAAGAAAGAGGCACCCTGGAACTGGTCTTATCCAAACCTGTCTCTCGCAAGACTATTTTATATGGTAAGTTTATCAATTACCTTATTATCATACTGCCTTTGCTTATCATCGAGCTCATCGTGGCCTATTATTATGCCCAGCTGACGGGAATATCCACCTATAGATGGCAGTTGCCTATGCCTCCCTTTACTCAATGGATGTCCATGGTGCTTATCCTCTCTATGGTTGCCGTATATTATACAGCCTTGACTATGTTAATATCTTTATTCGCTCGAAGTACAGCTGTAGCAGGTTTGATTGGAGTAATTTTTATCACACCAGCTCATCCTCTGGGAGGCGAATTTTTAAGGATCGCCGGTATGCTTACAGGGATCAGCAGTTTTGACCAGGTGCCCGTACCATTTAAATTCTGCCTCAGCATTTTTGGGAAATACCAGAAATATGCTATGACCAGTACCCACGATTTCTGGATTTGTGTGTGGTCTTTGTTGATAATAACAGTTTTTGTTTTGTTAATAAGTGGCTGGATATTTGATAGACAGAATATTACCTTCAGGTTTTAAAGGGGGAAATTGATAATGGCCGATTATGCGATAGATATTAACCATCTTACTAAGAATTACGGTAAGCTGGCAGCAGTAGATGATGTGAGTCTTAGAGTAAAACAAGGTATTTCCTTTGGATTACTGGGACCCAATGGGGCGGGAAAGACCACTACCTTAAAAATGATGACAACTTTAATCCGTCCTGACAGCGGCAGAGCTGTTATAGCAGGATATGATGTCAAACAGGAACCTATGAAGGTTCGGCGGCATATTGGATATGTCTCTGAAAATCCTAGTTTTTATCCTCGAATGACTACAATCGAGACCCTTAGATATATTGGAAAACTGCTGGATATACCCAATAAGATTTTGGAAAAGCGTATCGACGCTAATTTGGAGCTGGTAGGATTATTGGAGAAAAAAAATAACTATGTGGGGGAATACTCGAGAGGGATGCGGCACCGCTTGTCGCTGGCCCAGGCGTTGTTATCGGATCCTGAGGTATTGTTTCTGGATGAGCCAACTCTGGGATTAGATCCAATAGGTGCCAGGGATATCAGAGATTTGATTGTGCAGCTTATACAGAGAAATGATGTGACTATCGTAATGTCTTCCCATACCCTTCCAGAAGTAGAAAGGATCTGCGACGAGATTGCTGTTTTCAACCATGGGAAAATTATCGCCCGGGATAGTGTCGAGAACTTACGCCACACTGTGGGAGGCAAAAATATAGAGGTTAGATTAGTGGAAAAAGATGAACGGGTTTTAGCCGCAGTAAAAGATCTGGAATTTGTTAATGATGTAATTCTGGCAAACAATCGTTTGCTGATTACTTATAGTGGAGATAAAGAGGTAATTCCTTTAATACTTGAGACAATATTTGGTGCAAATCGGCAGATACTTTCATTTGGCCCCAGAGAAATAAGTCTGGAGGATATTCTTTTCCGCCTGCTGCAGGATAATGAAGATTAGCTGCTCTGATTGACAAAATAGATAAAATAATATTTAATTAACTAGTATTTAATGAAATGTTAACTAAGGTGAGATGTTAATGGATAAGTTTACAGATTTCTGGTGTTTCCGCTTAAATGTATTATCCAGAAAGATAAGCCGCAAGTACAATGGCAAGTGTCTTGAATATGGGATTACTGCACCCCAGTCTTTTGTATTATTTGATCTTCTCGATCATGAAGGCAGCAATGTAAAAGATATTGCTGCTCGGGTGCAGCTGGATAGTTCAGCTGTTACTGGTGTAATAGACCGTTTATACAAGGAAGAACTGCTTAAAAGGGAAGAAGATCCTTCCGACCGCAGGAGTTTGAATATTTTCTTAACTCCTAAAGGCCGCAAACTAGCAGAAGATTTATTCCCCACCGGAAGAGAATTCAACCTGTATTTGAGAAGCCTGCTGGATGCCGATAAAGTAGAAGAATTTGAAGAGTTACTAAAATCTATCGATGATAAAGTGCAGTAATAGATAAAGCTGGCTAGCATTAAGCAGTACCAAAACAAGAATAAGTTCCCAAAACCCGTGCCTGCAGGTACGGGTTTCTATATTTACTTTCATTTTACATTAATCATACGTACTCTTAAAAATTAATAATCAGGCTGTTTACAAACCGGTGGTATCTTCAAATAGAAGGCGATTTTAATCAACAATATTAAGGAGTTATAAATGGGTAAAATGATAGCAAATGGATTAACTGCCGGTGTGGTGAAGGTCGAGTCAGAGGAAAAGAATAGGCCTCATGGCCAACAGAGATTCCGGCCCTTAAATATTGAACGGGGGATAGAATTTTTATTGAAGCTCAGTGCTGCTATAGCAATACTGGCCATTATATTGATAAGCATTTTTATCTTTGCCCGGGGAATTCCACTGATATTAAAAATCGGCTTGATAGACTTCATATTTAACCTGAAATGGAGTCCCTCCCATGGAAGCTATGGAATAGCTGCTATGCTGGTAGGCTCACTGGTGGTTACTCTATCCAGTCTTATTTGGGCTGTTCCTCTGGGAATATCCAGCGCCATATTTATGGCCGAGATAGCTCCGCCACGCATAGGTAGTATGCTGGGCAGGATGGTGGAATTGCTGGCAGGCATTCCATCCGTAGTTTTTGGTTTCTTTGGATTGATAGTCATTGTACCCTTTATACGTACCCACCTGGGCGGAAATGGTATGAGCGTTCTGGCTGGAGCTATAATACTGGGGATAATGATACTGCCAACTATTATTAGTATATCACGGGATTCAATACTCACGGTACCTGCAGAGTATAAAGAGGGGTCACTGGCTTTGGGTGCTACTCACATGCAGAGCATTAAGGGGGTTATCCTTCCTGCCGCGCGTTCCGGGATTATCACTGCTATTATTTTGGGCATGGGCAGGGCTATTGGAGAGACTATGGCGGTAGTAATGGTAACTGGTAATTCTACAATAATACCAGGGAGTATTTTATCTCCGGTTAGGACCATGACCAGCAACATCGTTTTGGAAATGGGGTATGCATCAGGAGATCATCAGGCAGCATTATTTGCTACCGGAGCTGTTTTATTTATCTTTATTGTAATACTAAATCTGGTGGTAAATATTTCTATAAAGGCAGGAAAAAACTATGCTAACTAATAATACTGGAGATAAATTCATAAAGGTCTTTTTTTGGCTCTCTGGGCTGATAATTGTGGCTATACTCTTCATAATTATCGCCTATATTATTGTTAAAGGGATATCAGCCATCAGCCTGGATTTCATTTTCGAAGCTCCCCGTCGAGCTGGTAAAGAAGGAGGCATATGGACAACGATAGTGAGCACCGTCTATTTAACTGTAGTATCACTGATTATAGCAGTGCCTGTGGGAGTGGGAAGCGCTATCCATCTGGAAGAATATGCCCCGCGCAGATCCTGGTTTGCCACCCTGGTTAACCTTACGGCAGAAACACTGGCAGGTATTCCCTCGATTGTATTTGGACTATTCGGATTTGTTTTCTTTGTCATATTTCTGCAGATGGGCTGGTCCATTATTTCTGGATCACTGACTATGGCCCTCATGATACTGCCCACTATAACCAGGACTGCGCAGGAAGCGATATTAGCGGTACCGGCTGAGTATAGAGAAAACAGCCTGGCGTTGGGAGCAAGTAAATGGCAGACTATCAGTCGGGTAGTGCTTCCCTCTGCTGTACCAGGCATAATAACCGGCATAATATTAGCCATTGGCAGAGCAGTAGGAGAAACGGCAGCTTTGATATTAACTGCAGGCAGCTCTTTAGGTATGCCGGAGGGTTTGCTGGACCCGGCGCGTACCATGTCCGTACACCTGTATATACTGGCTATGGAAGGAATTTCTATGGATAGAGCATTTGGGACGGCCTTTTTGATTATTGTATTAATTGTCGTTATCAATTATCTGGCTAACCTGAGCCTACGCAGGATGTCATATGTTAACAGGCAGATATGAGGTGAAAAGCATGAGCCAGTTAAAATTGAAAAGTGAAAACATTAAGGTGTTTTATAAAGATTTCCAGGCCTTGTATGATGTGAATATGGACATAGAAGAAAATAGGGTGACTGCCCTTATTGGGCCATCCGGTTGCGGTAAATCAACCTTTTTGCGGACCATTAATCGACTAAATGAATTAATCGAAGGAACCCGCACCGAAGGTCAGATATATCTGGATGAACAACCTATTTATGAAAAAGACCGGGATGTAGTGGAATTAAGGAAAAAAGTGGGAATGGTTTTTCAAAAACCTTCCGTATTTCCCATGTCAATTTATGAAAATGTTGCCTATGGACCAAGAATACATGGTATAAAAGACCGGAAAAGATTAAGTGAGATCGTGGAGAGGAGCCTCAAAGCTGCCAATCTGTGGAATGAGATAAGTGATAGATTGAATTCACCCGCTGCCAGACTATCCGGGGGTCAGCAGCAAAGACTGGTCATTGCCAGAGTGCTGGCGGTAGAACCAGAAGTGATATTAATGGATGAACCAGCCTCGGCTCTGGATCCTATATCTACCTCCAGGCTGGAGGATTTGATCGTTGAATTGAAAAAAAAATATACCATAGTAATAGTTACCCACAATATGCAGCAGGCGGCCAGGATATCTGATTATACCGGGTTTTTCTTAAACGGACAGCTGGTTGAATTTAGCAGTACCGATGAACTCTTTGTGAATCCTCGGGATAAACGTACTGAGGATTATATTACTGGAAGGTTTGGTTAATAAAGGGGGGTAATATATGGTTAATGAATCACTGGAACATGAAGTGCAGCAGGTAAAGGAAGACTTGTTGAAAATGGGGAGATTGCTGGAAGAACAGATTGCCAGGGCAGTAAAAGCCCTGGTAGATAAGGACATTGACATGGCCCGGGAAGTGATAAAAAAAGATGATATAATTGATCAGATGGAACTGGACATAGAGAAAAATTGTCTGAGACTTATTGCTCTTAAACAGCCTATGGCCAGAGACCTGCGGTTTATAGCTACCGCCTTGCGAATAATCGTTGATATTGAAAGAATGGCAGATCATGCTGAAGATATTAGTGAGGTTTGTATAGATCTATATCCCCAGAAATATATTAAGCCACTCATAGATATTCCGCGCATGGCAAATATCGTAAGTATGATGGTAGAAAAAGCACTGCAGGCCTTGATTAATGAAGATATTGACATGGCCATGTCTATAATACCGATGGAACAGGAAATAGATGCTTTATATCAGCAGATCTTCCGGGAATTACTGTCCTACATGATGCAGGATCCTGCAACGATTCCTCAGGCGGCTTCACTATTACTGGTAGCCGGTCATTTAGAACGTATTGGCGATCATG
Organism: Syntrophomonas sp.; assembly: GCA_016841245.1. Taxonomy (GTDB): domain Bacteria; phylum Bacillota; class Syntrophomonadia; order Syntrophomonadales; family Syntrophomonadaceae; genus JAAYJK01. The sequence continues at coordinate 38,573 of JAENZN010000020.1, forward strand.
CCACTAATATTGCGGAAATGGTCATTTATGTGGTGGATGGAAGGCGTATAGATCTTAATGTAATGGCCAGACAATAGCCCAATAATGAATATCCGGCAGCAGGCTCTAATAAGAGCCTGTTATTTTTTGCTTAATATAAATAAGGAGCATAGCGTGTATATCCTTCTGGGCAGGAAAAACAGTATAATAATAGAAGTATTTCATAATGTTCATGCAAAGGAGGCATGCTATGTGCAGGATAGAAAAGACCAGATAAACAGGGTAACAGTAGAGATTTTTAACGAAGAATATGTTGTAAAAGGGGAGGAAAATTCTGAGTATATTCAAATGCTGGCTGCATATGTAGATAGAAGAATGAAAATGATACAGCAACGCAACACTAATCTTTCCAACCATCGAGTAGCTATATTAACTGCACTCAACCTGGCAGACGAACTTAACAAGCTGCAGGAAGATTATGATCAGCTAATAAGAACCATGGAAGACGAAAAGAAAAACAGGATGGGTTAAGATGACAAATCGTGAAGTGGCATGGATACTGGAATCTATAGCAGACATGTTGGAATTACAAGACGATAACCCTTTTCGTGTGAAAGCTTACCGCAAAGCCGCCCATTCTGTATATCATCTGGATGAAGATTTGAGAGACTTGTATCACAGGAATGCCGTTAATGAAGTTAAAGGAATCGGGAGTACTATTCAAGACCAAATTGAGGAAATGCTTGAAACCGAAGGCTGCAGCTATTACGAGCAATTGAGCAAGGAAGTGCCCCAGGGGCTGCTGGATATGCTGGTTATCCCGGGGTTGGGACATAAAACAATAAGGGTGATATCTGAAAAACTGGGTATTGATAACCTGGATGCCCTGGCTGCAGCTGCTAAAGCCAAACAAATACGTACCCTGCCTGGAATGGGAGCTAAGACTGAATATAATATTATTAAAGGGATTGATTTATTGCATATAAGCATGCAAAAAGTTACCCTCGGCCTGGCGGTTCCTATGGCAGAGGAGTTTTCCAAACATATAATGCAGGGCCCCGGAGTCTGTGAGGCCAGGCCGGTGGGAAGTATCCGACGAGGCAGGCCGCTGGTGGGAGATATCGATATATTGGTGTCAGCTGAAAATGTTAGCAGGGTACACGCGCAGGTGGCTTCTTATCGCAAAACTAAGGAAATTACCTGGGCGCAGAAGGATTTTATTCAGGGTGTACTTGATTATAATATGAAATTCGAAGTTATTATAGTGGAGCCTGAGGATTATTATCATAGTCTGGTCTGGACTACCGGTTCCAAAGAATACCGAGAGATAATTTTTAAGGGAATAGACCGGACGGTCTTCAAGGGAATTAAATCTGAAGAAGATGTTTTCAGGCAGCTGGGTATGCAGTATACTCCTCCGGAAATGAGAGAAAACCGGGGAGAAATAGAAAAGGCCAGAAACTATGAACTGCCAGAACTGGTAAAACTGTCTGACCTGCAGGGTGATCTGCATGTTCACACGGATTGGAGTGACGGGGCTCACAGCCTGGAAGATGTTGCAGCTGCGGCTAAAAAAATGGGTTATTCATATCTGGCGGTGACTGACCATTCGAAGTCTCTGCACATCAGCGGCGGGCTTTCCGAAAAACGACTGATGGAACAGGGGAGAGCCATTGAGGCGTTAAATGAACAGATTAACGATTTCACCGTTCTTAAGGGCAACGAAGTAGATATCCTTAAAGATGGAACTCTGGATTACCACGATGAAATTTTACAGGGACTGGATGTAGTAGTAGCCTCAATTCACAGCTATTTTAATTTGGATCTGGAACTGCAAACCAACAGAATAATAAAAGCTATAGAAAATCCTCATGTAGACATAATTGGACATTTGACCGGCAGGCTTTTAAACCGTCGTCCGCCTTATGAACTGGATATCGATAAGATATTGGAGGCGGCGGCAGAACACCGGACAGTCTTGGAAATCAATGCTCACCCGGACCGCCTTGATATTGATGAGGAAATTGCCAGAAAGGCTGTACAGATGGGAATAAAGATTGCAATTAACAGTGATGCCCATGATAGAAAAGACCTCGGCCTGGCAAAGTATGGAGTATTGTGTGCCAGAAGAGCCGGGCTTACCAGAAATGATGTTATTAATACCTGGGATATTAATAAGGTAATCCAATATTTTAATTCTTAATGTCTTAATAATTATGCATTTGGGTAAGTGCAAGTTCTGATATTCATCATCGTAATACATTAAAGATTAAAATATAGGGGAGGATAAATATAATGAGTATTAGTGAAGCCAAAAACCAATGGGTTTGGGTGGGTGTGGCTGCAGTTCTTGCGCTGGGGTTGATTATAGCCGCTTATATTGCCAGTAATACCATAGTGCAGTTAAAATCTGCGGCCAACACTATTACTGTGACTGGCTCAGCCAAACAGCAAATTAAATCAGATTTAGCAGTGTGGACGGGTTACTTTTCAACCCAATCTGAGCAATTGGAAGCTGCCTATGGCCAGTTGCAGAGCAGCAGGGAGAAGGTGGCCGCATACCTGATATCTCAAGGAATTGAAGAAAAGGATATCATTTTTTCATCGATTAATGTTGAAAGAAGAAATGTAATGCTGCCTAATGGAGTTTATTCTAATGAACTGGAAGGCTATACATTGAGCCAGCAGGTGGAATTGCGTTCCAGTGATGTGGACAAAATAACTGATCTTTCTCGCGAAGCAACCGATCTAATAAATCAGGGTGTAGAAATACAATCCTACTCGCCTCAATATTTTTATACCAAACTAGCAGATCTTAAAATTGAGATGCTGGCACTGGCGACTCAGGATGCAGCTAAACGAGCAGAACAAATTGCAGAGAATGCCGGCAGCCGGGTTGGAAGTCTGCGTTATGCTCAAATGGGAGTCTTCCAAATCACTCCGCTTTATTCCAATGATATTTCTGATTATGGTATAAATGATATATCATCCCTGGAAAAAGAAATCACGGCGGTAATAAACTGCCAGTTTGAAGTAATCAAGTAACCCGGGAAAAGAGGACAAAACGCTGGTGTGAGTCGACAAGCAGGTGCCGATCTAAATCCTTTGAATGTAACCTAATGAGATAAATATTATAGTTATAGAGGAGCAGCTTATGCAGATTCGCAGTTAGCTGTTTTTTTATGTGCGCATTCGTTTCGAAGCTGCTGATTTTCATAGTTCGTATTTACTAGGGATATTTTATTAATAGTATAATAACAATATATCCATAATAAAGAGAGGAAAGTACAGCCTATGCCGTTTAAAACTTTGGCAATTTGCAGATTTCTAAAAGTAATAAGGTTGTTTGTTCATATCACCATGGCCTTCTATTCTCTGAGATTTAGGGAATATCTGCACAATTCAGCATGGCTCCAAAATAAGAGAGAGGAATTGTATGTAACGCAGGCCCGGCTTTTTCGAGAAACTGCAGTAGAATTAGGGGGGTTATTAATCAAACTGGGGCAGTTTATAAGCACCAGGGTAGATATACTTCCCAAGGCGACCATTCAAGAACTTTCGGGCTTACAGGACGAAGTTAGGCCGGTTGATTTTGAAGACATTAAAAAACAGGTCTGCTCTGAATTTGGACTACCCCTGGAAGAAATCTATTTTCATATTGAACCAAAACCTGTAGCGGCTGCATCACTGGGACAGGTTCATTATGGTGTTTTGCCGAACGGTCGGGAAGTTGCCATCAAGGTAATGCGGCCGGGAATAGAAGAACTGATTAGAATAGATCTTAATGCTATTAAGCAAGTAATAAGATTGGTTAAGGTATTTACTAATTGGGAACGATTTATAGATCTGGATGCAATTTGCCTGGAATTTGAGGAAACATTGTGGGGCGAACTTGATTACCTGAAAGAAGGCAGCAATGCTGAAGCTATATCTGCTAACAGTAATGATGATAAAGAACTTCTGATACCGGAAATAATTTGGGAATATACCCGGACCAGAGTTCTCACCATGGAGTATATGCGGGGAATCAAGATTACTAATTATTATCAAATAGAAGAGGCGGGAGTAAACCGTAAGCAGGTGGCAGCCCACCTGTTAAATATCTATATCCGGCAGATTCTGGTGGACGGATTTTATCATGCCGATCCTCATCCCGGCAACCTGTTTGTTACTGAGGGTGGGAAGGTTATCATGGTGGACTTTGGTATGGTAGGTTCTATATCCATGGAATTGCGCAGTAATCTGGTGGATATGGTCAAAGCTATCGTGAGGCGGGATTATGATACGGTAGTTGATTATTTAATTAAACTGGGATTTGTGCATTATCGAGCAGATAAAAGTACTATAACTCGTGCGGTAGCATTATTTCTGGAACATATTTTGGGTGATGCCCAGGAAATATCCAGTGCTGATCTTCATAATTTTCTCCAGGATCTAGAACAGCTTTTATACGAGCAGCCCTTCCAGATACCAGCCAGGTTTACTTTCCTGGGGCGTGCGCTGGGAACCCTGTATGGCATTTGTGTAGGCCTTGATCCAGATATTAATTTTCTGGCAGTGTCCAAACCATATGTGGATGACCTTCTGGGTGATGGGGGAGGCCTATTCCAGGTAGTCAAGGAGAAAGCTGAAGCATGGGGAACTGCAATTATTGAACTGCCCCCTCTTTTAGAAAGAGTACTGCAGAAAACAGAAAGAGGAGATATCACGCTTAGAATCCCCCTGCATGAACTACATGACAGTATAGCTGATAACACACGCAGTATCAAGTCCGTAACCTGGGCAGTAGCCTTTGGCTTTACCCTGCTTACCTCAGCCTATTTACTTGTTAATGGCCTTACAAAAGAATCCTATTGGGGCTTCGGTTCAGCAGGCGTATTTCTAATCCTGCTATTAATAAACTCCAGGTTCCGCCGAGGCAGGAAGAGAGCCCCACACCCTCCGGTAATGGGAAAAGAGACGGCGTCAAGGGGACGGTTCTCCTGACACATGGCGGATTGCGATTCTAATAGATAAAAGGTGTCAGGAGAACCGTCCCCTTGACACAGGACTTTCGACTCATTTTTTAAGAGAAATAAAGGATATATATGGAATTAAGTTGAATTAAGCCGTATAAGTATTAATATTGAAGTTATTCCCAGGAAAGGAGGGAGCCGGAATTCTTTGTAACAGCACTTCATTGACCTGGTACGGTTAGGACGACCTATATAATAGGTAGGAGGTTTCTGGTTAAACTTTATAATCTGCCGTCTATTGTTCGTAAATAGAGGAGAAGTTGAAAGGAAAGTTTGCACTGGGTCTTGTTGCCCAAAGCCAGGCAGGAAAGAAGTAACAAATATTTGCGCGGATTCCGGAAGCAGCATGAAAAACTTAATAGAAGTGATCGGTATCAAAGAGGAGAATTGCATCAACTGCCATCAGTGCATAGCAGTCTGTCCGGTGAAGATTTGCAGCGATGGCAGTGGCGAAGTGGTTAAATTTAATAATCAGCTGTGCATCGGATGTGGTCGATGTATTGAAGCTTGTATTAAAAGCCATGGTGGCATTGTGGAAAAAAGTGCTCGTTTTCCCATTGATGATACCCCACGATTATGTGAAGACTTGTTGGAAAAGGACATTATAGCATTAGTAGCTCCTTCTGCCCAGAGTAATTTTGAATTAGCGAAACTTATAAGTGCTTTAAAAATCCTGGGAATGAAAGCAGTATATGATGTGTCTCTAGGTGCTGAAATAACCACAGCCGTTTATCATCAGACCATAGCGGAAGGAAAATCCAAGCTCCCGGTTATAGCTCAACCCTGCCCGGCGGTGGTGAAATACATAGAATTGCATCACCCGACCCTTATTCCCCATCTTGCTCCAGTGGGCAGTCCGGTACATAATACTGCAGTTTACGCTCGGTCACTCCATCCAGATTGTCAGATTGCTTTTATTTCTCCTTGCCTGGCTAAACGCCGAGAATTTCAAGATAGCGGAATGATCCAATACAATATCATATATCAGTCTCTGCTTAAAGTTTTTGAAGAAAAGAATATCAATTTGAATCTGCTGGAAGAGGGACATTTCGATAATTATGCAGCAGCCGGAATTGCTACTAATTTTTCAACCCCAGGTGGACTTAAGGAATCTTATTTACATAAATATCCCGAGACTCCCGCCAGCTCTATTACCAAAATTGAGGGACCAATCGTTTATGAAAAGTATTTACGGGACTTAGAAGCAGCTGTTAATTCCGAATGTAAAGACCTACCCATGCTGGTAGACATTCTTAGCTGTGAAAAAGGCTGTAATATGGGAGCTGGCTGTATTAACCAGGATAAATCCGTAGACCAGATAGAAAAATCTATAGCCCGGCGGTCTGAGCAGGCAGTAAGAGACGAAGAGGCTGGTCGGGTACTTCAGGATTTTCTGGAAGATGCAGTAGGTCAATATAATTTTGATTATCAATGTTACACAGACCTATCCTTCTTAAACACCCTTAAAATTCCTAATGAAGATGAGCTGCAGACCATTTATAAAAAAATGCATAAGATGAATGAAAAAGATTTCAGGAACTGTGCTGCCTGCGGGTACAACTCCTGTCTGGATATGGCGGTAGCGGTATACAATGGCTTGAATAAATACAAAAACTGTCATGTTTATCAAGAGAAGGAATTGCGTATTGAACAAGAAATCTTGAATAACATGGTGGGGGAGCTGGCTGATCTTAATAAGCAGCTGCAGGTCGAATTCAATGAGCGCAAGCATCAGGAACAGCTCTTGATACAAAACTCTAAACTGGCTGCTATGGGGGAAATGATAGGTATGATAGCTCACCAGTGGCGTCAGCCGTTATCATCGATAAGTACTATAGCAGGCAACCTCCAGGTCTATATTGACCTGGACATGTATGAAAAAGACCAGTTTGGAGCTATGTTGGAAGAAATAAATAATCATTCTCAATACCTGTCCAATACCATTAACGATTTCCGACATTTCTTTAAACCCGATAACCCACGAGATACAGTAATTCTTGATGAAGTTATCGGAGGTACGCTGGGGATAATCGGCAAGTCTCTGGAATATAAAAATGTAGTGTTATTGAAAGATTATTCTTTTAAAAACCATATATTAACTTATCCTAATGAGCTGATGCAGGTATTTCTTAATATTATTAAAAATTCTGCTGATGCTTTCATAGATAAGGAGATAATCAACCCTCAGATTATAATACGGGGTTATGAAACTGAGGAATACCATGTTGTTGAAATAGAAGATAATGCTGGTGGAATACCAGCAGATATAATTAACTTAATTTTTGATCCCTATTTCTCTACCAAAGGACCGAGCGTTGGCACTGGCTTGGGATTGTATATGTCCAAGCTGATAATTGAAGAACACTGTGGAGGTAAACTCAGTACCTGGAATACCCCGGTAGGGGCCTGTTTTTCGGTTAAACTTCCGGTATTACAGGAGGGATAAATAAGTGATAAAACCAAAAGAATTTAAAGAAGCAGCCCAGGGGGTTTCCGTTTTATATGTTGAAGATGACCTTGAACTGCGTCAGAATACGGTACGGTTGCTGTCTAGCTTTTTCACTGGTATCGGTGTAGCGGACAACGGCTTAGATGGTTTAAATAAGTATAGAAGCAATCAATATGATTTAGTCATTACTGATATTAACATGCCAGTTATGAACGGTGTTAAAATGGCTCAGGAAATAAAAAAGGAAAATCCTCAGCAGGTCATTGTGGTCATTTCTGCCCATGATGAAGCCAGATATCTGCTGGATTTGATTAATCTGGGCATTGACTATTATATTCTCAAACCCCTTGATTTAAATAAATTTTTAAACATTCTATACAAAGCGGTTCGTCTTACCCAGTTTAACAAAATAGAGAAAAATTATAAATTGACTCTGGAGAGAACCGTGGAGCAGAGAACTCAAGAATTATCTGAAGCCCTGACTATCGTCAATGAGTTGAGCAGTGAACTGGTTTACCGGCTTTCTTCAGCCGCTGAATTAAGGGATTCCGAAACTGGTATGCATAATAAGCGGCTGGGATTATATGCCCCGCGCCTGGCCGGAGAAATCAACATGTCTCCCGAATTTATTGAATCAATAGCTTTTGCAGCTCCCCTGCATGATATAGGTAAGATAGGCATTTGGGATAATATTCTCTTAAAACCGGAACCACTAAATGATGAAGAGTTTGAGATAATGAAGAGTCATACGGTTATTGGAGCTAGTATTCTGGCCAATTCTAAATATGATAAAATCCGTATGATTGAAACAATTTCTCTAACCCACCATGAGAGATGGGATGGTTCTGGTTATCCCAACGGGTTGAAAGGGGAGGAAATACCTATAGAAGGAAGAATAGTAGCTATATGTGATCAATATGATGCTCTCCGAAGTAAAAGACCTTACAAAACTGCATTTTCCCACCACCGAACTATGAACATCATAACCCGGGGAGATGGAAGAACCAGACCCGAATATTTTGATCCTGAGATACTGACCGCTTTTATCAGAATTGCTGACGAAATTGATGAAATATTTAGCCGGAATCAGGAGGAAGGTGAACTGGCACTGAAACAGGCTCAGGTTTAAATGACTTGCTTCAGGGCAGGTTTGATACTACCTTATCCCATTATAAAAACTGATAGAATAAATAAAGCATTAATAGACTTACCTTTAAAGGGTGCAAGCTGCTTCTAAAGAATGGTTGACCCTGCTTCTTGCTCTAGCCAGTTGGCCTAAACTAATCATGATAAAGAGTTACTACCCCACTGGATTGGTAATCGTTTCAAGCAGGTTTCGATTACACATGCTGCCTTCACCGGACGGCCGTTGGCTCGGCCTCTGAATTCGGTGTTCCGAGGTCACCTGAGTGTTTGCTGTCGCTTCCGCCCGGATACTAGCTCACCGTCCCATATACGGCTTTGTCATTGGACTCCAGAAGTTCAGTTTCTTTCCCCTCTGCTAACCAGGCTGCAGAGTTTCTGCTTTCTTCCTTGGCAGGACACCTCCCGCTGAATATGCCAGCCTTGCTGCATATACAAAGTTCCTCTTGCATCCATGAGAAATGTATTTTCTGCCCCGTTATACAATCTTATAAACAACAAGATAATCTAAGACTCGAAGACAAATTTTAATTTCAAGAGCTGCCTTTTATTTTCTGGTTTTGATTTTTTGGGCAATTATTTTGTTCCGCCAGCAGGGTGTAGTTTGTGTCCGGGAGAAGAATATCCTCTATATGTGTTCCCACGGCATATCTTTTGAAAAATTGCCGCGGAAAATCTTCTGCACAGATTATGATCATAAGTTGAGGGTCAAACACAATTTCACTTGCTTTCCTGGGCACTGGTAAAGGGAACAGAACGGGTGACAGAGAACAATCCCCGGTCATCGTGAATAAAGCAGGAGACAGCAGCAGAAAACTAAACCAGAAGGTGTTTGGAAGGGAGTATTATAATGCTTAATTTTGCCTTAAAAGCTGCTGTTATGTACTTTATGGCCTTGATTATGATCAGATTTCTTGGAAAGCGGGCTTTGGGGGAGCTCGGACCGTTTGATTTTGTGGTTATGACAGGAGTGGGGCATACTGTTGTTTCGGTGGCATTGGATAAAAGCATTCCCTTCTGGGAAGGAATGGTGATCCTGCTTACCCTGGCCTGCCTGGAGTATCTGATGGGTTATCTGGCCCTTAAGAATCAAACCCTTTCCAATATTATTACCGGAAAGCCGGTGATTCTAATTAGTGAGGGCAGAATTATTAAAGAAAACTTGAAAAAGGAGAAATTTAATGTAGACGATCTAATGCAGGAACTGCGCAAACAGGGGATACGTGATCTGGATGAGGTTGACAAGGGTATACTGGAGTCCTGTGGGGGATTTAGCGTCTTGCTGCGGGAGGAGGATGAACCGGTCAGCAGGCGTGACCTGGGCCTAAAGCCTCTGAGGAGAAGCGAGGTATTAACCATCCAACCTATTGATAGGGGAGAATTTTTTCGAAACGAACAGCGGGACAGCTGGAGTGAAGCTGCACCGGTATCGATTACAGAAAGCCTGCTGCGCATTGAAGAGCGGCTGCAGTTGATCAGCAGCAAAGTGGGAAGAATCGAAGATCAGCTAAATTCTCAGGAACCATCTTTATGATATAATAATTGTGGTAAAAATTCTCAAGGTAGGCGGTCAATTATGAAGGTATTGATGTTTTTTATAGATGGTTTTGGTCTGGGGATAAAAAGTGAAAACAACCCATATTTTTTTGCCCGAACCCCGTTTTTTGACAGCATCCTGGGTGGCCATGTCTTATATGAAGACAGCGGTTTGGTGAGAGGTAACTCGGCAATAATGATACCTACCGATGCTTGTTTAGGTGTACCCGGGATTCCACAGAGTGCTACGGGGCAGACTACTTTGTGGACCGGAATAAATGCTGCGAAAGAAGTTGGGCGGCATGTAAGTGCTTATCCTACTCGGAAGTTGCGGGAACTTATTAGTAATTACAGCATAATGAAAGTGCTGGCGGATCAAGGTACAAAGGTTACTTTTGCTAATGCTTATCGAGGAGAATACTTCCAATTGGTTCAGCAGAGAAAAGCGTTTCATTCCACCTCTACTCTGGTAGCTCTTAGTTCAGGTCAGCCTCTGAGAAGTATAGATGATCTTAACCTTAGCAATGCTGTATATCAGGATTTCACCAACCGTATGTTGATAGATTGGGGATATGCAGTTAAGGAAATAAGTCCGGAACAGGCCGGCAAAAACCTGGCCAGACTGGCAAGACAGCATGATTTTACTCTCTATGAATATTTTATAAGTGATAAAACCGGTCACGCCAGAGACATGGCTCGGGGGATAAAGATTTATGAGATGCTGGATAGAATGATAGCCAGCTGTATTGCGGACTCTAATCTGGAAGATACAATGATTCTGATTGTAAGTGATCATGGCAATCTGGAAGATCTATCTTGCAAAAGTCATACCGTAAATAAAGTGCCGACCATCTTAATTCATAATAATTATGAAAAACTCAGTTTTAACAGTATATCTTCATTGACGGATATGACCCCGTTTATCCTGGATCTGTTAGGTCCCATAGTATAGGAAACGTAATTAGACACTCAATAAGTCAGGAGGCAGAGATAATGATAATGAAGGAAGTATATAAACTAGCAGTTGAAATGGGCAAAACTTTTGATCCCCGAGGGAATGAAGTTAACCGCCTGCTGGACGAGAGACAAAAAGAATATGAGCGAATGAATGATGATGAGAAAGCATTTTATGATGAAGAAAACCTGACTAATCCTTATAATGATACCCGCATACTATTTGGAGAGGGAGAAGAGGTAATCAAATCCGCTATTTGCGGGATAGATATGGAGACTCCGGAAATATTACTGGTAGACCGTTTGAGGGAAAAAGGGAGCAGGATAGATATGATTATCTCTCATCACCCGGAAGGGTCAGCCCAGGCAGATCTGCATAATGTTATGCATGTACAATCTGATATGATGGAAGGGGTAGGAGTTCCCATAAACATTGCCGAAGGTATCATGGAGGATCGTATTTCGGAAGTAAAAAGAGGTATGATGCCCCTTAACCACCAGCGAGCAGTAGATGCAGCCAGACTGCTGGATATCCCGTTTATGTGTGTGCATTCCCCGGCTGATAATCTGGTCAGCCATTACCTGGAGAAATTATTTGCAGAAACGCCTTACAGAACTGTTCAAGATGTTATAGATCTTCTCATGGATATACCTGAATACCAGCAGGCCAGAAGATTTAAGGCCGGACCAACCATCGTATCCGGGGATAAGAAGAGACGGGCAGGAAAGATATTTTTGAAAATGACTGGAGGGACGGCTGGTTCGCTTAAGTCTTATGAGAAATTAGCCGCGGCTGGAGTGGGGACGATCATAGGTATGCATATGACAGACAACCACCGGAAGGCAGCCCGGGATAATCATATCAATGTAATCATCGCCGGGCATATGGCCAGCGATTCCCTGGGGATCAATCTCTTTTTGGACGAACTGGAGAAAAAAGGATTAGAAATTATACCTGCGGCCGGATTAATCAGAGTGAAACGGGATGGTTTTGAAACCTTGAGAGCAAACATGTAAAGGCATGTAAGTCTAATGTAGAAATATTGTCTTCATACGTGATATCTGGCTATTCAAGTTGTTTACCCCTGTAATCCGCCTTACCCTCCCTGCTAAGACAAAGCATAAAACTTGCTAGTGGGTAGTGTGAAAGTTGAGTTAATAAGCTGGCCAATTATAAGGAGGAAATATATATATGGAACTGCTGGCACCGGCAGGTAACCGGGAGGCTTTATATGCAGCCATAGAAAATGGTGCAGACGCTGTATACCTGGGTGGAAAAAATTTCAGCGCCCGTCAATCAGCAGAGAACTTCAGTGATGAGGAAATAGTTCAGGCAGTTGAGTATGCTCGTATAAAGAACCGGAAAATATATGTTACGGTCAATACTCTTATTGACGATGAGGAGTATGGGCCAGCCCTGGATTATGCCTGGCATCTATACATGATGGGAGTCGATGCTTTAATCGTACAGGATCTGGGTTTTATGGATGCTCTGCTACGGGTATTACCACAACTAACGGTGCATGCTAGTACTCAGATGACGGTACATAATCAAGAAGGAGTCAGTTTTTTAGAAAAACAAGGAATAAAGAGGGTGGTTATGGCCAGAGAAATGCAGCTGGAAGATATCCAGGCTGTTAAACAGGCGGCCAGAACTATAGAGATTGAGGTGTTCGTTCATGGTGCCCTGTGTTATTCGTATTCCGGGCAGTGCCTGTTCAGCAGCATGGTGGGCGGGAGAAGCGGGAATCGGGGGAGATGTGCACAACCCTGCCGCCTTCCCTATGACCTTTATTCCCGGAGCTCCGCCAAGCGGATAAATACAGCTAATAGAGGACGATACCTGTTGAGTCCATCTGACTTGTGCCTGATTGATTACCTGCCTGAACTGCAGAATATTGGGGTTGACTCCCTTAAGATTGAAGGTCGTATGAAAAGGTCAGAGTATGTTGCGGTAGTAACCCGAGCCTATCGGGAAGTACTGGATATGCTGCAGGAGGAACCTTCATATAGACCGGGCCAACAAGTGAAAGATAAGCTATTGAAAATCTTTAATCGCAATTTTTCCAGTGGCTATTTTATATTTGATAGAAGTAGTTTTTTGAGCAGTAAGCGGCCGAATAACCGGGGGGTTAATATAGGGAGGGTAGTTTCCCAGGATAAAGATTTAGTTACTGCCATAAAACTGAGCGATAAGGTAAGTCTGGGAGATGGCCTGGAGATATGGGTCAATAAAGGGAAAAACCCCACGTTTATTGTCAAAAACATGAAGGTAAACGGCCTGTCAGCGGTACATGCCCATGCGGGAGATACGGCAGAATTCCGGCTGGATAAAAAAGTATCACCTCATGACCGAGTTTTTAAAACCCATGATGAAGAACTCATATCAGAAGCGCTTATTAGTATGAAAGCGGCACAAGAACAAAAAATAAGAGTGGATGTAAAAGTGGTGCTCGAAGAAGGTCAGCCGCTCAAGCTTATTATGACTGACGAAAAAGGCAACCAGATAAAAGAAAATGGTAAAAGCAGGGCTCAGCGAGCAGAAAAACAGCCTCTGAATGAATTGCTGTTAAGGTCCAAGATAGACCGTCTGGGCAATACCCCTTTTTATCTGGGAGATTTTGAATACCAGGCTGATACGGACTTGATAGTGCCATTCAGTGACATTAATGTAACTCGGCGGTTGGCAGTAGATTCTTTAAAGACATTGAGTGTTAACATCAACCGGATGACTAGACAAGAAGTAGAATCTTTTCGGCACAATCGGGCAAAATATCTGCACTTGGACCGGGGGTTAAGAGAGCACCTGACTCCGGAACTCACAATAGCGGTCAGTGGGACTGAACAGGCTTATACGGCTGTAAAAGCAGGTGCAGATACGGTCTATATAGACCTTTCCGGTATCGGGCAGAAGAAGAGAATCTCTATTGATGAACTGAAGGCCCTTCAAGACTATTCCGACCGCTATTCCTGTCAGGTAATACCAGCGCTGCCCCGCATACAAAAGCCAGGGGAAGCCAAGGAATGGGAGGGGCTTAAAGCAGCAGGCTTTAGTACAGCTATGGCCGGTAACATCGGGGCCTTGAACTGGTGCTCGAATAATGGTATAAATAGCAGGGCGGATTACAGCCTGAACATTTTTAATTCCTATTCCCTGCGGTTCATGGTACAGCAGGGAGTAGAAAGGGCCTGTATTTCTCCCGAGCTTAATTATAATCGTCTAAAAAATATCCGGGGAATAGAGCACGGTGAAGTCATTGTTCATGGAGAATTGATCTTGATGACATCACAGTACTGCATGTTGCAGGGAGTGCTGGGGAATGGAGCTGACCGGTGTCCAGGTTTTTGCCATCAGGATAGCTATGCTATTAGAGATGACATGGGCTATTCCTTCCCGGTTGAGACTGATACCTACTGTCGATTTTATGTGTTTAACTCCCGTACCTTATGTATGATAGATGATCTGGAGAAGATTATGTCACTGGACGCAGGTGGACTCAGGATAGAAGCCCGACACGCGGAAGAACGGGGAGTAGCAGGTGTGGTAAGTTTTTACCGCCGGGCCATCGACGACATTCTGAACCATAATAAAACAGACCTGCAATTATACCGTAGGGAGCTGGAGAGAATTACACCTTCCCCCTTTACCCGGGGGCATTATTATCGGGGTGTGATATAATCGCAGATTTATAATTATAAAGGTGAATAATATGATTGAAGAAAAAGTACTGGAGAAACTGGAGTACCATAAAATTCAAAATATGCTGGCAGATCTGGCTCTTTTCGAAGGGGGCAAAGCCAGAGCCCATGCCATGATGCCGGTGAATAATTTTGAATCAGTCAATAAACGACTGGATGAGACTGGAGAAGCTATGGAAGCCCTGCGTTTTGGGGAACCTTCATTTCTGAGCGGGCTTAAGCAGTTAAATAGGCAGCTGGCTAAAGTCAGGGTGGGCGGTATTTTAACTGCTCCAGAGCTTCGATATGTATATTTGTTGCTGTACGCTTCCCGCATGGCTAGCAGATACGTGCAGAGAGGTAAATATCCTTTGCTTACCAGTCTTTGCACCTCTTTAGCGCAGGACCGAGAACTGGAACAAAAGATTGATCGAGCGGTAGGAGAAGAGGGGCAGCTCAGAGATGATGCTTCGCCGGAACTCAAGAATATAAGGAATCAGATCAATACCTCCCGTATGCGCATAAAAGACTATCTGCAAAATTTTATCCGCTCCAGTGATAATCAAAAAATTCTGCAGGAAGCCTTGGTAACCGAAAGAGATGGAAGATATGTGGTACCGGTTAAGCAGGAGAATCGGAGTATGGTAAAAGGAATAGTGCATGATGAATCTGCCAGCGGTGCCACAGTTTATATTGAACCTCTGCCGGTGGTGGAATTAAATAACCGGATGCGTTCTTTACAGATGGAAGAAAAAAGAGAAATCGAAAGAATATTAAGGAGCCTATCTAATTCAGTAGGGCTTATGGTTGATGAACTGGAAAGAAACCAGGAGGTACTTGCTTTATTGGATTTTGTGTTTGCCCGGGCCCGGTTAGCGTATAAGATGAATGCCTATCGTCCGGTGACCAATATGAGAGGCATATTGGAAATTTATCGGGGCAAGCATCCGCTCCTGGGAGAGGATGCGGTTCCGGTAGATGCAGAACTGGGAAAAAACTTTGATGTTCTGGTTATAACCGGACCTAATACTGGCGGAAAGACAGTCACCTTGAAGACAATTGGGCTGCTGGTATTAATGGCCATGAGCGGTCTTTATATACCAGCCCGGGAGAAAAGCCGGATATCAATCTTTGATTCCATTTATGTAGATATTGGAGATGAGCAGAGTATTGAGCAATCTTTAAGCACCTTTTCCTCTCATATGAGCAATATCATTAGAATATTGGATAGAGCCGACCGTAAATCACTGGTGCTGCTGGATGAGCTGGGAGCTGGTACGGATCCGGTAGAAGGTTCTGCTTTAGGGC
The DNA here is from genome assembly GCA_016841245.1 of Syntrophomonas sp. Classification (GTDB taxonomy): domain Bacteria; phylum Bacillota; class Syntrophomonadia; order Syntrophomonadales; family Syntrophomonadaceae; genus JAAYJK01. The sequence continues at coordinate 54,635 of JAENZN010000020.1, forward strand.
ATGTGATAATGGATCAATTACGGGATAAAGGGAGCAAAGTAATAGTGACCACCCACCAGAGTGAGTTGAAGAATTACGCCTATCAAACGGAACGGGTGGAAAATGCCTGTGTAGAGTTTGACCCGGTAAGCCTGCAGCCTACTTATGAACTAACTATCGGTATGCCCGGACAGAGCAATGCTTTTGAAATAGCGATGAAACTGGGAATGAACAACAATATGGTTCAAAAAGCCCGGGAGTTGGTTCCACAAAGGGAAATGGAAGTGGGCAATATGATCAGGCAGTTGAAAGAAAGCCATTATACCTTGGACCTAGAGAGCCGAGAAGTGACGAAGATTAAAGAGGAACTGATAAAGGAAAGAAATCGGCTCAATCAGACGAAAATAGAATTTGAACAGGAACAACAGGAAATAACAGCTCGAGCCAGAGAAGATGCAGCCCGTGAACTCAGGAGGGTTAAGAAGGAGGCCGGGGAGGCTCTTCAGGAATTCAAGGACCTTTTGAAAGACAAGGATAAACCTCCCAAGTGGCATGAGATAGAAGAAAAAAGACAGAGAATTAAAAATATTGTGGTGCATAAACATCCTGATGAAATAAAGATGGAAAAGCAGGACCAGAAAATAAGAACCGGAGATTATGTGCTTATCAAGAATGTCAACCAGAAAGGCTATGTGCTGGGTAGCTATGGAGCTCAGGGAGACGTGAGCATACAGGTAGGGAGCATGAAATTTAATGTGCGTCCCGAAAACCTGGTGAAACTGGATATGCCGATTCCTGCTGGCACGCCCTGGCGTGGTGAAAGCTATCTGGATAAAGCCCGCCACATATCTAAAGAAATAGATGTAAGAGGTCAGCTGGCAGAGGATGCGATAATGGAGATTGACAAATATCTGGCTGATGCACTGCTGGTAGGGCTTGAATCGGTCCGGCTCATTCATGGCAAGGGGACCGGAGCGTTGAGGACGGCGGTTCAAAAATATTTAAAAAAACACCCTCAGGTCAAGGCATTTAGAGATGGACTGCCGGAAGAGGGAGGAAATGGAGTAACAGTAGTAGACTTTAAATAACAGGAGGGGATTGACTCACCCCTCTTTTTAAAATAATAAGGGAAACTTCACCTCGTCATATATTAAGCTGAGTTCCTGTCATACATCTGCTATGAAGCTGAGAAATTATATATAATTGATTAACCTATCACATGGGTTTATTAAACATAGCTGGTAATAATTAAAGGTCTTAGAATGGCAGGTCGGCAAATATAATGAATACTACAATGAATACAGCATTTACAGAGCCAGACTCCTAATGTCGACTTCCTCCTCCTCAAAAAGACCCGGAGCAACGAATCCGGGTCTTTTTGAGGTGGGCCTTGCAAACTATTCTATAGCGGTCATAAGTTATGTTTTCAATCTTTGTCAATTATATCCTGTATAACTTCACCTGCTTTTTTCCTCTCGGTTTGATGGTCACTAAGTGGACAAGGAGGTAGTGTTTGTCCTGGCTGCAGGGTAATCTTTTCCAGATACTCTTCAGGACAGCCGCCGGTTTCAAAAGGTCCCGGAATATTGGCTTGATATAACTTTCCCTCATGTCTGGGGTCACGACAGATATATACTTCTCGGGTAAAAAGACCGGTAATAGTCGGCTGGGTATGAATATCACAGGTTTCAGTCGGTATTTTATTTTGAGTTGAGCTATTTTCATCTGCCACTACCATAGATCGCATTTCAATGTTGGGACAGTATGGGCCTGCCAGTTTCCCTGACTCAGTACATATTGAGACTAACTGATGTAAATCACAGGGCTCAGTGGGTATGGCATCTTTTAGACAGTAATCATTTATTATACTATCTGCCGGGCAGGCTTCACTGGGTTGTTTACCGGATATTGAGCAGACCTTGACACCGACTATTCCGCTAGGCATGGCCAGAGGGGCCGGCTTATAGTTCTGATGGGCTGCAGTTAGTATGGCCGAAAAAGCCCGGGCCGGGCAGTTTCCTCCATAAGCTGTTTCTGATGGGTACTGGGGTGGGTAATTGCGCATAGTGTATTCTTTATCAAAGCCCATCCATACAGCCATAGAATAACCCGGAGTAAAACCGCAGAACCAGGAATCCATGTATTCTTCTGAGGTGCCTGTCTTACCAGCGGTAACTACTCCGGGAACTCTGCCATTGGTACCCGTGCCAGCATCAACTACTGTACGCAGCATGCTGGTCATCAACCAGGAAGTCTGTTCGCTCATAACCCGGTGGGATTCTGGTTGGTAACGATATATTTCCAATCCATCTTCATCAACTATACGGGTAATGAAGTGGGGCTTGACGTAAGTTCCTCCATTAGCAATAGCTCCATAAGCTGTTGCCATCTGCACCGGGGTGGCCCCACGAGTTAACCCCCCTAGAGCCAGGGGCGCAAGGCCCAAATCATTGGTGCCCGGAGTATCCACAAGCTCGAGACCCAGGTTGCGACCATAATCGAAGCTGTAGCGTATACCGATTAGATCCAGCATCTGTATGGCATAGGTATTAATCGAGTACTGCACCGCGGTACGCATCGGAATAAATCCCCGGTAAGTCCCATCATAATTCTCCGGCTGCCAGACACTGTTGCCTATTTTATAAGAAAGAGGTGAGTCATCCAGGGTATAAAAAGGCATATATCCCGCCTCCAACGCGGGGGAGTACACAGTCAGTGGTTTGATCGATGACCCTGGCTGACGATAGGCGCTGGTGGCCCGGTTAAAACCCCGCTTCTGTTCATAAGTCTTTCCGCCCATAATCGCCTTGATGCCCCCGGTTTGATGGTCAAATACCGCCATCGCGGCCTGTACGTTTTCACCAAGCTCATTTTTTTGCTGTAAAAAGTGGGATGAATCAGCAAAATATTCTTCAGCAGCTTTTTGTATATTGGCATCCATAGTCGTATATATTTTTAGACCGGTTCGGTAAAATGCGTATTCCGGATCATTGTAAATCTCTTTGGCAGCCAGTATATCAAGTGCTTCATTAATTACCGCATCAACATAATAACCGTACTGGGTATCGGATAAATCGGAGCTATGAAAGGTGAGCTCAACCGCATAAGCTTCATCTGCAGTGGCCCGATCTATAAAGCCAGCTTCCACCATATTGTCAAGTACTTCTTTCTGACGATTTTTCGACCATTCGCTATTTTGGAAAGGGTTCAAAGATGGAGCATTGGGAAGTCCTGCCAACATGGCACATTCAGCCAGAGTTAGTTCACTTACATCCTTGCCAAAATAAGTTTCAGCCGCTGCTTGTACACCATAGGCCCCGGAACCGAAGTTAATGAGGTTTAAGTACATACTCAGTATTTCATCTTTGGAATAGGTGGATTCAATCTTAAAAGCGAGCAAAATTTCTTTTATTTTTCTCTCCCATTTTTTATCGAAAGTTAAGAAAGCATTTCTGGCCAGCTGTTGGGTAATAGTGCTGGCTCCCTGCCCCTTGAGATCCCCCGAGCTTATGTTGCTAACCAGAGAACGTGCTATACCTCGATAATTAACGCCATGATGATCATAAAAACTCCTGTCCTCAGTGGCTATAAAAGCATTTATAAAGTCCTGAGGTACTTTATCCAGACCTACTTCAGTCCGGTTTTCTCCCGCATGCAGACCGACTACGTATTCTTGTTGATCATCATAGAGAAAAGTTGTCTTAGCACCTGATAGAAGCTCGGGATCCCATTCTGGTAAATCTTTAGCCACTACCGCAAACACTCCTACCAGTCCGGCAGCCCCTGCCAGAGCAAAAAGGAGAATGATTATTATTAAGTTTTTCATGGCTAATTTCCAATTCATAGGTTTCCTTTTAACTTTTTTGGTTTGATTCATATCACAATAAAGCCTCCTGGAATTTGTATATTTTATTATTAGACAGGGACAGATGTTTTTCCTGCCCGAAAGCAAGAGGGTACATTATCCTCTTTGCAGGTAATACGTGTATATTCGTCTAATTATTGCACATACTTCGGATATTATGCTATGATTTTTTCTGGTAAGGAGGTTATTTAATGGTAGATAAAATAATGAAGCAGGTTGATGTTCAGCTCGAAATTATTAGCCGTGGCGTTGCTGAGATCGTACCAGAGGAAGAGCTTAAGCAAAAGCTTTATAATTCTATAAAAGAGAATCGGCCTCTGAGGGCCAAACTAGGACTTGATCCTACAGCTCCAGATATTCACCTGGGACATACGGTGGTATTAAACAAACTGAGACAGTTCCAGGACCTGGGACACGAGGTTCACCTGATTATAGGTGATGCAACTGGGCGCATAGGTGACCCCAGCGGAAAATCAGAGACCCGTAAGCAGCTTACTGAAGAAGAAATCAAGTTAAATGCTGCTACCTATCAGAACCAGATATTTAAAGTATTGGATAAGGAAAAAACTATTGTACATTTCAACAGTAAATGGCTTATGAGCATGAATTTAGAAGCAGTACTAAGACTGGCGGGAAAATATACCGTGGCCCGCATGCTGGAAAGAGATGATTTCGATAAGAGGTATAAAGAAGGGCTGCCGATAGGAGTTCACGAGTTCCTGTATCCCCTGATGCAGGGGTACGATTCGGTGGTATTGGAAGCCGATGTGGAACTGGGAGGTACAGATCAGAAATTTAACCTTTTGGTAGGAAGACATCTGCTGAGAGAATACGGACATGAGCCTCAGATAGCTTTAATGATGCCCATATTGGAAGGTCTGGATGGGGTACAGAAAATGAGCAAGAGCCTGGGGAATTATATTGGAGTAAACGAGGAAGCTTATGAGATGTTTGGTAAGACTATGTCCATAAACGATGAACTCATCAGCAGGTATTTTGAACTTCTCACCCGGGTGTCTATGGACGATATTAAGGATATGCAGGCCCTTATGGATAGCGGTGAACTTAATCCCCGGGATGTTAAAATTAATCTCGCCAAAGAGCTGATTACCATGTACCATAGTGCTGAAGAAGCTGAAAAAGCTGAAGCCAGGTTTAAACTGGTCTATTCCCAGGGAGACATCCCAGAAGATATACCTGAGATTGATGTTATTGCAGCTGAAATATGGCTGCCCAAATTCCTGCAGGAAAATGGCATGGTTAGTTCCAGCAGTGATGGTCGACGTATGCTCAAACAGGGGGCCATAAGAGTTAATGGAGAAAAATACGTAGATGAAACTTTGCTGGTATCAGATGGAATGGTGGTACAAGTAGGAAAACGAAAATTCATAAGGCTTAAAGCCGATTAAGCTACTTAGATTAAGGTATCATAGGATTACAGATTATTGCGATTTATACGGAACTTTCGGGGATAGCAGTGACTTGCCACCGGTAAGAAGGCGGAGCCCTGGGGGTGGGTTAAGATCATTGGCAAAACATTTTTGTGACCCTTTTTGTCTATAAATGTGATGCGATTTGCAGGTGCTAAAGGGAATTATGTTATCAGGAAAGAATGTGAATCTGTACAAGTGGAATGAAGAATGGTTAATTTCCACCTTCAACTGGGTACATAAAAAAAGTAGTTCCTTGATGAAGAACTACTTTTGATAGTAAATTAAAAACTTTTATCAATATTTTTGAGGGCGCGTCTCATTTCATCCAGATGACCCTCAAAAAATATGGCTTTCCCACTTATGTTGGGATACTCTGGAGAGGCCAGGTTCACAAAAGTAAACCCCACTTCTTCAAGTTCGGACCAGTCAGTGTTGCGAATAATCCTCATTTGCTGTTCACTAACCTTGTTAGTCGAGCAAAAAACATTTTTCCCCTTGGAATTTGCCATCATTGTAGCCACTAGTGTGCGCATATAATATCACTCCCGTAATAAAAAAATGAAAACCTCTGCCGGGCGGTTTTAACATTTATTTTGTTTTCACCCCAATATTTTAACCCGCAGTTAATAATTCGTAAAGCTGATGTAATCAATAGTATCTGCAGAGCAAGCACATTTCATAAAAGCTCAAAGATATGACAAATATAGGCAGCTAAACCTATAAAACTACACGCTTAATACAATATTGCATCATATTTTGACATCTGAATGGAGCTACATAATGCATAAGTATGGGTATTGCTGATTGCTGGACATTAATAAAATCTCAACATAATACAAAAATGAATCACGAAAAGATGCATTTGTGAATCATTTTTAGTTTTTTCTCGCCGGCGGACAGATATTTAATGCTTCTAAACCGCATAATATCAGCCATTTAAGGAAAACGAAAAAATCTATTCTGGTGGCACGTTTATTGCTACGTAATATAACAGATACGCAATAAAAATATATCATAATCCCATTAACACATTTTCTCATATTATTATCTACTGTTATATAGCGGTAGTGCCCCTTTACCACTCACAACCTTTTATTCGCTATACAACAGTAGACCCCCTCTTTTTTGCCAGGTGATTTTAACACCTGGTTAAAAAAGCGGACCAGTCTCTGTTTTGCAACAGGCAAACCGTATATTTCTAAAATTAAACATACATATTATTTAGCGAAGGGAGGGATACAGAGTATTGGTCAAGTCTAGTTATAATCAGGATAACATTTTTGTGTATATCTAAAGAGGGGGGGAGGTTTATGACCTACGAAAATTTGTTGCTTGAAAAAGAAGATAAAATAGCAACATTGTACATCAACAGACCACAAGCGCTCAATGCTCTTAATCGGGAGACACTCCTGGAGTTAAAAGATGCCATAAGCGGTATTGCTCAAGATGATGAGATAGATTTGCTAATCATAACCGGAGCTGGGGACAAGGCTTTTGTAGCCGGTGCAGACATAGCTTATATGCAGAATCTGTCTGCCATGGAAGCTCGTAGTTTTGCAGCTCTTGGTCAGCAGGTATTCATGATGATTGAGACTATGGAAAAACCGGTTATTGCAGCCGTTAACGGATTTGCTCTAGGTGGCGGATGTGAACTGGCGATGTGCTGTGACTTTCGTGTTGCCTCTTCGAAGGCTAAATTTGGACAACCTGAAGTAGGCCTGGGAATAATACCTGGTTTTGGCGGTACCCAGCGTCTTGCCCGTTTGATTGGGGCCGGGATGGCCAAGCAGTTGCTTTACACTGCTGATGTCATAGGTGCTGATGAAGCTCTTCGTATAGGTCTGGTTAATTCAGTGCAAACACCCGAAGAATTAAGGGATGTTGTAAAGGCGATTGCCGGTAGAATTCTTGCCAAGGGTCAGGTGGCAGTTAGGCTCTGCAAAGCCGCTGCCAATGAAGGTATGCAAACCGATATCAATAGGGGTATGACTATAGAGGCCGATGCATTTGGCCTTTGTTTTGCTACTGTTGATCAAAGGGAAGGAATGACCGCTTTTATCGAAAAGCGGAAAGCAGGATTTACCGGTAAATAAACGAGGAATAAGATAAAAACATTAGGGGGTAATTTAATGAAGATAATGGTACTTGGAGCAGGTACTATGGGAGCAGGTATTGTTCAGACTGCTGCACAGGCCGGCTTCGAAGTGATTGTACGCGATATTAAGCAGGAATTTGTTGACAATGGTATTGCTAACATCGACAAAATTCTGGGCAAGAACGTCGACAAAGGTAAAATGACTGCTGAAGACAAAGCTGCAGTTATGGGCAGGATTTCCGGTACAGTTGATATGGCAGCTGCAGCCGACTGTGATCTGGTTATCGAAGCTGCCTTAGAAGTTATGGAAATTAAGAAAACTATCTTCAAAGAACTGGATACTATCTGTAAGCCCAGTTGTATTTTAGCCAGCAACACTTCTGCCTTGAGTGTCACCGAAATAGCTGCTGCTACTGGCAGATCAGACAAGGTGATCGGCATGCACTTCTTCAACCCGGTACCGGCCATGAAATTGGTCGAAGTTATCCGTGGTGCCAACACCAGCCAGGAAACTTATGATGCGATTAAGGACCTTTCAGAAAAAATGGGGAAGGCTCCGGTAGAAATCAATGAAGCCCCCGGCTTTGTTGTCAACCGTCTTTTGATCCCCATGCTGAATGAAGGTATGTATTGCGTAATGGAAGGCGTAGCTAGCCCAGCTGATGTTGACACTTCCATGAAGTTTGGAGCCGGGCATCCCATGGGACCTCTGGCACTGGCCGACATGATCGGATTGGATATCTGCCTGGCCATCATGCAAACTTTGTATAAAGAGTTTGGCGATACCAAATATCGTCCCTGCCCGTTGCTGGCCAAATTGGTTCGGGCTAACAAACTGGGTCGTAAGACCGGCGAAGGATTCTTTGATTACAGGAAATAACTTATTTTTGAAAAGGGAGTGAAGTATAAATGTCAAGAGAAGTAGTAGTAGCAGGAGTATGCCGTACACCGATAGGAACATTTGGCGGTACTTTAAAGGATACTAAAGTAGTAGAATTAGGTCGAGTTGTTATGGTAGAGGCCATGAAGAGGGCTGGAGTTAAGCCCGAACAGATAGATGAAGTTATGTTTGGCTGTGTTATTCAGGGTGGACAGGGACAGAATGTGGCCAGGCAGTCTATGATACATGCAGGAATTCCTAAAGAAACCACAGCGTTTACCATAAACAAAGTCTGTGCTTCTGGTATGAGAGCAGTCAGCCTGGCAGTACAATCCATTAAAGCAGGAGACAATGATATCGTTCTGGCCGGTGGTATGGAATGTATGAGTGCTGTACCTTATGCCTTACCCAATGCCCGCTGGGGTTACCGGATGAATATGTATAAAGGTGACCTGATAGATATGATGGTACATGATGGTCTGTGGGAAATCTTCAATGGTTATCATATGGGTATTACCGCTGAAAATATTAATGATCAATATGGTATCACCAGAGAAGAACAGGATGCATTCGGTTTCAGGAGTCAGCAGAGAGCAGCCGAAGCTATCGCGGAAGGAAGATTCAAAGACGAAATCGTACCGGTAGTTATAAAAGGCAAAAAAGGCGATAAAGTATTTGATACTGACGAACATCCCCGCCTGAGCAGTCCTGAAGTCATGGCTAAACTGTCACCGGCGTTCAAAAAAGACGGTTCGGTAACTGCAGGCAATGCATCAGGTATCAATGACGGTTCAGCTGCTATGATCGTTATGTCCAAAGAAAAAGCAGATGAGTTAGGTATCAAACCCATGGCCAGAGTAGTCAGCTATGCATCCGGTGGTGTAGACCCATCAGTTATGGGATTAGGCCCAATTCCGGCTTCCCAGAAGGCTCTGGAAAAAGCAGGTCTGACCGTAGATGATCTATCTTTAATTGAAGCCAACGAAGCATTTGCAGCCCAGTCTATCGCAGTAGCCAGGACTATGGGATGGGAAGACAAGATGGATATTGTAAATGTAAATGGTGGAGCTATTGCCCTGGGACATCCAGTAGGTGACTCCGGTGCCAGGATTATTGTAACCCTGCTGCATGAGATGGAAAAACGCGATCTTAAGAATAAATACGGTCTTGCTACCCTCTGCATAGGCGGCGGCATGGGCTGTACTATGATATTTGAAAAACTCTAAACCAGGTGGTAACCATGTAAGGTGATAAGCCTTATCATACGGGTGCTGCTGTAGTTTACTATAACGGATGGCCGGGTGGATACAGCTCTATCCGGCCAATATGGCTACATATTAATTAATTAGCAAATTGGAATTAGGAGGGAATAGTATTGCCACATGATAATTATCTATATCAAATGAGGGATATTAAGTTCCAGATGAAGGAATGGCTTGACATGGATAAGCTCTTATCCTGCGATGGCTACAAAGATTACTACGGAGCTGACGACCTGGACGGGTTCCTGGATGTCAACTTTAAGATATGCCGCGATCAGCTATGCCCGGCTAACAAAGAAGCTGATGAAATCGGTTTCAAGTTTGTCGGAGGCAACGAAAATGCTGTAAAAAGTCCTGATGTATTCAAGACGGTTTACAATACGGTTTGCGATGCCGGCTTAGGACCCCAGTTCGGTGATCGTGAAGTCGAAGGTCGCATGCCTTTAGCTTGGTACGCTCCGATTTTGGAAATGCAGTCCGGTGCATCACCGGCCATGGTAATGCTGTGGTCTCTGACCCAGGGTGCCACCACTGTTATCCAGTATAATGCTTCCCAAAGATTTAAAGATCTCTACCTGCCCAAGATGTACACGGGCGAATGGGGCGGATCCATGTGTCTGACCGAGCCCGGCGCAGGTTCCGACGTCGGCGCTTCTCAGACCAAGTGCTTCCCCACCGATACTCCGGGCCTGTGGAAGATTAAAGGCCAGAAATGCTTCATAACCACCGGAGACAATGACTGCGTTTCGAACATTATTCATTTAGTGCTGGCTAAGGCCCCGGATGCAAAACCAGGTACTTCCGGAATTTCCTGCTTGATGGTTCCCAAAATGTGGGTCGACGATGACGGCAACATCACTAAATGGAATGACGTAACTACGGTTGGTATTGAGCACAAGCTGGGCATCCACGGATCTGCCACCTGCACCCTGGCCTTTGGAGAAAATAACGATTGCTATGGCTGGATGATCGGCGACGGACCGGTGGACGGCCGCGCCAAAGGAATGTCTCAGATGTTCCAGATGATGAATGAAGAACGTATCAACACCGGTTTATTCTCATTGGGTTGCATCGGTGCAGCCTACTATGCAGCCCTGGATTATTCCAAGATACGCGTACAGAGCAGAAAAGCTACAGATCCCAAGGGACCTGCAGTACGGATCATTGAGCATGAAGACGTGCGCCGTATGTTGATGCTGCAGAAGTCTATCATGGAAGCCTGCCGGGCGATGGTCTACTCATCCTACTACTATATCGATATGGGCAAGGAAGCTGCCACTGAAGAAGAAAGAGATCTCGCCGAAGACTTCTTCATGATTCAAAACCCGATCTGCAAGGCCTTTATATCTGACATGGCGTGGGTTATGACCTCAGAAGCGATGCAGGTACACGGCGGCTACGGCTTCATGGAAGAATATGCACCGGCGTCCCTGGCTCGCGACTGCAAGATCTACTCCATCTGGGAAGGCACCAACTTCATGCACGGGCAAGACTTGACCGGGCGCAAGTATACTATGAAGGGCGGAGAACCGTTCCGGAAATGGATGGCTTTAATCGAAGATTTCATCAACAACAAAAAGATTGCGGAACTCGATAAAGAATTTGCTATGATGGCAGATGCTTTCGGTGCTTTCAAAACCATGATGGATCTGAATGGAAGCTGGATTAAGGAACATTTTGAACTGAAACAGTTGTACGCTACCCGTATGCTGCATTCAGCTGCCAAAGTTCTCGGCGGCAAGTTCTTACTCGAACAAGCCGTAATAGCTGCCGGCAAGCTTGCGGAACTGGGCGAAGATCACTATGATGCCAACTTCTATAAGAGCAAAATCGCCACCGCCAGGTTCTTTGTAATGAACGTTGTTCCCGAAGTATTTGGGGTATTGAAGTCCATGCAGAATCCTGACACCAGCTGCATTGACTTGGCCGAAGAAGCGTTTATGTAATCCAGATGGATTTTTGGATGCCAAGAAAACCTAAATTTACGAAGGCATCAATGAAATTCAGAGACTAACTACGACAGGACGCCTTAAAAAAAGGCAAAATATTATAACGTAATTTAATATTTGAAATAAACAACATGAGAGCGGGGTCGATACTGGTTCCGCTCTCAATAAATAAAACCTTAACAGAACGGTTATTATGGAGGTAGACTACAAAATGAGCTTGAAATATGCAGATGAATACGCACGAAAATTTAGCTTTGCGGAAGAAGCGGTGAAAGTAATTAAGTCTGGTAACCGGGTTATATATGCTTTCGGAATATGCAGCATAAACGAACTTGACCGTGCTCTGGCTATGCGTACAGATGAGCTTTATGATGTCAAAATAATCTGTAATGATATCTCCTGCGGATATTATGCTATGGATGCGGATTTTACTGAAGAACATTTTAAGTTTTATGAGGGGATTTGTCCAGGGGAGAGGGAAAGTTCTTTTCATGAAGGAGGAAAGACCACGGGTAAAGGTGTGGTTAAAAACGGTTTGGAATATGATGTGCTTCCAGGCTATGTTTTTATGGCTACAGTAAGTCCGATGGATAAAAATGGTTATTTCTGGTTTGGCAGTAACGCTGCAGAACGGCACATTTTCAAGAAATATTATGAAACAGCGGAGCATGTCATTTTAGAAATAAATGAGCGTATTCTCGAAGGCAGCGAAGCAGGACAGGAGTGTATTCATATATCTCAGGCAGATATGATAGTAGGTAGTAATAACGATGATCTATTAAGTATCAAAAAACCTGGTAAATACTATCTATATAACCAGAAAACAAAAACAGCTGCTAATCGTGCTGTATAGCAGATCTCCATAATATAACTAAATACAAATAATTAATGGAGTGTTCAAACAAAAGAAGAGATATGGAGGAGGTAACTGCGTGTATCAGAGATGGTTAGATGAATATAAAAGCAAATTAGTTACTGCTGATGAAGCAGCAAAACTGGTCAAATCAGGAGACTGGGTTGAGTATGGTTTTGGTATAAACTGTGCACGAGATTTCGATGAAGCGCTGGCTAAAAGGAAAGATGAACTATGGGATGTGAACATACGCTGCGATATCGGTTCTTATCAACATTTCACAGCAGAAGCTGATCCCAGTGGGGAACATTTCACCTGGAACAGCTGGCATGTAGCGGCTCATGATAAAAAATTTATTGGTAAAAATCTATATTATATCCCTATGAAATTTCATGAAAATCCCATGATGACCAGAAAAGACTGTACGCCTGACAATGTGTCAGTTCTTCAAGTTACTTCTATGGACAAACATGGATATTTCAACTTTGGCGGGAGTTCTGTAAATGGCTGGGCCGCCATGGAGACGGCTGATATTAAAATACTGGAAGTTAACAGCAAAATGCCCAGATGTCTGGGAGGGAATCAGGAATGTGTGCATATTTCCCAGGTAGATTACGTAATCGAAAGTAAAAACGAGCCGATAATGGTACTGGGTTCATCTGCGGCTTCTGAGGTTGAAATCAAAATAGCGGAGTATATTATCGAACGCTTGTATAATGGCAACTGCCTGCAGTTGGGCATCGGTGGTACTCCCAATGCGGTGGGAACTATGGTAGCCAATTCTGATTTAAAAGATCTGGGTGTTCATACGGAAATGTATGTAGATGCATATCTGGAAATGGTAAAAGCAGGTAAAATAACTGGTGCAAATAAAAATATCGACAGGTACAAACAGGTCTATTCTTTCGCCATGGGCAGTCAGGAACTATATGATTATATAGACGACAATCCAGGACTGGCTTCATTTTCAGTCGATTACACCAATAATCCCTTTGTAGTAGCGCAGATAGATGATTTTGTATCCATAAACGCCTGTATCGAAGTAGACTTGTTCGGACAGGTATGTTCAGAGACCGTAGGTACCAGACATATCAGTGGTACTGGTGGACAATTGGACTTCGTAGAGGGTGCTTACAAATCTAAAGGTGGTCAGAGTTTTGTATGTCTGCCATCGACCATTCAAACCAAGGGGACAGTAAAGTCCCGGATTCAGCCTATACTCAGTCCTGGTGCTATAGTTACAGATCCGAGGACTGCTACTCATATGCTAGTTACCGAATACGGAATAGCCAATATGAAAGGCAAGAGCACCTGGCAAAGAGCGGAAGCATTAATTAATATAGCCCATCCTGATTTTAGGGACGAATTGATTAAGGAAGCAGAAAAAATGAACATATGGCGGAAGGTTAACAAAATTAAGTAAATTTATTATTGAATAAAAAATCATTGTTATAGTTTTAAAACGGCAGGGGGATCACTTGCCGTTTTAATTATTGGGGATTCAATTGGGTATAGATAACTGATACCTATACCCAACTTATTTCATTTCTGTTTAACAATTCCATATTTAGCGGCCTTGCGTACTACGGTGGGCTGGCTTATTCCCAGGACTCTAGCTACTGCATAGGTTGAATTATACATAGAAAAAGCTTCCTGCAGCAGACTGCGTTCTGTATTTTCCAGGGCGGTGTTCAAAGGGATGATTTTCGATTTAGGTTGTGATACAGCTTCTAGTTCTACCCAGGAAGATAGATCGTCCATTCCTATAATATCATGCTGGGTGGTAACCACCAGACGTTCAATAAGATTTTCCAGTTCTCTTACATTACCCGGCCAGTCATAAGAGATAAAGTATTTTAGAACATCAGCGGAAATACGTTTAACCATCTTGTGCCGGCGGTTAAACATCTCCAGAAAATGCTTACTCAAAACCGGGATATCTTCCCGTCGTTCACGCAGAGGGGGAACCACGATGGGCACTACATTAAGCCGATAATAAAGGTCCTTACGAAAGAGGTTTTCTACCACCATATTCTGCAGGTTGCGGTTAGTGCCAGCGATAATTCTGACATCGACTTCGATTTCCCGGGTACCCCCAATACGCATTATCTTGTTATCCTGTAAAACCCTCAACAGCTTAACCTGCAGATCCAGAGGCATTTCTGCAATTTCATCCAGGAACAGGATTCCGCCGTCAGCCAGTTCAAACATTCCAGCTTTACCTGATTTACTAGCTCCCGAAAAAGCACCGGGTTCATAACCGAATAATTCTGATTCCAGCAAATTGTGGGGTATGGCACCACAGTTTACCTTGATAAAAGGTTGATTTACCCGTGGACTGCTGGTATGAAGGATATCTGCTACTACCTCTTTGCCTACCCCGGACTCCCCTAGGATAAGAACGGTGGAGTCAACTGTTGATACATGATTGACCATCTTTAGCAATCTGCGCATTTTATCCGAGTGCAGTATGCAGCTTTTAGAGCTCTTTAATTGATTCAGTTGCACCTGATACATGCGGCTTAAGCCTTCCAGCTGCTCAACTTTTCCCTGTAAATCATTTAGTTCAGTTATATCGCGCACATTAGTAACCACCAGAATTATATTGCCTGCTTCATCAAAGATGGGAGTGCTGGTAACCAATGCGTTCTTGCCGGTTTTTGACTGCAGGGGAATGGTGGCTGTTTCGCGTTTTTCCAGGGCCAGCAAAGTACCCGAGCGGGTAAATACACCATCCCGGACTAGATCCGCCATATTTTGTCCTACACACTCTTCTGACTTAACACCCATAATGCGTTCAAAGGCCTGGTTGAGCTGCAGGGTATTCCCTTCTCCATCTGTTATATACAGACCGTCATAGGAAGATTCAAAAATAGCCCCCAGTTCCCTCTGCCTCAATCCTTCTACCTGTTCAAGTTTGTGTTCCAAATCTATCAAGTCGGTTAAATCCCTTACATTGGTAACTACCAGGACTATCTCACCGGCATTATCAAAAACCGGGGTGCTGGTAACCAGGGCGTTTTTACCTGTTTTTGATTGGAGGGGGATGGTAACCGTCTCATGGCTTTCCAGGGCCAGGAGGGTTCCCGAACGGGTGAAAACACCATCATCTACCAGATCAGCCATGTTGCGGCCTACGCATTCTTCTGCCTTAACCCCCATAATGCGTTCAAAGGCTTTATTAAGACTTAAGGTAGTACCTTCTCCGTCGGTAATATACAAACCATCGTAAGAAGACTTGTAAATGGCATCCAGTTCTTTCTGCCTTAATCCTTCTACTCGTTCCAGTTTGCGTTCCAGTGCTATTAGTTCAGTCATGTCCCTGACATTGGTGACCACCATGATTACTTCATCTTCGTCATCAAAAATTGGCGTACTGGTAACCAGTATCTCCTTCCTGGACCTGGCTTTTAGCTGAGCGGTAACGGTTTCCCGTTTTTCAATCGCCTGCAAGCTGCCTGAACTCGAGTAAACACCCTCTTTCACCAGATCTTTCATATAGCGACCGGTAATCTCTTCTGCGCTAATTCCAGTGATGCGTTCAAAGCCCTTATTTACACGCAGTGTTTTGCCCTGTCCATCGGTAATATATAGACCATCGAAGGATGATTCAACTACGGCATCGAGTTCTCGCTCTCTTAAGACTTTAACATCTTCCAACTGGCGTTCCAATTCTATCAAGTCAGTTAAATCCCGCACATTGGTGACTATCAGAACGATATTACCGTCTTCATCAAATATGGGGTTGCTGGTTACCAGGGCATTTTTCCCGGTTTTCGACTGTAAAGGTATAGTCACCGGGTGTTTCCTTTCCAGCACCAGCAGGGTTCCGGAACGGGTAAAATAACCTTCCTGGACCAGATCGGCCATATTACGTCCTACACACTCATCGGTGTAAACCCCCATAATACGCTCAAAAGCTTTATTCAGACGAATGGTGTTGCCTTCCCCATCGGTTATATATAGACCGTCATAGGAAGATTCGAAAATGGCATCTAACTGCTGGTTAAGCTTTTTAGTAACCTCCAATTCCTCAACAACGGTTTCCAGTTCGGATATATCCTGCAAAACTGCAACGGCACCGGTTATCTTTCCATCTACGGTAATAGGTGCTCGATTTGACAATAGAGTCTTGCCTTGATATTTGATTTTTTGCAGGGTTTGTTTTTTACCGCTTGTTAGTATCTGGCCTAATTCACTCATATCAAAGACTTCGTTGATGTGTCGGCCATAGGCATCCTGGGCTGTTATTCCCGATACTGTCTCCAGAGATTTATTGAAAATGGTAATTCGTTCTTCAGCATCTACCGCAACCATAGGATTATATATAGAATCCAGGCAGATATCCCACTCCTGCTTTTTTCTTTGCAGAATTCTAAAAAAGGACATAGTAAGGTTATATAAGGAACGGTTGTCTTCCTTATTAGAAGCATTATCTTTATTAATGGACTTATCTGTCATAGACTGGAGCTCTTCCAATATACTTATACTTTCTTGATCCTGGGACATTATTTTATAAACTGGTGTATCAGGGGATAAACCATCTGCTACTATTTTCAGCAGGTGGGACCAGCTTATCAAACCTACTACCTTATTATTATCATCAACCACCCTAACTCCGTCAATCTGATGCTGGAGTAAATACCTTGAAGCCTCAGATGCAATTAAATCACGGTGAATATACAAAGGAGCAATCATATCTTTAACTTCCACCATAATAAACTCCTTCCTTCACAAGCCTTCTTCATTGTTATTATAACACCCAATTATAAAATTTGGACCAGACACTTAGTCGTTGTCGAAGAGATGAGGAAAAAAATAATTTTGTAACTCACTATGGAAATGAATCAGTTTGGCCAATGTAACTTACCTAAAGCCATTCATATAGTGTGGAAATATCACACCAATTATTCTTGAAAGCATATATTGGAGAAGAAGGGACATAAAAGAAGGTGGAGAAAACAACAATGCAAATATTAGAGAATGAGCTGGTGTTTAGTGGCAGCTTACAAAAAAGATTGAAAACCGAAAAGCTGGTCATCCATCACTCAGCCAGTAATATTAATATTACCATTGAAGACATTCACCGCTGGCATCTGTCTAACGGTTGGATTGGAATCGGCTACCATTATGTGATTTATGCCGATGGCACTATATATAGAGGTCGGCCGGAATGGGCAGTTGGTGCCCATGCTTATCAGGATTCAACCCATGAAGCTAACAGTAATGGAATTGGCATCTGCCTGATAGGGAATTTTACCAGCTCATTACCGACCGATAATCAAATGGATAGCCTGGTCTGGCTGGTATTCGATATCTGGAAAAGATTTGCGTATACATCTGTGATTGGGCACAAGGACGTGATGACCACCGCCTGTCCTGGGGCATTGTTCCCCTGGACCGAGTTGTACACGAAATTAGCGAATGGAGTGATAGATGTGGCGTTAGAAAAATGGATGGTAGAAGGAGGCCAGGCTGCGTTAAAGGAATTAGCAGCTAAAGGATTGGTGAATAACCCTGAAAACTGGAGCTCTGAGGATAAACTGGCGGAGTATGTTCCTGCTTATCTGTTATGGATGATGATGATTCGGCTTGCTAATTACAAGGAGGCGTAATCATAGGACATAGATATAACTGCCTATGCAGCACGGTTTTTGTTTCCCTCTTGATTTTCTTTTATATGGCTTCTGCTGCAACCAGGAAATTATTAAATTACCCTCTTTCCAGGACAGCGCTTAATCTTAAGATTGTAATTGTTGATATAATATTTGTTATTAAATATACAATTAGTATAGTATTATATACTCTATATATATTATGCTATGCATAGAGTATAAATATATATTTATAATGTGGGATTCTAAAGAAGGAAAAAATGAAGAACTTAATTTCTATTCTATTAATTGCTATAGCTTTGTTCTGCTTAAATTCTACAACAGCATATGCAAGTACTGAGTCGGATGCCGATACAGTAATTCTTGCTTCAACAGATGATCCCTATTATTCATTGGCTGAAGAAATATCGTTGACAGAAGGAATTTCGGTATATCAAACCTTTGAGGATACGATGGAGGCCAAGCCGGTTTTTCTACTGTGGGTAATTTCGCCTGAAAACTTGTCTGAAAGTGTCCTGATGGATTTTAGCAACGCAATGAATGGTCTGGACACCTTCATCTCCGTCGGTATCATATCGGGAAAAACGATTGATGACGCGCGCAGCCTCTGGAAAGGTTCATCGCAGGTTCCGGGCAATGATTTTGCGATTATTAACGGGACAAAAAAACACAAAATCGAGCCCGAAATCATTTATGGCAGCAATGCAGAAGTTGCCAGCATGGAATTGACCATGGTGAATATCCTGACAGTACTCCAAAACGCAGAAGCCATCCAGATATCACTTGAAGGTGCGGCTGGTTTATGGTTTGACAAGAGTTTAGGCATCACCGTGAAATCAGCCGACATCCCGGAACTCAACGCCTGTGTGATACAGAACTACGGATGCAGTACGTTCAAGCCCTGGGAGGAAAATTCTATTGCCCTGGAGTGCATCAGCAAGGGTGCCATCGCTTACTGCGGCTTCCTCTATTCATCCGTGGCTGGTACGCGATTCGGCGATTACACGGATATCAGCACAATATACACCTGGGATAAATACCCGCTCGGACATCTCGTGCAGATCCAAAACCATGCGGCAATGCAGAGCTATGCGGTTACATCGCATTACTTCATGCTTGGCGATCCTCGGCTCTACTGCAGCAGTGAAGCACCATATGAAATCCTTAGTGATGAAGCAAGCGGCGACACAAGGACTATCAAACTTTCCAATGTAAAATCAGGGCTGATCCCGATATACATTGAGGACGGTGCCGGATACGATTCTATAAGCATACCGGGCCTTACTTATTCTATCATGGATAGCGCATACTCCAACAGCCGCCTCCAGATGATTGATATCAATGATGACAAGTATATAGTAATAAACAACGACAGCAGCTCTGTTACTATTGAAATGCAAAAAAAAGCATCATTATTTCAGACGATTTCAAGTAACAGCATCAGCTTTTTGGACTCAATCATCACAAAGAATCAAGGGTCAAATCTGTCCATCCTTCTTATGG
Organism: Syntrophomonas sp.; assembly: GCA_016841245.1. Taxonomy (GTDB): domain Bacteria; phylum Bacillota; class Syntrophomonadia; order Syntrophomonadales; family Syntrophomonadaceae; genus JAAYJK01. The sequence continues at coordinate 74,069 of JAENZN010000020.1, forward strand.
TACCGGTTCTCATATTGTTTATCATTGGTCTAAAGAGAAAACGCTATATGGACCGTGAGTTGATAGCCGCCTTGATTTTCGGCGCCGCCGCAGCTTTGATGGGATTGTCTTACATTCTCATGCGGTCGGATAACATCGTCGTAACGAATATCCCTATTAAAGTGAATTGGTTTTATATATGCGGCATTTTCATTTTTACAGGATATGGTGAGCTTTTGTATGTCAGGGCAAAAAAGCCAACGGGAAAGATTGTTGCCATCCTAGCGGCAAATCTGAATGCGTTTGTAACGCTCATCGTATTCGCTGTTGCGATGTTCGTTGCGCTGCTTCTTGTCGGTAACACTTTCGGCATCAACAAACCAGGCTATCCATGGCTGTTTACGCTCAAGGAACTGTCTGCGGGAGGCATCATAATGTTTGCCGCATATTATTTGTTCAATAAGCTGCCCCTATTTCGAAAAAAGTTGGAGCAATCATCGGGGGTTGATAAATTATGAAGCTGGGAAACAAGATCAGGAAATGCCGATTTGAGTACAATGAAATGACACAGCAGGAGCTTGCCAATGAAGTGGGAGTTACGAGACTCACTATACACTCGGTTGAAACTGGAAAGTTTATGCCGTCTACTCTGTTGGCTCTTAAGATTTCGGAATATTTTGGAAAAACTGTTGAAGAGGTTTTCTTCATTAAAGAGCGGGAATAAACAGCCGGAAGGTTAGGTATATGAAAAGAATAAATTGTTTGGTTCCGATATACTTGCTCCTAACGCTGCTGCTCTTTTCCGGAAGTACTCTCTATCTGAGTAAAAGAGCTTAGAATGGAGGGTACAGAAAAATTTATAAAATAGGTTGCTACCGCGGTTTTTAAAAAGGTGTTACTAATCAAATCATGATTGCTTTGGGCTAATATGCCAGAAGCTCATTAAGTCTGTAGCACATTTAACCTTGTTTCTGCATAAAAAGGAGTACGTACCGCCTCCGCCATATATCCAAACCTATTAAAATAATAAAAAAGTCTAGATTTTATAACTCTAGACTTTATGGTAATTTAATTACGCAAAAGGTTAGCATGGTAGCCCCAAGGGGAGTCGAACCCCTGTCTCCGCCGTGAGAGGGCGGCATCCTAGGCCACTAGACGATGGGGCCAGAAATATAAATGGCTGCCGGTCAAGGATTCGAACCCTGGCGAACTGATCCAGAGTCAGTCGTGCTACCACTTACACCAACCGGCAGCAATGGGTATATTACCCGCGCGAAGATAATTATAATACAGGGTGCCCCTCTTGTCAAAGGCCTAATTAGATTTTGTTTATCTAGATTTCAAACTTTCCGCGTATAGTATAGCCGAATTAATTCGGTCTATGCACTCATTTTTTCCCAGCACTTCCATGACCTCGAATATTCCAGGAGTTGCAGTACGTCCAGATAAAGCCAGACGGATAGGATGAATTAACTGAGCCGCCTTTATATTTAGTTCCTCAGCTCTTTGACGTAGTTCCTGCTCCAGATTTTCTACCGAAAAAAAGTCACTTTCCTGGCATAATTTCAAAGCTTCTTTTAAGAGAGTAGAGGAGTTTTCTTTTTGAAAGTATTTCTTACAGCCTTTCTCATCATAAGAGGAAACCGGCTCGAAAAAATATGATCCTTCATTTAGAATCTCATTAATGGTTTTTACCCGGTTTTTGACCAATGCTACTACACGGATAAATTTATCCTCGCTATGGTCAGATATGAAACCTCGTCTATGGGCTTCTTTGTGGAGCATAATAGCTATGCGATCTGCGCTTGCTGCAGATAGATAATGACCGTTCATCCAACCCAGTTTCTCTATATCGTATACAGCTGGGGAACGTGAAATACCGTCCAGGCTGAATCGTTCTATTAACTCGCTTATCGTCCAGAAGTCACGGTCTTCTCCACTTGACCAACCTAACAGAGCCAGATAGTTGATCAGGGCCTCTGGGAGGTATCCTTCATCACGAAATTCCTGAACCGAGGTAGCACCATGCCGTTTTGACAATTTACTTCGATCGGGAGCTAGTATCATGGAAACATGAGCAAATTGAGGGAGTTCCCAGCCTAATGCCTGGTAAAGCAAAATTTGTTTGGGGGTATTAGAGAGGTGCTCCTCTGCTCTTATGACATGTGAAATACACATACCATAATCATCAACGACCACGGCAAAATTATAAGTAGGCCAGCCATCTGATTTGGCTATGATAAAGTCATCCAGCAGGCGGTTGTTAAATTCAACCTCCCCCCGAATCAAGTCATGTACCACAAGGACTCCATCAGTTGGAGATTTGAATCTTATGACTGGATTCTCCCCATTTTGAATTCGTTCCTCAGCTTCGCTTTTACTTATAGTCTGGCAATGTCCAGCATATCTGTAGTCAGCTTTTGCCAGGCGAGCGGCTTCCTTTTCTGCCGCCAGCTGTTCAGATGAACAAAAACAATAATAGGCTTTACCCTGGTCTATTAATTGATCAAGATATTTACGATAAATATCGATGCGATCACTCTGGCGATAGGGGCCAAAATCTCCTTCAACATCAGGGCCCTCATCCCAGTCCAATCCCAACCAGCGTAATCCATCCATTATACCCAGAGCAGAATCCTCGCTGGATCTGCGGATGTCACTATCCTCCAGGCGGAGAACCAGTTTCCCCAAGTATTTTCGGGCAAAAAGCCAGTTAAATAGTGCCGTGCGGGCACCGCCAATATGTAAAGTCCCGGTAGGACTGGGGGCGAAACGCACCCTTATCTTATCCACCTATATCACTCCTTTAACGAAACTACAGTCTATCCCTGTTGTGGTGAGAAAACATGTTAGCAGATAGTAATATAATAACTGTAGAATCAGCAATTATTATTATTCCATCTTGATTATTTGACAAGTAGGAAATAATTCCTGCAACTATATAATACTATATTCTGAACGTCAAGCTGTCAGCAGAGGATTATTAATTCTGAGCCATTATTTCAAGGGATGGTCATAATTTGTTGGATTTGATGTAATTATCGATTAATTGATCATAAGAAGTCATAATAGCCTTAACCACCGGATGGGAAGCCGATTCAAACACAAAATTATCTATTTTTTGTATAGGTAGTACCTTAGGTGATGTACCGGTGATAAAAACTGCATCCATTAAATGAAGATGTTCTGGCGACACATTTTCCTCAATAACCTGGTAGTGGAGCAGTTTACATATTTCTAAAATTTTATCGCGGGTGATGCCAGGCAGTATTCTATCCTGACCGGCAGTCAAAAGGTTCTTATCCCTAACAAAAAACACATTGGAACGGCTGCCTTCGGTTATTTTGCCATGGGTATCTACTAACAGGGCTTCATAGGCGCCGCGTTCTTTCAATTCATTGTCAATACTACTGCGCATATTTGTATTGGCCGCTTTCACAGTAGGATTAATACGTTCAGCCCTTATTAGTATCACTGCTACTCCTTCTTGATAAGCATCCTCAGTAGGATAGTTATGAGGAATGAAATACATATACCAATGTAGCTCTGGGCTGGATTTATCCCCGGAAAAATGCAGGAGCAGTTTGACATTCCCATTTACTAAACCATTAATTTTTACCAGATTACAAATTTTCGTCATTATATAGTCGTATGAAAAGCAAAAAGTTATATTAGAACAAGCAGACGAATTATAAAGCCGATTGATGTGTTCTTCCAAAAACAACGGTACTCCTTTGATTATACGGATTACTTCATAGATGGAGTGATCTTTCTCCTCAAAATATTCTTGAAAGCAAGATGCGGGCAGTATTTCATCATCCATACAAAATTTAGTTCCTAAGCACTTTTCCATAAGCAGATCCTCCTACAAGAAACAGAAGGGCGTTCATTTTATTTCCTCATTAAAACTGAAGGAATTGTTGTGCCTCTGGGAATGCTCCCATGTTCCGATTACCACCATCAAAACCGAATAAAATAATGTCCCTCGGCCTCTAATATTAACCCTATTGAATAATAATTATATTAATTATGTGAACCAAATGAAACTACTTTTCATATTATGAAGTTACGGGGGTGATTTCATGTATGGTCCCAAATTCAGGTTGATGCCAATTTTGGGTATAATTTTGATAGTTATACTGTTAACATCGGTAATTTTTGCAGACCTGCGTATAAAGAAAAGTCTGTTAACGCTGGCAAGTGCGGAGGCTCAGACAGCCGCAGCCGAGACTATCAACAGGATAATAAATGATAAAGTGGTCTCGGAAATGGAATATGAAGACATGGTAGTAGTGCATAAAGATGGGCAGGGAAAAATCGTATTGATTCAGCCCAACACCATAATGCTTAACAAAGTTATGAGCAGCACCGTGGCCGAAGTAGCTCAGGCTCTAGGACAGATGAAAGATGATACTATAGAAATACCAATGGGAGAAATGTCGGGTATAGATGTGCTGGCTGCCTATGGTCCCCGGATGAAGGTGAAGATCATTCCCGCCGGGCAAGTCCACGTAAACATTTTAAATGAATTTGAGCAAGCCGGTATAAATCAGACCAGACACCTTATATATTTTGAAGTTCGCAGCAACATTATGGTTGCAGTACCGTTTATGGAAAAAGAATTGGAAGTTCTAGCAGTAATCCCTATGGCGGAGACGATTATTGTTGGAGACGTACCTGAAACTTATGTTAATTTTAGAGGAGCATCGGAAATGATGTACCCTCTTATCAGCGACCAATAACCCCTGAGGTCAAGTACTACAGCAGGCATAAGCGGATTATTGGGAACACTATGGATGTGTATTTGCTTGCGATCAACCGAGGCAAGGTTTTGGAACAGAAATACCAACTGAAGGTATTGGGCAAATTGGTTAAAAAAAGCAGTAAAAAAAAGAGAACATAACTTGACAATTATCCTGGTGGATGATAATATAACTCTTGCGCGTGGCGGGAAGCCAAAGCGCACAGGATCTGATAAAACTGAACAGCAAGA
>JAENZN010000049.1 GCA_016841245.1 Syntrophomonas sp.
CTCCTTTGCTCCCCCCTTTAGTGGATTCGTTGATTCAGGACACACCCGAAAGTTGCGATTCCACAACGGAAAAAATGGCATTGTTCCCCTCAAGAACATATGATATTCCTAATGAAATATATAAAATGTATGAGTATGAAGACGGGACGAATTATTTAGACTTAAACCCAATTATCGAATTATGCGACGGTAGCGGGAGTCAGATTGTACAACAAATGGGTGCAAACGGCTATACAGGTTTAAAGATCAAACTATATGGAGGAAATTCAACCCAATATAGACTTACACTATTAATCGACCAACAGCCGGTTTTGGTATCGGGTAAAGACTATCTTGAGGTTACGCTTGAGAAAGGCACGACGGCAGAATTTGATTTTACGATAGACATATCTGAACTTGATAGAAAAAGTACAATTATGGCAGTTGTTGTTCCTTATGGAGATACATTTCAGAGGTATATTACACATTCTGTTCCGGTGTTGCTGATAAATCTGGACAAACCACAAGCAGAAGAGGACATCGTCCCGCCTGAATATAAACATGCTGAAGGAAACCACTGAGCCAGTTGTGATTTGAAGCCCGTCACACCAAATATTTGTTCGATATCTTTGACTATGTATGCGAGCCGAGCTGAATCTTGCTAAGCCACTGATTCCATGGATAGGTAGACTATATAATCCCGTCGTCTACCACATTGAGGTCAAGGAGTTTATTGAGACTTCTGTTCAACCAGTCTGCAACGTACGCCCGGCTTCGCTATCAACAGCTCCCAATCGTAATTATTATTCTACGAATGGGAGTTTCTTCGCAATGGTCGTTTTTTACGACGCGGTGCAAGATTACCGCATGCTTTCTGATTGTTATACTGAACCTAAGCAGAAACTGCTTGTGGGGATCAACCGTTTTTTAAATGCCTAGGAATATCGAGTAGATGACCAATAAACCCATGCCTGCAAATTTCTGTATTATTTGTCTTGACATCACCACACCATTGTAGTAATTTAAGGTCACTACATAAGCGTAGTAATATGTCGCAGATGTGCAGCAATGAACGGAGGGTGTAAACCATGACCAATTTTCAAAAACTATCGGAAACGGAAATGGAAGTGATGCAAATTATCTGGGCATCCGGCCATCCTATGACTTCCGGTGAACTGCTTGACATTTTTGCGCGGAACAAAGGTAAGGAGTGGAAAGGACAAACAATGGCAACTTTTCTGGCAAGGCTGGTTGAGAAAGGCGTCCTGATTTCCACCAAACAACAGGGCCGCACAAATATCTATGAGCCTTGCATGTCGCCGGAGGAATACCGAAGCCGAGAAGCAAAGAGCCTGCTGAAAACACTGTATGAAGGTTCGGTTAAAAACTTCCTGACAACACTCTATGACGGCAAAGAACTGACGAAGGATGAAATAGCCGAATTGAGGCGCTGGTTCGCAGAAAAGGCAGGTGAGAAAAATGGGTAGTCTGTTGTCAAATCTCCTTGCCATGTCCATTGCGGGAAGTGTGGTTGTCGGGTTGATGCTGTTACTTCGGCCTGTAACTGCAAAAATCTTTCCTGCCAAGTGGCAATACGGAATTGGGAAAATGGCAATTGCTTTTTTTCTCTTGCCTGTTTCCCTTATTGTGGGAAAAGTTTCTTTTGTTTTGCCACAGACAATAACGCCAAGGCATCCTTCTGGAACGCCGCCTATGGCTATCCCGGAAGCATTACGGCCAAACGGTTTTGTGGATGCAATAGATACCCTGATGGTGAAACATCTTCCTGCTACTATGGAAAAACACCTGTCTTTAGAAGTAATGGGAGCGGTTTTGTTCATTTGGCTTGCGGGAGCAATTGTTTTTGCCGGATGGCATTTCTATTGCTACCGCAGATTTACCAAACAGCTTCGGGCAGACAGCTTTCCCATACCGGACGATACCGCCGCCGTTCTGCTTTCCTCATGCAAAGCGGCATTGGGCATCCACGGCGAAGTAAAACTCATGCTGAACCATAAAATCACAAGCCCTATGCTTGTGGGGCTGCGCCGCCCCATGATACGGCTGCCAGCATCCAGCATATCGGGAATGGACTTAAAGCTGGTCTTGACCCATGAACTCATGCACCTGAAACGGAAGGATTTATGGGTGAAAGTGCTTGCGCTGATTGCGGGAACGCTGCATTGGTTTAACCCCTTCGTCCATGTTCTCCGCAAGGATGTAAGCATATGGGGCGAGTTGTCCTGCGACGAGGCGTTGGCATCCGAAATGTCCCATGAGGAAAGAAAGCATTATGGCGAAGCCATTTTGAACACGCTGGATAACCAATCCGGCATGAACACGGCTTTTTATTCTCCCTTATACGAGAGCAAGAAGCACATTGAAAGGAGATTGATAAGAATTTTGAACGTTAAGAAAACGAAGAAGGATATTGCGGTTTTAGCTGTTGTAGCAATCCTGGCAATCGGCGGTATAGGATTGGCATTGGCTGCCAGTTCGACAAGGAACGACATTGACAATGTTATTAATGTCAGTGCTGATAAGCAGAACGATAGCAATATCGACGGGAAATATCTGTGGCCTGTAACGGGGTATAATCATATTTCCGCTGCATATGGTTTATGCTTTGATCCCATAAAGAAGGGAAAGGTGTTTCATAACGGGATTGATATTCCGGCACCTGAAGGCACACCTGTACTTGCCGCCAATAAGGGAACAGTCGTCGAGATAGGAGACAATGAAACAGATGGTAATTATGCCATTTTGAACCACGGCGGCGATATTAAGACTTTTCACTCGAAATTGTTTGGATTTGCAGAAGCACTTGCAGAGGGAGATACCGTGCAGCAAGGCGACGTTATCGGCTATGTTGGCGAGACCGGCGAAGCAACAAGCCCTCATCTACACTTTGAGTTGCGCGTCGATGGTGAGAGTGTTAACCCGACGAGCGTTTTTGCATCGGAGGATTGGTCGGAGGATTGGGAAGATTGATTTTTCGCAGTGTCACGGATTGACGTCCAAGGATGGACTAATGTCGCGGTGCCATGGATGGCAAGGAGCGACCGAGGACCCGTTTTTGATGGCAGCAACATTATTAGTGAGCGATAGCGAACATCAGTGGTACCCGCAGGGTGGAAGGGCAAAAATACCGGCGTTTGCAGGAAAATGGCAATAGGTATTCATGCTGGCAGTCATCACACTTGACCCGGGCAAAACCCAGATGGCAGCTTCTTGCCATCCATGGCACCGCTGCACTAGTCCATCCGTGGACGTCGGAGGTCACCACAGTCCAGATATTTGTATATGACGTCCAGTATATATGGACGCCAATACCCATAATCTATGAAGGCTTCCAAAGTTATATTTGAAGATTACGTAAAATAAAAGAAAAGATAGAGCCAAGTCAGCTTAAATAACTTGAGGCTCTATTTAACCTAAAAATTAACACATGCATGTATCTGTTAAATAAAGAGAATGGAAAATCATATTTGTAAACCTGGTTCTAAAAACTTTTACTTTTTATCTGTATCATTAATTTTTAGGAGAGCATCTTTCAGCTTCTGCGGAAACGGCACCTCCATTTTAGCGGAGTTTTCGAGTATGCTTATACCTTCATTGGACCAATAAAACATAATCAGCATTGTCCTGAGAGCGCTGCCTGAACCAATTATGTATTGGTCAATGATGTTCCCCAATGCAACCAGAGCAAATATCAATACCTTTTTGCAGATACCTTTAAATCCAATATCACTCGAAACTTTCTTTTCGTAAATCGCCAACACTACGCCGGTTATATAATCAATGGCCACGAACGCAACCAGCGCATAAACCAGAGAGTCAACGCCCCCTAATAACCATCCTGAAACGCCTCCTAACAGGGCAAGTATTATCTTGAAAGTATTCAAAAGCATATCCACTTCAATTCCTCCCTTAGGCAAGGCTGGTCCGTAACCATTTTTCTAATTTTTGCAAAGCTCGTTTTTTTGTCTGGTTGACTGCTTGTCTGCTAATTCCATAAATGCCTGCGGTCTCCGTTACGGTATGCCCCAACAGATAGATCATTTTGATAATTGACAGTTCCGATTCAGTCAGCACATGGTCAATACCTGTCATTTCCAGTTGGAAATATGGGTCAGAGGTAGCTGATGCAGCTTCAGCGTAATAAAGCTGGCTGTCACTAAGGGCCGAATACGGTACAAAATTGTGAAGCCTTTTTAAGGATATTAATCTTTTTATATAGCTGCTGCGGATAGATGTGCATATATAGGAAACAAGGAATCCCTCGCTTGGGTCGCGCATACGATCAAGCCGAATATTATGGAGAAGCTCGTTATAGGCATCATCATAATAGAGTTTATAGGCATATTTTCTTAACAACGGATCGAATTTCATTATGAGTGTTAAAGTCGCACCGCTGTCCCCTGTTTGTGATTGGACAATCAGGTCTTCAGTCATCAGGCATACCACCCTTCGACTGCTAAAGAGATGGAATGCCTCACTTTGTAAACATCAAAATTTAATTTTTTGACATCAATTTCACCTTTTCCAATAAAAGTAAAAGAACAGGAATTGCAGCAATTAAACTGCCTTTCCTGCCCTTTTACACACTTTTGGAGATATGCTGTTTATAGGTTATAGAACGCAATTTATTGCCAGCAATAAATAAAAGGGATTAATTTTGACTGACATACCGTTCCTCCGAGTTTTGCCGTTTTTGGCTCGACAGTCTTTATTGCCAATTTTTCCTTATATATGTAAAAGACAACTCAGAAAGCATTTTGCAACTTTCATGGACACTTTTTATGACTTTTCAAGACAAAACTAAAGGAGTCACCAGAAAAGCAAAAAATAAGCCTTCCCGAAATGGGCAGCTTTTTTTTGTATAGGCGAAAAAGCCGAGTCCTCTATATTCATGAATGAATGTTATTTTTCTGATATTTATATCATTTTCTTAGTGGGTAGTTCATTTTGCTTAAAATAAAGATAAATACCTTGAATAATTTTTAACAGAGGTGTTGCAGATTGTCTATATAAAGTAAGAAGACTTTTAAAAGATAAGATATATAATTTGATGATGGCTACTTTGTATGTAAGCGAGACAGGAATTAGAGGAACGGCAAGCGGCAAGAATATTAGGCATTTCGTCTAATTTAGCTGATCGAGCATGAAAAAGGACCGATATTAAAAAGGAGAATATATAAGATGAGAAAATACATTATTATTTTAACCACCCTGGTATTGTTATTAACCATATCGGGGTGCATAAATAATATGCCCAACAAGACTATACCTAATAACAAAACATCTGGATCTGGTAACAAAATGGCTGATTTTAACGAATACAAAAATAAATTCGTTGATCCGGTTGTTACAACGGGAATAGCCTTTTTCTCATGGGAAAATGCAAATGAAATAAGTTTTGAATACCTTGATAATTTTTTTAGGTACACAACCCCTAGAGACAATATAAAAAACTACGCAGCAACCCCTGACAATATTTACGGATATTATAATATCCCCCAGGAACTTTATGAAAAAGTAATCACGGACCGCTTTGATGTATCATTGCCGCATCTTAGGCTGCGTGATCTTTTCACAGGCAATCTGATTGCAAGTAAAAGTTACCGCCTGCAATATCCTAAAACTGTTTATAATTATATAGATACTGCATGTACACGGATTATCAATGTTGACGAAAGTAAAAATGAAATTAAAATTGATTTTGCATATTACGAATTGGAAACTAACAAGGATTACAAAAATGTAGCTTTGACCATAACCAAACAAGGTGATTCATACAAGTATAAATCCTGCAATGTTACGGATATTAAAGAAAACCTTGCAGATTTAACTTTGAATTATAAGGAAGCGTATAATCTTAAATATATAAAACCTGTTGCGGTAGATACAGCAATCGCATATACGAACTGGACAGATGCAAATAAAATAAACCCTAAACATTTTGATAGTTTTTACGCATTTACTTCATATGGAGTTCCAGAATACAACTTCAATCAATTTAAAAACCAGAATTCAGTTGGATATTCTATCCCTCAAGAACTTCTCGAAAACCTTGTCATGCGGTATTTTGATGTATCGGTGGGACATTTGCGGGAGTCAACTTTTTATAATGCTTCTGGGAAAATATATACAGGATTTTATTCAGACCAAGGTCCTCGTACAATAACGGTCGTGCAAAGCATAACTGAAAATGGAGCAAATATTAGTATCGTTTTCGCATCTTATTCCCAAGAATACGAGGAAAAAAAATTACTTGGCGTATATGAGATAGGTATCAAAACCAATGGCGAAGATTACAAATATAGCTATGCTAAGGTGATTAGCAAACAATGATAACTGTACAGCATACCCCTCCTTTTCATCTATATTGGGGTTTACTCCCTACTCATATGTAAAAATAACCTTATTTAACTTATGATTGTGAAAAAAACTCTTTCTGCTTTCATTATTGAAGGCTGGAAAACCATAACATGGCTTCCAGCCTTCAATAGATCTAATTTGCATTTACATTTAAGTTGTTTCAAACCCGGCTAGTTACAAAACGATACATCCCTGATACCCTCCCGGGCTTCTGGTTTTAAATGCGGAAATCGTTGCACTTTTAATCTGCCCGTCAGTGCCATTAGGAGGCACTTCATACTGCCCGTTGCTTCTTCTAGAATCCCCCGTAGAATAATAGTTTGCCTCAGAAAAGTACACTGTACCATTACATACTTCTTCAACAAATACTACATGGCCGCCACTGAAGCAAGCAATAGAATTGGATATAGGGTCTCCGGTTATTTTATAAAAACCAGATGCTTGACTAAACCAATTACCTGCATCAGAGGTTGGCAAGTCATTGGTATTTGTTTTTTCCCTTGCCCTGCCCCAACAATACCACGTGCACTCCCCAGTAAAATTTGCCGCAAGTGGATTATCATTAAAAAATGGAGTTTCAAGCAGTTTTTCATTTTTGGGTACATACTGAGGATCGAATACATATTTGCCTGGATTCCTAGAGTAAATAAAAATACTGTCTTTAATATTCGAAAAGTGATTGCTCTGGGATTTAACGGATCGAGACTTTTGCCAAGAAATTTCAGTTATAAAGCCTCCAAATAATTCATTCAAAACAAGTCGTAAATAACCACTAACACGCCAATCACAGTGAACATATATGGTTCCATCAGGAGCAAGTATATCTCTCATTAAACTGAGACGCTCGTAAATCATGGCAATGATACTATCTGATCCATTGCCCCAGGTATCTCTATATGCAATTTCTTCAAGAATGTTGGGTTGCTTAGTAAACGTTTCATCACCGATTTAAATATCCATCGAAAAATCAGCACCTACATCAAAAGGTGGGTCTATATATATGAGTTTAATTCCCCCCTGTTTTTCGATTTCGTCTCGAAGTGGCCCATTTTTTAAAGATGAAAGAATAAGTTTGTTGTCCCCCCAAATTAACTTATTTGTCCAACCGTACTTCTGCCTTCCTCGAAGATCAAACAGGGTATTTGCGAACTCATGATCCACGTAATCTTTGCGGGGCTCGTCAACATGTTCAATGATCTGAAATGGCAAAACAATATTGCAGACCTCACTGGTTTTGCCGTTCCAAACCAATTCAACTTCGCGCTTGTCATCGAATAGTAAGAATCGGTATTTGTCAGGAAGCGGTTTGTCAGCTTCAATGAATTTCAAAATTTCCCGTTTTTCATTATCTGTTAGTTTCATATTAAAAACTCCTCCAATAGCCGCTTAATACACCTGGAAGGTAGGCAATTATATTAAAGAGAAAAGTAGATACCCTACGATATCTCATAATAAAATATCTCCATTTACCAATACGACATTATTCTCTGCAGTCCTTTTGATATTGATATTTTAAAGAGAATTGTTATATCTACCCTTGTCAAAAAGCAACCACCTCATCAGCAAGCAATGCTCCATTAGTTAGCGGTGATTGAAAGGCAAAAAGAGCAGCATCTACTTGATGCGGGTTTAAATCTACCTTGGCTCCGGCCAAGGCAGGAACTATACTGCCATCATTGCTTGGTCGTCTTAATAACAGCTGTTCTTGGAAATAGCGTGACTGATAGGGTTATATTGACACATAGATATTCCCTCAAATCGCATTTTCAACTAATAAGCCGGTTATTTATTGATTTTTACTTTGTTATGATTTCCGGGGGTCTTATTGCCATAATCTTCTATATTATAACTCAAACTCCTCTATAATTCCGCGCATTTGTCTATTTATGCGTAAGCGTAAAACAGCTGACACCTTGACTATTTACCCTCGGATGTGTTCTCTGT
>JAENZN010000021.1 GCA_016841245.1 Syntrophomonas sp.
ATCTACGATGAACGGGATGGCGAAGGAGCAAAGCACAAAATTATTGACAGACCCAACTAAATCGTCATAGGTCTGTTATAGCAAACGAATAATGATTTGTTTTTCCTGCGACGACAAGTATTAACAGGGTAAAACAATTGTACCTCTTATATTGGTGAGCAGGGGTTTGGTATTCATCTGCTCACCATCTTTCTTTTCCCGCTTACCCTTTATATTGAAATTCTAATATTTTATCTGGAACATGTTTTTTAATAAGGTGTGAAAACCATCTATCGTTAAGGCTCTGGTGATGATGCCCAGTTTGGTATATACCAAGAGGTATATATAATTTTGTCACATTTGTGGATGTCGAATTATTCTCGGGTTTTCTTTTGTACATTCCCTCCCTGCAGGTTGATTTAAGAATGGCTAGTAGAGATGATTGTATAACCCACGGATGCTTGGAAAAGAAATAAAGGAACTCCTCGAGCAACTATGCTTGAGGAGCCCTGGAGGCAAATCCTTGCCGATTGCACTATGCCTGGTTTTTATGACCGGACATATTGCTCATAATGTCCGGAATCATTTCTGCGATTTTGTCTATGGAACCCCGGTTGGTTAAAGGCATTACACTTACTTCATCATCTTTAATGACTATCAATGCACTGGGAGAAATTCTGCCCCCGGCTCCTGAACCTCCACCAGTTCCATCCATACCCTTGGGGTCCCTTCCTGAACCGCCACCGTTACCAGCACCAAAAGCAACGCTGATTACCGGGATGAGGGTAATGCTGCCTACTTGAATTGCTTCACCAAATACCGTTTCAGTCTTAAAAAACTTTTCCAATTGTTCGAATAAAGCATTGATGTTTTGAGTTAAATCCATAGCTTTTCCTCCTTTCTGTGATTATTCAAAGCACCCTATTTTATATACCCGCTGTCATTAAAAAGGTTGCACTGCAGGCTGCTTAACAGGTTTTTTGTTTTTCCTTACTGCTGACAGGAATCGCCAGGTTGATGCTTGAAAAACAAACTTTATTAAATACCAAAGTAATAATGCTAGAGTAATGGAACCGACAATCTCCAGATATATTTCCAAGTAATCCTGATCCCATACTGGATTCAAGTTTATAGTGTAAGTATCGTTCATCCTGCCCAGTAAATAACAGCAGGGCAGAACCCAGGCAGTGATCTCAGGTTCATAGAAGCCATAGCTGCCGTTGATGATAATGTCATCTGGTTTGAATGCTGCCAGGAGATTCTTAAACAGTTTCCAGATAGTGATCTGAAGTCTATTTTCTAAAAAACTCTGCAAAATTGTGAATCCCGCAAAAGTTTTATTTTGATTTCTATCAGGGCTAATCTCTTTCCTCGACCTTGGTCGATTTCGCACCGGCCAGGATATACCTAAAAATTTAAACCGCAGCATATTTATATCGGTTGAAGGTTTTAACTCACATTTATACAGGAAGCCTGACCAAATCTTGAAAGAATATTTCAGTCTGTCTTGATATTGAGCATTTATGGTGTATTTAAGAGGAATGAACAAAATCATCAATATTAAAATTATGACCACCAGCAGTAAAGCTAAAATAATATACATCCAGGCACCTACCTTTTTAGCGATATTATTTTACGTATGTCCAGTTTTTTACCCACATAGTTTCTGGTATTGTTCCCCGCAGTCTTGATTAGATTGGCCCCAGGCAGGAATTGCATATAATTTACCGCCAGTTTCATTGAAGAGGTCTGAATTCTATATACATCCGCCAGAGAAGCATTATCCTGCAAGGATTCTAATTCTTCAAAACAGTGATCATAAGTATTTTTCCGTAATTTGGCCAATTTATGATGGGGTATATTAATATGCTCATGAAAACGAAGATCCCAGTCCAATATCTTCAACTGGTTTAATTCCCGTCTGCACTCGGGACATGTTTTAAGGTGTTCTTCCAGGAGCTCAGCTTCCAGTACATTTAGTTCCCGGTCCAAGTACTCATGCAGTAATTCTCTATTAATTTCACACACTTATTACACCTCCAGCAGCCCAGAGCTTTCCAGCCTTTTTTTAAGCATATTCCTTGCCCGGCACAGATTGCTTTTTACTGTACCCACAGGTTGATCCAGGTCGGATGCTATTTCCTTATAGCTCATTTCCTCAACATATCTCAGGGTTAAAACCATTCTATAAGAATCGGGCAGTTCCAAGATTGCTTCATCAATAATTCTTTTCATATCTTTTGCTGCTGCGTCTTTTTCTATATTAGTATGAGAATCAATAACATTGATCAAGTCTGGTTTATTAAAATCTAGATTATCCAGAGCGGCGTGAATATGCTTTTGGTGATCACGTTCATAGTTCAAACAGGTATTAACAGCAATTCTTTTTAGCCAGGGCCAAAAAGATCTTGATTCATCAAAAGTACTTATTGAACGAAAAACTTTGATAAATACCTCCTGCATTATATCCATGCTGCTCTCGTGATTTCTGGCATAACTGAAACATAGTCTATACAATTGACCTTCATAAGAGCTCAGCAATATATCAAAAGCATCTCGTTCCATGTTTTTGCATCTGCGGATAAGATTGATCGAAATGTCCATAGCCAATTTCCTTTTTATCACCTATTTAATATACCCTTGAGAATCAAAAAGGTTGCAATTATCTATATTATGGTCAAACATCGTGGGAAATAAGTCATTTAGCACCTTGGAGCATGTTAACGAGAATAGATTAAAACTTGAATCCAGATTTAAATATAATATTCTTATGCATTGTTAACAATAGTGTCGGTAATTACCATTTAAAGGTATCCAATTTAGATATAAAGGTGATAACAGCAAATACCAGCTTTGACTATATCTAAAAGTTATAATATCATTAAATATAATATAATAATATTATAAGGTGGGCGCCGAGGTCTTTTATCATAAGGCGCGGGGGAACCGAAATTTGGGGCGAATTCCTGGGATGATCATAGAGATTCCGGGATAGGGCTGACCCGAGTCCGAGCCCGACAGCTAACCCCGTAGGCGAAACGGGCTATCAGGTCGAGTTTTTATGTAATTATACACGTAGATATATCGGCAGGAGCTAATGTTGCATTATTCTGCGGATTTATATTGTATACGCTATTTAATGTGAATTATTTTTATAGCCTTTCTTTCATGCCTTGCGTTGCCTGCCAGCAAGGAGGATAAGTTTTCATGCAAAAAATTAGAAAACCACTGAGGAACTCGAGAGTTGGGGTGATTTCCTTTACTGTCGTGCTGTCTTTTTGTCTGCTGGTGGCCGGATGCGGTGGAGCAGGCAGTGAAGAACAGGAGGGCAATAATAACACTGTTGAGAAACCGGTACTGGTTATGGCTGATGTTAGTTGGGACAGCGTTAAAGTTCACAACCGCATCGCAGGTTTTATTATCGAGAAAGGGTACGGTTATCCGGAATGCGAATATGTTTTCTGCGAAACGCTTCCAGCTCTGCAGGGACTGCAGTATGGGGATTTAGACATCTATATGGAAGTATGGGCAGACAATATCATAGATGCCTGGAATGCAGCTCTGGAAGAGGGTACGGTAAAGGACTTGGGTTCCAATTTTCCCGATGCACCCCAGGGCTGGTATGTGCCAACCTATATGATTACTGGAGATCCGGACAGGGGTATAGAAGCAGTAGCCCCGGATCTGAAATCAGTCAGCGACCTGCCGAAATACCAGGAACTGTTTAAGGACCCTGAAGTTCCAACCAAAGGGCGTTTTTACAACAGTCCTCCGGGCTGGAAATGTACCGAGATAAATGAATATAAATTTGCAGCTTATGGTTTGAATGATACCTTTAATCTATTTAGCAGCGGTTCAGATACAGCTCTGGCTGCATCTATGGCTACCGCTTATGAAAAAGGAGAACCATGGGTGGGGTATTACTGGGAACCTACCTGGGTGATGGGTAAACTTGATATGACTCTCCTGGAGGAACCGGTTTATGATGAATCCCTGTGGTCGGCAGATGGTGGTTATGCCTGTGCTTATCCGGCAGCCAAGGTATTGATCGGAATAAACAGTGAAATGGAAAACACTTCACCAGAGGTAATTGAATTTTTGAATAATTACGATACGACTCTGGGGCAGAACAATGATTTCCTGGCTTTTATGATGGATAATGACGGGGATGTAGAAAAAGCCGCCATCTACTTTTTGCGGACCTACCCGGAGGTATGGAAATCATGGGTACCTGAAGATGTGGCAAACAAGGTGGAAGCAGTACTCGAAGGGGTGGACTAAATTGGATAGCAATTCCGAAACATATATTCTGGAGGTTGAAAACCTGTGGAAGGTGTTTGCAAAAGACAAAATAGAATGTAATCTATATGATGCTGCAGCGGTAGGAAAGCTGGAAGCTGCGGGTGGAGTTGTGGCCGTACGGGATATTTCTTTTAAAATCAAACGGGGAGAGGTTTTCGTAATTATGGGTCTGTCCGGAAGCGGCAAATCAACCTTGATACGATGTATACCCCGGCTGATTGATCCCAGCTCCGGTAGGATAATGATGAATGGTGATAATGTTTCGGAAATGGATCAAGAGCAGTTGACCGAATTTCGCCGTACCAAAGCGGCCATGGTTTTCCAGCATTACGGTCTGCTGCCTCACCGCACAGTTCTGGAAAATGTGTCCTTTGGACTTAAACTGCGTGGTGTGGAACAAAAAGACCGAGAAATGAAAGCGGAACAGGCTATAGAACAGGTCGGGCTCAAGGGATGGGAAGCCCATTATCCCTCTCAGCTTTCAGGTGGCATGCAGCAGAGAGTTGGAATTGCCAGGGCTCTGGTACAGGAGACCGATTTGCTTCTTTTAGATGAACCCTTCAGCGGCCTGGATCCCCTTATACGCCGGGAGATGCAGGAGGAACTCCTGCGGCTGCAGGAGCAGCTGCATAAAACTATGGTCTTTGTTACTCATGACCTGAGTGAAGCGGTTCGTCTGGGTGACCGTATGGCGGTGATGAAAAGCGGTGAGTTTGTACAGGAAGGAACTCCTCAGGAGATAATTATGCATCCGGCTGATGAATATGTACAGCGCTTTGTTCAGGATGAGCAAAAGATTGCGCTTATGATGGAACAAGACAACAAGCCCAGCAATGTAAGAACCCTGCCGGTTCGTTCAGGCGGATGCAGTGATAAGGCTGTATCGGGTACCAGGAGGTGAAAACATGTTTCCGGAAGCATTAGAATACCACGTAGCTCCGTATATCAGTAATTTTGTCAAATGGCTGCTGCATACTTGCGGCCCGGCCTTTGATGCCTTCAGCAACTCATTAATTACCATTATGGTACAGATTGAGCATGGTCTTTTATTTATACCCTGGTGGTTATGGGCGATTGGAATAATGTTTCTGTCCTGGCGTATCACCAGGCACATTGGTAAAACCATCCTTCCCGCCGTGCTGCTCATGACGATAGGAATGCTGGGATTATGGGATGTTGCCATGGAGACCCTCTCAATAATTATTGTATCAGTTGTCCTGGCCTTAATCATTGGTATCCCTTCGGGTATCGCGATGGCGGTATCGAACCGGGTCAATACCGTATTTACGCCTATTCTGGATGCCATGCAAACTATGCCCAGCTTTGTATACCTTATCCCAGCCTTGATGCTCTTCCACCTGGGAAAAGTACCTGCAGTGGTGGCTACAGTTATTTATGCGGTGCCTCCGGTGCAGAGACTTACTAATTTAGGTATAAGGCAGGTTTCTGAATCAGTGCAGGAAGCAGCTCTGGCATTTGGTGCTACTCCCTGGCAGTTAATGAAGGAAGTGCGTTTACCCCTGGCCATGCCATCTATACTGGCGGGAATCAACCAGACTACCATGATGGCTCTGGCGATGGTGGTAATTGCCAGTATGATTGGAGCTGGAGGTCTGGGCGAGAAAGTGCTGGTTGCCACCAACCGGATAGATGTAGGGGGAGGATTCGAAGCTGGATGGGCTATTGTGGTCCTGGCCATAATTATTGATCGCCTCAGTCAGGGAGCGGCCGGTAAATTCGATAATACTAATATACAGAGGTAGAGTTTAAAAAGCCTGTTGGCCATATTTTTGGTCAACAGGCTTTTCTTGTTAGTACCGGGGATACTATTCCTTTTCCACCAACTGTGAACTGAGCTGTTTATATAGAAGATCTGCTATACCCAGCGAACCAGTTTTACTCATATTTTTAGCATATTCATCATACAGCATGGATTCATAAGTTTCGGTGGCAAAACCACGCTCTATTAAATCACTGTGGGAGATGCAAGCTCTCATTGAATCCAGAACCTTGTTTATAAATACACTTTCTAACTGTTGACAGGATTCATATAATTTTTTCTGGTCATCACTTTGAATAGCACTGTTTAAGGCCCGGTCAAAACTAGTCATCTCTGAAGTTTCTTGGGCAACGGAAGTACTGGTCTGAGCCGTTTGCATGTTTATCATGTTGGTATCGATCATCATATTCTTAAGCTCCTTAATGAAAATTTATCTGCGCAGATTGGCCGCCGTCTGCAGCATCTCGTCTGAAGCGGTAATAACTTTCGAATTCATCTCATAAGCACGCTGAGCAGATATTAAATCAACCATTTCATCAACGATTTGTACATTGGATAATTCCAAGTATCCGGATTGCAGGTACACCGACGAATCATCATCAGGATCCCAGTCTTCAGGATCTCCAGAGCTAGCTGATGCTGCATAAAGGTTGCCGCCAAGTTTTTCTAATCCGTTCAGATTCATAAACTTAACCAGTTCTATTTGACCAGCTTCCTCAGCTTCATCGCCATCAGAAGTCGTATATGTTACGATTCCGTCTTTGGCGATGGCAATATCGGTTGCATTTTCGTCAATAGAATCTGTACCCACCACTATGTAACCATCAGAAGTGCAGAGATTTCCCTCTGAATCAATTTTAAAAGATCCATCTCGGGTATAAAGTTCTTCGTCATATCCCGGCACTTCAACTTTAAAGAAAGCCTGACCGATAATAGCTACATCTGTGGAATTGTCAGTTTCCTGCAAGCTTCCCTGTCTAAATGACGTAGATATAGCAGAAGGTTTTACCCCGAGACCAACCGCAACTCCTACGGGGTCATTAGTATTAGTACCTGAAATTGGACGATTAATTTGCTGATACAGAAGATCCTGAAATTCTGCCCTTTGTTTTTTATAGGAAGTTGTATTAACGTTGGAAATATTATTGGCGATGGTATCAACATTTAACTGCTGGGCATACATTCCTGTACTGGCAGTATAGAGAGACCTCATCATAACTTTGATCCTCCTTGTTATACAGTATTGATGGCGGTACTTCAGTCAGTCGGTACCGTAATGGGCCTCTCGAAATGAGTCCAGCCCAATATAATATAATTCTTTTATATTATCGTAATGTATAAGCAATAGCTTAATAGAAAATATAAAAATTTTCTTTAGGCTTAAAGAAAAAACAGGAGTATTTATAAAACGACAGCATTATGGCAGATACAGTCACAATAATTTAATTCCGGTAATATTATCGGCTGCTGGTTGGTGCAATTGCAGCTGTCATAACACCAAGTATTCACCAATATCGCAGCCTGTCCCGAATATAAAAGAAACTTTTCTGAAATTTTTCATATATTAAAAGTATAGACGAAATTCACAGTGCTGGGAGGGATGAGTAAGATGATAAAGATATCTGACTTAAGAAACCGGGATGTAATCAATGTTTTGGATGGGAAAAAACTGGGCAATATCATGGATATCGATCTGGACCTGGAGAGCGGGAGAGTATTGTCACTTATTATGCCCGGTCAAGCGCGGCGGTTTAACTTTTTTTCTCGCCGAGAGGAAGTTAATGTCCCCTGGAATAAAATCGTGAGAATTGGCCGGGACGTTATTCTAGTGGAGGTGCCGGCCGCAAGCAATCTCGAAGATTATCGAAGAGAATATCTGGAGGATGATCGATACTAGAAGGCGTATTTGTTAAAACCTTGCAATATACCCGGGTATTGGTCATAATAAGGGCATACGAGACCTAATTTGAAGTAGTTAGGTAGGTGATAATAATGCGATGTCCTTACTGTAATGAGATGGAGAGCAGAGTAGTTGACTCCAGGGCCAGCGAAGATGGATCATCAATACGCAGGCGCAGAGAATGCAACTTATGCAAGAGACGTTTTACTACCTATGAACGTCTGGAAGAAAAACCGCTGTTGGTTATTAAACGAGGGGGAACTCGAGAACAGTTTAACCGGGATAAGCTGCTTAATGGGATAACCCGGGCCTGTGAGAAAAGACCAGTCAGTATGGAGGAAATCGAAATCCTAGTTGCTGAGATAGAGCGGTATTTAAGGGATGAATACGACCGGGAAGTAAGCAGTATGATCATTGGCGAAAAAGTAATGGACAAACTCAAACAAATAGATGATGTTGCCTATGTGAGATTTGCCTCGGTATACAGGCAGTTTGCAGATGTTAACAGCTTTATTAAGACGATTGAGCAATTAAAACAACGGCAGGATGATTTAGATAAGGATTGATAAGAACACAGTACAGGTCAGCATTTTCCGGTCTTCAGGTAATTTTCTAGTTTATTAATGATCATGTTAATTGGGAAAACCTGTTCTTCTACCGGGCTTGCCGGGCGTCCATACAGGTACATCCGATCGTGATAACTGCCGGTATTACGGGCGCTTTGAGGAAGATCGGCCAGGTTTTTCATCCAGCGTTCAGCTGATGACAGGGGTAAATGAAAGGTGAATTTATACTCCGCCATCCTTACTCTGAATTCTATAAGCGAATAGTATTCTTTATTGACTGAGTGCAAGGAGCACTTGGGACAGAAATACTCATTTTTTATATAGGCAGCATAAGACATACCAGATGATTCAGCAGAATCCTTACAATCTTCACAGAGCCATACCCGGTATCGGTCAGGACCGGTTAGGTATCGGATATTCAGCAAAGATGGGTTTTCCAGATACATTTTTTCTAGTACCTGGTTTTTTAGCCGGTAAAGATGATTGCTGTTTTCGTTATAGGTTTTGGCATAATGATTCAGGTGAAAGAGATAAAAACAGCATCGCAAAAAAACATCGTCCGGATAATCGGAGACATTTTCCAGGAAACGGTCGTAATGGCGTACGGCACCTATAACCTGTTTGAACCTGAAAGCAGGCCCGAAATTGCCTCGTGAAGGGCATCCCTGAACCTCAGCCAGCAGGGAATAAATATCAAGTTTGGCTATCTCTTCTTCTGAAAAGAGATAGGTTACTCCGTGGTTATTATTTCGATAGAGATGGGCGACATTTAAATATCCATGTTCAACCAGGTTATGGACCTGACGGTTGCTGATATTGAATCTTTCAGCTATCTGGCTGACGGTAAGCATTGTAACACCTGCTTTGCTAGTTTGGTTCTGGCTCATTATAATTGCTGTCTATTAAAGATTTGGCTTCGGTGACGATAATTTCAGGAACATATATATCGGTTTCTGCCATGGGACCAATCCCCACCGGTATTTGCGATACCTCCCGGCGGTGCAGTTTTACCGGTATACCGCTGGCTTTTAGCAGACTTTCAATAATTATGTCATCGGGTGGGTAAACCTTTTTTATGGATATCCACCGGCATTTGTTCAGATCATAACCACAGTTTTGGCAGCGGGAGTCTTCAAGGACTTCTTTGCAGAAAGGACAGTTCATTGCTGTTCACCTCCTGAGCATATTTTAAGCTAAAAAAGGGTGTTCTACAAATGGATAAATGGTTTTGGGAAAAATATCAGCAAATATCATATATTACCATTCCTGATTGGTTGGAACAGGGGGTTAATATTGGATTCTCTACTCGTCAGGGGGGAGAAAGCCAGCCCCCTTTTAATTCTTTGAATATGGGTCTGCATGTAGGGGACAACCAGGAAGCAGTGATAGTCAACCGCCAGCGATTTATGAGGCTATTTGATATCGGTATGGACCGGGTGGTATGCTGTCAGCAGGTGCATGGCAGCAGTGTAGCGTACATAAATGGGGAACAGGCAGGGCAGGGAGCTGAGAACTATGATGCTTCGCTGCCTGGAATAGACGCTATGGTCACCGAGACTCCCGGGATAATCCTGGCGACTTTTTATGCCGATTGTATTCCGGTTTTCTTTTTTGATCCCGTTAAAAGAGCAGTAGCTATAGCTCATAGCGGCTGGAAAGGCACCATGGACAGGATAGTTTTAAACACTGTGAAAACCATGATGGAGCGCTTCAGATGTGATCCGAGTGATATAGAGGTTTTTATTGGTCCAGGTATTGGCCGCTGCTGTTTTCAAATTCACCCTGATTTGTCTGAAAAAGTTAGTAAAGCCTTTCCTGAATTTGATGATATAATGTACAGGAATAGTAAAATTTACTGGGATTTAAGGCTTACTAACCAGAAAATCTTAATTGGTGCAGGCATTAATCCTATAAAAATTATAGACTGCGGCTTATGTACGTCATGTCGGACCGACCTGTTTTTTTCCCATAGAAAAGAAAATGGCAAAACCGGCCGTATGATGGCGGCGATTGGTTTACAAATACCGAGGTGAAAATTTATGTCGAGGGATAAAATTCTAGTAGTGGATGATGAGGCATATATTGTAGAATTAGTAAAATTTAATCTTGAGAAAGAAGGTTATGAGGTTGTTGTCGCACATGATGGTTTAATAGCTCTGGATATGGTAAGAGAAGAACTGCCGGACCTTATAATATTGGATATTATGATTCCCCACATGGATGGGCTGGAAGTATGCCGACTGCTAAAACAAGATCAGGCTTACAAGACTATTCCCATAATAATGCTAACCGCCAAAGGTGAAGAGTTGGATACTATTCTGGGTCTGGAAATGGGTGCTGATGATTATATCAAGAAACCCTTTAGCCCGAGGGAAATGCTGGCTCGGGTAAATGCACGCTTGAGAGCTCTTAGGATATTAAGAGCCGAAAAGGCCGTAGGTCAGAAGATATGCGTTTTTAAAGAGCTTATCGTAGTGCCGGAAAAATATGAAGTTTTTTTAGGCGAGAATAAACTGGAATTGACCCCTAAGGAATTCGAGTTATTAACCCTGATGCTGTCTAATCCAGGTAAAGTATTTACTCGGGAAACGTTGCTGGAAAAAGTATGGGGTTATGAATTCTCAGGAGATACTCGTACCGTTGACGTGCATATACGCCACTTGCGGCAGAAGCTTAGTGATGATTTCAGCTATCCTGATTATATTGAAACCGTACGCGGGGTTGGGTATCGATTTGCGGAAGAATAGGTAAGAGGTTGGAGGACAGGCGATGCTTTTAGAAAATGATCATCAAATCTATGACAATTGGATTATGCAGGTTATTTTGTCTACTATGGCAGAAGGCGTCCTAGTTATAGACAGAAATTCATATATAATCAGGGTTAACCGGGCGGCGGAAAACATTTTCATGCAAAGGCAGAATGTATTATTATATAGACAGCTCCAGGATACTACTGCCAATCAGGACATAACCAGGCTGGTAAATGAAGTGTTGAATAAAGGCAAAGAGATTTTTCAGGAAATCATGATGATTCCCACCAGGCAGCTGTATCGGGTTCATGGTGCTCCCATAAAAAATTCTTATGGAATAGTACAAGGGGCAGTGGTGATTTTTTATGATGTTACCGAGATACGGGATTTTGCCCAGGTCAGGTCCGAATTCGTAGGCAATGTTTCTCACGAATTGAGAACCCCTTTAACCTCTATCAAAGGGTTTGTTGAAACACTCCTGGATGGCGCCATGGAGAACAGTGCTATATGCAGAAGGTTCTTGACCATAATTGATGATGAAAGCGAACGTTTAAGTCGTTTAATTGATGATTTATTAACTCTCTCGTCCCTGGAAACCAATGAAAAAATATCCCGGTTGAAACCGGTTTGTATAGCCAAATCCATGCGCAATGTTATGAACATACTGGGCCCCCAGATAAGTGAAAAAAAACTACAGGTAGAATTCATTTATTCCAGGTCCTTGCCTTATATTAAAGCAGATGAAGATCTGCTGGGGCAGGTTTTAATCAACCTGCTGGATAACGCCATTAAATATACTCCGCCTAACGGTAAAATCGTTATCAGGTCCAAGAGAGACGAAAGTCGGGTCATGACTACCTTTACCGACACTGGTATGGGTATACCCGAGGAGAGCCTGACCCGGGTGTTTGAGAGGTTTTACCGGGTAGATAAGGCCAGGTCCAGAAGGCATGGAGGTACCGGGTTGGGATTATCCATTGTAAAACATATTGTGGAATCTCATGGCGGCGAGGTATTTGTTAACAGCGAATTTGGTAAGGGTTCTACTTTTGGGGTTGGTTTCCTGGTAGTATAACATTTATTTGCGGTATAATTGCAGATAATCAAGCAGTTAAGCGATATTATATAAAGAGGATATATATGAATATTTATAGAATTACTGGGATGAAAAGGTGATCCAGCATGGGATTAAAAGAAAATATCGAGGGCATTAAAGCCCGAATAGAGAAATCAGCAGCCCTGAGCGAGCGAAAAGCAGCGGATATTATGCTGCTGGCAGTAAGTAAAACGGTAGACACCGACATAATCAGGCAGGCTTATGATCTTGGTTTAAGACATTTTGGAGAAAACCGGGTACAAGAACTACAGAGAAAAATAGCAAGTCTCCCTGAAGCTCACTGGCATATGATTGGTCGTCTGCAGACTAACAAAGTCAAGGACATTGTGGGCCGGGTCCAACTCATTCATTCACTGGACAGGTGGAATCTGGCCGAGGAGATGGATAAAAGAGGGCAGCAGGCTGGACTCGAAGTGCCAGCTCTCATGGAAGTCAATATATCCGGGGAAAAACAGAAGGCTGGCTTTGCAGTTAATGAAGTGGAGGCATTTCTTGAGCAAGCGGCTCAGTTTAAGTCACTGCGTATCTATGGTTTCATGACCATGGCCCCGCTGAGTGATGATGCAGAACTAAGCAGACCGATATTTGCGGAACTAGCCGATATGAAGAAACGGCTTGGGAAAAACTCATATGCCAATGT
This sequence comes from Syntrophomonas sp., assembly GCA_016841245.1. Taxonomy (GTDB): domain Bacteria; phylum Bacillota; class Syntrophomonadia; order Syntrophomonadales; family Syntrophomonadaceae; genus JAAYJK01. The sequence continues at coordinate 13,035 of JAENZN010000021.1, forward strand.
TGAACTAAAATACCTGTCAATGGGGATGTCGGATGATTTCGAAGTTGCTATCGAAGAAGGGGCAAACATAGTTAGGATTGGTACAGCTCTTTTTAAGAAATAACTCAAGAAAAATTTCAACAGACAGAGTGGAGGAGGAGCACCATGAGTAAAATGCATGATTTTATGGTCTGGTTGGGCATAGCTGAAGAAGAAGAGATCACGGAAGAAATAATGGAAATGCCTCTTGGTTCCAACGTGGATCAACGGGGAGCAGCAAATGTAGTAAGCATTCATACCAATAAGAATTTAAGGGTAGTCGTTTGTGAACCTCAGAGTTTTGAGGAGGTTGAGCTACTTACCGATCATCTGAAAAACAGAAAACAGATTATTTTAAACTTTGAAAACACTCCCGAAGAAACCACCCGGAAAATATTTGACTTCATCAGTGGAGCTACATATGCCTTGGAAGGAAACAGCCAGCAGTTGGGAAGACATGTGTTTATGTTTGCACCCAGCAATGTTGAAATTTCCAAAGATGGCCGTACTTTGATGTTGAAGAACAGATTTAGCAAGCCTTTCGGGGGTGATCAATAGTGGCTTCGGTACTGGGTGTTGTTGGTTGCGGTAAAATGGCCTATGCGCTCCTGCAGGGTATTGAAAATGAGAAAAGTCAACTATTTAACACAGTTTACTGTACTGATATTGAACGAGGCCGGATGGAATTGTTCGGAAAAGAATTTAATGCAGCGGCGGAAGAACTGCAGGAGTTGGTGAAAAAATCCAGTCTGGTAGTTCTGGCTGTTAAACCCCAGCAGGTATGGCAGGTACTGGGACAGGTGCAGGAAAGTTGGAGTGAGGGGACCCTGCTTGTTTCTATAGCGGCTGGCATTAGAACTGTGGATCTGGAGAAAGCGGTGCAATCTTTTGTCCCGGTAGTTCGGGTTATGCCCAATACTCCCTGTCTGGTTGGTAGTGGGGTATGTGCTGTTGCGGGAGGCAGTCGGACTGGCGAGCAGGATTTGGAGCAGGTGCGTAATTTACTGGCGGGTATGGGGAATGCATTGATCTTAGATGAAAAATATATGGATGCAGTTACCGCAGTTTCTGGCAGCGGTCCTGCTTATGCCTACCTGGTACTGGAAGCATTTATAAACGCCGGGATTAATATCGGATTGGATGCGGGCCTTTCCAAAAGACTGGTCTTGGATACCTTCCGGGGGAGTATAGAGATGATAGAACAGAGTGGGGAGCATCCGGCTACCCTGAGGGAACAGGTTTGTTCACCTGCAGGCACTACCATTGCCGGAGTCAGACAGCTGGAAGAAAACGGACTGCGCAAAGCCTTTTTCGATGCAGTTGAAAAAGCCTACCTGAGGTCTATTGAACTCGGTCAGATTAAATAGGGAGGTAAATATCGTTGTTTGCATATCAGTTGATACAAGTAATAAATATAGCTTTTCAGGTGTTGATTTATTTAATAATAGGGCGGTGCATTTTATCATTTATCAGGCACGATCCCTACAATCCAATCATAAAGTTTGTATATGATGTTACTGAGCCAGTTATGGCACCCTTCCGGAAACTCCTGCCTATGGGCTACGGGATAGATTTTTCCCCCTTACTGGCAGTTTTTGCCCTGGGACTTCTCAACAAACTTATTATACAAATAATTTTAATAATTTTTTAGACATGTATAAATAAAGGAGCCAGAGATGAAGCAAGAATATAAGCTGGAATTACTGGCCCCGGCAGGAAGTTGGGACGTATTGACTTCTGTAGCAGAAGCCGGGGCAGATGCGGTATATGCAGGTGGAAAAAGATTTAATATGCGCGGACTGAGGGCGGATATGAATTTCACCGAGGAGGAAATAGCATCAGCAGTCCAATATCTGCATGAAAAAGCCAAGAAACTCTATATCACCATAAACAACCTTTATTTCGATTATGAGCTGAACGAACTGCACGATTATATTGCGTTTCTTGCCGCTGCCGGGGTAGATGCCCTGATTATTCAGGACATGGCTGCAGCCCGGATATGTGCTGAGCAAGACTTGAACATACCACTGCATGCCAGTGTGCAGGCAGGAGTATCCAACCTGCCGGCAGTAAAAAACCTGGAAGAAAAAGGATTTGCCCGGGTCATTCTTTCCAAAAACACTTCCCTGGAAGATATAAAAACCATTAAACAGGCCACCCGACTGGGGTTAGAATATTTTGCCCATGGGGATCTTTGTATTTCTCATACCGGGCAGTGCTATATGAGCAGTTTTCTAACTGCGGAGAGCGGCAACCGGGGTAAATGTATTAAGCCCTGCCGCTGGGAATACAGTCTGAACAGCAGTACCGGGACCAGACAGCAGGGTTATCTGCTGGCCAATAATGATCTGTGCCTTTATCCCTATTTATCGGACCTGGTACATGCAGGAGTAAGCTCCTTCAAAATAGAAGGGCGTATGCGCAGCTCAGAATATCTGTCTCATATAATAAAGATTTACCGGCGGGCTCTCGATAAGATTGTAGAGGATCCAGCTGCATACTTGATGGACGATAAGGAAATGGAAAAACTGCAGGAAAAAAGAATAAGGGATTTCTGCTCTGGGAATCTGTTTGGCACACCGGGGCCGGAATCAATAGGAGTGAGCGGGGCAAGAGAACCGTTTTTCGTGACCACTTCTTGCCTATTAAAACAACAAACCCGGGATGATTACCCGGCCAGGCTAGAACCTGGCGGAAGTATTGAAGAAATCAGTGTAAAAGCAGGCAGCCTAAAAGCTCTGGAATCTCTCTGCGATGCCGGAGTAAATCATGTTATTCTGGGATGCGAACTAATGCGTCATCCGGTAAATGGGTGGACGGCCGGAAAAATAAACCAGGCGATAGAGACAACTTTAAAAAGCACTGTAAAACTGGTATTGGAATCACCCCGGATTTTAAACAACCAGGATGCTCAAGATTTTAAACGTACCCTGGAACAGGTTGACCGGGCTGGTATATATGCCGTGATGGCCAATGATTTTGGGTCCATACAAATTGCTAAAGATATGGATTTCAGACTTTGGGGAGGATATGGACTCAATGTGAGTAACAGCACCGTCGGCAATTTTTATTCTGCTGAGGGTCTGGAGAGAATAGCTGCTTCTCAGGAGCTGCAATTTACAAATCTTCAAATGATAGATAAATGTGCAGCTGATATAGAAATTACCGTTCACGGGCCATTATGCGGTATGATCAGCGACTACTGTATCATAAGGGCAGCTCATAATCACGAGGATCAGTGCCAGGCCTTCTGTACCAGGGACGACTATACCTTGCGGGATAAGGAGGGCCAGTTATATCAAGTGCGAGCGGACCTGCAGTGCAGGAATTATATTTACAGTCCCTATCATCTCTGTCTGCTGCCGTATCTGCCTATAATCAGTTCAGCTGGAATAAAACATATTCGTATCGATGGTCAGCATTATGATGCTGAGCTATTATGTGAAGTGACCGCCATTTACGTGGAGGCAGTACAGGAATTAAACCTTGGGAAATGGCAGCAGGAGGAAAGCTATCGGCGACTTTTGGATATGTTCCCGGGAGGATTAACTTCCTTACCGACTTTTGAAGGACGTGGTGTAGATGATTGAGGTCCTCTTATCTATAAAGGAGGGTTTGAGTTGATTACTGCGATGGAAATCAGGAAGCATCAATTCAATCGGGGTTTTCGTGGTTTAAAGGAAGAAGAAGTCAAGAATTATTTGAACCAGATTGCCGTTGATTATGAAAATCTCTACAGTGAAAATTCCCGTTTAAAAGAAGAGGTACAAAGACTGGAATTCGAGATCAAAAAATACCGCAGTATAGAAGAGACTATGAATAACAGCCTGATATTGGCACAACAAAGCGCTCAGGATTATCAGAAAAACGCTAAATTGGAAGCCCAAAATATGCTGGAGGCATCTAAAAGGCAGATAGCAGATTTATTGATGATTTACCAGGAAATAATTAAGCGCATGAATGTATTTAATACTGAATTAAAGGCTCAGATAAGCGGACAGGTTGACATGCTGGATAAGAACCAGAAAAAGATCGATGAGATTTCCAACTTCTTTTATGCAGCCGATATGAAAGATTTGATGGAAAATCTAGAGAAAGTAAGTGTTGGAGAAGAGTAGAAGTGCTTAATATAACGGAAATACCAGGAGGTTGTAGGCTGGAGATCAAGGTTCAGCCCCGGTCATCTAAAAATCAGATAGTCGGTGAACAGGAAGGAGTATTAAAAATAAAACTTACCGCGCCTCCCGTAGATGGGGAAGCCAACCAGGCTCTGATTAACTTCTTGTCCACCTGCTTAAAGATACCCAAAAAGAATATCACCCTCCTGAAAGGAGAAACATCACGCAATAAATTGCTTGAAATAAAAGGAATAGAAAAAAATGCCCTAATCAAACTGTTACTGTAACAAGGGGACGGTTCTGTTGTTACACTTAAAGATTAAAACATGTAACAACAGAACCGTCCCCTTGTTACGTTATATAGAGCCGTTGTCTTCGGGGAGGGTAACTTCATAACCTTCACTGCCGGTATTATCGGTTTCTATAACGTCTTCTGATCCATCGATCGGAATCTCTTCCTCCGACCCATCGATATTTGATTCAGATTCATTGTTATTGTCAGCAGGATTATCCCCATTTAAGGCGGGATCAGATAAATCTGCTGGATTCTCTATCTCTGTATTATCCTCCGGTTCAGTTGTTTCTTCTGCCGGCTGGGCAGGGACAGCAGATGGAGCTGTCCAATTAGGCGGATCACTCATTACCTCAAAAGATTCACCCGCAAACAAGGCATCAATCATACCCGGGGCTATTTCTTCATCTGCATGCCAGTAGCTGGCTCCGGTACCGGGATCAGTAAATGAATATCCGGGCAGAGTTTGAGTTATCATATTCTCCGCCGAGAATTGGCGGGCCATATTGGCCAGAGTGCCCATTTCCTTAACCGGTATATTTGTATGCACATTCTCAAGTAATTTGGGCACCAGTTCAGGAAGTTTGCTAATAGTACTGGTGCTGATCATCTCATCTATCAATGCTTTTATAAATTTTGCCTGTCGTTGGGTGCGGCCTATGTCTGCTGTTGGTCCTCCCCGATATCTGACGTATCTCAATGCGTCTTCGCCGTTTAAGAGCTGCATCCCCTTGGAGAGATTAATGTTCAGCTTGGGGTCCGGATCCTTGTGATTCATATCGGATTCAACATCTATATGTACACCCCCGAGAATGTCTACTATTTCAGCAAAGCCGTCAAAGTTGGTTACTACGTAATATTTAATATTTTCTCCCAGCAGGTCTCCGGTTACCTGGCATGCCGCTTCCGGCCCCTGCAAATAATTTACACTATTAATTTTGTCAAAATAACCCGATGACACCTCTACCCGGGTATCGCGCGGAATCCAAACCATAACCGCCTTTTTAGTCTTTTTGTCAATACTCGCTAAAATCATCGTATCACTGCGAGAATTTTCTCCCTTAGACCTGGCGTCAATCCCCATGAACAGGATATTTAATCTCCCCCCGGGTATTATGCTCTGCACAGTTGAAACCATAGTTCCATTTTGCAGTTGATTCCCTATCAGGGCTCCCATAGCAAAAGTTATCAGATAGACTACGAGTACAACCAGAACTAAGCCAACTTTGCTAATGCGCTTGCGCTTATGCAACTTTATACCTCTTTTCAAGATTCATTATATAAATCCAGCTTATTTTACCAATATGTGCGACAGCTGTCTACATTAAATACGCGGATATACAAGCAGAATTACTGCTTGGGAAAGATTACCTGAGAAATTCAAGCATATTGAACCCCCGCTGGTCATTGGCAGATAGTCACCAAGAAGCTAGTTTACCCCTTCTATGTCAAGGCGAGGTGATTGCTTGGATAATGACTGTGCAGAGACTTTATTCGGGCTCTTAAGACAGAATGTATTTACCTAAATAAGCCAACCGCTTGTCAAAATACAAGGACTTTAATAAAATTTTATAATTATGAGCGAATCTAGCTAAAAATAGAGCTAACACCACATGAGAAACGGTGTCAACCTACGTGAACTAACAGAGGAATACGGCGGGTGGGAGCTGATATTTATTCAGTAATCATTTGTGAAGAAAGGCTGGTTCTATTAGTTAAGTTAAGATAAATTAGTGGAGAACATAACAGCATAAATACGGCAAGGGATTTTTGCGGTCTTAAAAAAAGGAATGGAAAATAACGGTGCATAATGCCTATCTGCATTGGTGGTGAGCAGTTCTATAAATCTCTTGAAGAAGGGCCTGTGGAGTCACTTGATCCTGGATGTAAGCTCAGGTGACCAACGGACTGTCTTCTGGGATGATCTGGGATGGTTCTTCCTTCTTTCCCAGTATGGATATAAGCATAGCTGCAAGTATTAATGCCATGCCGGCCATGATGCGTATGGTTAAGATGTCTCCACCCCAGAGATAGCCGGCCATACCGGCAAAAACCGGTTCCATCGTTAAAATAACAGCAAAACGGGTAGGGGTGCTGTATTTCTGCATAGAGTTTTGTAAAAGAAAGGCCATAGTGGTGGCAAAAACTGCGGTAACCAGTATTGCGCCTGTAACGCTGGGTGGAAAACTATGGGGGATTGGTTCGAAAATCAGACCTATGAGTAAACAAACCACACCCACAAATAAAATTTGTATTGCAGTTATGGCGACCGGGTTATGCCGATGTGAATAACGGTCGACCGATATGATATGCATAGCAAAGCCAAAAGCACACACCAGTACCAGCAGATCCCCCCGGCCCAGGTGAAAAGTTCCCGGTTGAACCGACATGAGGTAAAGGCCAGCGGCAGCTAACAATACGGTGAAGATGATTGATACCCCCAACAGACGTCTGTTTATGATGGAATAGATGATCGGCACCAGCACTACGCTGAGGCCGGTAATAAATCCAGCATTGGAGGATGATGTATACTGAAGCCCTGCCGTCTGGAAGGTATAACCCACAAACAGGAAGAAACCGATTAGGATTCCGCTCCACAGAGTAGAACGAGTTATCTGTTTAATATTTTTGTAAGATATTATGGCCAAGAGTATGAACGCAGTAATAAATCTTATGCCCAGGAACATGAAGGGACCAATATCTGCCAGAGCATTTTTAGTCATTACAAAAGTAGTACCCCAGACGAACGCAACTATAAGCATGGATAGTTCTGACTGGGACCGTTTACTGATTCTGCCGAGCATAAAATTAACCCCATTCCCTTACTGCCCATCGACATAAAGCGACTAACTATATTACAGTAACAATATTATCCGAACAATTCAACACCTGCAGCAATATTTATCCAGGCCATAACAAAAATTAATAACCTAATAGTAATTCGGATAAATCTTCAGAGATAAGGTCACCAGGGGGTCAATATTTAAAACATTTTCTGAACTAATAGTCCGATATTATCCAAAAACTACGCATAAATATAATCTGCTTTATACAGCGAATAAATGTTGAGTAAAGTGTCATTACTTGAAAAATTAACCACCAATCCCAATAAATCAACATTTATAATGATCTCACAAGCTTCTGCCGGGCTCTTTTGCTGTTGTCGATATATGGATATGAATGTATAATGAGATGTAGTTATTTAAGGAAGAAATGAGGAAAAGGAGTGGGAGCATTGAAAAAATTCTTAAGTTTGTTGCTGATTGTTATGCTGGCCATCGGGATGCTGGCGGTAGCAGGATGCGGAGGGAATGAAGAGGAAACGGCAATCACTAAGCTGGTCGTGGGTTCTGAAACTGCCTATGCACCGTTTGAGATGGTTGACGAAAACACCGGGGATTACATAGGATTCGATATGGACATTATTAAGGCCATTGGTGATGCTATGGGGGTTGAAGTCGAAATAAGAAGTATGGAGTTTACAGCATTAATTCCTGCTCTGCAGAATGGCCAAATTGACTGTGCTATTTCAGCTATGTCGATTACTGAAGAAAGAGCCCAGAGCGTTGATTTCTCAGATTCATATTTTGACGCGGGTCTGATTATTGCAGTAGCTGCTGATACCAAAGGAATTGAGACACTGGATGATCTGAAAGGTAAAGTGTTGGCTGCTCAGATCGGAACTATCGGAGCGGATGCCTGTGTAGCAGTTCAAACTGAAGATCCGGCCACCGAAGTGAAAACCTATGATCATGTGGGAGAAGCATTTATGGAACTGGAAAAAGGCGGAGCAGATGCAGTTGTTAATGACTTGGCTGTTACCGCTTACTATATTAAGACCGAAGCTTCCGATAAAGCTAAAATGGTTGGGGAAGTCTTCCAGGCTGATGACCACTATGGAATGCCGGTTCAAAAGGGAGATGCGGCAACTCTTGCCCTGTTGAATGAAGGCCTGGCAAAAATTAAAGCTGACGGAACCTATGACGAAATCTACACCAAGTGGTTTGAATAAGCTGAGTAGATAGCTTGTTGAGGATAAGACGGTAATTTGAAAGCGCGGGTCTTAACTCGCGCTTTTATTCTTATTGGCACAGGGGAGGAACACCTGAAATATGAATTTTGGTTTTACTAACACAGAATGGATTTTTGGCACAATGATTTTGGACAAACTTAATGAAATACATGGGTTTCAGGTGGTTGTCAACAATCTGCCCAATTTCGGTATGGGAGCCTTGCTGACACTTGAAATAACGGTATTTTCAATAGTTATAGGCATGGTGTTGGGCCTGCTCGCTGCTCTGGGAAGGATGAGCAAGGTTAAAGTGATAAATTCTATTGCAGTTGCTTACATCGATTTTTTCCGCGGAACCCCTCTCTTTGTTCAGATTCTACTGTTGTATTTCGGAATAATACCTTTAATTTTTGATGCCACGCCAGTACAGGCTGCTATTATTGCCTGCGGCCTGAACAGCGGCGCATATGTGGCTGAAATAGTGCGAGCTGGGATTCAGGCGGTAGATAGAGGACAGATGGAAGCAGCCCGCTCTCTGGGCATGACCCAGGGGCAGGCAATGATAAACATAATATTCCCCCAGGCATTTAAAATTGTAATACCACCTCTTATCAATGAATTTATTATGCTGCTCAAAGACACCTCGTTGGTTTCCGCCATATCCGTCCCTGAATTAACCCATACCGGTAAGATGCTTTATGCCAGTACATATGAAGCAGTATGGGTGTGGGGTGCAGTTTGTGTATTTTATTTTATTATGACCAAAGCCTTGTCTATTCTGGGCGATTGGACGGAAAGGAGGCTGGCCACTGAATGATTGTAGTAAAAAACTTACACAAGAGCTTCGGCAAACTGGAAGTATTAAAAGGGATCGACTGTCACATAGATCAGAAAGAAGTGGTCTGCGTTATTGGTCCCAGTGGTTCTGGCAAAAGTACTTTCCTGCGCTGCATCAACCGTCTAGAAGAAGCTCAGCAGGGACAGGTATTCCTGGATGGCGAAGAAGTAACAGCTCCTAATGCAGATATTAACCGGATACGCCAGGAAATGGGCATGGTGTTTCAATTATTTAACCTTTTTCCCCATAAGACTACCCTGGAAAATGTTACTCTGGGGCCTATTAAGATAAAGGGAATGAGGAAAGAGGAAGCGGATGACATAGCCATAAAACTCTTGAGAAAAGTAGGACTGGGGGATAAAGACCATGTTTTCCCGGGTCAGCTTTCAGGGGGACAGAAGCAGCGAGTGGCTATAGCCAGAGCTTTGGCTATGCAGCCCAAGGTTATGCTCTTTGACGAACCTACATCTTCACTGGACCCGGAAATGGTAGGCGAAGTATTAGAGGTAATGAAAGGCCTGGCCTACGAAGGAATGACTATGATCGTGGTAACCCATGAAATGGGATTTGCCAGAGAAGTTGGACACCGGGTATTTTTTATGGATGAGGGGATACTCATGGAAGAAGGAACCCCTTCACAAATATTTGATAATCCACGGAATCCTCGTACCCAGTCCTTTTTAAGCAAAGTACTCTAATGTAACAAGGGGACGGTTCTTCTGTTACATTGCGATGTAACAGAAGAACCGTCCCCTTGTTACAGAGTTTTGGGGGAAATAATGAATTGGCAGTAAAACATGTAGATAGAATATTAGAAATATTGACAGCTGAATATCCTGATGCGGGCACCATGCTGGTATTCGGTTCCACGTTTGAGCTGTTGGTGGCGGTTGTGTTATCGGCCCAGAGTACCGATGTACAGGTTAATCGGGTTACAGCTGAATTATTTCAAAAGTATAAAACTCCAGAAGATTTTGCAGCTCTAAACTTGAGTAAACTAGAGGAACTCATCAAGGGAGTTGGCTTGAATAAGTCAAAAGCTAAAAATATCAGGGCCATGGCTGAGAAACTTATCAAAGAATATAATGGGCAAGTTCCGGCTGACTTCAATGAGTTATTGAAACTTCCAGGAGTAGGGAGAAAAACCGCTAATGTAATGTTAGCAGTCGGCTTTAACCAACCAGGGCTAGGTGTTGACACCCATGTACACCGAGTAGCTAACCGTTTGGGGCTGGTAGATAGCAAAAACGCCGATAAAACCGAAAAAGAACTGAAAGCAATAATACCCCAGAATTTATGGAGTAAAAGCCACAATCTTTTTATCTGGCACGGTCGCAGGGTCTGTAAAGCTCGAAAACCCTTGTGCCAGGAATGCGTTTTAGAAGAATTATGCCCCAAGAATATCGAAAGATGACAATGAGGACGGTTCCCCCCGTGTCCTGGTCCCCATTTTCATATATGAGTAAAGTATAATGAATTTGGCAATAATTACTGTGAAGAGTTGTCCTTCAGGCTGGCTATATGCTACAATTATAAGGATTTTTAAGGATTTAGAAAATATTATCAAAAATAATTACTGTGAACGGGACAGTAAACGAAAGCGGTCGCTATCAGCGAGTTGGGGACGGTGTAAGCCCGGCAGCGAGTTTTGGTTGAAGATCACCCGGGAGTTTCTAAACCGAATATAATAGATAAGGTTTGGACGTCACTCGCGTTAAGAGTATGGAGTGGTACCTGGTTAAGTCGGGTACTACAAGGGTGGTACCGCGGAAAATGCTTTTCGTCCCTTGGGGATGGAAAGTGTTTTTTAATTAATTGGAGAAATAAACTGGTGAGGTGGTTAATAAATGGCTAAGGGTAAGTATGATGGCACACTGAATTTGCCAAAAACAGAGTTTCCTATGAGAGCGAATCTCCCAACCAAGGAACCTGAAATACTGAAGTTCTGGGAAGACAACCGGATATATGACCAGGTACAGGAAAAAAATGCCGGCCGTGATAGGTTCATTCTGCATGACGGACCTCCTTATGCAAATGGTGATATTCACCTGGGACATACTTTGAACAAGGTTTTGAAAGACATTATAGTTAAGCACCGGTCTATGGTTGGTTACGACGCGCCTTATGTCCCGGGATGGGATACTCATGGTCTGCCTATCGAACAGCAGGCTATTAAAGCTCTGGGGATTGACCGGCATAAAACGGACGTGATAGAGTTCAGGAATCATTGTAAACAGTATGCTCTTAAATATGTGGATATTCAGAGGGAAGAATTTAAACGTCTGGGAGTACGGGGAAATTGGGAAAATCCTTATTTAACCCTGGATCCCTCCTTTGAATCGGTACAGGTCAGGGTATTTGGCGAAATGGCCAAAAAAGGCTATATCTATAAGGGGTTAAAACCCGTTTACTGGTGTGCAGATTGTGAGACTGCTTTAGCTGAAGCGGAAATTGAATATGGAGATAAGACTTCTCATTCGATATATGTAAAATTTCCGGTTAAAGATGGTAAAGGAATAATACCCCAGGATGCTTTCGTTATCATATGGACTACTACTCCCTGGACGCTTCCTGCTAATATGGGTATTTGTCTGCATCCCGATTATGATTATGTGCTTCTGCAGGTTGACAACGAGAAATATGTAGTAGCCAAAGAATTACTGGAAAATGTGGCTCGGGAAGTTGGCTGGGATAAATATGCCATACTAAAGGAGTTTAAGGGAGCTGCACTTGAGAGAGCGACTTGTCAGCATCCGTTTTTCGATCGTGATTCACTGCTGATGTTGGGTGAACACGTGACTTTGGAAGCTGGAACCGGATGCGTTCATACTGCTCCGGGACATGGCGAAGATGACTTTTATGTAGGCAGAGAATATGGTTTGGATGTGATTTCTCCGGTGGATGACAGCGGTCATTTTACGGATGAGGCCGGAGTGTTTGCGGGTCAATTTGTGTATGAGGCTAACAAAGGCATAGTTGCCGAGCTTGATCAGCTGGGTCTGCTGGTTCACCATGGCAGTATTAACCATCAGTATCCTTATTGCTGGCGCTGTAAAGAGCCCATCATTTACCGGGCTACTGAACAATGGTTTGCATCTATCGATGGTTTTCGAGAAGATGCCCTAAAAGGCATCGATCAGGTTAAGTGGATTCCAGCCTGGGGGCGTGAACGGATCTATAATATGGTAAGAGATCGCGGCGACTGGTGTATTTCTCGTCAAAGGACCTGGGGTGTTCCCATCCCTATTTTCTACTGTGAATCCTGTGGCGAAGCAATAATCAATGAAACTACCATAGATCGTATAAGTAAGCTTTTCGCTGAGCATGGATCTGATATTTGGTTCAAAGAAGAGGCCAAAACCCTGCTTCCTGATAATTATCAGTGTCCTCATTGCAAAGGCGATAAATTCCGGAAAGAAACGGATATAATGGATGTATGGTTTGATTCCGGCTCCAGTCATATGGCAGTTCTGGAGACTCGTGATGACCAGCGCTGGCCGGCAGATATGTATCTGGAAGGCAGTGACCAGCATCGGGGATGGTTTAATTCATCACTATCCACTTCGGTAGCCATGCGCGGTATTCCTCCCTACCGGCAGGTATTGACTCACGGCTTTTTAGTAGACGAACAGGGCCGCAAGCAGTCAAAATCTAAGGGAAATGTAGATGATCCACTGAAAATTATTGGGCAAATGGGAGCAGATATTTTGAGGCTGTGGGTTTCATCAGCTGATTACCGAACTGATGTGGCTGTTTCAAATAATATTATTAAACAGAGTGCCGAGGCGTACCGGAAAATAAGGAATACCTGCCGCTTTATTATGGGCAATCTGTTTGATTTCGATCCGCAAAAAGATACGGTTGCTTATCAAAAACTAAGCGAGATGGATAAATGGGCTCTGGCTAAACTTGACAAGCTGGTGCGTCGGGTAAGCAGGGCTTACGAGGAATATGAATTTCATGTGGTCTTTCATTCTATACACAATTTCTGTACCGTGGATCTCAGCAATATCTACTTTGATGTATTAAAAGATAAACTTTACTGTTCACATCCCGCCGACCCGGAGAGAAAGGCGGCGCAAACAGTACTATATGAGCTGATTAATGCCCTGGTAATAATGCTTACACCTGTTCTGGCCTTTACCAGTGAAGAAATTTGGACCCATCTGAAAAAAGAGGGAGATCCTATCAGTGTGCAAATGCTGGAATGGCCGGAAGCTAAAGATGATTATGTCAATGAAGAAATGGTTGAAAAATTTGATAAAATACTCCTGGTTAGAGAAGTGGTAACCAAAGCCTTGGAGGAGGCGCGGGTTAAAAAAGTAATCGGGCATTCTCTGGGTGCCTGGGTAACGATTTATGCCAGTATGGATGAGTTTAAACTCCTGAAAGAAGTTGAGGGATTGGAGAAAATACTGATAGTTTCGCGGGCGGATGTGAAAGGCGAGGATGAACGCACCTCAGAATCACTGGCTCTGGAAGAAGTAGGCGGCATCTGGGTAAGCGTACAAGCTGCTGAAGGCGAAAAATGCGAGCGGTGCTGGATTATCGAACCCTCAGTTGGGAATGATACAGCTAATCCTACGCTTTGCCAGAGATGCAGTGATGTTGTAGCCAGGCTGGAAGGATAGGAGGGAAGCAGGTGGAAGAGGGCAAGAGAGCTATAATCACCGTGTTGGGCCATGATAGAGTAGGTATAATATATGGTATCTCCGGAGTGCTGGCCAATAACAATGTCAATATTCTGGATATCAGCCAGACTATATTGAAGGAGTTTTTTACCATGGTAATGGTGGTAGATGTTTCCCAGAGTCTGGTCGAATTTGCCGATTTGAAAGAACAGCTGGCCGGCAAAGGCAAAGAATTAGGCCTGCAGGTAAACTTGCAGCATGAAGATATATTTAAGTTTATGCACCGGATATAGGGGTCAGGGGACACACCTACCCTTGGTGAACCTGGTGGTAGGAATGTCCCCATTGTGTAGGGGACACACCGGGTTAAGGAACAGGGACACACCAGCTCCGCAGGAATGTCCCTGGGTATAGAGAACCTGGTGGTAGGAATGTCCCGGTTAAGGTCAGGGGACACACCTTCCTTGAAGTACCTTGTTGAAAGGAATGTCCCCATTGTGTAGGGACACACCGGGTTAAGGAACAGGGACACACCGGTGGATTCTGACAATAGTGGGCTGTGAGACTGGGAGTCTCAGGTTAAGGAAAGGGGACACACCAGCCCTTGATGAACATGGTGGCAGGAATGTCCCTGGGTGTTAAGGAACAGGGACACACCAGCTCCGCAGGAATGTCCCTGGGATAGAAGTACCTTGTTGAAAGGAATGTCCCGGTTAAGGTCAGGGGACACACCTTCCTTGAAGTACCTTGTTGAAAGGAATGTCCCCATTGTGTAGGGACACACCGGGTTAAGGAACAGGGACACACCGGGCTGAGAGATATGAGAATGTTCAGGGTACCATGTTTTGTCGGTGCTGAGGTAGTTTTCGGGTTAAGGAAAGGGGACACACCAGCCCTTGATGAACCTGGTGGCAGGAATGTCCCGGTTAAGGTCAGGGGACACACCTACCCTTGGTGAACCTGGTGGCAGGAATGTCCCCATTACATAGGAATGTCCCCATTATGTAGGAGGTTTTGTGAGTGCCGTTTAATATAAGTAATGAAGAAATTTTAGAGACCTGGCGGATGGTGGAAGTTGAAAAGCTTGACATCCGGACCATAACTATGGGAATAAACATACTGGACTGCCGGGATGCAGATGCAGATAAGACCGGTCAGAATATTTACGATAAAATATGCCGCTCGGCCCGGGATTTGGTCAAAGTAGGGCAAGATATAGAAAAGGATTTTGGTATCCCTATCATTAACAAGCGGATTTCTGTAACACCTATTGCTATGCTGGTGGATGGCTTCTCTGCAGCTCAGATAATTAAGATCGGTCAGTACTTGGACCAGGCGGCTGTAGAAGTTGGAGTCAACTTTTTAGGAGGTTTTTCAGCTCTGGTTCACAAAGGTTATACCCGGGGAGCCCGGGAATTGATTCAAGCGATACCTGAGACCCTGGCCTCGACCGAGCATGTGTGTTCTTCCGTTAATGTAGGTACTACCAAAGCTGGCATCAACATGGATGCAGTCTATGATATGGGTAAAATAATCAAGACTACCGCCCAGTTGACCGCGGAAAGAGATGGTCTGGGCTGTTGCAAATTGGTAGTATTTTGCAATGCAGTGGATGATAATCCCTTTATGGCAGGAGCATTTCATGGGTCAGGCGAACCGGAATTGGTATTAAATATAGGAATCAGCGGCCCGGGAGTAGTTGGTAACGTGGTAAAAAACAATCCTGATTGCGATCTGGGAGAACTGGCAAATCGGATTAAGAATACTGCATTTAAGATTACCCGCAGTGGAGAACTGGTAGGACGCGTGGCCTCCAGCAGACTGGGAGTGCCTTTTGGCATAGTTGATCTGTCTTTGGCACCCACTCCAGCAGTAGGGGACAGTGTAGCAGAAATTCTGGAAGCCATGGGTTTGGAAAGAGTGGGCACTCATGGCAGCACAGCCGCCCTGGCTATGCTGAATGATGCGGTTAAAAAGGGAGGGGCCATGGCTTCTTCCTATGTTGGCGGACTCTCAGGGGCTTTCATACCTGTCAGTGAGGATGCAGTTATGATAGAGGCAGCAGCAGCTGGTGCTTTATCCATAGATAAACTGGAAGCTATGACCTGCGTGTGTTCGGTGGGATTAGATATGATTGCTGTTCCTGGCGACACCCCGGCTGAAACATTGTCTGCCATAATTGCAGATGAAGCAGCTATCGGTATGATAAATCGCAAAACCACGGCAGTAAGAATCATACCCGCTCCAGGCAAGCAAGAGGGCGATTATGTTGAGTTTGGCGGATTGCTGGGCAGAGCACCGGTGATGGCGGTAAATAAAAATCTTTCTACTTTATTCATTAACCGCAAAGGGAGAATTCCTGCACCTATACAAGCCCTAAATAACTAAGTGATAAAGTAAGTGACCTAATGCGGTATGTAATTTCATATATATGGAATAATAAATATTAGGTGGGGAGAATGTGAAGCAGGATGATAAAAAGGAAATAAAGCATAATGAGCAGGATTATGAGAAAGACCATATAAACGAAAGATTAAGTTATATCCAGCTGAAAATAGACGAAATCTCCTATAACATGGAGAAGCTGGGAGTGTCTGAGTACCTGGAAATGCTCCATAATCCCAGAAGACTGTTTTTGACCAACTTTTGGGCGGGCATCTATCGAGGTTTTGGAATGGCTATAGGATTTACCATTTTGGCCGGTATAGTAATATATGTACTGCAGGAGATAATAACCCTTAATATCCCGGTTATTGGAGATTTTATAGCTGAAATAGTAAAAATTGTTCAAACTAGGTTACAATTATAATAGGGGACAGGGTTTGTTAATACTTTATTTGAACTGAGGTGTTAACAAATGGTATATCAAGCCAGCTTGCAAATACGTAAGCAAGAAATACAAAAGATGATTGCAGAAAAAAGAGAACAACTAATGGAAGCCAGCACGGAATTATCGATTTTTAATCACAATCCCGATGATGTGGCGGTTGACCTGTATGAAAGAGAAAAGAATGTCGGCCTGATGGAACTGTTGGAAATCGAGCTGGAAAAAGTTAATGAAGCTCTGGAAAAATGTGCTGTAGGAGAATATGGTATATGCGAATCCTGTGGAAGCTCAATTGAAGCCGAACGATTACAGAGCCGAGTGGACACTGTTTTATGTTCCAAATGTGAGCAGGCCCAAAAGACAAAGCTGCATTGATTTGCAACATTACTATTAAATTTGGTGTATATTAGATACAGGCAGAGATTGAGAGACGAGGAAATAGTTCTATAATATCTGTTTTTTGCTTCCTGGATAGATATGCAGAACCTTGCGGCTAAATTCAGCACGCTGCAGCACAATAACCAGGCCATTTGATGATTAAGGAGGCTTATTGCACCATGAAAGTCGGAATATTTACAGACAGCTATAAGCCGTATACCAGCGGCGTAGTTACGTCTATTGCTACTTTTAAAGAAGAATTAAATAAACTCGGGCATGAAGTGTTTATATTTGCACCCAGCTATCCCGATTATGAGGATAAAGAAGCAGATGTATATCGTTATTTTTCCATGACTTCTCCTACGAATCCTGACTTTGCACTTGCTATACCGGTTTATCCGGGTATGCATATGCTGCTGAAAAAATTAGATCTGGATATTATTCATGTTCATTCGCCCTTTACCATGGGACGAGTGGGTATGCACTGGGCTAACCGTCAGCATGTACCATTGATATTCACCTATCACACACTGTATGACCAGTATGCCCATTATGTGCCCGTAGCACAGGAACTGGTCAAGGATATGGCTCTGCGCTTCAGCAACAACTTCTGCAACAGGTGTGACCATATAGTAGTACCCAGTAAGGAAATACAGAGACTGCTGTATAGTTACGAAATAAGTACTCCGATTACGGTAATTCCCACCGGGGTACCGCTGCACAAATTCCAGGGAATAAGAGAAAACTGGTTAAGAAACAACTACGATATACCGCGGGAAAACAAAATCCTGCTTTTCGTTGGCCGATTAACCCGGGAGAAGAATCTGGAGTATTTGATCGAAGCTTTTGACCTGGTTAAAATGAAGATGCCTAATACTACCCTGGTTTTAACTGCTCAAGGTCCGTTGGAAAATGAGTTAAAACAGCTGGTGATAGACCTGGGACTGGAATTAGATATTGATGTAATATTTACTGGTGCTCAGCCTTTTGATACTCTGGTAGATATTTACTATTCTGCCGACCTGTTTGTCTTTTCTTCCGTAACCGAAACCCAGGGATTAGTACTTATCGAGGCTATGGCTGCCGGCCTTCCCGTAGTAGCGGTGAGGGCCTATGGGGTACGGGATATGGTGGATAACGGTATAGACGGTATTCTAACCGAATATAATAAAGAAGAATTTGCCAGCGCCATAAGTGAAATTTTGTCTGATGAAAAATTATACAACTACTATAAAAAGAATGCCTATAAGAAAGCAAATAGTCTTTCCTCCAGCAATATGGCTCTCAAGCTGGAAAGGGTTTATGAAGAATTGCTGGTCAGCAGTCCCCCCAGAAGAACCAAAATGCAGGAGTTTATTTCTCGTATTGCTCCATAAGATGGCGGAAAGCAGCCTGTGGCCTGCGTTAACAGGCCGTCAGGTCGATGACAAAAGCCCCCTTCGGGGATCACCCCGGGTCGGGGCAATTGATGGGCCTTCATTCTATTCCGGCACCATTAAGGGTGCAATTCTGAGCTCACTCCGCTAGAAATATTAAGAAAGCCCGTGATTGAGGCGTACCTGAGTACGTTGAATTGAGCGGGCTTCTTTATCACTCATGAGCTCTAGCGAACATCAAACTGTAGTCCTGTGGGCTTCTGTAATCGGCCGGGCATCTTGCCGACTTTTATTAGTCTGGCATCTATGGTAAATTAATTAATAGCTAAATGCTCAAAATGAACCTAATATGCAAATATGGAAGTGTGAGAGATTGAGAAAAATACTGGCGATAACTGCAGGAAAAATAATTATATTCTTAAGCCGTATGCTGGGGAATCAGGGTACCGATTTTCCGGGGCGGGCAGCCAGAAAAATATATCCCGAAATTCTAAAAATTCTGGCCGCCAACATCCGGGAAGAGATATTTATTGTGACTGGTACTAATGGCAAGACTACGACTACCAACATGATAGCCTCCATTCTTAGAGAAAAGGGTTATTCACTGGTTCACAATACCGCCGGGGCTAATATGCTGACCGGTATTACCACTGCTTTTATTGAGGCATCTGATTTATTGGGCCGACAGAAATTTGATTATGCTCTGCTGGAGGTTGATGAAGCCTTTGTTCCCCTGCTTATCAAAGAAGCCCGGCCCAGGGTAGTAATAATTACTAATTTCTTCCGGGATCAGCTGGACAGGTATGGGGAACTTGATCATACCATCAATCTTATAAAAGACGGAGTGCGAAATACCGATATTGAACTGATTTTAAACGGTGATGATCCGCTGGTGAGTCATTTTCATAATGATACCGGCTTACACTGCTGGTACTATGGTTTTGAGGATACCATTTATGATGCTCTGGAAAGCATGGAAAGCCGAGAGGGCAGATATTGTGTTTTCTGTGGTCATGAACTTGATTATCGAAGGTATCATTATGCTCAGCTGGGACAGTTCAGGTGTCCGCAGTGTGATAACCATAATCCTGATTTTAATTTCACCGCCAATAAGCTTAAGATGAACCCATTTATCAAAATGAATGTTAATGATCTGGTTATTCAAAGCCCCTATCAAGGGTTCTACAATGCGTATAATATTCTGGCGGCAGTATCAGCAGCACGACTGGTAGGAATAGAAGACGGCATCATCCAAAGCGCCATAGCAGGGTATCGCCCCCGGGCTGGGCGCATGGAAAACTTTATTATTAACGGTAGGCGAACTGTTCTGATACTGGTCAAGAACCCCACTGGTCTCAACCAGACCTTATCAACCCTGCTTTACGATACCAAAAGCAAGAACCTCTTCATAGCATTGAATGATAATGCTGCCGACGGCCGGGACATATCCTGGATCTGGGACGCGGATGTGGAGATGCTGGCCAGTGAAAAGGCTCGGATTAGCCATGTAGTATGTTCAGGTCAGAGGAGCGGTGATATAGCGGTAAGAATCAAATACAGCGGAATAGATTCAGGTATTATTAATATAAAAAGTAACCTGGCCGAGGGTATTGAATTAGCAGTTGGCGGACCGGGAGAAGTTAGCTATATCCTATCCACTTATACGGCCTTGTTTGAGTGCCAGAAAATATTGAAAAAACTCCAGAAGGATGAAAAATCCGGAGTGGCTGGACAGCGACAGCTTCAGGCGTAGAAAGGGGAGTCCATGAGAAAAGATCGAAAAATTGTTATATATGTCACAGCACTTATACTGCTGCTGGTTGGGACTGTCGGTTGTGCAGAACCACAGCAGAGCAGCCAGGGCCTGCAGATATGCAGCATGACTTCAACTATGGGAGCTGTTGATCCGGATCAATCTGATGAACAGAGGCTGTCTTTTACTGTTAATCTATGCAATGATTCGGATGAGGATATATATATTTCTTTTATAGAACCGCTGCTAAGTGCAGATATAAACGGGAGGATAATAAGCGGGGATACCAGAGTAGAGGTCAAAAAGAAGGTAACCGCTGGTGATTCAATAGGAATTGACGGGGAATTCATCTTTGATTCCTCAGACTTAAGCAAACAGGATATCATAGCTATGGAGCCTATAATAACCGGGTACCGGGTCGGGACTGAAGAGCAGATTGAGCTGTAAGCTGGTACCGTTTTCTTATGGTGCCAGGCACCGAGTTGTATACTTACTGAGTACTTGTGTTCGGGAGGGATTTATGATGGTCAAGGAAACAACGGTGATAATAACCCTGCCTATGTTTATGACATATTTCTGCAGCCTGAGCGGCAGCAAGAAGGTACAGCTGCTGCCGGTTATAATCAGTGGAATAGTATTGGCGGGTGCGGTGATTACATGGTTGATATATCCTCCCGCTCGTGAGATAGCTCAAAGCACAGGAGTTGGGGCTCTGGTAGCTCTAGCCTGCTGTTTATTGACGCGGGCCTTGATCAAGGAAGTACATAAAATATCAGGTTCATTTAATAGATGAAATTATCTTTTTGCTGGGAGATGAAAGACATGGCTGGTTTTGTAATCGCCCATATGTATCCGGATCTGTTAAACCTTTATGGAGATAGAGGTAACCTGCTGTGTCTGCAGCAGAGGATGCGCTGGCACGGCCACGACTGCAGGATAAAAAATATCCGTCTGGGAGAAAAAATAGAATATGCCGGCATCGATATGATCTTCATGGGTGGAGGTTCAGACCGGGAACAGGGGCTGGTATACCGTGATCTGGTGGGACGTTCGGATGAATTCATGGCCCATATTGAGGATGGCATGCCGGTTCTGTGTATTTGCGGAGCTTATCAGCTCTTGGGAATATCTTATATAGCTGTTGATGGGCAGGTTATGGAGGGTTTGAAATTTTTTAATTATCTTACCCGGGGAGCAAAGAATCGCTTGATAGGCAATGTCTTAATAAAGGCCTGTATAGAAGGAGAAGAAATAAGTGTGGTAGGATTTGAAAACCATGGCGGAAGGACTTGCTTCGAAGATGATTCTTTACAGCCTTTCGGTATGGTTATCAAAGGCTATGGCAACAATGGGGAAGATAAGAAAGAAGGCATTAAATATAACAATCTTATTGGTACCTATTTGCATGGGCCGCTGCTTCCTAAGAATCCGGGAATAGCAGATTATTATCTGAAGACCATGGCCTCACGGCAGGGGATTGAATTAAACAGCAGATTAGATGATTATATAGAGAATATGGCTCATGAACAGGTGAAAAAGAAACTGCTGGCTACTTGATAGATAGAACTCCTTTAGTTCAAAGGAAGCACCGTCTATGTGGACGCAGTGGCAGATACCCGCCAGGGCTATGCCTGGTTATTGAAGTCCCGAGATATTGCGAATATAGAAGAAGCAGCAGCGACAGAATAAAGCCGCTGCTTTGTTCGCCCTCGATAAAATCCCTTCGAGTGGTATATTGTGTAAACTGGGAGGTAAAACTAATATGAGAATCCCCACAAAGGAGTGTTGATCATCAACCCTGATAAAAATACCAGCCCTGATTTATTTCCTGAAAAAAATATAAAGATCCGTATGAAGGAAGTACTGAATACAGGCTATACTGAGATTGATGATATATTGGATTACCTTTTGCTGAGCAGCGGGAAGATGCTTCGCCCGCGTATGGTATTTTTATCTGCATCGATTAATCCCCATGATGAGAAGACAATAATTGATATAGCGGCGGCGGTGGAGCTTATTCATATGGCCTCTCTGGTTCATGATGATGTGATAGATAAGGCGGCCAGCAGGAGAGGACGGGAAAGTGCAAACTATCGGTGGGGAAACCAGGCCAGTGTGCTTACCGGAGATTATCTGTTTGCCGCGGCTTTCAACCTGATTAATCGGCACAGCCTGAAAGAAGTGATGGATAACATAACTTCCACCATACAGGTAATGTGTACCGGAGAAATAAAACAGCTATCCTTAAATTGTGATCTAAATATCAGTGAGGAAGAGTATTACGAAAAGACCTATCGCAAAACAGCCTGCTTGTTTGCATCTTCCTGTCGGGTAGGAGCACTGGCAGCAGAAGCTCGGCCGGAACATGTGTGTATACTTGAGAATTTTGGGCTTAATCTGGGTTATGCCTACCAATTAATCGATGATGTTCTAGATTTTACCGACGATGAAGTTAATCTGGGTAAGCCGGTAGGAAACGATCTTACTCAGGGTAATATTACTCTGCCGGTAATACTGGCTCTAAGAGACTGTGAGCAGGGAATAAAACTGCGTAAGCTATTGGAAAACGGCAAGTGCAGTATCGAAAGAATGCCAGAGATAGTTGAATTACTATCCGAGTGTGGTGCCCTGGAAGAAAGCATCAGGCGATCCCAGGGTTTTTTACATCAGGCTCTGGATATAATTGATGAACTGCCGGTGAGTCCTGCTCGACAGGCCCTCAAAGATACTGGCATTTATTTAATGGAAAGATATTATCAGCCCACTGAAAATACAGTCTCTTTCGGAAGGGAGGCTGCTGAGTGGGAACACTTGATAGTACCGGCCATGAATTAATATACCAGATGAGCAGCAGAAAGGTGAAAGGGCAGAGCAGCATCCTGTACACTTATATCAGCAGGATACTGCCCGAAGTAAGAAAACTGCTCAAGTACTGGCAGCATGAAGCGGAACTTGGCCCCAATAGTGAACTGAAGCGTCAGGCCCTCTTGAGTCTGAAGACCAAAGATTTTCACTGCCAGGGGGGGGCGGTATTTGCCGTGCCCTATCCCGAAAAACGCCGGGAACTACTGAAACTTATAGTCGCTTTTCAGACCATCTGCGATTATCTGGATAATCTTTGTGATCGGGCTGGATGTACCGATGGAAGAGCTTTTGAACAGCTGCATTGCTCATTGATTGATGCTTTGAGTCCGGGAAAGGAACAGGCCGACTTCTATAAATATTATCCCTATAAAGATGATAATGGATATTTAGAAAAACTGGTTCATGAATGCAGAACTCATATAGCAGAACTCCCATCATGGGAAAAAGTAGAGGATCATGTTCTGGCTCTGGTAGATCTGTATGCAAATCTGCAGGTTAACAAACACCTTATGATAGAAATCAGAGAGGATACCTTGAAAGATTGGGCAGCATCCGCAAATACCAGGTATAATTGTCTTTTCTGGCAGGAATACGCTGCCGCCTGTGGATCGACCCTGGCAGTTTTTGCTCTGATGGGTTTGGCTAGCAGAAAAAACCTGGCAGCAGAGGAAGTCGAGAACACTATTAAGGCTTACTTCCCCTGGATATGCGGACTGCATATACTCCTGGACTATTTTATTGACCGTCAGGAAGACACACTGGGCGGTGACTTGAACTTTACCTTCTACTATGAGAGCAGCGAGGAGATGATGAAGCGGCTGAAACTTTTTGTGCGCCAGTCACACCGTTCAATCGGCTGCCTGCCCGCAAGTGCCTTTGCCAAAACAGTAGTGGAAGGACTTCTGGCCATGTATTTATCCGATCGCAAAATCAGGGAACAGGGATTAGAAAAAGCAGTCCGAGAACTGCTGGCCGAGTCGGGACCCCCTGCATTTCGAACCTATCGTATATGTAAAGTAGTTAGGAAGCTTCTGTAGATTCACCATCGCTTGGCTCCTTCCAAATAGCTGCTGAAGACATTTCCAACCCCGCTTATAGCTCTTGCTATACAAAATACGGCGAACGACGAAGAGCAAGGGCAATCAGGGAACTCACCCACCTATATTTTTGGTATAATTA
The DNA here is from genome assembly GCA_016841245.1 of Syntrophomonas sp. GTDB lineage: Bacteria > Bacillota > Syntrophomonadia > Syntrophomonadales > Syntrophomonadaceae > JAAYJK01. The sequence continues at coordinate 37,322 of JAENZN010000021.1, forward strand.
TGAAAAACATCCAATGAACTTATTAGAAGGGAAGCAGGGGTAGATGTCTAAAGCAAGATCCTTTTTTCGCCCAAGCTCAAATTATTACCATCCCCCGGGTACGGAACCCGGCACACTGGTTAATCACGTAGAAGATGAGAAACTGCGGAACGATATTCACATCATTAAATTTTCACCTGATTATTTCTGCGAAAAAACCGTCAATAATTTAGAGGAATTAGGGGAGGAAGAAAATAAAGGTGTGATAACCTGGATAAATATAGATGGACGCCCCTCAGCGGCTATGCTGGAGTCTCTGGGAAAGCGTTTTCATCTTCATCCCCTGTCCCTGGAGGACGTTCTAAACAGCGGGCAGCGCTCTAAAATTGATTTTTATGACAATTATTATTTTATAGTCATGTATTTATTACAGGACAATACCCATACTGCCTGGCAGGTGAGCATATTTTCTGCAGATAATACTATAATAACTCTGGCAGAAAACGAAGAAGATGCTTTTGAATTAATACGGACCCGTCTGCGCAGCAGCAAAGGAATGATACGCAATCAGGGTGCGGATTATTTATGTTACAGTATATGTGACGCCCTGATAGATCGATATTTCCCGGGTTTGACTGGGGTTAGAGACCATATTGACCTTTTAGAGGAATCGGTGTTTACCAGACAAGGTGACAATGTTATAGAAGAAGTACATAACTTAAAAATACAATTAATTGCGATGGAAAAATATATCTGGGAGGCCCAGGAAGTAGTTAATACCATGCTCAAAGACGAAACCAGCTTGATAGACCAGCAGGTGAAAGTATATTTGCGTGATTCCTATGATCACACCATTCAGCTCTTGAGCATTATTGCCAGTTATCGTGAGATTTCCAGCAGCATACTGGAATCCTACCTTTCGTTGGTGAACAACCAGATGAACGAAGTGATGAAAGTATTAACGCTGATAGCTACCATATTTATACCGCTTACATTTGTGGCCGGGATCTATGGGATGAACTTTAACCCGAAAGCAGGTCCTTTAAATATGCCGGAATTAAACTGGCCTTACGGTTATATTACTATTCTGGGATTAATGCTGATCATAGCATTTCTTATGTTCAGTTATTTCCGCCGCAGGAAGTGGTTTTAGTCAAAATGCTCAGGGTGTTTCTTTATACTTATAATAGACAAAGCAGAAAACAGCAGAACCGCACCAATAGACTGCATCCAGCTGAGACGCTCGCCAATGAATGTCAAAGCCAGAAAAGTAGCTGTCAGCGGTTCGAATAGCGATGCTATAGCCGCACTGGTAGCAGTAGTGCTCTTTAGCCCGGTTGTGTAAATAATGTAAGCCAGAGCAGTAGGTACTACACCCAGGAACAAAAGTACACCCCATACCGCGATGGGGAGATCAGCCGGAAACCGTATAAAGGGCAGCATAAATAATGCGCCCAGGGAAAACGTTATCGAGACTATCCGCAGCGGGGAATAATGAGCCAAGAGGGATTTGCCTGCTACTGCATAAGTGGCATATGATAAACCGGCAGCCAGTGCCAGCAGATACCCCAGAGAATGGTTGGAATCCAGAGAAAAATTAAGCTGGTATATATCCATAATCAGTATAGTGCCGCTGATGCTCAATACCAGGGCAATAAAAACCTTAGCGTTCAAACTTTCTTTCAGAAACAATTTCGATAAAATGGCTACAAAAACCGGCGAGGTACATATAGCAATCAGAGTGGCGGTTGATACCATGGCAAAAGAAACTGCCGAGAAAAAACTCAACTGGTAAGTGGCTACAGTCACACCATATATCAGAAAAATGCCCAGATGTTCTTTCCGCAGAGGTTCTTTTTCACCCTTGCTGAGAAAAGAGATCAGAATTAGAATCGGGGAAGCAAAAAGAAGCCGCCAGGCTCCAATAGTTAAGGGAGACAGCGGATAAATATCGTTGATAAACCTGGCCGAAAAACCAGTCGTTCCCCAGAGTATGGCTGCGAATAAGATTAATAAAATCCCGCGCTGCATAATAAAATACCTTCTTTTCTATAATACTTAGTAGTATTATAATCCATTGCCGCAATTATTTTTTAGCCGATATTCGGGTTATTCAAGCCGGATTAAGTACTCCTATAAGCCCGGGGGGATTGTCCTAAATGTTTTCTGAAAAGCCGGGTGAGTGAGGACTGTTGCTCATAACCAACCCGCTGGGCAATTTCCATCACCGACAGGTCAGTCTCTTGCAATAATTCCCGGGCCTTTTTCAAACGAATATTTTGAATGTAAGTGATGGGGGTGACCCCCATTTTTTTATTAAACCATTCACAGTAATAAGTAGCATTAAAATGCTCCAGTAAAGCCAGTTGTTCCAGGCTTATTTTTTCAAAGAAATGCTGGTGGATATAGTCTATAGATGCTGGTACAGCAGTATGAAACAGCAGACCCGAAGTATATCGAAGCAGGTCAGTTAATCCCCGGCTGCGGTTTTTATCCGGATAAGATTCATAGGACATCAATAAACGGATAGCTCTTAACTTTTCAGTAAGCTCCATAAAAAGTTCGTTGTTAACATTGGTCTGATATACTTCCGGGAAGGAGGAAACAGGAATGTCCAGTACCAGAAATTCATTGCGCTCCCGGGCATAAAAGGTATGGTCTAACCCCGGGGGGATGAAAAACAAGTGATCAGCATCCAATTGCAAATTATGGTTATCGGTTGTTATTTCAAGCTTTCCCTCCAGGGGAAGAATCAGCTGTGCGAAGTTATGGCTGTGAGTGCTGGAATCGTTAGAATATGTCCTGCGCTCGCAGAGGATATCTTCCTGCTGGTTCATAAACATTCTCTCCATTTATCTTAGCAGTATATTCAGAATGATAGCACATAGCAGGATGCTTGTCTTGCAGCAGCGGATTATTTAAATATTAACAGGAAATCTAACTACTAAGGGGAAAATTATCATATTGATTATGATCAGCATCAGCAGGCTGATAGTCCAGTAGGCTGTTTTTTTTACTTTATTTATTTCCCTACCGATTACCCAGGCCATAAACAGCCCGATACCTGCTAAAACAGGTACTGCCGGCATTCCCACCTGGAAACCTTCAGAAATAGCAAATATAACTCCAGCGCCGAATTGTCCCCAGAAGAGGTTAAGCAGGTGTTCCAGCATAAACGGATCATAAAACCCAATTATCAGCTCAAGATATTTAATTATTAGAAAGATGTTGATTATCATCAGAAAGAAATTGACACTCATATCAAGTATTTTCCTCTTCATAAGTCACCTCCGGGGAAGGATATAATATAACTTCTATTTCTATCAGTTGATTTCCTGTAATATACTGGCATAAACAATTATTAATACATTCCGAATAAAAACATTATTTATTTCAGCAGGAATTTTTACTTGTATAAAGTAATATATAGGAAAAAGTATTTTAATAAAAACCGAAAGGGGATAAACAATGGCAGCGGATATAATTGATTATCAGATATTTGGCGATGATCTGCAGATGGTAGAAATTGAACTGGACCCTGGTGAAGGTGTGAGAGCTGAAGCTGGTGCCATGATGTACATGGAACAGGGAATAGTAATGGAAACCGGAATGGGTGCTGGAGCAGGTGCAGGTGTTGGAGCAGCAATTTTTAAGGGTTTGAAACGCGCAGTCACTGGAGAGAGCTTTTTCATCACTACCTTTTTCAACAGCGGTCAGGGGAAACAGCATGTAGCTTTTGGCGCTCCTTATCCCGGGAAAATAATACCTATTAACCTGACGTCTCACGGGGGACAATTCATAGCTCAGAGAGATTCCTATCTGTGTTCTGCCAATGGTATAGATATAGAAGTAGCTTTTACCCGCAAAATTGGGGCTGGACTGTTTGGCGGGGAAGGGTTTATTCTTCAGAGATTAAAAGGAAATGGGATGGCCTTTATCCATGCCGGGGGAACCATTATAAGAAAAGAACTGCGGCCGGGAGAAATGATCAAACTGGATACCGGCTGTTTATGCGGAATGGATGCATCGATCAACTATGATATACAATTCGTAGGCGGTTTCAAAAATGCCATGTTTGGCGGGGAAGGGCTTTTCCTGGCCACCTTAACCGGACCAGGAGTGGTTTACCTGCAGAGCCTGCCCTTATCCAGGCTGGCTGATCGTATCTCAGCGGCAGCAGGATTCAAGGCCGGAAACAGCGGCGGAGAAAGCAGAGGCATAGGTGGTATCCTGGGCGGTATGATCAGCGGAGACTAATAATAAGGGTTTTTTTAAATTAAGCTAAACAAAATGGGTAGTATTTTAAAATCAAGATAAATACTACCCATTTATTGTATTTATCCGCTTTATAATAAAAAGCGGAATCCATTAATTAATAGTAAAATTAGAAATCGAATAGACTCAAATAATGATAGAAAAACCACTACTACAGACAGGTCAGCCATTATTATTTGACAAAAATGGACAGCGATCAAAAATACTTTAAAGTTAAATAAACTTACGATTACCAAGGACTTTGAACAATAATTATAAAATAATATCAAATTGGCAGAAAAACATAGCACTCATTATCTGTTGCAATCATGCAAAATATGAAGGAATTTGGCGGCAAAAGATGCTATCTATAGGCATTCTGGGATAGTAAAATTATAATAACACTTGATGTAGGTAATAAATGGAAGGGATATGTAGAATATGCGAATTTGTGTATTATTCCATTCTGATAAGGAGATCGTACTTCCAGTACAGTATAATCACATCCTGCAAGGGTTTATGTATAAAAATCAACTAGATCGGGATTACAGCAAGTTTCTTCATCAGGAGGGGCAAGGATTATGTAATGGGAAGTTTAATCTCTTCACTTTCTCACGTCTGATGGGGAAGTTCAAGTTTCATAAGGAGACTGGGAAAATTACTCTGTTTCCCCCGGCCAAGCTCATAATATCCTCTGTCGTTGATGAGTTCATTCTTGATCTGGCTGATAAACTGAATAGATCAGATCTGGTATTTCTGGGGCATAATGAAGTGGAAGTCCAGAGGATAGATATAGAAGAAGGCATTGAGTTTGGCAAGAGAGTACAGATAAAAATGCTTTCACCGCTGGTAGGATGTACTACCAGCATGCGCGAAGAAAAAAAATATACCAATTATTACTCTCCCTGGCAATCCCAGTTTGCAGAGATAGCCAAGAATAATCTGCTCACCAAATATGAGGTGGTACATGGTTACCGGCCGGATAACAAGGAAATTAAGATTATTCCCAACGGCAGCCAGGAGAAGAAATTTGAAAAAATACTCAACTATCGAGGAACGGTTGTCAAAGGATATGCGGGTATTTACTGGCTTAAAGGCTGTCCGGAACTAATAAAAGTAGCCTATGAAGCCGGTCTGGGTTTTAAAAACAGTCAGGGATTCGGGTGCTGGGAAGTAGTCAAACAGGAAGCGGTATAGAAAAAATATCGATTTAGGTATATAATTTAAGTGCAGAAGTAAATAATTTGCTTTTAATCTTGGAATCATAAATAATACCACCCACTAACTTTATATATACCATGCCCAGACAATTCTACCGCCGGTAAAACGGCGGTATTTTCTGTTTCTGAACAAGTGAAATTCTTGCAGGAAAGAACCAATTTAATGCTGAAGATCCGGGATGATAATTACCAGCAGCGTAAGTGATGGCGTTCAAATATTTAGGAGAAACAGCTCGAAAAAGTCCCGTTTTCTATAAAAAACCAAAAAAATGCAAAGAATTATCCGAATAATGACGATAAGATACTAGACGAGTAGGCCTCTCAGCAGTATTTGCAGACGGCAGATGTGGAGATGCCAGTAATATAAGCAGAGAGCCTGGCTGGTGGTTTAAAAATATCTTTGGAGAAACATTTAATGCTGGAAAACAAAATTGTATTTATTCTTTTACCTGCCATGGCCGGAGCAGCAGCTGCTCTATTGGGAATAAAGATATACCTTAGAAAAGTTGCTGGGCCTAGTACATTTATGTATCTATTAATGGCTACTATGATTTATGCGCTGGGCTATGCTTTTGAACTGAACTCTACTTCATTGGCGGATATGCTGTTATGGTCCAAAATTGAGTATTTGGGTATTGCTGTTATACCTGTATTTTGGGTTATGATAGTGCTTAAGCATACTGGCAGAGATCAGTGGTTAAACCGCAGGAATCTGCTGATTTTATTTACTATACCTGTTATCACTATAATCCTGCATTTTACCGATGAGTGGCACCATCTGGTTTATGCAGCCGCTTACATTAATACTGAAAGTGCTCATCCGATGCTTTCTTTTGAAAAAGGTCCCTGGTACTGGGTTCACATAATCTTTGCTGATCTTATGTTTATATCTGCCAGTATTTTATTAATCAAAAAAATGTTTGATACAGCCGGTGTATATAGATATCAAATTAGCATTATGCTGGTTGGATCGTTTATTCCCTGGGTAACGATGATAATATATGGAACGGGAATAATTCCTTTTAATTATGATATTAATCCACTGGGTTTCAGCATGGGTTGTTTAATATTTGCCTGGGGAATATTCCAATATCGACTTTTTGATCTGGTCCCGGTTGCATATAAACAGGTATTCAGGAGTATGCGTGATGGGGTACTGATTTTGGATTTGAACCACAATCTAGTCGACTATAATCCTGCGGCTGATTTCATACTCAACCATATTCAAACCAGTGATCTGGGGCGGCCAATAACTGAAGTGCTGAAAGAATACCCGGATTGGATCAAGCAACTGGTATCAGATGATATTGACCAGGATGAATATGAACTGCTTATTAATCATTCAAGCCAAAAATTTTATTATAATTGCACCATATCACCGATATTAGATAAAAACCAAAAAACAGCCGGAAAAATTCTGGTGCTTAATGAAATAACCCAGCAAGTTGAAATGGTGGAAAAGCTCCGCTTCCAGGCCACTACTGACAATCTTACCTGTGCATTGAACCGCAAATATTTTATGGAACAATGCAGCTTGCACCTGGCTAACTCCAGGAAATCAGGACAGAGTATAGCCCTGATATTGATGGACATAGACGACTTTAAAGCGGTAAACGATACTTATGGTCATAGGGCTGGGGATATCGCTCTTAAAAAAATCACCGAAGTATGCATCAAAAACCTGCGGCCTACAGATGTTTTAGGTCGTTACGGCGGGGACGAATTTGCGGTTTTGCTGCCGGATACCACGTCTGATATTGGATTCCAGGTAGCTGAACGTCTGCGCAAAGAAGTAGCAGGTAGCCCCATAATACTTGAAGGCGATATCATCATTGTCACAGTCAGTTTTGGTGTTACTGCGGCAGAAAGCTCATCGGGTATAGATATAGAACAACTGCTGAAACAGGCTGATGATGCCCTCTATCAGGCAAAAAACGCAGGGCGCAACTGTGTCGTGGTAAGTTGAAAACTGCGCTATGAAACATATATAGGGTAAATCTAAAATATAGTCTTGGATCGGGAACGATACTGCGTCTTAGTATTGCGGCTGCTGCTTCTCCCAGGAGCATGTTGGTCTTACCAATTAACAACCCCTTATCTTTAAATTATAGGGGGACCTTCCTGCCACCAAGTCCATCAATGGTAGGTGTGTCCCTGTTCCTTAACCCGGTGTGTCCCCTGACCTTGCCTGCTTAAAGGAAGGTGTGTTTCCAGCCATTAACTTGAGAATTCCAATAAAGAAAAGGCCCTCCTGTAAATGCCCGTTATAATTTATTGTCGATAGGATATTCATCGTTAATCATACGAATCTTAATATCTGCATCAAAAAAATCCCTGACAAATTTTAAAAAAGCATCTTACTCAAGAAATTTTCCTTCGCTAATTGATCTGAAATTTCCAAAATCATGTGCCCCGAAGCGAATATGGATCATATTCGCCCCTCAGGAACACAATTTTGAAATTAGTTATCCAGTAAAATGGAGCTGACCAAAAAATACTGAAGAAGAAAGTCTGAAAGAAATCTTTCATGGTGTTTTGTGCCTCAAGAAAGTAATGATTATAAAAATGAACGACATATTAAAATGACCATCGGAGAACAAGATCAAAATAATTTCCAGCTGACCTGCAGCGTCTAACTGCTTTACATCGAAGAGATTCACCGTGGCAAGCGCTGGTAATTAAAAATGGAGTTGACATTAAATTTTTGCAGGTATGTACTGTCATTTGAACATAAGCCCGCTAAAATTGATGGCTGGAAAGAAAAGGTGTAAAATGTCATTGTATGGAAAAATGGGGAGGAATTATAAGAAAATGAGGATAAGTGTGATACTCGAAACTGATCGGGAGATAAATCTGCCGATACAGTACAATCATATCCTGCAGGGATTTCTTTACGAGAACCTGACCGATAAAGATTACCGGGAGTTTTTACACCAGACCGGATACAGGGATGGCAATAAGGTATTTAGACTCTTTACATACTCACGCCTGCTGGGGAAATTTAGAATGAATCAACAATCAGGGCAGATATCTTTCCAATCTCCAGTAGAAATAATCATTTCGTCAGCAGTTGAGCAATTCCTTACAGATCTAGCTGAAACCTTGATAAAATCTGATTCCAATTATCTCGGGCAAAACCAGGTAGAAATAAAGAGTATTAATGTTCATCGAAATATTAACTTCGGTAATGAAGTCAAAATCAAGATGCTCTCACCCGCTGTAGCCTACACCACTTTGCAAAACCAGGATGTCAAATATACCTACTACATGTCTCCCTGGAAAAGCCAGTTTGCAGATATTGCCAGGAATAATCTTCTGATCAAACATGAAATAATCCACGGCTTCAAACCGGAAAACCAGGAACTAAAAATCATCCCCAACGGCAATCAAGAAAAAAAATTCGAAAAGACCCTGAACTATAAAGGCACGATCATAAAAGGATACAACGGTATCTACTGGCTCAAAGGCAGTCCCGAACTAATAAAGGTCGCCCACGATACCGGTCTCGGTTCAAAAAACAGCCAGGGGTTTGGGTGCTGGGAGGTGGTGAAATGAAGGTGTAAAAATAAGCCTAAAAATTATTTGATCATTTTATGCGCCTTTGAGCGACTTGATATTCTGATCGTAAAATAATCAACGATTAGCATACCTTTCCTAATTATAGAAAAGTGACGTCTACCCGCAGTAATGTTAAAGAACCGGGTAGCGACTATACTGCAAGAAGAGGGCAAACAGTATTTTAATAGAAGTGCTATTTTTAAAATTAAAGTGTGTTTTTAATGTGATTATGATGGACTGCATTTTTAATAGCAGAATCGTCCTAAATGTAAAAGCTTTTTATAAAGAGACTAAGTGGAACTCTGATGAAAAATAGATACGAAAGGAAAGATCAATATGGGACAAAATGGCAAAAAAGCATTTGGGAAAATCCATAAAAACTACCAGCATCTAAACAAAATGATGGTAGAAGAAATGGATATTGCCTCAGAGCATGACGGCTTGACAGGTGATTATCGCGAGCAGATGTGGATGAAGCTGTTTCGAAGTATTATTCCTCAAAAATTTTCAATGGCCCAGGGGGTAATGATCATTGATGTGGAGAGAAAAGTCTCCAAGGAAATTGATATTGCCGTATACGATGAACAGTATACCCCCTATGTTTTTCAGTACAATACCCTGAAATTTATCCCCATAGAAGCCGTTGCAATGGTGATCGAATGTAAAAGTACTAATCCAAAATTAGATGAGTTAGTAGAATGGGCGGATGCAATTGAAACGTTAACCCCCAAAGCCTCCGGGATTGCCAGAATGGCTACGGGGTACTTCTGTGGGCTAACCAGTGAATATCAAAAAAAGACAAAGCCTATTAAAATTTTGGCCACTATTAAAACCTCCGCAACCGAAAAACCAATGGAAAAGCTTAAAGAGAAGTTGGGAGATCAATTTGATTTTATCATTCAGAAGCAAGCGGATGAAGACGAAGAATTTACAGTGCTGATAAAAAACGAAGACAAATCTTTGGGCTGGTGGGGAAAACAATTAAATGGAATAGGAGACGAAAATTATCTCGAAATAAAGAGTATATCAAAATGCCAATTAGATAAGGCAGGTTGCGAAGAGTTGTCCTTTGAGGGAGAAAACCTCCTTACAAATACTTTGAAGAATCTAAGAGTTGAAGGCAATGAATTTCTTTCTCTCAATTTGCAATTGAACCAATTGTTGATGATCTTAAACAATCCAATGCTGTTCCCTCACTTTGCTTATGCTAAAAGATTTAATGAGATAATTAAGAACCTGCCCGAGGATACTAAATAGCTGATATAAACAAAAGGAAAGGAGGCCAGTCAAATGGCTGTCTATGCTTACATAGATGTGTCGCAAAAACAAGAGTACATCTACAGAAATAGTAGGCTGAGAGATAATCTTTATCATTCCTTTATTATTAAGGCTGTAACAGAAGAGTTAACCGAAAAAAACGAACTACCGGACAAAGAAATAGAATTAAGCGATATTATATCTCTGGGAAAATATCTGAACGACTGCTTCTGCTCACATTATACTTTTGAATATTCAGGTGGCGGCAATAGTATTATCCGCTTTGAAACATATGAAATTGCTGAAAAATTTGTCAAAGGATATTCTTTTATAGTATTGAAAGCCTATCCGGATCTGGAACTCTATATTAGCTTGGTAGATGAAGAAAAAGAGATAATAGCTAATCAATATGATAAAGATAGACAAATAAAAAACTTGTTAATCAAAAGGGCCGATGCAATGAAGGACAAACGCCGATCACGCTTTAAACGCTGGAGCTATGGGATAGAAGCGATTAAGGAGAACGGACAACCCAAACAAATAAAAACTGCAGACCGCAAAGAAGATACAGAAGAACAAATGATAAGGAATTATTTGTTCAAGAAATTTGAAGATGCTTTAGAGGATACCGTGACGGTTACGGCTGAACTGCAAAATTATAAGAAGGAAGATGGCAAAAGCTATATCGGGGTTATTTCCATTGACGGCAATAAAATGGGCGACATGATAAATAAAATTGCTAGCTTTGAAGTTTTAAGAAATTTTAGTGAAGCAATAGAAAAAATTTATTTTGGCGCTATCGTGGAGGCCTTGCAGGAATATCGGAAAAAAGTAGAAGCCAAAGATATGCTTCTTACTCCGGTTTTGCAGGCGGGAGATGACATTTGCCTGATTGTCGAAGCAGAACATGCTATAGAAATTGCGGCGGGCATCCTTGGGAAAATAGCAATAAAATCCCGAGAGGATTGTAATCAAATAATTTTGCGAAAAATCATAGGCTCCGGCTATTTAACCGCTTGCGGGGGAGTAGCCCTTGCAAGATACAGCTATCCTTTTTTTGAATTAGTAAAAATTGCGGAAAGGCTATGCCACAGGGCAAAAGAAAATATTTATTTGGTCAAAACCCCGCAAGAAGAAATGCAGAGGAATTGTTTCCTGCATTGGGAATTGGTCCAGAGCCAGGTAACTACAGGGATTTCCTATGAGAGCTATGTGAAGGACAGAAATATTAAGGAAAGGTTTCATATTAAACCCCTGTGTATTGACCAGACTGGATTGGTTGAAGATGGCTTTTTCAGCTATGAGGCTTTTAACAGACTGGTTAGAGCAATCCAAGCAGCACAAACAGAAAAAAAGATCAGTAGCTCTTTCCTGGAAAATCTTAAGAAGCAAATGTATGGAGGTATTGAATCATACCGTCTGTTTTTAAATACCAATAAACAAGAAAGCAATAATTTGGAAAATTCAGTTGAAGATATATTGGGTAATAATGTAGATGAACATAGGACTGTGGATCAATACATGACTTTGATAAAGGACGACGGAAAAGAAAAGCGAATCACCTATATTTTAAATGATGTGCTGGAAGCGCTGCCATTTATGGCCAAGATAAAGGAGGGCTCTGATGGGGCAGGAGAAAAATTATCAAATTGAAATAAAAATTTGCAGTGAAGCTATTTTCACCAGCGGAGAAAAAGAGAGTAATCTTGTACAGTCCAGAGCGCAGACCGATGTGCATGGGTTTATATATTTTCATGCCAAAACCTTGAAAGGACAGCTTAAACGCCAGGCATTTTGGCTGTTGAGGCAATATGCGGTTATGGATCTCAGCGAAGGGAAGACTCGGGCCAACTCCTTTTATGAATCTATTGTCCGATTATTTGGCATCAGTTCTGAAGAAGGACAAAGTTCTGGTTTAATGAAGCTGAGCAATCTGGAGCTTGATGAGAAGTTGAGAAACTATTTCATCGCTCAGCGGAAGATAGATGAAGAGAAAGATTATTGCCGGATTTCTCCCCATGATTTGATCGCAGCCCAAACCCATATCCGCACAGGTATTCAAATGGAAAATGGAGTTGCCATAAATAAAATGTTGAATACCTTTCATACCGTAAGGAAGGGTTTGACGTTTTATTCCACGGTATCTTTTGAAGAAGAGGTAAACAGAGCCTTGATAGATGATCTAGCCCGGATTGTATATTCTTTCAGGAGGATTGGTGCTGGTATCCACCGGGGGAGAGGTGAGATCAAGGCAAGTTTGCTTATTGACGGAAAGAAGATGCCATATGATCAATTGATGAACACAGGGGGTGGGAGAAGTGTATTGTTACAGGATTGTTGAAATCACCAATCTGGAGCCTCTTAAAATAGGCGCTCGTGGGGCGCAAAGTACTTATGCCGAACCTACGGCGGAATACATTCCCGGCTCTACCCTGCGGGGAGCCCTGATTAGCCAACTGATTCACCTGGGGTTATTTGACGACAACACCAAAAGCGGTTTTTTATTGGGCATGGAATGTTATAATGCTTATCCATACTCCGATGGGGTATTTTATCTGCCTCGACCTTTCCATTTACGAGTGGATAAACATGAGTGGCGAAAAGCAAGGGCGCATGGTAAAAAAATGATGCCATTATCTAATTTATGGCAGGAAAAAGGGAACACGTCGGGGGCGAAGAATCAACCAGAATATTCTTTTATAGCTGTAGAACACGAATTGGGTGAAGAAAAACGGGATGCCCTGCGCGGGAAAAATGTTATAAAGGAATACAGGCTGCACCATTCGACCTGTAAGAGTCAAGTGCAAGAACCGGAGAATCTGTTCCGGTACGAAGCCATTTCCGCAGGCCAGAAATTTTGGGGAATCCTCAAATATAATAAGGAACTGGAACCGCAGTTTAATGCTTTGCTGGGAGAAAAACGAATTATTTACCTGGGAGGCTCCAAAGGCTCCGGATATGGCAAGAGTGAGATAAAGACTGTAGATGGACCTTTAGGGGAATATGATGAAATTAAGCAGTTGTTGGGAATAAAATCATCCCCTAAAAATAGTGACGAGGGAAATAGTGAGATGGAAATCGTGATTACCTGCCTTTCTGATTGTTTGTTTAGAAATGAATGGGGTCAGCCCATCAACCACCTGTCTGAACAGTACTTATATGGATTGACCGGGAAATATCCGACCTTAGAAAGACAATTTGTTCAGACCGGAAAAACAGAAGGCTACAACACCACCTGGCAAGCCAGGTATCCGAAAGAGACAACGGTCAAGGCCGGTTCTGTACTGATCTATAGTTTCGCCGAGGGGTTGACATCAGAGGAAATACAACGATTGGAAGGAACTTTATTGGGCAGCCGAAATCAGGATGGATACGGCTGGCTGGGAGTAGATCTATATTATCCCGAATATATGCTGCTTGATGATAGAAAAGAAAACAGTATCCACTTAGAGGAATTGTTGCAGGAGAAGCCGGTAAGCGAAACCTTCAAAATTCTGATTGGAGGGTTGAAGGACGCCAAAGAACGTTGGCTGAAAATGCTTTTTGGCCAATTAAGTGGAAATTTCTATGATGATAATAAAAATAAAGCACTAATTATTTCATTAAAATTAAACAACAGCCAACTAAAAAATATGGAAGATTTAATTGATGATTGGGTTAAATCAAAGGAAAAGGGAAATCCATACAGGTTGGAGGATAAATCGAAAACTATATTAGAACGGCATTATATCAATGATAAAACCCTTTTTTCCCTAAACGACTGTGATTTAAATAGGATTTGGAATTATTTAAAAGGCAATTCCAACGACGAATTAAGGGGGTTTGCCAATATAACTTTAAGTACACAACGGGGTAGTCTGTTTTATTATGATATTGATGATAAAGAGCAGGCTGCGAGGAAATTTATAGCCGATCTGGTAAAGACAGGATTATATATTGAACGGATGGGGAGGGGCAGGAATGAATAAGCAAAGCCATAAACTCATTATCTACGAATTTATTCTTCGAGCTGTTTCACCTGCCTATTTTGGGGGTAGTAAACAGGGAGAACTGGTTAAAGATTCCCAAGAAAAGCCGATGCTATTCGGAAACTCTGTTGGCGGAGCATTGCGAGACTACCTAAAGGTATGTAATGTGCCGGAAAACACTATCTATACTTATATGGGCGGGAACAAGAATAATGAATTTTTGCCCAGCTTGCTTTATATCAGCGATGCGCAAATCACAGGAGATCATGAACTTGCATATAAAGAAGGGACAGCCGTTGATCCTGCTTATGGAAGTGCCAGGGAGCACCAAAAGTATACTTTAGAATATTTGCCTGAGGAAACCATTATAACCTTTGAAATAGAATATGAGGCGGAAGAAAGTTCTGAGGAAACGGAATTTCATAAAATTATCGGCACTTGGGAACAGGGGTTCCGAACTGGAAGCATCCGACTGGGCGGGCAGCAGAATAACGGATGGGGGAAGTTTGAACTAAAGGAGTTAAAGAAAAGGGAGTTTATATTTCGTACCCCGGCCGATTTGGATGAATATATTTTTCAACCATCGGTACGGTCATTTACCTCTGTTAACGAGGGAGAGCTTCCATGTTATGAAATTGCTAAGCCAAAACAGCTTAGCTTTTCTTTAAAAGGAGAATTTCCTTATGGAGTTTATCAAGCTTTTGTGGATAAGGATAATTCGCAGTTAACCGGATTGCAAAGTCGGGGGGCCAACTACTATTTGCCGGCCAGCAGTTTTAAAGGAGTAGTGCGGAATGAGGTCAGGATACTGTTGGGTAAATTTCTCAGTACAGAAGAGGTCGACGCCAAATTAGATGAGATATTCGGGAACAAAGATCATAAGGGCAAAATACTCTTTCACGATGTGGTTTTAGAAAACAGTGGTCTGGTTAAGGTCAAGCATAAAAACTCCTCAGACCGAGAGCCTGTTTATATCAAAATTGACCGGTTGACAGGGGGGGCTTTTGACGGTGCCCTGAAAAAGCAAAAGGAAGTCTGGGGAAGCGCACTTCTTTGGTGTCAGTTAAGTCTTGAGCAAAATCAAGAGCAGGACCGGTCCTTTCTTTTTCCGTTAATTTATGTCTTAAGGCGGATCGGCAGCGGCTTGATCCCTTTAGGGGGAAGAACAGCCACAGGGCTGGGGGAATTTGCGGGCAGCGAAGTCGAACTGAGCGGAGCGATAGAAGAGAATATTCCCACAGACGATAATTTATCCCCGCAGCAAATCAATAGAATGAGAGAATATTACAACGCATTTGAAAGGTGGTGCCAATAATGCGGTATCTAGGGTTTGATTCGGCGGAATCCATTATGGAAGAAAGCGGGTTTACTAAAAGATGTTATTATATAGCTCATTTGCTGGACCGTGTTTTATTGGGCCAAGAGCAAGATGATAAGTATGGGGAACTGAAACAGGCCCTCAGAGACGGACAGGTTTTAGAACTGCATTTATTCAACGAAGAAAAGGAAATATTTGTAATCGGAACAGATGGGCAATATCTGGTTTATAATGACCTTTTGCATGAGGAGAGGAATAAAGATAAGCCCGTAATCACCCGCTGCTATAAATTAATGCCGGGTTTGCTGCGAGCCAATGGGATGGCTGAGAATTACCAGTTAGAGGTGAAGGAATATATAGATTATGATGAGGAAAGCCATATGGCGTATGTGAAAAAAAGCATATTGCATCAATTTAAAGGGGGGCTGAACGATGAATAAAAATAAAATAAAATATGTAACCCTGCCTTATGATTTTATTCGGTTTCCCAGCAAGTGGCATCCATACGCCGGGAAAAGGGAACTGCCAGAGCGGGACTTGCCACGTCATGACCGGCGGGATCAGATAAGCGGCTATATTCAATACAAGCTGTGGCCCAGGTCGGATTTGGCTGTGGAAATAAAAGAGGGAAAAGACGGAAGGTTGTTTCTGGGCGGCAGCCAGATGCGGGGGCGGGTGAGGGCCAATCTGGAGATATTAAGTCAGAGCTTTCCTCATTTTATTGAAGGTTCACCGATGCTGTTCAGGGACTTTGCTGGAGATTTAAAGAGTTCTTATCAAGTAAAGATGAATATTCAAAATGGTATTGAGAGATCAATCCAGGCGGGATTTTTAAAGAAAGATGGGGATGAATTTTATGTGGTTCCGGCCCAAACATATTTTGCCGATAAGTATTTTGCTTCCATAAAAGAACACAGGCTCATAAATATTGGGTTTAACGGAGCAGGAAAATTTGCCGGGCTGTATGATAAAGGCAAAAGCAAGAAACAATTTAAAAAAATAAATGAAATTCAAAAGCAAATTGATATGCTGACTGGTGAGGTAAAGAAGCTGAGAGAACAGCTGCGGGATGAATTAGCTCCTATTAAGCAAGAAATTGATAAGCTATTTACCGAAAAATTCAGTTTTCGTAAAAAGTTAAAAGGGAATATCAATGAAGTTGATTTAAAAAATATAGAACAGGAGTTATTAATTCAATTAAATAAAATCAGGACGGAAGATGATAAGCTAAAGGATTTTTTTGACAAAATGGCGGAAAGATGGGTGCTTAAAGCAAAAATTGATATCAAGTACTCTAAATTGCCAAAAAACCCGTCATATTATCCGTATCAGACTGCAGTCTATTATAGGCAGAACATTAACGGAGGAATAGATAGGATAACAAAAGATGCAACGGAAGATGTAACTTTAAAAGGCTATCTCTTTAATTCCACCAACGCTACTTCCAAAAGAAGCCACTATTTTATAAAAGAAAAACAAAAAGGGGTAATAGAATTTTCCGTACCACCGGACGTCATTCAAAGTTATAAGCAGAATTATAAGAGATTTCGTAGCAACGATGAGAAAATAAAGGAATTTTATAATATATTTGACGAAGTTGCTTATCAAAAATTGCTTAAAAAGCACCCCGAAGGCCCAATTGTATTTTTCCAGGCAGGAAATGACGGGAAGGTAGAAAAAATTGGCCGCACCCCTTATTTTAAAACTCCGTATACGCATTCCATTGAGGATATTCTCCAAAAAAAGGGCGAAAAGAACCAGATAGGTTATGCTGATGCTTTGTTTGGCTTTATATCTGATGTCTTTAAATCAAAGGAGCAGGAGAAAGAAAGTGAGAGTGATAATAAAACAACAAGCTATAAATCACGCCTGCGTTTCTCGCCGCTTGATATAAAAGGTAAATTCGATTATGACCAACAATATGTCCCTGAAGAATTTCTCCTTCTCAGCCCTTTGGCCAGTGCCAGCGCCATGTATCTTAAGCAAACCGACGGTGAGAAGCTTTCGACTTATGAGAACAAGAAAGAAGAACCGCCCATCTTAAACGGCTATAAATACTATCATATATTGGACCGGGTTCAAGAGAGAAAACAAGAAAGAAAAACAAATCCTGCCAATGACAAAAGGTTAAGCACAAAGGGCGTAATGAAAAATAATGAGCAGGACGGATTTTGTCTGGAGGGCAAAGTCTATTTTCACAATTTAGCGCCTGAAGAATTAGGTCTCGTATTGCTTAGCCTGGACGTAAAAGAGGTTTTGCAATCCCATCGATGCGTTGATTTTATAGAGAAAAACCGTAATTTGATTCAAAACGCCTATGAACAGATTGGTGGGGCCAAACCATACGGTTATGGCAAAGTAAAGGTAGAAGTTGAAAAACTGTATCTTGAAAAAAAGGATCATTCTTTTGAGGCATTGATTGTTGATCCCACGGAAGAGCAAAACGACCGATGTGAATATATTGATGCTTTTATTGATGAGATGTATTCAGCAAAGGAAGATTATTTTCACTACTTTAAAGAATATATTGAGAGCAAGCAAGAAAGGAATCGAGAAGAAAAAACAGATGAGAATTATAGCAGAGAAAATCCCACAACTATCAATTGGAATAATTTGAATGAGAAGATAGGGGGCGGCGGATATCCTAAAGACTGGAAACTCTGGCGGAAAGATTGATATCAGCAAGGTATCCCGCAGTAGCGTTGTTAAATGTCAATGAAATAAGTTAGAAATTTATATAAAAAAATATTAAGTGGAAAAGGAGTTAATGCGGAATCCAGCCTAAATATATACCACGATGCTCTGGAGGATGCATCGATGAAAAAACAGAATTATACAAAGATGTAATTAACAAAAGGACTGCTTTTTATACCGAAAATTAAATACTGTGATGATAAAAGATATTTAAAGAAAATGAGATTTACTCAGAAGGAGGTGAGATCATGATTGAAGCTTTACGTGACATAGGTGCTTACAGTTTTCGGCAGAAAGGAATAAACACCGAGGAAAACCTGATTGAAATTTTATTGGATGAGGTTAATAAAGGGGGGAATTATGCCAAGGTCTATGCCATCAATTTTGAGGACAGCGAAGCAGGGTTGCGTTATAGGGATGTAAGCATAGAGGACTGGGATAAGAAAAAGGCTTTACAGTATTTATACCGGGAAAAAGCTTCGCAAGGAGCCCATTATATGCCAACGGCCAGAATTGCAGGCAACAAGGAAGTAGATGTGAGAAAGACTTTTGAAAATCGGATCGAGAAGTGGTTTGACCGGTTAAAGAGAGAGCATACGCAATGGTTAAACAAAAGTGCCTTCCTGGCCAGTCTGTATGCAGCTTTTGTCAAAGATCAGGAACGGATTAAGAATGATCTGGTTAGATTGAGGATGCAGTATGAAGATGGAGGATTTATTACTCTGATTTTCTGCCAGGGTGAAGAAAAAAAGTATCTGGGTGACATTGAGGACTGCTCATCATATTTGCTGGAATTCAGCCAGGAAAAATATGATGAGGTATCTAACGATGGAATCTGCTGTTTGTGTAATAGGAAATCCAAAGTTTTTGGCAATGCTTCGCCGATTACCTTCTATTCTTTGGACAAGCCGGGCTATATTGCGGGGGGCATGAAAAAGGAAAATGGGTATAAAAACTTTCCGCTCTGTTTTGAATGTTTGCTGCAGTTAAACGAAGGAGCAGCTTATATGCAGGACTTGCTGGGATTTAGATTTGCCGGGCTGAGATATTATTTGATTCCGGAAGCCATTTATAATAAAAATGAAGTGTTAGATGAGATCATGAATATTTATTATAGTTTCCAGCAAGAAAGCGAAGGAAAAGTGTCATTGTCGCAGGCCGATCGGATAGCGGCGGATGAGGATGATATCCTGGGTCTTATAAAAGACGTAGATGATATAGTTTCGTTGAAGTTTTTGTTTTTCCAGGAACAAAGCAGCAAGTTTGTTATATTGCTGCTGATGGAAGACGTCCTGCCATCCCGCATTCGTACTTTGTTTGCCGCCAAACAAAGAGCGGAAGATCATTCGGTTTTTAAAGATCAAAAATTTAGTGCCAAGTTGATTCAGGATATTCAGTTTAACTATGGAGTTCTGCGGAGACTGTTTCCTACCATAAAGGGTTTTCTGGAGATTGTTAACAAGACTTTTAAAGATCAGAAGATTGATAAACAGTATGTGTTGGAATTGATTATGGATAGATTAAGAGGATTGTTCAATGACAATCGCTACATGAAAATTGAAGTACTGCAGGCCTTTGCATGTCTGCTATATTTAACTGAACTTGGAGTACTAAAAAGTACAGGAGGTGACTTGGGGTTGATGGATATGGAGAATGAAGTGGTGGCTATGGTGGCTATGGAGGCTTTGGACGCTCGTGTCGAACGCTTTTTTCAAGAATTTAGCTCGACCATTGATAATAACGCTAAAAAAGCAGTATTCCTGACTGGTGTACTTACTCAGCATTTGCTGGCTATACAAAACGCTGACCGGGGATCTACTCCGTTCAGAAGCCAGCTAAAAGGACTCAAGATGAAAGAAGCGGACGTAAGAGCATTATTGCCCAAGATCCAGCAGAAACTCGAAGAATACGGAAGCAACTACTATACTCAACTGGAGAAGATAGCCAGTTTATATTATTTGCAAGCCGGGAACAATTGGGGGATGTCTGTTGATGAGGTAAATTTCTACTTTGTTTTGGGCATGAACCTGAATGACTCAAAAAATAAAGAAGGCGTACCATATTTTAAAACAAAATAAGGGAGATGAAATAAATGAACAGGTCTGAACTGTTATTCCTATATGATATTACCGATGCCAATCCCAACGGAGATCCTATGGATGAAAATAAACCGCGGCTGGATGAGGAAACCGGGATAAATATAGTGACCGATGTACGCTTAAAAAGGACTATCCGCGACTACCTGCTTGAAACTAAAGGTGAGGAAATATTTGTGCGGGAAAAGCGCGATGATAATGACAACCTGCAGGATGCCAAATTGCGGGCAGAAGATTTTCTTCTGGATGAAAGTGGAAACAAGATTGACAAGAGTAAAATGACTGTTGCAGAAATGAAAAACGTAATAAGTAAGAACGTGCTGAAAGAATGTATTGATGTAAGACTATTTGGTGCTACCATTCCGCTGGAGAAAAAAAAAGGGGAAGCAGGCAGTTTAACATATACCGGTCCGGTGCAATTCAAGATGGGGCGCTCCTTGCATGCCGTAAACATGGTGCATATAAAGGGAACCGGAGCATTTGCGTCTGGGGCCAATAAGAGCATGTCAACCTTCAGGGAGGAATACTTCCTTTCTTATTCTCTAATCAACTTTTATGGAATTGTAAATGAAAATGCGGCGGCTCATACTGCTTTGCGGGAAGAGGATGTGGATTTGCTCCTGGAAGCGATGTGGAAAGGGACCAAGAGCCTAACATCTCGATCAAAGGCGGGGCAAATGCCCAGGGTATTGTTCCGGGTAGTATATAAAGAAGATGATTATCATATCGGTGAACTGGATAAGTACATTTCTTTAAAGAAAAATGATGAGATGATGCGTGATGAAGAACTACGGGATATTAACCAGGTGCAAATCGATGTGACTGAATTGGCAAGCAAATTATCGGCCAACCGGGACAAAGTTGATAGAGTGGAATATGCCCTTGATTCGCGGGTAACGTTAATAAACAATGAAAAGGCCTATAATCTTGCTGAAGCTGTGGAGGGAGTCGAATTTATAGCGCTGCCTTTTAACGATTAGATGAGGAAGTGATTAAGGTGAATGTCATTGTATTTGATATATGGGGCGATTATGGACACTTTAAAAAATTCCATACTACAGCGTCACCATTAACTTTCTCTTTTCCGCCGCCGACAGCAGTAATCGGTATTGTGGCCGCCATACTGGGTATTGATAAGGAGAACTACTGGGATACTTTCTCGCAGGAGAATACCCGGGTGGCGGTAAGAATCATCAATCCGGTAAAAAAAATAAGAACCGGCATCAACGTAATAGAAACCAAAAGCGCAGGGCCTATGTTTAATCGCATAAAACAGCGCAGCCAAATAAAATATGAATATTTAAAGGATGCCCATTATCGTATATTTTTCAGCCATGATGATCCGGATCTGATGGCTCGATTGAAGACAATGCTGGCTGCGCATAAGACTGTGTATACAATATCACTTGGAAACGCACAGATGCTGGCAGGGTTTGCTTTTGCCGGTGCATATGAGGCACAGAAACTATCCGCTGGAAGTTATGTTAGTATTCATTCGGTTCTTCCCCTGGAAGAACACATGAAAATAGACAGCAAAGTAATTATGTTAGAGGAAAATCGGCAATATACGAAAGAAATCGTATCAATTCGGATGAATGCCGATAGAGAAGTTTTAGACTATAAAACCGTGTTATTTGATATGAACGCTATGATTATTACTGCTAATGTCAAGGGAATAGTGAAAGTAGGGGATGAGAATGTCGTGTTTATGTGAGAAACTCTTTTCACATCCCGGAAAGCTCTTGGAAGATCATCTTCGGTATGTAGGGCAAACAGCACAAGACTGGGTCAATAATCTACAGTTGAATTTAGATGTAAATAAGCACACGCTGGCAGATATTGCGTGTATTATTGGACTTGCTCATGATATGGGCAAGTCCAGCAGATCATTCCAAAAATATCTGCTTACAGAGAGCGAAGAAGAGAAATTGAAAATGAAAAACCATGAAGAAACCAGACATAGTCCTCTGGGAGCTTTTTGCGGGTACTATTTAGCTTGCGAATATGTAAGATCTAATCATCTTGAAACAGAGTATGAGGCTTATCTGCCTATGGTAACTTTTTTAGTTATACAAAGACATCATGGCGATTTAAACCTCCTTATCAACGAGGCATCCAAATATAAAGCCAGTAATGTGTCAGCGTATCTAAATGATGTGGATGAATTATCATTTGATAAACTGCTTTTTAGTATTTTATCCTCTATACCCGGTCTGGAACATTGCAATTACAAGTGGCTGCAAAGCAAAATTAACAATTATGAAAAGGATATGAGGGCCATTCGCAGCTTTGCCAGAACGCTTGGAAGACAGCAGAAGCTGGATTATTATTTTATTACTGCCTTACTCTATTCAACTTTAGTTGATGCTGATAAGAGTGATGCTTCAGAACTTAAAGCAGATTATACAGGCAATACTATCCCCGGGAACCTGGTTGATCAATATCGCAATATTCTTGGGTTCGATAAGCCCAGCACAGAAATGAATCGATTGCGAAATGAGATATATCAAGCAAGCGCAGATGTGACTAATGCCATAGAACAGGGGCATCATGTTCTATCGATTAATGTTCCCACAGGAACAGGTAAAACCCTTAATGCTTTATCTGTCGCCGTAAAAATAAGGGAATGTCTTATTTCACGGGAAGGACTTAATAGGTCTATAATATATGCGCTTCCTTTTACCAGTATAATTGATCAAAACTACCAGGTTTTTAACGAAGTCTTAACCAAAGTCAGCGGCAAGGAGCCTGGAAACAACATTTTATTAAAACATCATTACCTGGCGGATGGATTCTATAAAGCAGTTGAGAATAATGAGGAGTATCTGGAATATTCAGCCCTGGATTCAAAATTCATAATTGAGGGCTGGAATTCATCTATTATTGTTACTACCTTTGTGCAGTTGTTTCACAGCTTGATTACCAACCGTAATTCAGCATCCAGAAAGTTTCATAGGATAGTAAATTCAATTATTATTTTAGATGAGATTCAAGCAATTCCTCATAGATATTGGTACCTGCTGCGGGAAATATGCAATTATATGGCTGAACATATGGATACCTATTTCATCTTCGTTACTGCTACTTTGCCATTGATTTTTCCGGAAGGCGAAATATATGAGCTGGTCGCCGACAAAGGACAATACTATCGCGCTTTAAACCGTATTAATCTGGAAATAAACATCGATGAAATTATAGATATTAGTGAATTTCAGGAAATCGTGATACAAGAAGCTTTAAGCAATAAGAAAAAAGATATACTGGTAGTTATGAATACCATTAAATCTGCACAGATAGTATATGAGGCACTCATTAATGAACTGGATGCAGCAGAAAATGCTTTTTATTATCTATCATCCCATGTTGTACCTGCCCAGAGAAGAAAAAGAATAGAAAGAATCAAGCAAGACCAGGAGAAACGAAAAGTAGTGGTCAGTACGCAGTTAATTGAAGCTGGTGTGGATATTGACCTGGACATCGTTTTCAGGGATATGGGGCCCCTTGATTCTGTAAATCAAGTAGCCGGGAGATGCAACCGTAATTTGAGCAAAGGCAAGGGGGTTGTCAAGTTATATTATATAAAACGGGGCAATAAACCGGATTCATCCTTCATATATGATAGCACCTTGCTTAATGCTACCAGGCAAACCATTGCTGCTTGTTCCATCCAGGGCCGCATTGAGGAAAAGGACTTTTACGATATGAGCAGCAGTTATTATAAATTGCTTAACCAGGGGATACTTTCTGATGCTGAATCGGAAAACGTTCTGGAAGCGGTATGCGCCTTGAATTATGAGAAGATCCAGGATTTTAAACTTATTGATGAGAATTATGAAAAAGCTGACTTATTTATTGAAATCGATGAAAAGGCCAGGGAAATATGGAACAGGTTCTTGGAGTTAAGTAAGATTGATGATAGATGGGAACGGCGAGAGGAGTTTTATCGGTTTAAGAATACTTTTCAGCAATATATTATTTCGGTGCAAAAAAACGCTCAATGGCTGTATCCATTCGCAGACAGTATGGCTGGCGGAATATTCCATATAAGCTTGGACGTTGTTGATACATATTATAAAGGAGAAGGTCATGGTGATACTGGTTTTAAACCTGAAGGGGAAGCGTATGCTATATGGTAGCTGTCAAGCAAAATGTCGGTAAAAGAAAGTTGTATGCGCAACCAATAGGAATGAATAAGGGTATTATACAATCACGATTTTTGCATGGAAAGAGTTGTTTTGTAAGGGGAAAGAATTATGGAATTTCAAGTAACAGGTACTCACATCTGGTATTACTATATATGCAAACGCGAGGTATGGCTTATGATTCATCAGATGGAGCCTGATGAAGATGATGAAAATATTCTGATTGGCCGCATCATCGGTGAGCACAGCTACAAACGGGAAAAGAAAGAAATTGACCTGGGCAATGCCAAGCTCGATTTGATTCGTACTGAAGATGGACAGGTCGTTGTAGGGGAAGTGAAGAAATCCTCCCGATTTGTAGAAAGTGCCAGCAAGCAGCTGCTGTTTTATTTGCTTCAGCTTAAACAAATGGGTATAGATGCCCGGGGGGAATTATTGATCCCGGAGGAGAAGAAAAAAATTGACGTTCTGCTTGACGAAAAGAATAAGATTGATATATTAGCGGCTATTGGAGAAATCGAGCAGATAGCTGCTGCGGCCCGGCCCCCGGTACCGGTTAAGAACAAGTACTGCCGGAAATGCGCTTACAGTGAATTTTGCTGGGCTTGAGCAATATATGTGAACATCTAGTATCTAATGATTATTTAGTAAATAATATTAAGTGACATCATTTTGCATAAGTAAAGGAGGAAATGATTGGCGATAAAGCGAAGATTTACAGTCGTTATTGAGCAGGACGAAGATGGGTTGTATATTGCATCAGTCCCGGAGTTGCCGGGATGTCATACTCAAGCTAAAGATCTGGATCAGTTGGATAATAGGATAAAAGAGGCTATTAAACTGTATATAAAAGAAGAGGATAATCCAGAATACTCAGGCAGTAGATTCATTGGCGTTCACCAGGTCGAGGTAGCGATATGACCAGATTACCACTAATAACTCCTGAAGATATGGTTAAGCTCTTTCATCATCTTGGGTTTGAAAAGAAAAGGCAGGCTGGCAGTCATGCTTTTTATCGTCATCCTGATGGAAAGGACCACCGTAATACCATTCCATACCGGAGAAGATCTGGGACGTGGTTTGATACGAAAAATCTTACGTGATATTCAGATTGAACTGGAAGAGTCTCTGGAATTACGACAGCGGCTTCTATAAGAAAAAGTAATCAAGGTATAGATAACCATTTCTATGGATTTATCGAAAAAGCAAAAATGGTATTGGCGGAAACCTTATGGTGTATGAGAGAGGGGGGGAGAGTCTCATTGAAAAAAACCATATATGTCTTTAACGACGGTGAATTCAAACGGAAAGACAACACCCTGTATTTTGAAACCGAGGCCGGCAAAAAATACCTGCCGGTGGAAGATGTCAAGGAAATAATAGCATTTGGTGAGGTGAGTCTTAACAAGCGCTTCCTGGAGTTTCTAACCAAAAAGGAAATCATACTTCATTTTCTCAACGATTATGGGTACTATGTAGGCAGCTATTATCCCCGGGAACATTACAATTCCGGCTATATGATTTTGAGACAATCGGAATATTATCTGGATGAAGAAAAACGGCTGAGCCTGGCCCGCAGGTTTGTTCGGGGGGCTGCAGACAATATATTGAATGTGCTGCGTTATTATAATAATCGTGGCAAAGAATTACAGACTGAAATAGAACATATAACGAGCCTGGAGGCAAAGATAGAAACCAGCGCTGCGATAGATGAACTAATGGCGATAGAGGGCAACATAAGAGAAGCGTATTATGCCGGGTTTAATACTATTATTGACAAGAATGATTTTGTATTCCATGGACGAAACAAGCGTCCTCCCCGTGACCGGATAAATGCATTGATAAGCTATGGAAACACCCTGGCGTATATTGCCGTATTGAGTGAAATATACAAAACTCATTTAGATCCGCGTATAGGCTATCTGCATACTACCAACTTCAGAAGATTTACATTGAATCTGGATGTGGCGGAAATATTCAAACCTATACTGGTAGACCGGTTGATATTTTCATTGATAGGCCGTAATATGTTGAAAAGCAGCGACTTTGAATCCAAAGCCAATGGTATTTTAATGAATGACAAAGGTAGAAAACTTTTTGCTCAGGAATGGGAGAACCGGTTAAGAACCACCATAAAACATCGGGAATTAGGCCGTGAGGTATCCTACAGAAGATTGATTAGAATGGAGCTATACAAAATCGAAAAACACTTAATGGGCGAAAAGGAATATGAGCCATTTGTTTCGAGATGGTAGGTGAAATATGTTTGTTATCGCAGTGTATGATGTTGGACAAAAAAGAGTAGGAAAGGTTCTGAAAACCTGTCGTAAGTACCTTTATTGGGTACAAAATTCAGTGTTGGAAGGCGATATAAACGAAAGCAGTTTTAAAAGGCTGAAGCTGGAATTAAATGATATAATTGATAAAGAATATGATTCGGTAATATTCTACACTTTCCGAACCACAAAATACTCTGAGCGTGAAACTATGGGCATCAAAAAAGGCGGAGATGATAATTTCCTGTAAATTTGTCGTCTATCCAAGATGCTGTAAAAAATCCGGGGGGTCGACGACAATATTAAATGCTGATCATTCCGTGTGTGGATAGAGTTTGGAGTAAAAATTTAATCATGATATTTTGGGATGGTGGCCAATGATCATCCCCTATATTACGCCATCGCGGCGGGTTTTTAGCGTACCTAAGAGGAATTGAAACATAAGTCCGACGATTCCAGCAAAGAAGATAATCACAGTTTTTAGCGTACCTAAGAGGAATTGAAACCGCACAGCCGATAATGACCATGCGAACTCTGCGCCTGTTTTTAGCGTACCTAAGAGGAATTGAAACAACCAACACCCCCTTGGCCCGCGAAATGTTTTGCTGGTTTTTAGCGTACCTAAGAGGAATTGAAACATCTGAAAAAGGCCCCGGCTATCCTCTCCAGCCGTTGTTTTTAGCGTACCTAAGAGGAATTGAAACATCCGCTATCTGTGCTAGTGGTTGTTTTGCTGCTGGTTTTTAGCGTACCTAAGAGGAATTGAAACTTTACCCCTCCTGCGCTGGTACAATGTAAAATTCGAGTTTTTAGCGTACCTAAGAGGAATTGAAACCCAGATACCATTAGTGCAGGGCGTAGGGCATAAAAGTTTTTAGCGTACCTAAGAGGAATTGAAACCCAGTTCTATCCGTCGATCTTTACGACCTACTCGCGTTTTTAGCGTACCTAAGAGGAATTGAAACCGCGTCGCCCAAAGATATAATACCCCGTAAAGAGTAGTTTTTAGCGTACCTAAGAGGAATTGAAACTAAACCCTCCTTCCTACTCAAATAATTTCGGCCAGAGTTTTTAGCGTACCTAAGAGGAATTGAAACAAGACACCAGGTCGTGCGCTTTTATTTATGCCCGTGGTTTTTAGCGTACCTAAGAGGAATTGAAACCCCTTCCAGGCCAGATAATAGCTGCAGTAGGTCCAGTTTTTAGCGTACCTAAGAGGAATTGAAACGGTTGAATGTGACTAAATATGTGGCAGAAGTGTATGTGTTTTTAGCGTACCTAAGAGGAATTGAAACTTGCCTGCCCTGCGATAAAAGACCGCTGTACCAGCGTTTTTAGCGTACCTAAGAGGAATTGAAACACTAAAGCAGAATTAGCTTTGGCCTTTTCGACTTTAGCGTTTTTAGCGTACCTAAGAGGAATTGAAACCCGGGAGCGATATTTTACTCCTGGGGCTCGTAGTGGTGTTTTTAGCGTACCTAAGAGGAATTGAAACATACTCATAACCTTCGTTTTTCTCCGGTGTAGGCGTGTTTTTAGCGTACCTAAGAGGAATTGAAACCACCTCTGAGGGTAGCGGATGATACGTGGGGGCGCGTTTTTAGCGTACCTAAGAGGAATTGAAACTGCATTGCTTAACTCCGATACTACCGCAGGCGTAAGGTTTTTAGCGTACCTAAGAGGAATTGAAACGAAGAATCAGACAAATACAAGATAGTATTCAAAATAGTTTTTAGCGTACCTAAGAGGAATTGAAACTGCATTGCTTAACTCCGATACTACCGCAGGCGTAAGGTTTTTAGCGTACCTAAGAGGAATTGAAACGGCATAGCATCGCCTTCTACCGTAATGGCTGAATACGTTTTTAGCGTACCTAAGAGGAATTGAAACAAGGTACGTCTTCGCAGGCAACAACTAATGTAACCGTTTTTAGCGTACCTAAGAGGAATTGAAACTTCTATAGTTATACTGCAAGTCAATGCTGTTTGACGTTTTTAGCGTACCTAAGAGGAATTGAAACTTGGTGTTAGCGCCAATATTGCCACCTACCTTTCTGTTTTTAGCGTACCTAAGAGGAATTGAAACTATTGACACCCACTTTTTCGTAGGTCTTTACCAGACTGTTTTTAGCGTACCTAAGAGGAATTGAAACTACATCAATATCAACCCAGAGACCCGGGATGGCAATAGTTTTTAGCGTACCTAAGAGGAATTGAAACTCCTTCAGGGCAACCATGATCTTTTCATCCACTGTGTTTTTAGCGTACCTAAGAGGAATTGAAACTACTTTTTGGTAACTTGGTCCGGGTCCATCCGTCGGCGTTTTTAGCGTACCTAAGAGGAATTGAAACATAGTAGCCTCAGCATTTTCCCCCAATTTTGACCTTAAGTTTTTAGCGTACCTAAGAGGAATTGAAACACGAGAGAGGGGTGATTGTATGTGAGCCTTATAACAGTTTTTAGCGTACCTAAGAGGAATTGAAACCGGCCATTGAATCAGCGATATCTTCAAAGCTTTCGGTTTTTAGCGTACCTAAGAGGAATTGAAACCCCAATGCGGTTATTGCTCCAGCTTCCAAGTCCTCAAAGTTTTTAGCGTACCTAAGAGGAATTGAAACGCGATAATCAGGAAATAGGTTCTGAGATAACATTTCAGTTTTTAGCGTACCTAAGAGGAATTGAAACCTAAAATACTGGTCAAAATGGAGCTCAAAGAGACCGTGTTTTTAGCGTACCTAAGAGGAATTGAAACTTGTTGTAGCCGCGCTTATCATCTTTTTCCCGGTCCGTTTTTAGCGTACCTAAGAGGAATTGAAACTTTTTTATGGAAGCATCTACAACCGCACAAGAGGGTGGTTTTTAGCGTACCTAAGAGGAATTGAAACGGAGTAGCCACGCTTGGAAAAGAACTGCTTGAGTTTGTTTTTAGCGTACCTAAGAGGAATTGAAACGCGGATGTGATTATCTTCTTCGCTGGAATCGTCGGACGTTTTTAGCGTACCTAAGAGGAATTGAAACATAGGGGCTATAAGCTTCGACGAATTCTTCAAATCCATCGTTTTTAGCGTACCTAAGAGGAATTGAAACCCCATAACTGCGGCAAGACCATAGTGTTCAGCAAGCTCGTTTTTAGCGTACCTAAGAGGAATTGAAACTTTGGTCTC
Source organism: Syntrophomonas sp. (assembly GCA_016841245.1). Classification (GTDB taxonomy): domain Bacteria; phylum Bacillota; class Syntrophomonadia; order Syntrophomonadales; family Syntrophomonadaceae; genus JAAYJK01. The sequence goes on from JAENZN010000021.1 coordinate 67,248, forward strand.
TGTAGCTTTACCACTTAGAGCCGTAAGTTTTTAGCGTACCTAAGAGGAATTGAAACCTGGTATTTTCATTGCTGCCAGTTTAGTAAGCAATGTTTTTAGCGTACCTAAGAGGAATTGAAACTGGAAAAATCGAGTACCCATGAGCCGCCCATGTTTTTGTTTTTAGCGTACCTAAGAGGAATTGAAACTCAATAAGGATAAAGCTGTAATCATCCTCTAAAGTTGTTTTTAGCGTACCTAAGAGGAATTGAAACTTGAGAGTCACGGGGTAATCCTGGGCCTGGAGGTAGTTTTTAGCGTACCTAAGAGGAATTGAAACTTGAGAGTCACGGGGTAATCCTGGGCCTGGAGGTAGTTTTTAGCGTACCTAAGAGGAATTGAAACATTTCAGAACGAATCGAAAACATAAAAACCAATTTGTTTTTAGCGTACCTAAGAGGAATTGAAACTCTGATCAAGGGTTTTTCCTGTGACCATCATATGAAAGTTTTTAGCGTACCTAAGAGGAATTGAAACATAACTGTAAACAGCAGATTACCGTCTTCATCCATAGTTTTTAGCGTACCTAAGAGGAATTGAAACAGTGGCAAGCTTAACGATGCTATTTCAACCGTAGATGTTTTTAGCGTACCTAAGAGGAATTGAAACAAGGTTCAGAAGTTAATGTAGTGTTAGAAGAAGGGACGTTTTTAGCGTACCTAAGAGGAATTGAAACGCAATAGCAAGACCGAGTCTTATTTTTGGCTCGGTGTTTTTAGCGTACCTAAGAGGAATTGAAACTACAGACAGTAGAAAACCTTTAGTTTTCGATGATGGTTTTTAGCGTACCTAAGAGGAATTGAAACATAATATTCAGATGCAGATTCTTCCCGGTTATCGTGTTTTTAGCGTACCTAAGAGGAATTGAAACGCAGTTACTGCATCATTAACAAAATAATCGGTTTGTGTTTTTAGCGTACCTAAGAGGAATTGAAACTACTAAAACTGGACAGATAATAATAGGAGACGCTGACGTTTTTAGCGTACCTAAGAGGAATTGAAACATGAGATAATTAATGCGTGGATATAAAATCACAGCAAGTTTTTAGCGTACCTAAGAGGAATTGAAACTGGTCATAAGGGGGTATGAAATTTAATGAGTGTTACAGTTTTTAGCGTACCTAAGAGGAATTGAAACTCCTTTCTATAGTGTTTAAAAAATCGTCTAGTGAAGTTTTTAGCGTACCTAAGAGGAATTGAAACTCAGGATAATCCTGTATTCAGAAAAATTATTATCCGTTTTTAGCGTACCTAAGAGGAATTGAAACTAATACTTTCAGTAGAACCTTCTACGGTATAAGTAGGTTTTTAGCGTACCTAAGAGGAATTGAAACAGCTTTGCCCACCGTTTGACCCACACGAGAATTTAACGTTTTTAGCGTACCTAAGAGGAATTGAAACAATGAAAAATGGGAAGAAATCGAGGCTAGATTCCCGTTTTTAGCGTACCTAAGAGGAATTGAAACAGCTTAACCGCCAGGCTGAAGTGCAGGTTTATAAACGTTTTTAGCGTACCTAAGAGGAATTGAAACTGCTATTGCATAATTCAACATCTTTTCAGGGTTCTGGTTTTTAGCGTACCTAAGAGGAATTGAAACCCGTATGCCCATAGTTATACAGGTATTTGATGCTTTGTTTTTAGCGTACCTAAGAGGAATTGAAACAAGATTGGGATATTAACTTCAGGGTAGTAAAAACCCGGGTTTTTAGCGTACCTAAGAGGAATTGAAACGCATCCAGTTCACAGAAATAGTTGTACGTTCTTCCACGTTTTTAGCGTACCTAAGAGGAATTGAAACGTCCATCTTCACCCGTGCACCTCAACGGTTCCAACCCGTTTTTAGCGTACCTAAGAGGAATTGAAACACCGTTTTCGCAGGCGTGTAGGTGATACCTGCCTTGGTTTTTAGCGTACCTAAGAGGAATTGAAACTTCTGCTTCTAGGTCAGAAACAAGGGTGGGTTCATAGTTTTTAGCGTACCTAAGAGGAATTGAAACCCGAATACTACAATGTCTTTGACGTTCTTGTGAGCGCCGTTTTTAGCGTACCTAAGAGGAATTGAAACATGGCACTCTTTTTAACTGGTTTAGTTTTTTAATAAATGGTTTTTAGCGTACCTAAGAGGAATTGAAACTTTAGAAGGTTACCCAAATATCCTGGGCTGACTTGGTTTTTAGCGTACCTAAGAGGAATTGAAACTCTATTAGTGCCCATATAAACAGCCAAACCGCTAACAGTTTTTAGCGTACCTAAGAGGAATTGAAACCCCGGAAACAACCATATATCACGCCAGAACCGGAGAGTTTTTAGCGTACCTAAGAGGAATTGAAACAAGTAATGAACAGCAGAACAAAGAAAAAGCATAAATAGTTTTTAGCGTACCTAAGAGGAATTGAAACCTCCTAAAGAAGCTAATAATGAAGAAGGAGCAAGTGCACTGGCAGCACTTCAAGACAATTGACGAAGCCAGGCAAGTACTATTTGAGTACATTGAGGTCTTCTATAACCGACAAAGAGTGCAAAAGCGGCTGGGGTACCTCAGTCCAATCCAATGGCTTAATCAGTGGCAGCGACAGGCTTCCAAATTAGTGGCTTAGCAAACTGTCCGAAAAAGGAGAAGAAATAAATGAAAAATGCAACGAGGGTTTTATCGTTAATAATACTCCTGTTTTTATTAGCTGGTTGTGCAGGTGAAAATTTACCAGAACAAACTATCGATGAAACACAAAAATATAACCAACCAGAAGTAACTATCGATGAAGTACTGAAATATGACGAAACAGGATATTACATCTCAGAAATACAATGGCTTAATAATGAAGATATATTTTTAAAGATAGTACAGTCTAAAAAAGCTGGCGAAAACAATGATTTACCGATAAACAAATTATTTGCAGTTAACATAAAAACTAACAAAGGAGCTCTACTATTTGAAGGCCATGAAAATGATTTTCATATGGATGGTAATACTCTAATCCTTTGTGACAATAATAAAATGTATGCATATAACGCTGAATATTGCTTAGAATTTGTCAATCTAAAACTTGAAAAAAGTTATAATTTAAAAGAAAAGTTTAATGAAGTTTTTGGAGAAAACACGTACGTAGCAACGAGCTTAAATATAAACAAAGAGGGTATTTGCAGTTTAATCTATAATGGAGATATTGTAACATTTCCTTTAGATGATGTAGAAAATCACGAGATTCTTATAAAGCGAACCAGCGAGCTAGTTAATGCTGACAAATTAAACGAGCTAATCAATGCTGGCCAATTAGATGATTGTAAGGAAGTGCCTGCTACTTACTATTACCTGCCTTTATGGTCGCCGGATGGAAAATGGATGTTATATAACGAAAGAGAAACGCTGGAAGGTCATGATAGTAAGGTGATTATGTATAATATCGCTGATAAAAAGGAAAAATCATTTAATTTCAAATATATGGATTGTTATAGGTGGGGAGAAATTTCCAATTATGTTATTGGCTGCACTTGGCCAACCTATGCGCCAAAACCGGAAATTAGGGTATATAACCTTAATAACGATAAATGTAAATCATTTGTTTTAGACGAAGCAATAAATAGCATCAGCTTTCGATCAATAAACGTTTTGGATACGGCAGGCAGTAAAATCTTATTGTCCTGTTTTAAAGCAGGAGGAAGACCGCTTCTTATGTTGGACTTTATAACAGGTGAGATAGAATGGGTGACAGAACCTAACAGTAGAGTCTTAAATGCAGTCATTTCTCCTCAAAAAGATAAAATTCTTTGCTATAGTATAAACTCAAATATTAGTAACCTGGAAGTAATAAATATAGATTAGATTTTAATGTTTGAGAACTTTGCCACATGCAAACGTAAGCGTAAAACAGCTGACACCTTGACTATTTACCCTCGGATGTGTTCTCTGTTATAGGCATTCTGCAGTCCTCGGGCAGTGTCTCTGACCAGGGCATCAAGCTATCAATAACGGCTACGTCTCTGGTATCCACATTAGGCAGCTGCTCAAACAGATATACCAGGTAATTATAAGGCTTTAAACCATTCTCTTTAGCCGATTCAATCATGCTATACATTATAGCAGTACCCCTAGCCCCCCGGGGAGTATTCGAGAACAGAAAGTTCTTTCTGCTAATTACAAAGGGTTTAATCGAGCGCTCAGCTCGGTTATTATTCATCTCCAATCTGCCATCTAGCAGGAAGCTGCTTAGTTTATCCCATTGATTCAGGCAATAGGTGATAGCCTGACCGAAAGCACTTTTGGGTATGGTCAGCTGCCTTTGCCTCTTCAGCCAGGTATGAAATTCATCAAGTATTTTACGCTTACTTTTTTAGCGTACCTAAGAGGAATCGAAACCGGTTTCGGTTCCATCTGTTTTCAAGCCAATAGAGGTTTTTAGCGTACCTAAGAGGAATCGAGAAATTGTGGTTAAATGGATATTAAATGTAGAACCCATAACCGCCGAGTATTTTGCTGCCTATCATCAAATAAACTGCCCTGCATATAATACCTCTTGTAAAAAAATCTCTTCAAATTCAGAGGCTGGCAGTGGACGGCTGAATAGATATCCCTGTGCTTCATCACAACCGAGTTCAGCCAGGATTTCTAATTGTTCTTGACATTCCACACCTTCGGCAATAGTTTTAATACCTAATGCTTTTCCAATCATGATAATTGCTTTTATTATTTGAACAGCACTATAGTCTGTTGGTATATGTAAGCGTAAAACAGCTGACACCTTGACTATTTACCCTCGGATGTGTTCTCTGT
>JAENZN010000050.1 GCA_016841245.1 Syntrophomonas sp.
TCCATTTCATTTTATCGTTGGAAAGAGCAGAAGCACAATTTATTTTACACACTCATTTAGTTGTCTTAATTGGCTTTATTGGTTTTATTGTCTTTATTATCTTTATTGGTTTTATTGTCTTTATTATCTTTATTGGTTTTATTGTCTTTATTATCTTTATTGGTTTTATTGTCTTTATTGTCTTTATTATCTTTATTATCTTTATTATCTTTATTGTCATCCACTATCGCTGTAGTGTCATCGGTTTGTTTATTATTATTTTTTTCTATTCCATTCTTAAAATTAATACTATTTTCTTTATCAGGCTCATCGACAGCATTAGCTCCAGAATTCTTTTTATCAGTTTTTATTTCTTCCTGGGGGTTTTGCCCTGTATCATCATCTGAGTCGTTCGATAGCTGATCCTTACTAGATTTATCTTGTTTTACCGTAAGCCCATATACTTTATGTTCCTCAGTGTTGACCTGAAGCTGAGTCAAATCATAATCAGTCAGGCCTTCTTGAGCGATAACCTCATCTACCTTTTTAGCTATACCAGGAGGTATAGGTTTGCCATTTGATTTCTTTATTAAAACTGTTATTTGAGGTGAATCAGGAGTGTTATCTTCTGCCAGTGATTTTTCTAATACTATTTCAAGAGCCTCTTCCAACTTCTGCCCTTTTATGCTAATCTCATCCAGCATTATTTCACCCTCAGAATTAACCGCGTTCACTGATATCACACGATTCCAACGATTAACTCCCATTTCGACTCCAGACGAGACTTCAGCATAAGCCGCTACATTAAAGAAATCCACTATACCCATAAATATTATTAGAAATATGGCGGCCGCTGCAGTATATTTGCCGTAATTAGTACTGTTTTTACCCTGGTACATTTCGCCCGGCATTAATACATGACGTGTTCTCACCCTTCTGTATTCTCCATTACTTAAGAGAACAACAGCCCATCCTTTTCCTGACTCAAGCACTATCCCTCGGATCTCTGACATCTTACACCCCCCCTTCTGAAGGTAAAACATAAGGTTTTAAATAAGAAATATCATAAATAATAATCAGCGCATTTGCTATTATATAACGGCGGTGTCTATCTACAAGTTTTCGGCTTACCATTTCCTTTTCTTCCAGCATCTTAACTGGTAGTTTCTTCTTGTCCAGCAGATATGTACGGTAAACTTCCTCACTGGCAATCTTAAGTGCTATTTGTTTAGTTTTTTCCCTGGTCTTATGATGCCTGGGACTGTTTTTGACCAGTTCATCAAAATTGATGTTATATGATTCCAGGATACGGGTTAGAAATTCTATTTCCTGCTTTCTTGCCATCTCGTCAACAATATCTTCAATACTGCTGTCATCAGTTATTTCCGTCCCGTTCCTATCGTGTAATTCCCAAAGCGAAATAGCCTGCCTTTTCTTTTCACTGCGCTTAAAATCAATAATCCTATTTTTTATAACCCTTCCCAGGTAAACTAGTATTCTTCCTTGTCCAGGGTCATAAGTATTAAATGCTTCTAATACTGAAAACCTAGCAATACTGGACTCTTCATCGTTATCGTTTATATACCTGCCGCAAGTTTTGGAACAGACCCGCAGGCAAAATGGCATTAATTCCGAATATATTTCTTCTATAGCATCTACATTTCCAGCACAGTATTCTTCCCAGCCCCGGTACACTATAATTTCCAGCTTTGTGGACTGCTCCCCCAACATCTATTGCCTCCTGGTAATCCTGAAAATAATCAGGTAATAAATATTACCTTTAACTATATCTGTTTCTGCTGGTTTGTAAACTATAGCCGAGGCTGCTTTAGGCAGCAGCCCCAGAATTACCGATTATTACTAATTTAATATCTTTCGATGAATATCCTTTCTAATCTTCATAAGGTGCATAGATTCTCACCCATATCGGATTACCATCGTCCAATAAGACTACTATAATTCCATCAGTTTCAATATCCTCTTCAAGATCTTCATCAAAATGCATCTTTTCATCTTGGTAATAAATGTCGACATCATCTGTTTCATCTATTTCAAGATCGAATTCTTCTTCTATCGCTTCCAGGGTCAGTATATCTTCATCAATATAGTAATCAATATCATCCAGTGTTCCCAGCAGTATATCATAATCTGCATCAGGTGAATAAATCCTTACCCATTCCATCTCTTCATCTTCGTTCAGAAGAGCTATGATAATACCACCAGTATCAATATCATCCTCCAGGTCTTCATCAAAGTACACCTTGTCATCATCATAATAGATATCAACATTATCATCTTCGTATATTTCTAAATCAAAATCTTCATCTACCGCTTCCAGAGTCAGTCTGTCATCGTCTACATAATAATCTATATCATCCAGGGTTCCTACCAGGATCTCAATTTCAGAATCAGGTGAATAAATTTTTACCAGCAATGGATTATCGTCATCATCTACATATACTCGGATGCTTCCACCTGTTTCAATGTCATCGTCCAGATATTTATCAAATGGCATCAGCTTGCCACCGTAATATATCTTGACATCATCATCTTCGTCTATATCAAATGTCCAGTCTTCACCATCGGCTGCTTCAACATCCAACGTCAGGGTACCATCGTCAAAGTCAATATATTCCAGGGTTCCTTTTATATAATTATCATAATTTTTTATACAATTATCATCCAGATAGTTTAGCATTTTTGCTACTTCATTTCTTTTAACTACCCGGTTGGGCCCAAAGCTTCCATCTGGGTAACCGTTTACTACTCCAAATCTGGCCATAAGCTTTACAGAATGGCGTGCTTTAACAGGAATTAAATTATTATCTGAAAAATCTACCATAAATTCTTCGTCATCGGCGTCAAGATTATATTCATTCCGAACAACATTCTGCATATAAACGCATATTTGATATCTCTTGGCTCCCTGGTTAGGGTTGAAAGTTTTAATTTCTTCCTCGCTAAGGATACCTTCATTTAAAGCAACTGCCACATAAGCCTTGGCCCAATCTGGAATCTTATATAATAGTTCTTCTTCGTTATCACTCAACTGATAATCTTCCACTTCATCTTCCAGACCAGCTGCCCTGACCAACATTATAATTACTTCCAGACATGTCACTGGTTTGTTAGGCTGGTAGCTGCCATCCTCATAGCCCTTTACAAATCCCTTTAATAAAGCTTCTTCAATATCACCCTTAGCCCAATCATCATCAATATCAACCAGATGTTTTGATTGCCACTTAGACTGGTTCTGTTTTTTAAGTTGCCCATAATTATCTTTATCATTTTTTGCTACTGCTGTACCAGCAAAAATACTAATAATAAAAAGACACAGAGTTAACACCGCAACTTGCTTTTTCAATTGATTTCCCTCCTTGCACTCTTTGACTATAAATGCGAAATATTTATAGAAAAAAATGGGGTCAAAATCATTCTCAACATTATATTTTCCATAAAAAGCTCCCATAATTTAAATCCTTTCTAATTTTACAGCAAAGGATCTTTAACAGATAAGAATATATTTTTTAATATTTAACCACCAGGAAGGCTAATAATTAAAATTTTGAGTGATTTTTCTTGCAAAAAGTTAAATGGTCTTAATACCGCAAAGGAAAAGTATAATTTAAGCACCTCAAATAAATAAGGCTGCTAAGCTGTTAACTTAGCAACCTGATTTAAACGCACTTTATTTAAATAACCGGTTAAATTTCTTAGGCACTTCCGTTTCAAACCGCATCAACTCACCTGAAACAGGGTGCTTAAAAGCCAAAATATGAGCATGCAGACCTAAACGACCAATAGGGTTGGAAGTTGAACCATATTTTTTGTCCCCAATAATGCTGTGCCCCATATCCTGCATATGAACCCGTATCTGGTTCTTTCTCCCGGTTTCCAGCCTGATTTCCATTAGAGAATATTTGGAGTTGCTCTGCAGTACTTTGTAATGAGTTACTGCCTCCTGTCCATCTCCCTTATTTGAACTTGAATACATCAGTCTGGTTTTGGTTTCTTTTAGCCAGGATTTTATAGTACCTTCCTCTTCTTTAACTCGCCCCTGAACAACCGCGATATACGCCCGGTCCACCAGGATATCTTTCCAGTCATCCTGTAGTGAATGCTTGGCCCATTCATTTTTGGCAAATAGCATAACCCCGGATGTATCACGATCCAGTCGGTGAACAATAAATATTCTATTATCGGGGTTATATTTGCGGACATATTCCGTTAGCTGATGATAAGCAGTAAATACTTTTTCATCATCTGAAGCCATAGACAATAATCCAGCCGGTTTATTAATGACTATAATATCTGAGTCTTCATAGATTATCTTTAAATCCCTGTCCCGTTCCTCATTCCTGACCAGAGACCAGTTAACAACCACCTCCTGTCCGACCCGCAGAGAATGGTTATACTGTGTAACCACCTGATCATCCACCATCACCTGGCGATGAGTTAATATTGATTTGATATTGTTACGTCCCTTGGCAGGCATTTTTTCCATTAAGAATTTCATTAACTCGGCAGGTTCCGATACCAGCAGTCTAGTCTGTTTGTCCTGCCCAGCTTGATGGTTCCGTATGTTCATACTACTCCTTCCTGATAAAAACACATAACTTTGATTAAATAGTCATGTGATCGATCCCTAAATTAATTAAATTGCCATATTTCGCTACCCTGCTTTTTTATTATAGCCCAATTCAAGCACTCGAATGTTGGCAATATTCCCAGGTAGGTATCTGCTTTGCAAAGGACTTCTTATCCGGCTCTAACATAACCATATATCTATGTTTATCAGCATACCATAGACCGTCCATCTCATCCTATCTGGTTTGATCATTAATAACTGCAGCCAACAAACATACGACATTTTATGGTATACCTGCAGGTTTCCATATATATCGCCCTCACCTGTTTCCACCTGGTATTTTACCTTATCATCAGGTATAGCTGCGAATTAATAAAGGCTTTTTTCATTGGTTCAGAAAATATGAAAACCACGGTACTTTTCCGCGGCTTTCATGTTAACCGGTAATATACAGTTAAACTATATCGGCACCATAAATTGTTTAAAGTAAGATTACTCTTGCATCTCCTCTATTAATTCCTCAACTTCCTCTGCACCTTTAATATAGAATTCTTCTTCATCAGGAGCAAGTTCTTTTAATAATCTAAGAAATTCCCCGGCATGAACTCTTTCTTCATCAGCGATATCCTTGAGAACTACTTGAGCTAATTTATTTTCTGTCGACTCTGCCAACTGCATGTACATTTGAACCGCTTCATATTCAGCAGCTACCATAAAGCGAACAGCTCTTACTAACTCCTCATCGCTTAGCTTTCTGCCGTTGGCCAGCCCTGCAAAAGGATTTCCAAAATCAGGCATCCTTACACCTCCTTTATTTGAATAATACTATATATCAAAATCAATGTCATTCATTACGAGCAGAATAGGGTCGGGCACTACTTACATTCATTGATAAAATGTCCTTCGAACTATAGCAAAATAATCCAAACCTCCATCCCCGAAGGCTCTACCATCCTGCAGGCAGCTAAATAAGTCGGTATTAATATTCCTGCACTCTGTCATCATCCTGACCAGGTAGAAAAATACAACTACCGGGTATGTGTATGTGAAGTCCTTTTTAAAAAGGAAACAGGCCCTGCGTAGAAATACACAGGGCCTGTTCTCTAATTTTTTACTTTAATTTCCACTCTGCTTGCCTCTTATTGAGAAAAGCATCCACCCCTTCATGGGCATCTTCGGTAGTACAGAGGATGGCAAATTGGTTGCCGGTCAACTCAAAGGCCTTTTCATACGGTAAATCAGCCATTTTGTAAAAAGATTGCTTGCCCAGTTGAACTCCCAGGGGACTTTTGGCTGCCAGTTTACGAGCCAGTTCCATGGTTTCCTCCTCCAGTTTGTCCATAGGTACTATCTTATTGATCAAACCGATTCTCTCTGCTTCCACAGCATCTATCATGTCACCAGTTAACAATAACTCGAGGGTCTTTTTCCTTCCCAAGCTGCGAGACAACGGTACTGCTGGTCCCATGCAGAACAAACCTACATTTACTGCAGTGGCACCAAATTTTGTACCTTCTGCTGCTATACAGAGGTCAGACGAAGCCACCACCCCTATACCATTGGCTACAGCAATCTTGTGCACAGAAGCTATGACCGGTTTTTTCATTCTGGATATAGTAATAGCCCACTCTTCCATTAATGTGATCCATTCATAATATTGTAAAGGACTCTTTCCCTCCAGGCCACTTACATCAATTCCTGCACAAAATCCATTTCCCGCACCTCTGATAATTACTACCCGCGTTTCCTCATCTGCATCCAGGTCTTTCAACGCCTGGTTCAAATCACTAGCCAAGGGAACATCAAAAGTATTAAGATTTTCCGGACGATTCAAGGTAATAATACCGATATGTCCTGTCTTTTCAACTAAAACTGCTTCATAATTCATAATTTCCCTCCTTTTGAAAATTGATAATTAATAATTGTTGTAGAAAAAAGTTGACGTCTTTTTTTTTATTATAACAAGAAAGATAACAGGTAACCACCATGTTTTCTTCTTATTTTTCGTTTCTTCGACAAATAACGAGGCAAAACATCCGTTTCCTCTTTTTTAGGTGTTTTTATTTTTTTTCATTCAAATCCCTGAAATTAATCAATCTGTCATACTGCCCTCAAAAACCTCTGTACGGAACGCAGCTGCTAGCTAAAAGCCGAATAAAATTACTGTGGATAATGCGGTAGCAAAGCAAAACAAGGGGTCAGAAAATAAATTAATCCTGGCAACGACCTACTCTCCCACAAATTAATGCAGTACCATCGGCGCTGGAGAGCTTAACTGCCGTGTTCGGGATGGGAACGGGTGTTTCCTCTCCGCCATTGTCACCAGGAAAATTAATATCTTATTAAATTTTGTAACAAGGGGACGGTTCTCCTGTTACATCTTTTTAATTGTAGTGTAACAGGAGAACCGTCCCCTTGTTACACTTAAGTTCTTTGAAAACTGCATTAGAAGGAGAAACGTAATAATATTTTTAGGTCAAGCCCTCGATCTATTAGTACCGGTCAGCTTAATACATCACTGCACTTACACACCCGGCCTATCAACCACCTAGACTTGATGGGATCTTACTTCCTTAACGGAATGGGAGAACTCATCTTGAGGTTGGCTTCGCGCTTAGATGCTTTCAGCGCTTATCCGTACCAGACATAGCTACCCAGCGATGCCTCTGGCGAGACAACTGGTACACCAGCGGTCTGTCCATCCCGGTCCTCTCGTACTAGGGACAGATCCTCTCAATTCTCCTGCGCCTGCGATGGATAGGGACCGAACTGTCTCACGACGTTCTGAACCCAGCTCACGTACCACTTTAATGGGCGAACAGCCCAACCCTTGGGACCTTCTCCAGCCCCAGGATGTGATGAGCCGACATCGAGGTGCCAAACCTCCCCGTCGATGTGAACTCTTGGGGGAGATAAGCCTGTTATCCCCGGGGTAGCTTTTATCCGATGAGCGACGGCCCTTCCACTCGGCACCGCCGGATCACTAAGCCCGACTTTCGTCCCTGCTCGAGATGTCTCTCTCACAGTCAAGCTCCCTTATGCCTTTACACTCTTCGCGCGATTTCCATCCGCGCTGAGGAAACCTTTGGGCGCCTCCGTTACTCTTTGGGAGGCGACCGCCCCAGTCAAACTGCCCGCCTGAAACTGTCCCTACACCGGTTTACGGTGCCAGGTTAGAACTCCAGCAATCCAAGAGTGGTATCCCACCATTGACT
>JAENZN010000051.1 GCA_016841245.1 Syntrophomonas sp.
TTGAACTGACTTTTAATCAGGGTGTCGGAGGTTCGAATCCTCCATGGCTCACCATTTAAAACTAAGATCCCTCCGATATTCGGAGGGATTTTTTGTTTTTGTAATTATCCGTTTTAAACGTAAAAAAACATCATTTATCAGAAAAAAGGTAGTCAAAAAGTAGTCAGAACTTGTTCGGCTGGTGTTAAATCAATCTACATTATCAGCAAGTTCCTTTGGCGACTTACCATAAACCATCTTCCCTTCCCCAGAGGGAAGGGTAACCTTCTTCTGCTATCTACCGTCCTTACGTTTCTTTGGTGCTTAATTAAAGAAACTGCCTTCTCATATCGAAAATTAGGATAAAGGAGGTAAGAAGGTTGAGACTTAAGTTAGATGAATTAGAACCTACAAATGAAGAATTAATTGCGTTTATTTCTTCGAAAATTAGTGAAAGTTATAAAAGCTATTCAGAAATTATGCATATGCTGGATATAAAATATAGCGAAATATCAAATTCAGAATTAGATGAGGAATATTATGCCTTTAGAGCAAAGAAATTTGCGTTGGAGTCTATGTCTGTTGAAAATTTAGCTATTGCTTGTATAGCTACGGTAGCTGTATTCTTTGGTTTTAGTAATTGGATAACAGGAATTTGCCGCTTATTGTGGGGAGGAGTAATAATAACAGTATCATTACTTTTTTATCTTTTCATACTGAAAGAAAGAATGCTGAATAAATCCAAAAAGCTTGTATACTATAATTTTGTTTTAGATTCTATAGAAAAAGAATTAGAAAAAAGAAAGAATTAATCTCATCGTAAATCAAACATTCCCAGATAAATTACTGTAAAAGGAATATTGCCCTTTCCGGCTCTTCTATCTTCATCGCGAGCAACTATTCCAATATACGGAAATTATTTGCGTCCGCGACTTCTTACTTTCACTTCAAGATCACCGCAGAAACATTTATTATAGATTCTTATTAATGAGACAATATATTCTTTTTCGATTCACCCAGATTATCTGGAGTTCGAAGTGTTGGTATTGCCTGCGGGTAAATTATTCAAGCAAGCTCGTTTCTGCTCCCTCCTTTCGTATTATTTTCGTTTGATATCAATAACTAGTTGTGCAACGCCCCCGATTATCTTAACATCACCAGCTTTGTATGTCTGAGCATGAAAATTAGCGTTATCTGGAATTAGGGATATTTCATCATTGGCGGTTGTATAGGTGCGGATCAATAAAGTATTACTGTCAGGAACTAGAGCAACTACAATGTCACCGTTCTGCGGGGTTGCTTCTTCAATAATTACATAGGTTCCGGTTGAGATCTGACTTCCAGACATGCTATTATCTACAGCTCGAAAACCTCTTGTGTACATCGATTCCGCAGAAACTGCTTGCCATCCAATGATGTTTTCCGGTGCAAAAATATCGTCAGTATTATTTAATATTAAGCTATATATGGGTACATCGTTTACAGAAAAAATGTAGCCAAAAAGTTGATAAGGTATTAGAACAGGTTGATTTCAGGAGTACGTTCCAGAGTGGGAGCGAATACACTCGACATCAATATAATACCAGAGGAAATAAATATCAGGATGAAGAAGATGAAGAGGATGGTTAACCGGGGCAAAAGCCCCGGTTTTTCTAATTTAACTGCATGCTATCCGTAGACTTTAAAACCAATCTTAAGCCTGCTTCACCACTTGCAGCAATAATTAGATTTGCACCAAATTTAGCTGATATATTGAGCTCAATAGTATCAAGTTCAAAGCCACTAAATTGATCAACTAGATTTTTGATATGATCTGGGGATATAACTTGAGTATCTTCTTTAGAGATAGGCTCCCATGCCTTTATCGTTCTGCCTTCTTCGATACTAGGCAATAATAGATGCATATTGTGATCGTTTTCATCCATAATAAAAACCTCCTTTTTGTGATAGTATGATCTATTTTTTTTGTAATTATGTAATTTTAAAGAATGTGAGGAGTCTGGCTGATCGATAAATCCGAAAGCTAAGGCTATTTTACCCTTGTATATTCCGCCTAAGCCTAGAACAGATCGCTTGAATAACCTCATCCATGCTGGACACGTGCAGGACATGGTACGCCCTTCCATGTCCTTTACTTTTCTAGACGCTGTTCTTGCGAAATTTATTGTACTTATCTTTTAGATGAGCTGGTAACATTGAGGTAAAAAAACAACCCGGTTTCCTAATTATAAGAAAACCGGTTTTCCCTCGCTGCTAAAACTGTCTGGTTAAGTAGTGCTAGCAGTTATTTGTTATTGATCTCTTCACTAATAATATTGTTTACTTCCTGCATTAGCTGCCCGTAATTCTCCTGGGCTTTGAAATAAGCCTTGATGGTAATGTTGTTGTCCATTAGTGTTTTCAGGTTGTTGAATTCTTCAATTTGTTCCGGATCAGGTTGCTCTCCTGTATTTTGTGCAAACTCTAGTTGTTGGTGAAGCATTTGGAACTCCTGAATTATCTGCTGGGCATCGGCATTATTTTCTACGTTTTGGCCGGTTCGATGTACTTCTTTAAACTCCTGGGATTCCTTTATTTTTTGACCAAGTTCTTTGGCTTTCTCAAATAAACTCATTATTAACCTCCAATAATATTGATTGCTTTTATTGCCTTCTATATAAAAACCAGCATACCTTTGATTCCACTTTGAAATATAGTAATTACTTCATCTTACGATAACTTTTTCCAGTTAATTTTAAAATTCCTTCATATCTTTATTGGGAAAATATAGAAATAATTTAGATTAATTCAATTTCCGAATGGAATCGCTTAATAAATATAGGTTTTAGCAATATAAGAAATCTCTTCTTCGACAACACAACCCTACAGCATTTTTTAAACAACCAGGTTCATTCTTTTAAGTGAAGTTACTGAGAATTCCTTAAAAGAAATTATGTGCTCCATTATAAAATTAATTTATATACAATGCAAGGATAGTGTATTAATCGTAGTCAAATCTCTGTCTGTAATCACTTAATCTGTTTTAATAAATACGGCTGTACCTGGGGACTTATCTACTTTTATGGAGCTGTTTTGCGGCGCAGATTTAATTATGTATAAGAATGAGCTTATATAATAGTCTAGTTTTATCCCTGCTTTCAAACAAGAATTTAAAATGCTATAATGAAAATCACAGCAGGGGAACTATTTTAGTTGAGAAGGTTAAACCTGACCCTTAGAACCTGTCGGTTAATACCGTCGGAGGGAGCGTGTTATCATAAATAGTATGATTTTTGCGTTCACTTAACGGGTGGACGCATTTTTTATGTAAAATTAAATAATTTTGCAGGGGAACTATTTTAGTTGAGAAGGTTAAAACCTGACCCTTAGAACCTGTCGGTTAATACCGTCGGAGGGAGCGTGTTATCATAAATAGTATGATTTTTGCGTTCACTTAACGGGTGGACGCATTTTTTATGTAAAATTAAATAATTTTGCAGGGGAACTATTTTAGTTGAGAAGGTTAAAACCTGACCCTTAGAACCTGTTGGTTAATACCGTCGGAGGGAGCATATTTTCACAAGTAGCTTTGTGTTTGCGTTCACTTACCCGGTGAACGCATTTTTATTTTGAAGGAGGAATTATTATCAGGAATTTACTAACCATCGCTGGGTCGGATTGTAGCGGAGGAGCCGGAATTCAAGCGGATTTAAAAACATTTTCCGCCCATGGGACTTACGGGATGAGTGTTATCGTTTCAGTCGTGGCAGAGAACACCAGTCGAGTAATCTCTGTGCAGGACATTACGCCGGATATTATTAGAGATCAAATTGATGCGATTTTTGAAGACATTCCGGTTGATGGTGTGAAAATAGGTATGCTGTCAGGAATTGAAAGCATGAAAGCTGTAGCTGGAAAGCTCAGGGAGTATAAGCCGGAATATGTTGTTATCGATCCAGTTATGATGGCTAAGAATGGTTGTGCTTTAATGCAGAAAAATGCATTAAATACACTTATCGATGAGATTATTCCTTTAGCTTTCGTTTTAACTCCCAACATTCCAGAAGCTGAAGTAATAACCGGAATGAAAATCTCAACCCTGGAGGATATGAAAAAAGCCGCAGTTTCGATTCACAATATGGGTTCCCGACATGTCCTGCTTAAAGGCGGCCACTTAGCTGGTGATGCTGAAGATATTTTATTCAACGGTGAAAATTTTTACTCCTATATCAGCAGGCGTATTGATACCAAAAATACTCATGGAACAGGTTGTACCTTTTCATCTGCGGTAACAGCCAATCTTGCAAAAGGTATGGCGATAAAAGAAGCGGTAAAGGCGGCAAAGGATTATGTGACCATGGCCATTGAAAATGCCCTGTCGGTAGGGAAAGGACAGGGTCCTACTCATCATTTCTATGAATTATATAAAAATGGAGGGCTGCTGTAATGAAATATAAAACACAGATGGAAGCTGCTAAAAAAGGCATTATTACTAAGGAAATGGAGGTCGTTGCCAAGAAGGAATTTATGGATATCCAAAAGCTGCGTGAACTTGTTGCTGGTGGACAGGTTGTAATTCCTGCCAATATTAACCACCATACCCTTTCTGCCGAAGGGATTGGGACCGGCTTAAAGACCAAAGTCAATGTGAACCTGGGAATTTCAGGAGACTGTCAGGACTATACAGTTGAGATGAATAAGGTTAAAATGGCTATCGGTTTTGCTTGTGAAGCTATTATGGACTTGAGCAATTACGGTAAGACTAACACATTCAGAAAAGAGCTAATCGCTTGTTCGCAGGCTATGATTGGAACCGTGCCCATGTATGACGCAATCGGCTATTGGGAAAGGGAGCTGCTGGAAATTTCGGCCGAGGATTTTCTGAAGATTGTTGAAGCCCATGCCCAAGAGGGGGTAGACTTCATGACAATCCATGCGGGTATAAACAAACGCTCGGTTGAGTGCTTCAAACGGGATAAGCGTTTGACCAATATTGTATCGCGTGGTGGATCTCTCCTATTTGCCTGGATGGAGATGACCGAAAATGAAAATCCGTTTTATGAATATTATGATGAATTATTAGATATTCTCAGACGATATGATGTAACAATTAGCCTGGGTGACGCGTTACGCCCGGGTTCAATTGCCGATAGTACAGATGCTGGACAAATCAGTGAGTTAATTGAGCTGGGGGACCTGACAAAACGAGCCTGGGCGCGGGATGTTCAGGTAATTATCGAAGGGCCGGGCCACATGGCTATGAACGAAATTGCCGCTAACATGACCCTGCAAAAACGTATTTGCCACAATGCTCCCTTCTATGTCTTAGGCCCGCTGGTTACAGACATAGCGCCGGGATATGATCACATCACTTCCGCCATCGGGGGTGCAATTGCAGCTGCCAACGGAGCAGATTTCCTTTGTTATGTTACTCCCGCCGAGCATTTGCGTTTGCCTGATTTAAACGATGTTAAAGAGGGTATTGTTGCATGTAAAATTGCCGCTCATGCTGCTGATATTGCCAAGGGTATTCCTTGCGCAAGAAATATCGACAACCAAATGAGTGATGCAAGACAAAGGATTGACTGGGATGAGATGTTCAGTCTGGCAATAGACCCGGAAAAAGCAAGAAAATATTTTGAAAGCACACCTCCGAGCAGCAGGCATAGCTGTTCAATGTGCGGGAAAATGTGTGCGGTAAGAACAACAAATATGATCCTGGAGGGCCAAAAGGTTGAATTTGGCCCTGAAAACAACTTGGAAAGGAAAATGTAAATGAATAACATTACCAATAAAGTGGCGGATCTATTAATCGAAGTGAGGAATAAAGCGCCGCTTATACATAACATAACGAATTACGTTACAGTAAACGATTGTGCGAACGCAATTATGGCAATAGGCGCTTCACCAATAATGGCAGATGATATTAGGGAAACAGAAGAGATTACTTCCATGTCATCTGCCCTGGTTATCAACATTGGAACATTAAACAAACGAACCATTATTTCAATGATTGCATCAGGAAAAAGAGCAAACCAGCTTGGGATACCGGTAATATTTGACCCGGTCGGAGCTGGGGCTTCCAAGCTGAGAAATGATACCACTGAGAGTATTTTAGAGCAGGTGAAAATCGCTATCCTTCGGGGAAATCTATCTGAGGTTTCCTTTGCGGCGGGATTGGAGGTTTCAACCCGGGGGGTTGATTCTTCCGAAGCAGACGCTAATAACGATGGTGTTGCTATCGCCCAGGCAGTCGCTAAAAAGTACGGCTGCGTAGCAGCTATTACAGGTGCAGTGGACATCATTGCCGATGGCGAGCGGGTTGTAACTATCAAAAATGGACATAAAATGCTTTCTGAAGTCACCGGAACGGGCTGTATGGCAACATCTTTGGTGGGGTCATATGCCGGGGTAAGCAGCGACTATTTCACAGCGGCTGTAGGTGGTGTGGCTTCAATGGGAATAGCCGGTGAAATTGCCTGCGAAGAAGTGGGCAGCATGGGTACAGGAAGCTTCCGTATGGCTTTGATAGATGTTCTTAGCCGGTTTAATAGTGAACTGATGGAAAAGAGGCTTAAATTAAATGAAGCATGAAATTGACTATACCCTGTATCTTGTGACTGATAGAGAATTTATGAGTGCTAACACATTAGAAAGGGCCGTTGAAGAGGCTATTGTTGGTGGATGCACAGTAATTCAACTTCGTGAAAAGATGGCTTCTTCACTGGAATTTTACCGAACTGCACTTAATATAAAGGCGATTACCGACAAATATAGAGTCCCACTTATTATTAATGACAGAGTAGATATTGCTCTTGCGGTTGATGCTGATGGAATTCATCTGGGACAAAGGGATTTACCTGCCGGAGCGGTTCGCAAAATTATCAGTAATGATAAAATTATGGGCGTCTCAGTGTCAAATTTTCAAGAGGCAGTAAAGGCGGTTGCAGATGGTGCCGATTATCTTGGAGTTGGCGCAATGTATGCAACTGATAGCAAAAGAGATGCAGAAATAGTTAGCCTGGCTGAATTGAAGACCATACGAAACGCTGTTGATATTCCAATTGTAGTTATCGGAGGAATAAATAAAAATACTGTGCAGGATTTTGTTGCTTCTGGAATTGATGGATTAGCTGTTATTTCTGCGGTGATTTCGCAGAAGGATATTGCCGGAGCTGCAAAAGAATTAATCACAATGTTTAGGGGAGGGACTTCAAACTCTCCCTCCCTGACTGTGATATAAAAAATTGAAATGAAATATAAGGTCGGTTAACAATCAGCGCATTATCAATTTAGAAACGTTAGTTTAGAATTTAAAGTTATCCCCTTCACTATATTTCGGAAGAGCAGATGTCAGGAGATTCGAGAATTATCTGCAATAATCTTGTTTTCGGAAGCAGAATAAGGTAAATAAGCCCGCAAACCTAGCAATAGTAGTGGTTAGCGGGCTATGAAATTTG
>JAENZN010000022.1 GCA_016841245.1 Syntrophomonas sp.
CCCCCCTTTAGTGGATTCGTTGATTCAGGACACACCCGAAAGTTGAGTTAAGTATTAATCCATCTAGCCGCAGCCATTTATAGGCTGCGGCCAGACGAATTATTTGTTCCGTGAAAAAAGCCTGTGAATATGTTATATAAATTAAACTAGGTTGCTTCTTCAGCCTTCATCTGGAATTATTCTGATGTTTTCATTATCTTGCTTATTATTGACTTCATCTGTCTTTTTGGCTGCTTCTTCAATTTTTTTCATTTCTGCCTCATAATCTGCTGTACCATATACTTCCTCTAAAAACTGATGGACTTTTTCAGGATCAGCCTTACTCTTGTCGAGGGGTAAATCGAAAATCACATTAACACCATCATAATCAGGATTGGGGGTTATTTCGCCACTTGTAAAATCATAATCAAAAGCCTTGTTATCATAAAAAGTCGAAGAACTTATAGCCAGATAAACGCCCCTGTCGGCAAACATGTTAATCGAATCACACTCAATTAGCCTGTACATAATACCGTCAATTACAGATTCCGTATATCCTCCACCCATTGAGAATATATTTACATGCCAGGGTACCAGCCCTTTTACAAGGGGAGAAACCAAGAAAGGTACTTCATCGTAATCCTCGTCGCTGGTATCCGGCATTTGTCCACCGGGTTTTTCAATAGCTACAACGGCATAGCTTTTTTCAGCTTCTACATCCTCAAAGGACGTAAGACCCTTTCCTGAAACAATACCCAGCAATGTAATATTGTATTCTCCAGAACTTACCGATTTATTGATTTGTACAGCGTCTTCACTTTTAAACGACTCCGCAAGAGCGGGATGCCCGAGATGCTCGGCATATTCATCAGCTGATAGTAAATTCCATACTGCGAAAGCTACTCCTGACATGACTACAAGCAGCATCGCCGTAGTCAAAGCCAATCTGAACACGCGCTTAGTACCTGTTTTTTTCAAGATCATCGTCTCCTTCATACGTTTTTTGGTTATCTGATTCAACTCTTCATCTGGAGCATGTGTTGCAGAAAGGGCTTTTTTTAATAGTACATCAATCGAATTATCTTCATTCATATCCAACAACCTCCAGTCTTTGTTTTATAAGCTTACGAGCCTTGTATAGTCTGCTTTTTACTGTGCCCGACGGCATTTTTAAAGCTGATGCTATTTCTGTTATCGTCATTCCAACGCTGTAATACATGTAGAGCGGTATTCTAAATTTATCGTCAAGGTAGTCCACAGAAGCTTTTAGATAATCGCATAACTCTTTACAGATAATTGCATTCTCTAAATTATAGCTGTCTGACAATATGGATATATCATCCATATCCATGCTCGGCGCCAGCCTCTGTCGCCGGGCATACTTGCGGCGGTTGCTTTTCCATATATATATTGAAATTGAGATAAGGTAGCCTTTGGGGTTATCGTTTTTATCAATTTTATGGCATTTTTCCACTGCCTTTAAAAAAGTATCCTGATATAGATCATCTGCATCTGCTTTATTTAGAGTAAGCTTGTAACAAAAGTCATAGACTGAATTACCATACTGTTCAACAAGGCTCTCTAACTGTTCCGGGTTCAAACGAACCATCCCTTCACCATCTATAAAAATCCTCCTTTCTTATTACCCTTTCACCTATAATTAGTCACCAAATGCCAATTGGTTCATTAATTTAAAAAAATATTAGGCTAATATTTGGTGGGCTTCAAGCTCATAAGTGTTAAAAAGAAGATAGGTTGACACAAAAAAATTAATCACATAGACATGGGGGACGGCAGTGTTACCCTCCTGCCATTTCTCAGTGATTTAATATACGTAATAAGATATCTTCCAGGCTGCTTTCCTGAATCCCAAAAGAGAGGATTTGTTTATTGATACTGAATATGGTTTCAAGGATCTGAGGGCGCACCCCGGCCTTTTTTTTGCTGTTGATCAGCAAACGAGTAGCTTCTGTTTTTACGTCATTGACAAAGCTCAAATTCTTAAGAGCAGGAACTCCATTGAAATCTGCCTGCGCCAGGACTACTTCTATATTTATGCTGTCACTGGCCGTATTGCGCAGGTTTTCCACACTGTCCTGAGCAATCAATTTCCCATGATCAAAGATGCCCACCTCGTTGCAAATCACTTCCACTTCCGGCAGCACATGAGATGACATCTTAGATAGGACTTTGCTTTTTCCATTTCAGTATACCATAGCATATTATTAGTAGGCTAAACGTACTTGAGCAAGGAAATGGGGTCGGGGTTTCATGATATTGGGCAATGTATAGCCAGTGAGGGAAAGACATCTTGCTGGTTTCATAAAAATTTAATCAGATTTCAGAAACTTATCCAGAATCCGGGCGTGGTTAAATAAACTATGAAAAATTCACTATCCTGTCGTGACAATCAACATAGTACTCATCATTTCTTGCCTAAAGCTCAGCCAGTGAAACACGATCCCTGAATCCTCCAACCCTGCCGGCACGCATATTCTATGTCCGGGGCAGAAATTGGCGGAGGATCATGATTTTTCATCACCCACAGATTCAGATGTATCAATATCTTCTTAACGACAGTCAGGTCTTCGATAATAGATATGATACGCATTCGGCCACAGCATTTTGGACAAAGCAACGGATCGGCATAATAAACCTTTTGAATCAACCGAGCCCAGTTCCTGCGTAGTTCCTTTTTTGTAATATCGGAATCAACCGGTGCCGACATTTTAATATCAGTATTAGTTTTTTTGCGCATTCCCCGTGACTTGTTGGAATAGTATCCGTAATACCTGACCAGCTGTTCCCCCTTATTGGGAATATGGGTGACAAGTCTGGCCAGCTAGTGACGTCCAAGGATGGACTAATGTCGCGGTGCCATGGATGGCAAGGAGCGACCGCCTGCGTCAAGGACTTGGCGCAAGCGAAGTTTTTCTAACCGGTGCGGCAGCCTTTTTACTTTTTAGGCATTATCTTGCGATAGACTTCTTGGGGGGATTTCTTTTGGTTATCCACAGTGAGAAGCCGATCTATACTGATAGCAAAGAGTTTTTCATTTTCTTCCAAGTACGGCAAGATGAGCTCCCAGTCCGCATCGCTGATTTCATTAAATTCCCCGCCATTAAGCTGTTCTAGGGCCAGCTTTTTCTGCGGATCACGGACATAGATCGCGCCGCCGGATGCCAGTGAGAAAATGTTAGAGCCCGGGTAGGGTGAGTCATATTCCCGGATAGAGCCGTCCTCATCATTAAAGCCGATGCCGTTTAAGACGACAAACCCACCGCCGTTAAGCGGATCGCCGGCCATGAAGGATTCCGCCAGATAGTCCAGTGCCGTACCGTTAATAACCACGCGCGGTCTGCCTACGGCATTGATCAGCGGCCGCCCGGCGGCATTGCCCATGATGTAGGCGGTACCGCCTTTGGCGCCGTACATGAAGGTCTGGCCGACGTCACCGTAGACCACCAGCTTACCGTCTTTCATAATCTGGCAGAGCTGATCCTGGGCATTGCCGTGCACGTAGATTTCCATGCCGTCAATGCCGGAGGCCAGATAATCGCCGGAAGAGCCATAGACATCTATCCGCACGCCCCCTGTAGCCGGTCCGAAGCCGCACCCGGTAAACCGTTGGCCGCGGTACTTGTAAACAATAAAGCGTTTCCAGCCCAGTTGGTAGGCTTTGACAATCAGCACTGCGTCGCACAGATCGCCTTCCGGTTCAAAGGCTTCTGCATCAATCACCAGGATCTTCTCGTTATTGTGCGGAGCGCGGATTTCTCCTCGCGTGGCAAAATCAATCCGGCTGAAGATAGAGTTGGATTTCCCTGTAATCAAGGTGGTTTCATCAAAAATCGCATCCAGAGCGAGCTTGATGACATGCTGGACAGAGCTTCTCTTTATCTTGCCGGTATTATAGCGCAAGTCGCTCAAAAGAGTCAGACTGTCAATCGCGGTTTGGTTAAAGTCTTCATTTTCATCCGCATGCTTTTTGATGGTTTGGACAGCGAACCTAAGGCTGTTGGCATCGAATCCAACCATATTTTCCTGAATATAGGCCACTATTTTCCGGGTGGCAGTGGCCGGATCTTTTTCAGCAAAAAAGGCTTGGAGCTTTTTCTCTATCGCCTTGCAGGCTTCATTGGATTCAACCGGCTGGGTAACATCACAGATTTCTTTATCCTGGGGAGTTTCAATTACCCGGCCGAATTTATCAGTACAGACCAGCTTTTTATTGCCGCTGGCGTCGCCGCTGTTCTTGAGGCTGAAGATAAAGGAGCCGCCGTCCGTATAGCTGCCGCCGCGGGCATTCCAATACTTGTCGGCAATGGGCCGGAAGCGGGCATCTTCCCGGACGAGCGAGATCAGGGTAGCATCAATGGCCTGCTTTTCCGAACAGATCAGTCCCACCTGTACTTCGCCTTCCTGCAGGGCAAATACCTGAGGACGCAACATGGCGGTATCGGTAATGCCGATCAGCTGGAACTGTCCATCCCGCACGTCATTTCTGGCGATGATAAAGAACCACGGACCGTCGGGTGAGGCCCCTACATGATGCGTCTGAATGGCTTTGTATATCTGCTGCTTTTCAGGAGACAGCATATCGAAGTCCATTTCCGAGGTCGGCGCCATGGCTTCAATCATATATTCAAGCGGATACTTGTACACGCGGCTCCACAGGTCAAGCAGCAGGGCCGCTTCCTCGGTATCGGTCAGAAACAGGGGCTGGTAATTGCGCTGTTTCAGGTATTCATATATCGACTGGTAGTTGGCGAAATCGCCGTTGTGCACCAACGCCTCGTTCAGCGCGCTGAAAGGATGGCAGCCGCCTGGATGCCAGACCCGTCCGCGGGTGGGATAGCGCTGGTGAGCCAGCCAGATATGCGCCTTGAAATCATCCAGCTGGTAATAACGCACTACATTCTCTGCATAGCCCACAATTTTTAAGATCATCATATTGCGGCCATGCGACATGACAAAGGCTTTTTTCTCGCCCAGCGAGGCATAATAGCGCGTATTGATCTTGAAGCTGTTTTGATACACAAACTCATCTTCCGCATCGCGCCGTTCCATGAAGGTCAGGCCCTTTTCCTGGATGAAGGCATCCAGTACATCGTCCTTGACGCGCACAAAATAGCGCATGATATCCGGCGGTCTTACTTCCAGGCCGATGGACCGATAGTCATCGAGGGTATCAAGCTTCTCTGATTTATCTATGGTAAAATTCGGTTTGATATAGGTCTCTTCAACCTCTGCCGCCACGCTGCTATCAAGCAGGGCAATGTGGAGCATGTAGTCACCATCCAAGACCTGGCGGGAAACGCCCAGGGCTTCCGGCACAAAACCGACTGCGCCGATGCCGCCGCCTTTGCCGTTGCCGCGGTTGTGCATCTGTGCCGAAGGCTCAAAGATGTTTTTTCCGGTAACCGGAATTGAGCTGATAAATCCGGTAACTCCACAGCCGCCTTCCTCTTCCGGGTTAGGGACCAGCGGCGGTACCTGACGTAAAAACTCACTGCGCGATTCTAATATTTTGTCAGCTTTATCCATATTAATCCAACTCCGTTTATTTACTGTAATCGATATGTTCCAGCAGGTCTGTACGGCCTACAAGTTCTTTGACACTCTTCATGCCGAATTTCTGCAGGATTTCTACCAACTGATAATTCCAGGCATGATACATATTCGTTAAACGCTGGGTGGCCCATTCTTCGGTAAATAGATCCGCCAGTTCCGAGTCGGTGGAGGCGATACCGCGGGAGCAGCCGCGACCGGATTCACAGTTGCCGCAGCGCACACATTCCAAAGAGACCAGTTCCGCCGTACCGATTACTGCACCATCGGCACCTAAGCAGATGGCCTTGACCAGGTCGTGCGCAGTGCGGATGCCGCCCGAGGCAATCAGGGTTACCGCATCTCTTGCGCCTTCGGCCTTTAAGAAATTGTGCACCTTGGTAATAGCGTACTCAATGGGCATGGCGATGTTTTTCTTGGCTATATCCGGCGCTGCGCCGGTGCCGCCGTAGCCGCCGTCGATATGGATGATATGGGCGCCGGCATAGTAGGAACCGACCGCCACCATGTCCACATCATTGGGCGTGGAAACCTTGACGGAAACCAGGGCAATAGGGTTCATCTCCTTGATCCAGTCGATATGCTTCTTGTGGTCTTCAATGGAATATACCGAGTGGAAAGGGAACGGTGAAAATAGGGAGGCGCCTTTGACTGCCTCGCGCATTTTGGCAACACTTTCGGTATTCTTCTCGCCCAAGAGGTGGCCGCCCAAACCGGGTTTGGCACCCTGGGCGTATTTAAATTCGATGATTTTAACGCGCTGGATGGTTTCTTCCCGCACGCCGAACAGACCGGTGGCAACCTGGGTTATGACATGATCATCATAAGGCATTAATATTTCCGGGTAGCCGCCTTCTCCCGTGCAGGTAAAGGTATTCCATATAGCCGCGTTGTGGGCCTTGGAAACCATGGTCGGCAGGCTGACGGATCCGAATGACATACCGCCGCCATAGACCGGAGTGGAAATGACTACCGGTGCTCTTCCGTCATTGCGGCGGTTGAGTTCAATGGCGGTTGAGATCTCGGCCTTGTCCACCTTGGGCGGATTGGCCGGGAACTTGAAGCGCAATTTATCAAAGCCGCCGCCGGAGTTGCCCACGTTATATTCAAGGTCGGTACGCTCTGGCGGATAGCCTGTCTCGGCCATGATCCAGGTGCCGGTAATCATGTCGGCCGTCCAGCGGTAATCCCCCAAGGTTTCATACATGGGATTGAGCGATAGGCTTAAAGCCTGGCGCGGACACTGGGTTAGGCAACAGAATTCCTTGGACTGGCATTCAAAGCCGATGCATTTGTAATTGATGGGCGGATTAACCCGGTTATGCCCTTCCGGCCGTTCATGCACGCCATAGGGACAGGTCTTGGCGCAGGTGCCGCAGTTGATGCAGTCATCCGACCGGGTAATCTTGTACTTGGGCACCTGGTGTTTAAACCGGGAAGGCATTTTTTTGATTTTTACTGTTGATGGTTTCATATTCTCACCCATTTTTCTATTGTTATTTAAATAATTTGCCGAATGTTTCCTGGTCGATCTCTTCAAAGAAGATGGCCCGGCCGGTTTCACCGCGCAGCCGTCTGGCTTCGCGGATACCCATGGCGCCCATCATCTCAAGAATCTGGGAATGCCATGCGCACATCAGGTTGACCATGCGCTGGGTAATAATATCCACCGGTATTTTTTCGAGGCCGTCCGGCAGAAGCAGCAGCTTTTCCGGTTCTTCGTATAAACGAGCGCCTAAGGCGATCAACAGCGGGATATCTATCGCCGTCAGATCGCCGCCGCAGAGCATTGATTTCGGCACGTGCTCGGCCATCGCCATACCGCCGGAGAAGATCAGGGTGATTTCATCGCGGATTCTCTCCTCGACCAGCTTCAAGTGGATAGAGCGGATGATATCTTTCAGCAGGCGCGGTTTGAAATTAGCTTCCTTATCTTTGTTTATCTCCTGGCCGCGATAATCCGCCACGATATGGATTGCCTCCGCGCCGCTGTTTACCAGCTTGGAGACGATGCCTTCAATGCCGCTGATGGCCGGAACGCGGATAATGGTTACCGCGTTGCTGATATTTTTGATGCGCTCTTTTATGGCTGCGAGTTTATCCGGCAGGGCATCGGTATAATCAATGGCGACCAGACGGGCGTTCTTCAGAATGTCTGCGTACTTATCAATTTCACTCTCGGTAATGAACGGAATTATATTGGCAATATATGTTTTAAGCTCCGGCTTAATATCCGCCGCCGGCAAAATAACGCAGGTGCTGATCTCACTGGCAGCCTTGATTAGAGCAAGCATAACATTTGGGCTTAATTCCACCGGTGGTATATCAAAGAGAATAGGAATAGGGATATCTACGGTCGGATGCGGCTGCGTCAACAGACGGCCTTCAGTGTCAAAGGCCAGATGGTTGTGCTTGCGGCCCAGCTCCACACCGGTGCTGATATATTCCCGGCCGTGAATTCCGTCACGCGTGGGCCGCACGATTTCCGACATGTCGGTCCACATGCTGTCAAAGCCTGCCCCGGTAAACGGCCCGCGATATCCGGCGCCGGTCACGGGAACCTTGCCGTCTTCGGCCTGCTTCCAGAGCGTGAGGAACATGTCCGCTTTCCAGTAGAAGCCGCTGATATTGACATAATCCTGGTGCAGGGATTTTTCCAGGGCTCCGCGGGGGCATTCCTGAATGCACCTGAAGCAGTTCCGGCACACCACCGTATTGGGGTCCGCCATTTTGCGCGGATCGTCTTTTCTGCGCTTATGGGCTTCATAGATGCAGACCTTGGTGCACTTTCCGCAGTTGATGCAGTTTTCTCCCCGGGTGATTTTGAACTTATAGAGATATTCCATCTCCAGCGGGGTAACTTTTGGATAAATATGATATTTCTTTGGCATAATTAACCCTTCCTGTCCACCATTTCCCAATATTCCTTGCTTTGATCAACTTTTTTCAGGAAATCGGCAATCTGTGCATCCGGACGGCCGAATGTCCCTTCAATCCTTTTTTCCAGCGCATCCCAGAGCGTCATGAGCTCAAGGTTGGTCTGGCATATCTCTTCACAGCCCTTGCAGTGCATGCACATGAAAGCCTTGGCCGTTTCTTCCGGGGTGACGTTTTTGCCTTCCAGCAATTTTTTGGCCAAGGCGACCTTGCCCTTGGCCGTTACCGCCTCATCACCGGTTACCAGATAGGCCGGGCATACGGCTATACAGTTGCCGCATTTGACGCAGGCATGGGTGCTGAGTTCGATATCAAGGCTGTCGAGCTTCCGGTCTTTACCGAAGATCATTCTGACCACCCTGCCGATGACTGGTGTCAAGAAGATCATCACCTGCAGGCTTATACCTAAGAAGGCGGGACGGAAGATCTGGGCCGGAATGTTAAAGAATTTGGATTTTATAGCAAAGAACTTGCCGGGATTCATGATATTGTTCGGATCAACCTTGGCTTTATAGGCCCGGAGTTCCCGCTGTTGGCCTTTGCTGTATAAATGATTGATAAAAGAGGCATTCCAGATGCCAAGGCCATACGGTTCGGCGCCCATGTTTAAAGCCGTCTGGGTCAGCATCGGAACCAGGGCCATATTGAGATAGTATTTCAGTTTTCTTGAGTCGCAAAGATAAGGGGTCATCACCAGGGCGTGTTTTTCGTCCAGGATGTAGGAATCAATACACACTTCCACCCCGAAAGCCGTCCCCATTTTTTGGGCCTTCTCAATAAAGGCGGTAACCTTCTGGATGGGGATAATGGTTTCACTGGTCAGGATGCTCGGACCCAGGCGTTTGGCTTTGACGCCAAAAAGACGCTCGTTCCATAAATAGCTGGCCGCATAACCGGGTGCTTCATCGATGCCGGCCATTTGCGACAAAAATGTTACAAATTTCTGATCATCATCCGCGCTGCTCAATTCCACCAGAACAGCGGGACTCTTTTTAAATATATTATCGTGCATGACCTCATTGGTATCGTTCATATGGTTTTCATCCAGGAAGCGGATGACATTCACGCTGATGCTTGCTTTCTCTTTACTGTTTACAAAGCGATCAATAAAATCAAAGGCTGCATACGCATTGCCAAAATAGAGCAGGTGCGAAAAAGAAGCCGGCGGTGTTGGTCTAAGGGTGAGGGTTACTTCCACGATGATGCCGAAGACGCCTTCGGTAGAGATATAATAGGCAATTTCTTGGTCAGCCGGAGTCAGCGTTTTGGATTCACCCGAGGCGGTCACCACGGTCATGGACTGGATTTGTTTTGACAGGTGGCCATAGCGGAAACTATTGATACTGTAGCCGCCGGTTGCAATCCATCCCGCCACTGTGGAAAATTTGCTTGATGGATAAGTCATCAGGGACAGCCCCTGCTTTTTGGCCACGATGTCTATATCGCTCCAGCGCGCACCCGCTTCAACCCGGGCGGTCTTTTGTTCCGGGTTGATTTCGATGATTTTTCTAAAAGGCGACAGATCAACCACGATCCCGGCCTTGGTGGGGATGACGCCGCCAAAGCCCCATGAAGCGGCTCCGCGTGGTATAACCGGGATATTCTTCTCATTGGCAAAGGCTAAAACCTTTTTAATTTCTGCCACGTTTTTAGGCTGCACCACGAATGATGGCTGCGTTTTAAACAACAGTTTGGTCATGAAAGAGGGTACGTCGCCGATGTCATGGCTGTACATCTCCTTCTCTTCCGGCTTGTCGATAATTTTTATATCGCCTGCAATTGTTCTAAACTCTTCTATTATATTCATATTGTACACATCTCCCACGCCGGCCGCACCTGCCCTTAGTACTAGTACTCTGTTAACCCTAATTTTTTATTTTGTTCATCGAGTAAAATTTATGTATGACAAGGCGGAGGATTGAGCAATACCGGGCGTATTGTGATTGACGACAACACAGTCATACAATAATTTGACCGATGAGAAGATACACAATTATGGTTAACAGAGTACTAGATATTATGTTCCATAAACGGCAATAAAAAAAGCGCCATAAGATATAGTCTAAGCATAATCGCTGCTACAACCTAACTTACGGACGCCTTTGCCCATAAAATATTCATTTAATTCAAGTCAATTGATCAATCTAGCTTTCGACCTTTCTATTTTATATGCATAACATTGTTAATACAATAGGTAATATGAAAAAATATTGTATACTTTTTGGGGGAAAGCAAGGGGACGGTTGGACGGTTCTTTTGCTTCCTACTAAGCTTCCACAACCAAAGATATTTACGCTCACATCCAGGATGAACACATCGACATGGTTTCTATCCAGCTACAGAATATTTTCACTATTAGCAGAACATAAGTTCTGACTACTTTTTGACTACCTTTTTCAAAGTTAATTTTTAATATAACAATTTGATAAATCAAACACAAAAAACCAGCGCTATCGGGCGCTGGTTGCCTTATTTACTGGAGCCGATGGGCGGATTTGAACCGCCGACCTGCTGATTACGAATCAGCTGCTCTGCCACTGAGCCACATCGGCCTATTATTTTAGGGACAAATTGATGATAGCAGGTGAAAGATTAAGAGTCAAGACCGAGACCACTTATATTTGTGAATATGATGTTTTGTGACGTAAGAGAATACCGCCTCCCGTACTATTACCATACAGAAGGCGGTCTTACTTGTTGCAGTTGATTTTTTCGGCCACTAACCTATCTTGTGATCTGCAATATTTTATGGTTTGTTTTTTCTCACTAAATAGTAATAGTTGGGGTTGTTTCCGGCCACACCCTGACATACCGGGCAGTATTTGTCCAGGTAAGCTTTTCTATCTATAATTTGAACCATTTCTTTTAATGCAGAAACAGGAAATTCCTTTTTACACATACTGCATTTTTCCACATTTATCTCTCCCTTATAATTTTATTCACTAGTTTATTAATTGTGCAGATCCTATAAATAACTTAATTCCTTTCTTATGTGGAAATATTTAATCACTATAAGCTTTTAAAAAACCTACCTCCATCTCAGCCAATTCGTTGACTCGAGCGGTTGCTATCGCCTTAACAACCTCACTTTCATCCATCAACTGCTCCAATACCAGTTGATCAAAAGGTATCAAGCTCATACGTTCGGCTGCATCTTTGATGTCCACATTGGAAAAAAAGGCATACAATAAACTTAAGAGATTGAAGAAAAATTCCTCGCTCCATACTAAAATCTGGTCTTCATCTGGCTGGCCATCTATATGATCAAATTTGCTTATATTAGTCATTCTGCATCCTCCTTAACCACTGAGCGGATTCTTCCAATGCCTGCTCTACTTTTTCCGGTGCTGGTCCACCAGGCACCTTTCTGCGCTCCACACAAGCCTTGACGTCCAGACAGCTGAATATGTCGGCATCTATGAGAGGGCTAAAACCCCGGTATTCATCCAGCGTTAATTCCTCCAGGCTCTTACCCCTTTCAATACAGTATAGTACAGCTTTGCCCACTACCGCATGTGCATCCCGGAAAGGCAGTCCTTTCCCAGCCAGATAATCCGCCAGATCAGTCGCATTAGTAAATCCGCCTCGGGCAGCTGCAGCCATTTTCACTTTATTAAAACGAGCGGTTTGCAGCATCGGTGCAAACACCAGCAGGCATTTTTTTACTGTATCAACCGCATCGAATAAGGCTTCTTTATCTTCCTGCATATCTTTATTGTATGCCAAGGGCAGTGATTTCATTATGGTTAAAAGGGTGATCAGGTCCCCGTATACCCTTCCGGTCTTGCCCCGCACTAATTCCGCCAGATCCGGGTTTTTCTTCTGCGGCATAATGCTGGAACCGGTAGAAAAAGCATCGTCCATTTCCATAAAGGAAAATTCTTCACTGGTCCAGAGTATTAATTCTTCAGAGAACCGGGACAAATGCATCATGATGATACTGGCAAAACTGCAGAATTCCAGGGCAAAATCCCGGTCGCTTACTGCGTCCAGACTGTTGCGGGTAAGGTGGGAAAACCCCAGTTCCTCTTTAACATAGTCTCGGTCCAGGTTAAATCCGGTACCGGCCAGAGCTCCTGAGCCCAGGGGCATATAATCCATCCTTTTCTGACAATCGTCTAATCTATCAAAATCCCGGCGCAGCATTTCAAAATAGGCCATTAAATGATGAGCCAGATTCAAGGGCTGGGCCTTCTGCAGGTGAGTATAACCTGGCATAATAGTATCCAGATGTTCCCGAGCCAGATCCAGCAGAACCTGCTGCATGGTCAGGATAAGTACCCGGATCTCCTTCATCTCATCCCGCAGGTATAATCTCACATCCAGTGCTACCTGGTCATTGCGGCTCCTGGCAGTATGAAGTTTCTTGCCTACATCACCTATTTTCTGAGTTAAGAAGGTTTCTACGTTCATATGTACGTCTTCCGCCTCAACTGTGAATTCCAGCTTACCCGCCTCAATTTCATCCAGTATCTCTTCTAAACCCCGGATGATTAAATCTTTTTCTTCAATACTTATAATCCCCTGTTTAGCCAGCATACGGGCATGGGCCATACTCCCCCGGATATCTTGCCGGTACATCCTGCTGTCTACAGCAATGGAGGCATTAAAATCCTCGGTTAGCTGGTCACTTTTACCGGTAAATCTTCCACTCCATAGTTTCATGCTTACACCTCAAAACATTGTTCTTGTTTTTTCTCATTGCCTTATTATATATCTTTACCGCCGGTGATGTACATTATCATGACCGGTCTGAAATAAAATCCCTCTACCTGCTGCAATCTCATATGCTTAAACGGAGTCAGGGCTGAAATCTGTTTTATTTTTCTTGTTCATCTCCTGTGTCTCTGCAGCCAGCTGCTTTGGCCAACTCCAGTTTGCAGATCACTGCTTTTATAGCATAATAGCTGATTGTCTCGGGCAGGGCTTCTTTTATGGGCTTCAGTTTCCCGCTTCCTATCCTTCGGACTGCTTCCAGGATACAAGCTTCTTCTTCCTCACTTACGATTTCCTGCCAATCTAAAGTAAATCCTTCTCGGGCACACCTGAGTATATGATCCTGCACCGTTAAATTAGTAAGTTTCCTCTGCTTAGCTATCTCAGGTATCGTATTCCCGGCCTGATATAACTCCCAACTCACCATATGACTGGGTTGTTTGGGCTCTTTATCTGCTATCGTTATATCACTATCTGCAATCTTGCTGCTGCTCTTATTTTCCAAAGCGAAGGGGCGGATAAGGTCCATAAACAGCTGTCCATATTTCTTTATCTTTATTTCCCCTACCCCGCTGATAGCCAGCATAGAGTTATAATCTATGGGCAGCCGGGCACTCATTTCTCTTAGAGTAAGGTCATGAAAGATTACATAAGGTGGAACCTGCTCTTTCTTGGCTACTTCCTGGCGCAGAACACATAGTGCTTTAAACAACTGACTATCCTCCTGAGCTTTTTCAGGCCGGGGCGGCATCCTCAAGATTACCTGGGCCTGACTCCTCAGTACCGGTACGGCCTTGGGTCTTAGCCGCACCACTGGGTACTGCCCGCCGGTGGTATAGATGTAGTCTTCGGCAGCCAATATGTTTATCAAATCACTAATAGCAGCAATAGTCATGTCACTCATAATGCCATAAGTGGACAGCTGATCAAGTTTAAGTTGTCGTATCCGCTTATTCTGGGATCCTTTGAGAACTGAAGCTACCAGGTTGATACCATACTGCTGGTTCATTCTTTTGATGCAGGAAAATATCTTCTGGGCTTCGATAGTCATATCCCGGCTCTCATAAGCCTGGGTACAATTAGCACAGCTTCCACAGTTCTCCGGCAGATTACTTTCTCCGAAATATTCCAGGATGCTCTGCCGCAGACAGCGGGTAGTATGACAATAGTCTATCATGGTCTGCATTTTTCGGTATTCTTCTTCTTTTCGCTCTTCTGACGAGGTAGTCTGCTCTATTAAAAATTTCTGGGTTTGAATATCAGCTGCACTGTACAAAAGAATACATTCGCCTTTTTCGCCATCCCGTCCGGCTCGGCCTGCTTCCTGATAATAGGACTCTAAATTACGCGGCATATTATGATGAATCACATAACGTACGTTAGATTTGTCAATCCCCAAACCGAAGGCATTACTGGCCACTATGACCTTAAATTCATCATACAGAAAAGCTTCCTGACTATGGTTCCTCTCCTCGATGCTTAATCCGGCATGGTATCGTCCCGCCTTAATTCCCCAGGATTTAAGATAAGTATAAATGCTGTCTACCTCCTTGCGGGTAGCGGCATAGATTATTCCCGATTGTTCGATATGGGTTTTTAAATATTCTTCTATAAATTTCTTTTTATCGCTTCCTTTTATCACTGTGAAATGCAAATTAGGCCGATCGAAACCAATCAGATGAATACTTGGATTATTCAGGGATAGTAAGCGAATGATGTCTTCCCGCACCTGATCACTGGCGGTGGCCGTGAAAGCAGTAACTACAGGCCGGTACGGCATAGCCGCAATCCAGGGCGCAATAGCGGCATAACTGGGACGGAAATCATGCCCCCATTGGGAAACGCAGTGGGCCTCATCAATAGCAATCATCGATATTTTAATTTTTTTCGCCAGCCCGGAAAAATATTCGGAGGTCAGTCGTTCCGGGGCTGCATAAAGCAGTTTATATTTACCTTGAGCTGTCTGCTGCAGACGCCGTTGTATTTCCTGGGGGGTTAAAGCACTGCTGATATATGTGGCCGGGACTCCTAGATTGTTGAGAGCATCCACCTGATCTTTCATCAAGGCAATCAAAGGCGATACCACCACACTGATTCCGGGCAGCAGCAAGGCTGGTATTTGGTAGCACAGCGACTTCCCCCCTCCGGTAGGTATTATACCCAGTGATTCACGGCCCTGCAGGGTATTGTTGATAATGTCCTCCTGACCGGGTTTGAACTCACTGTAGCCAAAATATTTTTTCAATACTTGCTGTATGCTTAAATCCAAGATGTCCTCCCTCTTTTGTTCCCCTCTGTTTTTCTCTTCGGGGGCGCCGGGGAATGATGGGAAAAAGGCTGCTCTCAGACATTTATAAGCCTTACTTCCTTAACGTATTTACGGCATTCATCTGCCATAACCTGCAAATCCTCCCGGGTATAAGGTTTTATATGATGATAATCCGGATTCAGAGTATCCCGGGGATTAAACTGCTGCAGGCTGTATTTAGAAGCTCCTTCTAAGTACCTGGCGATTGCTATGATATCTTCCGGTTTATGCAACCCCGGCACTACGGTAGTCCTGAACTCTACTTCCATATCCGCATTTTTCAAAAGGTGGATGGAACCTTTTATATTAAAAAAGTCTTCGGTACTAAGCCTGCCGCCGCAGGCTTCCAGGTATTTTTTGTATTCCAAGACTCCTTTTACATCCATAGCCACGTAATCAATAAGAAATCTCACACACAGTTCGCTCAGCATAGTGGTTCTGCTTCCGTTAGTATCTAGTTTGGTAAGATAACCGACGTCTTTGATTTTGCTCAAGGCGTCTGGGAGTTCCTGGTTCAGGCAGGGCTCTCCTCCACTTATTACTACCGCATCTAAAAAATTTTTTCTTTCATTTAAAAAGCCCAGCACTTCCTGCAAGCTGATATAATCCGCACCGGTTTTCCCTGGTTTGATCAGCAAATTTCCATTATGGCAGAATGGACAGCAAAAATTACAGCCCCGGGTAAACAGCACTGTCGCTATTTCCCCGGGGTAATCGACCAGACTCTGTTTTATCATACCTGCAAATTTCATTATTAACGCTCCTGAAATAATTATCCTATGTTATAGGTTTTGCGATTGAAAAATTCCTGCTGCTTTCCTTCATTCCACTGGTCTACCGGTCTTAGATAACCTACTACCCGGGAATATACCTCACAGCATGTTTCCTGTCCTTCATTTTCACAGACCGGGCAGGTAGCATGTTCACCGGTAAGATAACCATGCTGCGGACAGATACTGAAGGTAGGTGATATATAATAATAAGGCATCCTGTACTGCTCGCAGGCTTTCTTAACCAGATTTTTAACCGATTGATTATCCGGCAGGGCTTCACCAACAAAGATGTGGAAGGTAGTACCGCCGGTATACATACTCTGCAGAGGATCCTGTAGTTTCATGGCCTGGAATAGATCATCTGTATATCCTACCGGCAGATGAGTAGAGTTAGTATAGAAGGGCTGTAACCCCTTATTTATCACATCATCCTGATTGGCTACTATGATATCAGGATATCTGGCGGTATCTTTCCGGGGCATACTGTAACTTACCCCTTCAGCCGGAGTTGCTTCCAGATTAAAGAGATTGCCGGTTTTTTCCTGATAAGCGAGGATTCGAGCCTTCATGAATTCCATTACTTCCAAAGCAAATTCATGCCCTGCTTCGCTTCCTATATCCTCACCCAGGAAGTTTAAGCAGGATTCATTCATACCTACCAGCCCTATGGTGGAAAAATGATTCAGCCAGTATTCGTTAGAGGACTCTTTCACTGCCCGCAGGTAAAACTGGGAATAAGGATATAATCCTGATGCAGTGAGGTTTTCCAAAATTTTTCTTTTTATTTCTAAACTTTCTTTGGCCATATCCATGATTTCGCCCAGTTTGCTGAAATAATCTTCCCGGTCTATAGCCTGGTATCCAATCCGGGGCATATTTATGGTAACGACCCCGATGGAACCAGTAAGCGGATTAGACCCGAACAGTCCTCCCCCTCTTTTTCTCAGTTCCCGGTTATCAAGACGAAGGCGGCAGCACATACTCCTGGCATCAGCCGGATCCATATCCGAATTTATATAGTTGGAGAAACCAGGAATACCATACTTGGCAGTCATTTCCCAGATTTTATCATAGTCGGGGTTATCCCAGTCAAAATCTTTGGTAATATTGTAGGTGGGGATAGGGAAGGTGAATACCCTTTCCTCTGCGTCCCCTTCCATCATTACTTCAGCAAATGCTTTGTTAAGGATATCCATCTGTTCCTGGAACTCACCATAAGTCTTGTCCAGCATCCTGCCGCCCAGAACGGCAGGTTCATCCTGCATATGCTGCGGGCACCTCAAGTCCATGGTGATATTGGTAAACGGGGTTTGGAATCCTACCCGGGTAGGAACGTTCACATTAAAGATGAATTCCTGCAGGCATTGTTTGACTTGCTCATAATTAAGATTATCATAGTATATGAATGGAGCCAGAAGGGTATCAAAATTAGAAAACGCCTGGGCTCCTGCGGCTTCTCCCTGCAGAGTATAGAAGAAATTAACGATCTGGCCTAAAATGGTTCTAAAGTGTTTGGCCGGTTTGCTGACTACTTTACCCCGGGCACCTTTAAACCCTTCTCTAATTAAATCCTGAAGATCCCATCCTACGCAGTATACTGCCAGGATACCCAGATCGTGTATATGAAAATCCCCCACTTCCTGAGCTTCTTTCATCTGGGGAGTATAGATTTGGTTCAGCCAGTACTGACTGGTAACAATAGAAGATACATGAAAATTCATGCCCTGCAGGCTGAAATTCATATTAGAATTCTCTTTCACCCTCCAGTCGCTCCTATCTAGATAATTGGTTATGATTTCATTATTCTGGATGAGCTGCAGGCTGTCCCTGATTCTTTCATGCTGTTTGCGGTACAGAATATATGCTTTAGCAGTCTTATAATGGTCGTTGCGCACCAAAACTTTTTCTACCAGATCCTGTATATCTTCGACGGTAGGAAGTTCATAGCTGTCCATAAAGGCATATCCGGCCAGTTCTATAACTTTATCAGCCAGTTCCTCCGCTGTCTTCCGGTCACTTCCACCAACTGCCCGGGCCGCCTTAAAAATAGCGTCAACGATTTTTTCTTTATCAAAGGGTACGATTCTGCCGTCACGCTTTTTTATCTTGATAATGCTCATCCAACGTCCTCCTTATACAACCACAATATATATGGTCCATTTTGTTTTTAGCTACTATATACAGTATAATTTATTTGCAATTAAGCTTCAAACTCCCATATATAATCTTAATTAGCTTTCTCGTTTATTTTTCAATAATTTCATCATTCTTACCGGGTTTTTTACCGATTTGCTATTTATTTTTGGACTTAGTTCCTTAAAAAGATGCTCATTAGGTCATATGGCCTATGTGCACAATAGCTTCGCTGCCTGGCAGCGAACTTATTCATTATTATTTCCCGATTGGATTATCAAGTTAGTGCCTCATCCCAAAAAAGAACCAGAAATCCTCCTCGAAAGGAATATTTCTGGTTCCAATGGAAAAGTGAATATGTGAATGAGTTTACTTAATATATGGGGTTACTACCCACTTGAGGCAGCCATCTTTTTTGCCGCCGAAAATATCATAACCTTTAACAATATCATTTAATGGAGCACGGTGGGTGATTAAGAAATTAGTGTTAATCTTACCGGCTTGAATCAGCTTAATTAATTCAGGAATACGGTTGGCATTTACCAATCCCATGCTGAGGGTGATGTTTTTAATCCATAAGGTATTCATAGCAAGTTCCTGGGGTTTTTCAAATACACCAATAAAGGACACATTACCCCCTGGCCTTACAGCGTCTATGGCCATATCATAAGTTGCTTTAAAACCATTGGCTTCAATAGTCCTGTCGGCGCCCATTCCGTTGGTCAATGCTCTGATTTGTTCTACGGCATCTCCGTTGAGTGGATTGACTCCAATATCGGCAATACCTTCTTTGACTGCAGCATCCAAACGCTCCTGGTTGATGTCCACAGCTATAATTTTAGAAGGCCCCCATAATCTGGCAGTGGCCATGGCACACATCCCAACCGGACCGCACCCCATAACTGCCACTGAGTCACCATACTCAATCTTGGCATTTTCAGCACCGAAGCAGCCGGTTGACAGGATATCACCTACGAATAATACGTCTTCTTCCGTCAGATCTTCAGGGATGGTAAACATGCCCAGGTTGGCATGAGGAACCCGCACGTATTCAGCCTGGCAACCGTCAATCATATATCCGAAGATCCAACTGCCGGTGGTGCAATGTGAATAAACTCCCCGTACACAGTAGAAACATTCACCACACTGGGTAACACAGGAAACCGCTACCTTATCCCCAACCTTATTATTCCGAACAGCTGGGCCTACCTCCACAACTTCCCCAACGAATTCATGACCAATTATTCTTCCCGGCTCTACTTCCGGCATACCGCCAT
The DNA here is from genome assembly GCA_016841245.1 of Syntrophomonas sp. Classification (GTDB taxonomy): domain Bacteria; phylum Bacillota; class Syntrophomonadia; order Syntrophomonadales; family Syntrophomonadaceae; genus JAAYJK01. The sequence continues at coordinate 19,695 of JAENZN010000022.1, forward strand.
GCCAGATATGAATATCTGTTCCACAAATAGTGGATGTGGTAACTCTTACTATCGCATCGTCCGGTTCAATGATTTTTGGAACTGGAACGTCTTGCAGAGCAATTTTATCTGGTCCGCCATATACTAAAGCTTTCATGGTATCACTCATTATTAAATTCCCTCCCTATATTGTTAGAATAACCTTCACCATCGTAGTTAAGCCGCTATCCTCCCCTCTAATAAAAAATGACCGATACCTTTATGTTTCACTCATTGGGAGAGTTTCTGCATAAAAACATTGGTCTATTTTGGAGTCACCATAAGGGTCCTCCTAAATCCACCACTATAAAATGGCAAATCTGTTAATCTGTCAAAGCTCTGTCAAAAACAATTACGTGCATCCAAAAATCATTCTCTGCTTCGATCATATACGTTTGATGAATAGCTTTAGCTCCAAATACCGTCTCCAAATAAGGCATATTGTCAATAGAATGCTGCCGGGCCACCTGCATGCGTGCATTATTGACCAGGTCTTTTCCTGCTGTAGTTTCTACAATATATTTTTCCGGTTCAGTCAGAAATCCTTCTCCCCGGATAATTACCATATCATCCCAAATTATGACCTTGGTGTGATCAACACCCTTACCCAGTTTTTGTTTAAAATATTTCTCCATGTAAATTTTTAATTCATGCTGCAATTGCTTTCTCTGCCGATCACTTAATTTCGCCGCCGGGCTGCCTTCACCTGAACTGTTTTCTTTAGGATTCATTTTGTAGATCGATGGCATAATCTTTATCCCCTCACATAATATAATAAGATTTCAGGTCAAATCGCTGCAAAGGACGTGGGAATAAAAAAAAACCAACCCTTTACGAAATATTCTTCGCAAAACCATTGGTTTTCTTGGAGCCACCTTATGCGGTCTCTCTTTTACCCACCAAGTGTTTATATTACTACGTTTAACATATATTACTATATATATTTGAGATTAGTATAAATTTTATCATGGTGGATGTCAATAAAATTTTTTTATTTTTCTCATGTCAGACAAAATTGACTGATTTATATTTTGATTTTTCCAACCGAAAAGCACCTCTACATTATACATGGTTCCAGGATACCCTTCACAGTGCTAATCTGACAGTTATTAAGGACCCCAAAACCAACAGTCTATATTACCTAAAGAATCAAACCAACGATAACCTTTCGATAGGCCTAGGCTCTTTATACCTTTCTGAAATTTCCCCATACGGGAGAATAAACGATATCTTGAATTCTTAGATATACTCTCTATAAATTAAATAGGCCCTCAACTGCCATTATACAGGGAGTTGAAGGCCTTTCTTTTCTTCTAATGTTAAAATTCTGGGGTCAGCGGCTAAAATCCGCCCCAATCCTAATTATTAGGCTATTTTTAGCCGGCAGTATAACCCCCATCAATTACTAATTTTTGACCTGTTATAAAGGATGCATCATCTGACATTAAGAATATTGCGGGCTTGGCAATTTCATCAGGAACTCCCATACGACCGCCATATTTACCACGAGGAACGATTTCTTTATCTTTTACAGGGTCATTACATAATGGATGTAATGCTGCTAATTGAGCAAAGTCAAATGCTTCCGTTGTCAATGAGTCTTGTTCTGCCAAATCATTTTTATCGGCAGCTACAGCTGCTTGGAATAATGGTGTCATAATATAACCTGGATTTACAGTATTTATACGTATACCATATTCTGCAAATTGCAGGGCTAATGCCTTTGATAAACCAACCACACCATGTTTACCCATTGTATATTGAATTAAATTGAAGCGTTCAATAAAAACTTCACCGGTTTCACAATTTACAACTTTAGGACGGCCAGCAACACCATGAATACTAGAAACCATCACGATTGAACCTTTGGTTCCATGTTTGATCATTAAGCGGGAACCATATAATGCGGTATAGAATACTCCATCTTCATTAATACTTTGAATAAATTTACGAGATTTTAATACTTCTTCCGGGTCTTGATCAAAATCTTCTGCAGTTACCACACCAGCATTAGCCATTATTGCATCTACAGTTCCATAAGTCTTTTCTGTAATTTCAAATAATTTTTCAACATCTTTAGGGTCAGATACATTAGTGTGAACATAAATTGCGTGTCCGGCACCATATTTATCATTTAATTCCTTAACAAAATCTTCACCTAATTTGTCATTAATGTCAGACACAACTACCCCTCTTGCTCCTTCAACCAATGCTTCACGAACTGTTGCTGACCCGATAGAGTCAAAACCAGGAATTGCTGAAACCGAACCAGTCACTACTACTACTTTGCCATCTAATTTCCCCATTATAAATTCCACCTTCCTAATATTTTTTCTTACGATAAAGAGTATTTCCCTAATGAATGGAGGCATTGATAAAAAATATTATTATAACCGGAAATATTTTTGCTTTATTACTACCTCCTTTCAAAGAAAAAAGACCGATATTATTATAACTTTAACCCGTTGCCGAGTTTCATCACAAAAACATTGGTCTACTTCGGAGACACCTGATGGTATCCCCTTAATCTCCCAAAGTATTCAGTTGTAACTATCTTATTGGGTTAAGATTCGATTAAAAACCATAACATGCATCCAGAAGTCTTTTTCCGCATCAACCATATATGTCTGGTGGATTACTTTGGCGCTCAATAAAGTTTGAAAATAAGGTATATTATCGATAGCATGCTGCCTGGCTACATGCATCCGGGCATCATTAACAACATCTTTCCCGGCGGTAGTTTTAACAATATACTTTTCAGGTTCGGTTAAAAACCCTTCACCTTGAATGATAAGCATATCATCCCAAAGCACAATTTTGGTATAATCAACGCTTTTGCCCAGTTTTTGTTTAAAGTATTTTTCCATATAGATTTTTAATTCGTGCTGAATTTTTTTGCGTTCTCGTTCATTTAGTTTATTTATATCACTATTGTTATCGTTTGAGCAGTTTCCTTGAAAATCCACCTTATGAATCGATGCCATATAATAATGTTCCCCCCTTTATGTATCAAAAAATGAAAAAACCAATATCTCACCAAAAGACCAATACCAGCCTTATGATAAAAATATTGGTTTACCAGGAGCCACCCCAGAGGTATCCCCTTGTCCCCACAATAATATACATAATAAAAATAATCTATTCCTTTATATAAATTATATATATTTACCAAAATCTTATCAAGCATTTTTTTCCTATACCATCAGGCCGGAGAAATTGCTCTGCCTCAGATGGTTAAAAAAGGTGAATATCTGCATCATTACTCAAAACCGTTCAATCAACGTAGCCCCCAGTACGCCTCAATCGCGGCTTGTAAGCATTCCTTAATCTTCACCTTTTTTGATCGCTCTGCCTGCTGACAAATGTTATTAATTACTTGTTTTCCTTTATTTTTCGGTCCAGTAAAGCCTGGACTTTCAAGGGTAATCCAAAGAGGTTTATAAACCCTTCCGCATCTTTTTGACTGTATATTTCATCTTCACTGAAGGTAGCCAGCTCCTCATTATATAAGGAATAAGGGGAGGTGGATGCTACCGCATCGCAGCTTCCTTTGTACAGCTTAACTTTAACGCTTCCGGTCACAGTTTTCTGGGTTTCTTCGATAAAGGCATCCAGGGCATATTTCAGTTTGCAGAACCAGTTGCCATCATAAACCAGTTCGCCATATTTTAAGGCCACCATTTCCTTAAATTGCAGGGTGCGTCGATCCAGGGTGAGCCTTTCCAGTTCTTCATGGGCCCGATAAAGAATAGTTCCCCCAGGAGTTTCATACACTCCGCGCGATTTCATCCCTACCAAACGATTTTCCACCATACTGACAATACCTACCCCATTGGCCCCACCCAGACGATTAAGTTCGGTTAACAGAGCGACTGGTTCATAGGGTTTTCCATCCAGGGATACCGGTTCACCCTTTTCAAAACCGATTTCAACATAAGCTGGTTTATCTGGGGCTTGTTCCGGTGGAACGGTGAGAACATACAGGTGATTTTGCGGCTCATTGGCCGGGTCCTCCAGATCGCCTCCCTCATGCGAAATATGCCACAGGTTACGGTCCCGGCTGTATATTTTTTCTTTACTTACCGGTACTTCTATACCATGAGCAGCCGCATAATCGATAGCGTCTTCACGAGAACGGATATCCCATTCCCTCCAGGGGGCAATTATTTTCAAATCCGGATTTAATGCTTTTATCGTAAGTTCAAAACGCACCTGGTCATTGCCTTTACCGGTTGCTCCATGGCTTATTGCCACAGCTCCTTCCTTTTCTGCAATCTCCACCAGTCTTTTAGCAATTAAGGGACGGGCAAAAGAAGTACCTAAAAGATATTTTCTCTCATATATTGCGCCCGATTTTAACACTGGAAATATATAGTCTTTAACAAATTCCTCCCGCAGGTCTTCTACATAAATTTCCGAGGCCCCTGATTTTATAGCTTTCTCTTTAACCGGGTCCAGTTCTTCACCCTGTCCCAGATCGGCACAGCAGGCAATAACTTCGTAGCCATAATTATCTTTCAACCAGGGTATTATGATTGAAGTATCCAATCCACCCGAGTAGGCCAGTACAACTTTTGCCATCTTATTTTCTCTCCTTTTTCTCTTGCTGGGGGTCAGGCACTAACTTACTAACTTATTGTTAGATTGTTATGAGAATAAGTTAGTAAGTTAGTGCCTGACCCCCTTAGCTTTTATTTACATGGTTACGGCCATAATTGCTTTGTGAGCATGTAAACGGTTTTCCGCCTCTTCAAATACTACTGACTGAGGTCCATCCATTACCTCATCAGTTATTTCTTTGCCGCGTTTAGCCGGCAGGCAGTGCAGTACTATGGCATCCGGTTTGGCCAGGCTCAATAATCTGGGGTTTACCTGGTATTTTAAGAATTGTTTTTCTTTTTCTTCCGCCTGGTCTTCCTGACCCATACTGGCCCATACATCGGTATAAATAACATCTGCTCCCGCCACTGCTTCTTCGGAATCCTGGACTACTGATAGTTTGGCCCCGGTCTGCCCGGCATCCTTCTGGGCCCGGGCCAGTACTTCCTTATCTGGCTCAAAGCCGGAAGGTGAAGCGATCACTACATCCATCCCTACCCGAGCGCCGCCATACAGCAGGGAATTGGCTACATTGTTGCCATCACCGACAAAGGCCAGTTTCAGTCCTTTAAGTTCACCTTTATGTTCTTTTATGGTCATCAGATCACCGATAATCTGGGTGGGATGCAGAAGATCAGTAAGACCATTAATTACTGGTACTGCTGACCATTTAGCAAGTTCTACCACCTCTTCATGATCAAAGGTCCTGATCATAATTCCGTCCAGCATGCGCCCCAAGACTAGGGCGGTATCTTTGATAGTTTCACCTCGGCCCAGCTGTATGTCCCGAGGACTCAAAAACAGGGCATGCCCTCCCAACTGGTACATACCTACTTCAAAGGCTACCCGGGTGCGAGTGGATGCTTTTTGGAATATCATGCCCAGGGTCTTTCCAGCCAGATAATGATGGGTAATCCCGGCTTTTTGCAGTTTTTTGATTTCACTGCCTGCTTCCAGGATGTATTTTATTTCCTCCACGCTAAAATCGTATATGCTTACAAAATCCCGTCCCCGTAAGGAATCATTAATTTCAAACATTCTTCTCCTCTCCTTTCATAAACAATTTATTTTTGGTGTTATCAGATCTTCCATTCTTTCAATGCTTCTTTTAATAGATCGACGGCCTGGTCTATTTCCGCTTCGTTAACTGTCAGGGGGGGTACCAAACGTAAAACATTTGGCCCAGCCCCTATCAGCAATAATCCCTTCTGCAGGCAGATATTTACCAGACCTTTTATTTCGCAGTTAAATTCCATACCTAGCATGAAGCCTTTGCCCCGAGTTTCGATAATCCGTCGATCGATGATCTTATCCAGTTCTTTCTTCAGGTACTCGGATCTTTCAACAACCTGCTGCATAAAATTGCCGGTACACAGTATATCCAGAACCTGGTTGGCTACCGCGGTAGCCAGCAGGTTACCTCCGAAGGTAGATGCGTGATCCCCGGGAGCAAATCCGCTGGAAGCTTTTTCATTGGCCACCATTGCCCCAATGGGAAAGCCTCCCCCTAATCCTTTGGCCAGGGTTATGATATCAGGTTTGATTCCATAGTGCTGAAAGGCAAAAAGACTGCCGGTTCTACCCATTCCGCATTGAACTTCATCGAAAATGAGCAATATTCCTGCCTGGTCACATAATTTCCTCAAACCGGTGAGAAAAGAGGGGTCGGCAGGTTTAATGCCTCCTTCGCCCTGTACTGGCTCTACCAGCACTGCACAGGTATTTTCGTTTACCAGTCTTTCAACTGAAGCCAGGTTATTAAATTCGGCGTATACAAATCCTCCCGGCAAAGGAGCAAAACCTTCCTGATATTTAGTTTGCCCGGTAGCTGTCACTGCTGCCAGAGTACGCCCGTGAAAAGAATCTTTGAACACTATAATCTCGTTTCGGAAGGCTTCCTGTTTACGATAAAAGTATTTGCGGGCCAACTTTATAGCCGCTTCATTGGCCTCGGCACCACTGTTACAGAAAAAGGCCTTATCCAGACCGGATTCTCTTACCAGTTTTTCGGCGGCCTCCACCTGGGGTTGAATCCAATAAAAATTGGAAACATGCCACAATTGCTGGCTCTGTACTTCCAGAGCTTTTATCAGCTCATCGTTACAGTGGCCCAGAATACATACTGCAATACCACCTACAAAGTCAAGATACTGCTTCCCATCGGCATCCCACAGGTAAGAACCTTTGCCTCTAACGGGTGCTATGGGAAAGCGGCCATAGGTATTCATAACATACTGTTGTCCTTTTTGAGCTATATCATTATTAGTCATTTATATTAATCCCTTTCAAGTTATTATTGGTCTACCACCATAGTTCCAATACCCTGGTCAGTGAATATCTCTAATAGTATAGAATGGGGTACTCGGCCATCAATAATGTGGGTTCTGCCCACTCCTCCTTGAACGGATCGGGTACAGCAGTCTACTTTGGGCAGCATACCACCGCCAATGATACCTTTCTCTTTATAGCTGTCTACTTCACTCAGCTTGAGTATTGAAATCAGGCTGCCAGGGTCGGCAGGATCTTTTAAAAGACCCGGCACATCGGTTAAGAGTACTAGTTTATCAGCTTTTATAGCCACAGCTATAGCTGCTGCCACCAGGTCGGCATTAATATTATAAGTCTGCTGATCTTCGCTCACACCTATCGGAGCTATGACTGGTATATAACCATTCTCTATTACAGTCTCAATAATCCCTGGATTGATGCTCTCGACCTGACCCACCAGGCCTAGCTGGTTTTTATTATCCAGTGGAGCAGCCTTGATCAGGCCTCCATCTTTACCGGAGATACCCACTGCCTTGCCTCCATTGGCATTGATTCCGGCTACGATCTCCTTGTTCACTTTGCCCCCCAGTACCATTTCTACGATTTCCATGGTAGCGTGATCAGTTACCCGCAGGCCATCAACAAACTGCACCTTTATATCCAGCCGGTCCAGCATATTGTTTATCTCCGGGCCGCCGCCGTGGACCACTATGGGGTGCATACCCACATATTTCATCAAGACTATATCCTGCATAACTTTTTGCTTTAATTCACAGTCTATCATAGCTGCACCACCGTATTTTATAACTACCTTCCGGCCATAAAATTCTTTTATATAAGGCAGTGCCTCTACCAGTATCTCAGCTTTTTCCAGCGCTGATAAAACCATATTCATCCTCCTCTTGAGCCAACAATTGTTGGGTATAGCAAGCAATTGTTTATTATCCCATCAGCTTCGATAATCGGCATTTATCCTTACATATTCATAAGTTAAATCGCATCCCCAGGCGGTAGCCTGATAGGGGCCAGTTTTTAGATCCAAGGTAATTTCTACGGTATCTTTTTCAAGTGCCTCTTTAGCCTGGGCTTCATTAAATTGCAGTCCCATGCCATCCTCGGCTACTTTTTCTTCCCCCAGATATATATCAACCAAATACGGGTTGAAATCGGCCCCAGAATACCCAGCCGCTGCCAGTATCCGGCCCCAATTGGCATCTGAACCAAATACCGCGGCCTTGGTGAGATTGGAGGTGCTGATAGATCTTGCTATCATGCGGGCAGTTTTTTCATTCGCAGCATTAATAACTTTAATTTCTATTAGATGCTTGGCTCCTTCTCCATCCCGGGCAATCTTTTTAGCCAGGGTAGTATTAACAAAATCCAGCGCTCCTTTAAAAAACTTATAAGCATCAGAATCGCTGTCTTTTATCAGCTGGTTCCCAGCCTGCCCGTTGGCAATTATTACGGCCATATCGTTGGTGGAAGTATCCCGGTCCACACTGATCATGTTATAGGATATATCAGCAGATTCTTTAATAAGTTGCTTCAGACAGTCTGAACTCACCGCCGCATCTGTAGTTATAAAGGCCAGCATAGTAGCCATATTGGGGTGTATCATGCCTGATCCTTTAGCTACCCCGGCAATCCGAACCGGGATACCCTGCAGCTCTATTTCAACGGCTATTTCTTTAGCTACCAGGTCAGTGGTCATAATGGCTTCCGCGAATGGAGCAGATCCATAATCACTAAGACTATGGCAGACCTCCAGTATGCCCTTGGTTATTTGAACTATAGGCATCTGCACTCCTATGACACCGGTAGAAGCTACTACTACATCCCGGGGGGGAATATGCAGAAGGTCAGCACAGTAATCAGCCATCAACTGAGCGTCAGCAAAGCCCTGGATGCCAGTACAGGCATTGGCGTTCCCACTGTTCACAATAATCGCCTGGGCCTGTCCATCAGATAAATGGACCGAGCTTAAATCCACACAGGCCGCCTTTACTTTATTGGTGGTAAAAACTCCGGCAGCAGAACAAGGAAATTTTGAGTAAATCAGTCCTACATCCTTTTTGGTATGGTTTTTTATCTGGGCACATACCCCCTGAGCCATGAAATCCCGGGGCGCTGTGATTCCTCCATCAATTATCTTCACAAATTTATTCCTCCATATTCATGCATTTTATTTAACGTCAAATGCTTAAACGCCTAAGCATTTGTTAATTTTTACCATATTTACGGATGAACCCCGGCAACCATGAGGGCTTTCTTTTCATTAAGACCCAGCATTAAATTCATATTCTGTACCGCCTGTCCCGAGGCTCCTTTGGTCAGATTATCCAGGGCGGACACCAGTATCACCCGTCCGCTCCCCGGATTGACGTATATTCCGATATCCAGGAAGTTGCTCCCATATACCCATTTGGTATGAGGCATGGTTCCCTCCGGCAGAACCCGCACAAAGCATTCTTCCCGGTATCTATCCTCCAATACCTGTCTTACTGCCCCGGCTTCTATCCCAGCTGCCAGCTGTGCATAACATGTGGATAATATACCCCGGTTCATGGGAACCAGGTGGGGAGTAAATATCATATCCACCTCTACTCCGGCGGCAAAACTCAATTCCTGCTGGATTTCCGGACCATGCCGGTGGGTGCCTACACCGTAAGCTCTTATCCCCTCGTTAACTTCACAGAAATGGCTGGCCGGTTTTGCGGTTCTGCCTGCTCCGGATACTCCGGTTTTAGAATCAATCACGATGCCATCCGGTTTAATTATACCTGCCTCTAAAAGCGGTACCAGCGGGAGTATGGCCCCGGTTGGAAAACACCCTGGGTTAGCAACCAGGTCGGAATTTTTTATCTTGTCTCTATATATCTCCGGCAGCCCATAAACAGCTTTATGCAGCATTTCAGGAGCCTCGTGTTCAAGTTCATAGTATTCTCTATACAGGCGGAGGTCCTTCAACCTGAAATCTGCCCCTAGATCCACGCATTTAAGACCCTTCTCCAACAATCTTAAAGCAATATTAACCGATAGTCCATGGGGAAGAGCCAGGAAAACCACCTCACATCTTCCCATCAAGCGTTCCACATTGCTCTCTTCGCACTCCAAACTATAAAAACCGGTCAGATGAGGAAATAGATCATCTATCCTTCTTCCTACATTCTCGGTAGATAATACTGAAACAACTTCCACCTCATCATGCCAGGCCAGTATCCTGAGCAGTTCTGCTGCGGTATATCCATCTCCAATTATTCCTGCTTTAAACATGTAAATCCTCCTTGTCACCAAGCTATAATTCTACGTTTCAGGTAAATACCTGATGACTCTTCTGTAAAATATTTATAATTATACATCTGCATGCATATTATTGCAATAACTATTTCACTACCTGGAAAGAGATAGACAAAGAGAGGGTTCTCTAGTATACCTTATTTCCCAGGATATTTTTAAGCCACAGAGAAGTCTCTCTCATATTCTTTCAAGAATTTAGTCTCATTATGAACTTATGCTTATAATAATGTATAATTTATTCATACTTATTTTGGAGGAGGTCTGGTTATGGCGAAGCTTAATGATGAAATGAAAGCACTGCTTAACAGTGCTATGTGGGTACTGGCAACTGCGGACAATAGTAGTGTACCTAATGCAGTACCTATTCACTTTAAATCCATTTTGGATGATAAGCGCTTGATGCTGGTAGACAATTTTATGAACAAAACTATAGCTAATATTCAAGCTAATCCTCAGGTATCGGTTTCAGTTTGGAATAGCTCATCTGGATATCAGTTTAAAGGTACGGCCAGCATTGAAAAAAGTGGCGCTAATTATGATCTGGGAGTGGAGATGGTTAAGGATAGGCCCTTTAATCCCAAAGGGGTGGTAGTGGTTGAGGTTGATTCAATTTATTTGACTACCCCCGGGCCCCAGGCAGGAAGCAAGGTGGAATAGCGAATATAGGGGTGCCACATTGACATGACACCCCTATCAATTATTTACTATTTAAGATTGCTTTTTCTGCTGCCCATAAGACATGGTAGACCAGAGGTGAACCAGTTAAAAGCGGATGAGTTGCGTATTGCGTTGCTACAATTTGTTCAGCCGTCAGCCGGTTATGTATAGCCAGAGCAATGATATTAACCATATCTCCAGCCTGCACACCTCCTGCCACATGGCCGCCAATAGCCCGGTTGCTTCCCTTTTCAAAAATAAGTTTCATTTCCATATCCGGCGTACAATCTGGCAGAGATCCCGGATGCCGATCAGGTGCTGCCATGGAGCCGGTGTAGTATTCGATTCCTTTTTCCTGACACTGCTTTTCGGTATAACCAGTGGAAGCAATCGATAGACTCCCTACTTTTGTACAAAAGGAACCAACGACGCCCTGGTTTTTCCTGTCCGGAGAAAAGAGATTGCTGCCAGCGATTATCCCTTCCAATGCGGCCACAGAAGCCAGGCGCACATCACTTGGCTTTCCATCAATGGCTGAGAATTTGGTACAACAGTCCCCACAGGCATAAATGCTGGGGTCTGAGGTACGCATGAATTCATCTACTTTTATTCCCAAATTCGGATCTGCTTCAAGTCCAATTTTTTCTGCTATACCGATGTTGGGACTGGAGCCAATTCCCAGAAGAACCATATCCGCCCTTATTGAGCGGCCATCTGATAATATTACTGATTCAACCTGGTTATCTCCAGATATGCTTTGTACCATGGTGCTGTTTATGAGGTTAATACCTAATGTTTCAAGTTCCTTTTCAGCTTTGATGGCAGCAAATTCTTCACAGTTTAACATTAAACAGTGCGGCAGTGCTTCCACTATGCTGACATGATAGTCTCCCCGCATTTTTACCTGCTCCGCCATTTCCACGCCAATAAAACCACCGCCAATAATGACGACATCTTTTACTCCTTCGAAATTTAAAGCTTCGTAAATTGTCTGAAGATAAACTGGATCTTTTTTAATAGCAAACACATTAGCCAAACCAATACCTTCAATAGGCGGTACTTTAGGAGTTGAACCCAAGGCAAGAATCAGTTTATCATATTCTATTTGTTCTCCATCCTCAAAGAAGGCGATTTTCCTGCTGCGATCTACATCAGCCAGATGCTTCTGATTAATGGACATACCTTTACTAAGAAAGCCTTGATCTCCAAGCTGGTTTTTTTTAACGCTATCTAGAAAACCATAGATATAGGGAATTCCACAAGGAATAACCGTATACTCAACATTTCTTATGATTTGGATTCTTTTTTCAGGCCAACGAGCAAAAACCGAGTTAGCAGTTGCTAGACCCGCGGCAGAACCGCCTATGATTAGGACTTCAGTTTTTTCCATAAATTTTTACCTCCCTTTATGTAAATTAAATCAGGCATATGTTCATAATTCATTATAGCATTTTAATTTCCGTAAGGGAACGAATACGACTGGAGGGCGAAGTTGTTAATACGCCGCCATATGTCAATTCTGCGACCATCAACTCCGCCCCCTGTTATCCATAGTATAAATTATTTTTATTTGATACTAAAATTTACCAAACGCATTATAAATACGTTCAAATGCTTCTTCTAATCGCGATTTGTCCACTGTTAGGGTTATCCTAAAATAACCTTCTCCATATTCACCATAACCCAGGCCGGAAGTTATTATCACATTCGCTTTCTCTAATACAGCTTCTGCAAAATCAGAAGAATTATACCCGTCTGGTACCGGAACCCATAAATAGAAAGTCCCTTTAGGGGGAGTGATTTCCATCCCTATCTTTTTCAGACCCTCCAGGGCTGCATCTCTTCGTTCTTGGTATAATTTCTGCATATTTAGCAGACTGTCCTGGGGACCTTCCAGAGCTTCTATACCTGCATATTGAATAGCCTGAAATACCCCGGAATCTACGTTCGATTTAAATCTTCCCAACACCTCTATGGCTTCCGGGTTACCAGCTGCCCATCCTATTCTCCAACCGGTCATATTGTATGGTTTGGACAAAGAGTTAATCTCTATTCCTACCTCTTTGGCTCCTGGTGCCTCTAAAAAGCTAGGGGGTTTAAAGCCATCATAGCACAGTTCCGTGTAGGCGGCATCGTGACAGACCAGGATATCATAGTTCCGGGCAAATTCAATTACCCGAGAGAAAAACGCTATATTGGCTACCGCTCCGGTAGGATTGTTAGGGTAATTTATGAACATCAATTTTGCCTTTCTGGCTATTTCAGAAGGTATATCTTCCAGTATCGGCAAAAAGTTGTTTTCTGCGGTTAACGGCATAATATGAGATTCTCCTCCTGCCAGGAGGGTGCCAATCCCATATACCGGATATCCTGGAGCCGGAACCAGATTAATATCTCCTTTATCGAGATAACAGAAGGAAATATGGGCTACACCTTCCTTTGATCCCAGGAGGGATACTACTTCGGTTTTGGCATCCAGTTCCACGTTAAAACGCTTTTTATACCAGTTGGCAATCGCCTGGCGATAAGCCAACAATCCAACTGAAGAAGGATACTGATGGTTAACAGAATCATAAATAGCCTCTGCCATCCTATCTATTATGTTTTTAGGAGTAGGCTGGTCGGGGTCACCTATACCCAGGTTAATTATATCTATGCCTTTTTCCCGAGCTTCTTCGATTTTTTTCTCTATCCTGGCAAACAGGTAAGGGGGTAAGCTTTGCATCGCTGTGTTTTCTTTCATCTTGGTCCTCCTTTAGACATTTGTGATGAATATTCCGTTTTATTCTATATCCATGGTTCCGCGGAAAACCTCCACCGCAGGTCCGCTCATATAAACGCGGTTATCCTTCTCATTCCACTCGATTACCAGTTCTCCTCCCGGCAGTCTGACTATTGCCTTTCTCTGGGATTTACCGTTCAATACGGAAGCTACCAGTATGGCGCAGGCTCCGGTTCCACAGGCCAGGGTTATCCCCGCCCCTCTTTCCCAGACCACGGCTTCAAGTTCTCCTTCATTAATAACTTTTACAAATTCTACATTGATCTTGTCCGGAAACATCTCATTAGTTTCAATTTGTGGTCCCCATTCAGATAAAGGTACCGAGTTGGTGTCATCTACATATATGATACAGTGTGGATTACCCATCGATACCGTAGTAAATACAAAATCTTGCTCCAACCCGGGTAAAGGTATCGCTACATTACTTCCATGGCCGGATACCGGTATCTTCTGAAGCTCCAATTCAGGTTCACCCATATCCACCCGGACCCATTCCTCTACGCCCTCTTGATATATTTCCGGAAATCTAGGCCCAGCCAGGGTTTTAACTGAAAAATGGTCTTTATCAACCAGGCCGTATCTGCGGGCATAGAGAGCTACACACCTGATTCCATTGCCACACATCTCAGCCTCTGAACCATCAGAATTATAAATACGCATAAAAATATTCTGATCCTCATCTTTACCGATAATAATCAGTCCATCAGCACCTATTCCAAAATGTCTATTGCAGAGCTGCTGGGTATTGGCCTGATATTTTGGGGCTTCCTGGAAAGAAGCGGCCTCGACAATGATAAAGTCATTGCCCAGACCATGCATTTTGGTAAATTCCACATTTTACCTCCTTTCTATATATTAACTAACAAAACCTGCATACAGGCCCGCAAAGGGTCTCACATTTTGCACGCATAAACGTGTAAATGGTTCATCTAGTATTTTCCCCAGCGGGTAATTAAAATATATAGAATATCTGTGTAGGTAGTCAATGATATTATCTAATTCATTTCCAGATACTACAACCTTTTCAATATTGGTGGCAATATTCTTGACCGGGTAATCTCCTCTTAAATAAATTTCTCCACCATACATACCTGTTCCGCAGTAAGGCCCTACCAGTGGTTGGCTGGTATTCAGCCCCAAGACTATCATAGTGCCTCCGGCCATATATTCTCCAGCGAATGCTCCTACAGAACCACCTACTATGATAATCGGCTTGTTCTCCTGATAAGCTTTCATGTGAATACCTAAGCGATAGCCAGCATCTTCTTTGATAAATAATTCTCCACCGCGCATACCGTACCCGGCAATATCTCCTACCCGTCCGTGAACCTGAATATGACCGCTGCTCATAGTATTGGCTACCCCTTCCTGGACGTTGCCATGAACTATTATTTCGGGTCCATCGGCAAAAGCGGCTAAATTATTGCCCGGTAATCCTTTTAATATTAAGCGCTTAGGTTTGGTCCAACCGCAGGCTACATAACGCTGTCCGCATAAGCCATTAATTTCTATATCATTGTCAGTCACATTATTTAATATCTTGATTAGTTCTTCCTGACTGTATTGACCTGCATCAATTACTGCCATTTGCCTCAAGCCTCCTTAATTCCTGCCAGTAAGCTGGAGGAATATTCGCCAGTGCCGGTCCTACCTCCATAAATTCCTGCCAATCACCAGCTGCAACCAGAATCTTTTTTTCTATGGCATTGGTAAGCGGTCCTGCTACTTGTGGCATATTTATAGCTATATATCTAATCAGATAATTTTCCCGGACCTGGATCTCCAATAATTGGTCATTATCATGCCAGGTCAGGAGTTCTCCTTTCTCGTCTCCTGCTGCACCTGCCGAACATATATTCCGACCCAGTAGCTTAACGGAGTTCATAGGAACACTGCCTCGATCCCGCGTATCTTGACCGCCCATATTGCAGCCCGCCAGGTAACCTTCCCGGTGAGCATGAGGTAAAAGAGCCATAACCTCTGGCTGCCCGCTTATTACATTCAGAGTTTCAGCCGCATCACCGGCAGCATAAATATTATCATCCGAAGTTCTTAAATAACTGTCCACCACTATGCCCTGCTTAACGGTTAACCCTGATTTTACTGCCAGCTCAGCGTTAGGGCGGGTACCTACTGCCATTATGACTAAATCCGCCGACAGTATCCTGCCGCTTTTCAGCTCTACTTGATGTTCCGGATGTATAACTGCCACTTCATCCCCGGCAATTATATCGATACCCTCTTTAGCCAGGTTACGATGCATGAAAACAGCGGTTCCAGGTGTCAACTGCCGGGGCAGAATATGAGATTCTTTTTCTACTATGTGTACCGTAAGTCCCCTTTTGTGCAGGGCTTCAGCGGCTTTCATACCTATTAACCCGCTGCCAATCACCACTACCTCCCGAGCAAACAAGATATCCTGATTTATCTGCTCGGCATCCCCCAGGGTGTAAAAGGGCTTCACCCAATCCTGATCTGCACCGGGAATGGGCACCATAACTGGATTGGCCCCGGTGGCTATTAAAAGACGATCATAATCTATCTCTTCTCCATTATCCAGAATAAGTATCTGGCGAGATCGGTCAATTGCTTCGGCCCGAGCTTTTATTACTTCCACCCGGTGGTCTTTAAAAAATTCCGGGGAACGATAGTCTATATCTGTATACCTATCTGGATCAGATAGGTAATAACTTATCAAAGGACGGGTATAAGCTCCCCTTTTTTCACCATCTATTACGATAATCTGCCCCTCGGCATCTTTGCTTCTAATTCCTTCTATAGCTCCACAGGCTGCTATACAGCCCCCGATGATGACATATTTCATTGCTAAGCCCCCCCTTGTACCAGCTTCAAAGCTGCGTTGGGGCAGTGGCTTACACAGGCTGGTATTCCTTCACTGTCCCGACACAGATCACATTTAATAATCCTGCCGCTCTCACTGGATGGCTGGGCATGGCCATAAGGACATACCATGACACAGGTATAACACTGAACACAATGGTTTTCATCAATATATATAATTCCATTTTCGTCTCGTTTAATTGCACCGCTTATGCAAGCATTGAGACAGGGTGCGTCATCACAATGCATGCAGGTATTAAGCCAGGACATCTGCGAGAATTTGATTAATCCCGATCTGGGGGCCGGCCGCCCTTTTTTGTAAGCCTTTAAGACGTTACCATTATATCCGTCATGCTGAGCTGCACAGTATATTTCGCATAATCCGCATCCTAGGCAGTATTCAGGTATTGATATTACTTTCATATATATTCACCCCTAATCCCCAACCGACTTTATCCCGAGCAGATCCAGTTCCTGGGGGTTCAAACCTATACCCCGCAGCATCAACCGGTTGCCCCGCAGACTGTCGATGGCGTTGATACCCATGCCGCCCATCATTTCCTGTATTTCATGCCCCCAGGCCACCAGTAGATTTTTAGCTCTCTGGATACCTATTTCTGGATTAAGCCGCTTACTCAATTCTGGGTTAGTAGTGGCCAAACCCCAGTTGCATTTACCCGTAAAGCACATCTGGCACATATGACATCCCAGGGCTACCAATGCTGCAGATGCGATGTAGACTGCATCAGCTCCCAGGGCAATCGCTTTTATAACATCAGCACTATTCTTAATACCCCCGGCTGCTACCAGCGAGGCCTGCTGGCGGATTCCTTCATCTCTAAGCCTGCTGTCCACCTGGGCCAGAGCGATCTCTATAGGTATTCCTACGTTGTCCCTGATTCTCATAGGAGCAGCGCCAGTGGAACCCCGGAATCCATCGATAACTACAATATCTGCTCCAGCTCTAACTATACCGGAAGCAATAGCCCCAATATTGTGCACCGCAGCCACTTTTACTGCGATAGGCTTGCTGTACCCGGTAGCCACCTTCAGGGTCTCGATAAGCTGATCCAGGTCTTCAATAGAATAAATATCATGATGAGGAGCGGGAGATATAGCATCAGACCAGGCTGGAATCATCCGGGTCAAAGATACTTCTTCACTTACTTTTTCCCCGGGCAGGTGTCCACCTATTCCAGGTTTAGCTCCCTGGCCTATTTTTATTTCAATCGCGGCCGAATTGGCCAGATACCCTGGATGTACCCCAAATCTACCCGATGCCACCTGGACAAATGCACATGATCCGAATTCTTTAAGATCCGGATGAAGACCACCTTCTCCCGTGTTCCAAAAAGTGCTCATCTCTTGAGCTGCAGCGGAAAGTGATTTCTGTACGTTTAAACTTACTGAACCAAATGACATAGCGGAAAACATTATCGGTATCTTTAACTTGAGATAGGGTTTTTCCACCTGGCTGATTAAATCACCCTTGTTGCCCAGATAAGTTGTCAATTCCATCGGTTCCCGCAGGGGGTCAATGGAAGGATTGGTTACCTGACTGGCATTGAGCAACAGGTGGTCAAAATAAGTTTTATAGGGCCGGGGATTGCCCATCCCAGTTAATAGTACCCCTCCGCTTTCGGCCTGCCGATATAATTCTCTTAAATTAGCAGATTTCCAATGACTGTTGTCGCGAAATACTACCGGAAAATCTGTAATACTTATCGCTTTAGTCGGACACAGCACTGCACAGCGCTGGCAGGCTACACATTTTTCATCTTCAATCCACATCCAGCCGTCACTGTCCATATGGTGTACCTCATTAGCACATTGGTTAACACAGACTCCGCACTGTATACATCTGTCCGGGTCCCTATCAACTTTGAATACTGGTGTACCCATCTGAAATCCGGTATTTAGTGGAGCCCCCATGCATCTTCCCCCCTTCAGGCCGATTGGGCGCATATAATTTTGGGTTCAGGTTCGATCAGTTTTTCTTTACCGTATAACAGTCCTACAACGGGTTCTCCTCCGCCCGGAGACCATATCCGGTCCGGTGATGGTTCAACTACCTTGATGGCTCCTTCTTCACTGCTTACATACAGGCAGTCGCCCTTTTCGGCTGCTACCAGGGGCCGGAGTTTTATCCGGTCATTAATGGCCATCATCCCATTACCGGTAGCTACAATAATAGAAAAGGGCCCATTCAGCAGGAGACTGGAATACACTCTCCTCAGACGATTCTGCTTCTCATCTTCGATGTCTTCCCACAGCGGAGCTGAGATTACATTAACGGTATCTTCCATGCTCAATCCATGCCTGCGCATGAGCATATCTACAGCATAAGTAATGACCTCGGTATCGGTCTGCAGTGAGCAGGTATAACCATACATCTCTAAAAACCTTCGGTTGGTGCTGTAAGAAGATATCTCCCCATTATGAACTACGGACCAGTTCAATAAAGTGAATGGATGGGCTCCTCCCCACCAACCTGGTGTATTGGTGGGGAATCTGCCGTGAGCAGTCCACATATAAGCCGAATAATCGTCCAGTCGGAAAAATTCTCCAATGTCTTCAGGGTACCCTACACCCTTAAATGCTGCCATGTTTTGACCGCTGGATGCCACATAGGCTCCGGATATAGAAGAATTAATATGCATGACCGACCTGAACACAAATTCTTCGGTGCCTATTTCCTCCTGAAAAAGTCGGCCCTCCTTGGGCAGGGCAAAATAACGCCATATTATCGGAGCATTGCTTATTTTGGCTTGTCTTCGTAATGGAACAGGCCCCTGCAAAGCTATATTGAAATTATGGTTTAAATAATACTCACACTCTTCCCGGGCCTTTTCATGGTCATAGTATACATGCAGGACATACTGTTCTGCATACTCGGGATAAATCCCATAGGCAGCAAATCCACCGCCCAGGCCGTTAGAACGCTGATGCATGTTAGCAATGCAGGAAATTATAGTAGTACCATTAAACCTCTGGCCAGAGCGGTTTAAAATACCCGCAATAGCGCATCCGCTTGGTATTCTCACTTCTCCCTCTCTTAACCTCACCTGTCCCACTCCTTTCCGGGTTTTAGTAACGGCTGAGATATTCTCTGATCTCCCAGGGAGTTACCGTCAGTCTATAGGAATCACACTCTGCCTCTTTAGCAGCGATGAATTTCGGTAAAATATGAGGTCCTAACGCAGCTTTTATTACTTCATCTTTTTTGAGTTCCTCAATCGCTTCTTCCAATGATCCCGGCAGACTTGGTATAAACAGTTCATCTCTTTCAGCTTTAGTCATATGATAAATATTCTTGTCAATCGCTGCAGGTGGTTCGATTTTATTCTTGATACCATCGAGACCAGCCGCCAGCATTGCTGCCAGAGCCATATAAGGATTGCACATCGGGTCCGGGTGGCGGACTTCAATACGGGTGGAAGCACCTCGCTTGGCTGGGACTCTCACCAAACAGGAACGATTCTTTTCGGACCAGGCTACATATACCGGTGCTTCATAACCGGGAACCAGCCTTTTATAAGAGTTTATACTGGAGTTGGTTACAGCGGTAAGTCCGCGCGCATGAGCCATAATACCGCCCATGTACCACCGGGCTAGATCACTCAAACCATTGGGACTGTTCGCATCATAAAATGCGTTTACCCCCTCCAGAGTGCTCAGCGACTGGTGACAATGCATGCCTGAACCGTTGATGCCGGCAATCGGTTTAGCCATAAAGGTGGCATGCAGTCCGTGGCGTTCAGCCAGAGATTTTACCACCAGCTTAAAGGTTTGGATGTTATCAGCTACCTGTACGGCCGGTCCATATTTAAAGTCAATCTCGTGCTGGCCGGGTGCAACCTCATGATGCGATGCTTCAATTTCAAATCCGATGTCTTCCAGGGTGCATACCATATCCCGGCGAGCGTCTTCCCCCAGATCTATGGGAGCTATATCGAAATAGGCTGCATCATCTTGAGTGGACAGAATAGGTTTACCCTGATCGTTAACCAGGAACAGGAAGAATTCGGCTTCTGGACCGGCATTCATGAAATATCCCATATCTGCGGCTTCTTTAACTACACGTTTCAGGTTCATACGCGGGTCACCGACAAAAGGTTCCATGTCCGGAGTATATACATCGCATATCATTCTAGCTACTGCGCCATTAGATGGTCTCCAGGGGAAAATAGCAAAAGTATCGGGATCTGGAATTAGAAACATGTCTGATTCTTCGATATTGGCAAACCAGTTGATGGAAGATCCATCAAACATTAAATCCCCATCCAGGGCCTTTTCTAACTGGGATACGGGTATGGCTATATTTTTTAGTATGCCGGCTATGTCTGTGAACTGCATCCGGATAAAACGAACCCCATGGGCTTTCACCTTTTCCATTACTTCAATCTTTTTTTCTTTAGGAATATTGAAACTCATTTAAATCACTCCTTAATATTATTCTTGCTCTGCCCTAATTTCTCAAGGACCTCAACAGCAACCTGTCTCAAGGTAATACTTCTTTTCATGGCTTCTTTCTGGATAAAACGATGAGCCTCATGCTCACTCATACCCATTTTATCTATCAACAGGCCTTTAGCTTTGTCGGTTATCTTACGAGTCTCCAGAGTATCTTCCAGTTTCCTTATCTGCTCTCTCAACTCACCTTCGCGCCTCCAGTAATAGAGGGCAGCTTCTACGGCCGGAACCAAAGAGTTATGATTCACCGGTCTTATCAGATAATGATAATTCCTGGCCTGGGGAAAAATATCGCTGTCAACCAACAATAATACTGCTGCCAGTTGGTCCTGGGCTATTATCTCAGCAGCTTTTAGACCTCTGGCCCCATCCAAACCATTATCTATGATAACCAGGTCTGGAAATAGTGAACGAGTTCTTCTTAAGGTATGAGCAATATCTGCTGTTTCCGCGCTTACCGTATGTCCAGCCCTGCGCAAAATTTCAATGATTAGTTTCCTCTCCGCCGCTACAGAACTGGCGACTAATATTTTTCCTCCCAATGGCATCACCTGCCTTCATTCATATCGGTCCATCATCCAGTTGGTTGGCGCAAAAAAGCGCCCAAGATATGCCTTGCAGCCAGCCGGTGGCCTTTAACATATCTTGGACGCCTTTGTCCTCAATAATACTTGTTCTTTTATTATTCATTTGGCATGCCCAGCTATATTGTATATGCTGCTGCTTATCTTGGCAACTGTTAATGGCCAGGAATATTGTATACTTAATTCCAGGTTGTTGATTTTTTTCTTTTATTGTCACATATTTGGAGTGCAGGAGACAAGCATCTTTATCAGATAAAGCAATGTCAAACTATACTGCTAGCTTCCAAAAACTTTATTAAGTGTTAAGGGTGATTCCACTGCCAAAACCCTACAAACTTTTTGAATGCATAAATATTCAGAAGACATTGGCGGAGCATGGCAGAAACAGGTTGCGAAGACTTTTAGCAAATGGGGTTGAGCCCCACGGAATGAATCTGCCCGATACCCCATTTACTTTGAGGCAAGCAGTTGGTGTTTCTCATGCGGAGACTGACGACGACATATTTTTGCATTCAAAATCACGGATATTACTTTATGCATTGAAGTCTAGGTTTTATTATTAACGAAGAAAGCAAACAATAATAGGGGCAGTTTTCACCCCAACCGCGAAAGGATCTGAAAGCATGAAAATTACTGCAGCTCAATTGAATCCTACTGTGGGTGATATTGAAGGCAACCTTGAAGGCCTTCAAAACGCGATGTATATAGGGCAGAGGGATAAATGTGATCTGCTGGTCCTGCCTGAATTATACCTTACTGGATATCCCCCTCAGGATCTGCTCGGCAAACCCTGGTTTATTGAGCGAATTATCCGGGCTATAGAAAGAATAAAAGAGTTCTCCCATAATTTCTATGGGATGGGCATCTTATTGGGTACTCCCTATCCGGGCAGCTTGCCGGGCAAGGGTTTATTCAATTCAGCCCTGCTTATTGATCAAGGTCAAATAATTGCTGCTCAGCATAAATCCCTGCTGCCCAGTTATGATGTTTTTGACGAGGCTCGCTATTTTGATCCCGCTGCACATATTGAACCGGTGCACTTCAAAGATGAACTATTAGGAATAAGCATTTGTGAGGATGCCTGGAATGACGCATCTTTATGGCCTGAAAAGCAGATGTACTCCTGGGACCCAATTCAGATACTGGCAGATAAGGGAGCTTCAATATTTATAAATATCTCGGCTTCGCCGTTTCATGCCGGTAAAGAAGATATTCGCTACCGTTTGATAAAGAACCATGCCCAAAAACACAACAAAATATTTTTCTATGTGAATCAAGTGGGTGGTAATGATGAGTTAATTTTTGATGGCAGGAGTATTTGTCTGGATCCCAGCGGTAAGCCGATTAAAATCTTCCCTGCCTTCCAAGAGTATATAGCAACTATAGATACGAAACAGCAGTATTCAACTAGTCCTTACCTTCCTCTGGATGAAATTGAATCTGTATACCAGGCTCTGGTAATGGGAACCAGGGATTATATAACTAAATGCGGCTTTAATAAAGTAGTGCTGGGGCTTTCCGGTGGCATAGACTCGGCTTTGACAGCCTGCCTGGCCTGTGAAGCAGTCGGTGCCCGTAACGTTTTAGGCATTAGTATGCCTTCACCTCATTCTTCCCAGGGAAGTATCGAAGACTCCCGAAAGCTGGCTGACAATCTTGGTATGGATTTTAAAGTTATTCCTATTCAGGATGTTTATAAAACTTATATTGATACCTTGGCCGAACACTTTAAAGATAATCTGCCGGATACTACTGAGGAAAATTTACAGGCCCGCATTCGCGGTAATTTACTGATGGCCTTTTCCAATAAACTTGGTTACCTGCTTCTGTCAACCGGCAATAAAAGTGAAATGGCACTGGGTTACTGTACCCTGTATGGGGATATGAGCGGCGGTCTCAGCGTGCTGGCAGATGTTCCTAAAACCATGGTTTACGACCTGAGCAGCTTTATTAATCGAAAGGAAGAAATAATCCCAATCCAGATAATTATTAAGCCCCCATCGGCAGAATTAAGACCCGGACAGGTAGATCAGGATGACCTCCCCCCTTATGAGATACTGGATAAGATTTTGCACTGCTATATCGAAGAATCTTCTTCGGTCACAGACTTGATAAACATGGGATTTGAAGCAGAAATGGTTAAATGGATCGTGAAAACCATTGATCGTAATGAATATAAGCGAAGACAAGCGGCACCAGCTCTAAAGGTTACCAGTAAGGCATTCGGAATGGGGAGAAGAATGCCTATCGCAGCAAAAATCTATTAGGGGACAGACAGATGTCCCCTGTGTAGGAATTATGTTATTTCAGGTATCTACTCAAAGGGGAGCTTATCAAAGTGTCAGCAGGCTTTATTTAATTATATTCTAGGAGGAGTTGAATTCACCGGAAATACATTCATTTTTACAATTAAATTAAATAGCCTTAGTCCGAAGTTTGAACCAAGACTACTTAATTTTTCGTGCCCTTTGCCAGAACTGCAAAATTGAGTTTTGAAACCGTAGTGTAGAGTAAATCGGTAAAATTGATCAGTATAATTATTTTTGATTTGGTTATTTTTTATTCTTGTTCTTTATTTCTTCTAAATCCTCGATTGTAAGTGCCAAGTCATTCTTTTCATTTACAATTGAAATTTTTCCTTTATTTGTAGCATTTTGTTCATAATTATATGCACTTTGAATAGGATTCAATAAACTTGGAGGAACATCACTCTCATAAGTAGAAAGAAACATTACATACTCTTGGTTCTTTGCAAATTTTATATTTTCTTCTGGAATATATATGGTAGTATCAGATTCTCCACCTATTTGTTTGAATTCCACTGTTTCACCAGGTTCAACATCTCCTTTGTAAGAATCGCTGACATCAACAGTATATACAGTAAAGATATACTTACATTCTTGTATTTCTCCGCCTGGATTCAAAATTTCATTTTCCTCTGTTTTTGACAGAATATCAATTTCTTCAACTCTTGAATCCACTATGGTTCCTTTAATAATTAAATCTGCCTTTTCAGTTAAAGCATCAACACTTGAATAATACGGATAATCACAATGTATCTTGGCAACCTGTTTTTCTTTTTGCGTAACATCTGCATCTTGGGTTACGCATCCCATCAATACTGTACAACATACTACAATTATTAAAAATCTACTTATTTTCATCTTTTTTACCTCCGTAAATATTTCATTCTAGTATTTAGCATTAACAGCGTTTATGTCATAATCTTGTGGCTCCGTCATTGTGTCTCTATCCCGAAAATGATACATAATGGAATCCAAACCAGTAGGAGGATTATCTCTCAACCATATAGTATGACCTAATTCATGCACAAAAACGCTTTGTATAAAATTAGAAGTATTGGTTGTATCCTCGCTAATTCTTCTTGAATTTAAAGAAATATCAAAACTTTCCAATTCGCTTTCGTTAGGGTAACAAGTGATATTACCATACCAGTCGGCATCGAGGTAAGCAGCAATTACAGTATTATCACATGAGCTATCCTTACCAAACGTCACTTCCACCCCAGCATTATTCCAGCTTGAGATAGAAGCATCCATAGCTGTTTGCCACACATCATTGTAACTGTACGGTTGGATTGGTATTGTTGTTGTTGACCATCCATAGTCTAGATACGCCCACTCAGAAATAATTGTAACTGTTTTTGTTTTTGTATTATTATTGTAATTAGATTCTACAATACTATGGTCTTTATTAACATATAACTGTAAATTATAATCGCCAGGACTATTAAATGTAAGTGAAAAGCTGCATGTTAACGTAGAACCAACATCTAAACTAGGATATGAAAGAATGGCAAGTTCTTGGCCGTTTATAAGAAGGTAGTTTTGTATCCCTTCAGCTATTCTTGTCCCTTCATTTTTAACCGAAAATGTAAAAGCTACAGCTTCTCCTTCTACAAAAGATGTATCACCGGAAACCGTATTAAATGATTTAGCAACAAGATCCGGAACGCCTTGCCAAACAAAATCTTCCCCTATAATATTGTTGCTGTAATCAGTCTCCAGACTACTTGACGTAGCATTAAGTATAATCTCGTGTGTACCTTCTGTAATTCCATCTATCATCAATGGAAATGTATATACATATCCTGGGAGAATACTACCTATATTAAATCCACCGACATTGTCATCATCAACTGTAACGTATACATACGTATTAAATGCTGTAGTACCACCATAGTTTGCCATTTCAAATTCAAAATTAGCAGTTTCCCCCACCTCAAAGGGCTGTACTTCAGCCGTTAATGAATTCATACTCAAATCAGCTAATTCAGCCCTGACTGTTGCAGTGCCACTTGTTGATAATGTATTCTTTTTATATATTTCTTCTGCTACGGTAGCCTCTTGAGCGGTCCCCTGACCGTGATATCCGACTTTTGCCTCCATATTGCCTTTTTCGTGCCCAGCATTTGGGTTACAAAAGGCAGCTTCAAATTGATAGTGTTCCCTTAAGCGAACAAAGCCGTCTGTCAGTTTGCGTTCACTGTTTTTAAGCACTTTGGTTACTATGGTACTGGGGAATTTCTTTTGCAACTTGGGGATGCGGACAAAATCTTGGACTCAAAAAGAGACAGGAGGAAGTCCGTATGTATTCAAGAGAAGAGCGCATGAAAGCAATTGAGCTATACATCAAGTATGATAAAAATATAGCTGCTGTGATTCGTGAACTTGGCTATCCAAACCGTGGAGCATTGCCTAGATGGGTATAAAGCATATCTCAAAGAACAAGAGACTAGGGTCTTATGGGATAGATATTTAGGCGGCTCGAAATTTCCATTGGAGCAAAAGATAGCTGCAGTAAAACACTATCTAGAACATGGTCGCAATTTATCAAGCACTGTAAAATATTAGGATACGAGGCGCTCAGATTATTTACACGGAACTATCGATACTCCCAACAATTATATCCATAAATAGAAAAAACCAGAAGACTGAGACAATGCATCTCGCATCTTCTGGTTTTTTCATAACATTGCTTTAGATAAACACGATGTTTTTCAGTGGCCTCGAAATTACCCCGGCTCTTTTTTTGCTTCGTTTCCAGCTTTTCTTCTGTTTTTAGCTCTTAATCATAAAGTCTGCATAAGCATTCATTCCATGTTCATTAATATCAAGTCCACCTAGCTCTTCTTCCTCACTTACTCTTAAGCCCATTACAGCTTTAATTGCACCAAAGACGATGAATGAAGCCACGATCACCCAAACAAATACTGCAGCAATTCCAATTATCTGAGTAAACAGTAAACCTGCTCCTCCCCCGTAAAACAAACCGCCATCTACCGCAAGCAGCCCTACCATAGCTGTTCCGAAAGCTCCGCAAACACCATGTACAGATATTGCCCCAACCGGATCATCAATTCTTAGTTTATTATCCAGGAACTGAACTGAAACTGTTACCAGAACCCCAGCCAGCAGACCGATAATTATAGCTCCCATTGGATTTACTGAGGCACAACCAGCGGTTATACCTACTAAACCAGCCAGGGCACCATTCAAAGTAAAAGTTACATCTGGTTTACGGTATTTAATCCAACTATAAAACATTGCCCCAACCGCGCCTGCTGCTGCGGCTATATTAGTATTTACAGCAATTAATCCGATATCAGGGCTGGTTCCTGAAACGGTACTGCCGCAGTTAAAACCAAACCATCCGAACCAGAGTATAAATACCCCTAAGGCAGCCAGCGTAATATTATGACCGGGAATAGCAGTAGCTTTTCCATCTTTACTGTACTTGCCCAGTCTGGGTCCTAATAGGAAAGCACCCACCAGTGCTGCCCAGCCTCCTACGGAATGAACCACTGTAGAACCTGCAAAGTCTACCATCCCAAGTGAAGCTAACCATCCTCCACCCCAGATCCAATGTCCTACTACCGGATAAATTACGGCGGTAATCAATACACTGAAAATCAAGTAAGAACCGAATTTGATTCTTTCTGCTACTGCTCCAGATACTATGGTAGCAGCCGTCGCGGCAAAAACAGTCTGGAACATTAGAAATACCCAGATGGGAAATGACAAACCTAGATGCTCAAAGGTCCCACTCATTCCAAAGCCGCTTAACCCAATTATCCCAGCTTTATCGATTCCAAACATTATAGCAAAACCAATTAAGAAGTAGACTATAGATCCTGCTGCAAAATCCATTACATTTTTCATGATTATATTAGCAGCATTCTTGGCCCGGATGAAACCTGCCTCCACCAGAGCGAATCCAGGCTGCATAAACATAACCAGGAAAGCTGCTAAGAGCGTCCATACTGCATCTATGGCAATGGCGTTGCTCTCCGGGGTTACCCCTTCGGAAGCCCACACGGCCCTGGGTATCAACACCATCAGTAGGGCTATCCCCAAAATAAATATATTTTTTCTCTTCATAATAAATCTCTCCTCTCTGTACTGACTGCTATAGAGCATCCAAGTTTTTTTCACCGCTGCTGATTCGTATTACCTCTTCCAGGGGATAAATAAAAATTTTACCATCTCCTATCTGCCCTGTGTTACAGATATCCAGTATTAGCTGGACAATTTTCTCTACCTGCTCATTTGGACAGCCAATTTCAACTTTTAATTTGGGAAAGAGATCAACCTGCAGTTCTTGCCCACGGTAATACTGTTTGACTTCCTGTTGTTTTCCTCGGCCCATGACGTTATAAGTGGTCATACCAGTAACTCCCTGGGCTTTCAATGCCACCTTCAGTTCTTCAAACCTGGCCGGTCTAATTACAGCCTCAATTTTCTTCATCTGAATTCCTCCTTCTCCTCTACTTATAACGAGGCGAGATGTCTCCTGCCTCGTTGCAACCATGTGTTGAAACATATAAAGGGGCCCCAGCACCTTTTATAAGTGCTGGAGCCCCTTTGCCCGCTATTAGTGGTTATTTTATTTATATCCGGGACACGGGGGACAGGTTCCTGTCCCCCGTGTCCCGAAATATTTTAGGATTGGATACCTACCAGTCTCTCACTTACTCCCATATCGTCATACCCATAAGCATCTTCGCCATGTAAGGAAGTATCAAGACCCACTTCTTCTTCTTCATCTGAAACCCGCAGAGGTACTATCATACTTATCACCTTCAAGATCAGCAGGGTGGCCAGGGCAGCGTAGATGTAAGTAGCTCCTACTGCCACTATCTGCACTCCGAACAAATGCAGTCCTCCATATAACAGGCCATCAGCTCCGCCTGGATTCACTGCTGTGGAGGCAAAAATACCGGTGGCCAGAGCCCCAACTGTGCCTCCTACACCATGTATTCCAAAAGCATCCAGGGAGTCATCGTAGCCCAATTTCTCTTTAATTTTGCTCACGAACAGGTAGCATACCGGTCCCACCATTATACCCATTACCACGGCTGAAAGGGGACTTACAAAACCAGCTGCCGGGGTGATGGCAACCAGTCCGGCTACCGCACCACTGACTGCTCCAAAAACGGTGGGTTTGCCATGGTGAAGCCATTCTGCAGCCACCCAGGAAATTGCTCCGGCGGCGGCACAGGTATTAGTGACCAGAAAGGCTAACCCAGCAATACCATCGGCTGCTAAAGCACTTCCTGCATTGAAACCAAACCATCCAAACCATAAGAGGGCCGCGCCCAGTACGGTAAAAGGCATATTGTGGGGTACGATGGTATCGCGCTCCTTCCCCAACCGCTTACCTATGAATAAGGCAGTCACTAAGCCGGATACCCCGGAGCTTATATGAACTACGGTGCCCCCGGCAAAATCCAGAGCTCCCAGCTGGCCCAGCCATCCTCCTCCCCATACCCAGTGGGCTATGGGATCATAAACCAGGGTAGTCCACAACAGCACAAAGAGTACAAAAGCTGAAAATCTCATCCGCTCAGCAAATGCCCCGCTGATCAAGGCGGCGGTAATAATAGCAAACATCAGCTGGAAAGCCACAAATACGTAGTGGGGTATAGTGCTGGCATAATCAGGGCTGGGAAAAATACTTACCCCGTGTAGCCCTAAAAAATTCAGGTTTCCTATGACGCTGCCCACATCCGGACCAAAAGACAGGGTATATCCCATCAGTACCCACTGTACTGAAACTAAAGCCATTACTGCAAAACACTGCATCATAATGCTCAAAACATTTTTCTTGCGCACCATCCCTCCATAGAAGAATGCCAGACCTGGGGTCATAAGCAAAACCATGGCTGAACAAATAATGATAAAGGCAGTATTGCCTGTATCTACCGGCAGTTCTTCAGCAGCCAGAGCAGGCATGGTTATTCCCAATACCATGATGAACGCTAGGATTAACGCCATCCAAATACTTGTTTTTGCCTTCATAAATATCCTCCTCTTTTAAAAAGGCACCTGTGAACAGAATCTCTCTTCTTCCTGTTCACAAGCGCCTTTGCTTTCAAACCCATCCTTGGTGGTGGATCCTGCCCTATAGAGCTTTTTCTCCCTGCTCCTGGGTACGAATCCTGATAATGTTTTCGACCGGGTAAACAAATATTTTGCCATCCCCTATATTTCCGGTTCTACAAACCTCCTGTATCCGCTGTACAATTCGTTCTACTGCATCATCCGGGCATACTATTTCAATTTTCACCTTGGGAAACAGATCTACCGATACTTCCTGACCACGGTAATACTGCTTGATGTCTTTCTGCAGTCCTCTTCCCATTACATTGAAGATGGTCATCCCCCGAACCTCTAATTCATTCATGGCAGTTTTCAACTCTTCCAATTTGGTGGGACGTATGACAGCTTCAATTTTCTTCATAATCTCACCTCCCTTTTTTTAAAATAAAAAAAGGAGCCCGGTCACCATTAGGGTGTAACATAAGCTCCTTTGCTTTCTATGGATTAAAAGAGATCCTTTTCTCTTTACAGTTGGAATAAGGCCTCTTTGCCATTACTTAAGCTATTTAATTTTTATACAGCAGGTTTATTCGCAATCTCTGCGAAATTAATATTGCCTTTAATACTCTCAATAAAATCATCAAGAATATAAGCTGTATCGACCGGTCCCGGAGATGCCTCCGGATGAAACTGAACTGACATGAGCGGTAGTTCCCGGTGAATGATACCTTCCACCGTACCATCATTTAAGTTTTTAAATAATACATCTACTCCCCTGCCTGCCAACGAAGCTTGATCTGCTACATAACCATGGTTCTGGGCGGTTATATATATTTTACCGGTCCGCATATCCTGTACCGGATGATTGCTACCCCGGTGTCCAAATACCATTTTACGGGTATTCGCTCCCAATGCCAGGGATAGTATCTGATGCCCCAGACATATTCCCAGAATGGGCATGCTGCCAATCAGTTCCTGTACTGCCTTAATAGCGTAATCACATTCGACCGGATCTCCAGGCCCATTGGATAAGACCAATCCATCCGGGCTGATCTCCATAATTACACTAGCCGGTGTATCAGCGGGCACTATTACAAGCTCACATTCTCTTTCCACTATGCTGGTGATGATGCTTTTTTTGGTGCCATAATCTACCAGCACAATACGTTTATCACCTGATCCCAGCTGCTTCACATCTTTTCTGCTTACCTGTCTTACAAAACCCTCCGGTGGTGGAACTACCGCCCGGGCTTTTCTTATCATATCGTCCAGGTTTTTTAGTGAGTCGGTAATTACTCCGCCCATAGTCCCTTTGTTTCTAATAAGCCGGGTAAGTGCTCGGGTATCAACCCCGCTGATGCAAGCCAGATCATTTTTTTGTAGAAATTCCTTTAATTCTTCTTCTTTTTCATAATGCTCACCGATATTTAATCCCCGGACCACAAAACCTTTTATCCATGGTTGATCTGCTTCAAGCAGCCTGCTGCTGACTCCGTAATTACCTATAAGAGGATAAGTCATAACCACAATCTGTCCGGCATATGAAGGATCAGTCAATATCTGTTCATAGCCAAAGGCACTGGTGTTAAATACAACTTCTCCCGAATTAGGTTTTGATCCTTCCATTAAGGTGCCTTCAAAAACGTGTCCATCCTCTAAAATTAGATATCCCTTATTTAACATCGGCATTGAAGCTACCTCCATCCTGCTTACTGCAGTACTGTGAAACTGCAGTAAGCAATATATATCCAGGCATAAAAAAAGACGTCTCCACTATGCCTTTAGTTTAAGTGCGGCGCCTTTGCCCTCAATTTCTTGATTCTCATTTCCGAGTCTTAGTATAACATCATTACAAATAAAATCAAGCAATAACAATCATAAATACTGTATACCTAATTAATTTATATTATGTTTTATCCAAAGATAATTAATATCAGTAGAAAGTACAATATTAGCCTCGATGACAGCTATATTTATGCATCAAAAAGCAGCAGGGATTGGTTTTTAATCAGTGCCTTCATCGACAGCGGCCAGGATACAAGATCAGGCCATTCCATAAGCCAGGCGGTTCAATTTTTCCAGGTTTTGCTTAATGCGGTTGATTGAAAAAGGTCTTCCATGGGCCGGAAAGATATTCTCTGCTCCCTCGTGCAAAATCAATCCCCAGCTGGAAAATATTTCTGCCGGCATCTCTGCAAATGTTGGATAGATGCTTAATCCATTCCAATTGAATGCCAAATCACCTACGTAGGCATTTCCATTGTCCAGCAGTACGGAAAGTGATCCGATAGTGTGACCGGGAGTAGGTATAATTTTCCCACAAACCCCAAATTCCTCCAGATTGTATTCTTTATCTATATTTATTTCGCTATCGACCGGTTGGAATGTCAGCAGACTCTGGGCTCTTTTTGCCAGGCAGCTGACTGCCGATCCCAACACATTTGTGCCGGGGGGAATTGCGATTTTACCCTCCCGCATTATCCGGGCTTCTACTGGATGGGCCAGGACGGGACAGCCGCACATCTGCTTAATTCCAGCCAGACTACCGATATGGTCGTAGTGGGCATGGGTGATAACTATAAGCTTGATATCCTCCGGTGATATACCAACTTCAGCCAGTAAAGACTGAAATAGCTGCTCTTTTCTCAGGCTCCCGGCATCAACCAAAATGTATCCCCGGCACCCTTTAATCAGATAACAGTTGGTTATTCCCAACCTCAAACACAGCAGATCCTTCATAATTAAACTCCTCAATTATTACCGATCAAAAATTGGCGATAATTTTCTTCGTTAAAGCCTAGCACCATAGTAATACCGTCGGTTAAAAGGTGTCGGATCAATATCCTGGGATTATCGTTTATTAAATCAACAACCTGGTCAGCATTCATCTTATCGATATCCGGTCGGACCTTCCTGAAAGCCTGGCTTCTTCGATTTACCAGATCGCGCATTTCCATATTAGCTAATCCAGCCAGTTTCTGCAGCTCCTCATAAGCAGGTGTTTCTTTCAGCAGATCAACTTCTATATATTCAATATTATTCTGCATAAGCCACGCTTTTGCTTTCTTACATGTACTTCAGCTTTTTACACAATAAAACTTCAACTTCCCAGTCACAAAAAATCCTCCTTCGTTTTGCCACCTGACCATCGGCAATGGGGTCGAAAAATTTTAATAAAGTGTAACATCCCAACTGATGTATTCATATCTTTAATTATGGGTATGATATTTATAAGCTGTGAATAGCTTACCAGATTCATTTCTGGTAGCTTTCATATAACAGGGGGGAGCAGAGATTGCTCTTCCCTTTTTATTTACTCAACTATTAACTATATACTTTATCTCTCTGCCGCAGGAAGTACAGTGTCCCTGATCTAAAGCGATTATTTCGGTATAGTAGGCGTCCCTTTTTATAAGCAGAGCCTCGCATTCTGAACAATAGGTATTATTGTCTGGTCCAGCCAGGTTGCCCACAAAGACATACTCCAGATACTCCCTGGCAATCTCCCGGGCTTGTTCCAGAGTCCCGGACGGGGTTGCTTCCCGGTCCAACTTATAGGCGGGATGATACCTGGATAGGTGCAGCGGAATATAGGGATCAATTCCCGCTATCCACTTTGCCATCTGCTCGATATCATTCAGGTTATCATTTTCACCCGGTATAATTAAGCTGGTTATTTCTACATGGCATTTCTGAGCAGCTTGTTCAACCGTTGCCATCACCTGTTTTAAACTTGCCTTACATAATTTTTTATAAAATTCTTCCCGAAAAGCTTTAACATCGATATTCATGGCATCCACGAAAGGAAGCAACTGCTGGAGTGGTTCAACCTCAATGTATCCGTTAGTAACCATGACCACTTTCAGATCCTGTTCTTTCAGCAGCATTGCGGTATCCACAATGTATTCATACCATATTATTGGTTCATTATAAGTAAAAGCGACTCCTATGGAATCGTTGGCCCGGCTTTTCTCGGCTAGATCCAGCAACTGCCGGGGTTCTATAGTATGGATATCTGGATTACCGTGGGCCAGAAGATAATTCTGGCAAAAACTGCAGGATAAGTTGCAACCAAAAGTACCCGCCGACAATATGGTTTTGCCAGGATAAAAATGGTACAAAGGTTTTTTCTCTATTGGGTCGAGGGCCAGCGAAGCAATTTGGGCGTAGTTGCTGGCGATAAGCTGCCCCTCATCATTAACGCGGCTGCGGCATATGCCTTGATGGCCGGGCTTGATAGTACAATGGTGGGGACACAGCACACATCTCACTTTATGATCTTCC
Organism: Syntrophomonas sp.; assembly: GCA_016841245.1. Taxonomy (GTDB): domain Bacteria; phylum Bacillota; class Syntrophomonadia; order Syntrophomonadales; family Syntrophomonadaceae; genus JAAYJK01. The sequence continues at coordinate 53,840 of JAENZN010000022.1, forward strand.
AGTTTTTCATAAAACATAGCTTCCTTTTGCATAAAGCAAAACCTCCTTCCAGAGGGGTCTATGGAGCTTACTTGCCTACAGCAGCTTTATAAGGGATACAGTGTTTACCCTCGGGAGCTGGAGTCTCCCCTCTCATCTGCTGTCCTACACCTCACTTCTGACTTCTTAATCCTTTTAACTATCTCTCATATCCCTCCTTGGCTCTCATGCCTGGTCTTGGAGATCCTATTATCGATATCTTTTTACTTCAAAACGCTCTATTTTATAGTTCTCTCCGGGTGATATGCCGCCCTTTTCCAGGGCTATCTGCAGCTGCTGATCTATGGTATCTACCCCTTCCAGGTCCGGCAGCAGCAGTCCTCGTTTGCCAGCTGTACTAACAATGACCCCATATTTAGAAGGGTCCAAATCCTGCCGGGTACATTCTTCCGCTTCTCCCAGTATATCTACTGAATAGATCAGCTGATCCAGTTCTCCTTTTTCCAGGGGAAAAAACCTGGCATCCCTGGTTCCTGAACTTATGGCATTGGAAGCAATCTCCTGGGCCAGGCTGTCATAAACCGGAGATATAGTTCCTATACATCCCCTCAGCTGTCCATTTTTTTTCAGGGATACAAAAACACCAGCCTTCTCCTGACCCAGCATAGCCAACTTCGGAGGTAGTTTCGGTATTTTTCCCTCTTGGATATAAGTCTCTAACACCATTCGAGCCCACTTAACCGGTTCACTCTCTGAGCCCCGACCTGCTTCTAACTTCTTTTTCTCCTGCTGTTTAAGCTCTTCCAATAGGGAGGGTGCTTGTTGTAAGGGATGAAATCCTGCCACCAGGTATCCTACCCCAAAAGGTCCTTCATAAGAAAATACCTGACTATCAAACTTCAGTCCATCCAGAGCGCCCAGCATTATTACTATAGAACGGTAACCGCACTCCCCGGCATTGTCTCGCAGCTTAGCTGGAAGGTCTAAAATCCCTGGGGCATCACCTGTTTCCAGAAGGACTTTAACTCGTAGATCAAATGCTTGTCCATCCGGATGATAATCATAAGGCCCCTCAGCTTTTAATCGATGGGACATATCTCCGGAAGCTATTACGGCCACCCTTCTGCCCAGGGCGGCTGCTGATTCCTGGATGATTTTGCCCAGAGTATATAGTTCCAGGTTGGATAAAAAGCCCGTACTGATTGGCAGGAGACGGATTTCATAATCCAAAGCTGATTCTACATAATGCATAGGAACCAGGACCCCGTGATCCAGAGTCCCTCTAAGGCGGTTGTTAGCTGCACATTCCATGTCCACATTAATAAAATTGATGCCTTCTCCAACTGACCTTGTGGCAATTTCCCCCAGCAGTTCCCGGTCGTTGTTATAGCTCTTTCCCTCGTCCGGGCTTCCAAAATCCTTAAAATCTCCATATAGTACTGCTTCGCTCAAACAAGTAATACAGTCTGAAAATACATTGCCATGAGGAGTAAGAACTACCAGGGTTTCCGGGGATGTAGCAGCCAGTTCCCGGGCCAGAGCCTTCATGGCCTGGACAGTAGATGCCACTTCACTTATTCTGCTCCCGCCTATGGAAGGCACTATTAGCGGGGGATGCGGGGTAAGGGCAGTATAAGTAATCATTTTCCACCCTCCTTTGACTTATTTAACTAAAAAACCATCATTACCAACCTGGATAATCTTGTATATCTTCATCATAATCTCGAATTTCTGACTTGGCAATACCTGAGAAAACCGCATAAGCTAATTTGGACTGGTACTGGTCATCGCTTAACTGCTGGGCCTCCCGGGGATTGGATATGAAGCCCATCTCTACGATCACTGACGGCATCTCGGTGCGACTCAGAATATAGTAACTGCCAGGTTTGGCCTTACGATCAGTATTCCCCAGTAGCCTCTTTAATTCATCCTGTATCATCACCGCTGCTACTTTACTGCGTTCACTGTCAGCCAGATAAAAAGTCTGAGCTCCTGACCACCTGGGACTCGGATCAGCATTGGTGTGGATGCTGATGTAAAGGTCTGCCTGGGCTTCGTTGGCTATCTCCACCCGCCGTTTCAAGTCGGAACGTTTACGTTCGGCAATTGAGGCCTGAGGATCTTCGGCCAGCTCCCGGTCATCCTCCCTTAGCATAATCACCAGCGCTCCAGCTTGACTCAGATAATCGGCCAGTTTCTTGCTTACCTGCAAGGTAATATCCTTTTCTATATAGTTCCCCCGCACCGCACCTGGATCGGTTCCTCCATGGCCGGCATCTACCACAATGATTTTATTGGCCAGCCCATAGGATAAAACCTCTTTCTCTCCAGTATCCGCGCCTAGAACTGCCATTATGCATAATATGGATAGAAAGATTATAGCCTTCCCAACTCGTAGCCGCCTGCCGTTGAAAACAGCCCATCTGCTCACAATCTTAATACCTCCGCACTAAATACTGCTGCTTCTTATATATGCCGTTTTTAGAAATATTATTAGCATGCAGCAGAAACGCACCTGGTGGCGTATCCCTGGTCGTATTTGAAGATGCGGGCTGTATTCATTGACCTATTTTGGGGGCAACCATGAACTGTTTTCAAAATCATAAGTATGATTCTACTGAAAAACCCTAAAGATAACTTTTTGAATACACAAATATCCAGGAGACATGGGCGGAGCGTGGCAGAAACGCCCTGCGAAGACTCATAGCAAATGGGGTTGAGCCTCACGGATGGGGCTATAGGCCGTACGCCAATAGCCTTTTCTTGTGTTTGCCCACATCCATGCCTGCTCTTCCTTGTTTCCCAAGCGCTTGAGGTTCTCGAAACGTGTGCGGATTTTCTTCCATCGTTTCTAAGTTACCATCCGAACGCGACTTCTAATCCATTCGTCCAAACTCTGTATTAAGCTCTTTGCATCTGCCAATTTGAAGTAGTTCATCCACCCGCGTATCATCTGGTTTAGCCGGTTTTTTCTCGCCTCAATTCCCATCCCATTGTGCGTCCTGTAATTTCCCTGATTTTATCCTTGAATTTCCGAACGCTCTTGGAATATATTCTGAGTCTTCCTTCTCCTTTACAGATGTAGAAGCTGTAACTGTCACTTTCAGTAACCTTCATTGACCCACACCTCCTTTGGTTCAGCCCTTCCTTCGGCATCGCGCTGCCTCCGTACTATGGCCTCTGCTGACTTCTCACGATAAATCTTGTTTCAACCGGGCTTCTTACTCTGTTTCTGCCCGTCCGTGAGACCTCCCCGGGTAAGGACGCAGTCTTTCCTTCCATCTATCTGCCACATCTACACCGTAAGCTTCCGGATAGTTTTGGGCTTCAGTTTGTTCGGCAACCTTACCCAGCCTACATATGCCTTATGTGATTTCTGTTCGTCAGACCAGAAGTTTGCCTCCGGCTTCCTTCAGATTCCACCTCACGATGGACACCCTTGCCCTTGGCTATGTGCTTGGCACTATCAACCCGCACTCGGGACTTTCACCCGTTAGACTGCGCCCATGCCGGGCGCACCGAAAAAAATCCCCTCGTGGTTGAGGGGATTTTGTTGATCTGAATTGGCAAGATATTTAACGTTTTGAGTATTGTGGAGCTTTTCTGGCTTTATGCAGTCCGTATTTCTTTCTTTCTTTCATACGCGGGTCACGGGTTAGATAACCTGCTCTGCGCAATACGGATCTTAATTCGGGGTTAGCTTTTAATAATGCCCGGGCGATACCTAACTGAACAGCACCGGCCTGGCCTGTTACTCCTCCGCCATGCACTCTGCATATTATATCAAATCTTCCAGCTGTATCTGTCATGCCGAGAGGCTGCTGAACTATCAACCTGCTGGTTTTATTAGGGAAGAAATTCTCAAATTCCCTTTCATTTATAGTAATTCTACCTTCACCAGGAACTAATCTTACTCTGGCAACCGCTTCTTTTCTCCTACCGGTTCCCCAGTACTGTACCTTTTCCATATCCTAATCCTCCTTAACCTCTGAGCTCTCGAACTTCAGGTTTCTGCGCTTGATGGGGATGTTCGCTTCCCCGATATACCTTGAGCTTTTTATACATCTTATTGCCCAGCCGATTATGTGGAAGCATTCCTTTGACTGCTGTTTCTATTGCTTTTTCAGGTCTCTTCTGTAACAGAGTCTTGTAGTCCATTTCCTTCAAGCCGCCTGGATAACCGGTATGGTAGCGATACATTTTCTGGTTTAGTTTATCTCCTGTGAGCTTAACCTGTTCTGCGTTAATAATTATTACAAAATCACCTGTATCTACATGCGGGGTGTAAGTAGGTTTATGCTTGCCTCTTAATATGGAGGCTACTTCTGAACTTATTCTTCCCAATGTCTGACCACTGGCGTCTATAACATACCATTTGCGTTCAACTTCCGCAGGCTTGGCCATGTATGTTTTCACGTTGTTCCCTCCTGTATATATTGAACTTATTATTAATTATAAGTCGATCTTATTGACCCTCTGGCAACGGGGCAGAAACCAGCTGGAAATAGATAGACTACCTATAAATGATAGCGAACTTCTAGTACCCTTGTCAAGAAATTATCGATTTTTATTGATCAATTCGTCCCTAAAAGTTTAGAAAAACCCCTCTGGATGTCGGGGGCTGATCTGTGTTCAGGCAGAGTGCAACGAGAAAGGCTATTAAGGAACGGAATCTTAACCATAGTTTACGGAATACAAATACAAACCCTGAGGCGGAGCAGTTTGCCCGGCCCGGGTTCTATCCTGGGCTAGTATGATATCCCTGATATATTCTGGTTTATAAGTTAGCCGACCTACATCAAGTAGGGTTCCTACTATTATTCTTACCATATTATATAAAAATCCATCGGCAGTAATATCCAGCCTTATAAAGGGTCCTTTTTCTTCTAATTTGCACTCTTTGATATTACGGTTATAAGTCTTAACTGATGAACCGCTGGAACAAAAGGACTTGAAATTGTGCCGGCCTAGAAATAGATGACAGGCCTGCTGCATAAGTTCAAGATCCAGGGCTTCCAGGTCACAATAAGCGTATTTACTGTAGAACACCTTGCCACTCTGCTTCCTGTGAATTAAATAAATATACCTTTTGTCTACCGCATCAAAGCGAGGGTGAAAATCTGCTCTGGCCTCGCTGCTGCATACTACCCTTATGTCAGGAGGAAGAATGCTGTTAAGCGCAAATTGCCATTTGTCTGGTGGTATACTGGAACTAGTATCGAAAGCTATAACCTGGCCTACCGCATGAACTCCAGCATCTGTTCTGCCGGCGGCCATGATGCTGGCTTTTTGTCCAATAAGATTTTCTATGCTGGTTTCAATTTTTTCTTGTATAGTAACAGCATTTTTCTGGATTTGAAAGCCATGATAGCTACTGCCATCGTATTCCAGAACAGCTTTTATTCTCTTCATATTTCCTCCCCGGCCCAAGCTCAGTTGATATCACCAACCTGGATTGGCTTGATTCAATGTCATGCCTAGTAATCCTATTGTTATAACTAACAGATATATATAATCTGGTCGAGATAAACTGAACTCGTTTAAGCGGTTTCTTTTCTTACCAGCAGTATATCCTCTTGCTTCCATGACTTCGGCCAGATCATTAGCCTTTTGAAATGAAGCATTTATCAAGGGGACCAGAATGGCAAAATAGGTTTTGGCCCGCTCCCAGACCGGTCCTTCCTGAAAGTTAATCCCTCTGCTTATCTGTGCCCACCTTATACGCTGGCTTTCATTTAATAGAACGGGAATAAAGCGCAGGCTGATAGTCATGATCATAACCAGTTCATGAACCGGAAAACGTATCAGTTCCAAGGGTTTTAACAGCATTCCTAATCCATCAGTCAGAGATACGATAGAAGTTGTTACCAGGAGTATCTGGGCGGCATATATAATCAGTATCAGACGCACCGATAGCATTAGGGCGCTTTTTAAACCTTCCACGGTAATGTTAATAAACCACACGCTGACTAAACTGGTCCCGTTAACCAGGAAGAGTTTGATTATAGCAGTAATGAGTATCATAAATACGAAAGGGGTTATGCCCTTCCAATATTCTGCCATTTTTATGCTACTCAAAGCTCCGAGTACCAGGAGAACGGTAATCAGCAGAACCAGTTTCAAGAGGGAATCAGCCGATACTACAGCAATGGTAAGCATCAAGGTACTTACAATCTTGACCCTGGGATCAAGGCGATGCATGAATGATTCCATCGGCACATACTGGCCCAGGGAAATGTATTCTGTCATAGCTCACCTCTATTAAAGACTATTAACTATTCTTTGGACTGCTTCTTTAGCATCATTGACCCGGGTATTAATATCCCAACCTCTAGTCTTAAGGTGGTATAGAACTTCCTGGTGAACAGGCAGGGTAAAGCCTCGTTCCTCTAATTGCCGGTAATAAGCAGCAAGCGCAGCAGTTGGAGTATCTATGAGAAGCTTCCCTTCTTCCAGCAGCATGACTCTTTTACAAACCATGCTGAGTTGCCCTAAATTATGACCAGTTATTATTATCCCCATCCCCTCCTGGCGGTTCAGCCTGGATAATAATTCCATCAGGAGGTTAATTCCTGATGCATCTAATCCTGCCAAAGCCTCATCCAACAGAAGATAACGGGGCTTCAGTGCCAGAAAGCAGGCTATCGACAATCTTCTTTTCTCACCACTGCTTAAAGTTGCCGGTTGACGGTCATGGAATTGTTCATAATCTAATCCAACCTGCCCCAGAGCCTCCTTAATTCTCTTCTTTTCTTCTCCTAAATCCAGTCGCTGACTCTTCAGTCCAAAGGCCAGTTCTTTGTAAACGCTGGTTTCGAATAATTGTTGCTCAGGAAATTGCCAGACCAAACCTACCTTTTTGATCAACCTCTGGATATTTTTCTTCCAGGCCGAGCTTTCTATTTCGTCGACAATTATTTTTCCTGCATCAGGCTTTAGTAAACCATTGAGTAATTTGAGCAGGGTGGTTTTTCCCGCACCTGCTCTCCCTATAATCCCAACGATTTCGCCATCATCTATCTGAAAGGAAATCTCTTGTAATGTCGGCCGGGCATAGCCCTCATGTGCCTGGTAGGTATATGTTACATTTTCTGCTTTAATCGGCATAACTCTTCCACCAGCTTATCTACATCATTTATTTCCATGGAAAGCAGACCGGAATGAGCAGTATTCAGAGCTTCTATAAAACTACTTATCTCCAGGGGCTGGATCTGCATGGCTCTTAATAGTTCTGGCTGATATACTATCTGTTCTGGTACACATTGGGCCTTTATCTGCCCTGATTCCATGAGTACTATGCGGTCAGCCTTTATTGCTGGGGATAGTTCGTGAGTTATTAATACTATCGCAATACCTTCATTTTTATTTAGCTGCCATAAGGCCTGGAATACTTCCTGCTTACCCGTTTCATCAAGCATGGAACCGGGTTCGTCTAAAACCAGATAGGCCGGTTTCATGGCCAGCAGTCCAGCTATCCCTACTTTTTGCTTTTGCCCGCCTGACAAAAGATAAGGAGGATGTTTGGCAAAATCCTCCATTGATAATAATTTTAGAGTATTATCAACTCTGGCTCTTATTTCATTTTGCTTTAGATCCAGGTTTTCCGGGCCAAACGCCACGTCTTCTTCTACTGTACTTGATATGAACTGTTTATCAGCTTCGGGAAATAACAGTCCTACCTTCTGCTTTATCAAGATGCGGTTTTCAGATGCTCTGGTATCCATTCCATCTACCAAAATTCTGCCCGTATCTGGAAGATAAATGCCGTTTAGTAATTTAGCCAGGGTAGTTTTACCGGAACCGTTATTGCCAATAACAGCTACAAACTCATGTTCAGATATTTCCAGCACTATATCCTTAAGTATCATGGGCCCGGTATTAGAGTACGAAAAACTAACCTTCTCTATATTAATCATGAGTTAATATATTAATCTACCAGTTCTAAAATAACCATAGGAGCGCCATCGCCTTTACGATTCCCAGTTTTGATTATGCGGGTATAGCCTCCCTGTCTTTCGCTAAAACGTGGAGCTAGATCAGTAAAGACTTTATGAACCACATCATCAGTCATTACATAAGAGTCAACCTGCCTTCTAGCATGCAAATCTCCTCTTTTCCCCAGGGTAATCATTTTTTCAGCTATACGCCTGATATCCTTGGCCCGAGTTTCAGTGGTGGTAATTTTTTCTTTATCGAGCAGGGATGTAACTGCATTTCTTAACATAGATCTTCTATGACTGCTCAAGAGACCAAATCTACGATAACTCACCGGTCTCCTCCTTTCTAATCTTCTGGTTTCTTAAAACCAAATTCCAATTCTTTTAATTTTCTTTCGATTTCTTCCAGCGATTTCTGTCCTAGATTTCTTATTTTGCTCATTTCCTCACGGGTTTTCTCAATCAGATCACCAACTGTATTGATATTAGCCCGCTTCAAACCATTGGAAGCTCGAACGGATAGTTCCAGTTCCTCAATGGACATTTCCAGCACTTTGTCTTTCTTTTCTTCCTCTTTTTCAACCAGTATTTCCACTTCAGCATAAGTATCATCTATCTGGGTGAATAGTTTTAAGTATTCTATCAGTATCTGTGCTGATAAACTGATGGCCTCCTCCGGGCTAATACTGCCGTTAGTCCACACCTCCAGGGTCAGGCTGTCGTAATCAGTTCTTTTTCCTACCCGGGCGTTATCAATTGTATAGTTAACTCTAGTAACCGGGGTAAATATAGAATCAATCGGTACCAGACCAACGATATCTTCGTTTTTAATGGCCTGCTGGTCGGCAGTTACATAGCCTCTGCCTCTCTCCACCGTCATTTCCATTTCCACATTGGCACCCTGATCCAGGGTGGCTATATGCAAATCTGGATTTAAAATATCAACTTCTGCATCCTGTTCTATATCGCCAGCAGTTATTTCCTTTTTTCCCTGCTGGGATATCCGGATTATTTTCCGTTCGGTCCCCTCATACTTTAATACCATTCTCTTGATATTAAGTATCATCTCCGTGGTATCTTCCATTACATTGGGAATAGTAGAGAATTCATGTAATACTCCATCAATTTTAACAGAAGTAACTGCTGCTCCGGGTAAGGATGATAAAAGAACCCGCCGCAGAGAATTTCCCAGAGTAGTTCCATATCCTCTTTCTAACGGCTCAATAACAAACTTACCATAATTTCCTTCTACATCTTTTTCGACACACTCAATACGCGGTTTTTCCATCTCTAGCATCTATTTATCCCCTCCTTAATTTTAGAGGTGTTATCTAGAGTACAATTCTATAATAAGCTGTTCATTTACAGTGGTATCTATCTGCTCCCTAAGCGGATAGGCCAGCAAGCTGCCAGTCAAATTCTCTGCATCTGCACTCAGCCACTCAGGTGGTGTTTTGTAAGCAGCCTGATCCTTAATCTCTTGAAATTTAACCGCATCTTTGCTGCTCTCTTTAACCTGAATAACATCACCTACTTTAACCAGCATAGACGGAATAGTAGCCTTTCTGCCGTTAATTGTGAAGTGGCCATGATTAACCAGCTGCCGCGCTTCTGCCCGAGATGATGCGAAACCTAATCTGTATACTATATTGTCCAGCCTTCTCTCCAGCAAGACCAGTAGATTAGTACCGGTTATACCTTGCTGTCTATCAGCTTTCTTAAAGTAGTTGCGGAATTGTTTCTCCAGTACTCCGTAGATTTTTCTGGTTTTTTGCTTTTCTCTTAATTGTAACCCATATTCACTCTGTTTTTGTCTGCGTTTGCGTGCATTGGAACCTGGTGGATATGGCTTTCTTTCGACTGCACACTTTTCTGAATAACAGCGGTCTCCCTTAAGGAATAATTTTTCGCCTTCCCTTCGGCACTGGCGGCAGACCGAATCAGTATATCTTCCCACTTATCCATATACCTCCTTATACTCTTCTTCTTTTTGGTGGTCTACATCCATTGTGTGGAATAGGCGTGACATCTTTGATCACACTAACTTCTAGCCCTGCAGCTTGCAAGGAACGGATAGCTGCCTCACGGCCTGCTCCCGGACCTTTTACGTAACATTCAACTTCTTTTAAGCCATGTTCCATAGCTGCTCTAGCTGCATTTTCTGCCGCCTGCTGAGCCGCAAAAGGAGTGCTTTTTCTTGAACCTTTAAATCCAACCGTTCCGGCACTGGCCCAGGATATAGCATTGCCTTTTTTGTCGGTAATTGAAATCATGGTATTGTTAAATGTAGATTTTATATGAGCAATTCCAGATTCAATATTCTTCTTTTCCCGCCTTTTAACTCTGGTGGAAGTCTTTCGTGCCACTCATTTTTCCTCCTTAATATGCTATTTCTTCCTGCCGCCGGCAGTACGTTTAGGTCCTTTTCGGGTACGGGCATTAGTCTTAGTCTTTTGTCCACGTACCGGTAAACCACGACGATGACGCAGACCTCTATAGCAGCCTAAATCCATCAGTCTCTTAATATCCATGCTGGTCTGTCTGCGCAGATCCCCTTCGACCTGATATTGTTTTTCTATAACTTCCCTTAGTTTAGATACTTCTTCTTCTGTTAAATCTTTCACCCTGGTATCGGGATTTATACCAGTTACTGCCAATATTGCCTTGGCGGCGGATCTGCCTAAACCATAAATATATGTTAAAGAAACTTCAATCCTTTTATCCCTGGGTAAATCAACACCCGCTATTCTTGCCATAATCATTCACCTCCCGTTAATCAGCCCTGAACTTGCTTGTGTTTGGGATTTTCACATATTACCATTACTTTACCATTGCGTTTTATTATTTTGCATTTTTCACACATGGGTTTCACTGAGGGTTTCACCTTCAATTTTCAATACCTCCTTAATTAAACCTGCGTATGCGATAAGTCATTATTTGAATCGGTATACTATTCTTCCACGATTGAGATCGTATGGCGATAATTCGACCATTACTCTATCACCAGGTAATATCCTTATAAAATTCATTCGCATCTTACCAGATATATGGGCGAGGACCTTATGGCCGTTTTCTAGTTCCACCCTGAACATGGCATTCGGAAGTGGTTCTATCACTTTTCCCTCGACCTCAATAACATCGTCCTTATTAGCCATTTAACCAGCCCTCCTTCCCTTCTGTTTCTCCAGTCCCTTTTAATGCATTCAGATAGTTTTTTATTATATGGTTTTCTGGCACTTCTCCTCTAGCCAGACACTTCAAAACAGAATCGGCTTTCATGTTAGTGAGCTGCAGGTGTTTTATATTCTTGATCTTAGGTTTTTCAATCTTCCTTAGATCTCCATCTGCAACCATACAATACTGCTCATTTATTAAATCGATAACTACCATTATCCTGCCCTTATCACGACCCGACTTAGAATAAACTACTCGGCCTATTAAATCATTCAGGATTTTCAGACACCCCCATAACTTGGTGCGATAGATGATCATTGCTTTTCATATAAAATAACTTCTTCATTAGAACTCCCTTAAATATTTAAGTTTGCACCTAATATCATATCCTGATCCTACTTGCAGTCTATGGTTCTGCATCTAAAAAGCCTGCCTACAGTCCATTCAAAATCGATTCTATTTCTGAGCCAACTGATTTGCTGTCCCGGTTTCCATCTACATCTTTCAGCAGCCCTTTATTCTTATAGTAATCCAGCAATGGACTAGTTTGTTCTATATATACCTGCAGACGATTAACCGCTGTTTCAGCATTATCATCACTGCGTTGGATCAGTTCACCGCTACATTTATCACATTTTCCTGACTGAGAGGGAGGACTAAATACCAGATGGTATACTGTACCACATTCTTTGCAGCTAACTCTGCCGGACATTCTTTCAATCAGGATTTTATCTGGTACAAATATGTTGATGGCTGCATCAATTTTCTTTCCAAGTTTATCCATTACTTTATCGAGGGCTTCAGCCTGATTTATGGTTCTTGGAAAACCATCTAATAAGAAACCAGCCTGGCAATCATCTTCAGCAAGTCGATCTTCAACAATGCCTATGGTGACTTGGTCTGGGACTAATTTTCCTTCATTCATATACTTTTTAGCTTCTTGCCCCATCGGAGTCCCTTTTTTTACCGCATCCCTGAACATATCTCCAGTAGATATATGAGGTACCCTATATTTTGCCTTGATAAAATCTGCCTGAGTTCCTTTTCCGGCTCCTGGAGGTCCCATTAATATTATATTCATATTATCATCTCCTATTTAACAAAGCCCTCATAACTTCTTAACAGTAAGTGAGATTCTATTTGTTTCATGGTATCGAGCGCTACACCTACTACAATCAGCAGCGATGTTCCACCGAACCACAAACTGGTAATCCCAGTCAGTGCTATAACAAAATTAGGCAGAACAGCTATCAAGCCCAAAAATACACCTCCGGCTAAAGTTAACCTTGATAAAATCCGGTCTATGTATTCTGCTGTCGGCCGACCTGGTCGTATCCCCGGTATAAAACCGCCATATTTCTTGATATTATCAGCTACATCAGCCGGATTAAAGATTATGGCTACATAGAAATAGGTAAAGAATACAATCAACAAGAAATACATTATATTATAGGCCGGACTGCCAAAATTAAAATAGGTATTCAAAAATTGATTGAATCCGCCGGTCTGACTCATCCAGGATCCTATAGTTGCTGGAAACATCATCAAGGACATAGCAAATATTATTGGGATAACACCTGCGGCGTTTACTTTTAGCGGTAAGAAAGTACTTTGACCTCCATACATCTTACGTCCTACCACCCTTTTGGCGTATTGAACCGATAATCGTCTTTGACCCTCATTTACTGCTATTATAGCTACTATAATGGCCAGTGCCAAAACTATAAATAACAGGATATTAAAGTACCCAATTATCCCACCGGAAAGCTCCTGCATTACCCCACCTATCTGGCTGGGCATTCTGGATACTATTCCGGCGAAAATAATCAAGGATATACCATTTCCTATTCCATGTTCGGTTATCATTTCCCCGATCCACATTAAAATAGCTGTGCCCGCAGTCAGGGAGATAGCGATAAGCAGGTAGGTTACCACACCTGGATGAATGACGGCATTGTTTTTTCCCAGCGCAACTGCCATACCCATTGCCTGTATAAAAGCTAATACTACCGTTCCATAACGAGTGTACTGTGCAATTACTTTCTTGCCTTCTTCCCCTTCTTTGGCCAGTTCTTCCAGCCGGGGGATAACTACCTGCAAAAGATTCATGATAATTGATGCATTTATATATGGTGTGATACTCATCGCGAATATACTAAAGCGTTTAAATGCACCACCTGAAACTACATCAAAGAAACTAAACAATTGTCCGCTCAGAAACTGCTGAATTGCCTCCGGATTTATGTTGGGTGCCGGAATATGTGCTCCCAATCTAAATACTAGAAGCATCAGCAGGGTGAATAGTAGCTTACTTCTCAAATCCCCGATTTTAAAAGCTTGCTGCATGGATCCCAGCATTAAATCACCTCTATCTCTCCACCCAGGTCCGCAATTTTTCCAGCTGCTTGTTTGCTGATTTTATTAGCCTTGACAATCAGTTTTCTCTGCAGCTCTCCATTACCCAATACCTTAACTCCACCGCTTTTCACCTTTTTAATTATACCCTGATTGACTAATAATTCTGGAGTTATTATGGTACCATCTTCAAAAACATTGAGATCTTTTACATTTACGATGGCATAGTCAGTCTTGAATATATTGGTAAAACCTCTTTTGGGTATTCTCCTTTGTAACGGCATTTGACCGCCTTCAAAACCAGGCCTTATTCCACCACCAGATCTTGACTTCTGGCCTTTGTGTCCCCGGGTAGATGTTTTTCCATGCCCGGAACCCATACCGCGCCCAACTCGTTTGATGCGCTTGATACTGCCTGGTGGAGATTTTAACTCATCAAGTTTCACAATAAAACCTCCCTGAATTTAATCTATCTCTTCAACAGTAACGAGATGCTGTACTTTACCTACTTGTCCTCTAATTTCCGGACAGTCTTCTTTAATAACGCTGTGCTGCAATTTCCTTAATCCCAAGCTTTTTATCGTAGATCTTTGGGTTTTGGGGCAGCCGATATAACTTTTGGTCCAGGTAATTTTAATCTG
>JAENZN010000002.1:0-10742 GCA_016841245.1 Syntrophomonas sp.
CTGCGGTTAAGATGGCCGAGGGAGTGAAATACATAGATTAGTTTAAAAAATATTTTAAAAAACAGAAAATATGTTGCAGAAAACCTCCTTTGGTTGTCTTTACTATTGAAAGACATTTTAAGGAGGTATTTTGTTTATGGGTTGCGTTTGTGGCAATTGATTATGCTAGCGGCGTCCTGTTGGCAATTTACGAAAAGCAAGTTTCGAGCAATATCGGATTTAAAGGTATTTGCCGAAATGTACTGATATTTGCCCTGGTTTCCTTGGGGAACATCATTGACCGGCATATAATTGGTTCAGGCAGTGTCCTCAGGACAATGCTGATCATGTTTTATGTATCCAATGAAGGCATCAGCATACTTGAGAACGCTGCTAAAATGGGGGTACCGTTTCCGCAAAAGCTGAAAGATGTTCTTTAAAAGATTGATTATATAGAAAATAAAAGTTTTTGAGACTCATGTTTACAAAGATTAAGATTCTTTCTCTTTATTTAATAGATGCATGCATGTGTTAAATAAAAGTTAGGAAGGAGAATTATTAATGAGTTACAATTATGGTGAATGTTTAACTAATCAAACTGGATTAAGTGAATTTGAAGGGAGAGACAGTGTAGATCTGCTGGCCCGTATGATCTATTCAGAAGCTAGTATTGAAAGTAATGAATGTAGAAGAGGAGTTGCTTTTGTTGCTTCGAATCGGAAAAATGATGGTACGTGGGGTAGTACGTATGAAAGTGTATTACTGTGGCCGAACCAGTTCTACAGAATGTACTCATCTAATGCTCGTTGCCCAGAGACTAGTTCTTCAGCTTGGTTAGATAGCCTTAATATTGCCGCAAGTATGACTTCGCAAACTAATCCTATTGGCGGTCGGCTATATTTTTGTTCTGAGCCTAATACACCGGAATCTGATGCAAGAGATATACTCAAAATCGACCACACATATTTTTATAATCGCTAGAGAGTACGATTAATTTTTATAAGATTTCTTTGCTTAGAAAAGAGGCTGTCCCCAATGTGTTAAACACATTGGGATAGCCTCTTTTTGGGAAAAAGGCTACTACTTGCTTTCATATTCCTAAAAATTGTTAGGAAAGTCCCCAAATGATATATTATTAGCTTTGAATTCCCCGTCTTTAAAAGAATAATCAATAGTAATAAATCCAATGTACTCTGTGGGAGCAACCTCAACTCCTATAACGGCTGATAACCTAGTATGCTTGTTTTTCTTCATCCCAATTGGCATTAGCGCCTAGCTTTTCTACAATAGCCCTGATAGGTACATAAACATGATTATCTAAAATTATAGGATTTAAATCGCTTGTAACTTCAGGCCGTTTAAGTATCCGACATATTCACCATTTAAATATACACCGATTTCTTGCGTTGCATTACTCATAAAAATCGGAAAGCTAAGGCATATTAATAAACAAAATAATATAGTAAATAAGCACTTAGTTTTTTTATTCAACTTCAATCCCCCCTATATAAATTATCAAAATAAACAATGGTCTCTTCAGTCAAATTACTTTAGGCTCTATTTCTCTATATCATAATCTTCAAATACAACTTTAAAAGCCTTCATAGACTGGGTTGCCGCATCATATTCGTAATATACTCTGAAATCTCCCACATAATCTGGTATACAGTACATGCCGGGAACAGAGCAACAGATGCGTTGGTTCTCTAGTTCGTATCTGATAATATTTCCAAAGACGATATTATCAATAGCGGAAAAACCAGAAAGATCGCGTTTGCATAAATATTCTTTGTCGCCTATCTTTATGTCTATTAAAAGCTCGGTGGAGGTTTTGGTTATCGAGGTATGTACCTCTCGGCTTATATAATCCAGTGGATTTTCCACCGGTATTTCCTCAAATGTTTCCATATCCAAAATATGAATTTCGTATTTTGCCAGACCAGTACCGGTCCCTTGGCATAAAATCACGACAATTTCATCCCGGTCATCATTATTTATATCTAAACATTTAAGCTGAGGGCTAAAGGACGGGTTAGCTGTATTTTTCCAATCAAAATACTTTCTCTGACCGTTGGATTCCAAAATAAATCCTTGGTATGTCGATTTGCTGCATTCAAAAGGATATAAGTATAATTTTTGCTGGGTATTACTTGCGATAGCATGTGGTATTTCAATATCAACCGTTTTATCAGCTTGATTCCAGGTTACCTTGCCCCCTAATATTTCCGTAAATTCACGCAGCGGTACCAGTACTGTACCATTGAGGACTATAGGCTCAACATTGTTAACAAAATATAAATGAGAATCGTTAAGGTTCATGATTGGAACTGACTCATCAGCCAATACTAAACCTGAACCACCCATAACCATAATGGTAACAAAAAAAATCAAGGTTATTTTTTTATACATTTCAATTCATCCTTTCCATAATTTGATTTATCAGGTCTTTATATATTAAGACAATATAAAGAGCTCTTATGCAACATTAAATAGCAAGAATTCTATAAAAAAATTGAGATATTCAGTTTACAATTGAAATGGCTTTTTCTTTTTATAAATATCTTCAAAAATGATTCAAAACATGAAAGAAAGAATGAGTAAAAAATTATCTGGTTACGGTTATATGGACCATGAGTGATCGTATATTCATGATTTGGGGACAGATGGAAAAAGATACTGCGGTTAAGATGGCCGAGGGAGTGAAATACATAGATTAGTTTAAAAAATATTTTAAAAAACAGAAAATATGTTGCAGAAAACCTCCTTTGGTTGTCTTTACTATTGAAAGACATTTTAAGGAGGTATTTTGTTTATGGGTTGCGTTTGTGGCAATTGATTATGCTAGCGGCGTCCTGTTGGCAATTTACGAAAAGCAAGTTTCGAGCAATATCGGATTTAAAGGTATTTGCCGAAATGTACTGATATTTGCCCTGGTTTCCTTGGGGAACATCATTGACCGGCATATAATTGGTTCAGGCAGTGTCCTCAGGACAATGCTGATCATGTTTTATGTATCCAATGAAGGCATCAGCATACTTGAGAACGCTGCTAAAATGGGGGTACCGTTTCCGCAAAAGCTGAAAGATGTTCTTTAAAAGATTGATTATATAGAAAATAAAAGTTTTTGAGACTCATGTTTACAAAGATTAAGATTCTTTCTCTTTATTTAATAGATGCATGCATGTGTTAAATAAAAGTTAGGAAGGAGAATTATTAATGAGCTATGGTGATTGTTTAACAAATCAATCCGGATTATCGGAATTTAATGGGGGAGATGACGTTGATCTACTGGCCCGAGTTATGTATGCAGAAGCAAGAGGCGAAGAATATGTCGGAAGACAAGGTGTTTGTTGGGTTGTTAAAAACCGTATGGCAAAGAATTTAGCTGAATTCGGGGGAAGTACATTTTCAGGAGTAATATTATCAGGCAAATTTGATGGAATGTATACTTATGCTGCTCGTTGTCCTAATACATCGGAGTATGGATGGACTTCTAGCTTATATATTGCACAAAACCATGCCACCCAGTATAATCCTATTGGGACTTGCTTGTGGTTCAATGCAAATGATTATTATGATGACTACTCCAGGATATACAATGGTGTAGAACAATACAATGGTTTTGGCACTGGCTGGAAAAATGTAGTCGAGAAGGTTATTGTCGGCAATCATACTTTTTTTAGAGTTGAAGGCGCACAGTACGAATAGTCATAAACCAATTAGAGTCCTTGCTTAATGATAAGAGCAAGGGCTCTATCTTTTATTTTATTTTCCATAATCTTCAAATACAACTTTAAAAGCCTTCATAGACTGGGTTGCCGCATCATATTTGTAATATACCCTGAAATCGCCCACATAACCTGGTATACAATACATGCCGGGAACAGAGCAACAGATGCGTTGGTTCTCTAGTTCGAATCTGATAATATTTCCAAAGACGATATTATCAATAGCGGAAAAACCAGGAAGATCGCGTTTGCATAAGTATTCCTGATCGCCTATCTTTATGTCTATTAAAAGATCGGTGGAGGTTTGGGTTATCGAGGTACGCACTTCTCGGTTGATATAGTCCAGTGGATTTTCCACCGGTATTTCTTCAAATGTTTCCATATCTAAAATATGAATTTCGTATTGGGCTACATCAGTCCCGCCCCCTTGGTATAAAATCACGACAATTTCATCCCGGTCATCATTGTTTATATCTAAACATGCAAGCTGAATTTCCCTAGATGCTTGCGCCGTCCAATCAAAATACTTTCTCTGACCGTTGGATTCCAAAATAAATCCTTGGTATGTCGATTTGCTGCATTCAAAAGGATATAAGTATAATTTTTGCTGGGTATTACTTGCGATAGCATGTGGTATTTCAATATCAACCGTTTTATCAGCTTGATTCCAGGTTACCTTGCCCCCTAATATTTCCGTAAATTCACGCAGCGGTACCAGTACTGTACCATTGAGGACTATAGGCTCAACATTGTTAACAAAATATAAATGAGAATCGTTAAGGTTCATGATTGGAACTGACTCATCAGCCAATACTAAACCTGAACCACCCATAACCATAATGGTAACAAAAAAAATCAAGGTTATTTTTTTATACATTTCAATTCATCCTTTCCATAATTTGATTTATCAGGTCTTTATATATTAAGACAATATAAAGAGCTCTTATGCAACATTAAATAGCAAGAATTCTATAAAAAAATTGAGATATTCAGTTTACAATTGAAATGGCTTTTTCTTTTTATAAATATCTTCAAAAATGATTCAAAACATGAAAGAAAGAATGAGTAAAAAATTATCTGGTTACGGTTATATGGACCATGAGTGATCGTATATTCATGATTTGGGGACAGATGGAAAAAGATACTGCGGTTAAGATGGCCGAGGGAGTGAAATACATAGATTAGTTTAAAAAATATTTTAAAAAACAGAAAATATGTTGCAGAAAACCTCCTTTGGTTGTCTTTACTAATTGAAAGATATTTTAAGGAGGTATTTTGTTTATGAAAAAAATTATCTGCATATGGCTTCTTGTTCTGATGGCCGGTTTCTCCACTGTTCCTGCTTACGCCGCTGATGGGACAGAAAACTCAGGGGCACAGGGAGTGATAACTCCTCGATTCACGTACATTTCGTTGTTAAGTTCGGGCCTAACGATCAACTCGTCAGGGAAAGCCACCTGCGTAGGGCTTGCTTCAGCTTATGACAGTTCGCACACAACAATATTGACCGTTGATTTGCAAAAATTCGCAGGCAGCGGCTGGAGCACAATAAAGTCGTGGTCCGCATCATCGAACGGGACCTCCGTTGCCGTTGTAGAAAAGGATTATTACGTTGTTTATGGTACCTATCGGGTATGCGCTACCGCTGAAGTTTATAACGCTTCCAACATTTTGTTGGAGAGAAAATCGTTGTATTCTGACACGGTAATATATTGAATGGGATTGCTGTCATATCAATAAAACAAGGTTATTAAGGATCTTGCTCGGAGTATGAAGGCAATAAATTATTGCCGCTTTATTGTATTTATATGGGGATATATTATACGTCAATAAATTTGAAGAATACTGCTTTGATCTGTAGATGTAACGGAGTTGGTATGAAAGAATGGTAAAATAAGCAGGAGGAGTATGGGGTCCCATTATAGATGTCTTCATTAGATACTGAGGAAATGAGGTGAGGTACATTGGCTGCTGCCCCGATATTTGCTAACTGGTACGTAATCCTCTGGAGCATAATAAATTTTCTGTTCCTGGCTTTGTTGATTGCAGTTCCGATAGTATGTATTGTCATGCTGGTTAAGATGAATCGCCGTTTAAAGCGGGTGGAAGAAGAGATGCAAAAAAATGGGCGAGAGTTAATAGTCTCAAGCTAAGGAACGGGGACACACCGGGTTAAGGTCTAAGGTGATAGCTTAGTGAACTAAAGAATAGGGGGAAGTAAGAACGAGGTTCTCAAGCTAAGGAACGGGGACACACCTACCCTTGGGGAACTTGGTGGCAGGAATGCCCCGATTATCTGAGGAGGCGGATTTAATGGCAGCGCAGTAGACCGCGTAGAATAATATTATTATAATAAGGTAATGGAGTAATAAGCTTATGAGCCCCGGGGGATGTCCCCGGGGCTGAAGTAATTTAGCATATTGAAAAAAGGTGATTGCAGTTATGATACATATCCTGGAAATAGTTATGCCTATTTTTCTAATAATGGCGGCTGGTTTTGTTTTTAAAAGAACCGGGGTGATGGATGAAGATTTTATCTCCTCTGCCAACCGGCTCATATATCAGGTCTTTTTACCGGTACTGGTGTTTGAGAAGATCGCCCGGTCTAATTTTACCGAGCTCTTCAATCCTGTTCCGGTTGGTGTCCTGCTGGGGACGATATTGATCATGAGTGTCCTGGGATTTTTGTATGCCCGCGTGCTCAAAATACCTACGGCCTCAGCTGCGACTTTTACTAACAATGTTTTCCGGGCTAATTACGCTTATATAGGTCTGCCGGTATGTTTTTATGCTCTGGGGGATGAAGGGCTGGCGCTTGCCAGCATTTTGCTGGCCTTTGTAGTACCGGTGGTTAATGTTTTATCCATTGTGACTATGAATTTGGGCAGATTAAGTGAGATAAAGGTCAAAACCCTGGTCATAGAAGTCCTGGGTAACCCGATTGTTTTAGCAGCACTGGCTGGTATTGCCTTTGCTCTGAGTGGATGGCAGATGCATGTTATCCTGGGGCGTACGCTCTCTACCTTGAGTTCGGTAACTCTTCCCCTGGCACTGCTTGCTATGGGGGCAGCTATAAATATAAATGGATTAAGAGGAAATATTTTTACCACTGGCAGTGCAGTGGTTATGAAGCTCATATTATTCCCGCTTATTTCCTGCCTATTATTGAATATGGTAAATGGCAGTTCGGCTTTGTGGGATAAAGTCGTGATCCTGATGGGGGCATCGCCCTCAGCTATGGTGAATTATGTCCTGGCAGTGGAGATGGATGGGGATTCTGAGCTGGCCAACAGTATAATTGTGGGTACGACCATAGTATCGATCATCACATTCGCTGTTTGGATGCATCTGCTGGGTGTTGATTAGTAGTTAGAAATCCCCAAAAGCAATTGTAAAGAAAATATCACCACAAATATTAGATTTTCGGGAATTTTAGATAATATATTATATTGTGTATATTTTATTCGGCCACTCTCAGCCTTGTAAGCTGCTTCTCAGTCTGGACCAGCTTGCGTATACTGTTAGGTTTTCACCGGCCATTTCATCTAAGTTAATTTGTTTACCGCTGCTTGTATACCATCCGGAAAATACGTATCCGTTCAATTCTGCTTCCGGAAGCTCTCCGTAGGGCTGTCCATACTCAAAAAAGTAAACGTCATGCTCAATGCTGCCGCCCCCAGCGTTAAAAATAATGTAGCTGTAATCATGATGAGCATCGTCCTCACCATAGTCACTGTAAAGGAAAAGATTTGCCTCTTCCATACGGCGTTCAATTAACAGGCTGCTTGCTTCTTTTCCGACATGGCACCATATTCCCATGGCATTGACAATTTCCATATCCGTATAATTCTCAATACCATTAATTAGATAGCTGCGAATAGTATTGGGGAAGTTCATCCAGTTGGTGGAGAGATTGTAGGTAAAACTAATGAGAGCATCAAATTGACATTGTGTTACCTCAATATCATATTCCCCAAGGAAGCTGTTGACAGATCCTTCATATCTTTTTAGCGCTTTACGCAGCAGATCCTCTGCCTCTTCTTCTGAAATACCGTTGGGATATTCACCGGCGCCGCAGCTTGTACCATAACCAATATACCATTGAAAGGAATCTGTATAGGTGTATTTGGAGAAGCCCTCGAATTCTTCAATAAACTTAATTCCCGCTTGGCTGATTGTCATAGTATTGGTGCTTTCGGACTCAATCGCCAATGCAGAAGCTGCCATAGAGCTTATCAAAAAAAATACTAAAAGTATACACAGGATCTTTTTTCTCATATGATGTAGTACCTCCTATATATTTTTGAGACTTATTTGCTTATACCTAGATTCAGAATAACATCAGGTCTGCAATGTAAGCAGGCTACCTTCAACAAAGGTATTATAAACCCAAAATTACATATTTCATATGTAATTTCCATAATTTTATTTATAATAAACAAATAATTACCACTGGGTACTATTGTTACATTTTATTAATACCTTTGTTTTTAAAAGAGGAGGACTAGGGCTTACACCATTCCCGAAGCGGCAGCTCCTTTAAGTATTATATGGAAACACGCTGATTATTTTTCATAAACTTAAGTCCCTGATTCTCCTTGTGTTTATGCTTATTCCAGTAATTTGCTTATAACCGATAAAGCTTCCGCTCTGCTGGCCCTGGCTTTTGGCCTGAAGGTGTTATCGGCATATCCGTTGATAATATCGTTTGCTGCAGCACTGTTAACGAATTCTTTGGCCCAGACAGAGATGTTTCCATCATCTGCAAATGTTTTACCCTCGACAGCCGTATCCAGTTTAGCCGCCTTTGCTATTATAACCGCCATTTGCTCACGGTTGATGGGATCATTTGGCCCAAAAGTTTTAGAATTGTAACCATTAATGATTCCATTTCCGGCAGCAATGGCGATGTAATCTCGGCCCCAATGCGTAGAAATATCATCAAACGTTTTGGGGGTGGAGCTGGAGATGTTAAGGGCTTTAACCAGCACCACGGTGAATTCGGCTCTGGTGATATTCTGGTCCGGCTTGAAGGTTCCATCTGCATAGCCCTTGATTACTTCCATATCCACTAGTTCCCTGATAGCAGCTTCAGCCCAATGGCCGTCGATGTCAGTTAACCCCGGTTCTTCCAACTCCGGCTGGCTGGCCGATTCGTTGATAAAAACCGCATATTGGGTAAAATGATCAACGGCAACACTGATAATGTTGCCTGATACGGTCCCCCCGATATTTATCCATTGTTCGGAAGATGTATCAAAGTAATAAACAGCCGGAATTATACCGGTCGGCACCAGGTTGGGATCAAATTTAAAAGTGAGTGTTACCGGTTCATTAAAATCATAGCTGTTCGAACCGTTCACGCTCATTTCAAAGACATTGCCAAGAATCATAAACCCGCTCGGTGCAGCAGGTGGTGAACTGATTCTGGTAATTTTGACCTTGACCGGAGCAGTTCCCTGTATAGCACCGGAAGGAATGCTCAAATTGACCCGGGTTCCTAGAGACAATGTACCGCCGCTGCCGGGAGAGAAGGAATCTGAGTTGTAACTGCTGCTGCTGCTGCTGCCACCACCACTGCCGCTATTACTACTGCTGTTGGATGTGGTAAAGGATACCTCATTTCCATAAGATGTACCCGCAGTATTGGTGGCATAGGCCCGTACATAGTAGGTGGTATTGGCAGATAAACCGGTAATGCTGCTGGTAAATGCTCCGGTTGATCCTGCTGCTCCTTTATCGGTCTTGCTGTCAGCGGTAGTCGGATCGGCGCTGGTTGACCAGCATACCCCGTAAGCGGTGGGGTTAGGCCCTCCCAGACTGCTTATGGTCCCGTTGCCGGTGGCGCTGTTTGAAGTGATACCGCTCACTGGCTCGGTAGTAACCGTGGGCGCCTGGGGAAGGGTGATAAAGGATACCTGTGCGCCATAAGAGGTGCCGGCGCTGTTGGCAGTGTAAGCCCGTACGTAATAGGTGGTATTGGGGCTCAATCCGCTAATGCTGCTGGTGAACGCTCCGGTTGCAATAACCGCTCCCTGCTCGGTCTTGCTATCGGCTGTAGTTGGGCTGCCGCCGGTATTCCAGCATACTCCATGCTGGCTGGGGTTGGGTATCCCTAGATCGCTTATATTGCCGTTACCGACAGCGCTGGTCGCCGTGATATCACTTGCATCCTGAGTGCTAACCGTCGGGGCTATTCCGTTGGTGGTAAAGCTTACCTCATTTCCATAAGATGTACCCGCAGTATTGGTGGCATAGGCCCGTACGTAATAGGTGGTATTGGGGCTCAAGCCGGTAATGCTGCTGGTAAATACTCCGGTTGATCCTGCCGCCCCTTCATCGGTCTTGCTGTCAGCGGTAGTCGGATCGGCGCTGGTTGACCAGCATACCCCGTAAGCGGTGGGGTTAGGCCCTCCCAGACTGCTTATGGTCCCGTTGCCGGTGGCGCTGTTTGAAGTGATACCGCTCACTGGCTCGGTAGTAACCGTGGGCGCCTGGGGAAGGGTGATAAAGGATACCTGTGCGCCATAAGAGGTGCCGGCGCTGTTGGCAGTGTAAGCCCGTACGTAATAGGTGGTATTGGGGCTCAATCCGCTAATGCTGCTGGTGAACGCTCCGGTTGCAATAACCGCTCCCTGCTCGGTCTTGCTATCGGCTGTAGTTGGGCTGCCGCCGGTATTCCAGCATACTCCATGCTGGCTGGGGTTGGGTATCCCTAGATCGCTTATATTGCCGTTACCGACAGCGCTGGTCGCCGTGATATCACTTGCATCCTGAGTGCTAACCGTCGGGGCTATTCCGTTGGTGGTAAAGCTTACCTCATTTCCATAAGATGTACCCGCAGTATTGGCGGCATAGGCCCGCACGTAATAGGTGGTATCGGGGCTCAAGCCGGTAATGCTGCTGGTAAATACTCCGGTTGAGCCTGCCGCCCCTTCATCGGTCTTGTTGTCAGCGGTAGTCGGATTGCCGCCTGTATTCCAGCATACCCCGTAAGCGGTGGGGTTAGGCCCTCCCAGACTGCTTATGGTCCCG
>JAENZN010000002.1:10842-246343 GCA_016841245.1 Syntrophomonas sp.
CCAGCATACCCCGTAAGCGGTGGGGTTAGGCCCTCCCAGACTGCTTATGGTCCCGTTGCCGGTGGCGCTGTTTGAAGTGATACCGCTCACTGGCTCGGTAGTAACCGTGGGCGCCTGGGGAAGGGTGATAAAGGATACCTGTGCGCCATAAGAGGTGCCGGCGCTGTTGGCAGTGTAAGCCCGTACGTAATAGGTGGTATTGGGGCTCAATCCGCTAATGCTGCTGGTGAACGCTCCGGTTGCAATAACCGCTCCCTGCTCGGTCTTGCTATCGGCTGTAGTTGGGCTGCCGCCGGTATTCCAGCATACTCCATGCTGGCTGGGGTTGGGTATCCCTAGATCGCTTATATTGCCGTTACCGACAGCGCTGGTCGCCGTGATATCACTTGCATCCTGAGTGCTAACCGTCGGGGCTATTCCGTTGGTGGTAAAGCTTACCTCATTTCCATAAGATGTACCCGCAGTATTGGTGGCATAGGCCCGTACGTAATAGGTGGTATTGGGGCTCAAGCCGGTAATGCTGCTGGTAAATACTCCGGTTGAGCCTGCCGCTCCTTTATCTGTATAATTGTCAGCGGTAGTCGGATTGCCGCCTGTATTCCAGCATACCCCGTAAGCGGTAGGGTTGGGGTCGCCCAGACTGTTTATGTTCCCGTTGCCGGTGGCGCTGGTCGCCGTGACACCACTCACCGCCTGGGTGGTGACGCTGGGTGCGGAAGAATATGTGATCTCCAGACAGGGTTCCTTACCCCCAGTCAAATGATCAAAGAACTGACATGCATCATCGGCAGGTCCGGTAATTACAAAGGTAACATAATCATCACTTTGAGATCTGATAAAATCGCTAACATCAAAAATTGTAGGATCAGCGTTGTTGTTAACAAGGGTGGCGGTGTCTATAGATGATAAGGTACCGTCGGCCGGCATGGTCAGACCTGCTTCACTCCATGAGTCATCACTTGATCCCCAAATGGTTAAGGATACTGGGTGATCACTGTCGCTATATATGTTAACGACTGCTGTTTGTACAGGACTGGTGATTCCGGACAGGTCAAACTTCAAAGCCGCCTTCTGGTCGCCATAATCTGCAAGATATCCTGCATACAGGTAACAAAAAGGATCAGTACCATAATAGTCATAAATTCCTGTATCATCCTCGAAGACGTCCTCACATGCATTTACGGAAAGATCTGCTGCCTGAGCTCCATTAATGGGGGCTAACAGCAGTATCAGCGATGCCCAGATTAAGACCAGGATAAACTTGTTTAATGCTTTAATTTCTTTAACCATATAAAATCCTCCTAAGTGCAGTAAACCCCTCAAATTTCATACTAACTGCGGGGCGGGAAAAGTCCTTCCAGGGCGATGATGAAGTTTAAGCCCAAGCATGGCTGCACATTATTATGGGCTTTATCTCCCCCGGCTGCCTGTATTGCCTGAGGGTGCATGGCTGTATCAGGCACATCGTTATAGACCTGCACGCCCAGTCTTCCCGGTGTGTTGGCCCATATGCTGCCATCCGGGCTTTCTGTGTCAGCTGTGGTTTGGCAGCTGGGGACATGGCTGTGGACAGGAAGATTGGGGACAGTTAAAGTAACTTCAGTGGTGCCGCCATTTTCCCCAAGTTCGCGCGGTGTTAAACTTGGCCCGGCACCTTGATGAAGAGCTGCCCGGCCGCGCAGATCAGGGAGGTGGAAAACGCTTTGGTTGCCTCCGTAAGTGTTGCCAATAACTGCATAAAGGGCTGGATTTTCCTGCACCTGAAGCTGCTGACCATTACAGAAGGCCCACCCCCTGGGGGCAAAGCTGCCTGCGAATATACGAATTTCACCGATAAAAGGCTCCATATTCCACTACCTCCTTTAATTACGTTGTGGATAATCACCCGTCAATGCGATACAATAATTCACTACAGTGAAGGGCTGCATATTGGGGTGCTCATGGGAGGCTCCGATGCTTGCCAGGGCCGGAGCAGCATTAGTTTTGTTTGCCTCCCCGCTATAAGGGTTCTGGCCTGAGTTGGCCCAAACATGATCTGTCGCTGCCTGACTATTGGCGGCTTGTGAGCTGCCCCGGGCTTGATGGGTATGCGCAGGCATCTCATCTAATACCAGTTCATGGTTTTCTTCGCCTTGTTTTTCTCCTGGAATTATATTGTTGCCGGCATGAACCGGGGTTCTGCCCCGCAGGTCGGGCAGGGCAAAGGTGATTCGGCCGTCTCCGCCATAGGTTGTACCCAGCAGCGAATATAGGGTCTGGTTTTCAATGATATTCATAATACGGCCGTCACAAATAGCCCAGCCTTTGGGGGCATATCCAAATGAAAATAATCTTATTTCACCTATAAATGGCTCAGCCATGTTCAATTCCTCCTTTTTCATCACGATACGGTCGATTTACTAATCCCGGTTGGGGAAAATGCCGTTTTGTACACAGATTATGTAACTGATACAAAGGTATGGCATCATATTGTCATGGCCCTGGCTTTCTCCCGTTGAAGTTATTGCACCGGAATTCATTAAGCCGTTGGAAACGCTGGAAGAATACTGGTTAACATTGGCCGCCCAAAACGCATCAGCGGGACTGGCCAGAGTTCCGGCAGCAGTACTTATCTCCACCGGATGGGTATGGGAAGGAAGATGCGAAACGGAAAGCTCAACTTTCTCCATGCCTCCCATTTGCCCCATTAATCGATTGCTTAAACCTGTTCCCTGTCCCTGGTTAACGGGAGTGCGCCCCCGTAAATCGGGAAGAGCGAAAGTATTGACCCCGTCCCCTCCGTAGGTTGTGCCTATTAATGAGAATAGTGCATCATACTGGGCTATGGGCAAAAGCTGCCCATTACAAAATTCCCAATATTCTGGGGGATAGTAGCCGGCAAACATCCTGATTTCTCCTAAATACGGATCAGCCATACTTGATACCTCCTTCTATAAATAATAAATGCCTTATATGTAAACGGAAGAATAACTCCGATTATAGTAAACGCATGAACCCTCCTCGTATCGCCGCTGTCCGTATCTCTGGTCCCGGGGACCATAAAAAGCGGTATTTCACCCATTTGATCATGTTTCAGCTGACATAATACCCGGTTCAGCCAAGGTTCCACTGGTAAAATGAGCGGAAATCGTTCCTGTAATTTGAAGCCTGGCAGCAGTCCCGTAACAATTGCAATATTATGTCGGGAATGGGTTAGGGTCCAGGTTAAGATTTATACCACACCATGCTTAGATAGACTTCTCCGACATCGCTTATATGAAAACCCAGACGTTCATAAAGTCTACGGGCAGGGTTGGTTTTCATTACCGATAATCGCAATGATCCTCCGGGATTGATTTCTCCCTGTAATTCCTGCAATAGAGCCGCCCCGATACCCAGATTATGAAAATTTGCCAGCAGACTTATATCTACCAGAACGGTTTCCGTTTCGTTTCTGGCCAGCAGCATACGGCCTGCCGGGGTGTTCCCGGAAAGAACGATTCTGCTTTCTAAATTAGGATATTGCACCTGATAGGAACGCTGCTGAAATTTAAATTGCGTGCGTAAAAATTCCAGCTGCTCTTCGCTGCTCCATCCCCAGGAAGCCATTTCCGCCGTCCTTGTATCCGCATAGACGGTAAAGAAAAACGGGTTGTCCGCATCTGCTTCAATAGAGTGATAGCTATTCATAATTATGTCATTCCCTTATTTTCCTGATGTTCCATATACTAACATTATAATTAAACTTTATATTTATATCGCTTATTATGTCAATCATTTTTACTTCATTTTACAAAAACAAACAATTATATTAAGCTATCCCTAGCCCTGAAGTTTATTGGCGGCCATTTATGCCCATATAAACGTAAAAATGTAATATTAGGTTATTATGTATATTTATTATAAGTTAATATCATAATTATTAATTTATGGTTGTTAGGTACAACTTTTGTCTTGAAATCAGCATAGAAGGAATAGTTAATGATGGATATTAAAAAAAATTTAGGTATCCTATCCCTGGCTTTACTGATTTTTGCCTTTATGTTTGGCGTGATGACGCCCAGCGGCTTCTGTATTGGTGATAGTGTTCTAAGGTCTATTGGTTTAAAGGCATGGTCAAACGAGTCTGCTGAGCGTGCTGTAATTGGATTCCATAATACATTTCTTTTTTCACTTGCATTTGCTATTTTGGGGTACACAGGAGCTAAACATAACCTGAAAAATATTTATCCCAAGCTTGTAGAAAAACTACCTTTAATTGCAGTCATCTTGTTTTTATCTTCCAGCCTGCTATTTAACTGGGGGTACAGCGTAGTTTTGTCCTTTTCTAAAGGTGTAAACGCAGTTGACTATTTACCTGAACAGAGCAGCTGCAATTATACTATAGGTCCTGCAAATAACGAGATTTTGTATTCTTACCAGATTACCTTAAGGAATTATTCTAAGAGTATGGTGAAGTTTAACATGCAAGTACAAAAGCCTTCGAATGATTGGATTAATATGTCGGATGTTATGACAACAGATGTTCAAGGTCAGCAGCCCTTAAGAGAATTTATCTTGGAACCTGAAGAGACAAAAGAATTTCAATTCAAAATGAAAAACCAGGATACTGAAAACAGCTCGTCTTTTTTCGGTAGTTTACATAGACCTAATATCGTTATATTTGATGAAAAAAGCAGTAGGGAGTTTATAGTTTATTAATTCTGCTGCACTCATTTATTAATCTAATCGTTATATATTATCGATTCAGCGGCACACGGGAGTTAGGGGAAAATAACAACGCCCGCCTTCTTGCATAAGGCGGGCGTTCTAAGCTCCTTTATGTAATTATAGGTAACATGCTGATAATTATACGTCAGTAAACCTGAAGTCTACTGCTGGTATTAACTTTTATCTGTAGATATATGGAGCAAAAAGAATGGCGAAAAATAAGATTAGAACAATTGCATCGATTATGGTTTGTGTAATGTTTTTATGTCAGGGTGTGGTCATGAGAATGTAGCTGACAGTACCCCTTACCTCCCCTTCAATCTTTTCAAAATCTTGGCCTGTACGTTAACGGAACTCAATATGTCCTGGGGAGATAGGCCGTATTCGGCAGCGGTTTCTATTACTCCCAGCCATTCTTCCTGATCTTTTATAGTCAAGTAATCGGTATAGGTTTCATAGTCTGGGGCATCTCGTCTTATGATAGCAGCCAGATATCCAACGGGCTGGTATCCTTCTGCCTGGTAGTCTATGTCCGGGTAGTGGGGATTAGCTGACTTTAATACTGGCTGTTTGGCTTCTTTAAAGTAAAACCTTAATGAGATCTCGGAATATTCTCCAAATGTTTTCCTTCTAACTACTATTATCTGCCCTGATTGAGGTTCTTCAGATTCTCTGCAGATGGCCAGGTCACCATGCAGAATTCCTGCACCGATCATACTGTCGTCGCTGACCTTCAGTACAAAGTCTGCAGAAAGGTATTTGGGAACGTCCAGGTATTCTTCGATGTTTTCATTATCCAGCAGGGGGAGGTCGGGATGGACGCGACCCAGGATGGGGAGCTCATATGATGTTTTTATTGAATCTGTTTCTACATCTATCAGATGACTCAGGGGAATATCAAAATGCCTGGCAAGAAGCTTAATGGATTCTATATTCATGCTGATTTTATCAGTTTCATACTTAGAAATGGCAGATTTTTTTACATTAAGAATCTTACCTAATTGCTCCTGAGTAAGGTTATTATTTTCTCGTAATTGCCTTAATCGTTCACCAAAGCTTCCCAATTTGCCCACCTCTCTTGTCATTATACATTTCCAAATAGGACACTTTTTATTTATATCCAACTTGGACACTATTTCCGGTAAAGGCATTGAAAGTTTCTGATTAGGATACTATAATTGAAGTATCTGATTTGGAAATTAATGTATTTAAATAAAAATAGACGGGGTATGTTGATATTTAAGCAAAAGGACGTGTGGTAAATGCCGTATGATAAGTCTTCGATCATATTTGTCAGGGGGGATATTCATTCCAGGCAGATTGCCCTGACCTATGATTGCAGGGCAGAACGGGGAAACGCTATAGAAGTTCTAGATGTTCTGCAGAGTCATGGAGTGTCGGCTTCATTCTTTATTACCGGTCAGTGGGCGGAAAAAAATCCTGATATCTGCCGAAAGATCATCAATGAAGGGCATGAAGTGGGAAATCATTCTTATGATCATCCGGATCTGACCCGGATAAGCATGAAGGAGCTGGTAAGACAGGCCACTGAAGCGGATAAATCGATATACCGAGTAACTGGAAAGCATACCTATCCGTTGTTCAGACTCCCGTTTGGATCATACAGCCGCCTGGTGCTGGATGTACTGGGGGAGATGGGGTATGAGTACTGCGTTCATTGGAGCCGGGAGACCCTGGATTATCAGCAGCTGCCGGCAGATCGTATTGTGAACCGGATTGTAAATAATATCCGGAACGGCGAGATTATTCTTATGCATGTACTGGGGCAGGGGACTGCCCGGGCTTCTGATGCGGCGGTACGCGAACTGAAGAAGCAGGGCTATGAATTTGTGACGGTAGGCAGTATGGTGAAAAAGGTAGTTGAGTTGCGTGATGAAGAGAAAGATGGCTAGGGTTTCGCCTGCACTGACCGCTCGGTCGGTGTCAAAGGAATGAGTTGCTTCCTGGTTCCCAAAGGCAGCTCGGGACTTATTGTAGGCGAACATTCCGACAAGATGGGAGTTCGGGGCTCCCAGACTTCTGAAGTGGTGTTTAAAGACTGTGTCGTAGCGGCTGACTGCCTGGTCGGCAAAGAGGGGGATGGTTTCAAGATCGCTATGAGTGCGCTTGATGTAGGCCGTATAGGCATCGCTGCTATGTCCACCGGCATCGCCCAGGGCTGCCTGGATGAATCCATTAAGTATTCGAAGGAGCGGGTTCAGTTTAAGAAGCCTATTCCCAGCCAACAGGCTATTCAATGGTTTATCGCCGACATTGCCACTGATATCGACGCAGCCCGTTTCCTGTATATGAATGCCGCATTTATTAAAGACCAAGGCAAACCATTCAGTATCGCTGCCTCCAAGGCCAAGCTGTTTTGTTCGGAATGCGCGGCCCGGCACAGCACTAAAGCAGTACAGATTCATTATACTTATCTGTATTCTTCAAGTGATAGAATTCCAAATCTTCGGTATTAACAGTGGACATGTAAGCTGTCCAACTGCCCTTCTTGCTAAAATGCTCGCCGTCACTCCAAGCGGTTTCAGTTTGTGGTATGAACGGAGTCGCGGTGGAGAAATGTTGGGGGATGAGATCCCGGGTAGTGCGGGGAAGTAGTGAAAATACCAGCTGGGATATCTATACAAATTGTTAATTATACAGGACCAATTGCTTTTATGGAAACAATTATCTGAACTCTGTCATGCGGGCGAAACTTGTGAAAACACTGAAGGGCAATAATAACGAGGAACAGCAGGAAAATGATATCTAGTGGCAGTTTATTCAGGCAGTAAACAAATGTTTACGTGAAGTGAATTATTATTCATCGGTTAGATCTTTGAAAACGGAATCATCGAAAAACTCACTGATAGACATGTCCAGGCCGGAAGAGATTCGTTTAATGGTCAAAACGTTTGGATTTTTGCTTTTACCCTTTAAAATGCTATCTACGGTGGATTGGGTTAAGCAGGATAAGGTGGCCAGTTTGTTTATTGAAATTCCACGTTGGCTGCAAAGAGATTGTATCCTAAGTGCAACTGCTTCAGAGATTAAAATAATTATACACCTCGATAAATTAAATGATATTTTGCTAAAGCAATTCTAACAAAAATCCTTAAAATTCAATAACGATATATCGTTGAGATTTGATGGAAGGTTATGTAAACTATTGTTAACGATTTGTCGTTATATATCGGTGGAGTAGAAATAAATGGGTCAGCGATTAAGGGCCATGAGGCCAGGGGACACACCAGGGCCAAGGAACGGGGACACACCTGCTGCCACAGGAATGTCCCCCATGCCAGGAGATGTTCCCAATATATATATGGGGGAGATTAACCATGCCGTATGATAAGTCTTCTATAATTTTTGCCAGGGGGGATATTCATTCCAGGCAGATTGCCCTGACTTATGATTGTGGGGCAGATCGGGGAAAAGCTGTGGAGATTTTAGATGTTCTGCAGGGTCATGGAGTTCGGGCTACTTTTTTTGTGACCGGGAAATGGGCTGAAAAGAATACTGACATAGCCCGAAGAATTGTTCGTGAAGGTCATGAAGTGGGAAATCATTCCTATAACCATCTGGATTTGACCCAGGTAAGTCTGGAGGAGTTGATACAGCAGATCCATGAAGCTGACAATTCGATATATCGGGCTACGGGAAAGCACCCCCAGCCTCTTTTTCGGTTGCCTTTTGGGTCATATAGCCGGCAGGTTCTTGATATACTGGGGGATATGGGTTATAAGTACTGCATTCATTGGAGCCTGGAGACTTTGGATTATCAGCAGCGAACGGCAAATAATATTGTTTATAGGATTTTAAGAAACATCAGGAACGGAGATATTATTCTAATGCATGTACTGGGGGAGGGAACTGCTGAGGCCTCTGATCTGGCAGTAACTAAACTGAAGAATCAAGGTTATGAATTTGTGACGATAGGAAGTATGGTGAGAAAGGTATTTGAGTTGCGTGATGAAGAGAAGGATGGCTAGTGTCTCGGTGGAATGAGGAGTGTTTTTTTGTAGTTCAGGTGGAGGGAATTTTAATGAATAAATCTGCGGGTAAGTGAAATAATAATATGCATGGCTATGCTGTTTACCAGCACGGAAAAGGATTTAATCAAGATCGGGGAAGCAGCCTTTGAACACTACTACTCTGTTTTTATGGGAGAAGAGGTACCGGACGAGTATCGGATTACAAGTTATAAGCTTAAGGACATTTCACTTCTCGCGGGTGATGAGAAGGAATTCTGTGTGCAGATAGAATCGGACTATTCTACGACAGGGCTCTGCTTTTTGAGCGCCAACGTAGTTTTAAACCAACGGATACGGGCTATGAGTGTGATCAGTACGTCCAGGCTTCAACACCTAGAATGTACAGTATACTATACTTTTTTCGGAGAATTGCCTGTGTTTAATCTAGCGAAAAGGGGACCAGGGAGCAAGCTCAATCCTAACCGTCAAACTTTATTTTTAAATAGGCACAAATTACTTTCACGCATTTATCACGTCCGATTCTATCGCTGTTCAGGGTTATATCATAAGCAGTCGGATCTCTCCAGTCCTTTCCGCCGGTGTAAAATTTGTAGTAATCATAACGATATTTATCGGTCCTGGTAATCATTTTATGGGCTTTTTCTTCCGTAATGCCCATTTTGTTCATTACGGATGTCACGCAGGCTTCCCTGGGAGCTTCGATATAAATGCTGACGACATTGTCATAATCCTGTAGAAGGGAATTTGCACATTTTCCCACAATGATACAGGATTGAGATTCTGCCAGAGAACGTATGATATTGGCCTGAATATTAAACAGATTTACATCGGATGTAAACCTGCGGCTGCTAGGTTCTACTATATAGGTGCTGGGCATTGCCCCTAACAAAGCGGCAAACTTATGTCCCTTCAGTTTTTCATCGGCCTCGGCAAAAATGGCTTCTGCAATACCACTATGTTCGGAAGCCATTTGCAGAATCCTTCTTTCATAATATGGAATGCCAAGCTCCCAGGAAAGTTTTTCAGCAATTTCTTTTCCGCCGCTTCCAAAACCCCGGGCGATAGTTATTACATAATTATCCATTTTAAACCTCCATTACAGCACTTTATCATCAACAAATTCTGGTTCATCCCTTTATATGTCCCTGCTTTTCCCATGACTGGATTCCCCATACTTGATTCTTCATACGGAGACCGTATATTTTATACATGTTATCCATTCAAAAAACTCTTTTAAGGATAGCTGATCAGAATAATGACTGATATATCCTTAACACTTCGTCGGCATCCAATTTTGTATAATTATTGGCAGTAAGCCGTCCCTGTTTTGTCATCACAACGTCCGTATATACCGGAAGTTCTTCTTCTTTCACACCATATTCATGTAAAAACTGCTTCGGTAAAATCTTATCCAGCAGTGCTTCCAATTTCTTGTAAACATCATCCGGCCCACAGGAAAGTACTTCCGCCAGAATTGAGTCCAGCTGCTGAATCTTTCCTTCCGGCTGTAAACGCCTATAAGCCTTGAATACTCCGGTAAAAATAACATAGTTTGCTTCGCCGTGGGGTACATGATACGCACCGGAAAATGGCATACTCATGGCGTGAACCGCCGCACAGCCTGCATTTCCAAACGCGATCCCGGCGCAGGTACTTGCCAGCAGAAAATCCTCCATCAGAGTGAATCTGGCCTCTTCTCCCTCTTCGGCTATCTTCAAATAACCATTTAAGATCAGGCGTATGGCTTTCTCCGAATACATTTCCGTAAAAGGATTTGCTTTTGGTGACACAAAAGATTCGATGGCATGAATCAACGCATCAATGGAGCTGGTAGCAAAGAATTTGAATGGGAGTCCATCCAGAAGTTCCGGTATCAGAACTGCATAATCCGCAAATTCATCATCAGTCTGAAGACCCAGCTTGGTCTTCCTGGCAGTGAGTTCAATAACCGCCACACTGGTAACCTCACTGCCGGTGCCGCAGGTAGTGGGAACTATGATCAATTCTTTTACTTTTTTAGTCGGTATAATTTTGTCGTACAATTGTACAACAGGAGAAATGGTCTCCTGTACCAGCAGCTTGGCAATATCGATAATACTCCCGCCGCCAATCGCAATAACACGTTTATGGGGGATGCCCTTAATGTCTTGATAGATAGCCTCCACCATTAAATCGGTAGGTTCCCCCTCGCCATATTTCTTCAGGTATACAACAGCTGCACCTTTTGTATAAACGTCAAAATATCCATCGAAAATAGCGGGGTCAGTAAGAATCAGATCGCCTGCACCGACCTGAAATTCCTCACAAAATTCCCTGCAGCTATCGGCCTGATAAATGGCCGGCATAACTCTGAACTGCTGTAACATTAATACATACCTCCCTCATTTGCAATTACATACATGTTTGGATGCCATCTTCCATTATTTTAAAGCCGGCTTCCAGCTGCTCGTCGGTAATTACCAGCGGGGCCAGAAAACGTATAACGTTTAAATAGGTACCGGCATTTTCAACCAGAAGTCCGTGCTGTGCACAATAAGCAACCAGCTTGCTTACCAGTTCGGGATGGGGCTCTTTGCCGGCCTGGTCTTTTACGAATTCTATACCGATCATGGCTCCAAGTCCTCTTACGTCTCCAACTACCGGGTATTTCTCCTTCCAGCCGTTGAATGCTTCCAGACATTTTGCCCCGATATGCCGGGCTTTTTTCGCAAAATCCTCTTTCTCCATGATTTCAATTGTCTTCAGTGCGGCAGCACATGCCAATGCATTGCCTCCGAAGGTTCCTCCGATAACTCCACCGGGGACTGCATCCATAATTTCAGCTCGGGCACAGATAGCACTGATGGGCACACCTGCGGCAATTGATTTGGCGGCGGCAAGAATATCCGGTGCGCATCCGGCTTCCGCCCAGTAAGAGGAAGCGAACATTCTGCCTGTTCTGCAGAAACCACTTTGTACTTCATCCACAACCAGCATAATGCCATTCTCATCACAGATCCGGCGCACTGCTTTCACCCACTCGATAGGAGCCGGAATGAATCCGCCTTCACCCTGCAGCGGTTCCAGTACGATAGCCGCCACATATTCTGCCGGTGAAGCTTCTTCAAATACGTCTTTCAATTTCGCAATATAATAATCAATCGCTTCTTCATCAGTCATGCCTTCCGGTTTACGGTATAGATAGGGAAAGGGGGCCCGGTATACACCGTCCGGGAAAGGTCCCATACCTTTGGCATAAGACTTCTTGGAAGTCATAGCCATGGTCAGTGCCGTTCTTCCGTGGAAAGCACCGCTGAATACAATGATATTGGGGCGCCCGGTAAATGCCTTGGCCAGCTTGACGGCATTTTCATCTGCTTCCGCACCGCTGTTGGCAAAGAAAGTCTTATTCTTATCACCCTTTACAGGAACTATTTCATTGATTTTCTCAGCCAGGGCAACATAACCTTCATGGGTGGTGATATTAAACATGGCATGGAAATATTTTTCTGCCTGAGCCTTTACCGCTTCAACAACTTCCGGTCTTGAGTAGCCCATATTCAAAACCCCTACTCCGCCTACCCAGTCCAGGAAATAGTTACCGTCCACATCTTCAATCATGGCCCCTTCGCCTCTTTTAATTACACAAGGGTAAACACAGCGGATAGCGCCCGGGGTAGCTTCGGCTCTTCGGTCGATAATTTTCCTGGCCTCAGCGGCGGGAACGGTTTCCGTAATGATTTGGGGCAGTTGTTCTCTCAACATAATTCATTTCTCCTCTACACCAATAAATAATTTCGGTATTTTTCCATAGCTTCACGGTTGATCGTTACCGGTGGTTTAATATCTTTTGGTATCAGGGTCACATACTCGTGGTCTTTTATTCGGGAGTTAAGTTCCGCCTGGGCGCTTTCTACCAGATTGGGATTCTGAATCACTTCCATATTGGAAATTGCCAGCAGCTTGGCGGCATGCACCATAGCTTTCATTCCGATGGAGCTCCCCACACATGTCGTAACCCGCCAGTTATGCCAGCCGCCTCCCGGGGCCACTGCCAGGGTAAAGTTGCCGCAGGGCGCTTTCCAGCTGTATTCCGCACTGTCTGTAACACCCATTCCGCATTCTTTGGGTTCCAAAATTTCTGTCGGAAGACCTGTTTCCGGCATCCCGCTGTTCTTCTGAATTGCTTTAACCAGGTTCTGTTCCTCTTCGGTATAGGGAATCGTCCCCAGCGCTTTTATGTTCCGGTACAATACATCTGCCATCACCCGGTTGGGGATTTTTTCCCTGGATGCGGAAATAAACTCTTTTTCCACAGTTGTTTCAGTTGCCATAGCCCCCGCTTGGGCGCATTTATCGATCCTGGCCATAACCTCTTGCATTTCTTCACTGGTCTTAAATCTTCCGATGCACCAGAGAGTGGAACGTTCGGGAACAACATTGGGAATCTCCGGTCCGACATCACTGAAGGAATAGTTGATGGTATTCGCAGCTGCCTGCTCTTCCGGGCGAACATGCTCACGCAGTATTTCAATAGCATGAGCGGTCCACATGGCTGCATCCAAAGCGCTTCTCCCATACCAGGGGGAATTTCCATGGGCATTTTTGCCATGGAAATGATATCTCACGTTAAAATAAGCACTGCAGTAATCAGCATGGGCCTGATTACTGTACATTGGATGCCAGTCCAATACATAATCAAGTCCGTCAAACCAGCCGTCTCTGGCAAGAAAGGGTTTACCCACGCAGATTTCCTCGGCCGGAGTACCAAACACCTTTAAGCTTGCTTCAATTTGGTGAGTCTCCAATACTTGCTTTAAGGCAACAGCACAAAGAACGGCGGACACGCCCAGTATGTTGTGTCCACAACCATGTCCCGGTGCTCCCGGGACAACCGGATCATATTCAGGAGCTGCTGCTTTTTGGGAAAGTCCCGGGAGGCAGTCATATTCCACACTGAGACCAAGCACCGGTTTGCCCTGCCCATATTCGGCAATGAAAGCGGTGGGCATTTCTGCAATTCCCCTGGTCACCTGGAAACCGTACTTTTCAAGGGTATCCGCGATCAAAGCAGATGATTGATATTCTTCCATACCCAGCTCGGGATTTTCCCAGAGTGTTTTTGATATCTGGATGAACTCTTCCCGGTTCTTGTCTATCCAGTCAAGAAGCTCTGTTTTCAGCATCTCTTCCAAGGCAATTCCCCCCCTTACTCTGCATCATAGAATTTACGGTATTTATCCATGGTTGCCTTATTAATGCCAAGGCAGGGCATTACATTTTCCGGAATCAGGCACTGATAAACTCTGCCATTCATTCGCTCTTTCCACTCGGTTGTTGCATCAGTCAGCAGCTGGGTATCCTCAAGTACGGATATGCCGCAGACTGCCAGCAGCTTCCCGGCCTGGCGCAATGTCTTCATGCCAATGGATGAACCGGCACAGGATACAATTTTCCAGTTGTGCCAGCCGCCCTCCGGAGCCAGGGTCATCCAGAATGTTGCATACGGAGCATTCCATGAAAATTCCGAAGTATCACATACTACTGTACCGCTGGTGCCAAATTCCATTATTTCGGCATCCAATCCCTTTGGTTCTATTCCATCGGAAATCTGCATCTGCCTGGCTTTTTCCTGTTCCTCTTCGGTAAACTCAGGGGCTCCCAGTTCCACAAAGTTGTCGTAAATCATCCTGGAAAGCACCTTGTTGGGGATTTTTTCGTGGGTTTTGGAAAGGATTTCCTTGCTTACGGCGGTTTCCGTGGCCAGTGCACCTGCTTGAGCACATTTATCAATCCTGGCAATTACATCTTCCATGATTTCAGAGGTCGTAAACCGTCCTACACACCACATGGTGGTGTGGTCCGGTACAACGTTGGGAATCTCCGGTCCGGTATCCGAGAAAGTGTAGTTTACGGTATTGGCCTTATCTGCGGCCGCCGGCTCATAATGTTCTCTCAGCATTTCAATGCCATGACCGGCCAGGAGCGCCGCGTCAAATGCACTCCTTCCCTGCCATGGACTGTTGCCGTGGGCTGTCCTGCCGGTAAAATGATATTTGATGCTGAAATATGCACTGCAGGTATCATAATGGGCCTTATTATAATAAAATGGATGCCAGTCCAGGAAACAATCCACATCATCGTAATATCCGTCTCTGGCCATAAATGGTTTCCCAATACAGATCTCCTCAGCCGGGGAACCGAATACTTTAATTGTTCCTTGGCTTTGTTTCGCTTCCATAACCTGCTTTAAAGCTATCGCGCCGAGCACTGCCGCTGTTCCGAGAATACTGTGTCCGCAGCCTTGTCCCGGTGCTCCGGCAATAATCGGTTCCTTTTCAGTACTTCCCGCTTTCTGGGACAGTCCGGGGAGGCAGTCATATTCCGCATTGAAACCAATAACTGGTTCATCACTGCCATAGGTGGCAATAAATGCGGTAGGCATTCCGGAAACACCCATCTCTACAGTGAAGCCGTATTTTATCAACACATCGGTTAGTTTCCGGGAGGCTTCATATTCCTCCAGACCCAGTTCCGGATGACTCCAGATGTATTTGGAAATCTCCTCAAATTCATCTCCATGCTCGTCAATCCAGGCCTTTGCCATTTCTTTATACTCATTTACATTACTCATTTACACCACTCCATCCAATCATAAATCCTGCTTACAACACGTAACAAAAATCTGATCTGGCATATCCATCACAGCCATATGTCAGGCACCCCTGCGCCTTTTCAGTAGATTTTATTCAACCGGCAGTTTTACCCTGATTCACTGAATTCCGTTAATGGAACTTTTTTATTTAGCCTGAGGTTTTTAATTTTATTTATCCAGCTGATGAACTGCGCGCTGCTGTTCAACATGCCATTGGGAAGTACTAAAGTAGTTATGATAAGGATCAGTGCATAAATCAATAACTTGTAACTATCAATTCCCTGCAGGGTTTCCATAGTTAGGGTGAGGAAAAATGCCCCAAAGATAGGCCCTCTGATAGTTGCGATCCCTCCCAATACATTCATGGCAATCAGCTCTGTCATCATACTCGGTCCAAATACATCGGTGGGGGTCAGTATCTTAATATAGTGGGCAAAGAATACGCCGCAGAAACCTGCCATGAAAGCGCTGATTAAG
Source organism: Syntrophomonas sp. (assembly GCA_016841245.1). Classification (GTDB taxonomy): domain Bacteria; phylum Bacillota; class Syntrophomonadia; order Syntrophomonadales; family Syntrophomonadaceae; genus JAAYJK01. The sequence goes on from JAENZN010000002.1 coordinate 26,635, forward strand.
AATACCTTAATCTTGGTCCTGACGATATCAACGCCCAGGGACTCAGCCGCCTCCTGTGAATCGCGGATTGATTTCATGGCCAGACCGGTCGAAGATTTTGCCAGTAAAGCACATACCAGAGTTATTGCTGCAAAGATAATAAATATCAGATAATAGTAGGGAATCTTATCGGCTCCATTAAAATTGATTCCCAAAATATTATTAAAGGCATCCATCTGCCAGAAGCCCAGCTCACCGCGCGTCCAGTCAACCAGGTTTATGAATATAAGACGAACAATCTCGGCCAGGCACATGGTTGCGATAATGATATACGGGGCCGCTTTCAGGCGTAATACAGGAATGGCAACTAAAAGTCCCACTAAGGTCGCGCAGAGTGGTCCCACAATAAATCCCAGCCAGGGGCTCATGTGCAGATAATAGTTCATCATGGCAGAGGTGTATGCTGCTATTCCAAAAAACACCTGTTGGGCCAGACTCCATATTCCCATATAGCCCATTAAGAGATTCCAGCTGAGTGTCATGGCCGCCCACATCATACAAAGAATAAGAACACCCTCTACGTATGACTCATTCCTGTAACTGCTTATTCGCAGAATTGCCGGAATTATAAGTAAGACAGCGAAAAATATCAGTGAGATAACTGCGTTTGATTTGCTTTTTTCATAAAATATTAAAATATTATTTTTATTCATGTTCTATCACTCCATCTTCCCGAATATTCCTGCGGGCCTGAACCAGAACATAACAATTACCAGTGCATACGCGATAACATTCTGCCAGCCGCTTCCCAAAAACTGGGTGACATAGCTCTCAATAATACCCAGCGCCAGGCCGGCAACAATAGAACCTTCGACACTTCCAAGTCCGCCTACGATACAGACAACGAAGGATTTTAACTGGATCGACCCGCCCATCCACGGATTAATACCATAAATAGGAGCCAGCAAACATCCGGCTATGGCACAAAGTCCAGCCGCTATACCAAATGTCACCATATAAATTTGTTTGGTGTTAATACCCATCAAAGTTGCTGAAAACGTATCCTGTGCAGTTGCCGAGATAGCCCAGCCAAACCTGGTTTTTTTAATTACCATCATTACCACAATAAGAGTAACCATCGCCACTGCAGCTACAATCAGCCGCTGTCCCGCCATGGTAAGTCCCATAAATTGAAAAATTGCATCATTGAAATATGGAACTCCAACATTTTTTTCACCCCAGGTCAACTGAGCAATATTCTGCAGAAGAATACCGATAGCCAGCGTAAGGATGAATGGAGTGTCACCAAACTTACCGCGTCCCAGAGAAGGGGCCAGTACGAACTTTTCCATTACCATACCTAAAATGAATACTGCCGCAATACCTATGATAATAGAAGGAACAACCGGGAAACCCATAAGTATCGAAAATGTGTAGAACATGAACGCACCTATCATATAAAAGTCTCCATGTGCTATATTGATCATCTTCAATACACCCCAGGTAACAGTAAGCCCGACTCCCAGCACGGCATAATAAGAACCACTGATAATACCGTTAATCAGGTTTTGTACAAAAACAGTCATAATTGCTACTCCTTACAATCCTAAATACAATTTCTGAATATCCGCAGATTCCAACATACTTTGGGCACTGCCGGACATACCGATTACTCCATTTTCCAATACATAACCGCGGTCTGCGGTCTGCAGGGCAATATTGGCATTCTGCTCCACGACAACAATGGTAATTCCTTTTTCTTTATTGATCTTGGTTATGACGTCAAAAACGGTATCCACAATATTGGGCGCCAGACCGAGAGACGGCTCATCCATCATTAAAAACTTGGGATTTGACATCAGTACTCTTCCGATGGCACACATCTGCTGTTCGCCCCCGGACATGGTTCCCGCGTACTGTATCAGCCTTTCTTTCAATCTGGGGAACAACGTCAGCACCCAGTCATACGTATCATTTATTTTCCTTTTATCTTTAAATGCATAGGCTCCCAGCAGGAGGTTTTCCTTAACGGTCAGTTCCGGGAACAGATGTCGTCCTTCCGGTGCCAGGGTAATTCCTTTGGTAACCAGCTTATGGGCAGGAACCTTCATCAAATTCTCGCCCTGAAATTCGATTACACCTGATCTTTTTGTCTCTATGCCGCAAATTGTCTTCATGAGGGTGGTTTTCCCAGCTCCATTGGAACCAAGGATGGTAACGATTTCCTTATCATTTACTTCCAGATTAACGTCATAGAGTACCTGAACGTCTCCATAATATGCATTCAGGTTGGATATCTTAAGCAACTGAAATCCTCCTTGCCGTGGAGCCCAGATAAGCTTCAATTACGTCCGGATTCCTCATAACATCTGCGGGAAGACCTTCGGCAAGCTTTTCTCCATGATTAATAACCACTATATAATCGGAAATACCGATAATTGCCTTCATAACATGTTCAATCATCAAAATGCTGACTCCCATGCTGTTGATGTCTTTAATAACATCCATCATTTCCAGTACTTCAGTAGGATTAAGACCTCCGATAACCTCATCCAGAAGAAGAAGACTTGGTTTTGTAGCCAGCGCTCTGGCCATTTCCAGTTTTTTTCTCTGGGCTACGTTAAGGCTCATGGCATATTCATCTTTCTTGTCTATCAGTCCCACATATTCCAGAAGATCTTCGGCCTCTTTTTCACAATCCGACATTTTCGGTTTATTTTTGGCGCCGTGGAAAGCACCAACTATGACATTCTCCAAAAGGGTGTTTTTTTCAAATGGTTTGGTTACCTGAAAAGTACGTGCAATTCCCAATTTGCATCTTTCGTTAGCCTTCTTGCCGTTCATGGACTGCCCGTTGAATTCAACATTTCCGCTATATCCCTGATAAAATCCCGACAAGGTGTTGAACAGAGTTGTCTTTCCCGCACCATTCGGTCCGATAATGCCAAGTATCTTACCTCTCTCAAGTTTAAGGGAAACCTCGTTTATGGCCATCAGGCCCCCGAATCTCATGCACACATTGTCCACTTCCAGAATGTAGTCTGTCTGCCTCATGTATTTTCACTTCCTTTCCAGGTAAATCCGGGGGTATTTCCATGAGTAGAAATACACCCCGCATATTACCTTATTAATCTGGCATCAATTACTCTGTCGGCTGATATTCACTGATAGATGCTGATGCCGGATAAATAACATAGCTCTCTCCATCCTGAATCTGAGCCACATTAACTGCGACATAGCCTTCACCATAATAGATGGTGTGGCTGTCAGGGTTAAACTTGATGAGACCTTTATATTCGTCAAATCCGTCTTCAGATAACAATGCTGCGGCAAGTATCTCCGGATCTACGGAGCCACAGGCTTCCATAGCCTCCAAGACCACCATCATATCGGAATAACCATCGATGTAATCGAAGGTCACATCCTCTCCATTGTAATCTTTAAGTTTCTGAGCAAATTCCTTAGCCTTGGGATTATGTTCAATATCTATAAGCATGGGAGCCCACATAAGTCCATCCGCAGCAGATCCGATCTGGCTTTTGAATTCTGGCTGCATCGGGTAATAAATTGCCATATGCGGTACAGTCCCAAGTCCGTTTTCATCCAGCTGTTTGATAAGAGCCACCCCGGTTGCCACTGTCGTTGAACAGGAGAAAATAACGTCGGTACCGGAGCTCTTGATGTCACTGATGACGGAATATAAATCGGTTGCACCAAATTCCCAGTAGTTTTCAGACACCACTTTATAGCCTGCTGCCTGCATCTTTTCCACAACAGCTGCCAGGTTAGAACGGCCATAGTCTGTTTCATCGCCGCAGATAGCGATGGTTTTGTGGGGAGCTTCCAATTTACCCTGATCAATCAGATCCAGAATGGTACTGGCACAGACTTCACCATAGGCACTGGAATCCCATCCGAATTTAAAGAAGTGTTTATAGCTTTCCGGGTCATTAACAATCTTCTCAGTTATTGCAGAACTTACCGGCTCTAAAGTTGCCATGGCTATATCATATTTTTTAGCCAGTTCCATTGTTGCAATACCGACTGCGCTGTTGAAAGACTCACAGAACAGGAAATCCACCTTGTCACTTGTAATAAGCTTTTCACAGTTTGAAAGACCTGTCTGAGCGTTGGAACCGGTGTCATAATAAACTGCTTCCACTTTTTTCTTAACGCCGTCAATGGTAATACCGCCAGCTTCATTTACCTCATCAATTGCCATCTTAATACCGGTGTTAACATTTACTCCTGATTCCGCTGAATTACCGGTTGTCGGTCCGGATACCCCAATTTTGATGGTGTCGCCCTTTGCTTCATCAGAGCTGCCGCCGCAGCCGATAAGGCCAGTCATCATTAACGCTGCTGCAACTAACAAAGCTAAAACTTTTTTTCTCATCTTGTTTCCTCCACTTTCTTCTGCATTTTTTTGTTGTGATTTGTTAAGCAGAAAAAAACAAAAGGCACAAGGTTTTCCTTGCGCCTTTGCATGTCTTATTCCTAGCTTATACATGCATTCTACCACAGCATTAATAATTTTTAATTAGAAGAAAAAATAAAAATCTTTGTAAAACTTTACAATTGATTAATGTCCCTTATATAAAAGGCAATATAGAGTTTTACCCGATCTTGCGTGCTATACAGTTCAAATCCGAGCATTTCGGAAATTTTCTTCAAATAGTAAGAAACGGTATTCCTGTGCACGAAGCACTCTTCAGCTACTTTTTGCATATTTCCATCCAGTTCAAGATACTTGCTTAGGATTTTGCAATAATTGGTATTGTTCTCCCGGTCATACTTTTCCAGGGTTCCTATGGTATTGTTCTCATAATCTGTAAGCTGTTCCATATCCCGGACTGATAAAAGCAGAGCAAGGATGCCCAGGTCTTCCCAATGCCACACCGGTTTGTCTTCCTTCATAGCCAGTTTGCATATTATGCTCAAGGTTTCAAAATATTCTGCCAGTCGGTCTATGGTAAGGTCATATTTGCTTACTGAAAAGTATATCCTGCCATTTTGGTGCTGCCATTTCCAGAAGGAAGATATCTCGGCTATTATATTCTGTACCTGCTTTTTATTGGTGGAGGGAATTATAATCGTCAGATAACAGTCATGTCTGAAAATAACATACTTTTTCTGGGTTTTGTTTATTATCCTCTCGCAGTGCAGACGCAGGTCATAGAAGAGTTTGGTGTTATCGTAACGCTCGGCCCCTTCTCCCATTATCAGGGGCATGCACTTAACCATACAATATTTTTCATCAAGCAAAATCCCTTCTTTTTGCAGTGCAGGCAGATATAATTCGGTTTCAGACGGTGAAAAAATAGCATTTTTAAAGGCACTGCACAGGTTCTGGCTTTCCTGTTCGTTTTGTATAATCAGATTGCAGAATTCCCGGTCAAATTCTACCAGCCGCACCTCCCATGGCAAAATAAATATGGGAAAATTATTATCATTGGCAAAATCGATAATTTCCTGCGGTATACTGGTAATAAACGGACCGGTGTTAAATACCAGCCCACTGGCTTTTACTTCGAAAACGCTTTTGGTAAAATCGATCAGCTCCTGCACAGTAGGATTTTTAACCCCGGTCATGACAACCAGTTCCTGCCCTTTCAGGAAATTTACAACCCGTATATCCTCTACGGTATGAATCCAGCTTATCGTGTTCCAAATGCCTGATCTGCCAGCCAGCAGCTTAATACCATATTTTCGCATGGCCGTATAATAAATTTTTTCCAGTGTTAAAGCCACAGTACCCAACTCCCAAACCTGAATATTCAATATTATAATTATTTTACAAAAGCCAAGAAAATTAGAAGCCAATCAGTGTTTTGCTTTACCGTTTATAGCTTCGATAGAAATTTCATATACTGTTGTTTTGTCTGCCGCCGCGCCGATATATTTTAGTCCTGCATTTTTGTATTCAGCGGAATACTTATCGATAATATCTTCAAGGATCACCTGCTTCATAGCTGCGACCTCATTTATCCTGCCAAAAACTATAGCACTTTCAAATCTCGTATTAAATGAGTCCGCTAGGACTTCAACACCCTCTGTTACGGTAAAACACACCTTATCACAATATTGGATGTTCGCTCTCTTATGACCGTTAGCTGCAGAACTGTGGAAATAAATTTTTCCGTTTTTATAAATATAGTTTACCTGTACACCATATGGATATCCATCCTCACCAATTGTTGATAAGACACCATATATACCATTTTCTAGTATTGCTATTGATGCCTCCTCGGATATTTGCTTGTCCTTTCGTCTCATTTCCCTAAACATATTTAGCGCTCCTCTTAAAATATTTTTGTAATTGATTATCAAAAACTTAATAGCCTGTATAGCACCAGATGGGGCTGTCTCATCAGTGATTATCTTAATCCCCGACAGAACAGCCCCTTTGCTTTTCAGTATATTTTCTTTGTTTTGTGGTTAATGAAGAAGACCGACTTTATGATTGTTATTATACGCCAAGTAAGGCTAGTTTTAAATAAGCAAGGATTTAATAACATTATTTTCCACTGGTTTCTCGTTTTGGGGTTCTAACATAAAGAAATTTCGACCTCTTGATGATCTGCTGCAGCCAGATGGAGATTTTCTTGAAAAAATCAAAGTCTACAGAAATGTATCCAATTATGCCTGCACGAATAGATATAGGAACACCGGTCGATATTATTAAGTAGAAAAAGATATGATTAAAGAAAGCGGCAGGGCATATGAATTTCCAGCCAGGCATTGAATCGTACCTTACTGTAACAGTAGATATATTAAGCATCATAGGTGTTTTTTTTATAGTCAGGAAAGATTATAAAGGTTATGGGCTGCTTTTTTTATTGGCAGCAGTAACAGGTAATATTTTGTGCTATGCTTTCGTGAAGCTGTCTTTTTATTCTTTCCCTTACCTCATTTTTCCCGGGATATCAAACATGCCGATTGAAACCATATCTGTTTTTTTCCCTTTCCTGGTAATATTCAGCGTCAGGTATAGTCCCAGGGAGTGGGTACATAAAATAGGTTTTTACTGGGTGATTGTTCACCTGGGTATGACAGCTGAGACCCTGGCTAACCAGTTTACGGATACCATACGATATAATTGGGCCTGGGATTTCTGGGATTCTTATACCTGGTGGTGGATATATCTTCTGCTCTATGAGTTTATCGGCGGTTTGATCGTCCGTGATGAGGCCAGAAAACCGCTTGCTGCTGCAGATTTGAGGCAGGGAAGCTGGGGATATTATCTGCTTCATTTTATCTTGATAACAACAATTTTTGCCGGTGGGCTCTATTTGGGATTGGCTGCCGAAAGAGCCGACGTTTTATGAGAATTGCGGAACGATCACAGGTCATTTCACTATTTTATCCTGGAGGTTAATGATCTTACCATCACGAAGGTACCAGCCTTGTTATGATTAATTGTCTGGCGTTCTTTGCGCTCCGGACAATCCAGGCTCTAACCCTATGGAAAAATTCGGCTAAGGTCAGGGGATACACCTGCTGGGAAGTATGAGAAAGCTAAGTACTGCCATGGATTGCTGGTGCTAAAATGAAGTTCTCGGGCTAAGGAAAGGGGACACACCTATATCAAGTCTAATGAGTCAGTTAAGTGAATTAAAAGAAGGTGGGGCATTATTGTGAGATTCTCAGATCAAGGAACAGGGACACACCTTCCCGGGAGTACCTTGTTGAAGGAATGTCCCTGGGTATAGAAACCCAGGGGGTGTAAAAACACCCCCTGGGTTATGGGATGGAGAGATCCTGTCATTGGTTAGATTAATAGGCAGTTTCTCTATCCTCTTGACAGGCAGGTTAAGGTCAGGGGACACACCTACTCGTTATAGTTTACCTACGGTCCCGCTGCGCGTGACAGGAAACAGATGCGACAGTCCCCCGGTTTCCTGGGAATGTCCCCATTATTGGATCTTAAATTGCTGTATTAGTTCATTTAGTTGTTCGGCATTTTCAGCCATTTTTTTAGCTGCGGTGTTGACGTCCATGGCTCCGCCGGCCGCTTGTTCACTGCCTTTAGCTATTTCTTGGGAACTTGCTGCGGTCTGCTGAATGGTGGCAGCGGTATTGCTTATAGCCTTGTTGATTTCTTGAGCAGAACTGGTTACGTCCTTGACGCTGTCGGACACGTTCTGTACCAGGTCAGCAATAATATCCGAATCTTCTTTGTATTGTGCTCCTGTATTAACCATCTGATCATAATCTGGGATTACTTCATCATTTATAAAAGCTAGCAGTTCATTGGCGTGATCGGTTAAATTTCCTATGGAAACCTGCACTTGTTTAGTTAAGGATTGAATATTCAATACCGATTGGGAGGAATCTTCAGCCAGTTTTCTTACTTCCTCAGCCACCACTGCAAATCCCCGGCCGTGTTCACCGGCCCGGGCTGCTTCTATTGCTGCGTTAAGGGCTAACAGGTTAGTCTGGTCAGCAATGCCGGCTATGCTCTCAGCTAAGCTGGAAATTTCCGCTACCACTTTTGCTTCCTGGATAGCCTTGATTACGGCATCTTTAATACCGCTGTATACTCCTTCTGCCTGAATACGTGATTCCTGGGCCTGATGCTGAACTTTCAAAGCTCGTGTTTCTATCTCGCTTGACTGCTGGTAGCCCAGTTTGGTCTGTTCTTCCACTTGTTCCAGGGCCGCTCCTATTTCCTGACCGGAAGCACTTATTTCTTCGGCAGCCGCAGATACCTCCTGCATACCTGCTGCTATTTCTTCTGTAGACGCGGATACTTCTTCCATGTTGGCACCTATATTTTCAGATGAAGCTGCTAATTCTTCGCTGGCCGAGGCTACGTCATTAGATTGAGCTGCTATCCCGCGGATTATTTCTCGAATTTTTACGTTGATTTCGTTGAATGCCCTGGATAAGTCACCGATCTCATCCTTGCTTTTCAGAAATTCAGGTGATACCTCAACGCTGAAATCACCTGTGGCCATAACCCGGGCATGTTCTGCTGCCCTAACTATAGGTTGGGAAATCTGTCGTCCTGTGAAAAAGGCTAATCCCAATCCTAATAAGAGGGCTATTATGGATGCAATGAATGAAGCGTTTTTTAATCCGCCCAAACCAGCCATGACTTCACTCTTGTCGCATACGATAGCTGCTGACCATCCGGTGTCTTTAATGGGGGCAAATGCCATTTCATAGGTAATACCATTATATGAATACTGCCCAAAGTGATTTTCGCCATTTATCATTAGAGTTTCAAGTTCGGCCAGGGATTTTAAATTTGGATCTGTTTTAGCTTTTTCTATGGTATTATCCTGTGCGGTAACCAGGGTGTAATCAGGATGGGCAATTTTGGTTCCTTTACCATCCAGCATATATGCGTAGCCGCTGCTGCCAAAGCTAATATCATTAGTTATAGTGCTTAATACTGAAATATCCAGGCAGCCCACCAGAACTCCGGTTATGGTTCCATTATTTTCTATAGGGCAGCTGATAGGAATTAAGAGAGAGGAATCTACTTTGGAAATGATGGGGTCATTCATGGAACTCTCTCCGGATATGGCTTTGAGGAAATAGTCCCGGTTGCTGATATCAACCATGTTGCCATCGATAGTTTTCATGATTCCGTCCGGTGCTGCAACTCCGATTAGTTTATATCCGAGACGTTCATTCTCGGCCTGTAGGACTGGAAATTGCGCAGCCCAATCCATTCCCTTTATTTCACCGCGCACTGCAATAGAATTAAGAACTGCTAATTGAGCCTTTACTCCTCTGGCTATCAGTTTGGCGCCGTCCTCTGCCTTGCCAGGGAGGGTTTGTTCGATACTTGTCTGCAGCAGCTGGCTGGAATTGTAATATGAGACTCCTCCCAGTGCAGCACATACAATTAAGACAATAATGCCGATATAGACCATTAAACGCTGATTGATACTATGCAACATCTTCAACTCCTTTTTGTTCAGCAAATTATGCCAATTTCATAGTTATGTCTGGCATATCCGCATAAATACATAAACATATAGTACAAACAACCTCCTTTAACGAATAATTTGGTACTACCATGCAATGCAATAATAATGCCAACACTTTAGGAGGGGTTATGGAAGATATATATCCGCGGTATTACTGAGTTTTATGGTTTTTGATACAGTTAGATAAGATTAAATTGGGGATGGACAAAAATGTAAGTTTAACAAATATGTGTTACAAAATTGTTGCTATTTGTCGCTGGAGCTGCCGCTATCCCATTTCTTTAGTTTGTATGAAAGGGATCGGGCGGAAATATCAAGATACCGGGCGGTTTTACTGATATTCCCATTATGCATTGCTAATACTCGCGTGATTACGTCCTTATTGACCTTCTCCAGAGGTAATCTGTCTGCGGGTAAATCAAATCTTATAGAATCCGGGCTGTGCACGGGTACCGGATTCTTATTTCTGTTCTGGGGATCGCCTCTAATAGCGTCCAGGTGTTTTACCTTTAAGGCGGTATCGTTGTGAAGTAAAGTGATTGAATTAATTACACTGCGCAGCTGCCTGATATTACCGGGCCAGGGGTGGGAATGCAGCAGTCGGGCGGCTGGATCACTAATACTGACAAAGTCTTTCTTTCTTGCTATCGAGAACTCCTGGAGAAAAACCTGGGCCAGAGGAATGATATCGGAAATTCTCTCCCGAAGAGGAGGTACTTTCAGGTGAACAGTATTTATTCGATAAAATAAATCGCTTCTAAAGCGTTTGTTTTCAACCAGTTCTTCAATATTTTTATTTGTAGCACAAATTATACGTACATCATTCTGTATTTGCTTCAAGCCGCCTAAACGATAATACTTTTTCTCCTGAATTACCCGGAGTAATTTGGCCTGCAGTTTAATAGGCAGTTCCGTTATTTCATCCAGGAAAAGAGTGCCCCCTTCAGCTAAATCAAATTTACCCTTTTTCCCGCTGCTAACTGCACCGGTAAAGGCTCCGGCCTCGTAGCCAAAAATCTCGCTTTCGAACAGGTTATGGGTCAGGGTTGAACAATTGACGGCAACAAATGGACGATAGGTATCATCGCTGTGATTGGCAAAATGTATATAGCGGGCGATCAGTTCTTTACCGGTGCCTGTTTCTCCTTCGATGAGAACAGGAATTGTGCGATCAGCATGCAGTACCGGGGCCAGTTCATAGATCTGCTTGATAACAGAAGAATTGAGAAATACCGGGCCAATGTCCTTGATTACAATATTAGGTATGTTAGTTTCCGGCAAATCGGAGGGAAGCTGTTTTAAATCAGGTCTATGCATATTGCTTAAATTATGCGGAGTTTTGATTTGATCCAGATGTCCAGCGGCTTGATTTATTATCTTACCAAGATATTTCCAATTGATAGGCTTCATTAAAAAATCATAGGCCCCTCTGCGAAAAGCCTGAATTGCACAGTCTGCATCAGCATGGGCAGAATATAAAATTACATAGGGTTTGATATCGGATTTTGGCTGATTGATTTTATCCAACAGATCAAGACCGGTCAGGTCTGGTATATTTGCATCAGTCAATATCAACTGGAAATCTCCTTTATAGTATTTATCCAGAGCTTTGCTCCCATTGTCGGCCGTTACAACCTGGTGACCCAGACCGTTTAAGAAACTTTTCGCATTCTGAAGATGGTGGCGTTCCTGGTCTACTAATAATATGCGCACTTGGATTTGTACCTCCACGGAATCGTCTATCTAAATCTATTATCCTGTTATAGAAGCAAAACTGCTATCCTGCTGTTACTATTTACTGTGGTTTGGTTTTTGTAACGTCAGGATTCCAAACCCATTTTTGGGTGTGGATTTATTATCTGCTTATCCAGCAGCAGATAAATCCAATGGATTTGCCAGGTTTGATGAAGAATACTGATATGCCCATTATAAGTATAATAATTATTTATGGCATATGTTTGCCAGGCTAGAATCAATATACTTGATTTGCATATTAAATACAATAAATTGATATACAATTAGCCAAATTTATTGTGCATAATGTATACCTTAGTGAATGCAGTAGTTGTGAATATCCCTATTATATAATGAGGAAATGTGCGTTTCTTATCAGGGTTGGATTCAATGCAGAAATATCTTTATAACCTTTGTTTTGATATCACTTAGAAAATCGGGAGATGAAACAGAATTAGCTGTCACCGACAGTGATTGCTGCTTATTTGATTTATCGTAAGGTGAAGCGAGGAATTGGATGTGCTAAGCAGAAGCTTAGAGGATGATGGACTGCTGATCTGAGGTGAAGGGGCTTACGGGACAAGTATCAGCTAAAGTAGGGGGCATATAAGCTGTGCAGGGAAAAATTAACAAATGCTTAGTGAAATATTTCCGGTTGATACAATGGCAATAGAAGGGGCGAAGGTTTTAATCCCTCGCCCCCTGGTTGACTACACGATATTGAATTCGTCTTTCTGGGTGATAATTAACTGGGCGCTGACTTTTCCTACTAGTTCTCCGCCGGTTCCTGAAAAGATGTTCTTGCTGATGATATTATCCATGGCTGCTGTTACTTCCGCATCAGTTGCATCGCTTCTGGCATCTGTTATGCGGATTACATGTTTTTTGTCAAGTTCAGTGGCGAATGTCATCTCCAGGGTTCTGCTTGTTTCGCTCAAATTTTTTGCCTCCTCAGGCAGCGGTTTAGAGGAATGATTTCATCCAAACCGCTGTATTCGCTGATGAAAGAAAGGTGGTAATATATGGGGTACATCCCTGGTGTTGGTTAATGGATGCCTGCTATACCTCTTCTATTTTACAAGAGTCATTTCGTTGGATGGAAAGACTGGTCTTTTCCTGCAGGCCTAAAAGGCTTTGGGCTACTGAAAAAACATCTTCGCTATCTGCTGTGGTTTTAACATATTTGTAGCCCCGGTTCTTTTTTAACTGCTGTCCGCTCGCTCCGATGCCGTTATCCATGACCAATACCATTTCGGTACTTACCGGTATTGTTGTTACTGCCACGTGTTGGACCTCCTGCCCTGATTTTAGAAGTCTCTGGGTAAGACTTCTAAGATATAGTATGTAAAAACATGGAAAGTGTTCTGGTTCCAGGTAACAAATTTTTTGGAGCTAATCTAATGTTAACTCTGGAAGTGTGTAAAGCACTCTTTATAAGAATTGCAGGCAAGCTGGAGAGCTGCGTGATGCGGTGAGAAGGATTAGAACCTGGTTTTATAGAAGATAACCTTATAAGAAAGGCAGGGATATGGAAAAATGGATAAAAAGGCAGTTGACCAGGTTGTTAGTGTTCTGGCTAATTCTCGTAATACGATAGTTGTAACCGGTGCAGGAATCAGTACGGAGGCAGGTATTCCTGATTTTCGGGGAGCAGATGGGATTTACCGAAAACTGGGGGAAAATAAGGTGATGAATATCATCAATATAAATGCTTTTAATCGTGATCCGGAGGGATTTTATGAATTCTACCGTCAATACTTTGTATTTCCTCCGTCAGAACCCGGAAAGGCACACCGGGTGCTGTCGGATATGGAGAAAAAGGGCAGGGTGAAGGGGATCGTTACCCAGAATATTGACAGTCTGCATGAAAGGGCAGGCAGCCGTAAAGTAATCGCTATTCATGGTACGGCTGATCGCTATGTCTGCCGAAATCGGGGGTGCAAGGAGGTCTATGGTGATGAATACGTCAACAGCTGTGAGGGTATAGTACCATTCTGTGAAAAGTGCGGCAGCATTTTAAAGCCTGATGTAGTTTTATTTGGAGAGAATATAAAAAATTATGTTGAGGCGCGGGATATGATAATGGGGGCTCAGGTATTGTTGGTCATAGGCTCATCGCTGACTGTTTACCCCCTGGCTGGTTTTGTTAAAGAATTTTCAGCTTTTTACCAGGATTTGATTATTATTAATAAAGGGCGCACTCAGCTGGATCATGCCGCTCTGGTTAAAATTGATGGGGGTCATACCGGGGATACGCTGGAGGAGATAAACCGTCAGATGGATCTCAGGGGTTACTGATAAGGCTTTAAGGAATGAATGGGGGAATTGGCATGAAAGGTATTTTGAGGGTGAAGCGGACTATAGGATGGCCTGCTCTGATTGCTGCTGTGGCCCTTTCTCTAGGGACTGGTGGGTTGAGCTTCTTTTTATCGAGTAATGCTTTTGATGCTTATCAGGCTTTGCAACAGCCAGGGTTTGCACCACCTGGGTGGATATTTGCCCCGGTCTGGACTTTGCTGTTTATTATGATGGGTATCGCCAGTTATCGCGTATTTATGTATGGCCTGGATAGAAAAACCGTCAGGTCTGCCCTGGGAATATTTTTGTTGCAGCTGGTGTTTAATTTCTTCTGGACTCTGATATTTTTTAGGTGGGAATTAAGAGGCTGGGCTGTTATCGAAATACTGGTGTTGTTAGCATTGATTGTAATTAGTACCTGGCAGTTTTTCAGAATAGATCGAATAGCTGGTATATTGATGGTTCCTTATGTGCTATGGGTATCGTTTGCTGCGGTTTTAAATTTTAGCATATGGATTCTTAACATGTTATAAGGCTGCACAACTGAGAAGTTGAGTAGATGGATGTGGGCGAAGCAATGACTGCCCCTGCTAATCAATGGATGCATTCTTAAAGTGGGCAGAACAGTTTCGTCCTTTGCTATTTCAGGAAAAGCTAAGTTAAGGGGACACACCTGGTTAAGTATAAGGGTGTTAGCTGAGTGAGTTAAAGAAGGTGGGGCATAATTTTGAGATTCTCAAGTCAAGGAACAGGGACACACTTCGGCTGGGAGAATGGAGTTAGCTGGATATATCTCAAGATTGGTGGGCAGTGAGATGTGATTCTCGGGCTAAGGAAAGGGGACTCGCCTCGGCTGGGACTAATGAGGCAGCTAAGTGAATTAAAGGAGGTGAGGCATTATTGTAAGATTCTCGGGTCAAGGAACAGGGACACACCTGCCCTTGGAGAACTTGGCGGCAGGAATGTCCCCGAGTATAGTTAAGAAATTTTGAATTGGAGTATTAGGTTGTTTAGTATTTCTGCGCTTTCGGCCAGTCGGGCTGCGGTGGAGTTTATCTCCAGGGCAGCAGTGGCAGCAGTTTCGGTGTGTCTAGCTATTTCCTGAGAGCCGGCGCTGGATTGTTCAATAGTAGCAGCAGTAGATTCGATAGCCTGGCTTACATCGTGCATGGCCACCATAATATGCTGAATGCTTTGGCTGGTATCGCCGGTCAGCCTGCTTAGCAATTCCGCGTTCTCAGCATAGAATGCTCCTGCTTCGGCCATGCGTCCATAGTCCCTGGTTACATCCTTGTTGATGAACTCTAGTAATTCACCTGTATTGCCTATGAGATTATCAATGGCACTCTGAACTTGATGGGTCAGGCCCTGTATGGCATCAACCGTGTTAGCAGAATCTTCGGCCAGTTTCCTTACTTCTTCTGCTACCACCGCAAAGCCTTTGCCGTGTTCACCGGCCCGGGCAGCTTCTATAGCGGCGTTAAGAGCCAGCAGATTGGTCTGATTGGCTATGTCGGCTATTTTTTCGGCCATCCCGGATATTTCATTGATAACTTTGGAATCGTCAATAGCCCCTTCCACTTTTTGACGGATAGAATCGTATACTTTTGTGGTTTCATCCAGCATCTTGGCCGTTTCAGTCTTGGTATAAGCGGCCCGTTTTTCAACTTCCAAAGAGTCATGATGGCTTTTTTCAGCTTCACTGTTAGCCTGAGTGAGGGTAGCGGAGATTTCTTCCGATGAAGCGTTGATTTCTTCCGTGGCCGCTGAGACTTCTTCCATTCCGGCAGATATTTCCTCTACCGCAGCCGAATTTTCCTGCATACCAGTGGCGATGTTCTGGCTGGATGCTGAGAGCTGCTGGCTGGATGCAGCCACTTCCTGGGAATTGCGTGATATGTCGATAACCATCTGGTGTAAATTCTTAATCATATTATCCATACTGCGCAATAGATGGCCTATTTCATCTTTTTTGCTCAACATAGATGGGGCGATTTCCACGGTAAGGTCACCCTGGGCTAGTTGCTCGCTGTAGTCGGCAGCAACAGATATTGGTTTAGCTATCCGTGCACCCAGCCATACTGCAATTAGTGCGCCCAGTATGAGAAAGGCAAAGGATGCAGCTACTGTCTTTTGGGACATGTTAGTTATTCCCGCCATGACTTCATCTTTGGGTGCGGTAACCGCTACCGACCAGCCGGTACCTGCTACCGGTGCATAGCCCATAAACTTTATTTTGCCATCAGTCCACAGGTATTCGCCGAAATCTGCTTCACCTGCAGTCATTTTATCTACATGGGCAATAAGGTCTGTAAGTCCGCTGTCAGCCGGTTTGTACTGTTCCAGTACCAGCTGCTGGTTGGGGTGAGCGATAACAATACCTTTCGCATTACACATATAAGCATAGCCGGTTTCTCCAAAGCTTATTTCTGCGACTTGCTGAGATAATACTGCAGCGTCTAGAGCTGCTACCAGGACTCCTTTGGTATTCCCGGCATTATCTTTTATGGGAACTGCCAGAGTGACGACTACACTGGAATCGACCTCGCTAACTAAAGGATCCGAGATGTTGGGCTGGCCTTGTAAAGCCTTCTGGAAATAGTCCCGGTCTGCTATATTAATAGCAGTTCCGGTATTTGTAACGAAATTTCCGTTCGGGGTGGCTGGCCCGCACTGCAGGTATCCAAGCCTGGAACTTTCGCTTTTCAGCAGCGGCATTTGCTGTTCTAGATCCATGCTTATGATTTTCTCATTGGCAGCCAAGGTTTCCAGTACCGCCAACTGCTTGTTTGCTGCATCGGCCACTAACTGAGCTGCGTCTTGAGCCTTGGTAGACACCTGGTCTTCGATATTTTCTAACAAGGTCTTAGAGGCCATGCTGTATGCAATAAAACCAAGTCCTGTACACACCAATAATAGAATCACTGTTACATATAAAGTCAATTGTGCTCGGATGCTCTTCAATATAAAACTCTCCCTCCCAATGGTAATTTTATATCTTGTTTAAACAAATGGGACTTTCCATAAACACCCTCCCCTCATTTAATGTGGTAGTCCTAAATTACATAATAACTTAGTCTATAAGCTATTAATTCTCTCTTATTATCTTGAATTCCTGCTAAAATAAGGCTAAAGATAGTGAATATTTTAACAATTTAGGACCCAAAAACTGGAAATAAGGAAGCTTATTTGCTATGTGATATCCGTTTCGTGCGAAAAGAGATGCCGTTAAGGGTTTGCGAACCATGGTTCTAAATTTCAGAATATTCCTGCCTTTTATTGGAAGTCTCGGAGTAAAGAAAGGGGGGGCACGCCTCGGCTGGGAGTACGGAGTTATCTGGATATATCTCAAGATTGGTGGGCAGTGAGATGGGATTCTCGGGTCAAGGAAAGGGGACACACCTGGTTAAGGATTACGGAGTTAGTTGAGTGGTTTTTGAGGATGGTAGGAAGTGAGAATGAGGGTCTCGGGCTAAGGAAAGGGGACACACCTGCCCTTGGAGAACTTGGCGGCAGGAATGTCCCCGTTACAGGCAGGAATGTCCCTGGGTATAGGAATGTCCCGGCTAAGGTCAGGGGACACACCTGCTCCGCAGGAATGTCCCCAGTATAGTTAAGAAATTTTGAATTGGAGGATGAGGTTGTTTAGTATTTCTGCACTTTCGGCCAGGCGAGCTGCGGTGGAGTTTATCTCCAGGGCAGCAGTGGCAGCAGTTTCGGTGTGTCTAGCTATTTCCTGAGAGCCGGCGCTGGATTGTTCAATAGTAGCAGCAGTAGATTCGATAGCCTGGCTTACATCGTGCATGGCCACCATAATATGCTGAATGCTTTGGCTGGTATCGCCGGTCAGCCTGCTTAGCAATTCCGCGTTCTCAGCATAGAATGCTCCTGCTTCGGCCATGCGTCCATAGTCCCTGGTTACATCCTTGTTGATGAACTCTAGTAATTCACCTGTATTGCCTATGAGATTATCAATGGCACTCTGAACTTGATGGGTCAGGCCCTGTATGGCATCAACCGTGTTAGCAGAATCTTCGGCCAGTTTCCTTACTTCTTCTGCTACCACCGCAAAGCCTTTGCCGTGTTCACCGGCCCGGGCAGCTTCTATAGCGGCGTTAAGAGCCAGCAGATTGGTCTGATTGGCTATGTCGGCTATTTTTTCGGCCATCCCGGATATTTCATTGATAACTTTGGAATCGTCAATAGCCCCTTCCACTTTTTGACGGATAGAATCGTATACTTTTGTGGTTTCATCCAGCATCTTGGCCGTTTCAGTCTTGGTATAAGCGGCCCGTTTTTCAACTTCCAAAGAGTCATGATGGCTTTTTTCAGCTTCACTGTTAGCCTGAGTGAGGGTAGCGGAGATTTCTTCCGATGAAGCGTTGATTTCTTCCGTGGCCGCTGAGACTTCTTCCATTCCGGCAGATATTTCCTCTACCGCAGCCGAATTTTCCTGCATACCAGTGGCGATGTTCTGGCTGGATGCTGAGAGCTGCTGGCTGGATGCAGCCACTTCCTGGGAATTGCGTGATATGTCGATAACCATCTGGTGTAAATTCTTAATCATATTATCCATACTGCGCAATAGATGGCCTATTTCATCTTTTTTGCTCAACATAGATGGGGCGATTTCCACGGTAAGGTCACCCTGGGCTAGTTGCTCGCTGTAGTCGGCAGCAACAGATATTGGTTTAGCTATCCGTGCACCCAGCCATACTGCAATTAGTGCGCCCAGTATGAGAAAGGCAAAGGATGCAGCTACTGTCTTTTGGGACATGTTAGTTATTCCCGCCATGACTTCATCTTTGGGTGCGGTAACCGCTACCGACCAGCCGGTACCTGCTACCGGTGCATAGCCCATAAACTTTATTTTGCCATCAGTCCACAGGTATTCGCCGAAATCTGCTTCACCTGCAGTCATTTTATCTACATGGGCAATAAGGTCTGTAAGTCCGCTGTCAGCCGGTTTGTACTGTTCCAGTACCAGCTGCTGGTTGGGGTGAGCGATAACAATACCTTTCGCATTACACATATAAGCATAGCCGGTTTCTCCAAAGCTTATTTCTGCGACTTGCTGAGATAATACTGCAGCGTCTAGAGCTGCTACCAGGACTCCTTTGGTATTCCCGGCATTATCTTTTATGGGAACTGCCAGAGTGACGACTACACTGGAATCGACCTCGCTAACTAAAGGATCCGAGATGTTGGGCTGGCCTTGTAAAGCCTTCTGGAAATAGTCCCGGTCTGCTATATTAATAGCAGTTCCGGTATTTGTAACGAAATTTCCGTTCGGGGTGGCTGGCCCGCACTGCAGGTATCCAAGCCTGGAACTTTCGCTTTTCAGCAGCGGCATTTGCTGTTCTAGATCCATGCTTATGATTTTCTCATTGGCAGCCAGGGTTTCCAGTACCGCCAACTGCTTGTCTACCGCATCAGCTACTACCTGAGCTGCGTCTTCGGCCTTGGTAGACACCTGGCTTTCGATATTCTCCAACAAGGTCTTGGAGGCCATGCTGTATGAAATAAAACCAAGTCCTACACATACCAATAAAAGTGTGGTTGCTACATACACGGTCAATTGTGCCCGTATACTTTTCATTAAGCTATCTCTCCCTCCCGATCTGATAAGTCAATATTATGTTCTTTGCGGATTCTAAATTGCATTTACTGCTGCTGCTATTAACTAGACCCAATTAAATATAAACTCCCCCGTACTTAAGCGATACCCCCCTTCTTTTTTCAAATAGGTCCTGCTATAAGACCCAAATTGCGCACAATCGGGACTAACGGTTAAACAATTCTATACAAATTAAGACAAATCCTGCTATATAAAGCAATAATTAAGAAAAAAGAAAAAATTAAGGACTTGTTGTCTAGGTCTAAAGCATAAAGCAGTCTGCGGATGTAATTTATTCGACCGGCTGCCTATTATTTTGATTACGAGAAGGTAGGTCGTCGTGAGAGTCTCGGACTAATGGTAGGGGACACACCGGGTGAAGGACCACGGAGTTTGCTGAGTGGATGACATGGATGGTGGGCTGGGAGTATGAAAGTCTCAAGTCAAGGAACAGGGACACACCAGCCCTTGGAGAACTTGGGGCAGGAATGTCCCTGAGTATAGTTATGCGATATGGGATTCGGGATGGCCTTGGCTGTCCTGGAATAATTCTTCCAGGGGGGGTTCTGTTCCGGTCCTATTTACATTGGTCATAACCGGATTGCTATCATCCAGCTTGAATTGCTGCATTAGTTCGTATAGAATCCCGGCACTTTCAGCCAGTTTTTCTGAGGCGCTGTTTATTTCCATGGCGGCGGTGGCTGCAGTTTCGGTATTGCGAGCAATTTCCTGAGAACCGGCACTGGCTTGCTGGGCAGATGCTGCAGTAGCTTCTATGGCTCGGGTTACTTCCTGCATGGAAAGCAGAAGCTGATTCATATTTTTGCTGGTATCTGATGTCAGATCAGACCAGCTATCTGCATCCTGGCTGTAATATTGACCGGCAGTAACCGTGCGGCTATAGTCATTAATTACTGTGTCATTGATGAATTCAAGCAGTTGGCTGGTAGTATTGACCAGATTGTGCAGGGCTCCCTGTACCTGCTGGGTCAAGCCGTGGATACCTTCTACGGTGGATGAAGAGTCTTCGGCTAGTTTTCTCACTTCTTCTGCGACCACCGCAAAGCCCTTGCCGTGTTCTCCTGCCCGGGCGGCTTCGATAGCTGCGTTTAAAGCGAGCAGGTTGGTCTGGTTAGCAATATCGGAAATGTTTACTGCCAGATTGTTAATCTGGTCTATTACCCGTGCTTCTTCTACTGCTTTTTCTAATTGGGCTTTAATCCCGGTATATATTTTTTCTGACTTATCCTTGGCTTCGGTAGCTTCGCGTTCTGTATAACGAGCTCGTTTTTTAATAGGTACTGAGTCTTCGAAGCCTTTTTGTGCCATTTCATTGACTTCCATTACCGCAGAAGAAATCTCTTCGGCGGAAGCGTTGATTTCCTCTGCGGCAGCTGACACTTCCTCCATACCTGCGACTATTTCTTCTACCGAAGCTGAAGTCTGCTGCATACCGCTGGCAATGTTCTCGCTGGATGCTGCCAGCTCGTCGCTGGATGCCGCAACTTCCTGGGCGTTCATAAGGATATTACTCATAGTCGTCTTTAAACTCTTTGCCATGTTATCAAGGCTGCGAGCCATTTCGCCAAGTTCATCGCTTTGTTTTAGATATTTTTCTTCGATTTTTACCGTAAGATCCCCTCCGGCTATTAGGGCGGCATGACCTGAAGCTGCTTTGATAGGGTTGGATATGACCGTACCTAACCAAAAAGCTACTAATGAACCAAGAATAATAAAGGCCAGGGCAGCCAAGAGAATGTTAAACTTCATTTTTTCTACTCCGGCCATAAGCTCGCTTTCGGGGGCGGTGATGGCAATAGACCAGTCCGCGCCTGGCACCTGAGCAAAGGACATTAGCTTAACAGAATTGTCAGTCCAGACATATTTGCCAAAACCAGACTCACCGGAGAGCATCTTTTCGATCAGTACTAGTAGCTCGGATACATTGTTTTTGGTATCTTGGAACGGATTATAGGTATTGATCATGTCATGATTGGGGTGTGCAATTACAGTACCCTCTTTATTAATCATGTATCCATATCCGGTTTCACCGAACTGAACGTTTTCGACTACGTTGCTCAAGGCAGCGGCATCCATTGTGGCTGAGAGGACTCCTGTGATATTACCTCCAGCATCTTGGATCGGCGCTGCGGCTACTATGACAAGGCTGTTATCTGCCTCGCTGATTAGCGGTTCGGACACGTTGGAATGGCCCTGGAGAGCTTTTTTGAAATACTCCAGGTCTGCGTCATTGGAGAGCGAACCGTCTGTACCATGGAAAGTACCGTTCCTTTCTATCAGTCCTATCATCAAATAACCCAATCGGTCTTTTTGGGCCTGTAAAGTGGGCATCATCTGGGTTAGATCCATGCTTTGAACTACTGGAGTTGAAGCCAGGGTTTCCAGGTTGCCTAGGTTGGCATCTACCTGCTGGCTGACCATGGTGGCCACATCCTGCGCCTTGGCCAGGGCGCTGTCCTCGATTGATGCTTCCAGAGATTTGGATGCCATGTTATAAGCTATCAATCCACATCCTATACATACCAGAGTAACTGTGATAACAACATAAATCGTTAGTTTCGTACGCAAACTTCTCACAATATAACCCCTCCCATTATTAGTAATCCCATTTTCACCCCTAACATAAATTATTGATACGCAAAATATTCTTCTTGGTGGTATTTTTTCTCAGATTATATATATATTTATATTTTTCGAAAGAATATCAATAATGCTTTAACTGAATGATAATAATCGGCAAAATACTGCACTAGAGGCCTGAAAGTAAGTGCGTGAAGACATAATTGTGAAATGGAGGAGAGTTATGATAAGAAAATGTGCAAATAATGTCGAAATTTCTTGCAAGTGAGATGGCGTTATAGGATAATATAAATGACCTTCATTCCATTTTTATAACTATACTTTTCAGAGCCCGTGTTTGCGGGCTCATATTTTGTGGACCAAGTCGACTTCCAGACGATGACAAAAAAGCCCCTCCGGGGACTACCCCGGGGGGCGGAGAAACTGCTGTGCCTTCGAAAATATTCCTAATTATAATAAAAGCCGGGAATATCACCCGGCTAATCTCATAGTATTTATCATCACATCTTATTTCATTTTGTTAGCCATATGACTTATCATCATATTTTGGTTGCGATTTTCCATTATAATCGCCTGTTCAAGGCCTGCACAGTCTATGTTTTGATTGACAGCTTCTTTAGTCAACCACATGGCTAGAGGATCCTTTTTGCATCCTTGTATTTTGCTTTAATGATAATATCATAAAATAGTAATAAATAATAAAGCATTCAAACAGGTTTTAATATCCCTATAATCCCATAAAAAATGGTTCACTTTCTTGGAGTGAACCATTTTAAGTAGAACAGCAATTAGTCCATCGGCCCGCCTTCCCAATATTGTCTGGCTTTTCTTAAGCCATAGGCTCCAAAATAGAGACCATTGACAAATGCCAGAGGGATGGCCATGGCTCCAAAAGTATTGAATTTCTGTTTCAGGTCTTCCTTACCGTCGGTTGTTCTATATCTAGTCAATTGTATCCCTCCTTTATCTTATTTTTAACAGTTAAGAGAGAAATATTGCAGGATATAATTATCACTTTTTGTTAGTTACGGTAGGAATGACTTTATAAAACATTAAATACAATAATGTTCCGCCAATTAAAATAATAAAAAATAAACTTAAAATTTTAATAAACATAAAGCAATCACCCGTACTTAAGATTTGCTATAAGCTGATTTTTAATACATTTTCAAAAAGATGAAAAAATACTAGAAAGGGTATAATTGAGGAAGTGTTTTGTATTATCCAACCCTCCTGCGGGGGGTGCCTCGCGCCGGCAACGGATGTGCCTTTATTTCATTAGGATACAATTAAGCCGGCAGAGCCTGGCTGTGATTAATTGAAGGGTACTTCGTCTTCATGAATGGGACGAGTGATCATTATCGTCTTTAAACGAGATAGGTCTATTTCCCTGGGATTAGCAATTCGCTTTTTATTTTTATCCAGGACTATTCTAAGTTTTGGCCGGGCCGGGTTATTTTTATTCACATCTATAACTATACAAATATCACCGGTGGTCAGCTGCACAAAGCTTCCGATTGGATAAATAGCAACATTGGATTTAAGTGACATTACACAGTCAAAATCCAGGTAGCTGCCTGCCATACGGGTTAAAATGTTTAAAGCCTGATTAACATTGTAGGCAGGTCGGTAAGGACGGTCTGCGAGAAGGGCGTCATAAACATCTGCCACTGCTACAATTCTAGCATACTGGTGTATATCCAACCCACCTAATCCCCTGGGATAACCATTCCCATCCCATCTTTCGTGATGCTGGAAGGCGATGTGTGCAGAGAGGAGAGATATTTCCATATATTCTCGGAGAATGTTAAAGCCATATTCGGTATGACGTTGAATCTCATTGAATTCTTCTGGGGTCAAGTCACCAGGCTTGTTTAGTATCTCTTTATCTATTTTGGTCTTGCCAATATCATGCAGAAGCGCACCTACGCCAAGTTCCTTAAGTTTGGGCTCGCTGTAACCCAGGGAAAGTGCGGTTATAATAGATAAAACACAAACATTAACCGAATGGCCAAAAGTATAGTCATCGAAACTACGTATGTCAGTAAGATGTACCAGTATATTACTATTATTAAGTAATTCATCTAGTATGTTATTTACCACGTTTTTAACTGCCTGGACGTTGAAATTGCTGCTTTTTTCCAGTTTTGCGAAGCTGGTTTTTATGACTTTAACAGTTTCCGCTCTGGTTTGTTCTGATACAATATCATTTACCAGTACTTCATCGTCCAGCAAGCCATCTTTAATAAAGATAGATGCAATGCCCAGTTCAGATAATCGTGATATGTATTGTTCATTCAGACACATACCGGAACTAAGTAATACACGACTATCACTGTCGATTATTGTCCGGGCTACCACCATATCCGGTTTTAAATTAACGGTTTTTATTCTTCTCACAAAATCACCTTTATGATAAAGCTGATATATTATATCGAACAAAACAACATATTACCTTAATTTCGGTATCTGATAAATACTTCCCTGCAAATTAGTACATTATTTTACATAAAAACTCTAAAAAATTCTATATATTTAATTGCATAGGGTTTTTAATCGGTATTAAGAAGTAAGGTTTAAGTTATTTATCTCTGAGTTTTGTATGACGCCTATCCTTTAGTATGAACGTCTAAGGGGTTAGTTGCTATATCAAATACAAAATGATACATTACAAGTAAATAAATACGCGATTTTATCGTATGGGAGAATGGATATGAAAAAACCAAAGAATTACTTTCCCAAGCCGGTATTAAAGAGTTTTATTGATGATATAAAAAAATTAGTTGCCACAAACGAAAGCCGAATGATCATATTGGAAATGATGGAAGATATTCCGTATGAACTCAGACCTGATCTGATTCAGAACCTTGGTACATTTTACGATCCGCAACTGGTTGATTTTTTTTATCTCTTAAAATTAGAGTATGGCAGGGAATTTGAACTCATATGCAACCGGGTTTTGGAAAAGTATAGTATGGCTGGAATTGATACCGCTCCACCTCGGATTTTTGCTGGGGTTTTCCAAGGGGCTTATGCCAGTGTGACCCGGCATAGCGGACGCATTGCAGTTGATGTAGCCTGGTCTACGGGAAAGAAAAAAGTACAGGCTGAATGTTTCTATTTAACTTTTAACGCTGATGGTATCCATAGCTTTTTTCTAGTAGAAGGAATGAGTGAACAGCGCTATGAAGAGGACCGTAAATGTTTGAAAGATATGGTTGCGCTGAGCTTTGAAGAAGTGTGTTTCCTGGTATCCCGGGCTTATGATTACAATATTCGGCATATGAGCAAGCCTGCACCGGGCCGGTTTCTATATAATAAATATTTGAGTCAGGCTGGAAAATTCTCGAGTGTCTGGCAAAGAAGCCTGATCAATAAATTATCCATAAAATTAACTCCCCGGCAGATAGTTAACAGTCTCTTCCATGCGGTTAAAAATCAGGATATTGACTATGTATACGCGTTGCTGCCAGGAGGGGGCAATTCCGATAAAGGCGGCTTGGATTCAACCCTGCTGCTGCAGGGGAATATGCTGGTGGAAGGTGGAGTCACTGATGCCCAGGGAACCCATGAGCATGTTAGCATAAAGGCTTATGCAATAACACTGGAGGAACGTCAGCTTCTTCGTCATGAGTATGACATTAAGCTGGCTAGAAACCAGGATCGGTCCTGGTATATAGACTATATTAGAAATGTTGCCACCGAAAAGGTAGGCCCTAATGCTTCCATAAATCCTTTTGATAAAGAGATATTTTGCCGTGTATATGAGATTATTAATCTGGATCTTCTTTTTGACATCATAGATAAAGTTGACGATATAAGGGAAGTTAAAGAACTGCCTTATGGGATGCATATGCGGATAACGTGCAGTGAAGAAGATTTTACCATGCCCGTTTCAATTTTGAGTGATGTTCTGGCGGATTTGGTTATCAATGGCGAAGAATTTGTGGTTATGAGCCGGGATTATGATGCTATATTGGAGTTCGATTGTATATTAACCAGGGGTATTAGTTATCCAGCAGTTAAAATAGGTGAATATGAAGTAAATGTATTGACTGCCTTCCGATATCTGGGAGGACAGTATCTGAGGTTTGAGGATATACTGCTGCAGGACGAAGGGGACAGTATTTTTGAGGATGGAATGCGTTTTATCAGTACCCGTTATCTGATAAAAGACCGGGAAATGGTTCTTAAACAGATAAATTCCCTGGAAAACATCGCTTATCGTTTCCAGGATGATTATGATGTATTCTACCAACTGGATGGAGATGATGATGAGGGCGAGTTCCTGGCTGAGTATATGGTGGGTATGAATTGGATAACCTTATCCACCTTTGGGGATCGCGATATGAACAAAGCCAGGAAAAATTTTGAGAACAAAATGTTCGAGTGCCTGGAATTTGATGGCTTAGAAGTTCGTAAGGAGGGTATATTTGATATTCTGACTGGTGACGTGAAAAAGGAATATCCGGATTTGGAGCAGTTCTTGAAAGATATATACTTGAATAAGTGGTTTAATTCCCGATTGCCTACTCTGCATGGTATGAGTCCTTCCGAGGCCTGCCAGACTGAGGAGGGAAATCGGTTATTGTGGGCTATGCTTAAAAGAATAAAAGAGAAAAATAGAATGAAATATCTCTCTGGCAGCGCAGGATATATTCAGTTGAATGAATATATTAGAAAGTTGGAACAAAAAAAACAAAAAAACATATGAATACGCTATTGACAGTGACCTGCGCTTTAAATATACTCTATAGATAACCATATAAATTAACGCTGTGACAGGAACTGACATATGGAATCACTTGATAACAGAGAACCGGAAGTGCTGAGAACCGGGATCAATATTTCATATGGTGCTCATCCTCGAGCCGCTATCTGAAAAGCATTCCAGCTTAGTAGGTGCTGCCGGACGAAAAAAGTTCGTTAAAAAGTAAGCATATGGTATTTATGTGCATCATAAGAGGTTGTGTTTTTTGCACGACAACCAGGGTGGTACCGCGGGATATCCCTCTCGTCCCTGAAGTGGGCGAGAGGGTTTTTTATACCTTTTTTTCGGTAGTAACAATACTGTTCCGACCAGAAGAAATATATCGGAAGGGGTTAACCTGGACCTATATTCAATAAATTATTAATAGAGTTCAGGAAATAGTAAGAGAACCGGAAGCAGCCATTTTTAAGCATACTATTGAACCTAGTAGTATTGAAAGGAGATAAAACCATGAAAAGCGATCTTGCTAAAAAGGGATTGGAAAAAGCTCCTCATCGTTCATTATTCAAGGCCCTGGGTTTGACTGAGGAAGAAATATCCAGGCCGTTAATTGGAGTAGTTAACTCCAAAAATGATATTGTGCCAGGACATATTAATCTGGATAAAATCGCTGAGGCGGTTAAGACCGGAATCAGCATGGCCGGAGGGACCCCTATTGAATTTCATACCATTGGGGTTTGTGACGGAATAGCTATGAATCATATTGGAATGAAATATTCCCTGGGCAGCCGCGAGTTAATAGCAGACTCCATAGAAATCATGGCTACTGCCCATGCTTTTGATGGACTGGTCTTTATTACTAACTGTGATAAGATTGTGCCGGGTATGCTTATGGCAGCCGCTCGACTTAACCTGCCTTCTATATTTATCAGTGGTGGACCCATGCTGGCAGGAACGGTTGACGGCAGGAAGCTTAGTTTGACCCAGGTATTCGAAGGGGTAGGAGCTGCAGCCGCTGGACGCATGAGTGCGGAAGAATTGGTCTATCTGGAAGAACACGCCTGTCCCACCTGTGGATCATGTGCGGGTATGTTTACGGCCAACTCCATGAACTGCCTTACCGAGGCTCTGGGCATGGGGCTGCCTGGAAACGGTACCATACCTGCGGTATATTCAGAAAGAATTCGCCTGGCTAAAACAGCTGGCATGAAGATAATGGAACTGCTGGAAAAGGATATTCGTCCTCTGGATATTATGACTCCGGATGCTTTCGCCAATGCTATACATATAGATATGGCCATCGGATGCTCTACTAATTCTGTTCTCCATCTTCTAGCAGTTGCCAGTGAATGTGGAGTAAAGGTCGATTTAGACCTTTTCAATAAAGTGAGTGCAGAAACACCCAACCTTTGCCGCTTGAGCCCGGCCGGACCTCATCATATGGAAGATCTGTATCGGGCGGGTGGAGTGCAGGCCCTGTATAATGAATTAGACAAAAAGGGTCTGATAACCCCGGACTGCATTACTGTTACCGCAAAAACCGTGGGAGAGAACATTGCCAGCCAGGCAGTGGAAGATTATGAAGTAATCAGACCCGTAGATGATCCTTACAGTACTACGGGAGGGCTTGCTATGCTGTTTGGCAATGTGGCCAGGGAAGGTGCAGTAGTCAAGAGGAGCGCAGTGGCCGAAGAAATGATGCAGCACGAGGGCCCGGCCAGGGTTTTCAATTCCGAAGAAGAAGCGGTCGAAGCTATACTGGCCAACCAGATTAATTCTGGGGATGTTATAGTGATACGCTATGAAGGTCCCCGAGGGGGACCGGGTATGAGAGAAATGCTTACCCCAACTTCTGCGGTAGCTGGCATGGGAATGGATAAAGAAGTCGCTCTAATTACCGATGGACGTTTTTCCGGTGCTACCAGGGGAGCTTCCATTGGTCATGTTTCTCCGGAGGCTGCTGCTGGAGGTGTCATTGCTCTGGTGGAGGACGGGGATATAATACGAATAGATATACCTGCCCTACGACTAGACCTATTGGTCGAAGATAAGCTACTAGAAGAAAGAAGAGCCAGATGGCGGGAGCCCGACGCAAAAATAAAGACCGGTTACATGAAACGTTATGCTCAAATGGTACAATCAGCAAGTACCGGAGCAATCTTCCAGAAATAATCTTAAGACCTAACCGGTTTAACATAGCGGGCCATGCCAGGCCCGCTATTATGTTTTAAGTGTATCCGAACCTGACTAACCGGACCAACTCAGGATAAATATTATTTATCCGGGATAATATAAAGTGCCTTTGGCTATTTTCAGCCGGAATAAAAACGGAGGTGATCGTGTGAAGTTAAAGGGAGCCGAGATTTTGCTGCAAAGTCTGAAGCAGGAAGGCGTGGACACCATATTTGGATACCCGGGAGGTACAGTTTTACCTATTTATGATGCTTTATATGATTCGGATATTCGTCACATTTTGGTTCGCCATGAACAGGGAGCGGCTCACGCTGCAGATGCTTATGCTAGAGTAACTGGAAAAACCGGTGTATGTATTGCTACCTCAGGTCCGGGTGCTACTAACCTGGTTACCGGAATAGCCACCGCTAATATGGACTCTATTCCTATGGTTTGTTTTACCGGTCAGGTAGCAAGTCCCTTAATTGGCCGGGATGCCTTTCAAGAAGCCGATATAACCGGTATTACCATGCCTATTACTAAACACAATTATGTTTTGGAGAGAACCGAAGATGTAGCCAGGATCGTGAAGGAAGCCTTTTATATTGCTTCCACCAACCGTCCAGGTCCGGTAGTGGTAGATCTTCCCAAAGATCTTATGGAAAAGGAAATAGATTATGATCCTTATAATTCTGAAATAAATCTTCGCGGTTATCGGGTTATGAAAGGGTGTAATTATGGCCAGGTAGTTTTGGCTGCAGGAATCATAAATAAATCAGAAAGACCTGTTATATACGCCGGCGGCGGAGTTATTGCATCAGATGCTGCTGAAGAATTGAAAGAACTGGCAGAGAAACGAAAAATACCGGTTACTACCACGCTCATGGGAATGAGTGCTTTCCCGGGCACCAATTATCTGTCCCTGGGTATGCTGGGGATGCACGGGACTCGTTATGCAAACTATGCTATCGGCGAATGTGATCTCTTGATTGCAGTAGGGGTTCGTTTTGATGACCGGGTTACCGGTAAAATAGCGGAATTTGCTCCCCATGCCAGGATTATTCATATTGATATTGATGCCGCCGAAATTGGTAAGAATGTTGATGTGCATATACCAATAGTAGGTGAGGTCAAGGAAGTATTACAGGCTATCAATAAGCGTATCGAAACAGTGGAGGAATTTGGTGAGTGGCACCAGACTATTGACCGCTGGAAGGGCGAATATCCATTGCGGTACGGTACATCTAGTGAGGGGCGCATTATGCCCCAGCATGTAATAGAAAAAATATCTGACCTAACCCAGGGTGAAGCAATCATAACTACTGAAGTTGGGCAAAATCAGATGTGGGCAGCCCATTATTACAAGTTCAAAAATCCCCGTTCCTTTGTGACTTCTGGAGGACTGGGCACTATGGGATTTGGCCTTCCGGCCGCCATTGGTGCCAAAATTGCCTGCCCGGATCGTCCGGTTATCGATATTGCCGGAGATGGCAGTATACAGATGAACATACAGGAACTCGGCACTGCGATAGCATATAAGATTCCGGTCATTATATGTATATTAAATAATCAGTACCTGGGGATGGTCAGGCAGTGGCAGAGTCTATTTTATGGGGGAAGGTTCTCTTATACTGATATAAGCAATCAACCAGACTTTGTAAAACTGGCTGAGGCTTATGGAGCTGTGGGCATGAGGGTTAAAACCACTCAGGAAGTAGATGGCGCACTGAGAGAAGCATTAAAAGTAACTGATCGACCGGTAGTGATTGATTTCTGGGTTGACCGTATGGCGGATGTTTATCCCATGGTAGCGCCCGGTGAATCTCTGCTGAATATGCTGGGGGAGGAATAATCATGAAAAAACATACTCTGGCAGTAACTGTTGAAAACAAGCCCGGTGTATTAACCAGGGTTGCCACCTTGTTCAGGAGAAGAGGGTATAATATCGATAGCCTGGCGGTGGGTGAAACAGAAAATCCCTCTGTATCCCGTATGACTATAGATGTTACTGGTGATGATAAAATAATTGAACAGGTCAGCAAACAACTTTATAAACTGGTAGATGTTATAAAAGTAGTTGATATTACCGAAGAGCGTCTGGTTACCCGTGAATTGATATTGATAAAAGTTAAAGCAGATCCCAGTGTTAGATCAGAGATCGTGCAGCTGGTGGAGATTTTCAGAGCCAGGATTGTGGATATTGGCAAGAATACACTGATTGTAGAAGCTACTGGAGATGCCGGGAAAATGGAGGCTATTGAGGATTCATTAAAACCTTTTGGGATATTAGAACTGGTAAGGACCGGGAAGATAGCTATTGTGCGCGGACCACAAAATTCTTAGGTAACCCCGAGAGAAATTCTCGTTAAGAAAATAAATAAAAAATTTGGAGGATGGTATTAATGACTAAAATGTATTATGATGCGGATGCTAATCTAGATTTGCTAAAGGGCAAAACTATAGCAGTAATGGGTTTTGGTTCCCAGGGTCATGCCCAGGCTCAGAATCTTCATGAGAGTGGCGTTAATGTAATTGTCGGAATCAGGAAACCGAATGATGAAGCTACCCAGAAGGAATGGGATAAGGTAATTGCAGCAGGTATTAAACCGATGACGGTTGCTGAAGCAGCCCAGGCAGCAGATATAATTCAGATACTGCTGCCAGATGAAATACAGGCCCGGGTATATACTGATGAAATCAAACCTTATCTGCAGGAAGGCAATGCTCTGGGCTTTTCCCATGGCTTTAATATTCATTTCGGCCAGATCGTGCCGCCGCCATTTGTAGATGTTTTCATGATAGCACCCAAAAGCCCGGGACATCTGGTCAGACGTATGTATGTCAAAGGGGTAGGAGTACCAGCTCTGGTAGCGGTCCAGCAGGACTCCAGTGGAAAGGCTAAGGACCTGGCTCTGGCTTATGCCTGCGGGATAGGTTGTACCAGAGCGGGAGTAATTGAGACTACCTTCCAGGAAGAAACTGAAACTGATCTCTTTGGTGAACAGTGTGTACTCTGCGGTGGGGTAACAGAACTGGTTAAGGCTGGTTTTGAAACTCTGGTGGAGGCAGGATACCAGCCTGAAATAGCTTATTTCGAGTGCATGCATGAACTGAAACTGATCGTTGATCTGATGTATGAAGGCGGAATGGGTTATATGAGGTATTCCATCAGTGATACCGCTGAATGGGGTGATTACATCAAGGGGCCGGAGATTATCGGGGAAGAGAGCAGATATGCTATGTATGAGGCCTTAAAAGAAATTCAGGAGGGGAAATTTGCTAAAGACTGGCTGCTGGAAAACCGGGTAGGCCGGCCTCAGTTTAATGCTCTCCGGAGACAGAACCGTGAACACTTGATTGAAGAAGTAGGAGCTGATTTAAGAGCTATGATGCCATGGCTGAAGGATACTAAATAAGAAATAGGGACAGGGGACACACCTGGGTCAAGGAACAGGGAGGTTTCTGAGTACATCTCAAGATTGGTGGGCAGTGAGGTGAGGTTCTCGGGCTAAGGTCAGGGGACACACCTACCCTTGGAGGACCTGGCGGTAGGAATGTCCCCATTGCAGGTTGAGTGGTTTTCGAGAATGGCAGGAAGTGGGGACGAGATTCTCAGGCTAAGGAACAGGGACACACCTGGGTCAAGGAACAGGGAGGTTTCTGAGTACATCTCAAGATTGGTGGGCAGTGAGGTGAGGTTCTCGGGCTAAGGTCAGGGGACACACCTACCCTTGGAGGACCTGGCGGTAGGAATGTCCCCATTGCAGGTTGAGTGGTTTTCGAGAATGGCAGGAAGTGGGGACGAGATTCTCAGGCTAAGGAACAGGGACACACCTGGGTCAAGGAAGTATGAGAAGGCTAAGTACTGCCATGGATTGCTGGTGCTAAAATGAAGTTCTCAGGCTAAGGAACGGGGACACACCTGCCTTAAGGTTCCAGGTTTTGCAGGAATGTCCCCATTGTGTAGGAATGTCCCTGGGTATAGGAATGTCCCGGTTAATGTCAGGGGACACACCTGGTCGAGGAACAGGGAGGTTTCTGAGTACATCTCAAGATTGGTGGGCAGTGAGGTGAGGTTCTCGGGCTAAGGTCAGGGGACACACCTGGGTCAAGGAAGTATGAGAAGGCTAAGTACTGCCATGGATTGCTGGTGCTAAAATGAAGTTCTCAGGCTAAGGAACGGGGACACACCTGCCTTAAGGTTCCAGGTTTTGCAGGAATGTCCCCATTATGTAGGAATGTCCTTGGGTATAGGAATGTCCCGGTTATATATAGGAGGATTTTTAAATGGATGATAAGAATAGGGTATATCTTTTCGATACTACGCTGCGGGATGGCGAACAATCTCCTGGAGTAAGTTTAAATGAAGAGGAAAAACTTGAAATAGCTTTGCAGCTCGCACGTCTGGGTGTAGACATTATCGAAGCTGGATTTCCCGTTTCTTCTCCTGGAGACTTTAAAGCCGTACAAAGAATTGCCAATGTGGTGAAGGGATCGGTTATTGCCGGTTTATGCCGGGCTAATCGTATTGATATAGATAGGACCTGGGAAGCGCTTAAAGGAGCTGAGAGCCCCAGAATACACACTTTTTTGGCTACCTCTCCCATACATCTTAAATATAAGCTGCATAAATCCCGGGATGAAGTCTTGGTGCAGGCGGTAGAAGCAGTTAAATATGCTAAAAGATACTGTAGTGATGTTGAATTCTCGGCAGAAGATGCATCGAGAAGTGATCCTGATTATCTCGCTCTGGTGGTGGAGAAGGTTATAGAAGCCGGGGCAACTACCGTAAATCTGCCTGATACCGTTGGCTATGGAGTGCCAGAGGAGTTTGGAGCTTTTATTAAGGACATTATGAGTAAGGTTCCTAATGTAGATAAGGCGGTTATCAGCATACACTGCCACGATGACCTGGGTATGGCCGTAGCTAATTCATTGGCCGGGATGCTGAACGGTGCCCGGCAGGTTGAGTGTGCTGTTAATGGTATCGGAGAAAGGGCGGGTAATGCTTCACTGGAAGAAATAATAATGGCCCTTTATACTCGTCAGAGCTTTTACAATAAAAAGATTAATATCAATTACGGGGAAATTTATCGTACCAGCCGCCTGGTGAGCACCCTCACTGGGATGAGTGTTCAGCCCAACAAAGCTATAATAGGTAAGAACGCCTTTCTTCATGAATCAGGGATACATCAAGATGGGGTATTAAAAGAACGTTCTACCTATGAAATTATGAGTCCTGAACTGATAGGTTTAAGCCAGAGCAATTTAGTGCTGGGCAAGCATTCGGGACGGCATGCTTTCAGGGATCATATGGAAGAACTGGGTTATATTCTGGCTGAGGATGAA
Organism: Syntrophomonas sp.; assembly: GCA_016841245.1. Taxonomy (GTDB): domain Bacteria; phylum Bacillota; class Syntrophomonadia; order Syntrophomonadales; family Syntrophomonadaceae; genus JAAYJK01. The sequence continues at coordinate 61,040 of JAENZN010000002.1, forward strand.
CTTGATAAAGCTTTTCATGGCTTTAAAGAGATTGCCGACAAGAAAAAACAGGTTACCAATGATGATCTGGAAGCGCTGGTAAAAGATCGGGTATGGGCAATTCCAGAACGCTTCAGCCTCACTTACCTGCATGTATCCAGTGGTACTGCGGTCTTACCGACGGCAACTGTGAAGCTGGAGATAGACAATATGACTTTCGAAGCTGCTGCTACGGGAGATGGACCGGTTGACGCGGGCTGCAAGGCGGTAGACAGGATAACTGATATTTACGGGAGTATGCTGGATTATAAACTGAACGCCATTGGCGGCGGAAAAGACGCCTTGGGAGAAGTGCTTTCGCGCATTGACATAGGCGGCAGCGTTTATAATGGCAGGGGCTTGAGTACTGATATCATAGAAGCTAGTGTTCAATCCTACGTTAATGCGATCAATAAATATTATTATGAAAAACATCGAGATACAAAAAGCAATGGGGAACATTAGACCCCGTGAAAGGAGCTGCTCTCATGGGAATGACCATCAGCCAGAAGATTCTGGCCGCCCATGCTGGAAGAGATTATGTTGAGCCGGGAGAACTGTTGAACTGCAAGTTGGATGTAGTTTTGGGTAATGATGTAACGGCACCGGTAGCTATCTCGGAATTTAAACGACTGGATCTGGATAAGGTTTTTGACCAGGAAAAAATAGTACTGGTTCCAGACCATTTTGCCCCCAATAAAGATATAAAATCTGCTGAACAGTGCAAAATAATGAGGGATTTCGCAGGTCAGTACGGGATAAAAAACTATTTCGAAATAGGACAGATGGGTATAGAGCACTGCCTGCTGCCAGAACAGGGACTGGTTCTGCCCGGAGATTTAATTATTGGAGCTGATTCCCATACCTGTACTTATGGAGCTCTGGGTGCATTTGCTACTGGAGTAGGTTCCACGGATATGGCAGCCGGAATGGCAACCGGGGAAGCCTGGTTTAAGGTACCGGAAGCCATAAAGTTTGTTTATTATGGCAAATTGTCGGAATGGGTAGGAGGAAAAGACTTGATCCTCCACACCATCGGTGATATAGGAGTTGAGGGAGCTCGTTACATGTCCATGGAGTTTACTGGAGAAGTAATAAGGAACCTGTCTATGGATAATCGTTTCACAATGGCTAATATGGCTATCGAGGCGGGAGGGAAAAACGGCATAATAGAGCCAGATGCCATAACCCTGGAGTATATAAGGCATCGGGCTAAGCGGTCCTTTACCTTATATAAGTCTGATGAGGATGCGGTTTATTGTGAAATAAGAGAATACGATGTATCCGGGTTAGAACCGGTAGTAGCATTTCCGCATCTGCCTGAAAACACCAGGTCAGTCAGTGAGGCCACCGGGATAACTTTGGATCAGGTGGTGATAGGCTCCTGTACTAACGGCAGAATTGAAGATCTGGAAATGGCCGCCCGGATATTAAAAGGGAAAAAGATCCATCCGGAGATTAGAACTATAATATTACCGGGAACCCAGCAGATTTTCCTGGAAGCCATGCGCAGGGGATATATTGAAATATTTATTGAGGCCGGTGCAGCAGTAAGTACTCCTACCTGTGGACCATGTCTGGGTGGGCACATGGGGATTCTAGCCAAAGGAGAAAAGGCTCTGGCCACTACCAATCGGAACTTTGTGGGCCGCATGGGACACCCGGAAAGTGAAGTATACCTGGCCAGCCCAGCAGTTGCAGCAGCAAGTGCCATAAAAGGTAAAATTACTCCTCCCTGGGAAGTTTAAGGTCAGGGGACACACCTGCCTGGGGGAACCTGGGTGGTAGGAATGTCCCCATTGCAGGTTGAATGGTTTTCGAGGATAGTAGGAAGTGGGGACGAGATTCTCAGGCTAAGGAAAGGGGACACACCAGGTCGAGACTACAGAGTTTTCTGAGTGGATCTCGTGGATGGTTGGCAGTGAGTATGAAGGTCTTAGGCTAAGGAACGGGGACACACCAGGCCATGGAGTTCCTGGTGCCAGGAATGTCCCCATGCCAGGGAATGTCCCCATTTATAAAGGAGGTTTACTATGATTTTTTCAGGCAGGGTGCATAAATTTGGGGCCGATATTGATACCGATGCTATAATACCGGCGAGATATTTGAACACCTTTGACCCTCAGGAACTTGCCGGGCACTGTATGGAAGATGCCGACCCGGAATTTCCTAATAAGGTTCAGGCAGGTGATATTATAGCCGCAGATAAAAATTTCGGCTGCGGAAGTTCCCGGGAGCATGCTCCCATCGCCATAAAAGGGGCGGGCGTATCCTGTGTGATTGCCAAATCCTTTGCCCGGATATTCTACCGTAATTGTATAAATATCGGGCTGCCCATACTTGAATGCAGTGAGGCCGTGGATGCTATTAAAGAAGGCGATCAGGTGGAGGTGGATCTGAAAACCGGCAAAATAACTAATTTAAGGACTTCAGAAGAATACCAGGCGATACCTTTTCCTGAGTTTATGCAGCAAATTATGGATAAGGGCGGGCTGATAAATTATGTTAAAGAAAGAAAGGGAAGCTGAGGAATGACGTTGATGTATAATATTGCAGTACTTCCAGGGGATGGAATTGGAGTTGAGATCGTACCCGAAGCTATTAAAGCATTAAAAGCCGTAGCGGAGAAATTTGGTCATGAATTTAAGTTTGAGGAAGCTCTGATAGGGGGGGCCGCATATGATGCGGTAGGTCATCCGCTGCCTCCGGAAACTTTAGAAATATGTAAAAAATCAGATGCAGTACTTTTGGGAGCCATAGGTGGACCACAATATGATGAACTGCCAGTACACCTGCGTCCTGAAATCGGCGCTTTATTGCCATTAAGGAAAGAGCTGGCGCTTTTTTCAAATCTTCGTCCTTGTATACTTTTTCCGGGGCTTCTCCAGGCCTCAACCATTAAAGAAGAAGTTATTCAGGGAGTCGATATAATGGTAATCCGGGAATTGACCGGCGGTCTGTATTTTGGCGATAAATACCGGGAAAAGACTCTGGATGGGGGAGAAAAAGCGACCGATATACTTACCTATTCTACTGATGAAATTGAAAGAATCGTCCGCTTTGCCTATGAGGTGGCCAGGAAAAGAAGAAAAAAATTATGCTCGGTAGATAAGGCCAATGTTCTGGAGTCTTCTCGTCTGTGGCGGGAAACTGTAAGTGTCCTGGAAAAGGAATATCCAGATGTTGAAACCATACATATGTATGTAGACAATTGTTCTATGCAGCTTATTAGAGATCCCCGGCAGTTTGATGTTATTGTAACAGAGAACATGTTTGGAGATATATTAACAGATGAAGCATCCATGTTAACTGGTTCCATCGGTATGCTGCCCAGTGCTTCCATTGGCGGAGAAGTAGGGCTTTATGAACCCTCTCATGGGAGTGCTCCTGATATTGCGGGTCAGAATAAAGCTAACCCGCTGGCCACTATTTTATCAGCCGCGATGCTCTTGCGGTATTCCTTTAATATGGATAAGGAAGCGGAAGTTATAGAACAGGCAGTTACCAGGGTCCTGGAAGAAGGATATCGGACCGGAGATTTATTATCCTGCAGTGATTCTGGAGGGAAGGAAATAAAAGTACTGGGAACCAGAGAAATGGGCGATGTTATTGTGGAAAAAATAATGCTGCTATAAAGTACAGAAGATTATGGGTAATTTAGTGAGGAGGGCATAAAAATTGGGAATATCAAATTGGATGTAGCAATATATGATACTACCCTGCGAGATGGGTCACAGGGAGAAGGTCTGTCGTTTACTATTGATGACAAGTTGAAAATAGCTAAAAAGTTGGACTATCTAGGTATTGCTTATATTGAAGGTGGCTGGCCGGGCAGCAATCCCAAGGATCTGGAATTTTTCAGGCAGGCGGCGGAGTTGGAACTTCAGCATGCCAAAATTACTGCCTTTAGCGCTACCCGTAAACCAGGCCTAAGCATTAAAGCGGACAGCAATATAAAAGCAGTACTGGAATCTGGAGTCTCGGTTGCTGCAATATTTGGGAAATCATGGGATTTTCATGTTGCCAGGGCCCTGGAGACTACCCTGGATGAAAACCTGAGAATGATCAAAGATAGCATTTCCTACCTGAAAGACAAGGGATTAGAAGTGATATTTGATGCAGAACATTTTTTTGATGGGTATAAAAATAACCGGGACTATGCTCTGGAGGTACTGGCTGCTGCGGCTGAAGCGGGTGCAGATTGTCTGGTGCTCTGTGATACTAACGGGGGAACTATGCCCTGGGAAGCAGCAGATATTGTGGAACAGGTTAAACTGCATAATACTATACAGCTGGGAGTACATGCGCATAATGACTCAGGCTGTGCCGTGGCTAATACCCTGATGGCAGTAAAGCATGGCTGTGTACACATACAGGGTACGATGAATGGTTATGGTGAACGCTGCGGTAATGTTGACTTGTGTACAGTCATACCCGGGCTGGAATTAAAAATGGGAAAAAAGACCTTACCGGCAGGTAATTTAAAACGACTGACCGAGGTATCGCGCTATATCAGTGAAATAGCTAATATGCCCCATCACAATAACCAGCCTTATGTGGGACATGGAGCTTTTGCCCATAAGGGGGGCATCCATGTAAGTGCCATGTTAAAGGATTCGCTTACTTATGAACATATTGATCCCGAAGAAGTAGGTAATCATCGGCGGGTGTTGGTTTCTGAATTGTCAGGTCTATCTAATTTGCTGTATAAAGCACGTGAATTCAACATTGATGTAAATGAATATGATGCCGAAACCCGCAAAGTCATAAGGCAGATCAAAGAACTGGAAAACCAGGGTTTTCAGTTTGAAGGTGCAGAAGCCTCAATGGAACTGCTGTTGAGAAAAGCTTTTCGGCAGTATGAGGAATATTTTAAGTTAAAGAATCTAAAGATTATCCTGGAAAAAAATGAAGATGGCGAAATGACGTCAGAAGCCATGATTAAAATATCAATTGATGATAAAATCGTACATACTGCAGCGGAAGGTGATGGTCCGGTTAACGCCCTTGATAATTCACTGCGAAAAGCTTTAAATGAAGTCTTCCCTCAAATCGAAGAAATGCATCTGGCAGATTATAAGGTGCGGGTACTGGATGGGAGCAAGGCTACGGCAGCACGAGTCAGGGTTTTAATTGAATCGGGCGATAAAGGAAATAAATGGAGTACGGTAGGAGTTTCGGAAAATATTATTGAAGCTTCCTGGCAGGCTCTGGCAGACAGTATTAATTATCAGCTTATGAAGAAAAACATGGAAAAATAGCAGAAAAAGATTTAATAACCTTCTGTTTCCTTTTAAAAGAAGGTTATTTCTATATTAATATAAACTTTTTCATGGATATTACATGTTAAATTACCAATTATTTGATGAAAAATATCGAAAGATACACTTTATGCAAGAAGCATGACGGAAAAAAATGGCGATAAATTGGAAATTTTATATTGACTTATCATTATTTGTTTTATACACTGATGAAGGTGTTACTACAAATATGGCAAAATATGTTAAAAATGAGTAATATACTTAATATACGAGGGGGTATTTGTTTTGCGAAGCCCGGTGATAAACTGCTATCGGGCTATACTGGCGCAGGTAAACCAGCTAGACAGTATATACCAGCCCAAAATTTATTTAAAGGACTTATACATGGATTTAACTGAACTGGCGTATTATCTGCTGGAAGAAAATGAACATCATGCCTATAAGGGTGTTGAGCAGATGTATGAGACCATACGAGAAGTTGACCGTTACACATCGATGAATATGGCTAGCAGGGAAGAGGTTGACTACATTGTTGGAGAAATAAAGACTCATCTTGAATTTTTAGCCATGCAGTTAATGGAAAAATCCAGTATAAGAACTCAAGTGCAATAATATTTTTTGCCCGGCGTATATTAGGCCGGGTTTTTTATTATATATAGATAGGGAATTGGCATTTGCACTAAACATCTGGCTCTGGTAAATTATACTTACAACTATACATAATGGGAGGAAACAAGTGAATGAAGGCTATGATTATGGCCGCAGGGGTTGGATCAAGACTTATGCCGTTAACCATGCATATACCAAAACCGATGGTTCCAGTAGGAAACCGGCCATTGATGGAACATATAGTTCATCTATTAGGCAAACATGGTTGTTCACAGGTAATAGCCAACCTGCATTATCATTCCCAGGTAATCAACGAGTATTTTAGGGATGGAACGAAATATGGAATGACAATCACTTATTCGCCGGAAGAAGAACTGATGGGAACCGCCGGAGGAGTGAAAAAGTGCGACTGGTTTTTGAATGATACTTTTGTGGTTATCAGTGGGGATGCTCTAACTGATATTGATGTTGCTTCACTGCTCGATGCCCACCGTCGGAACGGGGCTCTGGCTACCATTGCCTTGAAGCAGGTGAATGAGGTAGAAAATTTTGGTATTGTAATAACTGATGAAAATAATAAAATCAAGAGCTTTCAGGAAAAACCGAAACCAGAAGAAGCTCTAAACAATATGGCTAATACCGGTATCTACATATTCGAACCCGAGATCTTCAAATATATCCCGGCTCGGCAGTTTTATGATTTTGGCAAGCAGGTTTTTCCCTATTTAGTTAAGATAGGAGCCCCTTTTTATGGGGTGGGTATCGATGACTACTGGTGCGATGTGGGAAATATTGCTGCTTATCGTCGGGCGCACGAAGATTTACTGGCAGGTCGGGTCAGAACCGTACCATCCGGTCGGCTTATTTATTCGTCAGATCATGCCCAAGTGTTGGCTGGTAAGCAAGTGATAATCGGGGATAAGGTTAAGTTTCAGGGTACAGTAGCAATTGGCGATGGATGTATGATAGGTGCCGGGGCGGTTTTGAAAAACTCGATAATATGGAATGATAGTCGCATAGGGGACCGATCTGCAATAAGTGAGGCGGTTATAGGTTCCGGGTGTCAGTTGGGTTCATCGGTACGGTTAGAGACTGGCTCGGTAGTCGCCAGCGGGTGTATACTGGATGATGGTGATATAATACCTGCTAATTCCAAGGTATTCAATTCCACTGGTGGCGAAGGGAAGCTGGAAAAGGGCCAAATTGGATAAGAATATAAAAGGAGTCCCGTTATTAATTTAACAGGACTCCTTTTAAACTGTTAATTATGACTCCAGGATTTCCTTAAAGTCGGAGTCTAAAGTTTCCATATCGAATTCTTGGATATCCCTTAAATTCTCTTCCTGTAAAGGATAAATATTAATGACATAGAATCGGTTAGTTTCTTTTATAAGCATGGCTATTTCCATACTCACCGGTTCACTGCCTTGGGTCAGTTCATACACTACCAAGGCGCTGTATTCACCTACTCGTGAATAAGCCGGGTTAACTTTTACCGCTACGTCAGCTGGGGTCGGATTTTGTTGTTCAACCTGAGAGAAAAACTGGGCTGCTTCATTCTCCAGGGTTGCCCTATCTGCCAGCAATTCGGCTGGTTTCAGATCAGCATACTCGGGCAGCAGCTGTGCGGCCCAGAAAACACTTATGTTTGCCGCTGCCAGGGGATAATCCTGGTTAAAGTAGGCTTCATAAAATTCAGTAACTGTATCCTCCGGTGTTGGTATGTCCACATATGCAGCATAATAATACATAGCACCTAGAATAATAATCACAAGTGCAAGTAGACTGCGAGGTACCCGGTAATTATTTTTGTCCAATATTTTATAACCTCCTGTATTCAGGTTTTCTAATAAGTAAAATTTTAACAGAAAACTGCGAGGGGATAAAGCTAAATTATAATGGAGGTTCTTATGGAGCACAAAGTAGTGGTAATCGGAGGGGGTCCGGCTGGGATGATGGCAGCTATTAACGCCCGGATTTACGGCGCTCAAGTTGTCTTAATAGAAAAAAACCAGCGGGTAGGGAAAAAACTTGGCATAACTGGTAAAGGCCGGGGTAATATTACCTCATCGGTGGAAATAGATGAATTTATTGCTTCCTATCCGGGCAATGGCAAATTTCTTTATAGTGCTTTAAACGAATTTTCTAATTATGATTTAATCGATTTTTTTGAACAAAAAGGATTAAAAACTAAGGTGGAAAGGGGGAATAGAGTTTTCCCGCAAAGCGAGCGGGCACTGGATGTAGTTAACCTGCTTTATCAGAACATGGTTGAAGCGGGGGTGCAAATCTTATCTGGACAAGAAGTCGTCGGCATATTGATCAAATCCCAAAGGGTGGTTGGCGTGATGACAGCCCGGGACAGGATAATTGCCGATGCAGCTATTATAGCAACCGGGGGTATTTCCTATCCTGCTACCGGTTCTACCGGTGATGGATATAAATGGGCTCAAGAAGTCGGCCACCTGATTATAGCTCCCAGAGCTTCCTTGGTACCACTGGTGGCGGTTGAAGAATGGGTTAAGGATCTGCAGGGTCTAAGCCTTAAAAATGTTCGGGCTTCAGCATGTAAAATTGATGGCAGGCAAATAAATGAAGAATTTGGGGAAATGCTGTTTACTCATTTTGGAGTGTCGGGGCCCATAATTCTGAGTATGAGCAGTGATATTGGGAAATACCTGTTTGAAGGGGAAAAAACAGTGATGCTTACTATCGACTTGAAGCCAGCTCTTAGCGAAGAAAAACTGGATGAACGGGTGCAGCGGGATTTTGCCAAATATGCCCGGCGAAATTTAAAAAATTCTCTGGGTGAATTACTGCCCAAAAAGATGATACCGGTCATTATCAGTTTGAGTGGGATAGACGGTGAAAAAGAGTGCGGCAGTATAAGCCGTGAGGAGCGCGGTTGGCTGGTAAAGCTCTTGAAATCTCTGTCTATGACTATCGTTGATACCCGTCCGGTAGCAGAAGCTATAGTTACCGCGGGAGGGGTTGATGTTAAAGAGGTTCACCCACGCACCATGGAGTCCAAGCTCATAGGGGGATTGTTTTTTGCTGGCGAAGTACTTGATGTTGATGGTTATACTGGAGGATTTAACCTGCAGGCAGCATTTTCCACCGGGTATGCAGCTGGAAAATATGCGTCCATGAAATAGCAGGATTTAGGCTTTTTCTCAATTGACGCTCTATAGTAGTTCTGTTATCATTTGTAAAGGATTGGGAACAATATTTTTGATATTCACAGGGGGAATTGAAATCATGTCAGCAAGTTTAAAAGCATACCAAGGTTCATCCGGTTATATCGTATCTGATGAACTAAGCAACAGTGTAAATATAGCGATATCTCTTAAGAAGCCGCTCTTGATAAAGGGTGAACCAGGAACCGGCAAAACCATGCTGGCTCAAAGTATAGCTGAATCTCTGGATATGGATTTGATCATATGGAATATCAAATCAACCACTAAAGCCCAGGAAGGCTTGTATGTATATGACACGGTGCAGAGATTATATGATAGCCAGTTCGGTGAAAGTGATGTATCTAACATTAAGAAGTATATCAAACTGGGAAAACTGGGTGAGTCATTTGGGGCATCCCAACAGGTTGTCTTGTTAATAGACGAGATAGACAAAGCAGATCTGGAATTTCCCAATGATTTGCTGTGGGAATTGGATCAGATGAGTTTTTATATACCAGAAACCAAAGAGACTATAACTGCTAATCAAAGGCCGATAGTGATAATAACCAGTAATGCAGAGAAGGAACTGCCGGATGCTTTCTTACGCCGGTGTATCTTTCATTATATAGCTTTCCCAGATCCGGATACCATGGAAAGTATCATCAGCGTCCACCATCCCAAACTGGAGAGGAAGCTGCTGGAACAGGCTATGGAGACTTTTTATATGCTGCGCAATATTCCTGATATCCAGAAAAAGCCGAGTACCAGCGAATTGATCGACTGGCTGCAGGCCTTGGTAGTCGGAGGGATAAGCCCCAGTAAGATAAAAAAAGAGCTTCCTTTCTTAGGTGTACTGCTCAAGAAAAACGAGGACCTGGATGTTCTTTTGAATCAGCTGCAGGGTAAAGGAAATGCCCGGAACCCGAATGTCATGGGACGTTTTCGTTAAATAATACCGGGAGAGAATAAATGTTCACGAATTTTTTTTACACACTTAAAAATTATGGGATGCCGGTATCTTTAAATGAATGGCAATCCCTGCTGGAGGCCCTGGAGGCAGGTCTGGCCGGATCGAGCTTGATTGGTTTCTATTATTTGGGGCGGGCTATGCTGGTTAAGACGGAAGCTCATTATGACCGTTTTGATATGGCATTTTCCAGCTTTTTTAAGGATATAGAAACACCGGAAGGACTGCCGGAAAAAATATGGGAATGGCTGAATAAAGAAATGCCAGAGGTCGAGGTAACTGAAGAGATGCGCAGAAATCACCAGCAGTTGGATCTGGATGAATTAAAACGCATGTTGGAAGAAAGACTTAAAGAGCAGACCGAGGAGCATCATGGCGGGAATCGCTGGGTGGGTACCGGCGGAACTTCACCCTTTGGTCATTCTGGTTATCATCCAGGTGGCATACGTATTGGTGGAGAGAGCCGGAATTTATCAGCGGTAAAAGTAGCCGGCATGAGAAGATTTCAGGAATTCAGGACCGATGAAACACTGGGAGTAAGGCAGTTTCAGATGGCGCTGCGGAAACTCAGGCAGTTTACTACCCGGCTGGATGGAGCCAGAACCGAGCTGGACCTGGATGCCACTATAGATAAAACCTGTGACAATGCAGGCCGGCTGGAACTGGTATGGAATCGTCCGCGGGAAAACGCCATCAAGGTACTGTTATTAATGGATTCCGGCGGCTCCATGATTTCTTACAGCAGGTTATGCAACCAGCTGTTCACCGCAGTTAACCGTACTGCTCATTTCAAGGATTTAAAAGTTTTTTATTTCCATAACTGCCTTTACGACTGGATGTTTCATGATACCCACTGCAGTTTGAATGATTATACTCCCACGGATTATATTCTCAATCATTTATCTTCTGATTATAGGGTTATAATTGTGGGCGATGCCAGTATGGCCCTGTATGAGTTGATGCGGCCTGGGGGAATTATAGATTGGGAGTTATATAATCAAAAACCAGGTATTGAATGGCTAAGTATGCTGCGCCGTAAATTTGAATATTCAGTGTGGTTAAACCCCATTCCCAGAAAGTACTGGAGTTGGATGGATGGATCATATACTATCAAGAAAATTGCAGAAATCTTCCCCATGGAAGAACTGACTGTTGATGGGCTGGATAGAGCGATTAAGAGCTTGAAAAGCCGTAAGGCGATAAGCGTGGGCTGATTTAGAGACTTTATGGTATATTGGAATTACGAAACTGATTAATCAGGGGCGGGCAAACAGCTCGCTCTTTTTGTTTCAATTTCGGTACCATGTACCAAAATCATTTAATAAAGATTGACTTTGCCAATCCTTGAATGTTAACATTTTATTAAATAACATGTGAACAAAAAGGAGAACATTATACTAATGGAAAAGTTTACTGACTTCTGGTGCTTCAGGATGGGAGCCATAACCCGTAAAATAAGCCGCGAATATAATACTCGTTATCAAGAATACGGGATTACCATTGGCCAGTCTTTTGTTTTATTCGATCTGCTTGATCATGATGGGGATGGTGTGAAAGATATTGCCGGGCGTATTCAGCTGGACAGCCCGGCGGTTACCGGATTGATTGACAGGTTATCCAGAGCAGGATTGGTCCAGCGTATTGAAGATTCCTCAGATCGGCGCAGTGTTAAAATATTGTTAACTCAAAAAGGCCGGGATCTGGCTGAGCAAATCTTACCCATGGCCCAGGAATACAACCAGCATATAAAAGATACTATTGAATCCTTTGATGTACCGGTATTTGAAAAATCCCTGACTCATCTGGAAAAGAACCTATAGCTTAAAGAATCTGGGAAGCGGGGACAGGTCCCTTTTCCCAGTCTTGAATTGTTTGTGGGAAAAGGGATCTGTCACCGCTTCCTAGATAAAAGAACAGTCAGATATATGATATGGTGTTTCAATAAAGAACATACGTTTTATATAAAAAATATGGCATAAGCATTTTTGTTATGATAAACTGAATAAAAATATTACATGTGCGTAATTTACTGCAAGAAAAAAATGAAATGATAAATAAGGAGGTTAAAGGATGAATTTTAATTTTACCAAAGAACAATCACTGCTGCAGGCTATGGCCCGGGATTTTGCAGAGAAGAGATTGGAACCTATTGCCAGGCAGATTGATGAGGAAAATAAGATACCAGACCAAATATTTGCCGAGATGGGAGAACTGGAGTTGTTTGGAATACCCATAGCTGAAGAATATGGAGGAGCCGATGGCGGCTACGATGGATATGTCCTGGTGATGGAACAGATAGCCCGGGTATCGGGAGGCGTGGCTATGACTCTGGCAGCCCATACCCTGGGATTGGGAGCTATTCAAAAGTTTGGCACCGAGGAGCAGAAGCAAAAGTATCTGCCCGATGCCTGTAAAGGGAAAACCATAGCTTCATTTGCGTTTACTGAGCCTGCCACCGGTTCGGACCCTAAACAGCTAACCAGCACAGCAGTTAAAGAAAGCGATACTTATGTTTTGAACGGCACCAAGCGTTTTATATCTAATGCCAACCAGCCCGGTCCCTGCGTGGTTTTTGCCCGGGAAAGTGAAAGCGGCGAAGTTACCGCCTTTATCGTAGACAAATGGTGTGAGGGTTACTCCATATCCGAGCCCTGGGCTAAAGTAGGAATGAAGGGCGGGGTGCTGGTCGATATATATATGGAAAACATAAAGGTGCCAGCAGAAAACTTACTGGGTAAATTAGGACAGGGCTTCCCGATACTTCTTTATGGTATTGCTCTTGGAAAAGTCGGTACTGCTACCGCTGCTCTGGGTGGCACCCTGGCTGCTCTGGACGAAGCGGTTAAATATGTTAAAGAGAAAACCCATCGGGGTGCTCCTATTGCTAAATTCCAGGCTATTCAATTAAAAATCGCCGATTTGAAAATTAAATATGAAACTGCCCGCTGGCTGTGCTACCGTTTAGGATGGCTGGCCAATGATATTAAAGATCCGGCTGCCTTTGCTGCTGAAGCTGCGCTGGCTAAAGCTTTCTGTGGTGACAATGTGGTAGAAGCAGCCCGGATCGCCATGAATGCACATGGTTCTTATGGATTAATGAAAGACTATAATATTGAGCGTATACTCAGGGATGCCCTGATTGGCCCCGAAATCGAGGGAGTAGCAGATATGCAGAAAATGATTGTAGCGGGGTCAGTATTAAAAGGATAGAAGTGAGGTGCAGCGAGCAGATGGAAGAAAAATTTGATGCTATAATAGTCGGTGCAGGTCTTGCCGGTCTGGGCGCCGCCTATACCCTGGCTCAGGAAGGCTTGGAAGTGCTTCTGCTGGAAAGGGGAGATTATCCTGGTTCCAAAAACGTGACCGGGGGACGTATATATCTAAACCCCATAAGAGATATGTTTCCGGACCTGTGGAAAAAAGCTCCCCTGGAGCGGCATATTACTCAGGAAGGTGTCAGCGTTATGGCTGGAGAACGCTCTTTGAATGTGTCCTATCGGGGTGAAGAGCTGGATCAGGAGCCTTACCAGAGTTACAGCATACTAAGAGCCAAGTTTGACCGCTGGATGGCCAAACAGGCTGAAAGAAAAGGGGCAATGCTGGTTAGCAGAAGCAGGGTCGATGACCTGATAATTGAAAATGGCCGGGTTGAGGGTGTATATGCAGGAGGAGATGAACTTCGTTCTCATACGGTCATCGCCTGCGATGGGGTGCTCTCGTTAATGGCGGAAAAAGCAGGACTGAGGAAAGCAGGTTCGGCAAGTCAATATGGAGTAGGCTTTAAAGAAATAATTGAACTGGATTCTGCTCTGATCAATGAAAGGTTTGGTTTGGAAGGTGATGAAGGCGCGGCTCGCCTGTTTATGGGAGAAGTCACCCGGGGTAAATTTGGCGGGGGATTCCTTTATACAAATAAGGATAGTGTCAGTCTGGGTATAGTGGTAGGAATAAAAGACCTTATAGAAGGGCAGCCTGCCGTTCAGGCTCCGGTGCTCTTGGATGAATTCAAACAAAGACCAGAGGTAGCCAGACTCATTAAAGGCGGGGAAACCGTAGAATATTCAGCCCATGTAATACCGGAAGGGGGTCTTAGAGCTCTTACCAAGCTTTCCGGGGATGGGATTCTAGTAGCCGGAGATGCAGCTGGGTTTTCTATGAATATTGGGGTAACTGTTAGAGGCATGGAATATGCCTTGGCATCAGGATATTATGCCGCCCAGGCGGTTATACAAGCTAAAGCTAAAGAAGACTTCAGTGCGGCCAGTCTGGCCAGCTATGAATCTATGCTGAATGATAGTTTTGTCATGCAGGATTTTAAGAATTTCAGCGAAGCTCCGGAAGCCCTGGAGAACCATCGTATTTACAGCTATTATCCAGAATTGGCAGGAAATATTATGCGAGACCTGTATAGTGTTCCAGCCGGCAGCAAGGCCAAGCTGTATCCGACAGTGAAAAAATACCTTGGTACCGGCGAATTGTGGGCTATGTTTAAGGACATGCGGAAGGTGATGAAAATATGAGCGAAATCATAGGGCTGAAAGCTAAACTGGGATTAGATGTTTTCAAACACGATAAGGAACCGCATATAAAGATTAAGCCAGGCATGGAGAAAGACCCTCGCCTTAAAAGAGCGATACTGGTATGTCCAGCCGGGCTGTATGAAGAAAACCAGGATGGCGAAGTAGAGCTTACTATTGATGGTTGTCTGGAATGCGGGACCTGCAGGATTGCCTGCGGGACCGAAGTATTAGAATGGTATTATCCTACCGGGGGAGCCGGAGTGCAGTTCCGTTTTGGATAAGAGTCATGCAAGCAGGGACGATTCTTGACTTGCATAATAGTATAATAACTTTTTCTATTTCTTGACCAAAGACAAATATTGGCTCATATGTAGAAAATAGATTTAAGAATAATATAAATATATCTATTGTATGTTAAGGGGGTTTACTGGGGATGAACATAGTTGTTGCGATGAAGCAGATACCTGATTTGCAGCAGATAAGAATACGCAATCGCAAACCGGTACTGGATGGGGTACCTTCAGCTCTGGGGGTAATAGATAAAAATGCCCTGGAAGCTGCGGTGCTTCTCAAGGAGAAACAGGGTGGGAAAGTGATCGTGCTTTCTGCCGGAAATGAAGAAGTAGAAGAGACGGTCAAGGAAGCTCTGGCAGCCGGGGCTGATGAAGCATTTCTGGTCCTGGATGATGATCTGGAAGGGGCCGATGGAAGTACAAAGGCCATGGTATTAGCTGAAGCTATCAATAAGATAGAAGATGTGGGGCTGATATTATTTGGGGAAGGCAGCGGAGACAATTACTCCGGGCAGGTAGGTTCCCGAGTGGCTGAGCTGCTGGGTATGCCTCAGGCAGCTTATGCCAGCAGCATCGAGATTAATGATAGCAGCGCAGTAATAACACGTTCGCTGGAAGATGGCGATGAGATACTTGAAGTGAGTCTGCCAGTGGTAGTAAGCGTGCTGGGAGATATTAACGAACCCAGAATTCCTTCGGTCACCCAGATTCTTAAAGCAGGCAGGAAACCTAAAGAGGTTCTGGAGCTGGAAGACCTGGAAATTAATTTAACTGGCCTGCCTGAGATTATGACGGTCAGCAACCTGGCACCAGAAACCGACCGCAAGCAGGTCAAGGTTGCCAGTGTAGAAGAGCTGCTGCAGGCACTTAGGACTGAAGGGGTAATATAGGGGGGATAGATAATGGCAGGAGTACTTGTATACAGTGCAAATCAGGGACTAGCTCTGGAGTTAATTACTGCAGCCAGGAAAATCGAGGATTTCGTTGTAGCAGTAAGCCTTAATGACGACAGCCTTGCTCAGGCCCTGGCAGCAGCAGGAGTCAGGACCTTTAAGATAAGCAATCCCAACCTGGTTGTGGGAGATACCGGAGCAGCTGCCGCAGCTATCAAACAGGTGTTAGATAAGGAAAATATAGATACCGTCTTGCTTTCATCTGATCGCAGGGGCAAAGAACTGGCCGGACGTCTGGCTCAGGCGATAGGAGCTGGATGCTTAACCGATGTTACAGCTATCCAGGTAGATGGCAGTAAAATCGAATGTCAGCGCAATGCCCTGGGTGGAGCTACCATAGCTGTCCAGTACATAGAAGGTCCAAAAGTTATGGCCCTCCGACCTCGATCCTATGAAGCAGCAGGAGCGGGAAATGGAAGCATTGAAGAACTGGCAGCAGAGATCAAGGATACGGGAATCAAGGTAATTGACTTTAAACCCAAAGCGGCCGATAGGGTAAATATCGAAGCAGCCGAAATACTGGTGGCTGTAGGGCAGGGTCTGAGTGACGAAGAGAAACTGGCAGATGTACAAGCGCTGGCCTCCAAGCTGGGAGGGGAAGTAGCCTGTTCTAAACCGGTGGCTACTGATAAGAAATGGCTTTCTGAGGAAAGGGTTATCGGGTTATCGGGCAAGAAATGTAAACCACAGCTGGCCTTGTTATTAGGTATTTCCGGGCAGGTACAGTTTACCGTAGGTATACGAGATGCTAGAGTGATAGCAGCGGTAAATACCGATGAAAATGCAGCGATAAACTATATGGCCGACTATATCATACAGGCAGACCTGCATGACGTTATTGAAGAACTAAACGAAAAACTATAGACGAATGTAACAAGGGGACGGTTCTGTTGTTACGCTCAAAGCACAAGGGCGTAACAACAGAACCGTCCCCTTGTTACATTTTCAAAACTTCAAATATGCTTAGACATAGGTTATAATTTTTTAAGCTGCACATTGATAGAATGGTCGGAAAGGTTGTGGAACAGTTGACTATAGCTCTGGGGATCATGGCTGGTATGATCTTTTTCATATATGGAGTTTATTTTGCTTCAATTCTAAGGGGGCGACCCCAAGTATTGGAGATGGAAATGCTGACGGCATTTGTATCCTGGCTGCAGGAAGAAAAAGGATCGGCCCGGGTTAGATTGGCAGGAATGCTGGTCGCTTCTTTAACATTGGAATCCGTCTATTTTATTCTGGCTTTTCTGGTTCTGCTGAACCCGGTTATGATCATCTTAACTTTAATTCTGGCGGGAGAAGAACTGCTGCACATTCTGGTCGTACTTAACTCATCTTATCAATACTTGCGGGGTCGTATAGGAGCCGAAAGAATAATGAACTGGATTATTGAAAGAGTAAGTGCTGCCTTTTTCTTTACTCATGCATTTTTGGTTTTGGTAACTATATTGTTTTATTAGTGATTTTAATGGACAGGAGGAATGGATTTGTTAATAAAATACCGCCTGGCCCTGGCTGGCTTATGCATATATAGAAATATTCTTACTGAGCCGCCTATTAAAGCCCTGATAAATGCTTTGGACCGGGGAATAAATGAAGCAGGCTCAATAGGAGTTGTAAATGCCTATTATGAATTTCTTAATCAAGTATTTCAACAGGGGAGGTCGTTTCAGCAGTATTTATTGGAATTAATTTTATATGATGATAATCCTTTCAGTTGTGCAGCTGAGAATCAAGTAAGTGAAGATATAGAACCGGTACTGACAGCAGCTATTAAACATGATCTTAACTGCCTGCAGGTATTATATCGGATAGACTTTAAAGATTTGGAGAAACTCTTGGGAATACCGGAGCAGGAAATTATTCTGCTGCCACCTGAGATTGATTCTGCCCATAGTATATCAGCACGGTTTGATCAATCTTTGGATTGGTCTTGGGAATGGGAATATCTGGCCGATTATTATTTGCATCATTCCCGAGGTATACCATCTAGATACCGGGCTTTACGGTATACTGCCCAGGAAGGGTTGATAGGGATCAGAACCCCGGATCTGCCTGATATGGATGATTTGATAGGCTGTGCCAGACAGAAAGAACAATTATGCCGTAATACCGAGATTTTTCTTAAAGGTTACCCGGCTAACAATATTTTACTTTACGGTCCCCGGGGGACCGGAAAATCTACTATGATCAAATCACTGCTTAATAAATATGAAGATCAGAATTTGCGCCTGGTTCAAATTATCCGGGAACAAATAAACTGCCTGCCTGAGCTGATGGATCGGCTAAACGGTTATAGCTTGAAATTTATAGTGTTTATTGACGATCTGTCTTTTGAGGAGTATGAAACTGAATACAAGGGACTAAAGGCAGTGCTGGAAGGTGGTTTGGCCCGTCAGAACTCTAATGTATTATTATATGCTACGTCCAACCGAAGACATCTGGTAAAAGAATTTTTCAGCGATCGGGGGAAGGTGGGGGAAGAAGTTCACGCTATGGATACTATGCAGGAAAAATTATCGCTGGCGGACCGTTTTGGCTTATGTATCAGTTTTGAGACTCCTGATAAAAAGACCTATCTGCAGATGGTTGAGTATATGGCTCATAAACGTCAGATTAATATGGACCCGCAGCTGCTGCAGAGTCAGGCCCTGGAATGGGAAAGAAACAGACATGGCCCTTCCGGGCGTACCGCACGACAATTCATTGACTCTCTGGGTAGGGGATAAGTCAAATAACATTATTCCAAGCTGCGGGAAAGAAACAAGGGAACAAATTCTTCTTTCACCTTTATTCCCAGAACCGCATAGCTGGGTTGGAATTTTTCTGTTTTAACTTTTTGACCTCCTTGAATATCATTAACGGGTACATCCATAATGTTTGAATCTGAATCGTAAAGTCGGATGATTACGTTTTCACGCTGAACTATTAATCCAAATTTTTCCATGGTGCTATCCCAGGTTTCACTGCTGATATTCCAGTATAGTTTAATATATTCTTTATCGGCTTGAAGCCGTAGAACATCTTGTTCACATGCCGGCTGGGGATCCAGGAATTTAAATAGTTCCTGGGCTGTCTCAAATTTCAGGGTATTATCCCCTTCAGGTTCATCTTCAGCTGATCGTTTTTCCAGACTGGCTAATATCCAGTAGACCAGTATTACCAAGACTAGAGTAATAATAGAAATAAAAAGCAAGGGAGTCATTTTTTCACCACCAATTAATTTAATTCTATTTTTGTGTAACTTATTATTCCCGATATATGCTGCTATTATAAAGTAGGGAACCAGAAGACAATTGACGGTGCTTGTCAATGGGGACAGTTCTGCTTAACAAATGAAACACGAAAAGCTTGTCAAACTGGATATTTCCCATTGATAAAAATAGTATTGATGAATAAAACTTTGCTGTATAACCAAAAAGCGAGTTATAATATTAAATTGTAAGGGGTGAAATTAATTGCTTGATACTGTCCTAAAGCCTAAATGGGGATTGATAGATTTAATTATCGTGTATATCGCCACGGTATTATTAACTTTGTTGGGTACCAGAATAATAGCTGCCTATATCGTTGATTCAATGACTTTATTTTTCACAGCTGCTATTATTCAATTTTTTATTAATATCGGGTTGGTTTTTCTAGTTATTATCTATATAAGAAAATCCCGGCTGGCTGATTTGGGGTTAAAGAAAGCATCCGCTCATGATCTTTTTTTTTACGGCCTGA
The DNA here is from genome assembly GCA_016841245.1 of Syntrophomonas sp. Classification (GTDB taxonomy): domain Bacteria; phylum Bacillota; class Syntrophomonadia; order Syntrophomonadales; family Syntrophomonadaceae; genus JAAYJK01. Next base: position 80,563 of record JAENZN010000002.1, read on the forward strand.
TAGGCGGCACCCTGTTAATGATTTTCATGATACTGATGGGCATACCGATATCAAGATTACAGCCTGATGTACAGCCGCAGGTTTTTGAGCAGATGCTGCGCTCGGTAGGGCAAAACTGGCAATTTTTCGTCTTGTTGTTCCTGGGAGTGGTTACGGCTCCTATAGCGGAGGAGTTATTTTACCGGGGTATGCTTTATCCTGTGTTTCGAGGATATCTGGGGCCATGGTGGGGGTCTGCAGTTGCTGGTATTATTTTCGGTCTGGCCCACTGGGATTTATGGAGAACTATTCCACTGGCTATTGGGGGAGCAGTACTCTGCTACATGTATGAGAAAACCGGTAATATTTGGGTTACTATGCTGGCTCATGGTACATGGAATGGTTTGATGTCATTAATGGTCTATTTTAATTTTTTTGTTTAAGCTAGCCTGTTAATTTAACCGGCTTCATACAATAAACCTATTTACCAGAGAGAGGAGTACAGGTTATGCCGATTTATGATTACGAGTGTGAAAATTGTGGGCGTTTTGAAAAAATGCAGAAGATCAGTGAGGAGGCTATAAAAGAGTGCCCCCAATGTGGAGGAGCAGTACACAGGCTGATCAGCAAAAATGTGGGGATAGTTTTTAAAGGCGGCGGATTTTACAAAACTGACAGTGGAAATAAAATAAAAGATAGAGCCCGGGCTGTTAATCAGGAGAGACAGAAAGATAACCAGGCTATATTAGACAAAGATGTCAAAGGCTATGTTAAACAGGCGGAGAGCACGACCGAAAAAATACAGGAAGCTTCATCATAATAGTGCATATATTATGAACTTATAGATTGTATACTGATGTCAGGAGGCTTATGGGGAGGTGGGCTGGTGATCAGAGCGATTACCTTTGATTTCTGGAATACCCTTTACAAAGGCCCTGCTGACCGGCGGGCATTTGAAAAAAGGATGAATGCGGTGACCGAACTGCTGCAGCAGGCAGGTTATGACCAGGGCTTGGAAGGTGTGGCGGCAGCTTTTAAAGCAGCCTGGCAGAAGGCAGATTGCATGCAGCGTGAACATGGATGTGACCCATCTCCACGGGGCCAAATAGATTTTGCGCTTCAGGATATGCAGTTGGAAGTCGATGAATATCTTAAGGAAAGATTGTACCAGGTAGTTACCAGCACGCTGTTAGAGATACCTCCAGATATGAATGATGAGGTAGCTGAAACCCTGCCCATATTGGCTGAAAAATACCGGCTGGCAGTAATATGCAACACCGGAGTTACATCCGGGGTAATCCTTCGTCAGCTTATGAGAAAAGATAAGATATTCGATTATTTTCAATTTATGGTTTTTTCTGATGAAGTATCCTGGGCTAAACCGAATCCAGCCATATTTAAGTATACTCTGGATAACCTGCAAGTGGATAGCAAGCAGGCAGCCCATATCGGGGATGATGAGACTTTCGATGTCGCTGGTGCAAAAGCGGCCGGTATGACCGCCATATGGCTGGCACCGGATAAAATCGTTAGGGTACCGGAAGCAGATTATCATTTTAAAAGCGTTAAGGAGCTATTAAATATTTTGGATTGAGTGGTGAATATAGTATGGAATACAAATTATCCAATATTGCTGAACAGCTGATCTGGCAGGAAATTGATAATGTTCTGCAGCAAAAACCTAATGCCTGTAAGTGTGACAAGTGCCGGGCAGATATCGCTGCTTATGCCCTTAATAAGGTAAAACCTCAGTACGTGGTAAGCCAAAAAGGAGAAGTATTCGCTAGAACCCAGAGCCTGCAAAATTCCTACCGGGTAGGGCTTTTGGTAGCCATAACCGAAGCGGTTGAAATAGTAACTGCCTATCCACGCCATGAATCAGGAGAATAGGTATGAAACAAATAGAAATATACACTGATGGTGCATGTTCTGGCAATCCTGGTCCGGGAGGCTGGGGAGCAGTCCTTTTTCACCAGGATAAAATAAAAGAAATATCGGGAGGAGAACATGATACAACTAACCAGCGCATGGAGCTGAAAGCGGTTATAGAAGCGCTGAAAGCATTAAAGGTAAGCGGCTGGGAGGTAACTGTCTATTCTGACAGCGCCTATTTTGTAAATGCGGTAAAGCAGGACTGGTTAGGCAAGTGGCAGCAAAATGGCTGGAAAAACAGCCGCAAAGAGCCGGTAGCCAATCAGGATCTGTGGCTGGAGCTTATCCAAATGATGAAAAAAAACCATATAAAGGTAGAAAAAGTAAAAGGTCATGCCGGTAATAAGTGGAACGAACGCTGTGACGAACTGGCTCGTAAAGCGATCCAGAATCTGCAAAAAGAGTAGAAACCAGGAAATAAGGGATGTCTAAAAAGATGACTAAAGTTGAAGTTTATTACTGTGATAGTGAGCCGGAACCAGGTATCAGCCTTAGAATAAGGGATAAAAGTGCGTCGGTAGAAGATCTTTTGGAGGCCTGGCAGCCCTTGTGTGATGATAAAACTTTATTCAAGGCCTTTGCCCAGGACAATTATTCCATGTGCCGGGGCTGTACTGCTAACTGCTGTAATACGGCTTATGTCATACCAGATATCATTTCATTCAAAAAGATGGCCCATCATTTGCAATTGAGCCAGGATGAATTTCTCCAAAGCTATTTTCAAAAAGAGAAATTGGCGGTCGGGCTGCCCAGGATGAAACCGGATCCCTGTATATTTTTAAAGGATAATATGTGTACCATTTATCCATTGCGGTCTTTGATCTGCAGGTTTTATGTCTGTACCCGGCTTAGTGGGCCAGTGGAGCAATTCATTTATTCCCTGACCTGGACTGGCATTACGGCTGCTATTTTATATGCGGAAAAAAATGGTCTGCTCCAGGCTCAGCCGACAGCAGGATTGAGCAGTATGGATATCCTGTTCAAAGGCTTGGTAGAAGAATACCGGGATAACCCTAATGTGCAGCTCTTTATGGATGCTGAAGAATATTCGGATATACCTCTGTTGTACTTTATAGATAGTTATACCAGTGAACTGGTCGATATAAAACCTTAGGGTCCTGTTTTGAGTTCCAGGGGTAACTGCAAAATCATACAAAAATCTGACAAATTCTGCCTGCAGGGCAGTTTTTTATTTTTTTAGGAGGATTTAAGGCTGAAAAAAGGAATATATAATCTGTTATACTTTTTTTGACTGGAGGGAACGGGAACAGACATTTCCAGTCAAACTAGAAACATAAATTTGCTGAGGAGGAGAAGGATTTGAGTTCTAAATTGAAATTCAGGCTGGCATTAGTTTTATGTTGTGTTATGATGATGTCAATTTTTGCTGGATGCGGCGGAGAAAAGTCTGATGTTGATGATCAGAGCATCCAGGCATCGGGAGAAGTCATCAAGCTGGGGTTTTTGGGTGCCCTGACCGGTTCGGTAGCCAACTATGGTATACCAGGTAAAAAAGGTATGGAAATGGCTATTGAAGAGATCAACGCTAACGGTGGTATACTGAGACATCAGGTGGAAGGTGTTTATGACGATAATAAAGGGGATAACTCTGAAATCAGTGCAATTGCCAGGAAGTATATAACCAGAGATAAAGTGGTTGCTATGGTGGGTGATCCCTGTACCGGTTTAACTCAGGTTGCGGGTAAGATTGCCCAGGAAAATGAAGTAGTTATATTATCAGCTGGAGCAACTAGCCCAGGTGTGGTTGAAATTGGGGATTATGTATTCAGGAACACCCTGCTGGATAAATTTGCAGCTCCAGCAGTAGTAGATTGGATGATTAATGATAAGGGATGGACTGATTTTGCGGTAATAACATGTATGGATTTGGGTTACAGTACGGGACTAACTCCGGTCTTCGAAGAGGCCATAGAAGCCAATGGAGGAAACATTGTTCTTGAGGATAGTATTAATCAAGGAGAAACTGATTTTACTGCTCAGGTGACCAAACTGAAAAATGCAGGCGCAGATGTACTGGTATTTACCGGTTATTACACCGAAGCTGCTCTAATTATGAACGAGGTTCAGAAGCAGAACTTTGATATGGTTCTGGTGGGCGGTGATGGTCTGTACGGACCTGATCTGGCAGCTCTGGGACAGAGTGCGGTGGAAGAAAAAGTCATATTCTACTGTGGATTCTCCAGTGATCAGCCCAGTGATGAGACGGCTGCCTTCCTGGAAGCTTACCGGGCTAAATATAATGAAGAACCGGACATGTTCTCGGCTCAGTACTATGATGCAGTTTATATTTTGAAAAAAGTTATGGAAGATGCAAATAGTGTAGATCCTAAAGTGTTCAAGAATGAACTGGCTAAACTTACCGATTATCCAGGTGTTTCTGGTAATACTACTATAGGTCCGGACCGTGAACCCATTAAGAGCCCGGTCTGCCTGATTACTATCAAAGATGGACAGTTTGCTATACTGGAAAAGATTCCTGTAAATGTAGAATAACAGATAAGAGCGTGTATGGCCCGCCTGGAACAGGCGGGCTCAGGTTGTCGACAAAGTCGGCAAGATGACAGGCCGATGACAGGAGCGAAGATCAAGGCAGGAGAAAAGCCCGCGATTGAGGCGTACCTAAGTACTTTGATTGAGCGGGCTTTTCGAAATAACGCAGATATTCGTTTTTGTCATCGGCCTGGGCCCGCCTGGAACAGGCGGGCCATATATACCTGCTGTTTAGAGTTTAGTGCAAATTTCATAGGTGCATTAAATTGTGTACAGTCTTTATGGATCAGAGGAGGCAGCTTATGTTTATCGAACAACTTGTCAATGGACTGACCCTAGGCAGCACCTATGCGCTGATAGCACTTGGTTATACCATGGTCTATGGTATTATCCAGCTAATCAACTTTGCCCATGGGGAGATATACATGTTTGGCGCCTTTGCAGGACTGCTGCTGGTTAGTGTTTTTGGCTTAAATATCTTTGTAGCTCTTATTGGAGCGATGGTCTTTTGCATGTTCCTGGGAATGCTGATAGAAAGAATCGCCTATCGTCCCATACGGGGCAAATCCTCGCGATTGTCGGCCTTGATCAGTGCCATCGGGGTATCTATTTTCCTTTCTACCTTGATGGCATTAATTAGAGGAACCAACACCACCCGTTATCCTGAGATCATGAAAATACACACTTATCATCTGGGCTCCCTGGATTTATCCTCGCTGCAGATTATTATTCTGGTGGTTTCAGCCCTGCTGATGGTAGGACTGCAGCTGCTGATACAGAAGACCAGGATAGGAAAGGCTATGCGGGCCTGTTCTCAGGATTTGGAGGCGGCTTCTCTTATGGGTATTAATGCCAATCGGGTTATATCCTATACCTTTGCTATAGGCTCAGCCTTGGCTGCCGCAGGCGGGGTTATGGTAGGTGTTTACTATAATGCGGTATGGCCGTATATGGGCACGATGGCAGGGCTAAAGGCTTTTGCAGCAGCGGTCCTGGGAGGTATCGGTTCCATACCGGGAGCTATGATAGGTGGACTGACCCTAGGGGTGTTAGAAATATTGGGGGTGGCCTATTTGTCATCTTCCTATAAAGATGCTATAGCCTTCGGGATACTAATACTGGTCTTAATATTAAGACCCCAGGGGATTATGGGCAAGAAGATTACCAAGAAGGTATAGGTGAATATAATGGACGCATTATTATCTCAGTACATCGATGCATATTACCTCCACATAATGGTGTTGATAGGGATTAATATTATTCTGGCTCTGGGCTTGAACATTACCACCGGGGTAACTGGACAGCTGTCCATGGGACATGCAGGGTTTATGAGCATAGGAGCCTATACAGCAGCGATTCTATCCATACATATGGGATTACCCTTTTGGGGCTCGTTATTAGGCGGGGCTACAGCCGCAGCCGGGTTTGGGTTTCTATTAGGCTTACCTACCCTGCGACTGGAAGGGGACTACCTGGCGATGATCACCATAGGGTTTGCGGAAATAATACGGGTATTCTTTCTTAATTTTGAGCCAGGGGGGAAGGCGCTAGGACTGTCTGGTATTCCCGAACACACTACCTTCTCTGTGGTGTGGATGATAGCCATTGTGGTGATAGTTCTTAATGTTAAATTACTTCATTCCCGAATTGGCAGATCATTCTATGCGATCCGGGAAAATGAGATTGCTGCTGAAGCTGCTGGGATCAACACTACCCGACTCAAAGTGCTTTCTTTTATGGTAGGTGCTTTCCTGGCCGGTCTGGGTGGTGGATTGTATGCTCATTATATGACTTATATAGCCCCCCAGGATTTTGGATTCATGAAGTCTATTGAATTTCTCAATATGGTAGTCCTGGGTGGCATGGGCAGCATTCCCGGTACTATACTGGGAACGGTGGTTTTAACCCTGGCCCCGGAAATGCTCAGGATAGTGGCGGAGTACCGGCTGCTGTTCTATGGTGCTATGCTGGTAATATTAATGATATTCAGACCTAATGGACTGCTGGGGGATGTGCGCTGGTACGACATCAAGAAACGTTGGTTTAGCAAAGAGGTGAAGACATGGGAATCCTGACCCTGGAAGGGGTAAGCCAGGAATTCGGAGGCTTACTGGCCCTGGATGATGTTAGCCTGGATGTAGAAAATGAGAAAATATTTGGTATAATCGGTCCTAATGGTGCTGGCAAGACTACTCTTTTCAATATAATTACCGGGATTTATACACCTACCAGTGGTAAAGTAAAATACCAGGGACATCAGATCAATGGGGTACCGCCCTATGATGTTGCCCGTATGGGTATAGGTAGGACCTTCCAGAATATTCGCCTGTTTAATAAACTATCAGTTCTGGATAATGTTAAGGTGGGTTGCCATGGGGTAACCAAAGCTGGAATTTTAAGTGCTTTATTTGGATTACCGGGGGAACGGTTGGAAGAAAAAGAAATAACTCTTAGGTCGTGTAAGCTGCTGGAGATGGTGGATTTATATGAGAAAAGGATGGAGTATGCCGATAATCTTTCTTATGGAGAACAGAGGAAGCTGGAGATTGCACGGGCGCTGGCTTTGAAACCTGCGCTGCTCCTGCTGGATGAGCCGGCGGCGGGGATGAATGCCTCTGAGAAGGTCAGTCTCATGACTTTCATAAAAGAAATAAGAAATAATGAAAATCTTACCATTCTGCTGGTGGAGCATGATATGAATGTAGTAATGAATATTTGCGAACAGATTGCGGTATTGGATTATGGGAGAAAAATAGCGGATGGCCCGCCGGAACAAGTAAAGAATGATGAAAAAGTTATCCAATCTTATCTGGGTGTTGAGGCATGAACTACGGCAGGGTGTACCTGGCTATAGCCTTTTCCATAGCATGTATGTCTACAGCTTCGATAATGATCCGGCTATGTGCTGCGCCGCCTTTGATTATTGCCATGTACCGGGTCATGTTTACTGCACTGCTGGCGGTTCCCTTCGGGGGGCGTAATTTTGCGGCCGGCTTGAAAAATATTTCGCGATGGGATCTTATATATATAGCAGGCGCCGGTTTTTTCCTGGCCCTGCATTTCAGTTTCTGGATCACTTCCCTGGATTATACTAGTGTTTCAAGTTCAGTTCTGTTTACTAATTTACAGGTTATCTTTGTGCTTCTATTTTCCATATTTTTACTCAAGGAAGAAGTGGACTGGAAAGCTATTGCAGGTATTATTGTAGCTCTGCTGGGCAGCTCATTTGTCGCCCACGGAGATTCGCAAAATGGGCGGCTGCTGGGAGATATGATGGCTCTGTTAAGCGGCTTTTTTGTAGCTGTATATATCCTGGCGGGCAGAAAAGTGCGATTGCGGGTTGATGCTATGACCTACACTTCACTGGTGTCGCTGGTAGCCGGGGTAGTCCTTCTGTTCACTTGTGTGATAAGAGGGTTGGAATTTTTCAGCTACCCGACTATGGATTGGATATATTTTTTCTTATTGGCTCTGGGGCCGGGTATTGCCGGGCACGGGATAATAATCTGGGCCTTAAAATATATAAAGGCTCCCGTGGTTGCTGTTTCCATACTGGGGGAATCAGTGGGAGCCAGTATACTAGCTTATTTCATTTTTCAGGAAACTCTTCTATGGTATCAATTAATAGGCGGCTTTCTCATTCTTACCGGTATTTATACTGCAGCTATCAATGAAAATGCAGAGTGGACTGAATCCCAGACATAGATATGGAGGACGGCCTGATTTAATCATACAGCTTCAGCCAGCTCAATTTAGGGAAATAATGCTGCACGATTTCCTGGGCTTTTTTACCCTGATCAGCCATTAATTTAGCTCCCCATTGTTCCATACCTACGCCATGACCCCACCCACTGCCTTGGAAGACAATATTATCACCTTCGGCTTTAATGCTGCTGAATGCGGTGGAGTAAAGACGGTCAAACCCTACTTTTTCTCTTAAATCAACTCCTGAAATAGAAGCTTCTCCCGCAGTTATCTTTAGTGCCCGGCCAGAAGGTCCTTTTTCAGCTATTTTAATATCATTCAGGTCACCAGCTTTGGCTCCCATAATATTTGAGATTTCACTTTTGGGCACGGTCACTGTCCAGTTCCGGTATTTTTCGGGTGCGATACTAATGCCATTGGTATCTACCGGAACTAAATAACTTGCTTTGTCCTTTAGTTTAGGAAAACCTTCTTCGATACTGGCAGTTTTCTTAGTGGATACAGAACTAAACAGGGCATAAGCAAATTTACCATTATAAGTCAATACTTCGCCCCGGGTATCTTCTACTGCTTTAGAAATCTTGTCACTGATGGCTTTTTCATCATAAGCTTGAAATTCCGTATGGTCGTCACTAGCATCGGTATTGTGTTTCCCGCGAGTGCCATTCTCATATTCAAGCAGAGCCAGAGTCATGGTGCGGGCTACTATAGCCTGTGCTTTGAGAGCTTCCATAGGAAATTTATCTCCGATTTCGGCTGCAACTACCCCTTTAATATATTCCTCCAGTTTAAGCTCCTGTGTAGCACCGGTACTCGAACGGTATAAACTTATAGTGGGTTCAGCCTTCTGGTATTTCTGTACCTCATCAGCGAGATTGGCAGTATTTTGCTGGGGCAATTCAGGCTTTTTGCTGGGAGTGCTGTTCTGATCATTTCCACAACCTACCACAGCAGTCAGTAAAATCAGCAGCGTCAGCAGGATAGACCATTGAACCTGGCGTTTATTAATCAAGTATTTGTCACTCCTTTCGTTTTATAGTAGTTTTTCCTGCTTTGCTTCTGTTATGTCTGACAGTATAAGGTATATAATATTATTTATAAAAAATGTTTGTTAAATAGTGTCTGGATACTTTCTGCCAGGGACTAAGAACCTAATCATCAATCTTTTTTTAAATGGATTTTTACATATAATAAGCAAGAAACAAATAGCAGCGGCAAATGAGTATCCAGGACAAGACTGTTTTTTGAAATTAAGTTAGTAAAGAAGAGGTTATTGCTGAATGCATATTGTGTTGGTTGAACCAGAGATACCTCAGAACACAGGTAATATAGCCCGGACCTGTGCCTTAACCAGGACCAAGTTACATCTGGTTAAACCATTGGGTTTTTCTCTGGAAGACCGTTATTTAAAAAGAGCTGGACTTGACTATTGGAATTTGGTGGATATACAGGTCTGGGACAGTTTTTCTCATTTTAGGAATACCATCCAAGAAGGGAACCTGTACCTGGCCACAACCAGGGCTGACAGGTATTATAACCAGGTTGCTTATCAGTCAGATGATGTGATAGTTTTTGGCTGTGAAACCAGAGGTTTGCCTTTCTCCATCCTGGAGACTTTTCCGGATAATCAAATCCGGATACCCATGCTGGATATAGGCAGATCTTTGAATCTGGGGAATTCAGCTGCTATAATTATATATGAAGCATTAAGACAGCTGGATTTTTCGGGATTAGAATAAAATCAGAAAAAATAAAAAACCCGAAAACCGGGTTTTTTGAATTAGGATAATTGGCAGTAGTAGTAGTAATTATTTGTCATCGACAGGTTGAGGTGCTTCGACCGGGCAAACATCAGCACAAGAACCACAGTCAGTGCAAAGTTCAGGGTCGATTATATATATATCATCGCCTTCACTTATTGCTTCAACCGGGCATTCGTCAACACATACACCACATGCTATACATTCATCAGTAATTATGTAGGCCATTTAAATTTCCTCCTTTGCTACAAATAAGCTAACTAGAATTATAATCAAGTAGATTTTCTTTGTCAATTTACAGATTCATAAAATTTTTTGAAGATGAATAAAGCCGAAAAATAAGCCTTAGTTGCAGAATTTCTTTCATTAATAGATTACAGACTTTATGATACAAATCGATATATATAAAAAATAAAAAAATTGTTTGCCACAAACAATACTCTGGTATAGTATTTTATTGGTAAATGATAGAACAGGAGAGTCTACATGAGATGTATAGTTCTTGCTAATGGTGAGTATGGAGATCTGAAGTTTTATGAAAATGTATTTAAGGGCTGTGATATCATATTGTGCGCTGATGGGGGGGCCAATTATGCTCATCAATTAGGAGTTATACCTGACTGCATCATTGGTGACATGGATTCAATAAGTGAAAGTGTCAGAGAATTTTATAATTCCCAGCAGGTACGTTTTAGGAAATATCCACAGCGTAAAGATTTTACAGATATTCAATTAGCTTTGTCTATAGCCGAGGAGATGGGAGCACGGGAAATTATATTACTGGGGACTCAGGGGAAAAGATTTGATCACAGCCTCAGCAACCTATACTGCGGTATGGAATATGTTAAAAGAGGTATAAAGATTATGCATTACGGCCCAGAATGCACGGTTTATCTAATATGCAGCAGTATGTCTCTGGAAGGCCGAACAGGAGATCTGGTTTCTGTATTGCCGTTGGGCGGAGAGGCTGCTGGGGTTTACCTGAAAGATTTTGAATATCCTCTGGATAACGTGGTCTTGGAGTGTGATAATCCTTATACGGTATCAAACGTACTGGCTGAAGATACTGCCCAGATACAGTTAGAAAAAGGGACCCTGGCCATTTTTCATTATCATGGTTGAATACCAGCCTCATCACCATCCTGTTGGTTGCGATAACACCAAATTTGTTATACAGTTAGTTTTAAGTTTATAAGAACTTGGAGGCCAGGGATTTGGATTTAAGTTTACTGTCCGGTGTAATTGCCAGTCCATGGGATATAATTCGCACTTTAATCGATATAGCCATTGTCGCATATGTATTTTACCGTATTTTACGTCTAATAAGCGGAACCAGAGCCGAGCAGCTTCTTAAAGGACTGGTGCTCCTACTGGGCTTTTCTGTTATAATCAGCTACTTAAATCTGACTATGGTAAAGTGGCTGATGGAAAAACTGTGGATAATCTTTGCTATAACTCTCCCCATAGTATTTCAACCTGAACTCAGGAGACTTCTGGAACAGATTGGCAGAGGGAGCTTCTTTTCAACCCGCAAAATGGAAGCATCCCTTAATAATTCAGAGAGTATGATTCGCTCTATAAGTGATGCAGCTGCAGTCTTATCCCGGAATCACGTGGGAGCTTTAATAATTATCACCCGAGAAACCGGGATAGGCGAGTATATGGAAAGTGGAACCGATCTGGATGCTCTAGTATCTGCAGCTTTGCTGATCAATATTTTCGTTCCTAATTCTCCGCTGCATGACGGAGCTGTGGTTATATCTAACCTTCGTATTGAAAAGGCAGCTTGTTTTTTGCCCCTGAGTGATAATCCGTACCTGGATTCAGAACTGGGGACCCGTCATCGGGCTGGAATTGGTATTACTGAGGTTTCTGATGCCCTGGCGGTAATAGTATCAGAGGAAACTGGCGCCATCTCGATCGCCAAAGAGGGTAAACTACAGCGTCACCTGGATGATCGGACTCTCAGAGATAATCTGACCGAGGAACTTGGCGCTGTAATAGACTGGCGAACCAACCTGAAGAGGAGGTGGTTCCGTGAACCAGACTCGGAGCAGAGATAACAGCAGGAAAAAAAACGGGCTCAAGATAATATCGGTAATACTGGCCGTGCTGCTCTGGTTTTATGTGGTTAATGAAGGTTCCTATAAGGTGGGTCAGGACAATGTGGCAGTCGACCTGACCTACGATAATATCCAGGAAGGAATCCAGGTACAGGGGCCTGAGCAGGTTACCGTCAAACTATGGGGTGTTTTTCAGGAAACCGGAGAGATCCAAGCTTCTGTAGACCTGGAAGGAAAAGAACCCGGTGTTTATACTCTGCCGGTCAAACTTCATCCAGTTGCGGGAGTATTATTTACCAGTGTTGAGCCCAAAACAGTTGATGTTACCCTAAAGGAAATACAAGAGACTATTGTGCCGGTAAATTATAATATTATCGTCAACCCTCCGGCTGGATACCAGCTTATGGATATGCTAACCGAACCGGAGCGTTGTTTGATAAAAGGTAATCAGGAACAGGCTAAGCAGGTGACTTCAGTTGTCTGTCAGGTCGATTTATCGAACACCAAGTCGATCAATAGTTTTGAGCTTGAAGTGACAGCCTATGATAAGGATGGCAATCCAGTAGATGAAGGTTTGGAGATTATCCCGGCTGTGGTTAAGGTTATTGCCGTGGTAGATGAGCTCAAAGGATATAAAGAAGTGCCAATTATTGTGGTGAGCGAGGGTGAGCCTGCGACAGGTTACCAGCTTAAGAATATTGGACTCGATACTAGCATGGTTAATATTGTCGGAAACAATCTTGCAGTTGAGGCTGTAAAAGAAATCAATACCAGTATAATTGATATAAGTGAGGCCGACCAATCCTACTCGCTGAAGATAGACCTCCAGGCGCCGGAGGGAATTAAATTGTATCCAGCACAAGTTATGGCTGATATTGAGATAGAGAAAATTGTTGAAGACGAGGAAGAACAATGAGTATAAGAATTCGGGGTTTGCGTCTGCCTTTGGATTATACTGAAACCGATCTGCTGCAAGAAGCAGCCGCCAGACTCAAGATCCAGCCAGAGAAAATTATAGAATGTCAGCTGGTTAAAAGATCAGTGGATGCCAGGCGTAATAAAGTCCACTTTACCTGTACGGTAGGTATTACTGTGGAAGATGAAGGGCAGTTGGATAAACAACTCTGGGCTTCCCCGGAAATAACAAAAAATAATAAAATAACGCCCTATCAGCACTTCCCAGGGCATAAACGCCTGTCTTATTCTCCGCTCATTATTGGCGCGGGGCCGGCAGGACTTTTTTGTGGTTTATATCTGGCCCAACATGGTTACCAGCCTATAATAATTGAACAGGGTCAACATATGGAGAAGAGGATAGAAACGGTAGAGAAATTCTGGCAGAAAGGGATCTTAAACCCTTATTGCAATACCCAGTTTGGAGAAGGGGGTGCAGGGACCTTTTCAGATGGCAAATTAACCACCCGGATAGGGGACGAAAGAATCTCTTATGTACTGGATACTTTTATTAAACATGGGGCTGATGAGGAGATAAAATATGTAAAAAAACCCCATGTAGGTACCGACTCCATACGTAAAATCATTAGAAATATACGGCAGGAAATACTGGATCTGGGTGGAGAATTATATTTCGATAGCAGAATGACAGATATAAATGTTAACCAGAGGTTTATAAAAAGCATAATAATAAATAACAGCTCAGAAATACCCTGTGGGGTACTTGTCTTGGCAGTGGGCAACAGTGCCCGGGAGGTATATAAGCTTTTGCATGCTAAAGATATAGACCTGGTTCCGAAAGCGTTTGCCATGGGAGTCAGGGTGGAACATCCCCAGGTCCTGATCGACCGGATTCAGTATGGAGATTATGCAGGTCATCCGCGTCTGGGTGCGGCAGACTATCATCTGACCTACCAGGATCGTCTGAGCGGTCGGGCCGTTTATACTTTTTGTATGTGCCCGGGCGGAAGTGTAATAGCTGCCGCTTCCGAACCCGGTGGAGTAGTTACTAACGGTATGAGTTACCAGGCACGGGATAGCGGGATTGCCAACTCTGCTTTAGTAGTAACAGTGAAACCTGCTGATTGGAACGAAGCGGTGTTGGGTGGTATAGTGCTGCAGGATAGACTGGAAAAAAGGGCTTTCGAAATAGGAGGCCGGGATTATAAAGCCCCTGCTCAGCGTTTAATAGACTTTATGGCGAAAAGAGGCAGTCAGGATCTGCACAACACCTGCACTACTTATCAGCCTGGTGTTGAACCAGCTGATCTCTGGGAGGTCCTGCCTTCCGAAATAGGAGCAGTACTCTGGAGGGGGATAAAATACTGGGAAAACAAGATGCCTGGATTCCTTGATTCTAAAGCAGTATTAACCGGGGTAGAGACCCGTACCTCAACCCCGGTAAGGATTAGCAGAAATGAAAAGGGATGTTCTTTGAGTATGGATAATCTTTACCCCTGTGGAGAAGGAGCAGGTTACGCGGGGGGCATAATGAGTTCTGCCGTAGATGGACTTAAAACTGCAGAACAGATCATTAATAATTACATGATACCTCAGGAAAAGGTAGAGTTATGTGATGACCAGGCACTCAATATCAGAAAAATATAGTGTGAAAAACAGGGGGTTAATATAGTGGCTAAACTATTTGGTACTGATGGAGTTAGAGGAATAGCTAATGCTGATCTTAATGCGGAACTAGCTTTTCGGTTGGGAATGGCAGGCAGTTATGTGCTGGCAAAACATAACACCCGGAATCGACCACGCATTCTGGTCGGCAAGGATACGCGTATTTCCGGCGATATGCTGGAGGCGGCCCTGATTGCAGGCATATGCTCTACTGGTGCTGATGCCCTTATTGCTGGAATTATTCCCACTCCTGCGGTGGCTTTCTTGACCCTGAAATATGAAGCATCATGTGGTATAGTTATATCGGCTTCGCATAACCCGGTAGAAGATAATGGAATAAAGTTCTTTGGCGCTAATGGCTATAAATTACCTGATGATATAGAAGAAGAGATTGAAGAAGTGATGAATAACCAGGCTTACCAGGGTGTTCTCCCGGTGGGAGGAGATGTAGGCAGAGTCTACAACCTGGAAGACGGTCTAAAAAACTATGTCAATCATGTCAGTAATTGTTATACCCTGGACCAGGATTTAAGGAATATGATCATGGTAGTAGACTGCGCCAACGGGGCCGCGTATACGGCTGGGCCTATGATGTGGGAAAAGCTGGGAGCCAGAATCACGACTATTGGCAATAAACCCAATGGGCTTAATATTAATGATCGCTGCGGATCAACTTACATTGATAACTTAAAAAGAGCAGTACTGGAGAACAAAGCGGATATCGGTATTGCCTATGATGGAGATGCAGATCGCTGTATAGCGGTTGACGAATATGGCCGAGAGATTGACGGTGACCACATTATGTGTATCACAGCGCTGGATATGCAGAGAAGAGGCCTTTTACAACCCTCCCAGGTAGTAGCTACAGTTATGAGCAACATAGGTCTGAACATTGCTTTGCGGAGGGAAAATATATCTGTCAGCAGCTGCAAAGTAGGAGATCGTTATGTACTTGAGAAAATGATGCAAAACGGTGCCATATTAGGTGGAGAACAATCCGGTCACATAATTTTTAAACAGCATGCTACTTCGGGAGATGGCTTATTAACGTCTCTGAAGCTGGTGGAGGTAATGCAGCGAACCGGTCTTCCCCTTTCCCGGCTGGCGGCAGAAATGGAACAGCAGCCCCAGATCCTGGTTAATGTGAAGCTGGAAAAGAAAGAACAGGTAATGGCACATGAATTGGTAGTGGAAGCAATTAATAATGCAGAAGAGAAGCTGGGTGAATGGGGAAAACTGGTGGTAAGACCATCAGGAACCGAGCCGCTGGTCCGTATAATGGCCCAGGGTCCGGATGAATACCTGCTCAGGGAGGTGATTAATAGTGTAAAAGAAAAAGTAGAACAAGTGACTGGAAAGTATTCCGGAACACATGTATAGCGCCTGACCCGGTACTTAAATAGACTTGGACCCGGGGACTGCCCTTGCCGGTAAGCAGCGGTTGTCCGGTAGTAATTTTATCCCAGCTTGTAGATATGGTGACAGTTCATCTGTTCCAATACTATAAGTGACATATTGCAAAGAGTTCCGGGTGACGAGGAGAGGGTTAATCGAAATATTCGGCGGGTACCCTCCGGTGAACCACCATCGTTAGGCTGACTACAAAACCGGATAGAAATATCTGGTACAAAAAGTAAGCCAAGTGGAATGCAATGGTGGACATGGGGACGGTTCTCTTGTCCATAACAATATAAGAAAGTGGACAAGAGAACCGTCCCCATGTCCACCCTGTGATAAAAACTGGAGGTTTTTTTATGTGTGGAATAATGGGTTATACCGGAAGAGGTAATGCGGTTCCGGTGATAATAGATGGCCTGGCGAAACTGGAATATCGCGGATATGATTCGGCTGGCATAGCCATGTACAATGATGGGAAAATTGAGGTGTGTAAAAAGCAGGGCCGATTAGCGGATATGGTCCAAGAACTTGGTTCAGGTCACTGCTGTAATCTGGGTATCGGTCATACCCGCTGGGCGACCCATGGCGTCCCCAGTGATTCTAATGCTCATCCCCATTGTGATTGTACCGGCAAAATTGCCCTGGTTCACAATGGAATCATAGAAAACTATGCTCAGTTGAGGAAAGAATTGATTATTGAGGGCCATGATTTTGTGTCCGAGACCGATACTGAAGTTATGGCTCACCTGATAGAAAAATATTATACCGGTTCTCTGGAAGAGGCAGTTCGCAAAGCACTTGCCTTTGTACGTGGTTCCTTTGCTATAGTAGTAATCTGCAGTGATGAACCGGACAAAATTGTAACGGCCAAGAAAGCCAGCCCTCTTATAATTGGATTAGGGCAGGGGGAGAATTATGTAGCTTCAGATATTCCGGCAGTACTTGGACTTACGTCTAATGTTTATATCATCGAAGAAAATGAATTTGCAGTAATAACCCCGGATACAGTTGTTATAACAGATTTTGAGGGCCAGCCGATTGACAAAAAGGTATTCGAGGTTACCTGGGATGCAGTATCAGCTGAAAAGGAAGGATACGAGCATTTTATGCTCAAAGAAATAAATGAGCAGCCTCGTGCTATCCGAGATAGCCTGGCTGGCAAAATGGGTCACCGGATAGTAGATCTAAGTGCCCTGGAAATGGATGAAACCTTAAAAAATGTGAGTAAGATATTTATAGTGGCCTGTGGAACAGCTTATCATGCAGGACTGGTAGGGAGATTGGCCATTGAAAAGTTAGCCCGGGTGCCGGTGGAAACCGATATTGCTTCTGAGTTCAGATACCGGGAGGTTTTGTGGAGTCCAGACGATCTAATGATAGTCATCAGCCAGTCCGGTGAAACAGCAGACACCCTGGAGGCTTTACGAAAAGCCAGGCGACAGGGGGTAAAAGTACTGGCGGTCACCAATGTGGTAGGAAGTTCAGTAGCCCGGGAAGCGGATAAGGTGATTTATACCCATGCTGGGCCAGAAATAGCGGTGGCCTCTACTAAGGCTTATATTACCCAGCTGGCTATTATGTACCTCATAGCTATGTATCTGGGCAAGATCAAGGGGAATTGTACCGAGGAAGAAATACAGGAGTTGGGCTCACAATTGTATGGCATCGATGTGCTGGTGCAAAAGATATTGGATCGGGAAAAAGAAAGCGGGAAAATAAAACAGCTGGCCGAAAAATACAAAGAAGTACAGAGCACCTTTTTCCTGGGGCGGGGCCTGGATTATGCAGTAGCCATGGAAGGAGCCTTAAAACTAAAAGAAATCTCCTATGTCCATGCTGAGGCTTATGCTGCAGGTGAGCTGAAACACGGACCCCTGGCCTTGATACACGATGGGGTGCCGGTCCTGGCGTTGATTACCCAGGATGAGCTGGTGGAGAAATCCATGTCCAATATCAAAGAAGTAAAAGCTCGTGGTGCGGTAGTAGTGGCGGTATGTAAAGAAAGCTTGCAGGAAGCATGTCAGGAATGTGATGATCAAATTCTCTTACCAGATATAAATTCGGTCCTGACGCCTATCGTATCGGTAGTACCCTTACAGCTATTTTCTTACTATATGGCCATCTTCCGGGGAGCAGATGTTGATAAACCCAGGAACCTGGCTAAAAGTGTGACGGTAGAATAAATACTAAAGTGGTTCGATATATAGAATAGTATTTCAATCAATAAAATGTTTAACGTTAAGAAATTACAAATACCACCTTATATTTGAGTATAGTATAAGGTGGTTTTTATTATTACCTGGTTATTATGCAATCGGCGTTTTCTTTTCTTCCACTATCACCATTTTAAACTACCCATGAAATGAGATCCAAACCAGCCTGCCATAGAATCATAATTTTTACGGGATATTTACCTCGAATTTACTCTGTGCTGATAGATAATATGCATTTATGTTTTATTATTAAATTAAATTCCATGGAAATAAATTATGACGGAGTAAAATTCATTCGCATTCCTTAAGGAACCCCAATAGTCCAGAAACTCGTATACTGATGATTTACTACAAAAACATATTGGAATAGAAAGGAGCAAGACAGGTGGGAAAAAATATTTTGAAGCTGATATCGCTGGCTTTAGCAGTTATGTTAACTCTTACAGGTTGTTCGGTTTCGGGTGGAGATGCCAAGGAATCTTCGAGTGGGAGCCAGGAAAAAACAGTCATAGAATACTGGCATATTAATTCGGAAAGTGTTGGCGGAGCTGCGGTGGAACAACTAATAGCTGACTTCAATGCTTCAAACGATCATATCGAAGTGGTGGGCAGGTACAATCCCGAGGAATATAAAGGGCTGATGCAGAATCTGCAGGCGGAGCAGGCTGCGGGGAACAGCCCTGCTATAGTACAGGTAGGCTGGACGTACTTAAATTATTTTTCCAACAATTTCGAATATACCTCACCCCAGGAAATTATCAATAAATATTCTCCTGAAGATAAGGATTTTCTCAATGAGAATTTTCTTCCCAATATTATGGAGCTTGCGGTCAATTCGAATGGCGAACAGGTAGGTATTCCTTACTCATTGAGTACACCGGTACTTTTCTATAATGCGGATTTGCTGAAAGAGGCCGGACTTCCAGAAAAAGGGCCTGAAACCTGGGAAGAAGTCATACAGTTTGCCAGGCAAATCAAAGATAAAACGGGTAAATATGGATTCTACACCCGGGAAGGTCCCGACAGCTGGACCCAGCAGGCACTTATTGAAAGCAACGGGGGGAAAATGATAACGATAGAGAATGGGAATACCAGAGCCTCTTTTGCTTCCGAAGCAGGAATCGAAGCATTTCAGGTCTATGCTGATATGGTTTTGAAAGATAAATCGGCAATCCATGCATCATGGGATGAAGGCTTTCAAGCTTTTTTAAACGGGCAGGTTGCTATGCTGCATACAACTATTGCTTTCATGGCTAATATCGAAAAGACGGCACAGTTTGATGTGAGAGCGGTCAGTTCTCCCGTTTGGGAAGGAAAGGAAAGGGTTGTTCCAGCAGGAGGCTGTTTCCTGGCCATTACTGCTAAGGACGCCGATGCTCAAAAAGCTGCATGGGAGTTTGAAAAATACCTTTACAGTGTTGAGTCAATGGCGGCATGGACAAAAGGAACGGGATATGTTCCTCCGAGAAAAGACGTAATTGAGGCCGAAAATGGTTTGAAAACTTATGTTAAAGAACATGACATGTTCAATGCCGCAGCTTCACAAATGGACGGAGTTGCTTCGTGGGCATCATTCCCCGGTGATTCCGGCCTGCAGGCGGAACAGATGCTTATTGATGTCAGAGACCAAATTTTGAGCGGTTCAGTAGGAGTCAGAGAAGGTCTCAGCCAGACGCAAAATAATATAAATGCACTTATGGAAAAGTAATAGTTCATTTTTAGTAAAAAAGGCAGTCATGCCTTTTTTACAATCCTATATATTTATGTTTCAGCAAAGGAGTAGCTATGGGGGAAATACGGTTTGCACATTTATCTGATACCCATGTGAGGGTTGACCATTCTGAAAGCAGTTTAAATCTTGTTTTTAGGCAGCTGCGAAAACCAAATGACAATTTAAAAGATGTGTTAAATGAGCTCAAAGCTTTGAAACTGGATTTCATAATAATATCTGGAGACCTGGTACACGAGGGGGATAAAGAGGACTATGAATGTTTAAAAAAAATCCTGGAGGAAAGCACAAAAGATATCCCCGTATTTTTAGCTTTGGGAAACCACGATAGAAAAGATGCATTCAGAGCAGTTTTTTCAAATGAAAATAGTGATAGTACATCATCAAGATTTTACTATTCAGCCGAAATAGAAGGATTAAGAATAATTGTTTTGGACAGTAGTGCACCGGACAGCGGAATGGGATCAGTAGACAATGTGCAGCTAGAGTGGCTGGAAAAGAAACTTGGGAAGCCCGGTGATAAGGGAAGTATTATAGTGATGCATCATCCTGTTGCCTGGCCTGACAATCTTCTGGCAGTAAAGCGATCCGACCGGCTGTTAAAAATTCTACGTGCATCGGATGTTATAGGAATTTTCTGCGGACATACGCACGATAATCGCGTTGTACTTTCTCAAGGCATACTTCAGATTGTCTCGGAATCTCTTGCTTTTGGGTTTGATTATGATGAAAACACAGCCTCCATTTCCGACCGATGCAGTTATAACATTTGCACTGTAGATGAAAATGGCTTAAGTGTTCATTATAAAAATTTCAGGGCAAAAACAAAAATCGTGGCTGATATGCCTAGAACAGTGCTGCAGGCTATTCTTGCATAATACAGGTTAAATCATTAAAAACATGGTGTGGAAATCGGAAGGGGTAGATCATGGAACAACAGGATTTTGATTGCAGGCTGGTGATTAAAAATCTATATCCATCATTACATAATGTGGAAAGGAAAATAGCTGATTATATTCTATCTGATCCCAAAGAAGTTACTGGCATGACGATAGCACAGTTTGCTTCCGCGGTAAAGTCATCGGAGTCAAGTATTGTACGATTTTGTCAAATGCTGAGTTTTAAGGGCTTTTCCCAGCTGAAGATAAATATTGCCTGCAATCTTACTCCCGACATCAATTTAATATGTGAGGATGTCTGCAGAACGGATTCCAATGAAACGATTATAGACAAGGTTTTTGCATCAGGAATTCGTGTCCTGGAGGATACCAGAAAGTTCATCAAAACCAGCGACTTCAATAAAGTTATTGATGTCATGTACAGAGCCAATAAAATTGAATTCTACGGTGTTTACACTTCAGCGGTAATCGCGCAGGACGCGCATAACAGGCTGCGGAGAATAGGTTTTCCCGTTTATGCCATTACCGACCCCTATGAGGCAAGGATTTCAGCCAGCATGTTGGAAAAGGGAAATGTGGCTGTGGGAATTTCGCATACTGGCCGGACAAAAGATACCATCGATATTTTAAAAATGGCGAAAGCGTCCGGTGCGGATACTATTGCAATTACCAGTACGCTAAAAAGTCCGATTGTGGATGCGGCTGATGTAAGTCTGGTGATATGCTCGGATGAACAGCAGATTTTTCGGGAAGCGGTATCCTCACGGTTGGCACATATTGTCTTGCTGGATGCGATCTGTGTCTGTCTTGGAAGTCTAAAATATGATGAAACATCAAAAAGAATTAAAGAAAACACAAACATAATTAATGAGATGAGGTATTAAATGTCACGATTTTTTAAAAATATCCCAACGTATTTATTTGATTTGGATGGAACGCTGATGATAGAGGACACCCCTGCGCCATATGTACCTGAACTGATAGATTACCTCAACCGGAATGAAAAGGAATTTTTTATTGTTACCAATGGTGCCCTTTTGCCGGTTCAGATATCGGAAAAGTTCAGAAAAAGAAAAATAAAAGTAAAAGAAAGCAATATTATCACTACTGCAGAAATCATAAGCGACTTTCTTTATCAGCATTACAGGCACGATAAGGTTTTTGTTATCGGGGCGGGACTGCTAAAAGAATTTCTAAGCGCAAAACACTTTAGGCTGTCCGAGGTAAACCCTAAAGTTGTGGTAGTAAGCTATGACTCAGGTATTGATTTTACAGATGTGGAAAAAGGTATCCGCTTTATTGCTGAGGGGGCAGATTTTATTTCTGCCAATGATGATATATATATCCCAGGAAAACGATATGATTTTCCGCATACAGGGGTAATAAACGCTGCCATAGCCAGTGTTTCGGAAAAAACTCCTTATATCCTGGGCAAGCCAAGAAGGTATTTTTTTGAAGCCATCAAAAAAAGGACCGGGCAACAGGATAGGAATTTTTGTATTGTTGGGGATAATCTTTTGACCGATATAGGTTTCGGAAAAAACTGCAATATAGCATCTATATTGGTACTGACTGGAGTTACTTCAAAAGAAGAAGCGGAAAGCAGTTCTATAAAGCCCGATGAAGTGATTGATAATATCGGCGTGCTGCTTGAATTGGAAGCAGCCAGACAGCGTGATATTGTCTGAAAGCTATTATCAAATGCTGATCTGGAGGAAGATTAAAATGAACCGGATAAGTTTAAAAAAGCAAAATGGAGACAATGGACGGGCATATCTGTACATACTGCCTTCGCTTTTGGTCTTTGCAATATTTATGTTCTGGCCTCTTTTCAGGACCATATATTTAAGTTTTTTTGATTGGAACATGATTAAGCCGGATAAGAAATTTGTGGGATTTGAGAATTACATAGAGCTGTTTCAAAACCCTTTGACCTATAAAATTCTGGGGAACACCGCTGCCTATATCCTGATTTTGCTGGTCATTAATTTTGTTGTTCCTTATATTCTGTCATTTATACTCTCCATGATGATTAAAAAGGGACAGAATTTTTATAAGGGTATTATATTCCTTCCCAGCGTTATTTCACTTGTGGTAGGTTCGATTCTATATATGTGGATTTTAAATCCCATTTCAGGCCCCCTGGCCATAATTGCCCAAGTGTTTGGGGTAACACTGCCTGTATGGTCAAAAAGTGAAGGATTGGCCTTGGTGGTGTTGAGCCTTATCACATCCTGGAAAGTTTTCGGATATAATTTCATCGTGGTTCTTGCAGGAGTAACCGGCGTATCCCAGGAAGTTATCGAGGCTGCCAGGATAGACGATGTCCCTATGCACAAAGTTTTTTGGGATATTATTCTCCCTATGAGCTCTGCAACTGGTCTTTATGTATTTATCATTACTATCGTGCAGGGACTTCAATATGTATTTACGCCAATCAAGGTGGTAACTCAGGGAGGACCGAATTATGCCAGCTCAAATTTAATTTATCATTCCTACCATGAGGCATTTGTTCTCTACAGGACAGGAATGTCCTCGGCCTTTTCTATAATAACCCTGGTTCTGTTTATACTTTTGCTGATTATTGGATTCAAATTGGTAGAAAAAGGTGTATATTATGAAAACTGAATTAAACAGTATGAAATGGCACATTCTCATTATAATTATTGTTTGTATTTTAATAATACCCGTGGTTTTTGCTGTATCTAATTCCTTCAAAACGCTGGCCGATGCGTTTAGCAATATGTTTAATATAATACCGGCAAATCCAACCCTGGAAAATTATATACATGTATTTGAAAAGCTTCCTTTTCTGCAGATTACCATAAATACATTTTTTATCGCAGCTATTGTGACCGGTTTTAAAATAATTACAAGTCTTCTGGCGGCGTATGCTTTTGTATATTTTCATTTCAGAGGGAAGAACCTTCTGTATTTTGTACTTATCAGCACCATGTTTATTCCTTTTACAGTGATAATGATACCCAATTATTTAACGATATCCTGTATGGGCTTTAGGGATAATCTCTGGGGTGTAATTCTTCCGCAATTGAGTGATGCATTGGGCATCTTTCTGTTAAGGCAATCCATGCGCACAATTCCCCGCTCGCTAATTGAAGCTGCATACCTGGAAAATGTTAGTGATTTTAAGATTATAAAGGATATTATTATACCGCTGGTAAAGCCGGCTTTAATTTCTACAGGGATCATTTTCTTCATAAATTCCTGGAACGAATATGTATGGCCGGTTCTTGTTTTAAAATCAAAAGAAAATTATACGCTTTCCCTGGCTCTGCAGATGTTTATCAGTGCCGAAGGGGGTACGGAGTTTACGATTGCTATGGCAGTTTCTGTCATGACGATGCTTATACCGCTTGTCCTCTATATTATTTTTCAGAAACATATTATAAACACCTTTACTATGTCGGGCATAAAAGGATGAGGAGGAAATAAGTTGAAAGATATTATTTTTGATCATGTCTTAAAAGCATATGGTAAAAATGTGGTAGTGAAAGGACTGAATTTAAATATTTGTGAAGGGGAGAGGCTGGTGCTTCTGGGACCGTCAGGCTGCGGAAAATCCACTACCCTGAGGATGATAGCGGGCCTGGAAAACATTACTGACGGCCAACTCTACATGGACGGCAGAATTGTAAATGATATTCCAAGTGGAAAGAGAAATGTATCCATGGTTTTTCAAAACTATGCTCTGTTTCCCCACATGACAGTAGAAGACAATATCTCTTATGGCCTGAAAGTACAGAAAGTAGACCCCAGGGAAATCGAGGAAAGAAGTAAAGCTGCTATCAGTATGCTGGACTTGAATGGACTGGAAAAAAGAAAGCCAAAGGAGCTGTCAGGCGGACAAAGACAAAGGGTAGCCCTGGCCAGAGCGCTGGTAAAACGGTCGGATTATTTTCTTCTTGATGAGCCTCTTTCCAATCTGGATGCCCAATTAAGAGTACACTCCCGAAAAGAACTGGTAAAAATACATGAGATGTATCACCAGACTTTTGTCTATGTAACCCATGATCAGGTAGAGGCCATGACGGTGGGACATAGAATAGCTCTTATGTATGATGGTATTCTGCAGACAATTGATACGCCGTCGAATGTATATAACAGGCCCGCAAATGTATATGCTGCGAGATTTATTGGTGCTCCATCAACCAATATTCTGGAAGCAAATTTAAACGAAGGAAAGCTGATAATGGCCGGACAGCATATTGTTCCTCCTGAGGTATGGATACAAAAGATGAAAGAGAACGGCGGGGACATGTTTTATTTTGGGATACGTCCGGAACATACGAAAATTACAACTGATTATATGGACAATGCCCTTAAAGGGATAGTTAGATATACGGAAGACTATGGCAATAAAGTTGGGGTATACTTTGATATCAATGGAAAGGAACTGATTTCTGTATGCGATAACAACGTGCCTGCAACAGGAGAAAAGGTATATTTCACACCTGATTATAGCAAAATCCATTTATTCGATTATAAAACGGAAAATTCAATAGGCTACCCGGAGGACTTATCCAAACATAATTATGGCGTTGTTTATGAGCTTCGAGGAAGATTGGCCGGTGACAGAAGCTGAATAAAAAGAACCCTGTCGACTAACCAAGAATCATTTAAACCTACCAATAGTTCTTATATATCTCGACCTATAAATCATAAATTTAAAGAAAAAGTTGACATTAGTTAATCAAAATATTAAATTTAGAAGAATAATTTCAAGAAACCTAATTGAATTACCTAATTTAAATAGCGAGGAGATACTATAATGGCTTTTTATTATGACGAACCCTCTTATACATTTAGTGAATACTTACTGGTACCGGGATATTCTTCCAGCGAATGTATGCCATCGAATGTCAGCCTTAAAACTCCTTTGGTTAGATTCAACCAAGGCGAGGAAGCGGCTATTTCAATGAATATTCCACTTGTTTCTGCAATAATGCAAGCCGTATCAGATGATAAGATGGCAATTGCTCTGGCGATTGAAGGCGGAGTTTCATTTATATTCTGTTCGCAGTCGGTAGAGGATCAAGCTGCTATGGTAAGCAAAGTTAAAAATTATAAGGCTGGCTTTGTTACCAGTGACTCAAATATTAAACCAGGCCAAACACTGGCTGATATTTTGAAAATTAAAGAAGAAACCGGGCATTCAACCGTTGCTGTTACTGATGACGGGACTTCAAGGGGAAAGCTTCTCGGGTTAGTAACCAGCCGTGATTACAGAATAAGTCGATTGCCTCTCAGCACCAAGGTAGATGAATTTATGACGCCTTTCCAATCTCTAATGTGTGCCCATGAAGGTATCACACTTAAAGAAGCAAACAATTATATATGGGATCATAAGCTGAATACACTTCCTGTTATTGATGAAAATCAAAATCTAGTTTCGCTGGTATTCAGGAAAGATTATGATACGCATAAGGAAAACCCGGATGAATTACTTGATTCATTAAAGAGATACGTCGTTGGAGCAGGCATTAATACTAAGGATTTTGAGGAAAGAGTACCTGCTTTGGTAGAGGCAGGTGCTGATATTTTATGTATAGACTCATCAGAGGGCTTTTCGGAATGGCAAAAATTGACCATTGATTTTATAAGAAATAGATATGGTGACAATGTCAAGGTAGGTGCGGGAAATGTAGTTGATAGAGAAGGTTTTATGTTCCTTGCCGATGCGGGAGCTGATTTCATTAAAGTTGGCATAGGCGGAGGTTCTATTTGTATTACTCGTGAAGAAAAGGGGATTGGCAGAGGTCAAGCTACAGCACTAATAGAAGTTTCTAAAGCGAGAGATGAATATTTTGAGAAGACCGGGGTGTATATACCCATTTGTTCAGACGGTGGTATCGTCTACGACAATCATATAACTCTTGCCCTGGCAATGGGGGCCGATTTTGTTATGCTGGGGAGATACTTTGCAAGATTTGATGAAAGTCCTACCAATAAGTTTAATATTAACGGTAATTATGTTAAGGAATACTGGGGCGAAGGGTCAAACCGGGCCAGAAATTGGCAGCGTTATGATCTTGGCGGTAAAGAAGATCTTTCCTTTGAAGAGGGTGTGGACTCTTTTGTTCCTTATGCAGGGAAACTCAGAAACAATGTTCAGATTACCCTAAGCAAAACAAAATCAACCATGTGCAACTGCGGCGCAATAACCATACCTGAATTGCACAAAAAGGCAAAGTTGACCCGTGTTTCATCAACCAGCATCGTAGAGGGTGGAGCACATGATGTAGTACTTAAAGATAATAACATTTTGCCAGTAAAATAGGCCGTTAAAAATATATAAGCTTATGGTTTGTATTTTTTTGCAAGTAAATTTTCTATAGTACTTGTACTTTTGGGTCCACAACTGGTCTCATTTAAAAATAAACTGTGTTATCAACGAAAAGAGCAAACTTGCAAAAAAGGCAGGGACGCAAAGCGGCAGGGTCTAAGGTGATAGAACACTATAATAGCCTGATTGCCGTGGAGACTATTAAAAAATAAACCTGCCTTATATACGACGCCTTAGCCGATTATTGCTACAATTATGGCAAATTTTGGTGTAGAATGTTTAATTAGGAAAAGAAATTAAAGGTGGTACAATAATAGAGAGAAGGAGAGAGTTAAAGAAGAATGGAGTCAGATTGAGTGTTTAAGACTGATTCGGCCATTGTCTTTTGTAAGGAATATATTTCATAGTATTGCGAATCTGAATACTTTGTCAAATGGAATACTTATGTACACATCTAGTTCCTTCTTGTATTTTATTGAAATATTTTTAAATATTGAGATAGGGAGGTTTTAATATTCAAAAACAATTAAAATTATTATTTGTTGCCATATTATTGTGTGTTTGTCTCACTTTCCCGCAGACAGCTAGGGCCGAATCCAGTAATAATGCTTATTTAGAGAGCATTATGAATTTTATTCAAGAAAATTATAAGGATGATGTTGATGCAGATCAATTAGGAAATGGTGCAATACAAGGTATGTTCAATAATCTTGATGATTATAGCGAGTTCTTTTCTCCAGATGAAGCGGAATCCTTTCTTTCTGAAATGAACGGCGAATATATAGGCATTGGCATTATGATGGCCAAAGTCGATGATCATATTATAGTAACTAAAGTCTTTGCTCCGTCCCCTGCCCAGGAAGCAGGTCTTATGTCCAACGACATTATAGTTAAAATTGACGGGATAAATGCTATTGGAATTTCTATGGAAGAAGCCTCAAATATGATAATGGGTAAAGCAGGAAGCAAAGTTGAACTGGACATACTGCGGGATACCGGTAGTGAGCTGCTTCAGTTTGAGATTGAACGAGCTGCCGTACAAATTAACCCGGTTACTTATGAAATATATAATGATATCGGTTATTTGAAAATTGATACTTTTAATACCAATGCAGGTTCTTCTTTAAATACAGCCCTGGAGGGAATGGATAACCAAGGTATTAAAAAAATAATCCTGGATTTAAGAGGCAATCCCGGCGGGGAAGTCAGCCAGGCGATAGAGGTCGCCAGACAATTTGTGCCGGCAGGATTAATTGCTAAATTAGATTATAAATCACCTAACTATGCAGATGATGAGTATTACTCCTATCTGGCCGAACCTAAATACCAGCTGGTAGTATTAGTGGACCGAATGAGTGCCAGTGCCAGCGAAATTTTAGCAGGAGCAATCCAGGACACCAGGGCAGGAGTACTGGTAGGCTCACAAACATACGGCAAATCCAAAGTGCAGCAGTTATTCCCTATATTAAGCCAGGATGCATTTGACGAATATCGTCGTAGGTTAAAGGTTGAGATCGTTGACGCCTATGAACTAATAAATACTTATAACATTATGCCTTCTGCCGATGAGATAGTTGGTTGGGTTAAGATAACAACCGGTGAATATTTTACCCCTAATGGCAGATCAATCGATGGAATCGGTCTTACTCCAGATGTATTCCTAGCAAATTATTACTCGGATGCAGAAATATTAGAAATTCATAATGTCGGCAAGCTATCTCAAACAAAACAGCAAAATTTATATGGTGAAAGTATTGATGTTTATTATGCTGAGAAAATTCTTCGATTATTAGGATACGATATAGACAGCCCTGATATGATACTAGATCCCAGTACATTTAACGCAATTTCTGATTTTCAAGCCAGTCAAGGCTTATATACTTATGGAATACTGGATTTATCTACTCAGCAGGCTTTGAATAATGAATTGTACCAGCAAATTCTTAAAATAGATAAACCTTATGCCACCGCAGTTGAATTATTAAGTCAATAAAGCTGTTCAATGTTTATAAGTATATTTCTGCTCACAAATGCCAATAAAGGACTTTTTTAAGGGATAATATAAAAAAACTCTATACTACATCAGGTATCCATTTCGAAGCACAACGGTAAGGTTCTTGGAGAGCACCGGGAAAAGAATTATAAGGAGGCGAATCGAAAAATGGATGAAAAAGAATATGTTATTTTGAAGACGGCCATACTTAATGAACTGGAAGGGGAGACTTTTTACCGGTTAGCCGCGGATAATGTTAAAAACCCTGATATGCGGGAAGCTTTTCTTTATTTGGCCAAAGAGGAAGAAAACCACCAGCAGATTCTCAATAATATGATGGAACAGATGACTGCGGGGAAAGACATCTCACTTGAATTTAGTAAACTGGAGGCTGTAAGCCCGGGTATATTTAAACTCCCGGCAGCTGCTGGGAACGTTGATAACCTGGAGATATCGGCCGTGAGTACAGGTATATTAATGGAAAAAGCATCGGTAGATTATTACCGCCAGGCAGCCTTAACGTCAGTGAACGTGAATGCTAAGAATTTGTACCAAAACCTGGTACAGTGGGAAATGGATCACCTGGATGAGCTGGAGAAAATGTATGATTTCCTCAGGGACAATTGGTTTGAACAGCAAGGTTTCTCGTCATCTTAAGGAATTAAATCTGGTTAAAGAAAGCCGATTTCAGGACTTGGACTATTCTTCAGGCGAGCATCTTAGCACTTTTTGTAAGGTTCGTACCTTGCTTAATTAACGATGATTATAGGTTCACTTAATTGGCAAATATATGACCAGTAGAGGCCGCTAATTCCACTCTCTTGAGTTTTTTGCCGAAACATAACCTTTGTTTCCAGGTTGCCGAGATCACGATAGATTTGATTTAATTGCGTTGACCAGAAGAAGTGATCGATTTGTTAAATCGCCCAACTTAGCAGGGAAGTTAAGGAAAATTAGAGGCCAGTATTAGCGGATGTGTTTTTATCTTATATGAGTAGAAACGTAAGGCTAAAACGTTCTTACTCTGACATAAGAAACAAAAATACAGAGCTTTGCAGGCTCTGTATCAAAACATTTGGGATTTATTTATCAGGAATAAATCGCATCACTATTTATGCAGCTTCCCTTTTAAGCAATTGACAACCCTTCTTGTTCACCGGCACCGGTTTTGTCAGCAGCAGCAGTGGTGAAGGTAATAATTTTGTCCATTCCCAGGCGCTTTTGATTGCTGCCCTGAAGGTTTTCGCTGATGGTCAGGACATAGACCGTATTGCTTTGCAGAATCTCCCGGGGATGGATTATGATCTCCTTTTGCCTTTCCAAATTATCATCCGGTTCCGCCATAATGACATCAATGTTGATGTGTTGTTTCTTGCTGCTTTCCAAAGAGAAGCAATGCAAATTGTGTTCCCGCACCGCTTGGTCAATGACGTTATTGGAAAAGGTCAGCTTGATATCCTTGTCAACCGGAATATTCTCGACGCCTGATGCGATATTGCTGCGGATTAGCAGCAAAGAAAGATAAGAACTGCAAAGTTCCTGGTTAAAGGGTGTGATGTTCATGATTTCCTGTTTTGAAAACAGGATGGTGTGTTCTTCCTTCAGATAACTGTAGTTATTGGCCTGCAGGAGTTTGGATATTAATATCTTATAGGGCCTACCGTCAGCAAGCCTGGAAATAGGCCTGACAATAAAAGTCCTTCCGGCTTTTTGCCCATACATTCGCTTGCTCCCCGGAATAACCTCGACAGGCACTTCCTTCATCTTCTCGTCAAACAAGCGGAAACACTCCATATTTCTCTTCATGCCGTCCGGTATTCTGTGCTCCATAACTGCGGAGACATTGGAGGAGAAGACCAGCTCTATTTCGAAAACATCCTGTTCGGAATGGTTAAGGTTAATAGCCTTTAAGGCTAACGTGTGCTCGCCGGAACCGTGTCCATTGCTCAGCGAGGCGATAAATAAATCAAGCGCATCTACTTGTTCGGGCGGCAATCTTCGTATATTGTTGGTGATGCGGTTGATTTTTGACGATTGGGGTTTACTCATCAAGTCTTGACCAAGCAACTCGCCTATACTCATTCCCAGTCCCTGGGCTAGCTTTCTCAAGGTCTCAAGGGTGGGCTGCTTTTCTCCCGATTCAATTCTCCAAACAAACGACTGGCTCAAGCCAGATTGTTTGGATAGTTTTGATGTTGAAAGTTTCCGGCCTTCCCTGAGTTCTTTCAAGCGACTCCCAAAGTCCATGGATGTAGACACCTCCCTAGTAACGAATTATGCCATAACTTAGGACAATATACAATACTTCCGTACAGGAAGGCTCTTCATGCATTATATTTTAATGCCAACAAGCTTAAACAAGGATAAATAAAAACAATAAATATTTTATGTAATATTTTATCAACTTATGTTAATATTTAATAAAATGCCTATAGGAATAAAATACATATACCTATAGGGATATGTATTATTGAGAAGGAGTGGATAAAGAAGCGGATATATGTAAAGTTGACAATGAGATTGGTTTGAGATAATAACCAATTTGAATACTCCGAGCCTGAATAACCTAAAGGAAAGCTATGGTTTACAGGACGTTACGGTATACCGGGAAACCAGTATGCCCCCCACTGTGGAAAGGAGAAGCTAAATCGGCCATATCGGACGGCTTTTAGCGGTTCGTTTTTCCTGTTTAAATGGCTGCAGTGACTAGATCAACCAGGAGAGTCCAGGCTTCGCAGCTGCATTTTTTTGTACACCTAAAAATCTCATTAACAGGGAGCAGAGAGAAATTTTAATGTGAAGTATTTTGAATTTGTATATTACGGTTTCAGTATTTTTATTATTCACAGGGGGAGATATTTGTATTATTATGCAGGTATATGAGACATAAGTCGCTCAAAAGAATAGCTTGTCTCTGAGTCGAAAGACCTAAAGCCGCGAGGCCATGGTTTGCTGGCCGGGGCGTGATTGGAAACGGTTGTGCCTTCCATGTTTGAAAAGGAGATTGCAGAGAGACTATAAGATAGTTTCTAAAGCAGTGCCTTTGGGCACTTTTTTATTCTTAGCGACTTGGGATCAAATACTTGATGCTTATTAGCGTATTTCCTCAATGGAATTGGAGTTTATAAGAACTAAGCCATGCTTGGAAATAATTAAATAATAAAAGTCTCCGAGCTGTATTACCTAAAGATGTGAGCTATGGTAAACAGCCTATGGGTACATCTGGAAACGAATGTGCCTCCCATATTTGGAAAGGAGAAAGATATTAATGGTCTATGCCAGAAATACTTTCCTTTTCGGTATTTCTGGTTTTTTGTTATAAAAAATTGAATATTAGATATTGAGATTAGTACTCGGTATTATTCAGAAAAAAGATTGGGAATTTATCAAGTGTCTATTTAAGTAAATATTGTTACTACCAATAATTCATATAGCGAATCATTGGCATACAAAGACCCTCTTTTTTCTGACCTGTTATCCGCAATTCCTAAATCAGCTCTTGTGTTTAAATTTACAAAGAATAGCTGAACTTATCGTTCAGATCAGATATTCCAAAAAAGTTGAATATTTATTAACCCATTATAAGGGTATAAGGGGGGATAGGTACAATTTATTACTTACCAGTTTGACTAAACGGGAAGAAGGAGGTAGGGGATATGTTTGTAAGAAGGAGAGCAAAGCTGTGGCAAAAAATCATAGTTTCTTTGTGTATAGTCTCTATGATGTTTACTTTTGTCGCACCTTCGCTCGCTATTGATGAGACGCAAGCACCCGAATGGGCAGCTGATGCAGCTCTGGCGGTGAGCGATGTAACTGACAGCAGTTTTGGTGTCATGTGGCCTGAAGCGGCTGGAGCAGACAGCTACATAATTGTAGTCAACAGTACTGGTGATAATGTAAGTGAAGTAGTATACGATACTACTTCAGATTTGGAATATGTTGTTAACGGTCTTACAGCTGAAAGCAGTTATGATGTCGAGGTTACAGCTGCTAATTCAGCGGGCTATAGTACAAGCAGTCTGGTAACGGAAGTGCTTACCGAAGCCCAAAGTGCAGAAGGGGGATCCGGTGTAAACCCGGATGAGACGCAGCTGCCTGAATGGGCAGCCGAAGCCGCCTTAACAGTGAGCGAGGTAACTTCAAGCAGTTTTAAGACAAGCTGGCCGGAAGCATCCGGTGCAGAAAGCTATAAATTGCTGCTGACTAACTGCAGTGACAGTGTAACTGATGTAGTATACGATATTACGGATTTGGAATATATTGTAAGCGGACTTACAGCAGCTACAAATTATGATGTCGAGGTTATGGCTGCGAATTCAGCCGGAGATAGTACAACAAGTCTGACTGCTACGGTGACTACTGAGGAAGAGATTTCGTCTGTATCACCAGCATGGGAATCCGGTGTTGAATTAACGGTAAGTAATATTATCGAAACCGGATTCGACTTGAGCTGGCCGGAAGCAGTTGGAGCGGAAAGCTATCAGGTAGAGGTCAGCAATACTACCGGAGGTGTTACGACTGAGGCGCTAAATACCACTATAGCTGATGGTACTTCCTGTGCCGTAACCGGTCTGGATGCCAGCTACCGATATGATATCCAGGTTACAGCCGTCAATACTGCCGGGCAAAGCGCGACGAGCCTGGATAGCATGGTGGTTACTGCAGTGAGTGGAAACACTTTTGAGCTTGTTTCGCTGTCTCTAAATGAAGCGGGCAAGGGTAAATTCCAGCCGGATGCTACTCAGGACAACGGCAGATCAACTGACTATGAAAACGTATTTACATATGATACTGCTGTAAAGCCAGACTCGAATGTCTTTGAATGGTATATTCAGGGTGGGTTTAATAATGGTCTGACGGCTATAGATACTGACATAAAATCTTTCCGTCTTTTCAACCTGACAGATGGGCGGGAAATAGATTTGGATTATGGAGACCTGAATGCTGAAGTTGCAAATTTAGGTCTTAACACCAATCCCAATGAATGGGACGATCCAACTACTCTAACAACCGGTGATTTTATAGTAACTAGATTGATGGCGCCAATTATTAGGCAAGCACATTTAATTATTCAACCGGATATTGCCGAATATTTGGAAGATAATAAAGAATATGTCATTACTATCGATCCGCAGTTTAATACTGGTGGTAACAATCCCAAGGTTTTGGGCAAGGTGTACCGCTTTGAGTTCGAAACTGAATCGCTGGCCCCCTCATGGGAACCCGGGGCTGACCTAACGGTAAGCGAGCTAACCTCAAGCAGTTTTAACGTCAGCTGGCCGGAAGCAAGCGGAGCAGAAAGCTACCAGGTGGTGGTCAGCAACACTGCTGGCGGAGTAACAACTGAGGAGTTGAACACTACCATAAGTGACGGGCTTTCCTGTGCCGTAATCGGTTTGGATGCCAGCTACCGATATGATATCCAGGTTATAGCCGTCAATACTGCCGGGCAAAGCGCGACGAGCCTGGATAGCATGGTGGTTACTGCAGTGAGTGGAAACACTTTTGAGCTTGTTTCGCTGTCTCTAAATGAAGCGGGCAAGGGTAAATTCCAGCCGGATGCTACTCAGGACAACGGCAGATCAACTGACTATGAAAACGTATTTACATATGATACTGCTGTAAAGCCAGACTCGAATGTCTTTGAATGGTATATTCAGGGTGGGTTTAATAATGGTCTGACGGCTATAGATACTGACATAAAATCTTTCCGTCTTTTCAACCTGACAGATGGGCGGGAAATAGATTTGGATTATGGAGACCTGAATGCTGAAGTTGCAAATTTAGGTCTTAACACCAATCCCAATGAATGGGACGATCCAACTACTCTAACAACCGGTGATTTTATAGTAACTAGATTGATGGCGCCAATTATTAGGCAAGCACATTTAATTATTCAACCGGATATTGCCGAATATTTGGAAGATAATAAAGAATATGTCATTACTATCGATCCGCAGTTTAATACTGGTGGTAACAATCCTAAGGTTTTGGCCAAGGTGTACCGCTTTGAGTTTAGCACCAGTACTGCCGACACCCAGGCTCCCGAATGGGGGGCGGATGCTCAGATAACAGTGGGTGAAATTACGGTTGACAGCATTGCTCTGAGCTGGCCCGAGGCAAGTGACGACACCGTGGTTGCCAGTTACAGGATTACCGTTACAGATAATGACGGTAATGAAAGTAATACCGAAACCGTCGACAATAGCACCAGCTATGTTGTCAGCGGTCTTACTTCTAATACCCAGTATAGCTTCACAGTGTCTGCATTGGATGCGGCCCGCAATGAAAGCAGTGCTCTTGAGGCAGTTAGCGCCGAAACCTTACCGGCTGTTCCCGTATGGCCGGAAGATGCCACCCTGACAGCCGATAGTGTTATGGCTACCGAACTGGTTTTACGTTGGCCTCAGGTAAGCAACACCAATGACCTGGCCGGGTACAAAGTTTATGTAGACGGTGTAGAGGACGACAGCCTTCCCGCCATCCAGAACTACTATGAGCTTTATGGTTTGAGCAGCGGGATAAAATACATCCTTTCGGTTAAGCCTTTTAATGAACTGGGAGAACTGGGTGAGGCCATAGAAACTATGGTAGTCACTCCTGGTGCCGGCGGCTTAACGTTTACTTTAACTCCCACGGCCATAGATGAAGGTGAGGATGGCTATTATCACAACTATGAAATTGTCAACCCGGTAGATATGGACAATTTCAGCCTGGCCTGGAATTTCAGCAACGGCCTGGATAAAAACTTAAGATTTAACCTGGAATGTATTCGTCTGATAGACGTAAGTACAGACCAGGAGATAACTCTGGATCTAGGACCTAATTCCTATGAATCCACCCTGGAGGGCGTATTTTTCGCTGGTGATTTTAAGTATATCAGCGCCGGCGGCGGCACTGGCGACGGTACCGGCGACGGCACTGGCGGTGATGCCTCCAAGGTGCGCATGCTTAAATTTGAACCTGGGGCTAAGACCCTGAATGATATGAACAAAGGCAGCCAGTACATTATAGAGATCGATCCGGAGTTTACCGCCAATAACGGTAGAAATACTCTGGGGAAAATATTTACTTTTAGTTTCACTACGGCAGTAGATGATACAGAAGCTCCTGCCTGGCCTGCTGGAGCTCAGCTTACTGCCAGTAATGTGGGCACTGATGCGTTAGTACTAAGCTGGCCGGAGGCCAGTGATAATATCGGTATCGCCGAATACTCACTGTATCAGCAGGGCGAAACACTGGAATTAATCCAGTCCTTTGGCACCGCAACCACCTCTTATAAAATGGAAGCTCTGAACCCGAATACAACCTATAATTTTGTATTACGGGGCAGAGATGCCAAATCCAATTATACTCCGGATCTGACCCTGTCGGTTACAACTCTCCTGACTGATGACCAGGCTCCTATCTGGCCGGTAGGAAGCAAGCTGACAGCCGACAATGTTCTGACCGACAACCTGGATCTGAACTGGACAATAGCCGAGGACAATGTTGAGGTTACCGGCTACCGGCTGCTGAAAAACGGCAGCACCGTGGCTGACCTTGATGCCGGTATTTTCACCTATCATGTTGGACAGCTTACCCCGACCACGGCTTACATCTTTGCGGTGGAAGCTCGAGACAAAGTTGGCAATTACAGTACTGACGGTCCTAAACTGGCGATCAGCACCCTGGAGGGTGAAGCCGATACCGAGCCTCCCTATTGGACAGATTCCGGGTATTTCTCCACCGCACGTGCTATGAGATATGACAAAACTTATGTCACTTATGAATGGCCCTGGGCGGCGGACAATGTAGCAGTAACCGGCTACCTGGTATATAAAAATGATGTTCATATTGCGACAGTTGACGCTTATACCAATAGCTACAGTGATGCGCTGGATATAGACGCCTCGTATTATACCTATACTGTCTGTGCAGTTGATGCTGCCGGCAACATAAGCGAGGGACATTCCATGTCGGTATACAGCGGCAATCCTGACCAGGATATCTATTCGCCTGTCTGGCCGGCAGATACCAGCATCACCTTTTCCGCATTCACCGATAACACGGTATACATAGAATGGACACCGGCCCGGGATAATGTCGGGGTTACAGGTTATGTGGTGATCAAAGACGGGTTGTGGATTACTTCCGCAGGTGAGGATGGTTTATTGTATGACCATACCCAAATAGCCGGTGCGGATGCATTAGTATCCGGCGAGACCTATATTTTTTCCATCAAGGCTTTTGATTTCCCTCAGAATGGATCCAAGGGCGACCCCAAAATAACCGTGGTGATGGGGACTGATCCCACCGCCGGGGCGGGGATACCCTTCAGCCTGGCTAATGTGGACAACAGCCGCGGATCTTTGAATAGTATCACCGGCGCTCTCAACCAGGTGCTGGCAGCCCAGGATCCGGAAAATATCAAGTTTACCTGGGAATTTGAGGAACTCCTGGCGGACGGCTATCAGAGCAAGATTTCCCTGAGTAATCTTGATACGGGAGAGATGATAACTCTTGACCCGGCTGATATTGTGTACAGCGAAAATGAAGGTAAAGGCCTGCTGACTCTTGATTTAGCCAAAACCAGCCTCAAACTGCTGGATACTACCCAGTATGCGGTTAAACTGGACAAGACCCTGGCGACCCAGGGCGGAAAACAGTTAGGCTTTGATATTGCCTGGAAGTTTTCCACCGATGTGGCTGATAAAAAAGCTCCATATTGGGGAGAAGAGGATGTTCTGAATGTCAGCTTTGATAAGGCCCCTGCAATAGCTACTTTGAGCTGGCCATCCGCAGCAGATAACGTTGCGGTTACCCAGTATAAAGTGTATCAAGGGGATGAAATGCTGGCAGCCCTGTCTGCCAACGACTTCACTTATGATGTGGAAGGCCTGGCAGTAAACACGGCTTACACATTTAAGGTTGTAGCCGGGGACTATCTGGAAAACTTCAGTTATCCTCTAACACAGCCAGCCACTACTCCTGCCGCTGATGCTACTGCTCCGGAATGGCAGGACGGTGACGAGCTCACCTTTACCGACATTACCTCGGATCATCTAACCGTAACCTGGCCGGGTGCTGTCGATAATTATCAGGTGGAGAACTATAAGATCTATCTTGATGGTGCCGGTGAACCGGTGGCAGAAGTGGCAGCTGATGTGCTCAGTTACATCATTACCGGCCTGGCCGGAGAAACCACCTATAATGTTGCCGTAAGAGCCTTTGACTACACGGCGAATACCGCCGACCTTACCGGCAGTGTAATCACCATCATCGACCAGGTGAATCCCCTTTGGCCGGAGGGCAGTACTTTACAAGCCAAGGACATAAAAGATACCTCCGTTACCCTGTACTGGGATGCGGCCACCGATAACGTAGGAGTGACCCGGTATAATATCTATAGTAACGGGGAAAAAGTTCAGACCGTGGCTGGAGACATAACCGAGGCCTCTGTAACCGGTCTGAGCGGATCGACAGAATACACTTTTGCTGTGGAAGCCGAAGATTTGAAAGAGAATAAGAGTGCTGATCAGTTAACCCTGGTACAATGGACAGCACCCGGTTCGATTACGGCCGGTGCCGCCTTCCCCTTTAATTTGGACCAGCCCCTTTCCCATAATATCGGTTATGATGCTGACAGCAATACTTTGAACAATGCCGTGGACGGCAGCTTTACCAAAAACAATGTAGCTTTCACTTTCAGCTTTGCGACAGAATTAGCAGATGATACCTGGCTGAACAATATTGAATTGCAGGACGGTGATGAAACAGCTATTCCTTTATATAGCGATGATTTTAGTGCTTTTACCTATCTAGAAATGGTTGATAAACTCAAAATTGTTATTCCGGCCAGTTTAGTATCTGACGGACAATATGTGCTGACTGTCAAAGACAATTTACAGGCGGCGGATGGAACCCTGTTGGGACGCAGCTTCACCTGGACCTTCAATGTTTCGGTGGGGCCATACGGTGTAACCGATATCGCTGCCGGGTATAATTCATATAGCTCACGGGAGCTGCCATCTGACCGTTATTACCTGATGCTCAAAGATGATGGCAGTGTCTGGACCTGGGGGAATAATGATTATGGAACTCTGGGTGACGGCACGACCGACGCCAGAGATATACCCACCAGAGTTGAAACCCTGGATAATATTGTTGCCCTGGAAGCGGGCCGGGACAGCTGTTTTGCTCTGGACCAGGATGGCGCCGTCTGGGCCTGGGGATCCAATGAACAAGGCCAGCTGGGCAAAGGAACCGAACCCAGTGGCACCAGTGGACGTTATGGCAACCATGTTCCGGAGAAAGTAATTGGTCTGCCGGTGGCCATTCAAAAATTGCACTATGGTTACGGCAGTGTAGCCGCCCTGGATGAAAACGGCGAAGTATGGATCTGGGGTTTTGCGGCGCAGGAGGGAATATCTACAACCGCACAGCGCAGCGGGACACCAATTAAAGTGGACGGACTCAGTGATATCATCGATGTGGCCACCGGATATAGGATGTTTATGGCGGTGAGCGGTGATGGTGACGTTTACAGTTTCCAAAAGGGCAACGCCCCGGCCAAGGTATCTGGTCTGAGCGAGATTGTGGCTGTAGATGCCGAAGGCATTGACAATTCAGATACGGACCGTATGGCTCTAAAAACTGACGGTACTGCTTATATCTGGGGTGGAGGCAATAACATCAAGCCGGCTATTTCAACCCCCACCAGGGTGGAAGATGCCACTCTGGTCAAAGCGGTCATAGCCGACGGACCCTATGTACTGGGGACGGACGGACAGGTAACATGCGTTACTCACAGTACCGAGCCAGCGCTGGGAGAACAGATCAGCGGCCTCAACAATGTAGTGAAGTTGGCCAGCTCAGCCAATGGCGGTCTGGCCCTGCAGACGAATGGTACTCTGCTGCAGTTTATCGGTACAGAGGTTAACGAGGTGCCTCTGAACATGGATCCGGTGGACGTACCGGTGTGGCCGGAAGACAGCACCATAGAGATCACCAACCAGGCTGAGACAGGATTGACCCTGAACTGGCAGAACCCCGACCCTGAGGTTTCCACTTTTGCCATCTACCAGGATGGGACCCTGGTTACTACCGTATCAGGCAACACGTCAAGTTATGATGTTCTGGAGCTGACCAAAGGGCAGACGTATACTTTCAAGCTTCAGGCACGTTTTGTTAACAGCGGCTGGTCTGTTAACGGTCCGGAAACATCTGCGACTCTGACTGACTGGAACCCCACTATGCAGGGGGCCGGAAAACTGGCCATGAGTCCCGGGCATACCCTGATGATTGGTGATGACGGCAGTGTCTGGGCCTGGGGGCAAAATGAATTTGGCCAGTTGGGTATCGGAAACAACGATGAGCAATTAATCCCGGTAAAGATCAGCGGTCTGGCCAATATCACCGCGGTGGCGGTTGGAGATAACCACAGCCTGGCATTAGA
Source organism: Syntrophomonas sp. (assembly GCA_016841245.1). Lineage (GTDB taxonomy): Bacteria > Bacillota > Syntrophomonadia > Syntrophomonadales > Syntrophomonadaceae > JAAYJK01. The sequence goes on from JAENZN010000002.1 coordinate 121,066, forward strand.
TCAGGATGGCAATGTCTGGGCCTGGGGCAGAAATGATGGTTACCAACTGGGAAATAATACTACCACCGACAGCAATATACCGCTGAAAATTATTTCTTCCGATGATATCAAGGCCATTGCTGCCGCTGCTGACCATAATATAGTTTTAAAAGACGATGGTACCGTTTTAGGTTGGGGCGATGAACCCGATGGCCCCCCCGACTTTTATAGCTTATCCGATATTGATGGGCATAAGCCGGGTCAACTCTACTATGGGACGAAATCTCCTTCAGTAAATTATCCCCTGACCGGAGTGAAAGGAATTGCAACCTCTCGTATGTTCAGTGCTTATCTTTTCGACGATGGTAGAGTATGCCGCATAGGAAGGTTTGTTGAAACTAAAGGGTCAACTACCTGGACAGCTATGAAAAACTATTCTGCACCATTGGGGATAGTTGCTATTGCAGCCGGTGAGAACTTCGTGGTGGCATTAAGGGAAGACGGAAGCGTTGTGACCGTTGGAGACAATGATGCTGGTCAATATGGCAATGGTACGCAGGGTAACGGCACACCTGCAGAACCCACTCCTTATGGTGTAGTATCCGGTCTGGATAATGTGGTGGCAGTGGCTGCCGGAGGATACCATAGCCTGGCTTTAGATCAGGATGGTAATGTTTACACCTGGGGCAAGAACCTGTATGGCCAGCTGGGTACCGGCAAGACCAATATCCATCTCACCCCGGTTAAGGTGGCAGGATTAACTGACATTGCTGCCATAGGCGGAGGGACCGAAAGCAGCATCGCTTTCAGGAATATGTCCAAAGTCTACGTATGGGGCAGAAACAACAACGGTCAGCTGGGCAATGACAGCAAAGTCGATTCCAAAGTACCGACACTGGTGCAAATGGCCGGCTATAGCGAAGATATCGATGCCCCTACCTGGCCAGCCTATTTTGCCCTGATAGCAACTGATATCACTGAAAGCAGCGTGACCCTGTTATGGACTCCTGCCAATGATGATATTGGTGTAACCGCTTATGAAATTTACGTAAACGGTGACAAGAAAGCTGAAGTTAACGGTACGACCCAGGAATATGTGCTGGATGATTTGACTGCAAATACGTCTTATACATTCGGCATCAAGGCCAGGGATGCAGTGGGCAATACCAGTGTTATGAGCAAGACTATATCGGCTACTATGGAAGATAGTCTTATCAAGGTATCGCCGACTCTAACTGCCGATATTACCAACAACATACCGGGTCAGCCGATAGACATTACCTTTAGCGATGATGAAACCTGGAGAGATGCAATCGTTGGGATAACCGTTAACGGAACTTTAATTGAAACAAGTGGATATGAGATAAGCGCAGGCAAAATTACCATTAAGGGAATAGTATTCAACGAAGTCAAAAATTATTCCATCATTGTAAAAGCCACCGGTTACGAAGATGCCAGCATAACCCAGACAATTAACAGTCCACCTGCTCCGATTACGGCGCCAAAGCTGCAGCTGGCTGCAATAACCAGCAAGGGAGACATAAGCCTTACTTTTGACAAGGAAATGGCTGATCCATCAGGAACTGAAAGTCAGTTCACAGTAGCTGTTAATGGTACTCCAGTGACCGTTACCTCTGTGGTAAAAACAAACACTCCAGAAAAAATTAAACTGGAGCTTGTTAGTAACGTTACTGGAGCTGATGGGATTAGTATCAGGTATACCAGGAGTTCTGATCCGGCCATACAGTTAAAATCTGCAGACGGTGGAATAGTAGAGAGCTTTAGTACCCAGATCGGAGAGGCTCTGGCAACTCCACCGGCCTTGAAAAAGGATATCAGTGATAACCATGTGGGCAATTCGGTTGATATTACATTCGTTGATGATGCAGCATGGAGGAATGCCATCTCCGATATAACCATCGACGGAACTTCCATAAGCGGCAAGTACACTATTAGCGATGGTAAGATTACCATTAATGCCGGGTTATTTACGGAGGCCAGGGATTACGAAATAGTAGTCAAAGCCACAGGATACAATGATGCCGGGGTCACCCAGAAAATGTACAAGGTGATTAACGAATCAAGCGTAACTGTAGATGAAAGCAACAAAAACATGGCGGTAACCAGTACTACTCCGGCAGCAACTGTAACGATCCCTGAGGATGTAAGTGACGCTACCATTAATGTTGGGGATCTGCTGAATGCACCGGCAAACGGTGCGGTTGAGACTGCGGCTTTGCCGGCATTGACCGTTGCAGCCGACACATCTATTCATGATAATCCTGTACAGGTGGAAATACCGGCAGGAACAACCGTCAGCGCTCCTGAGGGCTGGGACGGAACCATCAATGTTCCCACTGTACAGGCCAACAACAGTGTTACCGTAAATCCTGATTCGGGCAAGAAAGCCACGGTGAAAGCAGTAATTGAAGTAGGTTTTGGTGATGTACCCCTTACTTTCAGTAAAGCGGTTAAACTGGTCATTCCAGGCCAGGCTGGTAAGGATGTTGGCTACTACCAAAACGGTAATTTCACTAAAATAACCCGTGTTTGTGATGAAAACAGCCAGGAATGGGCCGATGCCAACTTACCTGCAGGAGGAGAAGGAAAGATTGACGCTGGTCAGGACCTGGTAATCTGGACCAAGCATTTCACACAGTTTGTCACCTATGAACAAACTTCTACCAAGGACGATGATGAAGACACGATTGCACCCACCTGGCCAGCTGGAAGTACTCTGAGCTGTGATAAGAGCAGTTCAGAAGCGGACCTGACCTGGACAGCAGCGTATGATAATGTAGGTGTACGATATTACTGTTTCTTTATCGATGATGAAGGAAGCTCAATATTCGAAGTTAGCGGTACAAAAACTACTTATCATACTACTGAACTGCCGACCGGTGAGCATAAAATCCGGGTCGAGGCAGTTGACGCAGAGGGTAATATGAGTACGAGAGGACCGACTGCTGATTTTGGCGGAAATAATGATGATCAAGATTTCAAGGTAAGTTTTACCCTGCAGAGCAATGCCTATAATGATACCGTCCTGCAGTTTGACTTCACCAATGGACTCATGTCTGATAGCCAGGAAGGCAGTATCTTACCGGATTCAATAGATCAAAATATAACAATATATCGGCAATCCGATAACAGCCAGATAGAATATTCTTCCTATAAATACACCAAAGATGGCAGTACGGATAATCCACCTAAAATACGCCGATTGGAACTGTATTTAGATGAACTTGAGACCGGTGCTACCTATGTGATAGAATTTGGTCCGGATCTGGCTGCCAACAATGGCAAGACTTTGGGTAAAACCTATACTTGGAAGTTTACCACTGATGAGACTAGCAACAGTATTGGTAGTCCTAGCACCACTGTAGGCCCGGAAACAGCTGAAGAGGGTATAGTTCCCGGGGCAGTGCCTGCGGCAGCAGGGATGGGGGCCTTAAGTGACATCAGTGGACACTGGGGTGAAGCTGATATCCAACATATGCTGACATCTGGTGCAATGAATGGATATCCGGATGGAACCTTTAGACCGGATAATACCATTACCAGAGCAGAATTTGCTGTAGTTCTGGTGAAAGCCTTGGGATTAGAGCTTCAGACTGGAATCGTATTCAGCGATACTGTTAATCACTGGGCGAAAGATTATATTGCAACTGCTGTAGCATGCGGGATAATTACTGGCTATGATGCTCAAACCTTTGGACCCGACGATCCAATTACCCGTGAGCAAATGGCAGTAATGATAAACCGGGCTGAACAGCTGACAACAGTCGAAGCAGTGATGAGCTTTATTGATGCTGATCAAATATCGGTATGGGCCAGAGAAGCCGTAGGCCTGGTAAGCGGACATCAAATTATGTCTGGATACCCGGATAACAGCTTCAGACCGGCTGATTTTGCCAGCAGAGCAGAAGCTGCTGCAGTTGTTGTGAACATCATGTAGTCAACTAAGGGGGACCCTGGAGTAATTCCAGGGTCTTCTCTATATTTTTGATTAGGTAGGTGATGGTGACGTGATCTCAGGCGGTATAGAGCTGATAGATGTTAGCAAGCGGTACTCGGCTGAACAGGATAGTGGAGTATGTGCTTTAACGGGGATCAATCTATCCATTGCAGCCGGAGAATTTGTGGGGATTGTCGGTATGAACGGTTCCGGCAAAACTACCCTGGCCCGGCTATTGAACGGGCTAATTCTGCCTACAAACGGCAGGGTGCTGGTAAATAATATGGATACTCGCCACCGGCGCTGCAGAAGAGAAATACGAAGGCTGGTAGGGATGGTCTTTCAAAATCCAGATAATCAGCTGGTAAGTCCGGTAGTAGAAGAAGAAATTGCATTTGGACCTGAAAACCTTAACCTTCCGCCGCAGGAGGTCAGCCGGCGGGTAGAGGAAGTGCTGAAAATAACCGGGTTGGGAGAGATAAGATATCATGCTCCCCACCTGCTTTCAGGTGGACAAAAACAAAGAGTGGCAGTTGCTTCTGCCCTGGCCATGCAGCCTGATTATCTGGTTTTGGATGAACCGACTTCTATGCTGGATCAATCCTGTCGCCGAGAGCTGATTAATCATCTGCACCTGCTTAATCAAAAGTATGGAATAACTATAATACTCATATCTCACTGTATGGAAGATCTGGCCGGGGCTGATCGGCTCATAGTATTACATGAGGGATGTATAGTGGGTGATGGGGCACCCTGGGAAATATTCGCCCGGGAAAGTCCTCTTGCCGATATTGATATAAAACCACCTGATATAGTGCGACTGCTGCAAATCCTGCAGCAGATGGGTTTCAGTCTGGATGCTAAAGTTACTACTCTTGAACAGATGGTTAATGTATTATGGCAGTAATAGATATAAAAAATTTAAGTTACATTTATGGTCCTGGAACTCCGTATGAAAAGAAAGCCCTGGAAGATATCTCCTTCTCAGTGGAAAAAGGTGAACTCCTGGGAATCGTAGGAAGCAATGGTTCCGGAAAATCAACTCTCATTCAGCATTTTAATGGCTTGTTGAGTCCGACCTCCGGCAGCATATCAGTATTAGGCTTTGATGCCAGGGATAAGAAATACCGAGATCAGCTGTGGCAAAAAGTGGGACTGGTATTTCAATTTCCTGAACAGCAGCTGTTTGAAGCTTCGGTTTTTGCTGAACTGGCCTATGGTCTAAAAAATATGGGTCTAAAGCATGATGAAATAGAATATCGGGTACAGGAGGCACTGGAAAGCGTTGGATTGGCAGCGAAGCAGGTGCTGGATAGTTCCCCCCTCTGCCTGAGCGGTGGTATGAGAAGGAGGGCAGCGGTTGCTTGTATACTGGCCATGAAGCCGGAGATTTTAGTTATGGATGAACCAACTGCCGGGTTGGACCCGGAGGGGTGTGCGCAAATATGGGGCACCATCAAAAAAATTCATAAGGAGCAGGGTACTACGGTTATAATGGTATCTCATTATATAAATGAGCTGGTATTGCTTGCTGACCGTATAATGGTACTGGAGAACGGTGTAATGGAGGCATGGGGTCCGCCCAGGAAAGTTCTGGGGGGCGAAGACATGCTTAATATAGATGTGTTGCTGCCAGATTACCTGAAGCTGCTGTATGAGCTGAAAAAAAAGGGTGCAAAAATTAATACCGGAATGCTCACCCTGGAGGAGGCGGCAGGAGAGATTGCCAGGATACTGAGGAGAAGTGAATAATGAAAAAAATGACTTTAGGACAGTACCTGCCTGGAGATTCATTAATTCACCGGCTTGATCCACGAACCAAGCTCATAGGTTGTATGGCGGTAATTATTACCATATTGGTCAATGATCACTGGTTGGGACTTTGTATTATTACGCTATTTATTGCTATGATTATCATTATGGCCAAAATTGATGTGCGGGCAGTTTTACGGGGAGTTAAATGGCTGTGGCTGCTCCTCACTTTAACCTTCTTCTTTCAGGCTATCCTTACCGAAGGAGATCCCCTTTTCCATCTGGGACCGATGATATTCAGCCAGGAGGGGCTGTCTTTGGGTATTATTACTGTATTACGTTTATTGATTCTATATCTGAGTTCAACTATTTTAACCATGACTACCTCCTCAATGAAGCTGGCTGGCGGTATGGAGGCATTGCTCAGCCCGTTGAGTTATTTGAGAATTCCGGTATACCAGCTGGCCATGTTGATCAATGTTTCGTTGAGGTTTATCCCTACCATAATAGAGGAAGCAGAGACCATCAGCCGAGCTCAAAAATCCCGGGGTGCTCCCTTTAATTCACCCAAAAGGAGTATTCAGCTGCGAGCTGCTCTGGCTGTTCTAATACCTCTAATAGCAGCCTCTCTGCAGAGAGCTACTGATCTGGCCGCGGCGATGGAAAGCCGCTGCTATACTGGGGGTGCAAACCAAAGTCGGCTTAAAAACCTGCACTATGGTACTAATGATTTTATGGCCTTCATGCTTATTGTTATGGTTTGTATTCTGCCCTGTTTTTATTTTTAATCCCAGTAATGCTGGTGCAGGCGGCTGGCATGGGGAATGTTAAATATGAATTTATGGTATGAATCTTAAATAGAAATTTGACTGCAAAAAGGCTTAATCTACCAGTTTATTACCGTAGCGGAGATTTCAATCTCAGCGTCAACTGTCATACTACGGTAAAGAGAAGGAATTTAGCCGCAAGAAGGAATGGTAGGGTTTTTACAGTGGAATCAAAGGATTATTAACAAATAATTAAGATCGTATTCTGCGAGAAAGGAAGGAAAGCAATGCTGGGGAGAAAAAAATACTGGTTCATTATCATGGGTACCATTTTGCTGTTTACTCTGCTGCTGGGATCAGCGACCTCTGCCCTGGGGAGTACGTCTGAGGGCGGTGGGGGGGCAGAAGCTTCTTCCGGTACATCCGGGAGTAAACCGCTTAATCTAGTATCAATACAGCTTGATGATGGAACCGATGTACAAAATGCGGGAAATATTCCGCTGATACCGCAGTTCACCCTGGAATTTGATAAGAACGTAGTTTACATGATCAACTGGGAAAATAACCGCAGTTGTTTTCATCTGTATGAAAATGATAGTGAAGTTGCCATAAACGTAACTAAGATTGACGATACAGTGGATTTTACGAAACGGCACTACATATATGTACAGCCGATAGAACCGCTTTTGCCAGGTACAGATTATAGTCTGTATATCGCTCCGGAATTGATAGCCAAGAATGGTAATTCCACTCTGGGCGGGACAACTGATAATCAGGGGATATGGATAAAATTTACGACTGCCGGTCAGAAACCTGCTGCTGCTGAGGAACCTTTTATTAGTAAGGAACCGGGTCAGGAAGACAACCCGGTATCTACAGAAGACAGCAGCGAGAATGAATTAGGGAATACTGAGACTTTAAATACTGCCCAGAATAGCAGTGTGAATACGATTGTACAGGCCGGGGAACCAGTATCCGATACTGATGCTGTTATTGAGCAGGAAGAAATACCCGAGGCCCGGGTGGGGGAAGAAAAAGTAATAGAGGAAATACCTGCTGCTGAAGAACAGCAGACATCATCAATGTCCCGGGAGAAATACCTGGCTGTACTGTCCGTTGTCCTGATTGCAGGATGGGTAACAGTAGAATTTTATCTTAAAAGAAAAGGGAAAAAGAACTAGCGAGGTAATGCCATGAAAATTGATAAGCGAATAGTCTTGGGGCTTATATTCATTGTAGTTATAGTCGGGAGCGCATTTCTCCTGGAACATACAGTTAAGGTACAGGGATCCAATTCGGCCAGAATTATTCCGGTAATACAAAACAATGAGACTATTGCTTTTGTGGATGCTGGTGTGATCGAGCAGCTGCGTGAGCAGGAACATGCCATGCGAGAGGTATCCGAAGGCAGTGACAATACGGGGGAGGTTTCTCTGGAGTTTGTACTCGGTTCTGTGGGTGGGTTTGACTACCGGTATATAGAGGTGAAAGGCCTGGACGATAGCGAAACCTGGCGTTTAGAGCAGTCTAAACTGGACCCTGCCATAGTTCTGTCATCGAATATGTCTGGAACAGTTGCTATGATAAACTCTGAAGATGGAAGGCAGATATTAATAAAAGCAATAAAGGAGATTCATTTAATAAAATGAATATAAAAGGAGTAAAAAAACATGAATCAGCCGGAAAAAGAAGAACTGGCCGCAGAATTATCATCTCCGCTGGATAGGTTTATGTTTGACCTGGGGTTGGCGGATTTAATGCGTCTTTCTATGTTTGGTACACTAATAGCAATAAGCAAGTATGTACTGAGAATACCAATGCATCTGCCAGGTCACAGCAGTATATACTGGATGGGTTTGCTGGTAATGGGTAAGGGGTTGATCCCCAAATTCGGCTCGGGAATAATAATGGGGCTGGTATCAGGAATCCTGGCCGTGGTCCTGGGGCTGGGGAAAGAAGGAGTGTTTGTTTTCTTCAAATACTTTATACCTGGCCTGGGCCTGGATTTCCTGGCGGTATTATTTTTTTATAAACTTGAATCAATATGGGTAGGTGCTATTTGTGGAGCATTAATAAGCCTGTCGAAAATGCTGGTTAACCTGCTGCTGGGTATTGCCCTTAATATACCTATGGTTTTCCTGGCTATGGGGCTGGGCTTTACCTCCATAACCCATACGGTATTTGGAGCAGCTGGAGGTGCACTGGCAGCAATAGTTATTAAGCGTTTAAAACCGCGTTTGGCTAACTGGGAATAAACATAAATCGGGGACCATACTGGTCTCCTCAGACCGTCAAAAAACCCGAATAGCTTCATTATTAGGGAGCGAAGCGAAGACTGTTGTCCCCGAAGGTTGCTTTGTTGTTCAAAAAATCCCGTTCAATCAACATACCTCATGTATGCCTCAATCACGGGACTTCTTGAACGCCTCGCTCTTCAAATTTTTTCTTTGGTCTGACTTATTTGACAAGCTGAGGACCATATTGGTCCCCTGTTGACTTTTACGACTCGAACAAATAGGGTTCGCTGGACGGTATTCTTCTGCCTGGTTGAAAACGGTCTTGTTTAGAATCTGAGCTATGTATATTATCCATATCTTCTATAGTGCATACATTTGGTATATTTCTAAGGTTAAGATTATGCCCGATATAATCTGAGTTAAATATGTTATACGAGAGTTACGGCTTCATTGGAAACATACAAGTGTTGGTTCCTTCAACCAGAACGAGGTCATCCTGATTTTTAAGAGTCCACCGATAAGTTATAAAACCGCTATTCCGTTTGGAGTTTGCTTTCTTATTTAGAACTTTGTTTTCAACATGTATTATATCACCAGGATATGCAGGATTCTTAAAACTAACATCGTTTAGTGCAGCCCAGACAGCATCAACCAGAAATCCCTGTCTGACGAGTAATCCAATTACACATGACAAAAGATAAGCCCCTGGCACTACCCTGCATTTAAATCCCCACTTTTTTGCAGCCTGATCATCAAGAAAGGCAGGCAAATCCATTCCTGATAATTGAGAAACCAGGTCAACTTCTGTTCCGGTAAGAGGTTTGCTCGGGGTACGGAAATTATAATCGTCGGGTACTTCATTAAAATACATAAACTATTTCCTCCTTGTAAATCAATATAGTACTATACGCTGCAATTAACATGCCAAAAGGACAGCCAATTAATGCTATAGCTGAATCGATTAGTTATGGAGTATAAATAGGATAAAAACATAGTTAAAATATCTGTTACCATACCCTGCGGGAGATTAAGCATAATAATCAAAGTATTTATATGATATAAGATCCGTTAATGATTACGACCCAAAATTATTTATTAAAGTATATATAATTATTTTCTAAAAAGCTTAGATGTCGTCCTGCATCAAAAATTCCAAATTAAACCAAACAGTATTTTAGTAAGAGACACAAAAAAAAATTATTACCCAGAATATACGAGCTATTAAGACCTTTATAGCAAGTATTTTATTATTCTACTCATAATAGGCACAAGTTTTGCTTGTATATTGTAATCAATCATAGAAAAAATGATTAGAGTGTTTGCTGTAGTAATAAGGAGGAGGTTATGGCCATGTATACAATGGGGATTGATATTGGATCAGCTACTTCAAAAGTAGTTATCCTTAAAGATGGAAAAGACATGGTAGCAAAAATTGTAGTCCCGGTAGGTGCTGGTACAAGCGGTCCTGAAAGAGCACTGGCTGAAGCGTTTGCAGTATCAGGATTGAGCAGGGACGATATCCAGAGAACTATAGCTACCGGATATGGGAGGATAATGTTTAAGGATGCTGATAAGCAGGTAAGTGAGATTACCTGTCATGCTAGAGGAGTACATCATTTATTTCCTGATGTAAGGACGATAATAGATATTGGTGGTCAGGATGCTAAAGTAATAAAGATGAGTCCCCAGGGTATTATCACTAATTTCGTTATGAATGATAAATGTGCGGCAGGGACAGGCAGATTCCTGGATGTGATGGCCAGGGTATTGGAAGTAGATATAGATAATCTGGGCGATTTATCCGCTCAATCAGAAGAAGCGGTTACCATCAGCAGCACATGTACTGTATTTGCAGAATCAGAAGTTATTTCCCAGCTTGCTAATAACATCAAAACTGCTGATATAGCTGCGGGAGTTCATGAATCCGTGGTCAGAAGGGTGTCAGGATTGGCAGCACGCCTGGGCTGTGAACCGCGGGTGGTGTTTACTGGCGGAGTAGCCAAGAACTATGGAGTAGTTAGAACTCTGGAAAATTCATTAAAAATGCCTGTAAGCGTATCAGAAGATGCTCAGCTTACCGGTGCACTGGGAGCAGCGATTCTGGCTTATGAAGAACTTTTTAAGGAGGCTACTGTTAGTCAGATTTAGATAAAACACCTGGTAATAAAAATTATATGATATACAGATTAAAATTAGATTTTGAAAGGGGGCATATTTTGTAAGTTAGTAGTGGGTGAGGAATTCGACTTAATGGTTTGGCTTGTAGAATAACAATGGGACAGAGGTATCTAGACGTACATATGATACTAATCGAATATTATGATAGGAGGAAAAGAGATGAGTGACAACAAAACACCCGCATTAACGGGAGCTTCGCTATCAGTAGCCTTTGGTATGGCTGCGGTATGGTTTGGAACCCATTGCGGAGGTGGATTTGCAACTGGTAACCAGGAATTAAATTTCTACTGTGTATATGGTTGGTATGCAGCGTTCCTGCCCTTAATTGCTATGATTTTACTGGGATGGTCACACAGAAATGCATTGGTTCTAGCCAAGGATTATAAGACTTATGATTATAAGTCTTATGCTAATGCACTGTTTCATCCCTATGAAAAGATATTTTCAATAATATATGAATTTGGGTTCTTAATGCTTATACTATGTGGTGTTAGTGCTGCGGTTGCAGGTGCAGCCAGCCTGCTGTCAAAGACAACAAGTGTACCATATGGTCTTGGTATAATTATAGTTGGTGGCATTTTGATGGTAATGACTATATTTGGCGGTGAATTAATAGTAAGGGCCTCTAAACTTATGACCTATTTCATGGTAGCTGTTTTGATCATACTGTTTGGACTTGGCATCAAGCTTGGAGCAGTCACTTTTTCCGAAGTAACTGCGGCGCATGAAACATTCGGTACCAGCTTTGGGGCGGCCTTCTGGAAGATGTTAATTTACATCGGATTCCAGGCCTTTACGGTATTACCTATAGTATCTTGTTCCCAGGGCATAAAGACTACTAAGGAATGCAACTGGTTTATGTATATTGGATGGATATTAAATGGTGTTCTTCTCTTAGGAGCCTGTATAATGATTCTGGGATTCACTCCCGAGATATTTGGCGAAACACTACCTGTGCATTATGTTTGCCTGCAGATTGGGCTTCCCTGGTTGCAAGTTCTATATAGCCTGCTTCTGTTCTTTGCCCTGCTTTCAACTGGTGTTACCCTGGTATTCGCTTCTGTTACCAGGTTTGAAAAAGTATGGAGTGAAGGTAAAGGTGTGTTTGAAAGCTTACAGAATCGCAGGATAGTTATATCCATTATAACTATCGCCGTTTGTACTGCTATCTCCATATTTGGATTGACTAACATTGTCGTAAAGGGTTATGGTTCAGTCGGCTACATAGGATTATTCTTTGTTCTGATTCCTCACATCGTTCTTGGCTCAATAAAAATCAAGAAAAATGAAGAAATCAGGAAAAAGAACGACATAGAAGATGGAATGCAGATAGCTGTATAAGAAAAAACCTGATTTCTCAAGCTTGATTTGGAAAAAAAGAAAAATATTTCCCTATACAAAGCTCCAGAGATCAGGTGATGGTGGTAGTTTCCCACCAATATTACGCTTACAAATTAATATTATATCATATAAAAGATGCAAATAAAACTTAACAAGAAAAATAGTTAAATTAATAACCCACTATTAATAATTTAATTAGGGAAAAAATCCGAAAGGATTGTAAAAGCCTTTCAGATCAAATACTAAAAGTCCTTTTAGTTACTGTTAGAAAAGCTCATAGATAATAGAATATTCATATTATTATTTCAATAAACCCGCGCTTGATCAATGTACTCAGGTACGCCTCAAACCGCGGGTTTACCATTTGTTTTATAACTGAACCACAAAGAAGAAGTGAAGTATACATCGTTGCCCCGGGAAACAGGGCCTATAAGGGCTTTTTTATAAATTTTTTTATGATCGAACGATGATCTTACTTCTGCAATTGATAATTTTCGACAAGTTGTGATGTATTTTGGAAATGGGCGATGTAACAGAACATCGTTTATATCTAATAATACTTCTGTACAATCTCTTACACTGCCGCAGTCCCGATTTAACTGCAGATTATTCAATCCCTCGGTATTATCAGCCTGTAATGAAAACAGTCTTATTCAAACTTGTGAGCTTTGCAGCTAGTTGGCATACTACTTGCAATAATTAGCACATAAATATACAGCCCTGATACTGTGTCAATTTAAGAAGATACATTATTACTATTTTAGAAAGAGGTGTAGTAACTTGAGTGAAAAGTTGACGTCAAAACAACTTTTAGGGCAGTTAACCGCCAAGCATTATAACGATGCTATAGTCGGCAAACAGAATGGCGAATTGGTGGCCTGGTCGACATCTATTGCGCCCCAGGAATTTTGTGAAACTATGGGTATACATGTTATATACCCCGAAAACCATGCTGCTGCGATTGGTGCCAAAGGTGGAGCTATTCCCATCCTGGAGCATTCTGAAGCAAACGGATATTCGATCGACCTCTGTTCCTATGCCAGAATCAACCTGGGGTATATGGAGCTCCAGGACTGCTGTTTTGAAAATGTTCCCCTCCCTGATCTGATCATATGCTGCAATAACATATGTAATACTTTGATCAAATGGTATGAGAATATCGCCAAAGAATTGAATATCCCGATGATAATGATTGATGTACCCTATAACACTGAATATGAAGTTACCCAGCCGAGGGTCAACTATATCAAGGGACAGTTTAAAGAAGCCATCCGGCAGTTAGAAGAAATATGCGGACGTCCATTTGACTATGATCGCTTTGATGAAATCATGAAAAACTCCAGCCGGGCGGCAAAATCATGGAAAAGGGCTATGGATTATGCTGCATATGTACCATCTCCTTTAAATGGTTTTAATATTTTCAATTATATGGCACTGATAGTATGTATGAGAGGTAAAGAAGAATCTATTCAATTGTTCGACCTGATTGCAGAAGAACTGGAGGAACTGGCCAGGAATGGTGAAAGCCAGTTCCCGGGTGGGGAACAATACCGGATCATGTGGGAAGGTATTGCCTGCTGGCCTTACCTGGGACACAATTTCAAGACTCTGAAGAAATATGGAGTAAATATGGTTGGTTCAACCTATCCCGGTGCATGGACCCTGCTTTACGAAGCAGGAGATCTAAATGGTATGGCCAGAGCCTATGCCGGAGTGATGAACAACACCAACCTGGCCCGCCAGGTAGAACTGAGAACAAGTATTATCAAAGATTTTAAGTGCGATGGAGCGATATACCATATGAACCGCAGCTGCAAATTGATGGATTTTATGCAGTATCAGCTGCAGAGAGAAGTGGCTGACAGAACTGGTGTACCATATGTAGTATTTGATGGTGACCAGACCGACCCGCGTAACTTTGCTCAAGCCCAGTTCGAAACTAGGGTACAGGCACTTGTTGAAATGATGGAAAGAAACAAAATAAATAAAAAATCGATGTAGGGGGTGAAATCAATGGAAAAAATCAATGCAATAATCGCTGAAATGAACACTGTTGTAAGCAGTCCTAAGAAAGCTGTCTCAGCATTCAAAGAAGAAACCGGGAAAGAGGCAGTCGGATGTCTTCCGGTATACTGCCCGGAAGAAATCGTTCATGCTGCAGGAATACTGCCGGTAGGAATGTGGGGAGGACAGACTGCTCTTTCTAAATCGCATACCTATTTCCCGGCGTTTGCATGTTCCATACTGCAATCAGCCATGGAATTTGCTCTTAATGGGGTTTATGACAACCTGGCAGCGGTAATTATTCCGGCCCCCTGTGATACCTTGAAATCCTTTGGTCAGGACTGGATAAGTGCCGCTCCGCAAGTGAGGAGTATACCTATAGTTTATCCACAGATGAGCAGGATAGAAGAAGGAGTTGAATACCTGAAATCCGAGTTTGAGATAGTGAAAAAAGCTATGGAAGAAATAAGCGGGGAAACGATTACAGATGAGGCCCTGAATAATAGTATCGCAGTATACAATGAATACCGTAAAACCATGCGGGAGTTTGTAAAAGCAGCAGCAGAACATCTGGAAATAATCACACCTGCTATCAGGCATCTGCTTATCAAAGCCGCATTCTTTATGGAAAAAGGCAAACATACCTCTATGATGAAAGAGCTCATTTCGGAATTGAAAGCACAGCCGAAAGTTGAATACAAAGGGAAAAAGGTTGTTCTAACCGGTATAATGGCTGAACCTGATAGTTTATTGGATCTATTCGCCCAGAATAATATGGCGGTAGTGGCCGATGACCTGGCACACGAATCCCGGCTGTTCAGGACCGATGTTCCTGACGGTGAAGATGGCTTAGAACGTCTGGCCAGACAATGGCCGTTAATGGAAGGTTGTTCACTGATATATGATCCCCAGAAGAAACGAGGTCAGATGCTCATAGATATAGTCAGGGAAAACAGGGCAGATGGAGTTGTACTTTGTATGATGAAATTCTGTGACCCTGAGGAATTCGATTATCCAATATTCCGGAAGGAACTGGAAGCAGCTGGTATACCTCTGCTGTATCTGGAAATAGATCAGCAGATGCCATCGGCGGAACAGGCAAGAACCAGAATCCAGAGCTTTGCCGAAATGTTAGATAGCATGTAAATAAAGGTATTTGAAGCCTGCAGTTAGATTGTGATACTTGCATATAGTTACTTATGTCTTCCTGGAAAATGACTTCAGCGGAAGGTCTATATACGGGAAGAAGACAGCTAAGGAGGAGGGTACAATTTATTTGCTGGAATAAAAAGGAAAATTGCATTTCCTTTAACCACGGGGAATATTTTAACATTTGCATCAAAATTTTAATGTGAACCTAATATGGCTTAGAGAGCAGCCATATTGCACGAGGAGGTAAAATATGATGAGTAAAAGCTTTTTAGATGAGTATAAGAGTAAACTTATGAGCGCTGACCAAGCAGTTAAACTGGTTAAATCAGGTGATTATGTTGATTATGGTCAGTTTGCCGCTATGACTTTGGACCTGGATGCTGCACTGGCCAAGCGAAAAGATGAATTAAAGAATGTTGTAGTGCGTGGTTGTACTTCCATGCATTATCCAGCAGTAATAAAGGTAGATCAGGAACAGGAACATTTTATATTCAGTGATTTTTCTCTTAGCGGTATATCGAGAAAGATGGCCGATAATAACCTGGCTTACGTAATCCCGGAATCATATCATGAGATCCCTAACCATTATCGCAAAAACACTCATACTGACGTAGCTTTTGTAGCTGCAACTCCTATGGATAAATACGGGTATTTTAACCTGAGTACTTCCTGTTCAACTATTCCCGCCTCTATAGAAATGGCAAAACATGTTGTGATCGAAGTTAATTCTTCCCTGCCTTATTGCTACGGCGATAATAGAGTTCATATTTCAGATGTAGACTATGTAGTTGAGAGCAAAGATAACCCGGTTTTACCGGAACTTCCTGAAGTCCCGGTTACTGATGTGGACAAAAAGATTGCGGCGCTTATTATGGAAGAAATCGAAGATGGTGCATGCTTGCAGCTCGGTATTGGTGGGATGCCAAATACGGTTGGTAAAATGATTGCGGAATCTGATCTTAAAAACCTGGGTGTACATACTGAGATGCTGGTTGATTCATATGTTGATATGTATAACGCTGGTAGAATCACCAATAAGGCTAAACAGATAGACAAAGGCGAAATGGTCTATACTTTTGCTATGGGAACCCAAAAGCTCTATGAATTCCTGGATCACAACCCCTCTTGTGTTATCCGTCCGGTGGACTATACCAATGATCCATTTATTGTAGCCCAGAATGATAAGGTTATATCCCTTTGCAGCTGCCTCAATGTAGATATTCTCGGTCAGATATCATCTGAATCTATAGGATTCAGACAGATATCAGCGACCGGGGGGCAGCTGGATTTTCATTTCGCCTCTTTTAGATCCAAAGGTGGAAAAGGATTCGTATGTATGCCATCAACCAGCTTAGATAGGAAGACCGGTAAACTGGTATCCAAAATAGTACCGTCATTTACACCTGGAACAGTAGTGACTGTTCCCAGTTCACTTACCAATTATGTGGTAACAGAATACGGTATCGTTAATCTTAAGGGGAAATCAACCTGGGAGAGAGCTGAGGCAATAGTCTCTATCGCTCATCCTGAGTTCAGGGATGAACTGATTAATGCATGCAGAGATGCAAAAGTATGGAGAAAGAGCAGTAAAATAGATAGCTTATATAATGCGATTTAGGTTCCAAAGTACTGTAGATTAATCAAATAATATTGATGATAACTCTCATATCCGGGAATGAATTAAAGGTTTAACCCCCAAGCGAAGAAAAAATCATAGAATTAGGGAGGCAAAACAATGGATTTCAGACTAACTGAAGAACAAGAAATGATAAGACAGATGAGCAGTGACTTTGCCGCAAATGAACTTGCACCATATGCTGGACAGTGGGATAAAGATGATTATTGCCCGGTGGAGACTATCCAGAAGATGCAGGATCTTGGTTTAATGACTATCGGTGTGCCGGCAGAATATGGTGGAGACGGATTAGATAATATATCTAAATGCCTGGTTATGGAAGAACTGGCCAAAGGTGATGCGGGACTTGCTACAGTAGTATGTGCTTCATCACTGCTGGCATCAGACCCTATTCTGGTGGGAGCCAATGATGAACAGAAAAAGTGGTGGTATGGACGTATGCTGGAAGGAGCCTGCTGTGGATTCTGTCTTACCGAACCAGGTGCTGGCTCGGATGCACTGGGGATGTCCACCAAATGTGTTAAAGATGGTGATTATTACATATTAAATGGAACCAAGCAGTTTATCACCAATGGCGGCATTGCTTCACAGTTTTCAGTTTTAGCAACCATGGATAAGAAGCTGGGTAATAAGGGTATCTGTGCTTTCATGGTAGACAAAGATACTCCTGGTCTGACTATCGGCCCTAAAGAAGATAAACTCGGTATAAGAAGTTCCAGTACCACTCAAGTGATTTTTGAAGACTGCAGAGTACCGGCTAAGAACCTCCTGGGTGAAGAAGGTAAAGGAATCTACATCTTGATGGAAACCCTGGACCTTTCCCGTACCGCAGTTGCTGCCATGGCTACCGGCGTATGTCAGGCATCACTGGAAGCAGCAATCAATTATGCTAATGAGAGACAGCAGTTTGGGAAACCCATCAGCCATTTCCAGGCTATACAATTCATGCTGGCAGATATGGCTATTTTAACTGAATCATCACGGATGCTTTACCTAAAAGCTGCCAGTTTACAGGATGCAGAATTACCTTATAAATCCGTTTCCTCCATGGCTAAAGTCTGGGCTGGCGATGCAGCTGTTAAAGTATCCACTGATGCTATCCAGGTCTTTGGGGGCTATGGCTATACAAAAGAATATCCGGTTGAAAAATACTTCCGGGATTCAAAAATAATGCAGATATATGAAGGTACAGCACAGGTGCAGAGGATGGTAATAGGTAAAGATATCACTAAAAATGGTTATAAACCTTTTGTGTAAAGAACATCGATTATCAAGTATTAATAAACCCTTTGGTACAGTAGGAGCAAGTTGAAGCTTAATACCTGGTTGTTAAACAAAAAGGACGGGGAATATTTCTCGTCCTTTTGCACAATAAGGAAGACGTATGTCTTGTATGATTTGAATTAGAAGGGGTGAAATGAAAGCAGTGTTACCCGGACTTATAATAATACTTATTCTGGTATTAACCGTACCCTTTATATTTAAAAAAGTTGAAGAAAACTTAGAACCTTTTTTGTTCGTTATGGGCGTGGCTGCGGCTTTGATATCTGAATGCATGTCTGCACATCTGGTACTGGAAGCGCTGTTAGAGCCTGTTATGATATCAGGTGCTGTACTGGCAGCAGGATTATTGTTCTATCTGCTTAAAGAGCAGTTTGCATGTTTTATCGAGAACCTGTGTGTTAAGCATCCGATACAAATTATAGTTTCTATTATAGTGTTGGCCCTGGGATTATTATCCAGTATTATTACCGCGATAGTAGCTGCCATCATTCTGGTTGAAGTGATATACCGACTCCCTCTGCTTAGAAAGGATAAGATTGTGGTTTGTGTGCTGGCCTGTTTTGCTATCGGACTGGGTGCGGTACTGACACCGGTGGGAGAACCGCTGGCTACAATAGCGATATCAAAACTGGATAAGGAATTCCTGTTTTTGCTAAAGCTGCTGGGAAGATACATCATTCCATTGGTAACCATCTTTGCAGTACTGGCGGGTATGTATGCTAAAATGGCATATGCCAGGAATTTTCAAGGAACAGAGTTTGCGGCTGCCAGCGAGGTACAGACAGCAGATATAGAAATAGCATTGATAGATGATGAAGAAATAGAGGAGGATACCTTGAAAGGTGTATTTATAAGGGCCATAAAAGTGTATCTTTTCGTAATGGCGCTGGTGTTCCTGGGGCAGGGATTTGAACCGCTTATCAATGCGTACATATTGGGTCTGGCTCCCGAGCTGCTATACTGGGTAAATACGGTTTCTGCTGTGCTGGATAATGCTACTCTATGTGCAGCTGAGGTCAGCCCAAGCATGTTGAATAATATGATAACCATCAGGGCGATATTAATGGGCCTGCTTATTAGTGGTGGTATGTTGATCCCGGGCAATATCCCAAACATTATTGCTGCATCCAAGCTGAGAATTGGGAGTAAAGAATGGGCGGTGCTTGGAATGCCGATAGGTCTTGTTTTCCTGCTAATATGTTACGTTGCTATTTTTGTATGCGGGTTCTAAAAATATTATAAGAACAGTAAAAATATTATATATAAAAAAGCCCAAAAGTTTGGGCTTTTTTATATATATAGTCTCTCGAAAGTATCATCAAAATATTATTAGCTGTTATTTTTTGCAAAATCCGTATTTCTGACATTTTCTAATTACCGTCGATTGATTAATGCCTAACATATCAGCGATTTTTCGGCTTGTTTTGTATTCATCCAGAGCATAAGAAAGAATTTTTTTCTCCACTTCTTCTATGGCGTTGGCAAGAGGTATTATCCTATTAATATTTATAGCATCAGCATCATCATGTTCCTCATGTTTTTTATACCAGGGAAGGGCGATAGTCTGCAGATATTGACCGTAACTCACTACTACTAATCGCTCAATAACGTTTTTAAGCTCACGTATGTTGCCAGGCCAGTCGTGTTTTTCCAGCTGTTTTAAGACATCGTAGCTCATCCTTTTGTCATATTTATATCGATGATTAAATTTATTTAAAAAATTGATACTTAAAGGAACGATATCTTCAGGTCTTTCACGGAGAGGCGGGATTTTTATCTGGATGACATTTAACCGGTAAAACAGGTCATCCCGGAATTCACCTTTATGAACCATATCTTCGAGGTCACGATTGGTGGCCGCTAGTATCCTCGAATCGATCAGGGTGGGAGTGGTTGCTCCGATACGAGTTATTTCATGGGTTTCCAGTACCCGCAGCAATTTTACCTGCAGATTCAAGGGGAGCTCTCCGATTTCATCCAGGAACAGGGTACCATTGTGAGCCGCTTCAAATAGACCGGCTTTACCGTTTTTCAAGGCTCCGGTAAAAGCGCCGCCAATATAACCGAAGAGTTCTGATTCTAAAAGCTGTTCGGGGATAGCCCCACAATTTATGGTTACGAACGGCCCTTCTTTATAGGTGCTGTTATCATGAATGTATTGGGCTACTACTTCTTTACCGACTCCAGATTCACCTGTGATGAGTACATTAACCGCAACCGGGCTCACCTGTAAAGCAAGAGCCAGTACTTCTCTCATCACTTCACTGACCGCAACCGGACTATTATTATCATTATATTCTGCAGCATTATCAAACTGATTATAGAAGGTTCGCTCCATTTCCTGTGCTCTTTCGAGTTCTTCACGTAAGTTGTTTATTTCTGTTATATCACGCACATTTATGATCACCATATCAATTTTACCGCTTTGGTTAAAAATAGGGGTTGCTGTTGTCAGCGCCACGCAGTGCGGAAGATTGGTATGGTTTACAGTGATAGTTTTTCGTGCTTCCAGTGCCATTAAAGCAACTGATTTTTCTAAATAGTTTTCATCCACGAACTCCTGCATATTTCTGCCAATAATGCCTTCTTCAGGTAACCCTGCAATATTTAAATATGCTCTATTTACCAGGAGAACATTACCATTACCATCTGTTACTAGAATTCCATCATAGGAAGATTCAATAACAGCGTGTAGATCATCTAGAGTTAAGCATGGATCATATAGGGTAATAGAATCGGTCAACACTTTATCACTCCCTGTACTATTATCCAGCTTCTATTTTAGTTTAAATAATATGTAAAGTGAAGCTGTGGTGATGTATTTTGGAAATTAGTGATGTTACAGAACATCGCTGTCTTAACAATGAGTTAAAATTACCGGCAAATATAAGTGAGTATGTGTTTTTACCCATTTTTTTAATACCGTATATTTTCAATTGTTAAGTCATTGAAAACATTAAGCTATCTATGGATATAGGTGTTTGGCATGTTACTTGCATCAATAAGCACATATATCTGCATTTCAATAATACAGTGTGTATATATTATGTTTTGGAAAGAGGTGTAATAGCTTGAGTAAAAAACTAATGGTAAAAAAACCTAAAGGTAAAAGCATTATAACAATGGCATAGAGGTAAAAAGAATTGGTATCTAGTCTATATTATTAATTCACAATAATTCTTAGAAGCTACTATGAGTATATGACAGTTATACCAGATAATCAAGTCCATGATGTATACCTGCTGGTAAAGATTCGTTAGATCGCCTGACAGACAATGGAAAGAGGATTAACAAACTTAGGAGGTTAATAATGAGTAATAGTTTTTGGAATGAATATAGAAATAAGCTGGTTGGAGCTGATGAAGCGGTTAAAATAGTTAAATCAGGTGATTATATCAGTTTTGGTCAGATAGTTACGCCCACACTGGAAGCAGATAAGGCTCTGGCTAAACGCAGAGATGAACTAAAAGAAGTTTATATTCGCTCGTCCAGCATGTCCAACTATTCTGAAGCAGTAAAATCAGATCCCAGTAAAGATCATTTTATAATGAATGATATCTCCTTCTCCGTAATAGAACGTAAAATGCAGGCTGATCAGCTTGTTTATCATATCCCATCACTGCTGCATGAGGTGCCGGAATTTTACAGGAGAAAGCCTTCAGATGTAGTTTTTCTTGCTGCTGCCCCGATGGATGACAGGGGATTTCTTAACCTCAGTGTTACTGGATTGAGTCTGGCGGCTCAATTGGAAACAGCAAAACATGTTGTAGTTGAGGTGCATGATACTTTGCCTGTTGTATATGGACCTGATCAGTGGCTGCATATATCTCAGGTGGATTATGTGATCGAAGTTGAGGACAGTAAATTACCGTTATGCTTGCCGCATATAGAAGCTACAGAAATCGAAAAAAGAATTGCGGAATATATAGTAGAAGAAATAGAAGATGGCGCATGTTTACAGCTTGGCGTTGGCGGGACTCCAAATGATGTGGGGAAAATAATTGCAGATTCTGATCTGAAAGATTTGGGTGTACATACTGAACTGCTCGCTGATGCTTACGTGGACATGTATGAAGCAGGCAAGATAACCGGACGGAGGAAGAGCATTGATAAGGGGACCATGGTATGCAACTTTGCTATGGGAACAGGAAAGCTGTATGAATTTATAAACAAAAATCCTCTAGTGAGTATTGCTAGTTCAGATTATACCAATAACCCATATGTTATTATGCAGAATGACAAAGTGATTTCTATCTGCGCCTGTATAAATATAGATATACTGGGACAAGTTTCCTCTGAATCGGTTGGACGCAAACAAGTGTCCGGGACTGGTGGACAGTTCGATTATCACTATGCTGCATATCACTCAAAAGGAGGGAAAGGAATCATTTGTCTGCAGTCAGCCCGGAAAGATAATGAGACAGGTAAATATATATCAAACATAGTGCCTGCATTTATTCCTGGTACTGTTGTAAGCATGCCAAGTGCCGTAACCAGTTATGTTGTTACCGAATATGGAATAGTAAACCTCAAGGGTAAATCCACCTGGGAAAGAGCAGAAGCTCTGGTATCAATAGCACATCCAGAGTGCAGAGAAAAATTGATAGAAGAATGCGCTAAAGCCAATATATGGAGAAGAACAAACAAGATTTCGCGGGGCCTGATTTCTGCAAATATATAAAAAATCGGGTCATATTGTCCGCCTGTGGGTACGTGTTATTTCCAGATAAGGGTGTGTAAGAGGTAAACAAAAGGATTTTAAGCAGGGATACCTGGAAACACAAGGATTCTGTTAGAGGAGCAGGGAATGGATTCTGACCGGGGACTAATGTCGGTCCCCGGTTCTATTCAAATAGATAGGGCTCATCGGCCCGGTATTTCTCGACCCGGTTTCTGCCATTATTTTTGGCTTTATATAATGCCTGATCAACCTTTTCTATTATTGCATCGAGATTTTCATCACTGGTTTCCAGTTCAGCCACTCCGAAGCTGGCTGTGACCTGGTGGCATTTATCAAAATTATAGTCAGCCAGGGATTTTCTTAATCTCTCCGCAACCGCCAGGGCTTCTTGTAACGGAGTTTCGGGCAGCAGGAGGATAAATTCTTCTCCTCCCCAGCGGGCAAAAAAGTCTGAATATCGTTTATTTTTACTGATTATTTGAGCTACGGTTTTTAAAACATAGTCTCCTGTTGCATGTCCATAATTGTCGTTGACTTTCTTAAATAAATCCAGGTCAAAGAGAATGATGCTTAACGGACGCCCATATCTTCTGAATTTCTCTATCTCCAGGAAGGCTAGTTCCAGGAATTTATAACGATTATAAATAAGGGTTAAGGGATCGATATGAGCCTGCCTCTCGAATTTCATTCTGCTTTTAATATGGTACAGGGATGCAGCTGCCAAAATCAAATATAGTAAAGTTATCAGCAGTATATTAAGGGAATAAGCGGTACGTATCGCAGGGAGCTGCTGATTGACCGAATAAGAAACAAAATAGGCGGCCGGATCACCTTGAAAGTTTTTTATAACTGCAAATGAAATCAGATAATTGACTTGCTCCACTTTTTCTTCTACTGCAAAATCATTCATCTTTTGTATGTTCTTGATCAGTATCGGATCACTTTTTATCTGAGAAATTAATTTATAGACCAGGTCTGTTTCAGATTTATCCCAATAGTTGGTATTGGCAAGATAGGCCTCCCTATCATAATAAAAATCATCGCTTAATAATGAGGTTATATAATTAGATGTTTCGGATTCGTCAAGCACATTATCAACGATTTCCTTCCTTACAATAAATTCATGATAATCATCTGGAAAGGCAGCGTTTAAGGTTTCTTGTATCGTTTCTGGGGATATACCCAGCTCCACGCTGCCGATATACTTATTTTCATAAAATAGTGGATAAACAAAACGGTAAGCACTATAAACCCTGCCTACTTCAAACCCGGAAACGAATTTTTGTTCTATATTGGCCTGCTTAATCATTTCCCGGACATCAAATAAATAATCACCAAAAAGTTCAGGGCGGTGCATACGCAGGAAAATCGTCCCATCCCGAAAATGAAATAGCATATTTCTAAATCCATAATGGCTTATACTGCTGTAATCCCGATGGAGAATATCGTATAATTGTGATCTAAGCTGTTCCACCTGCTGTTCATCATTAGTATTTAAAGCTGCTGACATGGGCCTGAGAACCTCGGATTCATTGATTTTGTCGTTGAATATATAAAGAGAGAGCTGCTCATGCATTGCGATGGAGGAATTTATTTCAGTACGGAGAGCATTTATACTGCTGTTTTTTATGTCGAATTCTTTTTTATCCAATTCGGAAGAAAGCTGATAGACTATTACTGAATATATACATCCGGTAAATAAAATGAGTACCAGCCATTTAAGATACATACTAGGTTGCTTCATATTCCACCACCCCCTCCGGATATTTATTATAGAGTAATTATATGCTACCAGACAATTGTCGTTATTATCAATAATATTAAATATATTATCGTTATTTGGGGGAAAAAGGGTGAAATATTTTCCAATACTTCGATTGTTTATTAATAAGTTATAATTCAAGAAAAACGTCTAATACTTTAAGATCGATAAATTACATATGGATTCAATCATATTGTGTATATCACTGCTGTAATATACACTATAAGCAAAGCCTGGTTGGGGTCAAAATGGTCCTTTTATGTAGGTCTATTGTTTGATCACCACACGACCATGGGGTAGTATTTCTGATATATACAACAGGTTCCTATAAAGAAGAATGGAGGGTAGGACTAAAATGTTTAAACGAAGTAAAATTGAAAACGAAATGGGAAAACTGGCTAAGCAGTCAGGCATTCTCTTTGAGACAGGTAAGCTGAAACTTCAGATAACGCAAATGGAAAATGATTTATATAATTTGAAGGCGGAACTGGGTGATGTGGTATTTAAAGCCTTTCAAAATCAGGCACTACAGGGGGAAGAGGAAGGCCGGGAAATAGAAGCTGTTTGTGAAAAGATTTCTCAAATGGATGCTTCAATAAATGAGCTCAAGCAAGCGGTAGAAAGAATAAATAAAGATTGAGACCCTGCACTGGTCTTGCTCTACATAAAAGTGAATATTTTCTCCTTCTAACCCCCCTGTATACAGTGACTGCCCGGGGGGAATCTGATAATATTTATTAATAGGGAAGAAACTCTGCTTAAGTTGCTTTTAAAAGTAATTATCGAAATAAACAAGGATATGTTTGGGGCAAAGGCGTCCTTAGATCCTACCGATACTGGTACGGATTTAAGGACGTTTTTTTATGTGGAATGAGTGGACATCGGGAACGGTTCTCCTGTCCACCATCTGCACCATCTGAATATTATAAAAAACTTATTAAAGATAAGATAGTAATACCAATCGTAAATACAAATCATAGAGGTAGTTTAGTAATTGATAAAGTTGACCAAGAGAACCATCTCCAATGACTAGGGTGACAGTTAATGGTGGACAGGAGAACCGTCCCTGTGTCCATTTTCAAGGTAGAGGAAGGGGGTAAAGACTTGAATGAGATAGAACGAGCGTCAACTGGTATAACTGGGTTGGATGATATCCTGCATGGTCTCCGCTTGGGAGATAATGTGGTATGGCAGGTTGACTCAATAAACGATTATTGTGAATTCGTCCGGGCTTTTGTCCTACAAGCTCTGCTGGAAGAACGACGGGTAGTGTATATGAGGTTTGGGCAGCATAACCCGATTTTGGAGGAAAATGATGGGGTACGGGTTTGTCTGCTCGATGCAGAAGAAGGTTTCGAGAGTTTCTCCAGTCAGGTGCACCGTATAGTTAGTGAAGAAGGATACCAGGTCTTTTATGTTTTTGATTGTCTATCGGATCTGCTGACCTCATGGGCTACCGACCTCATGACCGGGAACTTTTTTCGGGTTACCTGCCCGTATCTTTATGAACTTGATACCGTTGCTTATTTTGCCATCTTGAGGAATCGTATTTCCAATAATACTATTGCTCGCATAAGAGAGACTACCCAGCTTTTTCTGGATATACACCGGCAGGAAAACGAAATCTTTGTCCATCCCATAAAAGTATTTGATCGCTATTCACCAACCATGTATCTGCCCCACCTGCGTTTAGCAGGAGGGGATTTTGTCCCGGTGACCAGCAGTGTACAGGCGGCTACCCTTTTTTCGCGCTTTAAAGGACCCGGAAATGTAGAAAGCAAGCTGGATTATTGGGATAGAATGTTGTTAAATGCCAGTGAACTGATCACTAAAGATGAATCGGAAATACATGAAGAAAAAAGGGCTATGCTGATACAGCTCTGTAAAATGATGATTGGCCGGGACCCGGAGATTTTAGAACTGGCTGAGAGATATTTTACCCTGGAGGATTTACTGGAAATACGTACCCGGGTTATAGGTTCCGGGTATATTGGTGGTAAGACTGCAGGTATGCTGCTGGCCAGGAAGATACTTACTTCCCCGGCAGACAGTCCCTGGCCTGAATGGCTGGAAGCCCATGACTCTTTTTATATTGGATCTGATTTATATTACACTTATCTGGTTGAAAATGGATGCTGGAAACTTAGAATGGAACAAAAGAAAGAGAAATATTTCTTCACTTATGCTCCAGAGCTTAAAGAAGGAATTTTAAAAGGTGTTTTCCCCAATTTTATTAAAGAGCAGTTCTACCAGATGCTCGATTATTTTGGCCAGGCACCAATAATCGTACGATCCAGCAGTCTTCTGGAGGATGGCTTTGGAAACGCATTTGCCGGCAAATATGAGAGTGTATTCTGTGTTAACCAGGGTACTCTAACAGAACGCTATGAAGCTTTTGAAAAGGCTTTGAAGACTGTATATGCCAGTACCATGAGCGAAGATGCGCTGGCTTATCGTATGCAAAGAGGGCTGGTGGATCGGGATGAACAGATGGCATTACTGGTGCAGAGGGTCTCGGGTTCACATCATTCACATTATTTCTTCCCGGATCTAGCAGGAGTGGCTATGTCTTTTAACCCTTATGTATGGAGGGAAGACATGAATTCTGAGGCGGGGATGATGCGGCTGGTACTTGGTCTGGGAACCCGGGCGGTAGATCGGGTAGATGACGATTACCCGCGAGTTTTCGCTTTGGATCAACCGAATCTTAGACCAGATGCTACCATGGAGGGTTTGAGGGTGTTCTCTCAGCATCAGGTTGACGTACTGGACAGCCTGACTAATAAATGGGGGAGCATACCATTAAATAAGATACCTGAACTCGAACCTGGCTTGCTTAATTGGAAACTAATGGCTATCCGGGACCATGATACAACCCGCCGGATGCGGGAGTTGGGGGTAAATTCTGAAGAATGGCTGTTAACTTTTGATGGACTTTTAAATCATACTCCTTTTATCGAACGGATGAGAATAATGATGCAGGAACTGCAGAAAGCTTATCAATATCCAGTGGACACTGAATTTGCCTGCAATTTTTTATCTGATGCCGATATGCGGATTAATCTCCTGCAGTGCCGCCCTCTCCAGACTTTAGTACAACAGGAGGGAAGAGAGGCAGAATGCGGAAGGAACAGCGGAGATTTACTATTCTCTACCCGCGGCAGGTTTATGGGGTATGGTGTAACCTGGTATCCGGAAAAAATAGTATTTGTTGATCCGCTGGAATATATTGCTTTATCGCAGCAGGGTAAATACCAGGTTGCCCGGCTGGTAGGCAACTTAAACCGAATGTTCAAGGACGGCAATTACGGGCATTTTGCATTAATAGGCCCGGGCAGATGGGGGACCAGCATACCTTCTCTGGGTGTTCCGGTATCATTCAGTGAGATATGTAATTGTTCCGTACTGGTTGAAGTGGCTGTAAAGGAGAAAGGCTATATGCCTGAGCTTTCATTTGGAACTCATTTTTTTCAAGATCTGGTAGAGGCAGGAATATTCTATACCGCTTTGTTCCCCGGGGAAGATGGAACGATTTTTTATCCGGAATTATTAAATGGAGAGGATAATATATTAAATGAATTAATTCCGGATTATGCCAGATACTGTCATGTTATAAAAGTCATAGATCTGTCGCTAACCGGCAGGAAACTGCTGGTAGATGTGGATATAAGTTCCCGCCAGGTATCAGCATTCTTCAGCTGTCCATAGGGGGATGACAAGGGGACGGGGTTATTGTCAACATTACTCAAAAATGTTGACAATAACCCCGTCCCCTTGTCATCCCCCTTGTGTATAGAGATTCATTGGAGTAAAATTTATTAGATTAGACTTTTCAGGAGGGAATGGATATGCACAAGAAATTGTTTATACCGGGACCGGTTGATGTGAGAACTGATGTGTTGCAGAAAATGGCTCTGCCAATGATTGGACACCGCAGCAAGGATGCATCAATGCTTCAGCATAATATAAGTGATAAGTTGAGAAAGTTATTTTATACTAATAATGATATACTGCTCTCTACTACTTCCGGCAGCGGACTTATGGAGGGAGCGGTTCGGTCCTGCACCATGAAGAGGGCGGTGGTTTTTTCCGTGGGAGCCTTTGGGAAAAGATGGTTCGAGATGGCTCAGAGCAATAATATCCCCTCCGATATTTTCGAAGTTGAGTGGGGCCAGGCCACCCGAGCTCAACAAGTTGATGAAGTACTGGCTAGCGGTAAATACGATCTGATCACCATTACTCATAATGAAACATCGACCGGGATTATGAATCCGCTGGAAGAGATTGCTGAAGCAGTGAAAAAATACCCGGAGGTAGTATTTTGTGTGGATGCTGTAAGTTCGGCCGGGGGCAGTAAAATAGAAGTTGATAAACTGGGGATAGATATATGTATTACCTCCACCCAGAAGGCACTCGGATTACCTCCCGGATTGGCGATTTGTACTTTTTCTGAAAAAGCACGCCATCGGGCAGAACAAGTACCATTCCGGGGTTATTACCTGGATTTGCTTCAGCTCTATAAATACATACTGGAAAAAGATTACCAGTATCCCTCTACTCCTTCACTGTCCCATATGTTTGCTCTGGACTACCAGCTTGACAACATACTGCAGGAGGGATTGGACAGCAGGTTTAACCGGCATATTGAATTGGCGGAGTATGTACGGACCTGGACCCGTAAGAATTTTACTATTTTTGCCGATAAAAGATATATGTCTAACACTCTAACCACTATTACTAATACTAGAGATATAGATGTAGGTGCTTTAAACAAGGAGCTGGGTGCAAGAGGGTTCCAGATTTCCAATGGTTATGGCAAGATGAAAGAGAAGACTTTCCGCATTGCCCATATGGCTGAATGCCAGTTGGATGATATTAAGGAACTTATTGATAATATCGATGATATTCTGAATTTATAAGAAAACATTTTCCGGATCAAGGTGTTAATATAAAAGACAGAGTGCAGTTAAAAAGCACTCTGTCTTTTCATCCGTTTTTAAACCAGGATACCCGGTGTTTGATTATATATTCAACTTAGGTTTTAAATTAGTTGAAATATTGTATGTGTATGCACCATATTGATACAGGTTAGTGGGTGGTGCTTCAGGTTGGGAAAAATATTCTGGCTGCAGCCGAATCCCAACTTAATACGGTTGAGAAGTTGAACCATAAAGGCTATTATATTGTAGAAGTGTACTATGATTGAACTGGGATAAGCCCCCGGGTAAATTAAATCCGGTACCCTGGCAGGGGTGACTCAGAGATTAATAGCAGATGCGGCAGTGCAAATAATTACATACTTTTTATTAGAATATTACAAACTTGCAGGAGGGTATATATATGGCAGTAGTTAAACCGTTTCGGGCTGTACGTCCGGCAGCAGAAGTGGTGGAAAGAGTAGCGGCGCTTCCCTATGACGTTATGAGCAGCGATGAAGCCAGAGAGATGGTTAAGGGAAATGCGTATTCATTTTTGCATGTTGACAAGGCCGAGATCGATCTGGAGCCGAACATTGATCTTTATGACCAAAGGGTATATGAGAAGGCCAGAGATAATCTTTATCAGATGATCGAAAAGGGTGTTTTTCTTAAGGAAGAAAAGTCCTGCCTGTATATATATCGGCAGAAAATGGGGGAGCGGTATCAGACCGGGGTGGTGGGCTGTGCCTCTATTGATGATTATATGAATAATCTAATTAAAAAACACGAATTAACCAGGGCCGATAAAGAACAGGACCGTATCAAACATGTTGACTACTGTGATGCCAACACCGGCCCTATATTTCTAACTTATCGGGCTCAGAGCGAGATCGATGTCATGGTTGAAGAATGGATAGAAAGAAAGGAACCAGTCTATAATTTTTTTTCTGAGGATGATATTGGTCATACCATATGGGTTATTGATGATGATAAGGTAATAGAGCAGCTGGTAGATTTGTTCGCTCAGGTCGACTGCCTTTATATTGCCGATGGGCATCACCGTTCTGCCTCTGCAGTCCGAGTAGGGCAGATGAGAAGGGCGGAAAACACCAATTACCATGGAGATGAGGAATTCAATTATTTTTTATCGGTAATATTTCCGGATAATCAGCTGCATATTATGGACTACAACCGGGTGGTAAAAGACTTAAACGGCCTGGAAAGCGATGAATTTATGGAAAAATTGAGCTTGCAGTTTGATATCGAGCTTTATACCGGGGAGGGTCCTT
Source organism: Syntrophomonas sp. (assembly GCA_016841245.1). Classification (GTDB taxonomy): domain Bacteria; phylum Bacillota; class Syntrophomonadia; order Syntrophomonadales; family Syntrophomonadaceae; genus JAAYJK01. The sequence goes on from JAENZN010000002.1 coordinate 152,005, forward strand.
ATAAACCGGAGGCCCAGAAGATTTTTGGTATGTTACTGGATGGGAAATGGCATATTCTTAAAGCTAAAGCAGGAACTTATGATGAAGATGATCCAGTAAAAAGATTAGATGTGTCAATACTGCAGTATAATCTGCTGGGACCAATTTTGGGTATCGAAGATCCTCGAACCGATAAAAGAATTGATTTTGTGGGCGGCATAAGAGGATTAAAAGAACTTGCAAGAAGAGTGGAAGAGGGTATGAAAGTTGCCTTTTCTATACACCCGACCACCATTAAGGATCTTATGGATATTGCCGATGCTGATCAGATAATGCCTCCTAAATCAACCTGGTTTGAACCCAAATTAAGAAGCGGGATATTTGTCCACCAACTGAAATAATTTTTTTCAGGATAAATATGGGTTAAAATACTATATAGGGTGAGATTTAGGAGTGAAGTTAAACCTTACCCCATATATAACTTATTTAAAGGGAGGGTTGCAGAATGTTCAAATTTGACAAAAACAAGCTGGGAGAACAGGCTAATAAAATTAAGCAAAAGTCCGGTGATATGGTAGAAGGCGGGAAAATTAAACTGAATATTGCTAACCTGGAAAAAGAGATAAATTTGCTAAAATCGGAACTGGGCAATACTCTGTATAATGCCTTTAAGGCAGGTAACAACGCTGAAGCTGAGTTAACGGAGATATGCAAAAAGATAGACGGTAAATATTTAGAAATAGACAGCCTGCAAAAGCAGTTGGATGATCTAAAATGATGTGTAATTAAGAGGAATAATCTGAAACGGAGTTTAGTGGCTTTCAATAGCAGGATAGAAGCAGACATTTTTCTATCCTGTACAATTAAATTAACTATATTAAGCTATAAGAATAAAGTGTATATGAAGTAAGCTGTCGCAGTGATTAACAAAGCGGTTAAAACAAAATCAATCAGTCTCTCAAAAGGGCCGTTCTTTACTTTTGGGGGATTATTTTTTTCTTTAAGCATGGCATTGGCAGATTCTTTATTGCGGGTCCAGTCCCATCTCGTCGGTCCACCCATTGATGCAAACATAATATCAACCCTATCATTGTAAGCAGCAATAATTGATTTTACTGCAAAAAGTAATCTTCAGGGTTTTGGCAGTTTAATTTTAAAGTTAATGAAATACAACCGACCTGGTTGAAGATACTTAATTATAAGTAAGAATTAAGAATCTGTCGGGCCAGAAGAGGTAATTTTTGGGCTGATTTGGTTCTCAATAGCCTAATATCCAGGTCGTTAATGCGAATTCGGTCCAGGCCATCGGCATCTTTAAATATTTTAAATAGTGTGGTAGCTTCGGCCTTATCCCTAATGTTATACTTATCTATCTTATTAAGGGCTTTAGTATCTTCAACACAGTGATTAGTAATAATAAAGTTTATTATTTCCCGGTCGGTAGTATTTTCGATTTCATCCAGCAGGTCCAGGCGGTTTATTTTCCTGCAGCTGGCGCGACCGTGGTGAGGATCAAAATTATCATTGGTTCTGCCAATATCATGATACAATGCTATGATACTCAACAGCTGGCTGCAGCGGGGACTTAAATTTTCTAAATGGGCTAAAATCAATACCAGCAAGAGTACCCTGCGGGTATGGGATAGGCCATGAATTCCGGTAGGATTATGAAAATATTCAGGTTTAAGTCTAGAACTATAATACTCATAGGCGGCCAGGACTCCTGTGTCTTCAAGCTCAGGCAGCAGGTCATCGAAAGACATAAAATGTTCTTTGCTGATATTCTGAATGTCTTCCGGGTAGGCTAATATTTCTTTGTCATTATGACGTTTGATATAGGCGATCACTTTATCCTGATGTATACGTGCACTAAATATAGTACCGGACTGGTTAAAGCGGGTGGCGTAATAAATAGCGGTGTTTAGGTCTGTGGTCCATGAAGTAGCCAGGCTTACAGGAATAGAACCAGCAATCTGCCCCCGATATATTTTGACATAACCATCAGTCCCTGCATCCTCCCGGTGTTTCTCCCGGGGACGGTAACGTAATACTTCACTAACTGCCTCTCGGTTTAATTGTTCCAGATGATAACCGCAGCGGAAATAAATAAGCCATAGTAAATCATATTTATCGTTATCAGGAATAATATCAAAAAGTTCCTGATAAGCAAAAAGGGCAATTCTATCATCTATCATGTAAAAGAAATTTTTAAAATTTTTTTCTGCCAGGGCAGTTTGGAGCCGCTCACTTTCCAATTCAATAAACTCCAGGATTCTGAAATCTTTGAGACATGGTTCGGTAAAATGAGTTATATCGATTACCACATATTTATGGTAATAACAGAACCACGACATATAGCTGCCCCGGTTAAAGTAAAAGTCTTTTATATCATAGCCTTTTGCAGCTAGATACTCATAAGCTTCCGGGTAATGGAATTTGTCTTTTATATCACCCATAAGGGCAAAAACATTGATGGGGGTAATGTTTCTTATAAATCTGCTTGCTTCCGGTTCAAAAAGGTTCATATTATCCAAGATGAATTCTCTCCTATAAGGGTATTCTAATATATTTTATCTTTTGGGCTATGTTTTTACCACTCTTAATACAATTTTTAGGGAAATATGGGGACGTTCTTAATAGAAGATATGGCAAATGCTAAAGTTGAGTTATTATTAATAGGATAGTTGAATTTGCTGATGGAGGTTTCCATATGGTATTGGGGAAAAAAATCCACCTGCTTCGTGAAGAATTTAGAAGGGCAGAAAAAATAATCCTGGCATTTTCAGGAGGCGTAGACAGCACCCTCTTGGCCTGCATAGGCCAGGAAGAATTAGGCGGGAGCTTCCAAGCCATTACCGTTAATAATGGTATGCAGAGTAATTTTGATATGACTAATGCATGCCATATGGCATCCTGTTTGGGAATAAAACACAAGATATTGGAAGTTGATTCCTTACAGATTGAGGAAATCAGAGGCAATACGGTCAGACGATGCTATTACTGCAAAAAACTATTGCTGGAAAGAGTGCTTATGGCAGCTGCAGAAGAGGGCGGTCAGGTAATGGAAGGGTCCCATATTGATGACTCCCTCCAATATCGCCCGGGGCAGCAGGCCTTACTTGAATTGGGTGTTATTAGTCCTCTGCAGAAATTCAGTATCAATAAAAGCGAAATTCGACAGTTGGCTCGTGATTTGGGGATACCAAATTGGCAAGCGCCGGCATCGCCCTGTCTGGCTACTCGCTTTGCTTATGGAGAAACTCTGACTCCAGGTTATTTGAGGCGGGTGGAGGCTGCAGAAAACATAATTCGACAGCTAGGATTTCAACAGTTCCGAGTTCGTTCCCATGGAGATTTGGCCAGAATTGAAGTGGGTGCAGCGGAACGGGAGCGGTTTTTTAGTACTGACTTCATGGACGAAATTGAACGGGCATTGCGCAGTATTGGCTATACTCATGTCAGCCTGGATTTGTGCGGATACCGGATGGGCAGCATGGATAATGGGATAATATAGGAGTGATATAAGTGGAAAAAGATGAGCTGCGGATAATACTGAAAAATATACAAGAAGGGAACCTGGACATAGACACAGCATTGAAACGGCTGCGGCATATGCCTTTTGAGAGCTTGGGCTATGCTTGTGTTGATCACCATCGAAATCTGCGTACCGGTTATCCAGAAGTCATCTACTGTACAGGTAAAGAAATGGAACAGGTGCAGGGAATCGCAGCTGCCTTGTTGTCCCAAGGCAGTAATTTACTGGCTACTCGAGCCAGTGAAGAAATCTTCGAAGCTATCCAAATGATCCATTCGGCCGCCGTATATCACAAACTGGCTCGCCTGGTAGTAGTTCAGCAGCAGCAGATCAAGCAGATCAGCGGTACCATTGTGGTCATCACAGCCGGTACTTCCGACCTTCCTGTGGCTGAAGAAGCGGCTGTTGTTGCGGAGACCTTTGGCAATAAGGTAGAGCGCCTTTACGATGTGGGTGTAGCTGGTATTCACCGACTGCTAGCCAGCATAGAATTATTGCAGGAGGCCCGGGTAATTATTGCTGTGGCTGGTATGGAGGGAGCTCTGGCCAGTGTTGTAGGTGGTCTGGTCGACAAGCCGGTTATAGCAGTACCCACCAGTGTCGGATATGGGGCCAGCTTCGGGGGATTAGCGGCCTTGTTGGCTATGCTGAACAGCTGCGCATCGGGTATTAGTGTGATGAATATTGACAATGGTTTTGGTGCGGGCTGCCTGGCCAGCATTATCAATCGTCAGGTTGACCAGGCTTTACATACCAACCTGGAGCAGGATAGGCTGAAGTTGTAAGGAGAGTTAACATGGATAAAGTCCTTTTCTTTGATTGTTTTGCCGGTATCAGCGGCGACATGATAGTAGGTGCCCTTTTAGACCTGGGAGCTAAAGAGGAGTATCTATATCAGCAGTTAAGCAAGCTTAAGCTCCCAGGCTATAGTCTGCATATAGAGAAGAACCAGCGGATGGGCATTTGGGGAACCGATTTTCGCGTACTGCTGGAGGAAAGCGGCAACCACTCCGATCACCAGCATCATTCTCATCGAGGTTTTTCTGATATAGCTTCTATAATAGGGGAGAGTGATCTGTCTCAAGAGGTGAAGATGCGCAGCCTGGATATATTCAGACGCATTGCGGCAGCAGAAGCCCATGTTCATGGTATCAACCCAGATGAAGTCCATTTTCACGAGGTGGGAGCAGTCGATTCTATTGTGGATGTGGTGGCCGCCTTGATATGTATGGAGGATCTGAAGATTAAAAAGGTATATGCTTCACCCCTTCACTTAGGCGAAGGCTTTGTGCACTGTGCCCACGGCTTGCTGCCAGTACCAGCCCCTGCGGTATTGGAGATACTCAAGGGGATACCGGTATATACAACGGGACTGCGGTCAGAACTGGTAACACCTACTGGTGCAGCAGTTATTTCTAATTTGACCGAATACTTTGGACCGATTCCGGAGATGGTTGTTGAGGCAGTTGGATACGGCCTGGGAGATAAAAATTTAGAAATTCCCAATATGCTGAGAATTATAAGAGCCAGACAAAGCTCCCTGGAGCACCTGTGGATACTGGAATGTAATATTGACGATATGAATACCCAGTACTATTCGTATCTATTTCCATTACTGATGGAGCGAGGAGCCTTGGATGTATATTTGACTCCCCTGATGATGAAAAAAAACCGGCCGGGTAATTGTTTGAAGGTGCTTTGCGAGGAGGGTTTTATCGATGAATTAGAAGAAATCCTGTGGCGAGAGACCAGCACCCTGGGGGTGCGCAGGCTGCAGGTACAGCGCCGTATTCTGGAGCGAGAGCTGGTATCCGTACCTACCCGGTGGGGACCGGTTACTATCAAGATTGCTTATCATAATGGGCGGCTGCTGAAATTTGCTCCTGAATATGAGGACTTGAGCCGTATTGCCAGAGAGGCTGATCTGCCTTTGCGGGAAATTCATGCCCAGGTGCAGATAACGGCTGCGAAGTGGCTGGAAGAGCAGGGTATACTTGCTTAAATATAAACGTCGAAAAAACTGAAGGAAAACAGCAGGATATGGTTTCAATCCGAATTTTTTACAATATCACATAATTAGAGCAGCATTTATCCCACATTTATAGCTTAAATTAATAACAGACAAAGAAAATACATACTGTTGAATTTAAGGAGGTGGGATAAACAAAGAACAACATTTGGTTTGATACGTTTATCGAACCATATAAATTTGATAAAATATATTTCAGATAACCCTTCCTCTTAGACTAAGTTAAACTCATAAAACAAATCCAGGAGGACATATAATGTCTTACAAAATCTACCTGGTAGAAGACGAAGAAAACCTGAACGAACTCTTATCCTCTTATCTCTCCAAAGAGGGCTGGCATGTCCAGCCCTTTTTGTGTGGAGAAAAAGCTATGCAGGCTATACCTGAGCGGCCCGATTTATGGATATTGGATATAATGCTGCCGGATATTGACGGTTACAGACTCCTGCAGCATATAAAGGCAGATGATCCGTCCATCCCGGTAATATACATATCCGCCCGGGATGCGGAACTGGATCGAGTTCTGGGTTTAGAGATGGGAAGTGATGACTACCTTCCCAAGCCTTTTTTGCCGCGAGAACTGGTAATTCGTACGCGTAAACTATTGGAGAGAGTATATGGTGAACATTATGTCGATATCAACGTTATAAAAGTTCAGCCTTATTTAATTGATGAAAGAAGACGCAAATTAACCCAGGATGGACAGGAAATTGATTTAACTTCTAAAGAATTTGATTTAATGGTTATGTTGGCCAGGAACCAGGGTCAGGCATTTTCCAGAGAGCAGGTTTTAGACCATGTCTGGGGCCAGGATTATGTGGGTTCTGACCGGGTGGTAGATGACCTGGTCAGAAGACTGCGCAAAAAACTGCCTGAATTTAGAGTAGAGACTATATACGGCTATGGCTACCGGTTGGTGAAATCATGAAAAATAGTCCTCTGGCATTACAAATATGGATGATTTTTGTGATTATCACTATTGGCATCTCCACCTTATTTATGCTGCTGGTTCCCTGGGCATTAAGGGATTTTTTCACCCAGCAAACTTATGCCACCATACGAGAAGCTCAGTCCATTTACCTTTCCAATGGCAAGATGCTTTCCGATATTCATGATATAGCCGAATGGGATCAGATAAATCAGCAATACCAGACGGTTAAACACATCGTCTTTTTAGAAGATGGAGAGGTTATAGCAGGTTCAACCTCTCTGCTGATATTTAATAATTTCGATTTTATTATGGAGGAATCAAAAAACCAGCATGTAGCCGCCCAACAGTATTCTCGGGACATTAATGGGGAGAAAATGTATTATATAATTCGCCGGGGAGAACTGGCCAGTGTTCCGGTGTATCTGTTTTCGTACACCTGGGAATATTATCAAAATGATCTGGTGGAAAATCTTTTTGCTCAATTATTATGGCTGATTGCGGTCATACTGCTTTTAAGCTGGATACCTTCATTTTTAATGTCCCGTTATATAACTAAACCAATTATTAAAATGGAAAATCATGTGCGCAGTATAGCTAATCGGGACTGGTACGAATCGATCGATGTGGATCGTGATGATGAAATAGGCAAACTGGGACAGTCCATCGAACGTATGAGGCAGCGACTGGTAGAGCAGGAAGATATGCAGCGCACCTTTTTACAGCACATATCTCATGAATTAAAGACCCCAGTTATGGTAATTCGCAGTTATGCTCAGGCCATTGCCGATGGGATTTTTCCTAAAGGTGGCCTGGAAGGATCAATAGAAGTGATAGAAAAAGAAGCTGCGCGTATGGAAAAAAGGGTTAAAGACCTTTTGTATCTTACCAAATTGGATTATTTATTTAGTAAACGTTCATCGGATGACTTGATTAATATGGGGGAACTGATTGAAAATATAGTGGAACTTTTGCGATGGCAGCGTCTGGAGCTCAGCTGGCAGTTAGAAATGGTAAATATCGTATTTAGAGGTGGACAGGAACAGTGGCAGGTAGCGATTGAAAATCTTTTGGATAACCAAATTCGTTATGCAGAGTCTTTGATCAGTATAACGCTTAGTGAATATTATAAAAATAAGCAGCCCTATATGTTTATTCGCATATTTAACGATGGCCCTTCGCTGGAAGAAGGGCTTATCGATAAACTGTTTGAAGAGTATCAGCAGGGATATAGAGGTGAGTTTGGACTAGGTCTGGCCATTGTAAGGGAAATAGCCGTATATCATGGAGGGAAAATATGGGCCAGCAACGAAGAGAATGGAGTTGCTTTTTATCTCGATATCCCCAACAAAGATTAGCCAGAAACTCAGCTAATAAGCAATCTTTATCCGCAGGTAGAAGTCGACCATGGTTCGCAAATACTGGCCTGCCCAATAGCTTGTTTTATTTTCTGTTCATATCGTTGATGAAAATGCATACTCAAGTATATATAGAAAGAAATTTATTTGGGTAAAGGGGGTATTATTGTGTTCAAGAATATCCTGGTGCCAGTGGACGGCTCGCGGTATTCTACCAATGCTGCTATAAAAGCCGTTTTTATCGCCAAAAAGTATGGCAGTAAAGTTAAGCTGCTGCATGTGGTAAATCATTGTCAGCTCTTCGGGGCTACTCGTTCCATGCCGGTAACAACAAATACCATGATTGAGAATCTAAATAAGGTAGGACAATCGATTCTGGAGGACACCCTTAAAGCCATAAACCCTCTGACCGTAATGGTTGAAGCTGAATTGGTATGGGGCCTCCCGGCCAATGTTATACTGGAAAAAGCCCGTGAGAAACCATATGATCTTATTGTAATGGGAAGCCTCGGATCAGGTGCCATTTTAAACTTATTACAGGGCAGTATCAGTGAGCGGGTAGCCAAATTATCGAACTGCCCGGTTATGATTGTGAAAGATATATAGTATATAGAGGTTCTTGGTTTATATTATTTGCTATAAGTGATAATCCACCAAAGGAACCGTACCTCCGGGCAGATGTGTACACCTGAGCTCTTAATGTGTTCACTAGCGATCAATATTTGAACAGGTCTTTATTCCCTGGCCTTAACCGGCGATGATCAAAAAATACCATTATATTAGGCATAAGGCCTTTAGGGAAGCAGTTGGGGAATGGTATGGGGATTCAATAAAATATGATTTACAAGTTAAATCTATTAATAGTCAGATATCTGACACTTGATACAGAGTATATGTCAACAAATGGTCATATAGTGAAGCGTTTCACCAACAGGTCTGTCCTGAGGTTATTCCGGCTGCAGGGTGTTATGGTTGTACCAAATAGGGTTTAGAATTTGAATAAGATGTTCTTGGAATTGATATGATTTACAGGTATCAAACGAAGGTTTAAGCTGACATATGGTTAAAATATGGTGAAATATAAAGCCCATGTGAGCTGGCATGATATTTGCATTTAATTAATAGAGAAATGTGTTGGTGGGGGGGATAATATGATTCCTATTAGAATGACAGAGCCTAATGTTTTAATAGTATCAGGCCGCAATAAGCGTATAAGCCGTAATGTAGGAATACATTACACCAACCTGGGTGCCATGGTGATGATTGTAGATATTAACCTGCAGAAAAATAGGCTAATTATCGAAAATCTTAATGAAAAAGGTGTAAAATATGCATCGATCACCAGGGAAGTAAGCGATGAAAACGAAGCCCGGGAAGTGCTGCATAACTATCTGGATGACTGCAACAAATTTAGTGTGGTAATTAATTTAGCAGGTGAAGAAAGTGCTGCAGCAAGCAGACTCATAGATATGCTGGACCCGGAAGGTGGGATTTTATACACAGACGTAATGGGCTGTGGCAATAAATGTTCCTGATTATAATAACCTTACCGGGGTCCAAAAACCTTGCCTTTATGGCTCAAGGCCTTAACTCTGTCCACAATAAGTGATGACAGGCGTTCATGTTTTCTCCAGCGGGTATAGGTGCGAGCAGGGTCCAACCCATATTCTGAAAGAATTGACTTTAAAGTGGCAATTTCCATATCTTGTAAAAATGCCATCAACCCTACTCCTCCCTTTTCATAATATATCTTAAACGGGTCAAAGCCTTCTGGAATGGAAGGCTTGTTGCTTTTCCCAGGAAGGCCGCTTTCAGCTTTTGCCCCGTTAAGGTAGTCCATAAATGGACCAGACAAATGTTTGGCCAGGGATTTATTAGTCTCTAATTCTGAGGCCAGGAGTCTCAAGAACTCCGCCATATACGGGGTAGGATCAGTCTTGGACATTTTGTAATACCTCCTCTGTTAATGCGGTATAGGCTGCGTAAGGAATTTCATAACCATATTTTTGGTGCAGATTCATACATTTTACGGTATAGTCCATGGCTGCTGCTGCGCGTGCAGTTTCTGGGATAATAGTATTAAAAAATCTACGGTAACCTCCCTCGGATTCTCTTAACTTAAGCAGGTTGATTTGATTAGAATGATGTATGTTTTGTTTACGGAACTTGTTGGCGACTACACCCAGGGGGTTAATTCTAATTCCAGTGCTATCTGATAAGCGACTAATGCGGCTTACAATCTGGGGGATGCCATAGGTGGACAGAATATCAGGAATAACAGGTATCAAATAGTGCTGACTGATAATAAGACCGTTTTGGGTAATCAAACCCAGATTGGGAGGACAATCTATGAGTACTATATCGTAGTGGGCAAGGTGGTTGACTAATGCCTCGGCCAGTACCGTAACTGGTTTTAAGGGCAAAAATCTGCTCACCGGGATGGTGATTATAAGATCCTGCAGGTCGATTAAATCCAGACTCGATGGAAGTAAATCGAGAGCGTTTATTCCACCTCCGACATTAGATACATTTTTTATTATAGCCTCTTCAGCTGAGAAGATATTAGTATTCTCGATTTTATCACGGAACAGCTGCATTAACGTCTGTCCCCGGATATTTCTTTTTACCCAGCTATCTTCCCCAATTAAAGCAACCGTAGCATTAGTCTGGGGGTCCAGGTCTATGATCAGCACTTTCAGGTCATAATTGAAGGCCATTATTTCTCCAAGAGCTATGGTGATAGTAGTCTTTCCTACTCCGCCTTTTAGATTTATGATACTTATTACTTCAGGCATAAAGCATTTCCTCACCGTTGTCAGTATTTTTATTAATCTTTCTTTACCAGAGCTATTTAATCCTGCATGGGAGCAGGAACTAACTTACTAACTTACTAACTTAACCTTCACAGTTAACATACTGTCGCGGCTACGGCTTGGAGAGCATTATGCTTTGTCCCGCCGTCACCCTTGGGCACTACCCCAAACCGGGACAACTGATGTGCATTTACTTGGTTACTGCACTATTAAGGTTGCTGATGTTCCCGTTGGTAACTATTAATGTTGCGGCCGGTCTTATTTTAACCCTGTAGAAAACTTCATAAGTTATATCTGGTTATTCAATCTATTTACCCTCTGTAACCGCCTTATCCTTCTTGCCAAAACCAAGCATAACTCGTCAGTTGGGTACGAAAGTGAGTTAGCAAGTAGTGCCTGACCCCTTAACGGGGAAACTGTCCCTGTGTCCCGGTTACATCATGATATAATAAAATATATGTAAGATAGTATCGTTTTTATCATAATATCTGTTAGAAGGGAAAAGCAACCAGGAATAATATTATAACAAAGAGGGGAGGACATAATTTGGGAAGATTTTCGGAAAGTAACAATAACAAGTATTCTGTTGTTTTGCTCTTATTAATAATTTCACTGCTGTTTTCAACCAGCCTAACCGGCTGTGCCAGTTCATCATACCTGGAAACGCGGCAGGAAGCAACAAGCAATCAGGCTGCTCCTGAATATTCGGGATTGAGTGATTCCAGTGTGGGTAATGAGGCTGCAAAAACCACCAGCCCTGATTATAATGAAATGGCTCAGTCCGTTCCTGACCATGAACGAAAAGTGATACAAAACGCCGGTATGGTTCTTGCTGTCAGCGACGCCAGCCAGGCTATGGACCAGATCGTTAAAATCGGCCAGGATAATCAGGGTTATACAGTAAGCAGTAATTTCTCTCGAGGGGATGATTGGGTACGTGGAGAGGTAAATATTAAGGTGCCCTCAGCTAGACTGAGCAGTGTTATGGATGAAATAGCTGCTTTGGGTGAAATAAAAGACAAAAATATTACCACCCAGGATGTAACCGAAGAATATTACGATTCCCAGGCCCGGTTGACGGTATTGAAAAAGAAGGAAGAGCGCCTGCTGATATTATATGACCAGGCTAAAACAATTGAAGAAATAGTAGCAGTTGAAAATGAATTAACCCGGGTTAGAAGTGACATAGAAGTCCTGCAGGGGAGACTCAAGTACCTGGAAAATGCCACCAGTTACAGTTCGATTTCGGTGTCCTTAAGCCAGGTAGCCCCGGGTACGGTCGAAGTTCCTGAAGGTGTATGGGCTAAAGCTATGCAGGCCTTTATTAATAGCGCCAACGGGGTTGTAAATTTCTTGAGTGGGTTCTTTATTTTTCTCATTGCCTTTATACCCTGGGCGATTCTCCTGGCCTTGATAATCTGGGTTTTCCGTGTCTTGAAGAGAAAATACCATTGGAGTTTTAAGAAGAATAAAAAAAATATAGTACCTGCAACAGCAGAAGAAGACAAACGAGAGTAGGTTTCAATAAGCAATGGAGGTCTATTATCAAGAAGCCGGCGGTGGCCGGCTTCTTGTTTGGGTGTCGCGAACTATGCAGGGTACTCCGATAGACTAGTTGCAATGGAAAAGATATCCTCGTCCAGGTTAAATCCCTGGCTTGATATGAAGATGCCTACCAGATAAGGATCGAACTGTTTAGTAGAACAGCGCCTCAGCTCCAGCAAGGCTTCCTGAACAGACAATTTATCTTTATAAGGGCGTCCCTGAGTCATAACATCAAAAGCATCTGCAATAGTCAGCATACGTGCATGCAGCGGTATGTTTTCACCCTGTAAACCCAATGGATAACCGGTGCCATTCCAGGATTCATGGTGATACAATATAGCTTCTGCCACTAATGCCATCTCTGGAGATGATTTGGCAATTCGGTATCCTATCTCGCTGTGCTTTTTCATAATATCCCATTCGCTGCTGGTGAGCTGCGAGGTTTTCTTTAGAATACTGTCCGGAATAGTTATCTTACCAATATCATGCAGTGCTGCCAGCAAAATAAGTTCGTCCATATCACTATCCGGAAGCTGCATGTATTTTGCCATTTTAATCAGTATATCCTTGAGCCTCTGAGTATGCTCTGCTGTTTCGTGATTCTTGGACAGGAGGGTTTTTAGCAGTGATTTAATTACTGCATTATGATTGCTGGTATGCTGCAGCAGCTTGTTACGATACATTTTTTCTTCCGCTTGGCGCAGTATTTCACCGATGTCTTGATTAGGGTCATTTTTAGTCATTATTCCTAAACTGGCACTTACCTGTAAACCTTGTATTTCAATTTCGTTTATAGCACCTTTTATTCTTTCGCAGATTACCGAGGCAATGGCACTGCTGGTGGAAGGAAACAAGAGCATATATTCATCTCCGCCCCAGCGGCAGGTAATGTCATCTCGGCGACAGGAACGCTTTATAACCCGGGCTACCTTGATTAATAGTTCATCCCCCCGGTCGTGACCCAGAGCGTCATTTATGAGTTTTAGTCCATTGACATCGATAACTACCAGGCTCAAGGGCAGGTTATCCAATGTGTTCAGTAGATCTAATCTATCTTCAAAATAGGAGCGATTATAGAGACCGGTAAGTTTATCATGATAACTTAAATATTTCACTTTTTCTTCAGCCTGTTTCCGTACCGAAATATCCATCATATAACCCTGGATTTGAATCAATTCATCATCATGGTCAAAAATGCCTACTATGTTTTCCAGTATCGTAATCGACCTGCCGTGGATATCGTGGATGATTTTTTCCGAATTAGTAATTCTTTTTTCCTGCTGTAATTTTTTCAATATAGTTTGTTTATTAACAGAATGGAAAAGATTCCAGGCATTAATAGAGGATATTTCCTCAAAGGATTTATAACCCAGCATATCCAGAAAGCTTGGGTTACAAAGCAGGATTTTACCTTCCGGTGTACATATATAATTGGCTGAAAGTGCTTCCTCAAACATCTGCTGGTATTGCTGCCGGTTCGTTGATAGCTGTTGATGGGTGGATTCGATCTCGGCCATCATAAGATTAATGTTCTGAGTAAGGCCAGAAACTTCGTCCCGTCCCATTACAGGTATCCTGATGGAAAAATCCTGGTGGCAGCTTATTTCGCTAACCTTGCTAGACAAGAGTTTAACCTTGCTCAAGATCAATTTACTTAAAAGGAAAATGATAAGCCCGGTCATTAGTGTTATAACCAGGATGATTGCATATCCGAAATAGTGAAGAGAGGTCTGGGCCTGTTGAGATATATCTCGGGGCAGATTAACTTCTAACACCACCGCCGGATTATCATAGATGTCTTTTAAGACGGTATGGCCCGTCATTATATGGTCGTCAAGCACTTCGCAAGCGATATTCTCACCATTTTGGATTTCGATAATAGAAGTATCTTCCGACAGCCGGTGGGAATTGTAATCCAATATGGAAAAAGATATATGAGTCGTTTCGGCCAGTCTACTTATCAAATTTCGGTCCAGCATACGTCCCATAAACATAGTGCCGACTGCCGGGCCTTTTCCATCGCTATTCAAAATAGGATGAGCGCTGAACAACAGTATCCCCTCCGGTAGTTTGAGCAATCCATTTACCGTACCTTGTGCGGCGGTGGTAGTAAGGATAGTGTTATCTGGCTCAAAATGCTGCAACAGGCTCTGGAGATGGGCTATCTGCTGATTGCGCTGAGAATCATAAGTGCTTCCCGCAGCTACCGCTCCGTTTTTATCAATTAGCAATATAGTGTACAAATTAAGGGAGGAACAAATATCATCTGTTAGGCAGCTTTGAAGGTATTCCTGATTGTTATTAGACATGAAATCGTAGGAATCATCCCAGACAGCCCAATCACCGCAAAGAATATCAAGAGATTTAAGCTGTCCATCAATAGCCCCGGATACCTGTTCTACTTTTAATGCGGTATATTTATTTTCTAACTGCTGAAAATTATCCATAAATATTACATCTGAAATATAATATAGCGAAAATAATAATATAATGCTTACTGTGACCAGGATGACAAATGTCTTCCGAATCAAGGTCATGACTTCCTCCTGGATATAAAAAAACTTTTAAAATATATTCCACGAATTGGTGCAATAATCCTGCCTTAATAGGATAAAATTCACAAAATAACATAAAATGTACACATGTACTTATCAAATCAATGCGTGTACGGGCGTGAGGTGGCAAATAGGCATGGCTAGGGCATTAATTGGGGGAAATACTTTCCGTTATCCAATCCTATCCCGGCTATTTTTTCCCTGGCTTGATCGAAATCTTCCTGCTTAGGATATACTCCCAGGTCTACCGGCTCGACATTAGCTGATATATATGGTACAGCCAATTTTAATATTAGGTAAATACCAATCGGTATTAAAAGAAGTACAGCTAATAATATATAACGAGAAAGTTTCAATTCTTCCATCCCCCTTTGTCTATTATAAAATGCTTTACTAATAAATAGTATATCCGCAAATATTTGAATATTTATTCTATAATATAGTTAATATTTATACATAAGGAAAGCAGGGGAGGGTCGAGCAGGATGAATATAAGCGGAAGTTCTGCCATAACCGCCTGGCTTTTGTGAACGGCAATGGAGGGATTATGAGTACCCAGTCCAGCCTGATATTAGGGAGGGAAAGAAATGGTAGAAGATAATGGTAATAAATGGTATAAAAGAGGCCGCACGACACTCAAAATCTATTGCGCAAGAAGCCCTTTTCGACCGGTCAGTGGCTCCCGAACCCGCGTGGCTGCTGGGTTCTTGATAAATGAAAGTCTCTAGGGTTTTTAATATCCCTCCACCATATCCCTCCAAATTCCAAAGATGGATTATGAAGAGGGAAATTGAAATAAATTTGCCGATGTGGCGGAATTGGCAGACGCACCGCACTCAAAATCCAGTGCGCGAAAGCCCATTTTTGATCGGTCGGCGGCTCCCGAACCCGCGTGGTTGCTGGGTTCTTGATAATCGAATAGTCTTTATGGTTTTTAATATCCCTCCACCATATCCCTCCAAATTCCAGAGACGGATTAGGGAGAGGGAAATTGAAATATAACTTGCCGATGTGGCGGAATTGGCAGACGCACCGCACTCAAAATCGTGTGCGCGAAAACCCCTTTTCGACCGGTTGGCGGCTCTCAAACCAGCGTGGTTGCTGGGTTCTTGATAATTGAATATCCTCTATGATTTTTAATATCCCTCCACCATATCCCTCCAAATTCCAAAAGCGGATTAGGGAGAGGGAATTTGAAATAAACTTGCCGATGTGGCGGAATTGGCAGACGCACCGCACTCAAAATGCGGCGGATAACCTCCATGCCGGTTCGACTCCGGCCATCGGCACCAGAAACAATCGCTCTTAAAGCCGCGATACAAGCGGATTTGAGGGCTTTTTTCTTTTCTGGCGAAACCCTTCTGTTTGCCGCCCGAATACCGTCACATGAACCATTTTAGCGCATATTGGCAATGCTCTCAGCTCCCTTTCCACCTGGCATTCCGCCCGTTTTGGAGGGATGTCAGGAGGGATATACGCCGATGATGGCGTTGGCCGAAGCAACCTTGGAGCTGAAATCCAGGTGGGTGTAGATATTCGAGGTTGTGGAAATATCACTGTGCCCCAACCATTCCTGGATCTCTTTCAGGCTGACGCCGTTGGCGTACAACAAACTGGCGCAGCTATGGCGGGTATCGTGGAAGCGGATTTTTTTGAGGCCGTGGTTTTTCAGCGTGAGCGAGAAATTCTGAGTGATATATCCCGGCTTGATCCTTTCTCCCAGCTCATTCACGTAGATGTAGCCAAGATGCTCCCGGCAATAGGCTTTTCCGCATACTTTTTGATCGCGCTCCTGCTCTGCCTTGAGCCGCAGGAGAAGCTTTTCAAAAGGCTCTACCAGCGGCAGGGTGCGGTGGCTCGACTTGGTTTTGGTGCGGTCCTTTTCCACGATGATGGCTTTTCCGTCCACCCTTACCTCGGTTACGGTGTGCTTGATGGTCAGCGTCTTTTTTTTGAAGTCAATCGCGTTCCATTTCAGCCCTACGATCTCACTGCGGCGCAGTCCGTAAAACGCGCCTAAAATAACGGCCAACTCTATCGGTCTATTTTTCACAACGGCGAACAAGGCTTCCAATTCGCCGGCATCGTAAATACTGCCTACAAATTTCCCGGTTTTAGGCCGCTCGATCCGATCGGCGGGGTTAAAGTTGATCAGTCCCACTTTGAAAGCGTACTGCAATGCTTTACGAATATTGGCATGGCGATGGATCACCGTGTTGGCACTCAGCCCTTTTTCGTTAAGCTCATACTGATAATAATCCTGAATGTGCTTTGGTGTTATATCCTTCAAGGTAAGCTTGAATTCCTTAAAATAGGGAATGATGCGGCTCTTAATGGTAACAACATATGATGCGTAGGTAGTCATTTCAACATTGTGTTTCATCATCTCCAGCCATTCCAGCAGGAAGTCGGTAAACAGTATTTGCACCTCACCGGAGATCGGGTTTACTTTATCAGCCGGATTTTCCCGGATCAGTTCAAGCTCCACGGCGTATTCCAAGGCTTCTTTGATGACCTCGTGATATTGGAGCAGGGCATTGTTTAAGGCGCGATTTCCTGTTCTCTCATACTGATAGTAGCCTTCTATATCCTCCGGCTTTATTTTCGCTACCGTAACGTCGGTATTCTTAAAGTAAGGGATGATGAAATTTTTTGTATCGTATAAGTAGAGGGCGTAGGTATCAGCATCCACTCTGCCGATAACATTTTGCAGCCATTTTGTTAGGAAGCTTGCAAACAAAGCGTTCTTGTCAATCATTGCCGTGTCGGGATTAAACTCTTTCCTGGTTTTCAAAAGCAGTGCTTCAGCACGTTTTTTATTCCCCTTGATGGGAAGTTCCGTACTGACAGACTTGGTTTGGCGCTTTCCGTTCATATCCTTATAGGTGAGGATCATGTGGAAAAAGCCGTTTTTTTCTCGCAGATGTCCTGTTACCATAATTCTAACCTCCTTAAAATCAGTAACAGTCTATATTCACCTACCATTGACGGGTACAGTGTAACAGGCTCCAAAACGATTTACAAATGTGCGAACGATGTTTTACGCATCGGATTCCTGTACGACCGCCATGTATTCGAAAATATGGAGCTTGGGGATTTTATACGTTCTGCCTATCTTAAAATGCTTGATCTGATTTTGCCGCAAAAGGCGGTATCCTGTTTTTGTGCTGATACCGCCCAGCATTTCACACATTTGCTCCACACTGACCACATCCGGGTAATCCCGAAAAACCAGCTTATATGCTTCATTGCTTTTCAGCAAAGTATCAGCCCCTTTCCTCTCGGAAATACAATGCAGACAACAGGGGCGCGCCCATGATTGGGTACACATACAGCTCGCACCAAGGTGCGCACCCCTAACCTGCATTGTCTGTTTCAGTTTTATCGTTACGGGCTTATCGGTGGACGGCGGCTTACCGTCCTCATAGGAATTTCACCTCCCCCCATACTGACGGGCCATCCCCATTGCCTGCGACGCTTTTAACGCTCGGACTGTGGCTAGACGGAAGTATCATTATCCCTCCGTATGTGTCGCCGCCTTAAATGCAACCAACATTTATTCGTTGCACGGTATTGATCGCTCGCACCTTACCTTCATCCAATCCGTAACGGCATGGATACTTCGGCTGTGATCCGGCTAATGCCGGACAGATGGTCTTGGCGTACCTGCAATCTGGCTTCCCTTTTCAAGGCATACGGGGAACGTACCGGAAAGACACCTATTCACTTGTCAAAGACCGTGAGGGGGAAGCTTTCTTACCCTCTCGCCCTATACATTGAAAAAAGCCCCGCAAAATACAGGGTAAAAAAACAAGGCTTGCAGAATTTTTTCCTGCAAGCCTTATAGCTTATTTGTCAAACCGCTTTAGCTCAAAGTTGTGTACCGCCAATATGAATTCCAGCGTTAAATGCTGCCTACAATCCTCGTCTAGCTTTCCGAACAGGCAGGATTTGTCGATAATCAGCGGTTCAAACTGCCGGATAAGAGTTTCCATTGCCCGCTCGTTACCATGCTGGGCCTCTTCGATTAAATCCAGTATTTCCGGCATGCCCTTTCCTCCTTTCCGTAAAAATGGTTGGTTTTCACGGAAAAGGCGGGGCGCGGATTAGATAGAAGATGGCTGGTTCATATCCGAAACCGATTTTTCAGCTTTTTCAGAATCCGGTTTTTGCGCTCGCTGATGCTCTGCTGCGTCACGCCGAAAATGAGGGAAAGCTGATAGTCGGTCTTATTCTCGTAGTATTTCAGGAAAAGCAATTGCTTGTTCTTTGAATTGAGAGTGCTGATAACCGCAGATAGGATTTCATTTTCGATATAATCATCTAGCTTGTCCCCATTAGAAACAGGAAAGGTGATGTCTATGTCCGCTTCGGCGCATAAGTTGATTTCCTCCACTTCCTCCAAGGGGATGCTCCTGCTGAAATACTTGTATTGGGCGCGGAAATATCCCCGTGACGAACGGGTTATTACGATTTTTATGTAGGCGCAAAACGCTTTTTCTACCGCCTTATAGGTTTCAGCACTCCTTTTCATAGGGCTTCATCTCCTCTCGCCCTATACATTGAAATGAAAAGGATAAAATACAGGTTTTTGGGGAAATAATTTTTTAGTGCTACCTTTATCCCAATATTACGGCTTCCTTTTTACAACAAAAGCTGCTGTTTTTCTTTCGCATTCCACAAATAGCGACAATGTAAAAGCGTAGGCCGCAAGGAAACCTTGTAGCCTACGCCCTGATTTGACAAAAAATGCGGAGGATAAACCTCTTATGTCTTGAACCGAATATTTAATTGTCTGTCATAAGTTCTCATTGCCATAAGTGCTGCAAGGACACAAAATTTACCTCCAATAAATTAAATGTTTAATAAGCGGGCAAGCTGGCGGCAATTGCCGTCAGCTTGCAAAAGAGCCTCGGTTTGCCGCAGGGATGTACTTTTGTATGATAAATACTGTCTTTGCCTACCCTGATCAGCCAGCAAATGAGCTGATCTTAAAAGCGGTACAAAGCTATATAAGATCAAAAAAAGGTCAAAAAATACGATTACCCCGGATATTATTAACAAACTTGATGTGCTGTTGTCAGAATACGAACAATAAATATAGCAACAACCGTTTCTATTGCCATAATCACTAAAAACGCGTAGTTAAAATTTCTCATTTGTTGATTGTTTTTTTATTGGTAAAGACGAGATTTTGACGAGTTAGCACATTTTATTATTCCTTTCTAATTTAACAGTTGTTGGAATCTATCATTATATAGCCTTCTTCCCAGGTTAAGACAAATAATGATAACCGTAGCAGCAATTGTTATCAGTAACCACATCCTGACTAAAGACATTCCACCAGGCATATTGCCAATTGACCAGATAAGACCAATAAAGCCAACTGGCAGCAACAGAGTCCAAAAAAACATGTATATTACTTGAGGATTAAAATTCGCAAAACTATATTCGTAGATCATACTCTCCATAATCCCCATGTCACGTGTTTCCATGTTTAATAACCTGCTTCCTAAGCAAATGAGGATCGATATATGAGCCGAATTGAGCAATAACAATAATATGGCGAAAGTGATCGCCTCTCCCAATCCAAGAGAAAGCTTATACCAAGTTAGAAGAGTAGCCAATATGATCAGAGGAATGATTTGAAGCATGCCCGTTGAAAACTTGGCTATCCCAAGCCACCATGACCTTGAGGCGGGTAGGATAAAGCTTAGTATATTCCCTTCCTTAATGAAGGTAGTCGAATAAGTTTCGTGAAAATTGGCAAAAACCATGAAATAGAAAAATAAAATGGCGGCCATCAACTCTCTATCGGAAAAGAAGGCTATTTTGGATAGTGGTAAATACAATAGCATAAAAAGAGCGGAGCCGCCGTATCTGACGTAAAGATAAAAACTTCGTTTGTCGGTAACCAATTCTTTATACAAAATTGCACGAAAAACTCGAGGTAGAAAACTATTATATAGTACTGTCCGTTTCATAACCTGGCTCTTAATCTCAAAGTTTATTTCCACACCTGCCGAGTCTAAGCATAGATAATAAACTCGACGTGCAAAGTTAGGAGCTAACCAGATAATAAATAGACATAACAAAGTAATACCGGCATAAAACAGTACATGATCATTGAACCAAAAATATAAAAATCCACTTGATAGAATTGCTAATGCTACTGGTAGGCCTAGTAAATTAACAAGACGGTTCTTGAAATACATTAGATAAAACATAATAAAAAATCCCAAGTTTACGGACAATATTAATAATCCTAGAAAAAAAGCTACGATTGCAAGCCCAATAACCACTCCATGAAGTTTAATCGCTAAAAAGATCAAACCGGTCATCATCATAGGTCCGCAAACATAAATAAATCTAGTCCATGTGTTCAAACAGTGGATGGTGTACATTTGATAAAACCCCAAAGGTGCGGTAGTGTAATAAAATGCATCCTCGGAGGTAAACCAGGTTTTAAATGCGGTAATACAGGCAAACATTACAGCAAACAAAGCGTTGGCTAGAATCATCCATATCAGACCCAGGTTCTGTTTATTGAGCGGAAAAATATTTGATTTAAAATAGAATAATACCAGCACTCCAGCACTTACTAGACAAATGCTGACCAAATTTCTAGTTTCCCAATGCATTTTTATTAATCGCGCTCTTAAGAACAGCAATTTTAATGCCTCTTTCAAAATCAAGACTCTCCTCTCTCAGGCGCTTACTACCTGGGCAGCTTCCATCATGTCGCTAATCTTAAAATTCAACAAGGATTCTTGCTTGCTCTTAACTAACTTGTACCAGTTTAATGAAAATCTCTTCTAAAGACGCCGTATCCATTCCCATCCTTTTCCTTAATTCTGTTACTGTTCCTACATATATTAGTTTCCCGCCAACTATAATACCTAATCGATCACATAGCTTCTCGGCCATTTCTAAAATATGAGTTGACACTACTACAGTTTTTCCTTTTGCGGCAATTGATCTTAAAAGTTCCTTCACTTGCACAATGCCATTAGGATCTAATCCATTAGTGGGTTCATCTAGGAGCAAAATAGAGCTCTCTTTAATTAATGTTGCAATTAGTGAGAGTTTTCTTTTCATCCCCTGTGAGTACGAACCAATGGGACGATCTGCAGCCGATCCAAGATCAAATCGTACTAAAAGTTCGTTCATTTCCTGGCGTAACTGATTTGGATTACGCTTATATAGAACCCCTAAAAACTCCAAGAATTCTCTTCCGCTAAGTCGCTCGTATAGAACCATAAATTCAGGCATATATGCAATGGATCTGTCATTTTTTATAGATATTTCCCCTCCGGTAGGTTTAAGTAGTCCGCTAATCATTTTCAATGTAGTGGTTTTTCCGGCTCCATTAGGTCCAAGAAACCCAAACAGCTCACCCGGATAGAGGTCAATACTCAAATTCTGTACCGCTATTACTTCACCATATTTTTTGCTTACATTGGTAATACTCAGTGTCGGCTCCTTATCAGTAATTGGTGAATTAACTACTGCAGTATAATCGTTCAATGATTTTTCGCGATTAGTAACAACATCAATTAATGGACCTTTGTTCGTTCCACTAACACCTACCATTTCTCTAGCCATATCTGGATCATCAAAATTAACCACAAATTTATCGAGATATCCGTAATTCCGAAACATGCTCTTTACTCGAATCGGCTGCTTAAGGGTTATTAATAGATGGTTTGATGGGCCTGTTGCTAAAAACATAACACCGGTCTTTGCTTCCTTCGCTATACCAAACGGCACCAAAAGTACAGTTGATTGCATGTTAGTTTCTTCCATGGATATAATATTCCGCATCGGAATTGATACCTTTATCTGATACCCATAATTTAACACCAAGTTATCTTTATCAATGTAGTTCTGCTTCCTTGCAGGGCTTAGAAATAGCATATCGGTTAGCAATAACCCCAGGAACAAAACGCCGGCTGCCACATAAGGTATTTGACTCCAGCTAAGCCAAATTTTCGCAAAGACAACCGCTAACGCCATTTCCAGGATAATCATAAGAATCATCATGATTGCATATTTATGTGATACAGTGGTTTTAGATTTTGATAATACTTTTGTCTGTACATTACTCATAATGGATTCCTTTCAACCTGCCAATTTGGTTTGTAAATACATTTTGTTGAAGTTGTGGGTTATTGCACTGCTCTAATACCTCATTTAATGCGAATGCAAGCACCTCAACATTGGGATTTTCAATGATTGACCCATGATCTCCTTTCCCCAGCAATTGTATTGGCAATGCATAACGGGATATTTTAGGATTTGACAGGAAATTTTTCAGCCTCACGCCCTCACCCTTTTCTTGCGCTTATTTATCATTGGTGTTTATTCCAGCCAATCCCCAGTTCCCTTCTCCGCCCAATACTCCTCCATATACAACTGGCAGAGGCGGCAGAACTGAGCCTGGGCAGGTGTTAACAGGTTATTCACCATCTCGCTGATCAAAGGCTCCAAGGGGTTGTGGGGTTCTTCTCCCCTGTACCAGGTCTTGAAAAGCGGAATGCTTGTCAGAATGTCTACACAGTCCCGGGCCAATTCCTGCACTTCTTTAGCATCCTCCGGTAAATCCGCTATGGCGTCAACACGTTCGCTGCAATCCAACATGCGCTGGTATTCCTGGGGATACGCCTGGAAATATTCAGCCATCTGGCGCAAAAGTTCCTGGTGGTCCAGTCCCCAAGCAAAATCGTCGAAAACCCCAGAGATTTGCCGGTCCAGTTCCATTAATTGGGGATGATTATCATATAGCTGTGTCCCGACAATTTCGGTAACCATGCGAAAGGAAGCGGGGTCCTCCCGGGTTTCATGCAGACTGGCCGGTTCGGCAGTCAGCAGTTCCCGCACTCTGTTCAGGCGATGTTGCAAAGTATTCATTTGTAGCAATAATTCTTTCTCCAAGGATTCCAGAACCGAGCGCTCGGATTTAGGGTCGGTCACTTCTCCTACCACCGCTTTGATTTGCTCCAGGCTTAACCCCAAAGTCTTTAAGCGTTTTATCGCCTGCAGGCGATTGAGTTCGCCCGGACCATAGAGGCGGTAGCCGCCGGGAGAGCGCAGCGGCTCGGCTAAAAGACCGATTTTGTGATAATGAAGAACGGTTTTTACCGTCACTCCGGTCAATTTTGCAAATTCTCCTATCTGTAACCGTGATTTCATGCCTTCACCTCAGTTCACCCTTAGTATAAACTCCTACCTAAGGTCAGGGTCAATCAGTTATTTTTATATCTTTATTCCACATAATAACTATCAGCATTTATCATAAGCATCTTCGCTGTTTAGAAAAAACTCTAAAAATATTTGCTGATTTATAAAAGTTTATTTTCCAAATATGAAGGGAGCTATTAAAATCAAAGCCGTCGATTAGTTTTGATAGAAATAAATTCTTTGTTTTTGCAGCCTACGCCCTGATTTGACAAGCAATGCAGTTCTTAGCCTGGTGTCTATTACATATAGACCTTGCCTTCATCCCCGTCTACTACCACATTTTGCCCATCCTTAATAAGGCGCATAACACCGGGTATGTTTAAAACAGCCGGTATTCCAAATTCGCGGGCGACAATGGCACCGTGGGATGTAGCCCCGCCCGACTCTACAACTATGGCTGAAGCCCGCAAAAATAGAGGTGTCCATCCCGGGTCGGTGGAAGGGGCAACGAGCACATCTCCCAAATTTAACTTTTTCTCCTGATTGGGATGTTGCAAAAGTTTTGCTATGCCGGAAGCCTTTCCGGCTGAAACTCCCAGCCCCTGCAGAAATGAATCCGAACCTGGCGAGATGGCTTCAATAAAATGCGAGGTCTCGTCTATGTAGTAGTCGGGAGGTGATAGCTTCTCCATGTTTTCCATCAATTTTTTTCGCTCTTCTACCAGTAAATTCAATCCCTGGCCGTTCCAATCCCTCTTTAGAACGGAGAACAATTCTGTCCAACTGCAATGAAAGACGTCGGTCTCTTCTCCCAGGATATCTCTTTCTTGTAAGCGACTTCCCATTTCCAGGAATACCTTACGGATTACTTCATAAAACATGAGTAATTCAAATTTAGCCATTTCGCGTAAATTAGCACCTTTTACGGCCTTTTCCACCTGTTTTCTAATCATGTTATGACGAGATTTAGGTAGGCCTTGTTCTACCTCCTGCCAGGTCTCTTTAACCTTCATTTTTTGTCGGGCTTTGAATTCTTCGAGATTAGCGGTTTCCATGTTGCTTTTGATGATATGTAAAGGGTAAGAAGGATCTTCTCTCCAACGGGGATTACTTATATCCATTTCATAGATGCCCCGGTGCCCGTATTGGGCCAGGAAACTTCGAAATAATGGTTTAAACGATGAACCCTCAGGAAGTTCCTTTTCCCAAGTATAAGGATTGAAATCGCTCCTGCCTAAATAGTCCTGGACATCATTATCACTCCGAGCTACTTCAGCCAGTTCTATAAGACGGTAACCTTGTTCGGCGCTAGTTATATCCCCCTGGCCGATCATTAAGGCATTGGCTATAGCATTTCCTCTGCCGCGAAAATACTTCTCCAAGGTTTTCACCAAGGGACCTATATTGGCCATCGACATGTTGCACGCGCTGAAAACCGGTAAATACTCACGCCACGCAGCTTTAATTACAGCTATGGTATTGATTAAATCGTTATCGGAAAGACCTTGTAAATCTTGCTTATTTAAATTATCTGTGAACTTATCTACCTGTTCGAAAGCCGCCTGAGTGTTCCTGCTATTTTTAATGATAAAAAGGACAAACTTAATAAATCGCCCTATTCTTTTCAATCCTTTAATGCCACGGTAAGGTTTATCCTCGTTAATCTTGATTTCCGGCTCATGTCCCCCAAGTGTCTCGTTTGTCTGACCAGGTTTCGTCCCAAAGCAATCAAAACAAATCCATTGGTTCAATGAAGAGTTCCAATAAAATCGCCCTCCGAACCGTTTAGTACACTGCAAACCTGGGGGTATTTGAAAACCGACAAAACTAACTAACCCCCAAGGTCCTATGTCCATCCAAGTCTGTTGGATCAGATTCCAACTAAGCATGGGCAAAACCATGGGAACCGCCTCTTTTAAATTGGTATTGGACCATATATCGGGCTGGTCTTTAAGTTCTGGAAAGGTATAGCGGGGCTTGGTGGTCACCGGGCGCGCTTGGACCAGAACAAAGTCCCGGCCGTCAAACACCCATTCTATATCCTGGTGCTGTTCACTACCTCCTAAAGCATCGTAGACCCGCCGGATGAGCAAACTCAGCCGTTTAATATTTTCATCGCTTAGCACTTGTTGGGCAGAGGAGCCCGGAGAAGCAATCAATTCTGTTCTGCCATCGGGGCAGGCCGTGGTTTGACTTTCTTTCCGGCCCATTCTCCGCTCCATTATTTCCAGTTTGGCATCCAGGCAGTATTCATCCGGTTCAACAGCACCGCTGACCACACTTTCTCCCAATCCGAAATTGGCGTTTATTAATACCACATCGTCCCGGCCGCTGCGCGGGTCACAGGTAAAACCGACCCCTGCTGCCACGGCTTTCACCATTTCAAGGATAACTATTGCTTGAAATACCTCATCATCCTCCACTTTCATTTTGCGCCGATATGCGACAGCTCGGGGAGTCCAAAGGGAAGCATAGCATTCTTTGACAGCCAGTATGATATTGTCGGTTCCTCGGACATTTAAAAATGAATCATGCATCCCGGCAAAAGAGGCCCGGGCCGAATCCTCGCAAGTAGCGGAAGAACGGACCGCCAGCGGCTTGGATAGGATGTCCATGCCTTTGAGTTTGGTGATCAATTCATCCTGGATATACACAGGGAATAATCCTGCTTTGATTTTCTCTCTTAGCTGAAAAAGGTCTTCTTCAATTTCTTTTTCTGTAATATTGGTGATGGTAATCTTTGCAGATAGCTTCACTATGGCCTCAGATAGCTTGTTTTCACTAATAAAGGCCCGATAGGCATCAGCAGTCAAAACACCACCAACTGGAATAGTAAAGCCATAACGTTCCAACCGGCCCAGGTTCCAACCCTTCCCCCCGACATCTTCTACCCCGGCGGTAAAAGCTTCCGGCCAGTTAAAGAAAAAACATTCCCCAACCATACCTTTTCCCCCTCTACTTACGGTTTAAGACTTTATTATCAGGAATCACCTGACTTGTTTTCTACCCCCTTGAGGAAAAATTCCACATCCCTTTCGATCCTCTCATTTATTGATATTAGTTCCGGATAATTTAGCCATACAATGGCTGAAATAAAGAGGTGAAATTCCAACTGAGCAGCCAAAAAGATGTTGTCCGCAATAGAAATATCCGGTCTGATTTCACCTGATTCTTTACCCAATTCCAAAATATGTTGCAAGATGGTGCGGAAGCCACTGCTTATACCCGGATCTCTCTCTCTAAAGGCTTGCACTACCTTGGACATTTTGTAGGTATAATACCGTTCAAATAAATCATTGGTTAAATCAACATGCATCCACTCCAGTGATTTTTGCAGGGCGGCGATGAGCCGCGTCCGGGTATCAGGTAAACTGTCCAAATACTCTATGGTTTCCACCCCTTGCGCTCCTATCACCCGTTTGACATGTTCAACAATAATAGCTTCCTTTTCAGGGAAATGGTTAAAAACGGTACCTTTGGCGACATCCGCTTCCATGGCGATTTGGTCTACGGTAGTCTTATCAAAACCCTGCCGTTTGAATAAATCCATGGCCACTGCCAAGATTTTTTTTCTTGTTTCTTCCTTTTTCCTTTCCGTCCTGCTCTTTTTGTTCGCCTCCATGCCTTCACCTCTATACCAAGTTTATTTTTGTGCCGAGTACATTATTAATCTTAGTTTATTTTACATTAATTAACATAATTGTGCAAGGATAATGTATTTTTGCCGTCATTCCTTCTAAGCAGGGACATTATACCCCTGAACATGGCAGCTGGCTAAATATCGCCGAGATAGACTTGAGTGTTCTTTCAAAGCAATGCTTAAGTCGCAGAATTAATAATCTTGATCTCTTGAATACCGAATTAACAGCATGGGAAAGCTCAAGATACTCTGCCCAATTAGGTGTTGATTGGCAATTTACTACCGAGGATGCCAGAATCAAATTGAAAAGACTTTATCCGCAGTTTAAGAGTTGACAGACTACTAGTTTGGGGTTCTCCATCTGGGCGGTTTTCAAGAGACCGGCCAGTCAGGAGAACAGGCGCTGTTCTCCCTGGAAGGAAGTTACTATCTGGATTAGGGTTTTACCCTTGGACTTATCTCTAAGGATGTTCTGGATCTCCTCGAATAGCTAACGGCATAGGTATGGAAGCGCTCGGCAACCTTCCGGTGATTGCAGGGCAAGTCCGATAGTGGCCACCGACCTTATCAGTGGGGTGTTGCTTTTAGGTCTGGCTTTTGCTGCCTATTCGGACCGTATGGATCTAACTCTGCTTCTTTCGGTTCAGGTACTGGTCGCCTTGCTGTATGGCTTTTTTGATACCGCTACCAAAGGCATGTTGCCGCAACTGGTCCCCCAAAATGAACTCACCCGGACCAACTCGGCACTTGCTTCGGCACGCATACTCTCCGTTATGTTGAGTCCGGTGATCGGTGCTGCCTTGTATGCCCGGCTGGGCATATTCGCTCTCATCTTAATCAACGGGATTTCATTTATCATATCGGCCGGCAGTTCGATGCTGATTAAATACAGGCATTCCAAGCGGGATTCAGCCATGGGCGTATCCGGCTTGTTAAAGGATCTGTCCGAGGGCATCAGGTTCATTCGTAATAATAAGGCAATCCGCGCACTGTGCGGGTTTTCCCTGGTCGTGTTTGCCTCGATCCAACCGATATTCGCCGTAGTGCTGCCCTTGTTTTTTAAGACCCGGCTGGCATATTCGGACACCCAGTACGGCTATCTGCAAATGATAATAATATTGGGAGCAATGGTGGGGAGCATTCTGGTGGGCTTGATGTTCAGCAAAGATAAAGAAGTAACCAGACCGCTAGTAGCCGGCTGCGCCCTGATGATGTCTACCATGCTGGCATTTTCGGCATTGCTGGCCGGTGTTCTGAGACTTTTAAGTATTTCCATCATGTTCATCAATGTGCCGGTTCAGACCTACATCCAAAAAGCGACCCCGGATGAGTACATGTCCCGCGTATTTTCAATCGTGGTAATGATCAGCAAGGGCGGCATGCCTATCGGTGTTCTCATATACGGATTTGTTCTTAACCGGCTCGAAATACATTGGACGGGATTGGCATCTGCCCTGTTGATGATGATTATATCAGTTGCATTCCTGGTTTCGTTATTGAAAACTGATGAACTAAAATAGTGCCTGCTGGCATGAAGTAACAAGGGGCACTGTCCCCTATGAGCCACAAAACCTATCTTCAATACTATTGTGCTTGAGGTTAGTTCAAACTCACATTCCCTTTTTACCAGGGCAAAGAGAAATCCTCCATTTTTTCTTATCTTTTCAACCGTAGCCTAGCCGGGGGGTTATTAAGAATGAAATGCGCCGGACAACCGACAGGGTCCTTTTGCCTTTGCCGTAATCCTATCTTTCGTCCTGGCCGTTTTTCCACGTCTGTCATTAGAGCATTGGCTAGAACTAGATTCTCAATAAAACATTTTTTTATATAGACTTGTTTTGAACTTTTACCAAATGGATGGAATCAACCGATAACGTGTCTTTAAACAATAATCTTTGTACCCCCTTAGGTCTCGTAATAGCAATTCCTCTTCACCTTTTATCCTGAGTACTAAATACGGTATAAAGAGAAGAAAAGAAGGTATTAATGCCCAATAAGAACCAAGGGCAAGAGTAGTAAACAACTGCATTAATAACATCCCCAGGTACATTGGATGGCGGACTATGGCGTAGGGACCGGTTGTAATTACCTGTTGTTCTTTCTCAACCTGTATGACAGCGGAAGCATAACTATTTTCCTTAAAAACAAAGATAATAAGTGTATAGCCCATGAAAACAATAACGTTCGCGGCAATTACAATCCAAAAAGGCACAGTCGACCAATGAAAACGGAAATCAAGGCCGGGAATTAAGTAACCGAATAAATTTAACGTGGCCAAGAAGGAAGGAATTTTTTGCGTAGTCTCTTTTTCTTTAGTCTGCCTTCGCCTCGATAAAAGCTCGGGATCTTTCTTCAGAAAATAGGCAGTAATAAACAACGTCAGTGCAGATATTTGCAACCAAAAAATCCATGCCTCCCAAAACCTGAATGACCCTGCGGTAATGAATAAGATAGCGCCCAGCACAATCAATATAACTATCGGCCCAAGATAAGCTTTTAACTTGGACTCTTTAGTGTTGCCTTCCATAGGACCCACCTCCTGCATTTCTTGCAATAAATCCTAAAAAGTACTGGTTAATTTAGTGATAAAACTTATCCTGCTTCCCAGAGCATCGTCAGTATTTAGCTGACTATACCAATTTACTGGTCTGGTGGTTGCATCACCTACATTTTGTCTTCGTCTTACCACCTGTTTGTTGGCCAATCTCGGAATAGATATACTGCTCGTAAAGCTGGTAATACTTTTTCCGGGCTGGTGGGAGAACGCCGATAATCATTTCATTACGTAAGCGCTGAAGAGGTTGGGGTAGTCCAAATTGTTGGGTGAGCTCCGCTAATAAAGGTATACTTCCGATAAATTCGGAAGTTTCCCGGGCGAGATGTTCAATCTCAGGATCATCTTCGGACAGATGTTCTAGCCTGATAATACGTGCCCCATAGTCCAAAGCAATTTGATATTTCTCGGGGTGTGTATTCCAAAACTCGGCCATGTCCCGAAAAGCATCGTGGTAATACTCGCTCCATTGGAAATCATCCAGGATGCCGAATAATTTTTGTTGCTGGTTGTAAATTTCCGGACAAGTTCGAGCATAGTTTTCAATTTGATCTGCTCCCAGGATCTCAGCCATCTTTTGAAAAGTGGGGGATTCCAAAGAATCTTGATCAAGTTGTACCATGCCCTGGTTCAGCATTTTGTCAATCTTCTCTATGCGCTCTTCAATGTTTTTTTTATCAAGCGTGAGCTCGCTTCGCAGCAACTGCAACACTTCCTGCAAGGTTGCATTATTGTTAATACCACCCAGTATCTCTTTGATGCGTTTGAGATCCAGCCCCAGAGATTTTAAATGTTTGATTAAGCGCATACGATTCAACTCTCCCGGTCCGTATAAACGGTATCCCGAGGCGGTTCGCTCCGGTTTAGGCAGCAAACCTATCTTATGGTAATATCTGACGGTTTTAAGTGTGCTTCCGGTTAATTTAACGAAATCGCCGATTTTTATCCGGTTCTCCATTGCCATACCACCTTTTAAGTAAAGTATAAACCAGGCCCCAGGGGCCGAGTCAATTTTATTTTTGAGAGCATAGAATAGGCTAACCCTAAGCAAATTTATCCATCATTCCATACAGTGATAATAATTTCATTGGATTGTATATGCAATTTTTAGTTCTTCCGCTTATTTTACTTTTTCATTCTAATGATTAAACGGTGGTCTGCCCATGTAAACTTCAATGAACTAATGTCGGACACACTGTCGTCTGCATCGTCCCATATGATATTAAAAAATACTTTGTGTAACTTATCATATCGTTTAGCTTTTGTTGGGGGACTTGTAAAATGATATAGAGTGATATGATAATGCGTAACGAAGGTAAATACGACTTTTCGGCTTTCGGGCAGGCTATAAAAGAAGCGCGGGAAAGCAAAGGCTGGACACAGGAACGGTTGGCACAGGAAGTGGTTCTTGCGCCTCGTTACATTATGTCCATTGAAAACAAAGGGCAGCACCTCAAGCTTTCAGGTTTTTTATGAGCTTGTCACCTTATTTCACATATCGGTAGATCAATTCTTTTTTCCAGATACCGACGCGGAAAAAGCAACGCGCCGCCGCCAGCTTGAAAGTCAACTTGACGGATTAGAGGAAGCGGATTTAATTATCATGGCGGCTACCGCAAAGGGGATACAGGAAGCCAAAGGAACGGGGGAATAAAATCTCCCGCTTTCTTTTTTAAATTGAGCTTATGTATGAAACGCCGTAACCTCATAGATTGCGGCGTTTTTCCTGCGTCTAAAATCAGAAAAAATAACTTGTGTTCCTGTTTGCCAAAAAAGAAGATTCTAGCTCATAGGCGGGATAGATATTTGTATCACATTTTGGATTTCGGTCATTAGCGGGTATTTTGAAATCTATTTCGCTTTTCAGCTATGGGTATTGCGCCTAATGCAATCGGTTCATAATTTGCTTTATCTTTGCAGTGGTCAGGTATGCTTCCTCTTTCTGCCATAGAAGAATAGTTTCCGCTACCCACAATAATGTGATCTAGGACTTTGATCTCCAAAGGATGAAAAATATCTACAATTCTCTGGGTCATTGCTTTATCTTCCGGGGAAAATTTTTGGGAGCCTCCGGGATGGTTATGGGCCAGAATGACCGCATTGCAATCACAGGCCAAGGCGTACTTTAATATTTCCCTTGGATAAACGGCTGTCTGACCAACACTCCCTTCCGACATGGTTTTTATTTCGATGACGTTATTGCCCCTGTCTAGAAAAGCGACCATAAATCGTTCTTTATCTTTCATCCCGCTTAAGATGGCGTAAAAATATTGGCCTGCCGCAGTTGATGAATTGAAAATAATTTTTTCATTGCTCTCATAGATTTTCAAAAGGTTGTAGGAGGCAATGAACTCGTTGAGCAGTCCGATCTTTTCGAGCTGCTTTTCATTTGGTTCCATAATGCGGGGATGTTCCAAGATGTTAAAGGGGTTGTTTTGTTTTACATACTGCTGAACCTTTTTGGAGGGCAGACCTGTTAATGCGGTCAGCCCTTTTAGAAATTTTTCGGTATGCAGTGTGTCTGGCCTCATGTTATAACCGCCCCCCTTTGTCGTCCATTATCTCAATTAAGGCTTGTATACTTTGCAGCTTCTCGGAAGTCTCAGGAGATAAGTCCGCCGATTCAAGGTGTTGAAAAAAGCTTTTGATTCCCGTGCGTTGAAAGCATTTTTCAATTTCTTCTTCCGTATCTGCATCCAAGTCAAGCAATTCAGCCAATAACCCCGCGCACTTTCTATATTCCGTCACCCTTAATTTTTCTAAATTCATCTCTTTTTCCGCCTTCCCTATGGTTTAGTCAAAAATTATTATGTCTGATTTCCTATGGACAGAGTAATATTCATAATTCAATAAAAGCCCCGTATATTAGTACATGGGGCATGGAGAAAGGAACAAAAACAACCCATTGGAACAATATTAGGAACGGATGCTCAAAGTTTTATTTATGCAGCCGTTCCCACATTTGTATTTGGATTGCCCCTTCAAATCTAAAGCAGGACGCAGCTTTCCTCACACTGTTTTTTACCATGCCGCCGTATAATTGGAGAAATACAGCAGGGGGTCAACCCTGGTACCGCCGACATAAACCTCAAAATGCAGATGCGGGCCTGTGGACAATCCCGTGCTGCCCACGAAGCCAATGGTCTGACCCTGCGTCACCGTCTGCCCGACAGCGGCGCTCATTTGGCTCATGTGGGCGTAAAGGGTATTATTGCCGTTGCCGTGATCGATGATGATATAGTTTCCATAGCCGCCCGCATCGTAAGCGGCGGTTGTGACCACGCCGTCTGCGGCAGCCAGGATCGCCGTTCCGTATCCCGCACCGATGTCGATACCGGTATGGGTTTTGTAAATGCCCAGAATGGGATGCAGCCTGGTGCCAAAAAAGGAAGTTACATAGTCACTGGCGGTGCTGGGCCAGATATAAAAGCCCTCCGCAATAACCTCCGTCCCGTCCCCCAGGTGTCCCAACCCCGTGATCAGGGCCAGATAATACTGGTCGTATGCGCCGCTCAGAAGTTCCTCCAGCAGTTCGTTTTGGTTGTCGTTAAAGTCGTAGATTTCTGCCTGTTCCCCTGCGGTTCGCTGGGTGATGATGATATGCAGAATGCGCTCGTACCACGTTCCCCCGTCGCTGTCGGTATGCTTCACGGTTTCTATCCAGTGGTCGATTTCTGTCATATCCCAAAACACTTCCCGGATAAGGTCAACACGGGTCTGGTCAATGGTGAAAACATCCATGCCCTCGTCGGTCATGGCGGTTTTGACGGCGAACACGGCCAGAATGTCTATCCAGATATTGCCCCGGCTGCCTCCGGTGCCGACGTACTGAACATCCAGCCTATCCCATGTGTTGTCGTTCTTGATTTCCTCTATCCGCTGATTGTATTCCTCATTCACTTCCTGTATCACCACGGAGACGGGTGTTACCTCCGCATCCTTGTTCTCATCGGAAAAGAGAAGGCCAAAGGGAGACGCAAACAAGGCAGCTACGGCGATAATAATCAGGAACAGGGCAAG
The DNA here is from genome assembly GCA_016841245.1 of Syntrophomonas sp. GTDB lineage: Bacteria > Bacillota > Syntrophomonadia > Syntrophomonadales > Syntrophomonadaceae > JAAYJK01. Next base: position 186,141 of record JAENZN010000002.1, read on the forward strand.
AACGGCCCCGCCTGAGCCCACCAGTGCGATCAGGCTCTTGGTCAGTACAGCGGCGGCTTTAACGGTCAATTCCGCCATATGAATCGTGAATTTGGCGGTGGCCCTTGCTGTCTGCGCTGCCCGTTGCACCGCTTTAGCGGTGGCCTGCGCGGTTTTGGGGGCGGCTTTAGCCGCCGTCTGAGAGGTTTTTGCAGCGGTCTTGGCGGTTTGCCCGGAGATCTTGACCGATTTTCGCGCCGTTTTAATGGTGCCCTTGGTAGTTTCCTTGACCGCTTTGCTGCCGGACCGGGCGGATGGTCGGAAGGTGCGAGTGCCGCCAATGCCGGTTGGGAAGGTATGCCGTGTTGTATTTCCGCCTGATCTGAACACAGGACTTGGGATGGCCTGGGCGGTTTTGGCTTCCGCCGGCTGAATTTCTCTGTTTAGGGTAAACCGCGCCTTTGCCCGGCTCTGAACAAACCGCCGTTTCGCCAATTCGTTGGGCTTGGCCAGGGTATATTTTCGTTTGCGTCTTTCCTTCGCTTTGAATGGGGCGACTTTTCGCTGGGCCGATTGTTTGGCCTGTGCGGGCGCGGGGTACTGCTCTGGTAATTTTCCGGCTTTGGGCGAGGCAGCTTGCTGTCCTTGAGGGGAATCGGTGCTCCGGCGCGTTTGGGGACTGCCTGGTTCGGATAGGGAGGACGTCTGCTCCGTAGCATGGCCGTCGCCAGCGTCGGCGTAATGGCTGTCCGCAGGAGGATTGCGGCGTTCCTTGATTTTTTGAACCGCCTTTTGGCTCTGACGCCCCATCGTATGAACAACTTCATTGCCGACCGTTTCCACGCTTTCCTTTGCCTTATCCTCGGCATACGCCAGATAGCTGTCGTGTTCCGGTTCCTGCGTCCGCTCAGCCTGGTCCTTGGTCCGGATAAAAGCGTTTTTCGCCCTGCGGGTCACATCGAGGCTTTTGTCCAGCGTTTTGATATCCTTGACGGTGGCTTTGGTTTTGATGTCTTTCAACGTGTCCAACCTCCTTCCAGGGTTTACTGACTACCGCGCCTTTGCAAAAATATGGGGCGCGGTGCGTTCCAAGCTCCGGCAATATTTGGGATAGCGCAGCCGGATGGCTTCAAAAAAGTAGGGGGCAAATCCGCAGTCAAACAGCTCGTAGGGCGCGGAACGGTTTTCTTTTCCTTCTTCCGTCCAGCCGTTCCAGAGGTTGAAGGCCAGGCGGCACAAGCGGCGAGTTCCACCTGTCTGCCAGGCCGCCGCAAGGCCCTCCGGCCTGATGCCGTCCTCCTCGAAATCAAAGAGGGTATGGATGTTACGCCTCGTTTCCGGGCAGATGCCCATTGTATAAAAAAACGCCCGGTGATAGGTGTCATCATTGCAGGTTTTGGCCAGCATTTCGCTAAAAAAAGCCTTGTGTTCCCTGCCTGCGAACAAGATGGTTTCCATTTTGTTTTCCTCCTTCAAAGTAAATGAACGGCTGACCGGAAAATTACGGCCAGCCGTTGGTGCTTTGCCGCCTAATTCAGCCCTGGGCCTGTTCGCCCGGCTTGGTGGTCATCAGGTTATAGAGCTTGGTATTGCGCGGGAATTGGTCGGTAAAGGGCACCAGGGAACTGCCCACCTTGATAAGCCCGTTGCCCGCGTCCACGTTGGTAATGTAAGAAAGCTGGAGATCGGAAATGTTCAGGAGCTTGGCAAGCTCTATTCTGTCCGTGGAAGCCTGGTTGAGCATAACGATGAATTCGCTGTTAGCTAGCATGGTCCGGGCCGTATGCGATTGTAACAGGTCGTCTACGTTTTGGGTGATCCCTGTGCAAAATGCGCCGTACTTACGCACCCGCTTCCAGAGGGTAAACAGGAAGTTGGCGCTGTACTCATGCTGGAACAGGAGATATATTTCATCAATAATGATGAAGGTGTTTTTTCCCTTTGCCCGGTTTTGGGTGATGCGATTCAGGATGCTGTCCAATACGACAAGCATCCCGATGGGAAGAAGCTGCTTGCCTAAATCCAGAATGTCGTAGCAGACCAGGCGGCTGGTCACGTCCACGTTGGTGAGCTTGGCAAAGGTGTTCAGGCTGCCGGAGGTAAAAAGCTCGATAGCCAGTGCGATTTCCTGAGCCTCCGGCTCCGCTTGCTTCAGTAACTCGGCATGGAAGTCCTGCAAGGTGGGTGTTTTTCCCTTAAAATTGCTTTGCAGGTATTTTCGATAGACATTGGCGGTGCAGCGGTCGATCAGGGATTTCTGCTTTGCCCCCAGGTTCTGACCGCCGATAAGCTGCTCGCACAGGGATAGGACAAATTCCGATTTCAAGATGACCGGGTTTGCGCCATCGCCGTAATCCTTGCTCATATCCATTGCATTGATGTGGTTTGGAGAGGTCGCGGAAATATGGATGATCTCACCGCCCATCGCTTTGACAAGGGAGGAATACTCCCTTTCCGGATCAATCAGTATAATGTCGTCGTCGCTGGAAAGAATCTGATTGACAATTTCCCGCTTGGCCGTGAACGATTTGCCGGAACCGGAAACACCGAGGATGAAGCTGTTGCCGTTTAGCAAATGCTTGCGATTGGCAATGATCATGTTCTTTGAGATGACATTCTGACCGTAGTAAATGCCGCCGCTATGGGCGATTTCCTGCGCCCGGAAAGGGATGAACACTGCCGTGCTTTCGGTGGTTAGGGTCCGGATGGCGTGAATTTTGCGCAGGCCGTAGGGCAGCGCCGTGTTCAGGCCGTCCATCTGCTGCCAGGTCAGGGGTGAAAACTGGCACAAGTGCTTTCTGGCCGTGGTCAGCAAAATTTCCGTGTCGCTGTCAAGCTGCTCCTTGCTGTCCGCGATATGCACCATCGTCAAAACGGCGAACATCATGCGCTGGTCGCGGGTGGTCAGATCGTCCAGAAATTCTTTGCTCTCTTTTCTTTGCTGTTCCATGTCGTAAGGAACAACAGCGGAAAAGTTATTATTTTGATTCTGTCTTCGTTGCCAGTTGGTGATGTTGGTTTCCACGCCCAGCAGCCGGTTTTCCACCTCCCGCACGGCCTCGTCGGTGGGGATGGGGATGATGTCCATAGATAGCATTATGCTGCGGTTTAAGTCGCACAGCTCGGTCACCATGCTGTCCTTGATGAAGCTGGCGTACTCTCGCAGAAAAATGACTCGTCCAAACCTGTTGCCCATGCGGAAATAGTCACGCTCAAACTCCAAGGTGTCGGGGCAGATATAGTCCTTGAAGTCGTGTCCCTTGCGCATGGTTTCGGAGAGGTCGAAACGGAAAAACGTTTCCTCACCAGCCCGGAAAAAGTCGTGCAGGATTCTCAGGCGGTCAGTGGCATCCAGTTCCACGCATTTAGAGCCCAGGTGGGAAAAGTGGGTGATCAGGTCCGTGCCGACGCGGGAAAAGTAGTTTCGCGCCTCCTCGATGCTTTTTTTCGCTACCGACACGGTGACGTATTTGTCCTGCACGATGCTGTTCGCGCCGGTGGCCTTCTCCAAAAGCATTCGGTTGTATTCCCTGCGGTATTCGTCCAGGGAGTCCTCCCGGAGGGGGATCAGAATGGAGTTTTCAAAGTCCGTCTTGTTCAGGCGGCGGTTGTTGATGGTGATTTTGGTGGTCGCGCCGCTGTCAAAGGAATTCAAAAGCTCTGAATAGGAGAGAAACATGGCTTCCTTGTCCTCCTTGGAGGCCACGGCGTAATTGATGTCCTCAAAGCGAAAGGTCCGGGAAAACTTATTGTCTACCTGAAAAATCCCCTCCGGCCAGATGGCGCGGATGGGGATGGCCTGTTGTACGCCCTTGGGGACAACAAACCTTTCCTTGTCCTGCTTCATGATTTTTTGCAGGGTTTTAATCATGGTGTTTCCATGCCTCCTTTTCGCGTTTTTCCAGGGCGGGCTTCAGGGCTTCGTAATAGATGTTGGTCGGATGAAAGGTCAGGCGCTTGGGCAGGAGAAATTCCGACTTAAGGTAGGCCCAGAGAAATTGCTCCGCCGTCATGCCGTGGTATTGAATGAAACCGAGGGCGGCAAAGGGGGCAGCCCCCAGAATGCACATCCAGCTTACAGTTTCCGTGCCGAAGAAGCTGCGCAAGCCGAAGTAGATGCCGATGGCTACGATGACGGCCAGAACAGAAAAAATGAACTGCCGCATGGACAGTCCAAAAAACAAGCTCTCGGTATAGTCCCGGATTTCCCGGTTAATCTTGACTTCCAAAATATCATCACCTCCACAAAAAATAGCGTTTCTTTAACGAAGCGCCATCGGATTGTCGGTCTTATCGTTCCTGCTGGATTTTCCTGTGCCGTTCTTGCTCTTTAGTTACCTTAACTACCAAGGCGTCAACCTTGCGGTTCTGCGCCATAAATGCCTCATCTTGGGTAAGGGGAACACCGTTTTTCAAGGCTTCCTCCCCAAGCCTGTTGAGTTTTTCCCTTTCTTTTTCCAGCTTTTCATTGAGAGACGCCTTTTTCATGCTCAAATCTCCTTTGCCTGATTCATTTATTATTATCACCGCGCCCCGGTATCCCGCCGCGGAGCTTTCGGCTGCAAGTCCATGGGCCTTCTGCCGTCAAGCGGCTTGACAAAATCGACATAGTTCACGGCATAGATGGCATTGTCGTTTAGCTGCCGCTGCCATGCACCTTCTCGCGGCGACCAGTGAAAGCCCTTGTGCTTCAAAACGGAACAGCTTTCTTTGTCCGGCCTCTCGTCGAAAAAAAGCTGCAGGCGATTGATGTCATTGTTGACTACCGCCTCGCCACCCTCAAACTTCCATCCGGCAAAACCGACATCCCGATGCTTTTCAAGCTCATTGATACGCTGCTTTATCCGTTTTATCTCGGAATTGTTGTTGGTCAGCTCATAGCTTGAAAACGGCTGCTTATCCCACGAATAAGACGAGCTTTCGATTTTCGCATCTATTTTAGCGGCCATCTCGTCCGATACACCGGGGCAGCCCTTGCAAGTGCCGAACTTTCGGTAATGGGCGTTGATTCCTTTCATAAGCGTCTGCCGCTTCTCGCAGGCTTCGAGCTTGGCGTTCAGTTTTCCCAGAGCATTGGGATCACTGCTTGAAATCGCATTATTACTCATTTGCTTTCCTCCCATCCAAAAATTATAATCCCATCATCTCCCGCACTACCCGGTCGGCCATCTTCACCGCCCCAACCAGTATCAGCATGTTGAAAATCAACTCTCCGATATAGCTCCACACCATCGTCACGGCGCTGGCGCTGGCGTCCACTACCGGCGGTGCGGCCGCAAAGACGGAAAAGATGACGCAGGCCAGGACGATGATGACCCCCTCCAGGCAGACGGCGGCATAGCTTTTGAGGAAGGCTTTGCCGATGCTCTGGCTGGGCTCTCCGGCAAAGGAGGCCAGAGGCACGGGGGCAATGGCGGTGTATAAGAACAATTTGAAAAAACGACCGTATACCGACAGGATCATGATGAAGGACAGCACCGTGATGAACAGGCTGCCGATGATCGTCACCGCCCATAGAGGGATGCTCGCCAAAAAGCTGCACTCCTCGACGGCCTGCACGATGGCCTGCGGCAAAACGGCTTGGCTTGTGGTTCCGAAGCCCGCGCTGCTCATGATGGTGGAGATGATCCCCTGGGCAATGGTAAATAGCGTCATCATCAGCTCCAGGCCGTAGGTCACAACGCCTTTCGCCAAAGCAAAGCGGATAAACAGCTTCAGCGCGTGTTCGGGTTTTTTCACCTCCGCAAAGCTGCCGCAGGTCTTGACGACGCCAATCACAAAAAACAATACCAGCAGGGCCAGGCCGGTAGCCTGCAACGCGCCGTGGATATTGGCAATGACGTTCCAGATGCCGCCGCCTCGAAATTCCGTGGGGGACTGGGTGACAAGCTGCCAGATTTCCACCAGCTTTTCGTTCCAGGTTCCCAAGGCGTTGTTCAGGTTCTCAATCACCCAGTTGCCGCTTTCCAAATAAACTCACCTCGTTTCCAAGGCAAAGCCCGCTCTTGAAACGCGGGCTTTGCTTCTGTGATCGTTATCGGCATAGTGCGTCTCTGCCGGGGTTTTTGTCCTTGATGACGCCATACTTGTCATCCACATAGAAATGATTGACAAAAGGGTTGTAGATGGCATGGCACCTGACGCCGTTATACTCGGCAAGATAATCGTTGTTTCCCAGTCGCCCCAGGATGCTGGCTTCCCGCAGTTCGCCGTCCAGGGAATGAATGTGCATTTTTCTGTAATGGGGAATTTGTTAAACATAACGATCAACCTCCTGTGATGAGATTAAGGATTTCCTTGGCAAAGGTGATGATGACGCCGCCCGCCAGGGTCAGAAAGCCGTTGGCCCGCTGGCTTGGGTCGTGGGATTTCAGCGACAGGCCGATCTGCACGATGCCGAAGCCCAGCAGGATCATCCCGATGGCGCGGATCAGCCCGAAGATAAATTCGGACAGATTGTTGACGACTGTCAGCGGGTCGTCAGTCGCGTAAGCAGGGCTAGCAAACAGGACCAGCAGCGCCAGCACGCAGCAAACTGTATAAAACCTTTTGGTTTTTCCAGACATTTTCATACGTATCATTCCTCCTGTTTTTATGATGGGGACAGGCTTTCGAGTTCTTCCTCGGAGAGAAGCTCGTAATCGCCTCCTTCCTTTAAAACCACGGCTTTCCAGTCCAGGGCGTATTCCGTGGTGCCGTGCCGGAAGGGTTGCCCGCCGCCGTCAACCATCAGCTTTAAATTCGGGTGTTTGAGAATATCGTACTTGTCGTCCATGACAGCGTGCTCGCCCCGGATGAACAGCAGGGCGTAGCGGTTGTCCAGCATCCGCACCTCGTCGGGGGTCAAAAGCTCCCGCCCCGACAACTGAAAATTGGTGGAGTAGCTGCCGTTCCTGCCCTTGCTCTGACCGTAGGTGTTCAGGTCGATGGTTTCCTTGCCTAAAAGCTCGGACACATACTTGTGGGTGCTTTGCTCATTGCCGCCCAGATACAAAAACTCGTCGCAGTTGCCGACGATGGACTCCCAGGTGTCTTTGAACAATGCTTTGAGCTGGGCCAGGTTTTGCAGGATGATGGAGACGCTGACCTCCCGGCTGCGCATGGTGGAAAGGAGCTTGTCGAACTCATCCGGCAGGGCGACGTTAGAAAATTCGTCCATCACGAAATGGACGTGAAGGGGCAGCCTGCCGCCGTAAACATGGTCGGCCAGGTAGTAAAGCTGCTGGAAAAGCTGGGTGTATAGCATTCCGACGATGAAATTAAAGCTGCTGTCGTTGTCGGGTATTACGGCAAAGAGGGCCGTCTTTTTCTCCCCGATGGCAGGCAACGCCATTTCATCCACCGTGGTGATTCCCGCGATGGTGGACAGGTTGAACTTTTCCAGCCGGACGCCCAGGCTGATGAGAATGCTTTTGGCCGTCTTACCCGCCGCCAGCTTGAAGATGTTGTACTGCTTGACCGCCAGATGCTCCGGTTCCCGCATGGCCAGCCGCTCAAACAGCTCGTCCAGGGGGCTTTGGTAGGTTTCGTCCTCCTCCCGCACCTCGGCGGCGGCGATCATCTCCATGACCATCGGAAAGTTTCGTTCATCCCCCGGCGCTTTGTAGAGCAGGTAGAGAATCAGCGCTTCCAATAGCGCGGTTTCGGAGCGTTCCCAAAAGGGGTCGTTGGTATTGCTGCCCTTGGGCGTGGTGTTGCGGATCAGGTTGGTGACCAGTTTAAGCACGTCCTTGTCGTCCTGCAAATAAGTAAAGGGATTGTAGCAGTGGGACAGGTGCAGGTTAATTAAATCCAGCACTTTGATGTCATATCCTTTTGCCTTCAGCAGGTTTCCCGTATCCCTTAGAATTTCTCCCTTGGGGTCGAGGATCACAAAAGAGGTGTTGGTCTGCATGACGTTGGGTTTCGCGTAAAACCTGGTCTTGCCGGAGCCGGAGCCGCCCACCACCAGGACATTCAGGTTGCGCCGGTGCTTCCTGCCGTCCAGCCCGATGCGGACGTTCTGGGTCAGGATTTTGTTCTTATGCGCATTCTTGTCCCGGTATTTCTTATCGACAGCCGCCGCGCCGCCCCAGCGGGCGCTACCGTGTTCCTCCCGGTGCCGGTAATTGCGCTTGGTGGACAGGTATATCCCGATACCCATGCCGTAGGCGGCGATAAAGAGCAAAACGCACTTGAGCGAATTGCCTACCCATTGGATATGAAACGGATCGTTCAGCGCCGCCGTGAGGTTTTCCAGGATTTCGGGCAGTCCGCCGGAAAGGGAGGGGGCGACCAGCAACGCCGCCCACACCACCGGAATTAAAAAAACCGCCCAGAGGATGAGATTGCTCTTGGCGGTTTCAGCGCGTTTCATCGTGGTCCCTGCGCTTCTGCTTTTTGGTTGGGGCGTCGATGGTTTTCAAAAGCAGTTCGTCCACGGCGTCGGTGGGCCGTTCTTCTTTAATCAGGTCGTTTCGCAGCTCGTTCAAAGCATTCACCACCACGCCGTATTCATAATCGTCCAGGGTCAGCACTCTTTCTTCTTCCTTCATGGACAATCCCTCCTAACGTTCCGGCTCCTGCCGTTTTTGCTGCCGCTGCTGGTTAAGCATCCGGTTCATCCTGCCGGAGATTTCGCCCGCCGCTTCCTTGATGGTGGTAAGCTCGGCACGGATCTCCTGCGGCTCCAAAGTCTCCAGCCTTTGGGGAACGCCCTCGAAGTGGTAAAAGCCGTCCGTTTCCACGCCGTACTGCTTGCAGAGCATATACGACGCGCAATAGGCGTGGAAGCCGTACTCGGAACGGTTGTAGCTCCCGTCGCCCTTGTCCATTTCCGCCTGGGCCAGTTCCTGGGCGAGGGCGCGGAAAATATGATTGGCGTCCAGGCCGCGCCGGATTTGGATTTCCCGTGTGTCCGGCTGGTACAGGGCGTTCACGCCGCTCGGCAGCGTATCGCTGATCCGGACAGGCACGGAGGCGTGATCCAGCAATGCCTTGATGCGGGTGCGCTCGTCGGGATAGGCGGGGTTTTCCCGTTTGCGGCTGTTCCCGGTTTGGGAAATGTCGAACATCTTTTTGGGGTTGTAGCTGATGCCGATGGAACCGTCCTCGCGTTGATATTCCTCACCCGGCTCGATGATGTAAAAGCCGGTTTCTTTTTTGCGGATGTACGCGCCCTGGTCCTTCCAGGTGTCAAAATCTTTAATGACTGTGGCATTGGGCCGCTGTGCAAGGATAAGCAGGGCGTTGGAAACACTGTAACGGTCAAAGCGGCTCTGCACGTCCAGATATTTTTGGAAGGTATCTCCGTCCCCCGCCACGGCTGTTGCCGTCTCGTCGATCATTGTATACACCGCTTCCCGCTGCTCCTGCTTTTTCTGCGCCCAAGCCTCCTTGTCGAAGGGCTGGTCGCTTATGGGCGGGGCTTGGCCTTGTTCCTGCCGGAAAAGATCGTCAAAATTGCTCATCGCACTTTACCTCTCTTTCGGTTTTTTAGATTTGGATTTTGTTTTCGGTTGGCCCGATTTGGCGGGCTGGCCGGTGGATTTGGATTGCTCCTTGGATTGTTCGCGCTTGGATTCCGTCTGCTCCCTGTGGGCATCCCGGATTTCCTTCAGTTCCTGCCGGACGGATTTTCTCTCCGGCTCACTCGTACCCCCGGCGGCTTTCCCGCTGCGCTCGTAAGTAGGCTCGGACGGAGGGGATTTCTCCGCCTTCGCCGCCGTAGGGTCCGTCGTGGGGTTGGGGTTGTCGGTCCGCTCCTGGTCCGACTCCGGCTGCTCGGGCTTGGCCAGAAGTTCGTCCAAAAAATCTTCCGCGCTTTTTTCTGCGGGCGTTTCCTTTTCGGCGGGCGCTTTTTCCTCCTGCCTGGCGGCTTTGGATTTTTGGATTTCACTCTTGATGCTGGCGGTGTCCACAGTGGCCAGCTTGAAGCGTTCTACAATCCGGTTGATCTTGGATGCATCCTCGGCCCGCACCATGATGTCGCACATGCCGTCCGTGTCCTTTTTGTCACGGAGGGCGCAATAGAGGATGCCGTAGCGTTTGGCTTCCTGGGTGAATTTTTGCAAGTCCTCGTTCCTGACCGCAAAGACTTTCAGCTCCTTGCCGCTGCGCAACAGCCCTTCCAGCCGGATTTTCCCCCTGGTTTTCTTTTGGTCTGTGAGAACGGCATACAAATAGGTGGCGAGGTTTTTGGCCCCCTCGCCGGAGATTTTAGCCATGACCTCGATCCCTTTAAGAGTCATGTTGACGACTTGGTCCGCGGCGGCGGCTTCGCTGTTCATAGGCTTTTGCCTCCTTTCGCTGTTGGATTTCTTCCTGTTTGATCCGGGACAGCTTTTTCTGCATTTCCCCGGAACGGGACAGGATACCCGTGCAGAGCTTCACCTCCTTGCGAAGCTGGCTGATTTGCCCGGTCAGCCCGGCGATTTGTTCCTTGCAGGCCGTCACCTGCTCCTCGTCCCCGCACCGGCGGATGCGGTTGTAAAGGGACTTGCGCGCGGCGGACAGGGCGCTCATTTCCCGCTCCACGGTTGACCGGTAGGCGACAAGCTGTTCCTTGCCGGAAATATGGTTTTTGCAGAGCAGCTTGGTCTGCGCGGTGAGTTCATTCAAATAGCGGAGGTCCTCGCGCAATAAAAAATGCGTCCTTTTGCTGGACGCGCGGGGCTTGAGCAGAATGCCCATTTTATAGAGGTAGTGGAAATATAACGCTTGCAGGCCGGTTATTTTTTTCGTTGTCTTGAGGGAGCCTTTGAAGGTACAGCGTTTTCGCTTCGGTTCCGGCAAGGGGGGCGGTCGCTTGGGTATGCGGTTTCGCAGGATGCACTGCTTGATGGCTTCCTCGGTGTAATCGTCGCCCAGGGTTTTCAGCCGGACAAATCGCTCCTTGCCTAAAGGACGTACCGCCAGGTGTTTCACGCCGGTTTTGACCTCATAGCCCTCTTTGCGCAGGGCGGCGATAAATTGCGTGAAGGTCATGGCGTCGTCAATGGCTTTGTCCACGTCCTCCCGGATTAGGCCCCGCCAGGTGGGTTTGCCTTCCTGCTCAGCTTTCCATTCAGCGTAGTGCTTGGATTTGCCGCGCTGCGGGTTTTCAATGACAGACAGGGCTTGTTCCCGGCACAGCCGGTCGGAGGTCTTGCGCATGAGAGCGTAGGTAGCGTTGTTGTCGTAATACCGCTTACCATCCCGAAAGGACACGGAATTCAGGACAAAATGGTTATGAAGATGCTGCTTGTCCAGGTGGGTGGAAACCACCACCTCAAAGCGGTCGCCCCATAGCTCTTTCGCCAGCTTCACGCCAATGGCGTGGGCAGTTTCGGGAGTGGCCTCTCCCGGCGCAAAGGCTTGGTAGCCGTGAAAGGCCAGGATGCCGTCCTGCTTCTGATATTGCCGCTTTGTCCGAACCATCTGCTCGCAGGCGGTAGCCGGATCGCAGTTGATGCCTGTTACATAGAACTGCTTTTCAGTTTTGACATCCTGCTGGGTATAATCCAGCACCTTGCGCAGGCCTTGAAAGACGGGACTGGTAAAATCGGGGTTTTCGGTTTTTTCGGGGTTGGCGGCGTAGTCGATTACCCGGTCAAGGCGGTCGGTTACGTCCCATATTGCTGTAGTTGCCATTGGTCATCGCTCCGGCTCCCCATGCTTTTTCATCAAAGGGTAATCCTCAAGGCCCTCTTGCTTATCACAGATTCTCGCCACGATAAGCTCAAGCATATTTTCCGCATACCGGAATTCCTCCTGATATTGGTCGGCCACAACCTCCAGGGGGTTTTGAAACAGCATGAGGTAATCCAGTTCCTCGGGATCATAGCTGTGATTTTTTGTCATATTTCGGTGAACCTGGGTATAGGCGGCGATTTCTTCCGCTTTTTCAAAGATACCTTGGCCGTCCAGGTTGAGCAGCTTTGCCTTGTAGTCCGCAAAGTTCCGGTGGATACGGTTTATTAGTAGTGTTTTCTTATCCATTAGGTTCTCCTTTCCGGGGCTGTGACCGCCTCTATAATATCCTGTACCGCCTTTCTGAGCCGGTTGGCTTCATATTGAAATACCGTCTTGTCAATATGCCCGGTGGCATTGGCCTTCGCCGCAATTTGGTTCAGGTTGCCGCCGATGGCGTGCAGTTCCCGCGTCATAGAAAAATAGTCGGGAGGGGGCAGCTCCTTGGGTACATAGTCGTTGATGAGGGAGCGGAGATAGCCTTCCTGTGACAATCCCGCTTTTTGGGCGCTGGTATGAAGCCGTGTATTTTCTTCTTTATTCAGCCAGACTTGAACACGGATACCTCGTTTTCTCATCGCACCGTCTCCTTTCGCGCATAATGAGTATCCTTGAACTCAATGAGGGTGCGAAATTCCTTCCTCCACTTTTGTTGAAATTCGTTCATTCATAACACCTCTTTTCTTGATTGATAGGAGCGTAGCATGAAGGGGGTATTAGGGGCGAAAGCCCCTAACAAGCGAATTTGGGAGACCAAATTCAGTGCTTGCTGCAACACAAGACAGCTGTCTTGTGTTGAAATGCGGTTGCGATTAACTTCAGATATCACCAGCCGAAAAGAGAGAGTAGGAGAATATAAATATCGCTTATGCCTGCGGCGTTGTGATTTTGCTCCCTTACGGCCATTCCCTTTTCTCGTGTGCTAAACCAGCTAAGTGTTCAATATAGTGCATTCCTCGTTCCCCTGTTTTTATTTTTGTACGGACCGGTACCATCACTTTGGCTTTTCCTGCGTTCGTTTTAATCGCTTGGTTATGAAGATTACACCTGACAAATGTTTTATAAGGACAGTCCTTTCTTAATTTTGGGCAGAAAAAAAGCACTGATTTCAGCACCTTTAACAACAAATAAAAACTGATTAAATTATGTAATGTGTGTAAATATACATTTGATACTCACATTACCATAGGATTAATGTATGTGAATCAATTTAGATGTATAGCATATGTCCTTTTTATTTGCATATTTATTTTACGTTATCTCAGAACTCATACTGTAGTTCAAATTATATGCGAAGAACATGCACTAATTCTAAAAAGTCTGGAATAATGTCATCATCTGTTTCGATAGTCTGGAAATAATGTATGAGTAATTTACTTGACAATGTTTCTTCATTATCGTCATCTCTGTCGAACAGTTGTCCCCCAATTTCATACTCTAATTGTGATACAAATTCTGCTATGTTTGACTTATTCATTAAAAACTGTACGGTATAGCACGCTTCAGCAGCAAAATCATCAAAGTTAATATCGTTTAATTCCGGACGCTGAGGCTTTTTCTGTGAGTTAAAACGGCTTTTCATATCCTGGTAGAATTGGGAACCGACATCCCTTATATCGGTTCTTTTTTTATCACAAAAGCGTTGAATGAATTGAAAAAGATCAAAATCCGGATTTGGAATTACCCCTTCAATTGGATGTGTTATTGCATGCGAAAGTAACTTTTCTAAATAACATTTTAATAATTCCTGATTAGAAAAGAGAATAGATTCAATGCAGTATCCATTATGTGCATGTATTACACAATCGTTTCCAAGACGCCTTTTTACGTCTCTGTTAATAAAATTTTCGTTTGCGCCTATAGTAGAAAAATCTTTATCAAATATTGCATTAAATCGACAACCTGCCACTGCTTGAGATAAAAGTTGCTTCCCTGCCATAATTTTGATATTGAGGTTATCTTTTCCCCGGATAAACCAAAAAGATAATTTATCCATCTCGATTTTCTTTGCAGAACCAATACGTTTTAATGCATTACATAGCATTCTCACGTATGAAATATCATCTTCACCTTCAACGAAAAATACTGTTTTGTACTTTTGTAATCTTGTTAACCCGGTAATAATTCCACCAAGTGCTATATGCAGAACATCTACATCATTTACTTCTAATGGCTCAATCGTTCCTTGACCTTTGTTGGTACTATTGACGAAGAGAATATGCTCGGGAGCCACATCAGCAACAAAATTGTCATTATGTGAAATAATAAAAGTTTGTGTTTCATTAATGTTTTTTAAACAACAAAGTAATCTGCTTTGAATCCGTGGACTAATATGTGAATCCGGCTCATCTATCAGCAATATATTTAACGCATTATTCATCACTTCAATGGTAGAGAATATTTCAGCAGTTTGTAAAAATCCACTTCCCTGTAAATATACGTCAAGTTTACTTCCATCCTTATCAACTAATAACTTTATATATTCATTCTTGTCACGCTCACTTCGTTTAGGCGGCATAAAACAAAAAGACACATCTAAAACCTCTTGCATCCATTCTTCAAGCTGAGAACCTTTTTCTAAGCTCTGAAGTATTTTGTTACGGAGCACCTCGTCGGATTTTCCTTTTTGAATTTTCTTAATAACTTGTCCTTTGAACATATAAGGTTCTTTACTTAAAACATTTGATACTGGAGAAGTTTGATGAATAAAAATAAATTCTCTGAGTTTGATATTCAATTGTCCAAGGCGTTCTAATAGCCGGTTAAATTCATTTTCATTGCCGCGAATTATGCGAACATATGCGTTTTTAATATTAGGTTTCGTCAGTGTGAAATCAAGATTATAGTATTGAGATAGACCATTTATCTCTTCAGCAAAAGTGACTTTTAAATTGCATGTGGTTTTACCTGGGTACAAAATATCTTCATCGCTCGAAAGTCGAATAAAATGAAGGTCTTCAAAATTAACATACAGTGTTGTCGTTTTGCTATAAAACTTATCACCCTTTGCTGAAATTGAAAGATCATAGCATTTTTTCCAAAGTTGCAACGCTTCAAATATCGTTGATTTTCCAATATTGTTTTCGCCAATAATAACATTAAAACTTTTGTCAAATTTTAACGTTACATTTTCGTAGGATTTGAATGACTCTAATTTTAGTTCGGAAATATACACAGTATCTACCTCAATTTTATATACTACTTTTTAGTCCCAGATTATTTCTATCTGCCACCTATCTTCCCTAAATAACCTTAAAATACATTCCTTTGTTTTGATGTGAAAAACTCTATCATTAGAGCCTCTTAAAAAACCGTGTCGGAAACATCCCTAATCCACCCATTCCACTGGAACAAGCTTTTCATTATTACCACGCCATCTTTTAACAAGATGAACATTTTCAATTTCACCCCATACATCCTCGTCAGCATGTTCCATCACTAAAATTTGCACTTTTGCTTTTGTATCCACAATATATTTCGAGAGCGTAGTAAATATCTTTTGTACTGCCTCTTTATCTTCATCTTTCAAGTTGGCTTGATCATCTATGCTATCTTCTTCGTTTCGGCGAGCCAGTTTCTGTGGGAAATAGACCTGACTAGGCTGATCAAATACCAAAAAACTAGGTATTGATATCGTTCCACGCTCTTGGAAGAATTTTTGAAACGCTAGGCTAAGAGCAATATGATAAGCTAACCAATTAGAGGCGCTCCCTATCTCCCATAAGTAGTCACTACGTCCAGAGGCGTTCTTAACGCATATCGTTAGGTCTTTAATTATGAACTCTATAGGATCATCCGGTCGTTCAGTATCTAGGCCAGATACAATTTTGTTTGCCTCGCTTTCAATATAGCGTAAAGCGGCTTTAATCTTTCTTTCGATTTCATTTTCATTTACTATCTTTCGAAGTTCAGATAAACGAATATCTATTTCTTGGATTTTTTGCTCCAACTCGCTATCAGAACCTATTCTATCGTAAGTTTGGATGGCTATTTCCATTCTACCCAGAAAACGCGCTACATTGTTTAAGGTATATTTTCTATCCGCGTTGTCCTGATATTTTCCGCTTTCCTCGTTTATCCGGCGCCGTATTGCCGACATCTTCTCAGAGAGATATTGAATCTCCCCATCTACTATCTGTATTTCTCGCTCAAATGCCGCTGGAACAACTTTCATATCACCGGCGGTTTTTTCGATCTCCGCGATCGCGTCGCAGAGATCATCTAAAACTGATATGGAATCGCTATGCACATTACCGCAGATGGGACATGTGCTTTCGTCTGTTGTCGCCATTGTTCGAAGCCATGTTGATATATCTAATCTATTCAACTGTATTTGTAAAGAGTGATCATATTGACCAATGGAGCTCGATAGTTGCTTCATTTCGGAATATCGCTTTTGAGACGCGAATAGCTTTGAAGATACTTCTTGCTCTTCCTTGCGCAACATAGTAAGTTCTTCCGATACATCTTTCACATTGTTAGCGGAGATAATGGACTCTTCTTCACTTTTCTGGACAATTAGCCGCAACTGATAAATCTGTTGTTCAAAACTATCTTCGCCATTCCATGTATATGTAGTTAAACCTAATTCACGCGCGCGCGAAATCCATGAATGCACCTCTTGCTTCCAATTCTCCGCCACATCTTTAATGTTATTTAAGTCTCGTGTTAATTTATCTTTTTCCTTACGCAAACGTTCTATATCTTGCCTAGCGGCTAAAACGTGAGGGGTAACCGCTCCCAACGCGTATGGAAAGATATTGATTAGCTTTTGCCGATGTTCACTCGTATCCGCTTTATAAAAAAGTACATCCGCATTGGCAACTATATTTTGCGGTTGAAAAATAAACGCCATAAAATCACGGTAAGATGGGCGTGCTGAAAAATTGCTGGTCGTAGGATCGAGATCAAGAAAGGACATTGAGAAAAGTTCATTTAGTATATTTTTAACCTGTGGTGTGGTCACGTTTGATTCGATATTCTCTGGAACTTCGACTGTCGTACCTCTGGAAAAATACATTTCGTTTGTGGAACTTTGTGATCCAGGTTCCTTGCGACACAACAAAATCTGCTCATTATCCAGATCAAATAAGACGCCAAACCATTCACAGGCATTTCTTATTATATCAACGGGAATTGTGCATTTATCCGCGCCTAGACAATAGTCAATAATAGGTATAATCGCGGACTTTCCTGTTCGCGATGAGCCCGTGATGATATTTACCTTGTCGGGTTTAAACGGAATTTGTCTGTATGTAAATTCCTTCTTTTTGGGCCACAGAATAATTGAGTTTAGTGAAAACTTCATATCAAAACCTCACTTTCAAGAGAGTGCTAATCTCATGTAATGTTAATTCTGAGCACCATACTCCAAGCTTTTCCGCGGCATTTAACAGATATTTCGCTGATTGTGTAATACCAGTTTTATTTGACTGTGTTAGTGGAAGCACCAATGCGGTCTTTGTATCAACAATGAATAGTTTGGCGCTCATCCCAATACTTATTGATGACAGCGTAAGCTGCTTATATTGTTCTGTGGCATTATGAATATAATAAAGTTGGTCATTCTTACGACCACTAAAAAGTTTTTCAGAAACTTTTGTGAATCCTGATTTCTTCTGTGTACTTTTAATTACCTCGCACAAATCCTGTCTAAAAATAACCGGCAGAACAAGGAACAGTAAAGGAAATGGCGCGGCCTTATTTTCCTGACTATAGTAACCACAAATAAAGCGCCAAAGTATAGCAGCCCCAATCGAAGGATTTTGAACAAGGTATATTTCTCGATTTAGATTACTACTCATTTGCGTCACCACTTGCCTTTAGTAAGTCCTTGTACATAGGATGCCAACCAATCAAAGGCGCATGAGATGGTTCATTTGCGAGAGAGTGGAGTGATCCCGCGCCAAAAAATTCCGGCGTATCATTTCCTTGCACTTTGGTAGTACGAACAGCATCTTGACATATAAGATACAGTCTTTGTCCGCTTTGTATATTGGTAGGAGATGGCGCAAGAGACACGAGACGTGATTGGGTAGTCCATATCCTAATTAAACCATCATGATAATCATCAAAACTTTGTGGAGCGACAATGCCGCGTTCCGCCCACGCTGTTTTCTCGGCGCTTGTCCGGAGAAAATCGTTAGCTGCTTTGAACTTATCCGAAACATCCAGTTCGATCAATCCCAATTGCTTTATATAGATGTCTTGTCTATCCAGTTCTTTTTGAGTTTCATGTTCGCTGGGTCGTGTCGCTACAGAAGCGAGGATTCCATTTTGATTGTATCTCCTTATTTGTGACTGCAGCGCGTCTCTAAAATCCTTGCATTTAATATAAGCAGCCAAACCATGCTTTGTTTGATCATTAACTCGTTCATAAACCCAACCTAACATGTAGGTAAACAGTTCTTCAGCATACTCGGGCGGAATTGTCTGACTACAAAACTTTTTATAAAAACTGTCATCATAATTGGAGGGGTGAGTCTCTATCCGCATGGCCCTGACTATTTGCGCTACAATGGCCGAATTCTCAACATTAAAAAGAATATCTAAATATGAACTATATCCACTAGGAACCTGCGCTTTCAACTCGTTTTTGGTTCCCCAGAGGGTATCTTGGGCGGCTTTAAGAGCGGATTTCGCGTCTTCATCAGTATGCGCCGCGTGAAAAGATTCAGGAATTACACCAGCGGTAACGTTCCTATTAGAAATGACCACAAATCGAAATGTTGTATTATCCAGTGAGAGATCACCATCTTTTATGTATTGAAACCAATTATATAGTGATTTCCAAAATACTTCAGATCGATCAGCAATAGGATTATTGCCAGATTGGACGCTTTTGATTTGCTCGACAACTACGCTATCTTCAGATTCAATCGCCACATCTTCTAATGCTTCGACGCTAACTACTTTCTCCAAGTCGAGAGATATTAGCTCACACATCATATGTCTTACTTGAAGTGTATATCCATGTAACTTATCTGGTACATGCGTATTGCCCGCCATCTTTATCCCCCTCTCAGGCGCTGGGTGTTTTACATACTGAAATTCCTGATTTGCGTACTCAATTTATATCGTTTTTCTTTCCACGATCAGGCTGACCTTGGCCCCTTTCCATTGTGGTGGCCACGTTTTGAGCGTAAATCTCACGGATTTTCGCCAAACATCCCGCCGTGTCCTTTATGATATCGCTTTCCCAAATTCGGATGACCGTCCATCCCATCTCGGCCAATTGCCGGTTGACTTCCTCGTCTCGTCGGATGTTGCGTCTAATTTTATCTGCCCAAAACTCGGAGTACCGCGATAGCTCCTCGTTCAGATCTTTGAGTCCACGCAACGCCCAATTATGGCCATGCCAGTAATCTCCATCGCAAAATACCGCGATTTTCGCTTTCGTGAAAACGATGTCAGGTTTACCCGGTAAATTTTTATAATTCACCCTAAACCGTAAACCCTGATGCCAGAGCGCTTTCCGCAAAGCGAGTTCTGGGCGCGTGTCCTTTGACTTTACCGCCGACATGATTTTGTGAGTGATTCGCGGGTCTCGTCCCATCTTAATCACCCCTCTGGTGTCGGCTCATCCATGTGCGCAAAAAACTCATTTAAATATATACTTACTCGTTCCTCCAATTGCTCTTTAGTAAAGGCGCATGGCTGTAATCTCGTCGCCCACTCGCGTCCGGGATGCAAGCAGTCCCACGGCGGCATTTTACCACTGTGGCGTCCCTTCCCGGGATCATGATTGCCAAAGCCATCAAGAACGCGGTTCCACACTGGCTTAAACCGTTCAATCAACATTGATTCGGCCAGAGGTATCCAAATATCGTCCACCACGAGAAAGCGGCAGAAAAAGTCGCTACTCTCTAAGTTGCGCGCGGCGTTAATGGATTCCGCATGCTCAGCCAAACGCCGACACAAGGCTTGTCCATGCTCCACTTCCAGCCCAAGCCCGCCTTTTCTCGCGCCAGCGGGAACCGCTTTCCCCACATAGATAGGATAACGAAATCGCCCATCGCGGTTGACTTCGGATAATTGTCCGTAAGCGGAAAAAGAGCCTATGTAGTACCGAGCATACACACCCGCGCCAATGAACGGCTCGGGTGGAAGGGGCTGGACTGTTGTTTCCAATAGCGCGTCCGCGACGCTCTCGCCAAGATTACGCTTATCTAACGGATTAAAGGGTTTTATCATTGGAATGTCTTCTTTTGGCATCGCGCTCATCCATCCTTTCCAGTTGTCTCGCCACCGACTCGCCAACAGCATTGGCGAGTCTCACTGGCACAGCGTTTCCTATCTGCCGCATGCTTTCCGTCCAAGAGCCGTGAAACAGATAGTCATCTGGGAAAGTCTGTATCCTCGCGCTTTCGCGGACTGTGTAATACCGCAGGGAGCCATCATCAAGCACCAACATATTCTCACCGCCAGGGACACCATGCGCGCCCGCCTTGATGGTTTTGGATGGCTCATCTAAAACACTACCGGAATGCCCCGCGTATGACCGAGCGCCATCACGAAACTCATGATTCGCGTACCGTTCCGCTTTCTTGCTTCTGGGATCAGGCAGGTCGTTGATCACGTCGCGCACGGTCAGCCACCTCATCCCACGCTCCCTTTGATCAAAGAACCTCAATATATTATCGCGTTCCCTCTGACTAGCCGTCGAGCGCCGCGCTTTCGCGACACGGTGTTTCTCCCAGTAAGAACCATCAATGTACTTAGAATAGAGTAGCGCCTCTTTGGAGTGCGTTGGCTCCGGGAAAGACCAGTTCGCGTTCAAATCACTCCGGAACCCAACAATCACGACACGATGACGCGTTTGAGGTACCCCATAATCGGCGGCGTTCAACAGACGAAAAACCACGTTATATTCAAGACCAGCGCGTGTGCCGGACGTATGGTATTCTTCCAGCAAACGGAGATGATCCGTCCAATCCATATCCTCGCGCGCCACGATTTCGGGGTGGGATAGCTGAAGAAGAATATAGTTAAAGTATGAGCTAAAAGATTTCCGGAGCAAACCCTTTACATTCTCAAAGATGAATCCCTGTGGGCGTAGCTCGCGGACGGCTCTCACCGCCTCTGGAAACATATCGCGGTTATCGGTATGCGCTTTATGCTTTCCACCAAGGGAGAACGGCTGACATGGCGGCCCGCCTGTGATGAATTGGATGTCTAATCCGTAATCACTGTAACTCACTAAACGCACGTCGGTCCGCACGACGTTCCAGTCTTGAATACCAGGATAGCCCGCCATTATATTTGATTTGATGTTATCGCAGGAATCCTTATCCCACTCTAAAAGCGCCGCTGGCTCAAAACCCGCCTGATGCAATCCAAGAGCGAGCCCGCCAGTACCACTAAAAAGTTCTATAGAACGAATCAATCAATTCACCGCCTTTCTTCGCATACATCATTCGTCATCGGTAATTTCCATAATGTCCGCGATATCGCAATCGAGAGCCTTACATATCTTCAACAGCACATCCGTCGTAATATTCTCGCCTTTTCCTAATTTGGCGATGGAGGCTGTGCTGATACCAGATACGCTCTTTAAATCTTGCTTATTCATTTTTTTGTCAATCAGTAGCTTCCACAACTTATTGTAACTGATAGCCATCTATACACCTCGTTATTTTTTAAAAGCACAACTTGCTTTGTACTTATTATATTAGTTACAGTCACAAGCATCAATTAAATATTTGCGATCTCAAAAATATTATTTGCGATTTTATATGGCAAAAAATTAAAAGCCTGCGGTTGCCACTATCGCGCCCATATAGGCTTTTATCGGCTGTTTAGCCCTCTAATCCGTAGCGATTTTCGTCCTATTTTCGAATATTGTAACTGATCATTCAATAAATGAATTTAAGGGGCGATTTTGGCATAGAAAACGACGGTATGAACCTACATTCCAGAAAAAATGTTCAGAACTCATACCGTCGTTCACGGCAAGGCTTTTTAATTGCTTCATTAAAATATGTGTTATCGTGTTTGTCTGACCCTGTCTACACGATTTTATTTGTGATAGTTGACAGTTTTTCAGCAAAGTCTAATATTTAAAGATGTTATTAGCCGGCATTCGTATATGTACCGCCATTCCTCAAAAAGACACGATACCCGAGTCAACTCTTCAATAAATAGTTTCCTATCTTTTGGACCAATAATATTTCTTTTTATCTCGTCAGGCAACAGTAAAATGCCAGGCATGGTCTCCGGCATTGGGTGCATACATCTCAGCTTCCAGCACCACCTGCAGCTCTTCCTCTTTGATCTGTTCCTCTGTAAAGCTTCGGATGCTCCTGCGCTGTTTAATAATTTTTAGGGTTTCATTTTCAACCATCAAATCATCACTCCTATAGATACTTAATATTAGCGATTTTTTTTAGATAATGCCTGGGTATATTGGCTGCGGTGACCTGTGAAGCGGTAATTACTCCGTTGTTTTGTTCGAGAGCCTCTTGGATTTTGTCAATATGCCTCATTTTACACCACCCCCCATAGTACAATTACACTCTATATTATGTGACTTTGGAGTGTCATTGTACTCATCGGAGAGGTTAAGTCCTGCCAAGTTTTATTTTTTTCTCCATATTGCTATTTTTTTGGTGATAAGGAGCTATAAATAAAATCATTTGTCGTCATCGCTCTGGCTCGTGTCGTCCCCTCAACATCATTTTCAAATTGTCGTTCATGTCCTTCCCGCGTTTTGGTGGCTCGTCGGAAATGGTGTAGGTGTAGGTGGAGGGGAGGAGGGCCTTGATGGTTTCCGCTGCCAATCTTCCAGGTGCGTCATTGTCCAGATGCAGGGCAATTTTGGTTATTTGCGGGTAATCCTTGAGGTATTGCATCAAAGCGGCAGGCGGGGTGCTTTCCTCAATGTTCTTTTTCGGCTTGTAAATACCCGCTAGGGAGAGGCAGTTTTCCCGCCGCCAATCCTTGCCGGAAAGCAGCTCCAAGGTGCCATAGGACAAAAGGTCGATGGCGCTTTCAAATAGGTGCAGCTTTGTGGATTTATCCCTTGCCGGAATGGAGAAGGAAAACCGCTTGTCGCTGCCGCTTACGTCCCCCATAAACCGGCTGCCGGATGTGCCCCGGAGCGCACCATACCGGGGAACGCCTTGCCGGTCGAAGCCGACAAAGACCGCGTTGTGGCGGTAGCGGCTTTCATACAGCCGTCCGGTTTGAAGGCAGTAATCAATCAAGGTGCTGTGTATCCCGCGCCCGGTGAGATAGGCAATCACGCGATCGTTGTTTTTGTTTTTCTCCGGCAACAGCAGCCTTCTCGGCTCGGCGGGTTCCCGTGCCTTGGACGGAATAGGCGGCGCGATGGCCGCCTGTCCGTCTATCTGAAACACTGCTTCGGGGAGCGTCATTCCCCGTACCTTGATGAGATAATCCAGGGCGGAGCGCCCGCCGATGCCGCAGGACCACCAGTTCCATTTCCCGTTGGAGATTTTCAGGCTGTCATGGGTGCGCGTCGTATAAACATTACCGGCAAAGCGCACTAACTCATGGGGTTCGTAATATTGCAGATAGGTTAGCAGATCCAACTGCTTGGCGCGCTGGATCTGCTCCGGCGTCACATAGGGCATGTTTTTTCACCTCATCTTTCATAGCCCACGACTTTCTTTTCGGGAACATCCATGTCCTCGTCCGGTTCGTCGTCCACCATCTCGTTTTCCGCCTTGTCCATATTCAGCAGGACGTTCAGTTCATGCAGCCGCGCGGATTTGCTTTGCAGCTCCTGCTCCTTTTCAAAGGGGATATCAATTTCTTTCTTCGCCGTTTCCATCTGCTGGCAGAGGGTTTTTAGCTGTTCCCGGCAATACTCCAGTTTCTTCGGAATTTCGGCCAGGACGTTGTTGAGGCGGGTAATATTGCCGTGAATGTCCGTGCCCAATGCCACCGTATGGCTGAGAGCGCCTCGCAGGGTGATTTGATACTGCTTGTTGAAGCTGTCGAAGGAAAACAGTATTGGAAAGCCCATGTAGGTGCCCAACTCCCGCGGCTCCGGCGAGGTCATCAGCTTGCAGGCTTCCAGGATGGCCGCGCCCGCCTTGGCCTTTTCGGTGTAGGTGATATCTTTGACCGTCATGCCCGCAAACTTGCTTTCCTCAGCATTTTCCCCGAAAGGTTGCAATGCGCTGTGCCGTTGATACAGGGCCATATCCCTTTCATAGCCAGCAATACGTTCCTCGGCTGATTTGATCTGCCGGGGGAATTGTTTTAGCAACCTGTCCTCCAAAGCGTAACGCTGGCTTAGATGGTTGGCTTTCAACAGCTTCAGCTTGGAAACCTGAATGTCTAAATCCATCTTTTCTTTGATGTGAGGGTTGCCCGTCGCCAGCGCCTTAACCTCCGCATAACTTAAAGCCGTTTCGTCAATATCCTCGGCAGAGCGCACCGGTGATTTTGAAGTCATGATCTGTGAGATAAAACGCTGCTTGTTCTCCAATATCTGATACAGGTAAGCGTCAAAGGTGTTTTCCGTAACATACCGGAAGATATGCACCTCGTCGTTTTTGTTGCCTTGGCGGACAATCCTGCCGCTGCGCTGTTCCAGGTCGCGGGGCCGCCAGGGGCAGTCCAGATCGTGGAGCGCAACCAGGCGGTCCTGGACATTGGTGCCCGCGCCCATCTTAAAGGTGGAGCCTAACAGGGCGCGCACCTGTCCCGTGCGCACCCTGGCAAACAGCTCCTTTTTGCGGGTTTCCGTGTTGGCCTCGTGGATAAACGCAACCTCGTCGGCGGGAACGCCGCGCGCTATGAGCTTTTGGCGCACATCGTCGTAGACGTTGAAATTCCCGTCGTTCTTGGGGGTGGACAGGTCGCAGAACACAAGCTGCGTCAGCTTTTTATCGCGGTGGTCCCGCCAGAAGCGAAAGATATTATCCACGCAGGCGTTCACCTTGCTTTCTTCATGGTCGGGCAGTATGGGGTTGGCCAGGCGCTGGTCAAGGGCCAGCTTGCGGCCGTCGTTGGTGATTTTCAACATGTTGTCCTCATAGGGCTCCACCATCCGGTTGCGCACCCTTTCGGCGCGCTCGCCAAGCTCGGCCACCATGTCCTGCTGAAACTCGCTGGGCTTGACGGCCACATTGTGGTAATTGGCTTTGGGCACGGGGAGGTCCAGCATATCCGCCGTTTTGATGTCCGCCACCTCTTTGAACATGCTCATGAGTTCAGGCAGGTTATAGAACCGGGCGAAGCGTGTTTTGGCCCGGTAGCCCGTGCCTTCCGGCGCAAGCTCGATGGCGGTCACGGTTTCCCCAAAGGTGGAGGCCCAGCAGTCGAAATGCTGTAAGCCGTTTCGACGCAGGGTTTCATATTGCAGATACCGTTGCATGGTGTACATCTCGGTCATGGAGTTGGAAATGGGCGTCCCCGTGGCAAAGACGATGCCGCGGCCTTCCGTCAGTTCGTCAAGGTAGCGGCACTTGGCAAACAGGTCGCTGGATTTCTGGGCCTCGGTCTGGGCCAGGCCCGCCACGTTCCTCATCTTGGTGTAGAGGAACAGGTTTTTGTAAAAGTCCGCTTCATCCACGAACAGCCGGTCAACGCCCAATTCCTCAAAGGTCACAACATCATCCTTGCGGCTGGTATCGTTGAGCTTTTTCAGCTTTAATTCCAGTGTCTTTTTGGTCTTTTCAAGCTGTTTGATGGCGTAGCGTTCCCCTTTAGACGCCTTGATTTCTTGTATGCCATCGGTAATTTCCCATATTTGCTCCTGCAATTGGCGCTTTTGACGCTCTGCGGAAATGGGGATTTTTTCGAATTGGCTATGCCCGATGATCACCGCGTCGTAGTCGCCGGTGGCGATGCGGGCGCAAAACTTTTTGCGGTTTTTAGTCTCAAAGTCCTTTTTGGTGGCCACAAGGATATTCGCGGAAGGATAAAGCTGTAAAAACTCTCCGGCCCATTGCTCGGTGAGGTGGTTGGGCACGACGAACATGCTTTTGTTGCACAGCCCCAAATGCTTGCCTTCCATTGCCGCCGCCGCCATCTCGTAGGTTTTGCCCGCCCCCACGCAATGGGCCAAAAGGGTGTTTCCGCCGTAAAGGATATGGGCCACCGCGTCCACCTGATGCTGGCGCAGGGTGATTTCCGGGTTCATGCCGGTAAAGCGGATATGGCTGCCATCGTATTCGCGGGGACGGATGGCGTTGAAACGGTCATTATAAATTCTTGTCAGCCGTTCCCGGCGCTGAGGGTCTTTCCATATCCAATCCCGGAAAGCTTCCTTGATGGCCTCCTGCTTTTGCTGGGCGATGGCGGTTTCCTTTTTGTTCAAAACCCTCTTTTCAACGTTATCCTCGTACACCGTGTCAAAGATGCGCACATCCTTGAGATTTAATGTTTCCTCGATGATTTTGTAGGCATTGACGCGTTTGGTTCCGTAGGTGACGTTGGCCTTGATGTTGTCGCTGCGGTCGTCGTTTTTACCCTTAACATTCCAGTTGGCGGTATAGCCCGAATAAAAAACGTCAATGTACCGCCGGTACATGTGCGGTGTTTCCAGCAGTTCAAACATGAAGTCCTTGACCACATCCGGGGGCAGCCAGGTCGCACCCAAACGTACGTCGATTTCAGAGGCGGACAAGTCTTGGGGCTGCACCGCTTCCAGCGCCTTGATGTTGGCCGTTATCTTTTCCGCCTGTTCGGGGGGCAGGATTTTGGCCAGCCCCTGTACCTGCTTGAGCTTTTCCCGCACATTGCCGGACAGGTAAGCGTCTGCCGTAACATAAGGAAACGACTCCACTTGGAAGAAAGCGCGGGGGACATGTTCCGGCTCCACCTTGCCAAAGTCGCGGAAGATCACGCCCTGCAGGTCTGCCGCAAGCTGTTCTTCGGAAAGTCCGGTCAGACTTTGCATGAGACCTAAGTCCACGCAGGCTTTTTCCGCGATGGAGATGGCCAGGGACTCGGCGGCGGTGTCAACATGGGCAACGGTGGCGCGCTGCCGGATGGTGCGCTTTGTAAACATATCCGCTTTGCGCTCCATCTCGCCGTTTTCGTCCATCACCTCCAAAGAGCAGAGCAGGCAATAGGCGCTGTCGTCGGCAAAGGCCATGCTGTTGCCCCGGCTGTTGATCAGGCCGTATTTGTTGGTAAAGGCGTCATACAGGCGGTTCAGCTTGCGCTGCTGCTGCAAAATGGCCTCGTCGCTGTAATCCTCGATCTGGTATTCGATCAGGTCGCGGACGCAGTCCCGCAGCTCGATCATGCCCTTGATGCGGCCCTGGGCCGTGACGGAGGTTTCCACCCGGTTCATCCGGCTGTTTTCCCGGAAGTAGATTTCGCTGTCCACCAGGCAATAGCTGAAATTACGGACGCTGGGGTCTGCCGGGATGGAGGAAGTATCCGCATCCTCGCTGATGTCGTTGATTTCATACTCGGTAATCTCCGCGTGGATGTTTTCCAGCGCCTCGCGGAGAAGCTCGGCAAGGTCGGCGTCCTCATGGGGCAGGCAGGTACATTCCTGCCGTCCGTATTGTGTATTTTCCTCAGTGAGTTGTCCCAAAATCATATCGGGATTTTGGACGAAATAGCTGTTGACGGTGAACCCTTCGGGGGTTTTGTCGAGATGCACCCAATCAGGCTCAATATCTATCACACGGTCGCGCTTTTGCAGGAAGATGATGTCCGCGACGACCTCTGTGTCGGCGTTTTTCAAAAATGCGTTGTTCGGGAGCCTTACAGTGCCCAAAAACTCCGCCCGCTGTGCGATGTACTTACGGATTTCAGGATTTTGCTTATCCAGCGTACCGCTGCTTGTAATAAATGCCACTATGCCGCCCGGACGTACCTTATCTAAGGTCTTGGCGAAGAAATAGTCATGGATGAGGAAATGATGCTTGTCATATTTTTTGTCTGCTACGCCATAGTTGCCGAAAGGCACGTTGCCGACGGCCAGGTCGAAAAAGCTGTCGGGCAGATTGGTTTCCTCAAAGCCCTGGACGGCGATGTTGGCGTTTTGATAGAGCTGCCTGGCGATCCGGCCCGTGATTCCGTCCAGCTCCACGCCGTAGAGCTTGGAATGTTTCATGCTCTCCGACACCAGGCCGAAGAAGTTGCCGATGCCGCAGGCGGGCTCCAAAATGTTGCCGGTCTGAAAGCCCATGTTAGCAAGACAAGCGTACATGGCCTTGATAACGATGGGCGACGTGTAGTGGGCGTTTAAGGTGGAGGCCCGCGCGGAATTGTATTCATCCTCGTCCAGCAGCTCCTTTAGCTCCGCGTATTCCTTCGCCCATTGGAGGTTGGCCTCGTCAAAGGCTTGCGGCAAGCCGCCCCAGCCCACATAACGCGACAGGGTTTCTTGTTCTTCCGGGGTGGCCAAGCGGTTTTCTTCCTCCAGTTGGTTCAGCAGACGGATAGCCGCGACATTCCAAGCGTATTTGGTCTTTTGACCGCCGTGCCCCAATTCATCGTCGGTGATATGGAAATTGACGCGGGGCTGCTTCGGTTTTTCCGGCATAAGGTCAAGGCGGACTTTGGTTACTTCGCCGCCCTGTACCTTCTGCCATACGGGTCCCGTCTGCTGCTCCAAAATGCCGCGCACGAAGCCGACCCTCTCCCGGCGGAAGATGGGGAAGCCCACGCCATTTTGGAAGGTGATGTCCCGCAGGCTGACCGTTCCGGCCTCCTCGTCGATGGTGTCAATGGAAAAGCGACGGCCGTCGATGGACAATTCCAGGCCCACGGCCATTTCTTTTTCGGCTGGTTGCTTTTCCGTTTCCCCGGCTTGAGCCTCCGGCAGCTCCGGGTCAAATTCCACATCGGATTTTTCGCCCTTGCCGCCCTCATTGTCGAAGGGAACTATATCTCCCTGGCGGGTGACGGTCGCATCCCCGGTTTGCCGCACCCACTCCGGCGCGTCGGGATCGTCGGCGTGGATGGTCGCAAGGTCGCGAGGTTCCGTAAGGTAATCCTGATAGGTCCGCTGGAACACGTCCTCATGGAGCCATTCCCGAAACTGGGGCAGGGTGGTGTAGGCTTCGTAAAAGTCCGGGTGTTCCTCCCGCATGGAAAGGATGATGCGTTCAAGAGCGCTGTCTAAATCCTCTTTGGTGCTGTCCGGGTCGGTGTCCCGGTCCCGCAGGTAGGGATAAATCTCATCTCTTCGCACCCTGTCGATAACCTGGGGCAGGTATTCCAGGTACAGCACGCGGGCCAACGGATTTTCTGTTTTTTCTTCGGCTGGTTGCTCCGGTGTTTTCCCGGCTGTTATAAGATGATCGTTGAGGGGGTTTTCCCGCAGCATCCGCTCAAAGTCAATCCGCGCAAGCTCCTTGCCGAACAGCGGGAAGCTTATGTCCCGGAGATGCACGGTGCTGTCATCAAAGGAAAAAATCTCATATTCATCCGCGCCAAGATAAACGGTGTTGCCAAGGGAAAAGGCATACTGCGCATTTTCTCGTGCTGGCGGCTCCGGTGCGGCGGGGGAAGGCTCCCGGTTCAGGATTTCGCGGGCGTAGGCTTCCTCGGCAAGCTGCTGGCTGCGTTCCTTCATCTGCTGTTGGTAGGCGGGCAGATGTTCCTTTTCTTTGTTGTTCAAATAACGGTCGGCGGCAATCAGCTCACCGATTCGCTTTTGTACCTTTGTCCAGAGTAGAAGGATTTTCGCATCCCGCCCGGTGAGCTTTCCTCTGGTGAGAGTAATGCCTTTGCCGTCGTGCCATTCGTTGATGTTCGTGCCGATCAGGACAGGCGTCCGCCCGCCGGTGCCGTATTCATTTTTTAGAAAATCGGCGTTTTCTTTCGCGGAGGCGTTTTTCTGGAAGTGCAGATAAATCCGGTACTTGCCGTCCTGGACACCGCTTCCTTGCCGCAAAACCGCGTCAATGGCTTCCTGGGGAATAGAAAAAGCGAAGGATTTCTCGTCCTCCGCCTGTTCTATGGCCGCTATTTGCTGTTCCTCGGTTGGCAGCAGGGTTAGCTGTAAATCAGTTCCGTCAGTACCGCTTCCTCCGCCTGGTGCTTGAGGCTGTTCATGTGGCCTGTCCAGGCCATCTGTTCGCTCGCCTTGCCCGGCGCGGGGCTCTTTACCAGGAGTTGTGCCGTGATCCGCTCGACGCGCTCCCTCGCCGTCCGGTCGATCTCCGCCAGGTGGCTGTGCAGGCCCCCTGACAGCATCAGGCTGGCGTACATTCCTTTCCGGTGGTTTTTCAGGTATGTTTTGCGCAACATCCCATATTTGCCGATGTTCGTTTCTTCCTCCGGCAGGGTCAGGTCGGGCAGAAGATAATCGCCCTGCATCGTGTAGGTCAGTTCCATGCTCACCGCTCCTTTCGTCAATTTGCTTTACGCTTTTATTGTGCGCCGCGCCTCTATTTTTTTCAAATGTGCGGTTTTGCTTTCGCTCCGCTTTTTGCAAATCCTTGACCGTCGTCTCGATTTCCCGCAGGAGCATTTCGGCTATGTCGCTTGTGGCTGCGCCCATGCGGGAAACGGTGTCGAGGGTGTTGAAGTTAAGAATGCTCTGAAAATCCTCAATACGCAGATATTTGTCGGCATCATAGCCGCAGCGGGTTAAGAGCATGTAAGCCACGGAGCTTTTCAGCGCGTCCTTGAAAAACACCTCGGCGTTCAGCTCATCCAATTCTTCCAAGAAGCTGCCTTCCCGGAAAGAAAGCAGCTCGGGCAGGTAATCCGTGAAATTGTCGTCCACCGCGTTTGCGGCGGCACTAAGCAAGGCATAGGGCAGACTGCTTTTTTCGTCTAATTCCCCAAATGTGTTTTCCAGGGATTCCGTCACCGTCTCGGCGTATCCGTCCCGCATTTCCCACAGCACAACGGGTCGGTTATACCGGCTGTTGGTGTCGCTCACGTCGAACACATGACGGAGTTTTAAGCGGCTTCCGCTGTCGTCGATGAGGGCGATGCCCTTTGCGCCCTTGTTTACCCATCGTCCCAGTTTTCCGTTCCACACTTCAATGGGAGCGCAGGCCGTCGCGTCGGGCCGCTGCGCGTAAATCAAAAGCTGATCCTGAAAGGGATACTTGTAGCTCCAGGCCGCGGTTTTCAGGAAGGAAGTCCAGTTGGCATGGTTTCTGGTGACGCTGCGGGCAGTTCTTAACGAAAGCTCGGTAATCAGTTGCAGCTTGGTTGCCAATCTGTATCCCTCCTTCACTTCATCAGATATTGGTTGGAAAGCCTGCCGCCATCCTCGGAGTACCAGGGAACAATGCCGATCATGTCCAACCGCCTCAAGCGGTTCAGATTGCGGCTAGTGGCCGAACGGGACAGGCCCACGCTTTGGGCAAGGCTTTTGACGGATATGACTACGCTGTTGTGGCGGCCTCCCGCCATATCCAGCAGATAGCAATACAGGAGCTTTGCCGACGCGGGGGCGGGGAGGCCCGCGCACAGCCTGTATCTTGTTAGATCGTTCATGTTCTCCCTCCCTCCTTAAAAGCACGGGCCTCACCGTTCCGGTTCTTGCTTTTTCTTATTGATTGGCTTGCTTTGTGTTTGCTCGCGCCGCCGTTCCTTTTCGTTTATATAGCAATAGATGTAGAAGTTGTAATCGCCCTCATGCGGAAAGCAGCGGATATAATAGCGGTGTCTGTTGGTATCCACCCGAAAGCCGTAAACGTCGGGATGCCACGCGCCCGGAATTTTGGCTTCCGGGTGCGCATAGCAAAATTCCGCCATGCTGCCGCGGTCTTTCAATAACCCTTGTTTCCGCAAGGAATTGACGAATACATCAAATTCGTCCTTAAATGCCTGTGTCTTCAGGTCGCCTTGATGCTCCCACCAGGTACTCCAAAACTCCCTGCCGCCGCGGCCGAAGTCGCCGCGCAGATGGCCGATGCAGCCAAGCTCCTTATCCTTTTCGGCGTTGGAGTAGAACAGGACGGCTTCCTCCGGGGTGGCGGCATTGATTTCAAATGCCATTTTGTTCACCTTACCGTTCCGGCTCGCGCCGTTTTTTTATCTGTTGCTCTGGTTTTTCCCCGGTGTCCCTTTTGGGCTGAAAGGAGCGCAAATACTCGATTTCCTCAAGGGCGCGCTTGCACAAGTCCTCCAAAGCGATCAGCCGGTCGCCCAGGTAATGCCCCCAAAAGTAATCCTTTTCGTCCTTTCTGCATTTCCAGGTGACATACTTCGCGGGAGCCGTATCGCTTTGCCCGATAACGAATTCCGCGTTGCCTACGGCCAGCCGGTCGGTAATGACATACCCGGCGTTGATCTCCTTTTCCATATCCTAAAAACCTCCTAACGCTCTTGTCCTGGTTTTTTGTGTTTTGCCTGCCGTTCGGTCTGTATTTGCTTTAGCCGTTCCTTTGCCCAATCGGGCATATACTCGGGTTTAAGAACACCCAGGATGTCCTCCCGATTCCAGCGGGATTCCTTGCCGGAGTATAGATTAACGGTGTAGACCGCCCGGCCTCTGGAATTGGCATGGGTGCCAAAGCCGCCCGCGGCCAGCACAAGCTGTTTGTCGGCGGTACGATATTCGGGGCGCAGACACTCCGCGCGAATGACTACCACCTTATTTTCAATGCCTTCTCCGTAATCGTTTGGTGTGCAATGCTCCGTCGTGAAGGGCGAAAGCGGGACGGTGGTTTTGTCCCGTTCCGCTTTCACCGCTTCAAGCTGCGCCT
Source organism: Syntrophomonas sp. (assembly GCA_016841245.1). Taxonomy (GTDB): domain Bacteria; phylum Bacillota; class Syntrophomonadia; order Syntrophomonadales; family Syntrophomonadaceae; genus JAAYJK01. Next base: position 218,441 of record JAENZN010000002.1, read on the forward strand.
TCACGCGGCCGGTAAACTCGGTCATCATTTCCAGATAGTCCGTGCTTCCCGCCGCATTAAAATAGTGGTCGATACCCAACGGATTATCCCAGGTGCAGTCGCAGACGATATAGCGGCAGTCGCTTTTCTTTTCGTCCACCGCAAAGAGGACTTCTTTATCTCCAACATGGATGGCGTGTGTTATCTCATAGGTATCCACCATGCGTTTTTCTTCGCTCATGCTGTTCTCCTCCCATCTATGGGCCGCAAAAAGAGACGGTGTTGCCGTCCTTTTTTGCCGCCGCGCCGTTATTTCTTTTTCCGCTTGAGGTGCAGGTACGTCGTGCCGCCGATAATCACCAGGCAAAGCACCACGACTAAAATCGTTTTCAACTCCACAAGAAACACCTCCGTATACTAATCAGCCGGTCAGTCCATATGTAAAAAGAACACCGGCGTAAATAAAAAAGCCTATGCACAAAAAGACGGCCAGCGGTACGCTCCTTTGCCGGGTTGCCTTTGCATAGATACAGGCGGGGGGCAAAGCGAAAAAGAGGATGGCCGCCAGCGCGTTCAGGCCAAAGCAAAACCCCATCGCCGCCGTCAGCTTTACATCACCTCCGCCCACGCCGCCGTATTTCATGGCAAGGAGCAACAGGCAGATACCCGGCAGCAGAAATCCCGCAATCCGCTGGGCCGGGGTCGGATACGGCAGAAGAAAAGCGGATACGCCGCCGATCAGGAGAATAGAAATCCATGTCCAGTCGGGGATGATCCGCTTTTTCCAATCCATAAGGGCCGCCCACAGGAGAGGGATAAAACAAAGCAGCATATCAATTTCCCGTGGTGACATCATCGTCGTACATGCTGTCCACCACATAGATTTTCAGCTCCCCTCCGGTAGTCCAGCGGGATAAGGTCCCGCCCGGCGTATGAACATCGGTGACTAGAAGCTGTACGATGTAATCCCTGAAATCCGGGAACCATACCGGGATGTACTGCTTCCTATAGCGGAAGGGAGAGGAGGTATTCTCCCGGAAAACAAATTGCCCGCCTTCCTTTACCAAGGGGATGGCGGTTTCATAGCGGTGTTCGGGCAAATAGACCTCCGCTGTCTGCGGGGCGATAATCAGCTCCGGCCTGTCGTAGTTGGTATCCACCGTGGCCGTGACGCGGATGGCATAGCCATAGCCCGATTTGAGATAGCCTTTGGCTTTGGTGTCATAGTCCAGCGTGGCATTTACCCGTAATTCGGCGTAAAACTGCCGCCATACAAACTGACCATTTTCATACCGTTGCTCCCACCATGTCACCCTGGGCTGTTCATTTCTTTGGGGCGGGTCGGGCAGCGCCCGGCTTTCCTGCGGTTCCTCATAGGTTACGTTTTTAATGACGGCCTGTTGGGTATAGGTGTTGTTGGCGGTGGAGGTTTCATTATCCAAAATCTCATCGGGGTTGATGGTGGCAATCAGGGTGATGTTTTTATCTGTCTGGACGCTCGGAGTATCCCATCTGACTGATACGACATTCCAGGTGTCTTTTTCCATCACTACCGTGTTGATGCGCTTTGAAAAGGCTAGTTCCGGGATTTGAAACAGCACGGTGACGTTTTGCCCCGGCGTAAAGTCGAGGCTTCCACGGTTGGAAACCTTGACGGTGGTAATGACCGATTGATTTTCTTTGTATCGGTCGGGGGTGATGCGCTGCACGTCCAGGTCATAGGGGCGCTCCAACACCGCGATCTCCGCCGCTGCCTGGTTGTTGCCCATGTTGGTATCCGTGTAATCCACAGGCGGCGATACTCGTGCCGAAAGCCGGATGGTTGAGTCTTTTTCGCCTGCCGTGCCGATGATAAGGAAGGATTTCTTTTCATAGGCTTTGAAATTGGCCGTGGCGGGCACGGCAGGAACCGCCTGGCCGTCGATGGCGACATTCAGGCCCACATCAGTCAATGCCTTGCCGGTGGAATTGGCAAAGTATGCGGTAAAGCTGTATTCCTCCAGTTGGTAAGCCGTGGGCGGAGACGACAGGTTCACCCATACGTCGCACGACAGATTATCCGGGTTATCAGGATTATTCGGATTGTCCGGGTTGTCGGGATTTCCGGGGTTCGGCGGATTATCCGGGTTATCCGGGCTGTCAGCGGGTCTTTCCACGACCGTGATGCTTGAAATGGCGGTGTTGTTGATTGGATTTTCATCTGTCAATCCATTCGGTGCTGTGATATTGGCCCACAGACGGTATATCTCGCCCGCATTCCCAGCCGTACCCGTGACGGTAAAGGATTTGGTTTCCTGCGGCTTGAAGTCAGCCGTCTTCGGAATTTGCGACAGCGTATTTTCATTGCTTTTCCCCTTCAAGGGTACAGCTTTCAGGTCCATATCGGAATGATTGGCAAAGCTCACGGTAAAGCTGTAAGCCTCATGCTCGTAAACCGTGGGCGGGGCCAGGATGCTTGCCGACAGGTCGCAGGATTCCTTTAGGCCGGGTGGTTCGTCCGGGGGATTGCCGGGGTTGCTGGGATTGTCCGGGTTATCCGGCTGGTCGGGCTGGTCGCCGGGCTCGGGCGTTGCTTCGGGCGCAGGGTCAACGATTTTGATCACCGCCGTAGCGGTATTGTTGTTGAGATTGCCGTCATGGAAGCCCTCCGGCACGCCGATGTTGGCCCACAAATGGATTTCATCGGCGGCGGTGTTGGCGGTTCGTTTGACAACATAGGTTTGGCTTGTATTGGGCTGGAAGTCCCGCACAGCAGGAATTTCCTCTATCAAAACGCCGTCCGTCGCACCTTTAAGGGGCACGTCGTAGGCGGGACTCTTTCCGCTGTTCATGTAAATGACGGTGAAAGAATAATCGTCGCCCCGGTTCACCGTGGCCGGGGCGCGGATGGCAACCGACAGGTCGTTCCCGTCACATGCTTTGAACTTAAAATAGAAGTCGGCGGCGGGAATCTGATAATGGATTTTCTGCGTGATTTCGGTCTGGGTTGCGCTTTCCCCATCGGTGTATTCCGCAGTTTCCGGCGTATAGTCCCATTCGAGGCCGCAATAAATGAAGTTGCGGGACAGCGGAATATCGTCTTTGGCAAAGGTGACGGAGGTGGTCTGATAGGGATAGAGCAATTCCGGTATTCCCTTGTCCTGGGCGGTAAGCCTGCCGTAAACCTCCCGCTTGCTTTCGTCGCACCAGGTTGCGTCCACATCGATTTTAACGGGAGCCTGATAGGTTATTTCCGCGTTACGCATGGTTTCAAAGGCAATCAGGGTTTGGGGCGTCCAGCTGAAACGGGCGGTCAGCGGTTCAAAATCCGTGCCCGTGTCATAGGTTCCGTAGATTTCACCCGTTGAAATATTGTGGATTTCCACCACTAGGCTTCCTTTCAGCGTGTAGGTGCCGCCGTCGTGTTTGCCGATCCAACCGGCGATCCGCTCCCGTTCATGGTCGGCCACGGTATTGGCGTTTATGAGGTCAACACGCTGCGGCTCCGGGAAGGATTTCAGCAGCGTTTCGCCTTGGTAAATTTCCTTGACGTTCATGCCGATGGTACGGTATCGGGTGTCATAAGTAGCCCGAACTTGAAACACCACATTGGCCGTAACGACAAGAACGGCCCCCTGATCCGTTTGGGCGGTAACGGTGTAGGGGCCGCAAGCCTCCTTATTTTCAATCGTCAGCGTATGGTTTGGGGTTATCGCTTGGCTTTGGCCGCCGTACTCCAGCCGGACCTCGATGAGCGCGCCAGTTTTGGCCGTGGCATTTATAGAAATTTGTGCCGGGAACTGCTCCACGGCAACCACTCCGCTTTCACTGGCAAGGCTGTCTATGGGAGAAGCGACATTGATTGCAATGTCGCTCTCTGACAAAGCAAAGGCTTGGGCCGACAGCAACAGGCAGCACACCATCACAAGCGGGATGGCAAAGATGAGCTTTTTTATCATGGGTAACCTCCTTCCTCAATGCGGACATTAACGCTGGATATGCTGAAGGGAAGCCTGACCTCGCCGGTCAGAAAGGAAAAAACGCTGCGGGTCTTCAGCGTCCCGTTCAGCGTCAGCCGGGGTGGGTCGGCGGTCGCGTCGATGCGCTCGATTTCAAGCTGATAGACCCACTGATTGTCGGCATATTTGTTCAGATCAGAGTCCAGCCCCATGCTTTCGTAAAAATAGGTATATAGGGTATCTTCCGCCAGAGTGCTGTCCATTCGTGAATAGCCGTCCCGACGATACTCGTCCAGCATGGCGTATTCCACGGATACGTTTACTCCGCGTTGGAGTACGTACTCCACTTGCTGGTAGAGACTTTCCATGCGGCTATATTCGATCAGGATTGCGGAAAGGGTCAGGATGAAAAAGACGAGGATCAGGATAAACACAAAAGCGTCGCCTTTTCGGTTGTTCATCATTCGTTTGAGATGGCCCACAGCTTTCCTCCTTTCCGGCGCTCTCATTCCGGGAGCTTCCAGTATTTCGCCGACATGCCGCTGATACTTACTTTCATAGGAATATGGATTTCAACGGGGGGCGCAAAGGATGGTTTGAAAATTGCAAAGGCGTGGCTATATTTCATCGTGACCGTAAAGGTATCCCGCAGTTGGATTTTTTGGTTTTGATTGTCGCAGTACTCCACGTCCTCGATGATCATCTCCGGCGATAGGCCGGTTTGTTGCTTGAGCCGGTTAAACACATCATAGACGGGTTCGGCTATTTGCCCCTCCAGCTCAACCACCCTTACAACGCGCCTGCACATGTGATTCAAATTCAAATAGGTAGTGAAAACGCCCAAAAAACTTATCACCGTGGCCATGAGCGTAATCACCACCAGCGTTTTTATGATCAAATCGAAATAGCTGCTGCCTTTTTTGTTTAAAAGCAGCTTTGGAAAAGGCCGGGGGAGATAAGCTCTCCCCCATATGCCCCGGTGCTTGCTGTTCATCGGTCTTGCACCTCCCGCGTCTGCGGATATGCCGTTGGCGGCTTTCATCAGTTCAGTAGGTTGGTGATTTTTGCGACGATACTGTTCCAAATTTGCGTGATAGAGCCTTGATAGAGCGTCATAAAGACAGCGCCCACGACCACGACGATAAGTACCACGATGAGCCAGCCGGTCATTTGGTCCCCCAAGGAATTGCAAAGTATGGCCCTGGCTTTCAGGCCCATCATTCTGATCTTGTTTTTCAAAGTAGTCATCATAATCAATACCTCCGTTTGTTTTTTAGATTTGTTTAAAGGGAAAGGAGAAGCAGTGCTTCTCTGCGCCGTTGCCTTTTGGCTGCAATTAGTTCAGTAAGCCGGTGATTTTGCTGACAATGCTGTTCCAGATGTCGGTGATAGAGCCTTGATATAGGGTCATAAATATTGCGCCTACCACTACGACAACCAGCACCACGATGAGCCAGCCGGTCATTTGGTCGCCGTCGCGCTTTGCCAGCACGTTTCCGGCTTTCACAAGAGCGGTTGACATCCTCTTTCTCATGGGATCTGTCCTCCTTTCTTCCGTAATGATGGGAGCTGCGTTTTTTGTCTTACATGCTGCTACCTCCTGAAAATGGCTTATTTGAAAGGGTTTCCCCGTTTCAGCGCACTAAAAGAGGCCCCCCATTGCTTTGGTCATGTGGGAGCCGATGACATATAACAGAGTGGCCAAGGTCACGGCCACCAGAGGGATGGAAGCGATCTTGACCCTGCCGGGCAGTTTATTCAGTTTTGTCTTCAGGGTTTCCCTGGCTTTGATGTCCATGTCCCGGGCAAGGTAGGCCAGTGCCTCCCCTTGATGCTCGCCCCGGTGCAGGCCGATGAGGGCGTTAGTCAGGAAGGAAATATCCGTCAAACCAAGACGCGCGTTGAAGCTTCGCAGGGCGGTTTCAATGTCCTTCGCTTTCATCTCCATGACCAGAATGGAGATGTCGGAATAAAATACATCGCTGGCCACTCGCAAGTAATCTTCAAAAATCTGGATCAAATCCACCTGCACCACGGTTTGATTGCCGCCTCTGATGTCGTCCAGCTTATACAGGATAGAACGGATGAAACCCGGCATTTCCATTTCAATGCGGTTCTTTTTCGCTTTTAATTGATCTTTGAGATCGGAGGTGAAATGAAAATACACGACCACCGCAAAAATGAGAATAACAGGCGCGATGTTTGTTGCCCCGATTAACAAAAGCGGAATCAGCAGCGGCAGGGTGAATGCGGCGCAGATGAGCGCCCTAGCCTGATATTCCTTGGGTGTGAGGTCAAGCCCACCCCGCCGCAGCATGGACGCCATTCTTGCCTCCTGTACAGGGTCAAGCCGGATCAGCCAGGAAACCGGCCTGACCAGGGGCATGACAAAGCGATCTATTAGCCGTTTGCCTGGTTTCTCTTTTTCGGTTTGCAGGTTTTTGAGATTTTTCTTCATGCTTGCTTGGGGGATTTTAAGCAGTTCTTTACAAATTAAAAATCCCGCTAAGGTTAGCAGGATAAACACAATGACTTGATAAAACAACAGTGAACCTCCTTTGTTATCTGTTGGACGGCTTTGTCGCCTTCATGACATAAAAGGCCGTAGCCAGGGCGGTCAGCAGCATGAGGACAACCAGCAGCTTGCCGATGGCGGTTGTGGTCAGGATGAAAAACCACTCGGCGTTGGAAAAGCGCATCATGGGGATGACGGAGAACATCAGGCCCGCCGTCAACAAATAGTCCCGCCAGACGCGCACCATCATGCCGTCGCTCTCCACTTGCATGGATTTGGCGTCGTTCATGGCTTTGACCACCGGAAACAAGGCAAATTTCAGCCGCCGGTCTTGATGGCACAGGATGAGCATTTTGGTCCACTCCGCAAAGTACCGATTTTTGATCTTGGCGGCTAAACGGTACAACCCATGTTCTATGTTCGGATTAATGAACTTTATCTCAGAGACAAACTCGTCAAAAGGGGTGGGGGTTCTCAGGTAAAGCGGAATGTAGCGGCTTTTTTCCTCTACGTAAAGCTCCATCGCTTTAACAATGTCGTCGCAGCCCGCGTAAGCGTTGGAAATCACAGACATCGTGTTTTCCAGTCCCTCGATTTCCTCCCGCGCCGCCGCCGCGCTTTGAATGGTCAAGTAGATGTACGGAGCGGGAAGCACGCACACCGCCGTCACCGCCGCCAGGTCGATGCTGCCAAACAACAGCATTCCGGCCAAAAAACCACCTGCCGCCGAAGCGAACATCATTATCAGGAATTTCTTTCGCGTACAGCGGGTCTGCCGGAACAAGGTCGCAAGCCGGATGGCGATCCGCTCGGCGGTTTTCAGTTTTGCGCCTGCCAGATAGAGGCGGCGTTTTTTCAGCGGGTTCAGCTCCACAGCAAAGGGATTAAGCCCCAACCAGAGGAACAGGGCAAGGCTTACAAGTACAAAAATAAGCATAAGGGATAGATGAATCAGGTTCATGCGGGGCCTCCTTCGGCGAAGCGGCGGATTTCCTTTTGCGGGACGCCGCCTACCAGCAGCTTTTCGGCCAGAGCCGGGGATATGTTCCCCAAATGCTGGTGGTTTCCAACAACCTTTATAATCCTCCCGGCCTTATCCCGTTCATAGTGATCCACCACATATTTGAAAAGGGTTGTGCCGGTGACTTCGCCGTTTTGTACTCCGGTGGCTTCAAAAATCTCCATGTATTTACGGGATTTGTCTGGGAGTTGTCTTTTGAAAATCATGATCGGAAACGCTTCGACAATATTTCGCAGCAATCGTTCCTCCGACAGGGAGGTCCCGGCTTCCAAGCACATCGTTAAAATCCTGTCGTAAGCGGATAGGGCGCTGTTGGCATGAAGGGTGCTGACGATGGTGTGCCCCGTCCGTCCAGCCTCCTGCACGGTCAACGCCTCCGCGCCGCGCATTTCCGCCGGAACAAGTATTTCCGGGTGCAGCCTTAACGACAGCTTCAGTAGATCCAGCATGGTAATCTCGTTCGGCGCTTCCTTAGTCAAAAGGTGAATCACATCATTGAGCATGATACCGTTTTCGTCAAACTGCGCCAGTGATAATTCCCGCGTGTCCTCAATGGTGACGATGCGCTTCTCAGGAGCCACGGAGCTAAGGATGTAGCCCATATCCGCCGTTTTGCCGCTGCCGGTAGCGCCTGCAAGGGCTATCGAAACGCCATTGTTGACACAGACAGTCAAAAAATCCAATTCCTCCGCCGTCGCCGTCCCCCAGCGAATCAAGTTCTGCCTGGTGATGAAAGATGGTTTTTGTTTACGGATGGAGGTGATGGCTCCGGCACTCGTATCAACACATGGTTCAATGGCTCCCGACATGCGGACGCCCCGTGAAATATAGCTGTCCCCGACAGGCTTGGAACCGTCGAGGATGACGTTCCCAAAACGGCTCATCTTGCGGACGATGTTGGCGCAAGCCTCCGGGTTGCCGAAGGTTTCCGCCAGCCGTACCTTTTTATCTTTGTACAGTACCCAAACGCCGTTGAAGCCGTTGACGTTGATCTCCTCAGTATCGGGGTCCTGCAAATAGGGGGATAACAGCCCCATGCCGGCCATGTCGTAGTACACCGCGTCCACCAGCTCGGAAATGTTCCGCAGGTCTTTGGACACCAACTGCTCTTGATTTAGATAGCGCATAATCAAGTCTTTGAGTTTTGCTTCAGCCTCTTGGGAATACAGGACCTGGGCCAGCTCCGTGGAATGGTTTTGGGCTATGATCCGCTGCAACCTGTCTAAAATCTCACCGTAGTCCCGCGCTTCCAGGTTGCTTTCCGCAGTGGCGGAGCGCCTTTTGTTGGCGCGGTAGATTAGATCATGGATGGAAAATCTGTTCATGGCTTCCCACCTCCGCAGATCTTGTCAGCAATCTCTTCCAACAGCTTGCCGTAATACCGACAGGCCCGGTCGCGGTTGAAATACAAGGGCGTTCCGGCGTTTTGCAGCTCGCTTGCCCGCTTGACGTAGGGCAGCTCGAAGGGAAAATAAAGCCCGGTCGTGCTCCGGTAGACTTTTTCGTCAAATTCACCGTCCGGAGCCAGCAGGATATGGATTTGCTTTTCCTCTATATGCAGCTCCCTCACAAAATCCGAAACGGATTGATGCCACATTTGCGCCGCGACGGAGGGCCGGTGCAGGGTGCAGATTGTTTCCGCCATCCACAGGCCCACGCCCGACACCGGATTTGTCAACTCCGAGGCTCCGTCGATGATCAGAATATCAAACACCACGGATGCGGCGTTTATCATCTGCTCCACGCTTTGTAGGGTCACGGTGTCGCAAAGCAGACTGGAATAACGGGTGGGCACGGACAGGAAAAACAGGTTTTTGCTTTCCCCGTATTCCACGAATTTTTCTCCAATGTTGGGGTTATCCTCGCTTAATGCCCGGAACAAACCCTTTTCCGGGGGAATGTTCTGCCCGAAGAAGATTTGCAGCTCCCCATAGGTGAGGTTGGAGGAAATGAGGCCCACCAAACAGTCACGGGTGGAAAGGGCGCAGGCCAGATTGGTTGCGAAAGTGCTTTTTCCGCTGTTATTGCCGCCCCAGACGGCGATGATTTTACTGCTCATGACTCACGCCCCTTTTTTCAAAAATGAGGTGCAATTTGCCGGTGTATTCCGCCTGGATGAGCCTTTCCGCCTGCGCTTCGGTGACGATCAGTGTCACGGCTTTCACGATGGGATCACCGGTGGAGGACTGACTTTCGGCCTGTTGTTTCTGAACCTGGGCGGTATCCTGCGCGCGGGCATTCTCTACGCTGTAAACCTCCAGTCCTTGTAATTCGGGATAAATAATAACCTGTGGAGAGGCGCTTTGGCCGTTGGGCGATTTATCTGTAAAAACGGCTACCGTCACGATGTCGCCGCTTCTCAGGTGTGAGGACAGTCCCGCCGCGATGCTTGGAACGCTTATAGTGACCAAACGCTGATTATTTGCGGCAATGCGGTCAAGCAGCCCGTTGGCAATCGTTCCGCCGAGCTTTTGCGGAAACAAAAAATCCCCCTTGGCGATGTCGGTCTGGGTGATTTTCCCGATTATCAGGGCCTTGTCGTTGATACTGCCTTCGGGCAGACCATAGCTTCCGACCTCCGCTGAAACAAGGTGTTTATCCTGGATTTCCGTCCCTGCCGGAATGTCCTGCGCCGCTCTTAGCACCATGACCGTTGCACTTTTGTTTTCGTAGAAGCGAGGCAAGAGAAAAAACGAAACGCCCGCCGCCAGAATAAGGCAAAGGGCGCTTAAAAATATCCGATTCTTGAGTAGCTTCAAATTGTTCTGTTCCTCCTTTCAGGTTTTTAGAATGAAGGACGGCTTTACCCGCCGAAAGGCAGAAATATTTCTTTTTCGGCTGGTAATTGGGGTGGAGGGTGGAAGGGGGCGACGGAAAACGGCTCAATCTATGCTTGCCATAAACAATCAGGCTATCCCCTGGTGTGAAATCACTTTATTACTCATTGAATATCACGCATTTTTTCTTGCTGCATTTGTGGTGATGCTCGTCAAAGTTTAAGCATTGCTTGCAATCCCAATCCTGCACCGTTCTAGCAGGTTCGGAGTCATGCTTCGGTTTTTCCTGCAACATGCGCTCGTATGCGCGCAGCCGCCCTTCCGTAAAGTACATGGAAGCACCTCCTTTCAAAAAAGGGCATAAAAAAACGCCTTCATACTTAAAGAGCAAATTGCCATGCGGCGCGGTCGTATTCAGTTTTATCGTTCTTGCTCCCGCTGCCGCTTTTTGTACCAGCTTTCAAGCAACTGAACGATTAGGTCCTCTTTCTGTTTTTCGGTAAAGTTACTAGGGAAAAACCGGTCAATGCGCTCCCGCTGGATATTGAATTTTTCCTTTTGATTGGGCTTTTCTTCAGTGAGAATAGAAAAAATGACATCCACACTCAATCGTCTGTCCTGACTGAGCTTTTTCATCCTTTGCGCCTGCGCCAAGGACGGAGTACAATCTTCCGACTGTATAGTGTTGTACAGGTCTTGCTGTTCGTTTTCTGCCAGGTATGAGAGCTCCACAGCAGGGTTAAAGGCGATTTGTTTTTCGTCAACCATTTCAAGAATGGCGGGAAGCAGGGAGGTAAGGCGGATATATCGGGAAATTTGATTGCGGCTTTCTCCTACTTGTTCCGCAAGTATTTCCCGTGATTCTTTTCCGTCCAACTTCCGCCCAACTTGGGCGGAAGTTAAATCCGTTCTTTCTCCTTGGCGTTTCATGGCTTCTAACTTCATTTTGTAGGCAAAGGCTTTTTCACTCGGAGAAATGCTTTCCCTTTGCAGATTGCTGTCAACCATAATAATAGTGGCCTGGTCGTCGTCCAGTTCACGGACAATGCAGGGCATTGTTTCCTTGCCCGCAAGCTCACTTGCCTTTTTGCGCCGGTGTCCGGCCACCATTTCATAGCCGCCATCCGCTTTGGGACGCACAAGGCCAGGGACTAAAACACCGTACTGCTTTACGCTGTCTGCCATTTCCAGCATGTTTTCATCTGCTTTCACCTTAAACGGGTGATTTGGAAAATCACTGATTCCCGATAGGGGAATGTCCAACACCTTTTCACGCTGATTATCTGTGCGGCTTTCTTCTGTGGTGAACAGGTCATCTACTGAGGCCAGCTTGATGCTGTCTCTTGCGCTGCTTTTCGCCAATGTTCTGCACCTCCTTTGTAAAGACTTCATAGGCTTTAGCCGCCAGACCGTGGGGGTCGTGAAGATAAATGCTCTTTCCTTTGGCGCTGGCTTCCGCCGCACGGATAGACAAAGGGATTTCCGTTTGGAAAATGCGCAGCTTGTCGCCGTAGTCGCGGCGCAGTATAAAGGAAATGTCCTTAGCAAAGTTGGTGCGGTTATCCACCATTGTCACCAAAACGCCGTCAATGTTCAGCTTGGGGTTGATTTGCCGCCTTACCCTAGCTATGGTCTGTAAAAGCTGTGTCATTCCTTTGGCGGGCAAATAGTGAGCCTGAACCGGAATAATTACGCTGTCCGCAGCGGCAAGGGCGTTGATGGTCATCATTCCTAGGGAGGGCATACAGTCGATCAGCACATAGTCGTACTTATCTTTGACCGTGTTGATATATGTGAGTAGTACCGTTTCCCGGCTCATGGTGTTGACCAGTGATACCTCAATAGCAGACAGTTCAATGTTTCCGGGCATAAGGTCAACGCCTTCCGGGTGGTGGAGGATGCCCTCATCAGGTTCATACGGTTCCTCCATCATTGTCTTAGTAAGGATAGTAGCTAGCGAAACGGGCAAATTGTCCGGCTCCCGATAACCCAATGAGTCTGTAAGGTTTCCCTGGGCGTCCGCATCCACCAGCAACACTTTTTTGCCTTGTGCCCCAAGGCCGGTGCCCAGATTAACTGCCGTTGTTGTTTTTCCGGTACCGCCCTTTTGGTTTGCCAGGGCGATTACTTTTGACACTAGAAATTCCTCCTTTCACGCAAAAAAGCCGTTTGCTTTATATATCCCCACAAAGCAGACGGCTTCTTTACTTATTTTATATATTAAAAGAGAACATAAGTACAAAACCTATGTCCGCTTATTCATTGATTTGGTTGTAATATGGATATTGTGAAATTTATTTCGTGAGCTATCCGAGACATCCCTAATAACAGGTTCAGAACCACCAACGTTTGAACCAATTAGCGATACACTAGTTTACAGTTTTTATTCCATCTTAGTGTAATCAACTATGATTTTGGCGCATTTTTCTACATCTGTTTTCACTTGTTTTTCCCAGAAATGTATCACGATCCAGCCATCCTGCTCGAGTAAAATGTCATTTCGCTTATCTCGAGCAATGTTTTCTTCTATTTTTTCTATCCAGTACTCTAGATTTGATTTCAACTGTTGTTTGCGGTTTTTCCAATCATATCCATGCCAAAATTCTCCATCAACAAAAATAGCAATTTTATTTTTTGTGATAACAATATCTGGTGACCCTGGAAGAGCACGATAGTTCCTTCGATATCGTATACCTCTGTGCCAAAGCGCTTTAGCAAGTAGAGTTTCAGTCTCTCCCTTTTTCAGCTTAACACGTGACATCCGTTTTGATATCTCAGGAGTAGTTTCAAGTTTTTGATGCTTCATGACCGCCATACCTTCTCGCCTAGATATGCCATATATGGAATGATTGTGGTTCTACAAGCCATTCTTCTGAATGAAAAAGTACACTGGAAGGATCATTGATAATGACCGGGGCATAGTTTTCATCTGATGCTTTTTGCAAATCGATCAAATAAAGATAATATTGTTTTCCCTTTAATTTAGCAGAATTCAATTCATTTATCGACCAGTAGAATGCCTTTGAATTTGAGACCGCTTTGACTTCGATAAAGCGGTCGTAGTCATCAGAATCATTCGAATTAAAAGACACGATGTCATACCCAGCACATACATCGATATCAGATATTATCCTGATTTTTTCGACTAGCGAGTGTTTATCTATACGTTTCTTTTCATACTGCAGTGCATATAGCTCTGCTTTTTCGCCTGCTTGACTATTTTCCTCAAGCTTCTTTTTAAGCTGTTCTATCCCGATAGTCCTTTTTCTTTGCTGGCAAAATGAAGATATCAATTTTTCGTACTGCGTATCGATGTAAAACTCTGTTTTCACGTTGTCACGATCGATTTCAAAAAAGCCCTGACTGATCAACGTGTTCCGCAAGGCCGCGAAGGACAAGGGTAGTCGTTCGTTTTTAAAAGTAAATCGATTGCTGAGTACATCATACGCAAACATGTCTGCCTCAAGTATATGAGACTCGAATAGTTCCGATATCGTTCGCTTTATAATAAAATTATTGAGCTCGTGAGGATCTTCCAAAAAAGTTATAACATCTGGAGAAAGCATTATCGTTTCGCTGCAATCGATCAAACGTAAATAAGTGCAGTAAAGTAACAGGGAGTCAACATCTAATTGATATTGTCCTGATGCATGAGCACAGATAGTCCGTATATCCTTCTCTGTAAGTTGCCGTTTGCCGATGACCATTTGTAAAAAGAAAAGGATATCTTCTTTTCTTCCGGGTTGATCAATTTTTCTTAGTCCTTCTAACATAATCTTTTATCAACGCCTTTATATCTTCGTCGCCCATATCGGAAGAAACATTATCAAATAGAGGTATCGGCATGCTTTCCATTATCTCTGTCATTCGACGCTCTTTTTCTGTTAGCCTTGCATCGATAGTTTCATCTATCGAATCTCTTGAAACGATGTAGTAATAATGAGTCTCGTCATTGGGTTTCAACCCATATCGATGTATACGATCTTTAGACTGAACAAAATGTGCAGCATTGAATGATCTTTCGATATAGATCGCATTATGACAGGCCTTATGGAGTGAGATCGACTCGGCAACCGCAAAGGGGTTAGCAATGATTACTTTATAATGGCAATCCTCACACTGGAATTCCCTAACGATACGCTCTCTAGTCAATATCTGTTCATCTGCTTCTTCTGCTACGCCCTCTTGTTCAACTGGTATAGCGCCGTATAATTCTTGCGACGCGATACCATGGTGAGCCAAATATTCTTTCAATTCATGGATCGTATGGATGAAAGTAGCCCATACCACCACTTTTCCGCCGCTGGCAATTATCTCCTCGATCAATTTTTTTACAGCTAAGTACTTCGTCGGGGTCTCAATTGTCCCATATCCCATTATCTCTTTTAATACGTCTGCGTCATTGACCGCTTGATATGCTTCTTGCGGACATTCATCATCTTCTAGGAATTCATACAGTGGCGTTTTCAACATTGCAGGATTTGTAGCTGCTTGCATCAGCCGAATCATCCTCGCTTGTACTAAAAGGGCTTTGAATCGAGAAGATATATCTGTTATGCCCTCTTCGAGCATCGCATCGATATACCTTCTTTCGATGAAATCATATATCCTCCGTTGAGCGGACCCCATCTCGGCCTCGATGGTCGGATGCACTATAGCTGCGGGTATATTCAAATCGCTCTTTTTGATTCTGATAAAAAATGGAGCGATATTATCGATCAGCCGCCCAACGCGGGCATCATTTCTTCGGACGGTCATATCTCTCAACTGATTGACTTCGAACCCGATGATGTTTTTTGTTGGCCAAATGAACTTGAACATATTGTAAAGATCTTCGTAGCCGTTGGGAGCCGGCGTCCCCGTTAGTACGGCACGAGCATTACAATATCTCGATATTTCTAGGACGGCCTGGGCTGTGACACCGCCAGAGGTGTTTTTAGCCTTGTGGGCCTCGTCAGCCACGACCATGACACGGTTGTATTTCAAAAAGAAAGTCAGTGCTTCTTGAAGCGATACCAGAGATGCATAGGAGATCAATGTCAACTCAGCTGTATGCCGCGAATATAAATAATCGATTCTTTCATCGCGGCTTAAACCACTCATGAGGCGCTTGACTGTTGGTATTTTCCCAAAGCATTCAGCATATTCTAGTTCCCATGGCCCAAAAGAACTTAACGGGCCTATGATCAATAGCTGGTCAACCTTTTTAGGATCATCGTCAGCGAGGTTTTTCAAATAAGTATATGCACCATAAACGATGCTTGTCTTTCCGGCACCGGGAACAGAAAAATTGCATGCATTTTGAGCAAAGGCCAAGTGATATGCCGAGAGAAGTTGAAGAGGATATAAAGAACGAGCGGGCATGTTCCTAATAACTGAATCTGTAAACGCTTTGAATTCATTGGGAGCGCAATCATTGTTTCGTATATGGAGTGCCTTTTGTGAAAACTCGGAGAACTTGCGCTCTTCCTCATAAAAGTCCTTAAGTACCTGTTCAGATGTTTCGCTCTGCTTTTCGTCAAAACCATATTTTTTGAGCATAGATCGAATATCTGATAAGACTTTGATGACGTCTTTATCTTCTATTGGCACTCGAATCCTATCTGCATCTTTAGTTGGATGCAGATAATCTTTCATATATCGCCATGCGAATCGGTTTCCAATAAGTTTCTCTATATCTCCATAAAGATAAACTTCATTTTGGGAGGTATCGACATCCATTGAAATCGTAGCCATAGGTGTTTCATCTCCGATCGAGCAACTTCTTCATATCCCAAATAATGGTGTTGATTTCTTTTATCATTGCTTTTATGGCAGGATCAGAAAAGAAACTCTCTTGTCCACAATCGACAGATTGTAATGCACTCAGTGCACGCTCTATCAGTTCAGTAGGTTTGTTAGCTGCTCTTTTATCTTCGAGTTTTCGTGTGTATCGTTGCAGATTGCCCTGAAGCTGCCCCTTTGCCGTTTCGATCCAGTCAGTGTCTCGTTTTCTGAGCAGTCTACTTAAATCTTCATTTGGATGTTCTTGTCGCAATTCATCAACAGACTTTTCATCTTGTGGAATCTTTTCTGTGTGTTCAGCTAGGAAAGCATCCCAGAGATCTTTATGGAAGAATATGCTCCCTTCTCTACCGGTCTTTGCTATATCGCGGAATTCTTTTCCTTCATACCGTGCACGGATATAATCAAAACATACTGTTTTCAAATCGGAGATATCGGATTCCGAATAGGTCCAATCAACATTCGCGCTATGCTTGTGATACGAATCAATATACCCTTGTAAGTCAACAAATGGACCTTCCGTTTTTTCAAGTCGTGTATATATTCCATCATAATCATATTCATCCAAGTATTCTTCCATCAATTTGAGTATAGCGAGCCATTTTTTGATTTGCCCTAGTTTTTCACTCATAAAGCTTGCTATATCTTCTTCTGAGAAACCTAGCCTTTTGAGTGCCTTACACTTCAAATATTTTTCTATGGGGTTGTAATCGAGTTTATCATCTTCACCCATCTGATAGATCGTTTCAAGCTGCTGTATATCTTTTTCTTTAGCATCGTCAGGTAAGATAATAGCTAAAAAATACTGGCAACGTGCAACTTTCTCGTATGGATATCCTAACTGTTCATGCTCATGGAATAGCTTATTCAGCAACATAGCACGTCTATTGCCATCAACGATGATACCATCTGCAGTGACGATACCGTAGCGTTGCTGACCGATTTCCAAAAGACTGGCCATCGTTGTATCGTTACGATCTTTTTTTGATTCGTAAAGAAATCTTTCGATTATGATCCTATCTTGCTCTTTTTCCGCATCCAAAGCTCCGTTTTGTTTCTCGAACGATAGGACATCTGTACCTATGCGGCCATTGTATTTGTTGTAGACCAAATAATCCAATGGGATCTTGTATACCATCTCAGTGCGCGTCTCGCCACGGTAACGCAGAGGTATGCCGGTCATAGCTACGTTGTGATTATTGGTTCGCAACTCTACCAGTTTTGCTTTTCTTGTAGCAGCATCCATTATTTGATCCCCCCATTTCTTTAGTTATCTGATCGAGGATATGATATCCAGCTAAAATTGCCATTGGAACTTCAGGAAGCTTATTGGAAACTTTAACGTTACAACTCAATTCTTCAGAAGGTATCGAACTTATGATAAACTTTTTTACATATTCTAGAAGTTCATATGGCCCTATCAACTCTTGCTCCTTGCGTTGAGTCTCAGTCATACAAAATATCCTTTGAAAAAAATTGTAAGAACAAAAACAGGGGCGCATTTGCTCGATATATTGATCAATAGATGCTTTGAGTTTTTGGGGTATTTGATTTTCTACTTTTCTTGGCCTATAAACTTTTGCTTTATCTTTTCCTTGACTATAATGGATTTCAGCATTCCACCGAAACTTTTTTTTCTCGAAATTGGAGTGATAGTTCGTTAACTCGACCCTATATGCATTTATTATCATATATGGGATATGATATTTGAATTTAGATACATCTCTCTTCGGTTGCTCAACCTTTGGTTCGAATTCTGTATAATTCAAATTTAAGAAAGGTATAGTAGCATCGTGTCTTATGGGGATGTAACCCTGTGGTATTGTTTCATTAGCATCGAAGGCAATAGCTCGTGCAATCGCATATGACATTTTTGGGGGTACTGCATTGCCGACCAATGTATGCTTTATCCCTTTTGATTGTCCATAGAATTTATAGTCGATGGGGAAACTCATCATAGAAGCCGCTTCTCGAACTGTAGGTAAACGGTAACCACCATCATTTGCTGACAAGATCATCGATTCCCTTGAACTTGCCGACATATTAGCCATCACGGTCCTTGCAGGGTTATCAAGGTTTTCGGGGAAGGACATTTTTCCCATATACCCCTTATCTTCTTTTAATCTCTTTGCTGTTTTCCATTCGAAAGGCTGGAGCCTATATATGTATTGGTGATCTGTGACCTCATCGCGGGGGAGCTGAAAGTTAGGATAATTACAATCTTGGATGATTTCTTTTTCTTGGTCTAATGGCGAACCTAATGATTCTACGACTGTCCTTAAGCTCATTATCTGGTTTTCATCATTTGTCTTTTGCGGAATGGGGAATTCTCCACAGAGGAATCTTTTTCTATTTGTTGGTGCGCCATAATATTTAGCATTATAAATACCAGATGAATCATTTATCACTTTCAAAGAGAAATCTCCTGTCAATCCCAAATCAGAGGCAGAATATTGATCTTGTAAATATTTCTTGATATTTGGTACGTTTTCCAAGACCCAATAACGCAATATTGAATTTTCTTTGTATTTCTTTCGAGCGATGATCCTCAAATATGCTTTTATTAACTCAATACCTAAAGTCTTGTCTCCCTGTCCGGATTTATTGGAATTAGAAAAGGCGACACAGGGTGGTGAACCGATTATCACTTCTGTATCAGGAACTAACGTATGAAATTCTTCATCAGGTAATTTTGAAATACTTATCACGTTATCAAGTATTACATTACATTGCGGCTTATTAGCAAGATATGTATTTACGGCAGGAATCCATTTATCGACTGCAAAGCAAACATCGAAGCCTGCCTGTCTAAAGCCTTCGGAAAATCCTCCTGCCCCGCAAAAGAAATCTGCGACCCTCATACTTGATCGATCTCCTATCGTCTATGTCTTCAAATATAATCAGTTATCATTTGCTGCGAACTTCGCATTATTGCCTAATTTAGTGATCTATCAGTCTGTAATTATATGGCAGGCTGTGTGAAAACCAATACACCTGTCATTTAAAATAATTTCATCGATATTTAACGGCCAATTTGCCAAAAAAATAAATTCCTGGGCATCTATCCCTGTAATAATCTATTAAAGCCATTAACTACTAGGTTTTCTACAAGTTGACTATTTCTATTGCATTTAACGGTAGATACATTCCATTGGGGTCTACATGGGAATATTCTGATATCGCACCAGTTTCTTTTAAGTCATTATAAATATCCCAACTAGTCCGAATATCGTAACCTTTTTTTGCTAGATATGTTTCAATGAAGTATTTAGATCCTAAAAAGCCATTTTCAAATGATCTAAAATGTGTATATGCTTCTTTAATTTCTTTAACAAAAACAGGAGTCGATATTTTTTCATATTGAGAACGAACCTCAACTAAAGTTAATTCATTAATTGTATCCTGATCTGCTTCTTGTAATGATAAAAACTCAGGGAAAGTAATTTGATCATACGAATTCTGAGGATTGGTTTTTTTAAACTCATATATTAGTTCAAATCTTGGTGAAACCGGAGTGTCGCTACTTGAAAGATAATACCAATCGCCTTTTTTTCTATCATTACTGACGAAAACAACGTCATGCTTTTTCCCTAAAGAAAGCATTATTTTCCAAATGATTAAATCGCCAACACCTCCATCAGCTTTTTTCTGATCTGCATAACCTGGTGGGATATTACATTTATAGCGATTTTCCATATTCTCCTTTATAACTTTTTTATCTTCTTCACTTATGGATATAATCATTTCATCGCTAATAAACTCCTTATAAAACGAAAGGATAGGGTCATCCCAGTACAATTCTTTAATACTTTCTAAAACCTTGGGAATTAGCGCATTATATTCTTGGACTACTTCTGCTATTTTTCTTGACGCATCCTGTAATTTGTTATAATTTGAATTTCCCTGGAGCAGAGGAACATTACCTACATCAAAATTAGCGGTTGGATTTGAACTTTTCTCCAATTTTTCAAATTTTGAAAATAAATCTTTAATCCTATTACCTCTGTTTATGGCAAACTCCTGCAAAGCTCGCAATGGAATAAGCAAGCGTTTCTCATTTTTTAATTTTGTATAGATAGCTTTAATGTCTTCAAAACCTTTTTCGCTAACGCTATAAGGTGATAGAAGAATATTGGTATCTAATACAAACACACAAGATTTAGCCATTTTTTTATAAGATGAATATTTATGATCTAAAAAAGATTTATCAGGAAAAATTTGGTCCACATAAAATATGTTCTTATTGTCCAAAGTTATCTCCCCATCATCTATTTTCTTAGTCACCTATTATAGCTAGACCTACAGCTTTTACCCAAGATCGCATTATATACAAGCTACCAACTCAAGTAACTGGGCATTATTAACTTAACTATACTATTCCATTTTAACCCTATATCTCTGCTGTCCTGAGGAAGTTTTCTCAATCGCCTGTATAGAAGCCTTTGACGTATTTACATAATTCAAAAACAATGTACCAAGCAAAAGCCGTTCACTACGAGAAATCCGGTTCCATTCATAGCCCTTGAATAAATCTCTTACAAGGAAAACTTCCCCTTGATTTAAGTTCTCTGTTTCTTTAATTGCATTATTTAAAAGTTCATTCACATCTGGCATCAAAGAACCTCCATATAATATCAATAATAATAACGTTATTAATATGAATTGTATCAGCTATATGAATTTATTTCCATCAAAAAAGAGAACATAAGCGCAAACTTATGTCCTCTTGTTCATTCATTTTAATTACTGCTAAACCTGTACTTTTAGCTCTTGTCGGTATTGGGCGTAATGGTCGCTTAATACATACTCGATAACCCATATTTTAGGTATCCTATAGGTACTGCGGATGAAAAAGTACTTTATATATTTCCCATGCAAAATCTTTCGTGCCGTGGTCTCCCCAATGCCGCCCAACATAGCTCTGAATTCATCCAGTGTAACGACATCAGGATACGGCTCAAAAAGCTGCTCGTAGTATTCTTGATTTTTCACAGTCATCAGCTCCTAAAAAAATTTGTCAATGGTAGGATGACTGTTACAATATCGGATTTTGATTGCCACACGTTCAACGTTCCGACGACAGATGATCCGGATATCCCTCCTGAACATCCCTCCAATATCCCTCCAACGTCCAAAATTTATCTCAAAACCGCTCTTTTTAGATAGCCTTGGAGTGACGTGGGATTCCGGGTTTTAAGTGCCGCAAACGCCCATTATACAAGGTTTTTTGGGGTCTGAGGATTCCGTTAGAGTACGTTACATTCCCGATGTTTCCGGTGATATTGAGGGACTCAAAATGCGGCGGATAACTTCCATGCCGGTTCGACTCCGGCCATCGGCACCAGGAATAATCGCTCTTGAACCGCGATATAAGCGGATTCGAGGGCTTTTTCTTTTCTCGCGGCACCTTCCTGTTTACCACCCTGCATATCGTCACATGGACTATTTTAGCGCAAATTTGCAGTGCTCTCAGCTCCCTATTTACCTGGCATTCCGCCGTTTTGGAGGGATGTCAGGAGGGATATACGCCGATGATAGCATTTGCTGAAGCGACCTTGGAACTGAAATCCAGATGGGTGTAAATGTTTGAGGTGGTGGAAATATCGCTGTGTCCCAACCACTCCTGGATCTCTTTCAGGCTGACTCCGTTGGCGTACAATAAACTGGCGCAGCTGTGGCGCAGGTCGTGGAAACGGATTTTTTTGAGGCCGTGGTTTTTCAGCATGAGTGCGAAATTCTGGGTGATATAGCCCGGCTTGACCCGTTCTCCCAGCTCGTTCACATAAATATAGCCAAGATACTCCCGGCAATATTCTTTCCCACATACTTTTTGATTGCGCTCCTGCTCAACCTTCAGCCGCCGGAGAAGCTTTTCAAAGGGTTCTACCAGCGGCAGGGCGCGGTTGCTCGACTTGGTTTTGGCGCGGTCCTTTTCCACGATGATGGCTTTTCCGTCCACCCTTACCTCGGTTACGGTATGTTTTATGGACAGCGTCTTTTTTTCAAAGTCAATGGCGTCCCATTTCAGGCCCACGATTTCACTGCGGCGCAGCCCGTAAAACGCTCCTAATATAACGGCCAGCTCTATCGGCTTGTTTTTCACGACGGCGAACAAGGCTTCCAATTCGGCAGCATCGTAAATGCTGCCCACGAATTTTGTGGTTTTGGGCCGCTCGATCCGGTCGGCGGGGTTAAAAGCGATAAGGCCCACCTTGTAAGCGTACTGCAACGCCTTGCGAATGTTGGCGTGGCGATGGATCACCGTGCAGGCGCTTAAGCCTTTCTCGTTCAGCTCGTACTGATAATAGTCCTGGATGTGTTTCGGCGTAACGTCCTTCAGCGTAAGCTTGAACTCCTTAAAATAAGGAATAATGCAGCTCTTGATGCACATAGCGTAAGAGGCGTAGGTGGTCATTTCCACATTGTGCTTGATCATCTCCAGCCATTCCAGCAGGAAATCGGTGAACAGTATCCGCACCTCGCCGGAGATCGGGTTTGCTTGGTCGGCCGGATTGTCCCGGATCAGTTCAAGCTCCACGGCATAGTCCAAGGCTTCTTGGATGACCTCGTGATACTGGAGCAGGGCGGCGTTTAAGGCGTTTTTTTCTGTTTTCTCGTACTGATAGTAGACTTCAATATCCCTCGGCTTTAATTTGGCCACCGTCACGGCGGTATCCTTAAAGTAAGGGATGATGAAGGTCTTGGCAGCATATGCGTAGAGGGCGTAGGTGTCGGCCTCCACTCTGCCCATAACCTCCTGCAGCCATTTGTTTAAGAAGACTGCAAACAAAGCGTTTTTGTCGCTCATTGCCGTATCGGGGTTAAACTCTTGCCTGGTCCTCCAAAGCAGCGCTTCGGCGCGCTTTTTATTCCCCTTGACGGGGAGTCCCGTGCTGACAGACTTGGTTTGGCGCTTTCCGTTCATATCCTTGTAGGTGAGGATCATCTGGAAATAGCCGTTTTTTTCTCGTAGATGTCCTGTTACCATTAATTTTTTTGCCTCCTTAAATCAGTAACAGCTTATACTCACCTACCATTGACGGCTTTAGTGTAGCAGTTATTCAAAATATCTTGCAAAGGTGCGAACGATATTTTACGTATCGGATTCCTGCACGACCGCCAGGTATTCGAAAATATGAAGCTTGGGAATTTTATACGTTCGGCCTATTTTAAAGTGCTTAATCTGATTTTGCCGCAAGAGGCGGTATCCAGTTTTTTCGCTGATACCGCCCAGCATTTCACACATCTGCTCCACACTGACCACATCCGGGTAATCCTGAAAAATCAGCCTATACGCTTCATTGCTTTTCAGCAAGGTATCAGCCCCTTTCTCTTAAATATAGAAATGCAGGCAGCAGGGGCGCACCCATGATTGGGTGCGCGTACATGTTCGCTCAAGAGGTGCGCACCCCTGACCTGCGTTTCTGTTAATGATTCCATCGTTATACGGGTTTATCGGATGGACGGCGGCTGACCGTCCTCATAGGAATTTAACCTCCCCCCATACTGACGGGCCATCCCCATTGCCTGCGACGCTTTTAACGCTCGGACTGTGGCTGGACGGAAGTATCATTGTGCCGGCCCATGCGTCGTCGCCCCACAAGCTGCTAGGCTCATTTTGCGGCCTGGGTGTTGATCGCTCATTCCCTTGGGGAAGTTCGTGGCGCACCCGCCGTCTGGCTCGGCATTGACCGTAAGTATCCGATTTGCCCTATGCTGCACGGTGTTTTGCCGCGCTTTCTTTGCCAAAGAACGAAAGGCGTTTGTCAGCCTGTAAAAATTCACTGGTTTCACAGCGGATTTTTGCGGACCGACAATACAAATAGCCTGTAAGGAGAGCATGGAAAGGGTCATGCTTCCGCACAGGCTATTGATTATGCCACCTTAAACGTAAGAATTTTGGTAATAAGTTTGGTTTCCAACCTGCGCTTCAATTCATCGTCAACATATAAATGAGGGTTACCGTTGTCCTCGTAAAGCCGCTTGGTCGATAAAGCAGCTATGTAACCCTCGTAATGTTTCAGCACGGCGTTGATCGCATCGACATTGCCGCTGGCCGCCATTCTGATGACGGAGAAAGGAAGTAGGCTGGTATCCGGAGATTTGTGCTTATTTATCATCAGCTTTTCCCTCCAGTATTTCTTTTAATTGCTTGAGTGAGCTTGTCCGGTGATATTGGACTGTGCGCCGAACCATGTTCAACGTTTCTCCGATTTCCTTATCCGACATGTCAAGGAAGTAGGCCAGCAGGATAATGTCTCGTTTTTTTTCGGGCAAGGCGGCTAAAGCTGTACTGACCAGATCATTCTTTACCGCAACCTCGTACCCCATCACGCTGAAATAGTGGCTGTCGATGGAATATTCATCCATAACGTAAAGCTGATCTAATTCCTGCGGGGACAGATCTGAAAAGGATATCTCATATTGCAAGCGCCGCTGGGCTTCGCGTATACAATCACGGCATTGTTCTCGCAATACCTTTTTGCAGAAGCTGTCAAACTGGTGCCGGATAGTTTTCCGTTGGGAAGAAGATAGCTCCATTGAGTTCACCGCCTTCCGTACCCGCAAGGCGGTGTTCGTTTCCCTTTCAATCACTATCCCGTTTGAAAAATGAATTTTGGCAAACTTCCAGGTAAAAATTTGAAATTTATTTTTAAAAAATTGATTGTATGGACTTGTCCACATTAAACAACCACAAAAAAGGCCCGTGATTTGCCAATAGCAAATTGCGGGCCTTTTTATATCCCGATCGCTTGTTAACTGATATATAGATTGGATATTACAAAATGTACGGAAGATTTCTTTATTTCAAGCCTCTTAAAGCTGCCTTTATCTTAATCCCCATTTTGCCCTCCTTTTGTTTAACCGGCAAAATGTTGAAAAGGCCAGGTGGATAAAAAGCTCTAATCATAGCTGCTGAAGATCTATGAACTGTGTAGACAAAATAACCCTATCCCAAGAAGGGCAGGGTTATTTTGCGTTATATTATTTTTCGGTAGCCAGGCTATCATAGTGCTGTTAAACAGTACCTTAGACCCTATGGCTTTGCGTCGCTGCCTTTAAACAGTTTTGCCCTTATCGTTTTTAATATTGAATTCACTTTTTTGGCCATGTTTACGTTATAAATTTGATCACTCCTCGTAAGA
Source organism: Syntrophomonas sp. (assembly GCA_016841245.1). GTDB lineage: Bacteria > Bacillota > Syntrophomonadia > Syntrophomonadales > Syntrophomonadaceae > JAAYJK01. The sequence goes on from JAENZN010000002.1 coordinate 243,601, forward strand.
AAATTAGATAGCAATAAAGCTGATTAGGATGGATTCTATCCGGAAATTTGTAATAACCGGCTGCATTTCGCACCCGGTTATTGTTTGGACCCATGTTATATTGTCTTATTAATAAAAATAATGTGGAATCTTCCTATTTTCCATTTACCAATCCTTGGTGCATAATACTTTAATATTGTTTAATTGGAGAGGAGACGCTTGCTGTTTCTATAACAGTAGAGCCATTTATGACTTTAGCTGTAGTCAACACGCGATAACTGTATCCGGAATATACATAATATCCTTTTTGCATACTATGCGAACCCATGCCCGTAAAAGATTGTGACCAGGACTTGACGTCGGACCAGCCACTGCCATTTGAGCGTTGGAGCGTAAGGGTCAGGGAAGAATTATAATCCTCCAATAAAATTAAGTAGCCCGAACAAGTTGCGTATCCACTTGTGTTTATTGAAAGTCCGGAGCCAATCGCGGAAAGATAAACATAATTGACTTGTTGGCCCCCATTAATGTTGTTAGCTGAAGAACCACTATCCGCATAAACGGGGGCATTTACCGTAAAAAGTAATAGAAGCGCCAATACTAAAGGGATAATCTTTTTTCTCATCAAAAAACCTCCTAAAATATATTTTAAATATATAAACAACGCAGGAGGTCTTTTTGTAACACCCCTATTAAAATTATTTTATCAGGGTTACACTTTCGGCCATTTTTATCATGTCCTCGTCCTGTAAATTACAGGTTTTGGTGATTATCAAAAATGCCTTTGTATCATTACTCCAGGTAATGGTTCGCTTACCATCTTTATTAATCAGTAATCCTTTATGCCCCTGAACTGTGATTTCCTTTATGCTATCCGCTTTTTCTGTGTCTATATTTGATATAACCTCCTCGTCAAATTGTTGATAGATAATCATTTCATTGCGGCCATTTGCATATTCAATGGTTTTAAAGTTATCTTCATTTACTGAGTTATTGATAGAATAGCCGGCCGGGATGTCTAAGGGGGCATAAGTATTTTTCCAATTAGAAGGGACATTTTTCATGTCTTCTTCCTTCAAATTTTCTTCCTCACTCTTTTCTTTAAGGCCTATTTCCGTATATTCCTGCTGGACATTGATGAAAAAATTTAATACTTTGATCCGCACGGCTTCAACGGTCAAAACTGAAGTAGCAAGCAAAATAATGGTAATAAAAAGAGCGATGGCCACTTTATTTAGATGTTGATAGGAAGTTTGCAAGAAATTTTTGGTTTTTTGCTTATAATAATGGCGATTAATCGTCCTTTTGAACTTGCGTTCTGCTTCGGCACTCGGCTGATAAAAAAGATCGTTTTTCAGTGCCTCATTCTCTTGCATAAGCCGTTGGCCTTCACGCTCAGCAAAGCTTGACATCGCCAGCTTTATTAACGCTTCTTCATATTCTTCCCTTAATTTATTTTCATCCGTTGGCTTATCATTGGTTTTCATTTACAGTATCCCTCCTTGTCAGGATCTTTAACGCTCTCTGCCGAGCCCTCATTATATATACTCGGACATTGTTTATTGGGATGTCCATAATTTTTGCTATTTCCGTATCGCTTAGTTCAAGATTGTATTTATTGTACAGCAAGCTTCTGTCCCTTTCCGACAATTGTTCAATTGCTTCTCCCAATTCTCTGTAATCTTCTTTGGTAGCACAAACTTCATCTATTGTAATGGGGTCAGGAATGGAGTCCATCAAATCATCGGACATGCCCAAATACACTTTTTGGGACTTTGCAGCTTGTTGCCGATTATGGTTGATGGCAACACTCCTAATGGTAAAAACAATATATGTGGTCCTTTTATAACAGTCCAAGGACCTTAAAGTGGAAATTTTCTTAATTAGCTTTATAAAAGCATCATTGATAAGATCGTCAGTGATGCTGTAATCGTGTGTAAGTTCATAGGCTTTCTTTTTCATGAGGGGATAATGCTGCTCATACAACTGCGCTATGAAAGATCTATCATCATCATTTTCATTAGCTAAAATGATAAAAGGAAACATTGCTCTACCTCCCTATTAAGTGAATTATAATATATTTACATCAAAAATATCCAAAAATTTCATTATATATACAAATATATACAAACTTATCGGTGAGATAAAAATGGTTAAGTACTTTGATCTCAGAATTCATATAGATTCGAGAACTGTTCAATAAATCTATGTAGGGCTTACTAGCTGAGTCCCTATTTTCATTTGATTAAGCAAGCCAATAATCTAATAACAAGAAAAACTTCTTTAATGCACCAAGCACCATGCGGACCGGTTTGGATACATTGCCGTGGTCACTAAAGATTCGACGAATATGCTCAAAAACCTATTCAAGCCCTATATATCAAAAAATTATTTTATAGGTGTTACAAAATCTGCTTTAAAGTGTTTAATATACTATGAAAGAAAAAATTTGGACTTATTGCTAATGTTGTATAGATAAGAAATTCTTGGAAAGGAAAAAGTTAACTATACCACTTGCAGGTAGGTTGGACAAGGAGTACTAACATTACATTCAAACAAGTTATGCTGCTTTAAATTTTAGTAATCGAGCAGGGTTATTTTTTAAGCCAGCCTTTAAGGTTGGACTCGGTAGTTGCTTGAAAGAAGGTGATAACTTTGATTGTTTAATAATTGCGTAACGTGTTGAAAATTTTTTTGTATAAGTCCAGTGGTTAAATGTCAATAGGCAATTGGAAAAAATATTTAAAAAACCAAGGTGTTAGGG
>JAENZN010000023.1 GCA_016841245.1 Syntrophomonas sp.
AAGAGATTCGAACTCTCGACCCTCGCCTTGGCAAGGCGATGCTCTACCACTGAGCTACTTCCGCACTCACTTTGCTTCCTTTAATAGGATAATTAATTATCCCCTCTGAAGTCAAGCCTCCAAGTGTAAGAAAAATAATTTTTTATTATTCTGTCTTTAACATTAAGAGAGTTGGTGAATCCAAAACCCCAGAAACAGATAATCCGTTATCCACCTGAAATTCTTTCAGGGCGTCTTTAAATTCGGCTTCGGATACTAGTATCGATCCCAGATAACCAAGACTAATTAGTTTATTAATTATTGCATCCATCTCATCTTCCGTAATCAATTGTATAGTCACAACTTCTTTTTCATAAGAAGCACTCAACTGCTCAGATGTTGCCGACCCGCTATTATTATTGCTGCTTGAAATATCAACCGGATCTTCAGATGCTTGCATATCTGATTGCATGGTGGCAGGACCACTAACTGCGTATTTCCAATGCCTCATCTCTATAAGATCCTCATTAGCAGTATTAGCAGCCTTCTTTTCTTTAGTACTAGTTACAGTTTCATCGAGCGCCTCCATTACCTGGGTATTTTTCTTATTTTGATTAGCGCTCTTGGTATTATTTGAAGAACATCCGGAAAAGGATAATAATATTAGGATAATTATAAACATCGAAAATATGGTCTTTTTATTCATTATTACCATCCCCATGCAATTTAGTCATCTATCTCTAAATAAAAGATAACAGATTATGGAGGATATTTGTACCATATTTATTATTTTTTTGTGCTATTCGATACATATTAACCTTAACTTAGAGGTTGTAGCTTTTAATAGAAACCCTTACCCTGGCAGGATGGGAAATTCCATTACCATGTTGTATTACTGCCTTTATTTTATGTGCTCTCCAGCAATAAAGGCTGCCAACTTATCGTCAACAGCCTTGAGCATAAACATTTTTATAACAAGTTATATGGTCAGCTTATTTACCCTTCATTATTTTTTTAAAAAATTCTGATGATTCATATCCGCAATCGGGAGATACCCTTTGCATTTCTTCTAAAACCTGTACCGCTTTTTCTGCTTGTCCGGTTGCCTCATAGACCACCCCTAAATAAAACAGGCTATCGTCATAGTAATTGGTATCTGGAAATCTCTCCAGGTATTGCAGGTAATATCGCTCGGCCTCTTCGTAATTATTCTGCAGATAACAGGTCCGGGCTAGATAATAAAGTGCCTCCCGGTTTAAATAATCCCCGGTATCCATGGAGACTACTACTCCCAGATTACTCATCGCCATCTCTAGATTCCCATCCAAATAAGCCTGGTATCCTTCCTGGTAATAATCTTTTTCCCTTTCGACATCGTGATCTGATCCTCCTCTGCTGTTATCCTCTTCCATTATTATATTATCAGATAACACCGGACTATCTCCTGCCACAGTTTCAGCCTGGACCTCATTGACTGCGACTTCACTTTGCAGCGTATCCTGGGTTTCAAACGCACTCTCCTGCTTTGGCATTATCCCTGCTTTGAGCAGCAGCAGCAGACATACCGCAACAGTTAAGGCAAAAGCAGTTTTCTGCAGGGGAAATTTGCCTAGGCCAATCTTTTTCCTAACTGGTGGTTCTTCTATTTCTATCACCAGGTTGTTTTTGTTGTCCAGGTCGGGAATCATGTGCAGATAATCTGACAGCGTTTGATTGCTGATATCCCTTTCCAGCCCTTTTTGCCAAACTATCCTGGCCTGGTCATGTTCAGCGCAGGCCATATAACAAAGACCCAAAAACTGATATACACTAACGAAACCGTCGTTTTCTCCCAAAAGCTCGCGCAGTGATTTCAAGGCTGCTTCATAATTTTTTTGTTCAATATTATATAGTGCATGCTTATAACGTTTTATCCAGGATTGAAAAGACGGGGTCTTATAACGGCCGATTTTATTTTTAGCCTCCTGGTTAGCCGGGTTGAGTCTCAAGACCTCTTCCCAACAAGCTTTAGCCCGATCAAATTCACCCAGGTAATAATAACAATCCGCCAGAAGATTAATCAGGGTTATATTCTCAGGTTCATAACCGACCATTTCAAGAATAATCTCCAGCCCAGCACTTAGATCGTGCTCTTGTATTTTTTCCAGAGCAGTCTGCACGGGGATACTCGAGTTTGCACCATTACTCATTTTTTATCACACCCTTGAAATATATTTTTTCATTAATATATTTCAACAGTCCCAGCCCTATATCCTTCCATTTTTTGTCAATATTTTACTGCTTTTATCCCTATTTTTCGGGTGTTTTAAACACTTTTATCTTTTATCTGATATCAACTTTGTCTGTTTCTCGCACTTAAAGCAGAACAGACATCGTTATCCTTCATTTATATTTGATTCCACTGCAAAAACCCTAAAGATTAATTTTTGCAGTGGAATCATTTCTCAATTATTTAAAATACTATTTTAACTCAATATGAAAAAGCACCTCATCATCCAGCATCATGATGTTCTCTAAACCAACATCCTTTTTGGCTTTGATAATCAGCGTCCGGTCACCTTTTTTCCAGGTGGAGCTGCATTCCTGCTCTGAAATCACAAAATCAAATCTGGGCGGCGCAGCAAGTCTTCCCCTGGTTATTCCCTGCAGACAGTCAGCCAGACAGCCTGAACCTACAGCAAATACACTTACTTCAGGTGAATTTACTTTACCAAAATTATCTTCAGCAATGGCAGCCATCCTCACCGCCAGATGCAGATCCTTGCAATCCTCCCGATGGTGAGTAAGAGCATGCCTGGTCATTAGTTTCTGTCTCATTTCCCTATGTTTACCTCTTATGTATGGAGTATCCGGCGAAAAAACAATATCGTTTTCATAATAAGGTTTAATATCCAGAACCGGAGTCCCCCCTATGGCATCTAAACCCCTTACATATAAGCGATTACCTTCAACCGTAATCAGTTCAGCTAAGCTAAGTCCGATGGGGTTGGGCCTGGCAAACGCCCTGAGTGCAAACACTCCATATTCAGGCAGATCCGGGTTGACCTTCAGGGGGATCGATTTTAATATATCCCGGGGAGCTTTATGAAACCAGGAAAGTATCCAGATATGTGAATTCTCCTCGATACCTTTCAAAGCCTCAGCATACTCCGGGTATATTTCAATAACCGAGGATAAACCTCCCAAGGGCATATCAACGGGTTCCTCTACCTCAGCCAAAACTGTACCAATTGGTTTAAGAACAATATCTTCCCTCATTTCATTCCCCCCTTGACCTTTCCTTAGATATGAATTCAAATTTATATGCATACCTAATAATACTAATAAATAATACGTTTATGCTCTGCCCATCCATAAATATTTTACAGCTCCAGACTTCAGGTGAGAATTTCAGAAACCCAAAATGATATTACTGGCAACTATTTCTTCCCAGTATACGATAAATTTTTCTTTATAAATTTATAAAATGTAATCTCTAACAATCTTGCCCTTTCTCTATGCTTGCAAAAGGTTATACGCTGCAATTTCTACCACCAAATTCATCCAATGTTCCCCAACCTATTGCAGTACGATCAAAGACAAGTCATTGACAAACTTATGTCAACCTATACTGAACAACAGATTTCTTCCCTCTTAACAATAAAACAGCCAAACATATGCAGGGTTTTTCTTCATTTATTCGTTATTATTAATGAGAGAGAAAGGAGGGGATTACGGTTTGCACTGATGAACAACTGGTGAAATCAATTTTAAACGGACATACTGATAAATTTGAATACCTTATCTCGAAATACCAGAACTACGTTTTCGCTATTATTCTTAATATTACAGGTGAATCCTCGGATATTCCAGACATAGCACAAGAAGTATTTTTGAGTGTATTCCGTTCTCTCTCAAGCTATCGTTCCGGCAGTTTTAAATCCTGGCTGGGAAAAATAACTGTCAGCCGAGCTATCGATTGGAAACGTGTTCAGGCCAGAGCACCCAACCGGGAAAATGGAATCGAAATTGATAACCTGGCTCAGGATAATATGGTATCTCTGGAAAACCTTATTATAAACCGTGACAGCCGGAAACAGGTAAAAAAACTTTGTCAGGAACTTCCAGATAAATACTCCAGTACTATTGAAAAATATTACTTTGATGAAAAGAGCTATGAACAAATCGCCGTTGAAGAAGGAATAAGCGTAAAGACGGTTGAATCCAGGCTTTACCGGGCCCGGACCATATTAAAAGAGAGATGGGAGGGAGATATGCCGTGACGCATTACACGTCTGAACAGTGGATAAATTTTAAATCCGGACAGATTAATCCACAGAGCTGTTTGAGCATGGAAAATCACCTGCTGGAATGTGATCAATGCATGAAGTTTTACCTGGAACTCATTGATGGAAATGACCTCGAGCAGGCTGAAAAGCATATCCCTTCTGGCTTCGCTACCGCTATGATGCAGCACATAAAATCAACCCGACCCATAATCGGTCTAGAAAAATCAAAATCACTTGCCCATATAAAAAAGATCAGGAGGAAAATAATATCATTTTACGCTGCCGCAGCAGTTATTACCATAGCACTAACCGGAGCGGGTTTTTTCGATCTCCTGCTGGAGAAATCATCAACTTTAAAACCTCCGGACTTAAGTCCTTACCTGGAAGAAACACAAAGTGCAAATCATAGTCAGGGCAGGAGTATATTCTCACAGTATTTTAACTTTACTAATGGAAAGGAGTAAAACCATGAACAGGAGAAACAAATTTTTGACCCTAGTATTTTCATTGTTCCCAGGTGCCGGCCATATGTATATGGGTTATCTAACCCAGGGCACCCAGCTTATGTTGCTTTTCCTGCTAGTCTGCTTTGTTGTAGTAGATTTCAGGTTCATGTTGCTGGGGTTTCTTATTCCAGTAATCTGGTTCTACAGCTTATTCGATGCCTATAATCGTTATGAAGGAACGGAAATAGAGGAAATAACGACTTTCAACATTTTTGAATGGCTGCAGCTCCGCCCGAAATGGATTGGCTGGGCTTTGATAATAACAGGCAGTTTCATGGTTCTGGACCGGGTGTTGTTTCCCCTTCTCCCCTACCAGTGGAGAGACTTTATTCAGACCGGAATAGTAGCTGTTATATTAATCTGGGGTGGAATCACACTGCTTATGGGAACTAAACCTGAAATCACTTATCATCCTGAGCTTCAGATCCCGGATCAGTCCACTTTCTGCCAAGGAGAAGTTATCGACACCGATAACAACGAGGAGGTATAATGATGAGACAGTGGAGAGTAGGAACTTTTACTCTAGGAGTACTGCTCCTGGTTCTGGGTATAGGTCTGCTCTATTCTAACATCAGTAGAATAGCAGTAATTGATTTTCTCTTGCTATGGTGGCCGCTGCTGTTTGTCCTGTTGGGCCTTGAAGTATTGATCCTGCAGGGATTGGCAAGAAAAAACGAACAAGTCCCTAAATACGATCTATTAGGTATCTTTGTTATGTTAGTAATTTTATTCTTTGCAATAGGAATGCACTCGTTTATTGAAACGGGACTGGCAGAGCAGATCAAGCAAGAGGTATCTTCCCGGTCTTTTGATATCACATCAGATCCGCTGCAGAAAGCAATTACTGCCGATATAAATAGAATAGTGGTAAATTCTCCTTGCTGCCGGCTCAGCACCTATACCTCAAATGAGCAATCAATAAGTGCATTTTTTCAAGCAACCATAATAGCAGACAATTCGGAGACAGCCCGACTCATGTTACAAGAAGGCTTCCGTATAAACTGTAAAAAAGTAGATGATACACTTTTTGTAAGTTTAAATACCGCCTCTCAAAAGGCTTTGGGATATTCCTTAAACCTCAAAGAGGTGACCCTGGTGCTTCCCACAGATGTCAATGTAGAGCTAAACGTACCTGATACGGAAGTTAAAGTAACAGCGGACATGAATAACGACTGGAAGATCAACTCTCCTGCGGAGATTGAAGTGAACATCCCATCCGGAAAGGAAGTGCAGGTCAACGCACTGGTGAACAGCGCTAACTGCCTGAGAGGTAGTGTAGATTGGGACATAATCACCAGCACTCCAATAGAAGCGCCTGAAAATGGAAATCTGAACGAATATGCCTCACCAGCAGCTAATACCCTCGGCCGGTTCCAAAGCGGAGACCCACGCCACCAGATAGATATAATCGGTGCAGATACAGTCAGATTATACTACATAGATTAAATGCAGCATTGCCATCAGGGACAGTTCTCAATTTGTGGCATTCCAGGATTTCGGCAATTGCCCAAAAGGCTATTTAATTAGTATTTACTGGAGCACTGTTATGACACATTGACATGCTTGAGGTTCAGATGTTATCATATAAAAGTTCGGGGCGTGGCGCAGTTTGGTAGCGCGTCTGATTTGGGATCAGAAGGCCGCAGGTTCAAATCCTGTCGCCCCGACCATTGAAAAGCCCTTAAGCCCTGCAGTTTATGCGGGGTTTTTTATTGTCTCCATTCCAGAACAGTCATTCTATTTTAACGTTTTTTCATAAACTTTAGTGCTCAATATTTTAATTCAGGGGCTAGTTAGGGGTCACAATACCTTTAGTTCATTGCTTAACTTTATTCCAGGCATGCATCTGATGTAGCCCTGGGTGCTTCAGCCGGTATGGCAGGATGTACAGTCTGTGTTATGACTGCATATTACGGTATGACCAGGTATTCAAGCTGGTGGCTTATACTAGCTCTCTCGCTTCTCGCCTGGCTGGTAAGCTCAATAATTTTTATCACTTTTATCCACCAGCTGTTTAAGGTATACAAACAACCGTCTGGTGATAACAATAAAAAAAAATTCTATTTTGGAACTATCCCCGCTTGCACGAATATAGCCTTTTGAAATGTTTGGCTTAAAAAGGGTGGTAGTATGTTTGATAATTTATTCATAAAGAGCATAGGACTGAATAGATCTACCTGTGAGAATGAAGACTATGTTTTTCAACTGCCAGTGATAAAAAACCTGATTAAAATACAGCAACTTGAGCTTAATACAAAAGTAACTTTTTTTATTGGCGAAAATGGCACCGGCAAATCTACACTTCTTGAAGCACTCGCTGTTGCTTGTGGATTTAACGCAGAAGGAGGAACCAAGAATTTCAATTTTTCCTCCAAGCCAACACATTCACAGCTGTACCGGTATTTAACAGTTGCAAAGGGAATAAAGAAACCTTCAGATGGATTTTTCTTAAGGGCTGAAAGCTTTTATAATGTCGCTTCTGAAATTGACCGATTGGATGAAATATTCCCTCTGCTGTCAAGTTATGGCGGCAGATCTTTACATAATCAATCACATGGTGAAAGCTTTATGTCCTTAATTTTAAATCGCTTTGGCGGAAATGGGTTATACATTTTAGATGAACCGGAAGCCGCCTTATCTCCTTCTAGGCAGCTGTCATTGCTGGTACAGATAAACAACCTGGTTAAAAAGAATTCACAATTCATAATTGCTACACATTCGCCAATCCTTCTTGCCTATCCTGGTGCTGACATATATGTCTTCTCGGAAGAAGGCATCACTTTGACCCCATATGAGAACACAGAACACTATTTTTTGACCAAAGAATTCCTCAATAATCCTCATAAAATGTTAAATTACTTATTTGAGGATTAGCCTTAGGGAAGAATGTCTCATGCTTAATTAATCTAAGAAATAAAGAACTCTGTATTGCAATACAGGTCATAATGCCATCCAGCATCCCTTTTCTCCATTCTTCCCCTCATCTTATTATAACGTCGTCTTGAAACAGAAGCATGCATTGCTATTTTTCTCAACATGTGATAAGATTTGTAGTTGTTATTGTATTTCAATCGCCTGGACTCCAGTGACAATATCAAGTAATTCAGGATTATAGAGTGGGAAACTCAATTAATTATGAGTTGACTGCTCTTTTTATGTTTACATGGTGAAATATTATAAAGAACGCTAATTCCATTTAAGGTGCAAACAAAGAAAATCAATAATTAATAGTGGCTTGCCACATTTAAAGGAGAAAATGAATTGAAATTTGAAAACCTGAATATCATCACGCCTATTTTAAAGGCTGTTTACCATGAAGGATACACAATGCCTACTCCAATACAGGAACAGGCGATACCCTTTATACTTGAAGGGAAGGATCTGGTGGGGTGCGCGCAAACAGGCACGGGAAAGACGGCAGCCTTTGCTATTCCTTTGCTGCAGATTCTATATAATGAAAAGAACAATGAAAAAGGGCCCCGGAAAATCAAAGCCTTAATATTGACTCCAACACGGGAACTGGCCAGTCAGATAGGCGAAAGCCTTGCTGCCTACGGACGATATACCGCAATTAAGCATACCGTGATTTTCGGTGGGGTATCCCAATACCCACAAATAAATGCTATAAGGTCGGGAGTAGATATTCTTGTAGCAACTCCAGGCCGTCTGCTGGATCTGATAAACCATAAACACATCGATCTTAGACATGTGAAGCTTTTAGTACTGGATGAGGCAGATCGCATGCTGGACATGGGATTTTTGCATGATGTAAAGAAAATCATAGCTCTGCTAACAGTCACCAGACAAACATTATTGTTTTCCGCAACAATGCCGCTGGAAATTACAAAGCTAATAGATACCATGCTGTCGAAGCCCGTCAAGGTGGAAGTGACTCCTGTAGCGTCTACGGTGGACACCATTGATCAGACAGTTTATTTCGTTGATCGAAAAGATAAGCAAAACCTGCTCGTACAACTGTTAAGAAACCAATCCATCGATTCCGCCCTGGTATTTACGCGCACCAAGCATGGAGCTAATAGGGTGGTCAGAGAACTACAAAAGGCCAGAATACCAGCCCAGGCAATCCATGGGGATAAATCGCAGGGGGCGAGAGAGCTGGCTTTGAAAAATTTCAAGTCTAAACGCACCAGGGTGCTGGTTGCTACTGATATTGCATCACGGGGAATCGATGTACATGAGCTATCTTGTGTTATTAATTTCGATATACCCAATATACCAGAAACCTATGTCCACCGGATCGGGAGAACCGGAAGAGCCGGATTGGGGGGAACTGCAGTGTCGTTTTGTGACATAGAGGAAAAGGGATATCTGAGGGATATACAGAAACTTATATGTAAAAAGATACCCGTCAGCGAAGCTCAGACTTATTCGCTGAGTACCGCCGGCAAATGATGTCTTCGGCTTTTATCAGTGAATGAAGGGTAAGCTTTGACCCATTGAACTCAATATGGAGCTGCCCCGCCTGGAATTAGTCCTTATTGAGAACCTGGGCCCCCACCGAGATACAGCAAAGATATTTCCAGGGATATAGTGAGGGCTAGTTAGCCAGCGATCATGTGCATTTAGTCTGTGTCGTAGTGAGATAGAAACCGTCATAACGTTTCTCGGGGTTGTTTTTGATGCACATCATTCTTCAATAAGATATAGAGGACTGCAGCAACAGGTACACCCAACAGAATGCCTAGCGGGCCGGCGAGGCCGGCGCCAACGATCGCGGCCAGCAGGACCCAGACACCGGGTAAACCCAGACTGCTGCCCACCACTCTCGGATAGATGAGATTGCCTTCTATTTGCTGTAAAATGACCAGGAAAACGATAAACCAGAGCGCCTGTACCGGTGAAACCATCAGCAATACCAAAAAGGCGATAGATCCTCCGATATAGGCTCCCACCAGGGGCAGCAAGGCGGTAATCCCGATCAAGGTGCTGATCATCAAGGAATATTCGAACCTAAAAATGAGCATACCTATGAAGCATAGCAAACCCAGAATAACAGCTTCTGTCAGCTGCCCATAAACATACTTATTAAAGATATCCGTAGTTACCTGATAAACATATACTACGTTTTGATATACTCCTGACGGTAGGTAGGCCCGGCAGACGGCCTTACAATTACCCAAAATCCTTTCGTAGCCTGCCAGAAGGTAGATGGATATAATCAAGGAGATAAGCAAGTTGGCAAGAAATCCGAACAATCCGGCGGTAAAACCAATGATGCCGGACACCAACCCACCGAGATTGCCGGTCAACTTATCGACTGATTCAAAAACCTGATTGGTCAGGGATGACAGGTCAAAATCGCCCACTTCTATCATACTTCCGGCCCGATTGATCAACCCCTGCATATTATCCAGGTAGGTACCGATGTTGGAAGCAAATAAGTGAATGCTGTCAACTAACTGGGGAACTATAAAAAACGTTATAACGATCAACAGCAGCAGGGCCAGAAAATAAGTCTTAACAACAGCCAGCCCCCGAATCAACCCCGGGCTGCTGTTTTTCAAAATACTTTTGCTTATATACCCTTCTATGAACAAGCATGGTTTATGTAAAATGAAGGCGATTGCTATGCCGATCCACAATGGTTGTAATAAAGAAAGAAACCACCTTAAGCCATTCATAATAGGACTGAAATTAAGAACCACCAGAATCAAAATTGCAGCATAAGTGATCATCAACATTAAGCCCCGGTTTGTTTTTGTGTTAATAAAAATCAACCCCTTCAGATATATGTCAATAATAAATCCTTAAGAATCTGAGTATTTAGTTGTACTGTCAGCCCTACGATCCTTTCCAAAATTTTGTCCCAAAACTATATTTTATTAACTCACCAAATAAAACATAGAACTTGCCAGCAGGTAAATGTGAGAATTAGTTAATCAGAGCAATACCAATTATTTCTATTAAACTAAAATAAATCCTCCAGGAGAAAGGTAAAATACCTCTAGATTCAATTTGTAAAAGAAGCATCCCCCTCTTGGAGTTTTATTAGACAATCCTTTGGAAATGGCCTATACTTGTAGTTGCTTTATACCTTAATAAGAAGGAGCCCCATTTTGTCATATATTTACTTAACCAACATCTTATTACGCTTCATTCTAGGGGGCAGTGCAGTAGTAGCTTCCACCTTGATCGCTCGTGCTTTTGGGGGGCGAATAGGTGGTATTTTTGCTGCTTTTCCAGCGGTTTACCTGGCTGCTATTTTAAGCCTGGCATTGGAATACCGCGGGAATGAATTAATAAGCATTTCTCAGCAGGTTTCCCAGGGTGCCCTGATCGGAATGATAGCTGACATTATATGTGCAATAAGTGCCAGCTTTTTAATATTAAAGAATGGATGGGAAAAAGGACTATGTTTAGCCCTGATTATCTGGTTAGTCAGTGCATCAGGCATCTACTGGGCCTGGCAGATACTTTTTAGGTGATAATGATGAAGATTTTTAAAGATCTAACTTTAAGATTTATTCTGGGTGGAACAGCTGTTGCAGCTTGTTATATCGCTCTACAGATGATCCCCTGGAAATCTTTTGCCGGTATTTTTGCTGCTTTTCCTGCAGTTATGGTTTCTGCAGTAATTATGGCCGGTTATTTTGAAAATTCCAGGCATGCATCTGATGTAGCCCTGGGTGCTTCAGCCGGTATGGCAGGATGTACAGTCTGTGTTATGACTGCATATTACGGTATGACCAGGTATTCAAGCTGGTGGCTTATACTAGCTCTCTCGCTTCTCGCCTGGCTGGTAAGCTCAGTAATTTTTATCACTTTTATCCAACAGCTGTTGAAAACATATCACAAACCGTCTGGTGACAAAAAATAGAAAATAATGGTGAGAGCTTTATGTCGTTAATTCTAAATCGCTTTGGGGAAAATGGGTTATATGTTCTGGATGAACCGGAAGCCGCCTTATCACCATCCAGACAGCTGTCACTGTTGGCACAGATAAATAACCTGGTTAAAAAGAAATCACAATTCTTATATCGCTACCATGGTCCTTATCTAACTTCAACCAACATGAAGCAAACCCCAGAGCAAACCTATGCATAAAACTACTATTATACAAATCTTTTTCACTGACGTTATCCTGTGCTTTAGTATCTGGTCTGAATTCTTATGGTCCATAAATGTACCTGGGTAATCTGCTGCAGTATTTAAACCCGGCTTTATATCTTCATGGGAACCAAAAAGATTCAAATCAATATTCATGTTATCATCACTACCCCTGAATTTGTCTATCTGCTTTCCATCTATCCAAATCCCGCCGGAGTCACAGATATAGATCTCAGTCCCTTCCGGGTAATTTACCGGGGTCATAGCAGTATTGGTTTTCGGAGAAATTATCTGTCTTTTCAAAATCTTATCCGTTTCCCTTAAGCGTTTGGACACTATCTCAGGTCGACGGGCCAGCAAATAAATTTCTCCCCGGTCCAGCCAGACCCCATGACATTCTTGGCAGTAATCCACTTCCACACCCTGTTTGGTTAAAACTGTTTGAAGCTCACGATTTTTACAATCAGGACATTCCATTAATCCTATCCTCCTAAAAAATCTCCTGTTTTTTTATTTCTGATAGTTAATAATTCTATGCGCATTTGTAATATCCTGTATTTTTGTCTATTTTTTTACATAATCGTCCAGTATTAACCATACTGAAGAACAGTTCCCTAAATGCCTGTTTATTCTTCCTCTCTAAATCACAGTTATTTAAAATGTTTACTGGTGCCTCTAAAGGAATAGTCAGTCTCTGTATGACATTATTTATATAGATCAGCAAAAGCTCTTTGCAAAGCGGTTAAGGTCGACAGGCCAATAATTCCATCAGCAGGTATAGATTTTTGAATTTGAAAGTCTTTTACTGCTTTTTCAGTATAAGGGCCATATTCACCATCCAGCTTGGACCGGTAAAATTTAAGCTTTCTCAACATCCTCTGAACTTCCTTTACGTCACTGCCACTATCACCTAGTTTCAAGACCCGATTATTATAAGCTTTGCCGATTATGCTTACTGGCGTTCCAACTGGAGTCCTATCATATACTTCAATAACATCCTCATTATACAAGCGGACACAGCCATGACTTACTGCTTTGCCAATGGATTTAGGATTATTGGTTCCATGAATACCATAACCACCCCAGGGAATACTTAAACGCATCCATCTTACCCCAAAAGGTCCGCCAGGATTAAGAGCTTTATTAACAATTGTCCAGTTACCCAGGGGTGTAGGCAAACTTGGTCTCCCAACCGCTGCCGGGTAAATTTTCATAAGACTATCCGCGACAAAAACCAATACTCTCCTGTCAATATCGATGATGATACTGGGTGCATCATAAACCCGTTCTGTTCTAAAAAACCGGGAAGAGTTCATATCTAACTCTGTCCAGGTAATAGGACCAACAACACCGTCAGATTTAAGTCGCTTAGCCTTCTGGAACTTTTTAACCGCTTGTTCTGTAGTTTCAGTATATATCCCATTGGACTTTTCAGAGTAATATCCCAGTTCCTGCAGCCTGATCTGAAGTTCTATTATATCCGGCCCCCGCATGCTTTCCCTAGCCAATTTCAATAATCTAGTTGAACAGGTCATTTGACGGCCTCCTTTGCTTTGTTTATTATTATCATATTTGTACTTGGGGAAAAAATGCCCGAACAGATGACAGGATTATCGTGGTCTAATAATCTTCCTGCAAGATTTGACAGCCTGACATAAGAGCCGCCAAGCACCAAACAGGAAATTACTATATGTAAATTACCAGTTCTGGCAGGATTTCGTTGAAATTAGCGAGAATAATATTATTGAGAATTATTTTGACATAGGAGGTACTATAGCTTATGAAAATCAATAAAAAGGTTAGCATTGTTTTAGTATTTTTGCTGGCCCTATCACTGATTATTAGTGGATGTGGGAAAGTTGCTGAAAAAGCTAGTGAACAAGCAGTTGAGAAAGTCATTGAAAGTGAAACCGGTGAAAAAGTGGACCTGGATATGGACAATGAATCGGTCGAGATAACAACTGATCAGGGCACTATAAAAGCTGGCGCTACTTATGATTGGCCTTCAGGTATGCCATCTGATGTCCCGGAGTTCAAGTACGGCAGCATTAGCAGTGTAATCGAGAGTACTACCGAGGCTGGGACATCCTATACTGTAACTTTTGAAGAAGTAGCGGCAGATTCATTTGCGAAGTACCGAGATGATCTGGAAGATAAGGGGTGGACCATGCAATTGACGCAGCAGATGGGCTCAGGCTGGACTCTCAGTGCTGTCAAAGATAATAATAACGTAACCGCGGTAATGGGGGACGATTCAACCGGCTTTATCAGCTTCAATCCTGAAATGCAATAACCGCATATTATTTTGGGAGACTTCATCATATGATGAAGTCTCCTTTTTAAATTCTACTGGGTTAGTATAGCTCTATCTAACTCTTACTGGGAAAGATATTGATTGATAGTGTAAAATATACCCTAGGTCGGTTTATATACGATATGATTAAATGGATGGAATAATTATATCCACGTTATGGGGGGATTAGAAATGGCAGTGAATACTAACAATCTTTACCGTCAAGTTAATATCAATTTATTTGAAGGTGGACGTTTTATTGAAGCAGATGCCCATCTGGTACGGGAAGAAGAATTATGCATATTTATTAATGAAACTTATATTTCTACCCTGGTCTGTTCTCCTGGAGCAGACCGTGAACTAGCATTAGGATTTCTACTTAGTGAAGCTGTTCTCTGCCAGGATAGTGATATAAAATCAGTTAATTGCTCTCCAGGCAGAATTGATATTGTGACTTCCGAGCCCCTTGCGGAAAATCACTTTGATCAAGGATATTGTGAGCTGCATAAAAAGAGCTTTATCATTTTGGAAAAAGCACTCTTCAACCGATCTGCTTTATCCTCAGTTCAATTCCCGGCTTCCCACCTGCTAAGTTTAATCTATGAGTTGGACAACCGGGCTCAAACTTTTAAGATAACCGGCGGGGTACACAGTGCCGCACTGGCCGACAGCAGGGAGATGCTGGTACGATATGAGGATATCGGTCGCCATAATGCGGTTGATAAGGCCTTTGGCTATGCTTTTATAAAGCGAATACCCTTGTTTGATAAGTGCCTGGTTCTAAGTGGCAGGATATCCAATGAAATTCTGGCCAAAGCGGCACAAAATGGGATACCTTTTATTCTTTCCCGTTCTGCTCCAACCCTGCAAGCAGTACAATGGGCTGAACAGTTAGGGATAACTATGGTGGGATTTGCTCGGGGCAGCCGTTTTAATGTTTATACTCACCCGGAACGCATAAGTATATAGCTTGAGCATTCCTCTATGAAGAATAATCTTCAAACCCCAAGCGTTATCAGCATAGAAAAGACTGCCCTTTAATCAAATATTTTAAAATTTGTTGTAATTTAAGCAGGTAAATCACTATCTGGTATAGAATTGTATATTTGAAAAGAATAATGTTTTTTTCTCCGAGCTTTAGCATCTAAAGCCTGGCTATGGTGTTTAAGCCTGTGGGTAGATCTGGAAACGGTTCTGCCTCCCGCGTTTGGAAAGGAGTACAGATTTTAGCTGCCGATATATGATTAAAGCTATTTGTTAGTCGTATATTTTTGTTAAATGGGCCTCCCGTTCAAACAGGAGGTCTTTGTAGTTAAGACAGGGAATACATCTAATAACAGCATGAGCTAACTATGTGAAAGAGACTACCTCATAATCAATTATAATTGAATATTTTTTCAAAAGCTTTGCTCCAAAGCTACTTCACCTAAAACTTCGGTCATGGGGACTTAGCCGACACGGTTTACAACCGGTACGGTAAATCTGGAAACGGGTTTGCCTCCCTTACTTGGAAAGGAGTCATCGGCCTGTGAAATAACTTTACGTTACCAGCTATATATGCGGGTCATGTTAGTGTGGATTTGTTTGTTCTCGCCATAAGTTTTTCATAGGCAAGGGGGAGCGTGCGTTTGAATATAACACTTGTTCATGATTTTACCATGAATTAATTGTAAACCTCCTCCTGTTCCGGCAGGAGGTTTTTATATTATGTGAATGAAATAAATGGAAGGAGTGAATGTTGGTGGAAATGGTAAATCTATACATCAATGGGAAGGAGGTAGGAGCTCCAACGGGGAGCACAATTATGCAGGCTGCTGATCTGGCCGGGATAGAAATTCCACGTCTTTGTTATGACCCGGATTTAAGCGCTCTGGGCGCATGCCGCCTTTGCGTGGTAGAAGTAAAAGGTAATCGACTTTTACCAGCCTCGTGTGTTACACCAGTAATGCCGGGTATGGAAGTCTTTACTGAATCCCCTGCAGTAATTGAAGCACGGCGAACCATTCTGGAGCTTCTGGTTGCCAATCATCCACTGGATTGTATGACCTGTGATAAGCTGGGTGACTGCAAGTTGGCAGATTACTGCTACCAGTATGGGGTCAAGGAAAGCCCCTTTGCCGGCGAAAAACACAGCTACAAATGTGATGACAGCAATCCATTTATCATCAGAGACCTGAACAAATGCATCCTCTGCGGAGCTTGTGTCAGAGCCTGTGAAGAAATGACCGGACAAGACAATCTTTCCTACCTCTACCGCGGTTTTGATAGGAAAGCTACCACTGCTGGCGATGTACCGTATGCCGAATCGGATTGTGTTTTTTGCGGCCAATGTGTGGCTGTCTGCCCTACCGGTGCTTTGACCGAGAAAACTATGGCTGGTCAAGCCCGCCGCTGGGAAATAGAACGGGTAAGAACCACTTGTCCTTTCTGTGGAACAGGATGTAATTTTGATCTGGCGGTTAAAGATGAAAAAGTAATTGGAGTACTCTCCAATCCTGAGAGTCCAGTAAACGGACGTTCTCTATGTGTTAAAGGGCGTTTTGGCTGGGACTATATTTACAATGAAAAACGTTTAAAAACTCCTTTGATAAAAAAGGATGGTAAATTTGAAGAGGCTTCATGGGACGAAGCTTTTGATCTAATTGCTTCTAAATTCACCTCTATCAAGGACACTTATGGTCCTGACAGTTTTGCTGCCCTCAGTTCCGCTCGCTGTACCAATGAAGAAAACTACCTGGTACAAAAATTCACCCGGGCAGTGATGGGAACAAACAGTGTAGACCACTGTGCCCGCACCTGACATGCGCCTACCGTGGCCGGTCTGGCCACCACTTTAGGCAGCGGTGCAATGACTAATCCCATAGGGGACATAGAAAATGAAGCAGAATTAATGTTGCTGATAGGTACCAATACTACTGAAGCCCATCCGGTAATAGGCTACAAAATGCGGCAGGCTGCCCGTAAAGGATGCAAAATGATAGTCTGTGATCCACGCCGTATTGATCTAGTGGATGATGCTGATTATTGGATAAGACATAAACCAGGCACTGATATACCCCTTTTGAATGGCTTTATGCATATCATTATCAAGGAAGGCCTGGAAGACAAACAATTTATAGCTGATCGTACTGAGAACTATGAGGCCCTCAAGGAAACAGTAGCAGCGTACAATCCCGAATATGTATCAGAACTTACCGGTGTACCGGTGGAACAATTATATACAGTAGCCCGTTTATATGCCACCACCAACAAATCCATGTTATTCTATACCCTGGGAATAACTGAACACATATGCGGAACTCAAAATGTAATGAGTACAGCTAACCTGGCTATGCTTACTGGTCATCTGGGAAGACCAGGTACAGGTGTCTGTCCGATACGCGGTCAGAATAATGTACAGGGAGCCTGTGACATGGGTGCACTGCCCAATGTATATATGGGATACCAGGCTGTAACCAATAATGAAATTAAGGCTAAATTTGAAAAAGCCTGGGGAACTTCTCTTTCTGGCAAGATGGGGCTAAAAATACCTGAGATGTTTGAAGCAGCCCATGAAGGAAAAGTTAAATCCATGTACATCCTCGGTGAAAATCCTGTCTTAACTGATCCTAATGCCAATCATATCAAAGAAGCACTGGAAAAACTTGACTTTCTAGTAGTTCAAGAATTATTTCTGACTGAAACCGCGGTATTCGCAGACGTAATACTGCCTGCAGCCAGTTTTGCTGAATGCGACGGTACTTTCACCAATACTGAACGTCGTGTACAAAGGGTAAGGAAGGCTATCAAACCTCTGCCTGGGCAAGCTAACTGGGAAACTATCTGTCAGATGTCAACCTGGATGGGTTATCCTATGAGCTATGATCATCCTGGTCAAATATGGGATGAATTAGCGGCACTGACACCTTCCATGGCTGGCATTAATTTTGATCGCATCGATAAAACTGGCCTGCAGTGGCCCTGTCCGGCAGCAGACCATCCAGGAACTCCGTTCCTGCACAGCGGCAAATTCTCCCGTGGTCTGGGCTTATTCCAGCCTGCCGAGCATGTACCACCTGGGGAAATGCCGGATGAAGAATATCCATTCCTGTTATCTACAGGTAGAATTCTATATCATTACAATGTTACTACACCTTATTCAATGGGCATTAGCAGCATTTGGGATCGTGAAAAAGCTGAACTTAATCCTCTGGATGCAGCAAAACTTGGGGTACAAACAGGAAGCAGCGTAAGGGTAACATCTCGACGCGGTACAGCTACCACTGAAGTTAAAGTTACAGACAGGGTAATGCCAGGCATCATCTGGATGTCCTTCCATTATACAGCTACACCTACTAATGAATTAACCAGTCATCACCTGGATCCTATTACCGGGACTGGCGAATACAAGGCATGTGCGGTGAAAATAGAAAAAGTAGAGGTGTAAAAAAATGCGTAGAGTTCCTGTGGAGGATGCGGTGGGTTTAACCCTGGGTCATGATATCACTAAAATTGTACCTGAACGGGAAAAATATTGTGCTTATCGCCGAGGACATGTTATAACCGCTAAGGATATTCCCCAATTTTTGAATATGGGTAAAAAGCACATAATGATCTGGGAACCTGATGACAACCTGATACATGAAGACGAAGGAGCCCTGCGTCTTGCAAATGCTGCGGCTGGAAAGGGTGTATATTTTACCCAGCCAAGTCAGGGTAGGGTTAATCTAAGGGCTCAATATGATGGAGTCTTGCAGGTACAGACTGATCAGCTTAGCTGGGTTAATAACGTTGATAATGTAATCTTTGCCACCCTGCACAATAACCGTTCAGTAAGCAAAGACCAGAACATAGCCGGCACTCGAGTAGTTCCCGTGGCAATTGATCATAATGTGCTGCAGGAAGCGGAAAGATTATGCTGTGAACCCCGCTCTCTTATTACCGTCAAGCCTTATCAACCTTTGTGGGTTGCCGTTATAACTACCGGTTCTGAAGTAAATAACGGTTTAATTAGAGATGGTTTTGGCAAAGTAATAAGGCGGAAAATAATCCCCTTCGGAGGTCGATGGATGAGTCAGGTAACCGTACCGGACGATGCAGACTTAATATCCATGGAAATCCAGAACTTTGTCGCCGAAGGAGCCCAGCTGATACTGGTTACCGGAGGTATGTCAGTTGATACAGATGACGCTACTCCGTCAGGAATCAGGCACTCTGGAGCTGAAGTGGTATTTTACGGGGCACCGGTATTACCTGGATCACAGTTTATGCTGGCCTACCAGGGAACTGTACCTATCTGTGGAGTACCGGGAGGAGCTTTGTTCAGCCGCAGAACTACGCTGGATCTTCTCTTGCCGCGTTTTTTTTGTGGCGAGATAGTTTCTCGTGCAGATATCGCAGCACTTGGGCATGGCGGACTCTGCGAAGAATGTAAGGTCTGTCATTATCCGCTCTGTCCTTTCGGCAAATCTAGTATATAAAGGCAGGGTGTATTATGAAAAATGACCTGAGCATTGAAGAAGCTCAACAGCTAATACTGGAGACTATAGGTCATCTTCCATCGGAAAGAGTGTCCATAATGCAGGCCGCCGGACGCGTTCTGGCTGAGGAGCTGCTGGCTGATAATAATCTGCCATCTGCACCTCAATCTGCCGTTGATGGATTTGCTCTGGGTGATGACAGAGCTCCAATTAACAGCTGTTTTTCTTTAAAAAATCATATGCTGCCGGGTGATTTCACTCAGAGTATACTCAGCAGTAAGGAAGCTGTAAAAGTCGTTACCGGTGGTGATTTGCCATCTGGAACCCTTTCAGTAATTATGCATGAAAATACACTGGTCAAAGGTGATACTATAAGCATACTGGAAGAAATTAAACCAGGTAACAATATCAAGCAGGCTGGAGAAGATTATAAGCAGGGCGAGACACTGGCAAACCCCAAAACGCTGCTTACTTCAGGTCATATCGGACTACTGGCAGCTTTTGGGCATAATGAAGTTTCAGTGTATCAGCGCCCTCGAGTTGCACTTCTCAGCCTGGGGAAAAACATAATTCCCTGTTCTCAAACACCAAAGCGAGGCCAGACTAGAGACAGTAATAACCCTCTATTGGCAGCCCTCATTAACCAGGCGGGAGGTTCGGTAGCAGGATATAAACTGGCTTCGGAACTTGAAGATCAAGATTTATTGTACGGTTTAGATAATTTAATATCTATGGCAGACTTGATAATAATAACCGGAGGGACATATGCCGAAACACAGAGCGAGGCTCAAACCCTGTTGGAATCTGCAGGTGCCAGTATAATTTACTGGGGTACAGATATTCAACCAGGAAGTCATAATGGCCTGGCACTGTATCAATCCAAACCGGTATTTGCTCTGTCCGGAAATCCAGCTGCTTGTGCAGTCGGTTTTAACCTTTTTGTTGTACCTGCCCTGCGTTGTATGCAGGGTTTATCCCCCCCCCTTAAAAAGGTACAGGCCAGGTGTACCAACGGCTTTAGTAAAACAGCCAGTTCACACCGTTTGGTAAGAGGTAGAGTCAGCTATAGCAGCCAGGGTTGGGAGGTTACCATACTGCCCGGGCAAAAGCCCAGTATGCTCAAATCGTTGATCAACTGTAATGCTCTTATCGACATGCCAGCCGGACATCCGCCGCTGGAGTCGGGTTCAGAGGTTACGGTCATTCTTTTGGAAACAATATGTGAATGATTGAATATTCGGAGGTGAAACAATAATGGCAGACTATAAAGAAATAGTCAGCAAATATAAAGATGTTCCAGGCGGAATCATAGAATCTTATCATGCTCTGCAGCGGGAATTTAACTATATACCTGAGGATGCTATTGATGCAGCAGCACAGATATTCGATATTCCCAAAGCCAAAGCTTATGGGGTAGCTACTTTTTATTCTTACTTCCAGGTAGGTAAACGTGGCAAATACATAATTCGTATTTGCGAAAGTGCTCCCTGCCACATAGCAGGTGCAGCCCAGGTAGTTGCCGCTCTGGAAAAAGAACTGGGTATTAAGATGGGAGAAACTACAGCAGACGGCTTATTTACCCTGGAATTTACTGAGTGCGTAGGCCAGTGTCAGGCAACTCCCGTTATCACTATCAACAGTAAACCCTATGGAGATCTAACTCCTGAAAAAGTAAATACAATCCTGGCTGAGTATAAGTAAAGCAAGAAAGGAGGGTAAAATAATGGCCGAGGAAATGCGCATTCTAATGCGTAATTACGGAAAAATAGATCCTTTAAATATTGATGATTATATTAATGCTAACGGCTATAAAGGACTGGAAAAAGCACGGGCTATGAGCCAGACGGATTTAATTGAAGAAATCAAAAAGTCCGGGCTGCGCGGTCGTGGCGGTGCCGGATTTAATGCCGGCATGAAGTGGGGCTTCTCATACAATACTCCCGCTGGTCAAAAGTATGTAGTTTGTAATGCTGATGAGGGAGAACCCGGTACCTACAAAGATAGGCTTATTATGGAAAATGATCCTCAGAGTGTTCTGGAAGGCATGGCTGTTTGTGGTTATGCTATTGGTTCCAATAAAGGCTATATTTACTGCCGGGGTGAATACCCTTATGTAGTTGAAAAACTGAATACGGCTATAGAGCAGGCTAAAGCCAAAGGTGTCCTGGGAGATTTCGATATCGAAGTCCGGATGGGGGCCGGTGCCTATGTCTGCGGTGAGGAAAGCGCCCTTATCGAATCCATCGAAGGACATCGGGGAGAACCCAGGTTCAAGCCGCCTTTCCCACCGGTGACCGGTTTATGGGGTAAACCAACTATTGTTAACAATGTCGAAACCTTTGCCAATATACCCGTAATACTAGAAAAGGGTGCTGATTGGTTTGCAGGCATTGGAGCCAAGAGTTATCCGGGAACCAAATTGATGACTTTAACCGGAGATGTAGCTAACCGTACTTTTATCGAAGTACCTACAGATACTACCATTCGTCAGGTAATATTTGATTTTGGTGGTGGCGTACCAGGCGGCAAAAAGTTTAAAGCAGTACAGATAGGTGGAACATCGGGTGGTTTTATTCCCGAAAGCCTGCTGGATACTGCTATTGACTTCGATTCCATGGGGGCTATTGGAGCAACCCTGGGATCTGGCGCGGTATTTGTCATGGATGAAAGCAGAGATGTAGTAGACGTTATTAAACAGATCACTAATTTCTTTGAACATGAATCCTGTGGTAAGTGTTCACCCTGTCGTGAAGGTACCAAGAGGATGCATGAGATGGTAAAGAATATTTACAGTGGACAGGGAACTGCCGCGGACCTGGACCTCCTGGAACGGTTGGGGACCGTGATGTGCAAAGCATGTCTCTGCGGTCTGGGTCAGGCAGCTCCCAGCCCTGTATTAACAACTTTACAACATTTTAAGAGTGATTACACCAGCAAATTTAATTAAATCTGTAAAAATCAGCTGGGTACCTTGGTCCCCAGCTGATAAAATGAAAATAAGTTCGGTACCAGATACCGAACTTATTTTCTGTTTTCATATACAATCCCAATTTTTTTCTTCCGACTCCAGTATAAGTTTATTATTACCAGGTAGTCAAAAGTTATTTATTGTATTTTTTCCAATCTGGCAGCTGATACCTTATATTCCGGAATTCCTGCCACAGGATCAAGAACATCAGCATTGGTTAAGACATTAGCTGCAGCTTCGGCAAAATGGAAATAGGTAAATATTACGTTTTCCCGTATTCCATCTATAACTTCTGCTTTCAGTTCTATGTTTCCCCTGCGAGTAGCTACCCTCACGACTTCTCCATCTATTATATTCATGTCTTTCGCCAGTTCTGTATTTATCTGCACCACATTTTCCGGCATGTATTCATCCAGCCCCTTGGCTTTCCTGGTCATAGTTCCGGTATGGTAATGATACAAACTGCGTCCGGTAGTCAGAATAATGGGATACTCTTCATCTGGAAGTTCTGCCGGTTCCAGGTATTCAATGGCATGGAACAGTCCCAGTCCCCGGTTGAACTTCTCTTTATGGAGGAATGGAGTTCCCGGATGGTCTTCATTGGGACAGGGCCACGGCAGACCTTTTCCTTCCAGGCGTGCGTAGGTCATACCTGCATAAGAGGGCGTAAGGGTCCTGATTTCTTCAAATATTTCTTCTGGTGAATTATATGACATGGGATAACCTAAACGGGTTGAGAGCTCACATAAGATCTCCCAATCCTGCCTCGAATCACCGACATTGCTTACAGCTTTTCGTACTCTCTGTACCCTTCTTTCAGTATTGGAGAAGGTTCCGTCTTTCTCAACAAAGCTCACTCCGGGCAGTACAATATCAGCTTTCTGAGCAGTTTCAGTCAAGAATATATCCTGCACTATCAGGAAATCCAGCTTATCAAGAGCTTCTTCCACATGATGCAGATCAGGGTCACTGACCATAGGATTTTCGCCGATGACTATCAATCCTTTAACTTCGCCTTCGTAGGCTTTATTGATGGTCTTGGTCAGGGTAAGGCCGTTTACTCCCGAAAGCTTTACTCCCCAGGCTTTTTCGAATTTTTCCCGGGCCTCATCATTGGTAACTGCTTGATAAGCAGTAAATACTACCGGCAGTGCACCCATATCGCAGGCTCCCTGTACGTTATTCTGCCCGCGCAGAGGATTAACCCCGGTTCCCGGTTTACCCAGATTGCCGGTTAATAAAGCCAGGTTACAGCAGCTCTTTACATTATCGGTACCAGTAGTATGCTGGGTCAAGCCCATGGCATAACAGACTGATGAAGCTTCCGATTCAGCGTAGAGGCGAGCCGCCTTAATGATATCTGCAGCATCAACACCGCATATTTCAGCCGCTGCTTCCGGTGGATAATTCTCCACAACTTTAGCCATGGCCTCATAGCCTTCCGTTCTAGTTTCTATAAACTCCCGGTCAGCCAGACCTTCGGAAATTATTACATTCATCATGCCATTGAAGAGTGCTACATCGGTACCCGGTTTGAACGGCAGATATACATCAGCCAGTTCAGCCAGTTCAATTCTACGCGGGTCGGCTACGATCAATTTAGCTCCGTTTTTCAAAACGTTCTGCCTTATCTTGTAGCCGATAACAGGATGGTTTTCAGTAGTATTGGTTCCTATCAGAAATACACATTTAGCATCGTTTTCCAGTTCATTGATGGAATTGGTCATTGCGCCACTTCCGAATGCTGCCCCCAGACCGGCGACAGTAACGGAATGTCAGAGACGGGCGCAATGGTCCACATTGTTGGATCCTATTGCGGCTCTCATTAATTTCTGGGCTAAATAATTCTCTTCGTTGGTAATCCTGGCAGAAGAGAACATGGATATTGAATCAGGTCCATATTGTTCCTTGACTGCCTTGATTTTATCCGCTGCCAGATCCAGGGCTTCATCCCAGGAAGCGGGACGAAATTCACCGTTTTCTTTAATTAAGGGCGTGGTCAGTCTTTCCGGGGAGTTTACAAAATCCCAGCCAAAACGTCCCTTTACACATAGAGCACCTTTGTTGACCGGGCTCCATTCTGCATCTCTATTGGAGGTTACACCGACAATTTTATCGTTTTTAACATTAAGTTCAAATGTACATCCTGTGCCGCAGTAAGTACAGGTGGTCATGACTTTGTCATTTTGCGCTGGCTTGCCTTGACCGGCTGCTATCTTGCTGCTAAGTGCCCCTACCGGGCATACCATTATACACTGTCCACAGAATACACAGGGGGAATCTTCCAGACTGCCATCATAAGCAGTAGCTATGTGGGCATGGTGACCTCGATCCATTACGTTTATCGCTCTGGCACCGGTAATTTCTTCACAGGCCCGAACACAGCGGGTACACATAACACATTTATCATAATCACGTTCAATAAATGGGTTGGAATCATCCTTGAAAAGGTTATGGACTTTTCCTGCAAAGCGAGATTCGGTAACTCCATAACGGTAGCAGTAATCCTGAAGATTACATTCTCCGTCTTTTTCGCAGGTATGACAGGTCAGTTTATGCCGGGCCAGCATCAGCTCCAGGACTACCTTCCTGGCTTCGACCACGTCCGAGCTTTCGGTTTCAATAACCATGCCGTTTTGGGCTGGGGTTACACAGCTGGCTACCAGATTGCGCCATCCCTTGGGTTGTACCACACACATCCGGCAGGAGCCGGCCAGTTTCAGATCCGGATCATAACAGAATGTGGGGATATCTGCTCCTGCCTTTCGACAGGCCTCTAAGAGCATAGTACCTTGAGGCACCTCTATCTCTTTACCATCTATAGTTAATTTGATATCCATTTCGTTTCCCTCCCTTCTACCTACACTAGTTTTCTCAAGTATTCATATTCAAAATGTTCCAGGGTCGAAGTTATCGGAATCGGAGCTGCCTGTCCCAAACCGCATAGTGATGCTTTCTGCATAATCCGGGCCAGTACTTTGAGGTTCTCAATATCCTTGAGGCTTCCTCTCCCAGTATTAATCCGTTCCATTATTTCTTTACAGCGGAAGGTGCCTTCCCGGCAGGGGGTACACTGACCGCAGGATTCATGTTCGAAGAACTTGGCGATTCGATTGATGATATCTACTATGTCTCGGCTCTCATCCATTACAAAGACCGCCCCTGAACCCAGGGCTGCTCCTATAGCACCCATAGAATCAAAATCAATAGGTGTATCAAGGTTTTGAGATGGGATGAAAGCGCCTGAGGTACCGCCTACCTGCACTGCTTTCAGCTTCTTGCCGCCTTTTACTCCTCCGCCCAGTTCATATATCACATCTCGGAGCAGATAATCTGTGGGCACTTCAAAATAAGTCGGATTTTCGATGTCTCCGGTAAGGGTAAGTACCTTGGTTCCAGGATAACTCTTGGCTCCTATACCTGCAAACCAATCTGCACCATTAGTCATAATATAGGGCAGACAGGCGAAGGTCTCTACATTATTGACCACTGTAGGCATACGCCACAAACCTTCTACACCTGGAAACGGGGGCTTAAATCTTGGCTCTCCCCGATGCCCTTCTATGGATTCAATAAGAGCAGTTTCTTCGCCGCATACATAGGCACCGGCTCCCATACGTACTTCTATATTGAATTCTCCCAGAGCACCTGATTCTTTTGCATTCCCAATCGCTTTCTTAAGCATCTCTACTACAAACGGATATTCTCCTCTGCAATATATGTATCCGTTGTTGGAACCAATAGCATGTCCGCAGATGGCCATTCCTTCCAGAAGGGCCTGGGCGTTTTTCTGACATATGATTCTATCTTTATAGGTTCCCGGTTCCCCTTCGTCAAAGTTGCATACCACATACTTGGTTTCCGGGTACTGGGGTACAAAACTCCATTTCATACCGGCATTAAATCCTGCGCCGCCGCGTCCTCTAAGTCCGGATTTTTTTACTTCCTCGGTTAAATCCTTGGGATTCATACTGCGTGCCTTTTCCAGACCTTTATAACCACCGACCTGGATGTAATCGGCTGCGCTTTCAGGATTTATTTTATCGGCATGTTCAAGCAAAACACGATATTCTTGTGTCACAAAATTCCCCTCCCTTCCTCTTATTTGTATCCGGCCAGAATTCCAGGCACCATTTCCGGTTTTACATTAAAGACCGGTTCACTGTTTATAGTTACCACCGGGGTAGCCTGACATTGTCCTACACATTCGGTTAACTCCAGGGTGAATTTGTTATCAGGAGTTGTTTCTCCCACCTTAATTCCCAGATAAGCTTCCATTGCTTTCAATACTTCATCCGCTCCGGCAACATGACAGGGAGCACTTTCACACATACGAATGATATATTTGCCTCTTTTTTTAACTGAGAGGTAAGAATAGAAAGTTGCTACCCCAAAAGCCTGGGCTTCAGATAATTTGAAAGCTTTAGCTGCTTCCTTCAGGGCTTCTTCCGGAATATAGTTATACTCCTTTTGGATTGCATGGTAAGCTTCAATGATACCGCCTGTTTTGTCCTTACAGCCGGCGATAATATCCATATAATTGGCCACTTCACGCCCTCCTTTCAGTCTTTTTCCTTGTCTTAACCAAGCAGCAGCAGGCCATATTAATAGCAAATCCCTTTTGAATTCTGCTGCTATTAAGACTGCAATAAAAATAGAAACCGCGAGCATACGCCCGCGGCTAATAATCTATTCAATGGCAATACTATAAATACATCACAGCAACACCAATATTGTCACAACAAGCATGCCTAAGAAACATGCCCCTCGAATAGATCATACCGCGGACTCAACTCACTTATAAGTAATTTCATAATTATTATAATTAATAGTGATTGGATTTTTAGCCTTTAGCCGCTTTCTCGACTTTAGCTGCCGGAGCAGGTTGTCTCATATAAGTGTACCAGTAAACGCCTCCCACAAATAAAGCACCACCTACGATGTTTCCGAGAGTAACTGGAATCAGATTTGCACTAATGAAGTGCCCATAGCTGAAATATGCAGCAACATCTGCAACTGACATGCTGTATTGTGCAGCTACCAGATCAGGAGCAGCACCAGCAATGGTAATTCCCATGGGCACAAAGAACATATTGGCAACGCAATGCTCAAATCCACTGGATACGAAAGCCATAATCGGGAAGAAAATACCGAATATTTTTCCTACAGCATCTTTGGAAGCAAAAGCCAGCCAGACTGCCAGACACACCAGCCAGTTACAGCATATTGCCCGGCAGAATGCCTGACCGAATCCCAATGCCATCTTACCTTTTGCTATCCCTAAGGCTTTGATTCCCATTGCTGATAGAATCATAGCTCCATTGGCATCCTTGGCAGACCAATAGAGCCCAAAGAAAATGATGTAAACTAACAATACTGATCCAACAAAGTTGGCAGCATAAACAACTACCCAGTTATACAAGAGTCCGCCCCAACCGGCCTGACCATTCATGGCTGAAATAAAGCAGGCCATATTGTTGCCGGTGAATAGTTCTGCCCCAGCTATAACAACTAACATCAAACCTACGGAGAACACAGCACCAAACAGGAACGTATTACCTGATGTTCCAGCATCTGAACAAGAACCTATCTTGGTAGCCAGATTAGCTCCAAAGCCGATATAAACCCCGGCCAGTATCCCTAAGACAAAAAGTTTTCCAAATGCCATTTCAGCCTTCGCTTTACCAGCATTACATGCGGCTGCAGCGATTTCTGCAGGTGATAAAAAGTTCATTCTTATCTTCACTCTCCCCTAATAATAATTAGTCAGATTATTGCTGAATAACTTATTACTTCTATTTTCCCTCCCTTCCTAATTTTTTCCTCATTCAACCAGCAAAACCTGTCCACTTCACTAAGCTTTATTGTATACCATAAGTGAAATAAATCGGGATTTTAGACTTATTTATTAACATTATTCTTCCATTCGTCAATTTTATTTATCCCACGTAATAATTCGTCTAACATATCGGTACCAATGGTAAGTAATAATTTGAATCTGGCGGAATATTTTAGCTAACATTAACAATCTATCCCCAAACATGATACGATTTACAAACCCTTAAAATGTTCAAAAAATTAATATTCCAATAACATTTTTAGCACTCATAACATACAATACACTATTCAAGTATTGCATAACCATGCAATACTCAACACTTTTTACCTATCTACCATATATTACATACTATTTTGTGTGAACCAGAAATATACATCGCTGCTGGTTAATATGTTAAGGAGGAAAAAGGAATGACCGGTTATATTTATCTTGGCAGCCGGATCTTACAATTTGGCGATGAAGGTATTGACGTAGAATTATTGCAGAACCTTCTAAAAGTATTACCCGATACTATAGGCTCACCCATTTCCATTTCCGAGAAAGGTGTTTTTGGACCAGAAACTCTCGCTGCAGTTAAAAAGTTCCAATATTATTTTGATTTAAAGGTAGATGGTATAGTAGGGAAAAACACTTTCCTATTCCTGGCAGTTCCCACTGATTCCTACCTGCCCGTTGGTGCAGCTCCTTTCGGTTCACGCATTCTGGAACAAGGCAGCTATGGTTATGATGTCTGGGTGCTGCAAAACCGCCTGGCCACAACGGCTCAAAAATTTGCCGATGCACTGGCAACCCCGGCTACCAAATATTATGATCTTAGAACAACCAACGCAGTAAAAATGTTCCAGCGTGACGTACATCTAATAGATGATGGAGTGGTTGGTCCTAAAACTGTTTATCAAATTTACAACTATGCGGGCATGGGAGCTAGATCTTTGCAGAAAGGAGTATGGGATCGTAGTCAGGGGTATGACGTATACTGGCTGCAGAGGAATCTTAATGAACTGGGATATTACCAGGGAGAATTGGATGGCAAATTCGAGTCGCTGACTCAGCAGGCGGTTAAGGACCTCCAAAATTCTTTTTCAATTCAAGTTGATGGTATCGTAGGATCTAAAACCTATTTCCATCTAGCTGCTTACTGAGCACATGTTAATCGAAATAAAATACTAACTCGCTCCCTTATTAGATAGCGGACTAGTAATATTAAATTGGGTCAGGCAGATCAAACGACACAAAAAAGGTTGTACCTGTCTGGCTAGTTTCCAATTGAATGCTGGCCTGGTGGCGAGCAGCAATACTATAACATACCGGCAGTCCCAATCCAGTTCCTTTTTCTTTGGTGGTAAAAAAAGGTACCCCAATTTTATCAATCACTTCTCTGGGTATGCCGTTTCCCTCGTCTTTAACGGATAAGATAATTTTATTCTCTTTCCGATAAGTTTTTATTATAATCTTTTTACCCGCCTCCATTGACTCCAGGCCGTTTCTGGCCAGGTTACATATTAATTGACGGATTTCTTTTTCATCCAGCATTATTTCAATCACTTCATTTAACTGAAGTTCAAGCCATTTATCCTGAGCTGCGGCATCTGCCTTTATTAAGGGTGCTGCGCTCATAATAATCGAATTTAAGTTCCGCAGCTCTAAGTCTACATTTTTATGTCGGGCCATACTCAAAAATTCAGTAATTATCTGATTGGCACAATCCAGTTCCTCGATCATTAAATTGAAATATTCACTGTAAAGCTCAAAACTTTCATGCTCTTTTAATAACTGTAAAAATCCCCTGACACTGGTCATGGGATTGCGCACTTCATGACCAAGACTAGCTGCCATTTCTCCTACCAGATTAAGCTGATCTAACCTGACCAGTTCCTTCTCCATCTGTTTTTTTTCACTTATATCGTTGGCAATAAGTATCATACATTGCTTCCCCTCAACCTCATGGATCTCGGCTGATACCAGGGCAATTATTTCTCTGCCGGTCTTGGACCGCAGAGTATATTCCCGATTGCGTACTGAACCCTTTTCTTTTAGCATTGCTACCAGCTCCGCCCTGTCCTCTGGATTTACCCAGATACCTAATTCGAGCGATGTATATCCTATTATTTGGTTATGAGATCTGCCTACCGTTTTACACATTTGCTGATTTACATCAATAAATCTTCCCTCGTCTATAGTAGAGATGGATAGTTCGTTAGGGCAGGCATTTAAAATGGATAGATATCTTTTTTCCGACTGAAGAAGGGCCTGTTCCATTTTTTTGCGTTCAGTAATATCCATAAAAGAGACCACTACGGCCTGATTTTCATGGATTACCGCCACCGTCAAGAAAACATTTTTCATATTACCCCAACGATCTCGGAGACGAAATTCATAATTATCAGGTGCTTTCTGGCGGTCTACCTGACGCTGAAAATGATAGCTGATCATCATATCCAGATCACGTGGATCGATAAAGTGAGTCCATTTCATCTTATGTTCTATTTCTTCCCGTTTATATCCGGACAGTCTTTCAAACTCCGTATTCACCAGGATGATATTCATATCGTACTTATACATCATCATGGCCGTTCCAGTGCTTTCAAAGGTAGCCCGGTAGTATGCTGCGGACTCTTTTAAAGCCCTCTCCATCTCCAATCTTTCAGATATATCCCAGCCCACAGCTTGGATTTCAATCATGGTTCCACTTTCATCAAATATAGCCCGGCTGTTCCATTCCTGCCAAGCAATACTCCCATCCGGTTTGATAATTCTCCATGGGAATAAAACTTCTGGTTCTTCCTTTTTAATATTCATAAGAAGTTTCCGAATGGCTTCTCTATCAGGTTCATATATCAAATCCAGGAAGCTTGTTCCCTGCATTTCATCCTGACTCTTATGGAAGAAACGGCAGAAGGCCTGGTTAACAAAAGTCAAAATTACAGCAGGACTACAGCATATAACCAGTTCACTTCTGCTGTCTACTATATTATAGTAACGCTCCTGACTTAAACGGAGCTCATCCTCTAAAAACTTCTGATAAGTAATATCCCTGCCGATTATCTGTATCTCGCTTATATCACCTTTTTCAGACCATATATAATCTTTGCTCCATTCTATCCACAGCTCCGATTCCCGGGTACGATCAACGCGCATTCTAAAAACCTCAGGTTGTCTTTCCCCGGCTAGTTGAATAAAGTTTATAAACCCAGATGACAAGAATTGGGGCATCATTTCCAGCAGCTTAATTCCAATAATGTCTTGTTGGTCTCGAACTAACAAAGACCTCATAGCTTTATTGGTAAATGTTACAGTAAAATCCGGCTTAACTCGACAAATAAAATCTTTCTGCGCTTCCACTATATTTTCATAAAGATTCGTATGTAAACTACTATGCTTCTTTTCCGTCTCCATATTATCTGTTTTTATGTTGATCAATTCCGGAATTGATAACCGGTTAAGGAGCTGCTGATTATCTTTATTGATTTCTTGAGCCACATCTTTTTTTGCTAACATTATTATTCTCCACACTAAGACTTGTTCATTATATATTTGTTTCTATTCGATTCTATTTTATCTTAATCATATTCAGTCTTACTTTGTATGTTTTTGACAAAATCCCTCTTATTACCTTTGGGAAATTTGACAGTCTTTGTCACACAAATCGTTTATTTTCATTCATTATTCGACTCTAATAGATAAACAGTATCCCTGGGGTCAGATATGACTATTGGTGTTCAAGATTTATTTGGATTTGGGATTTGGCACCAGGGTGAAAGTTTGGGTTAATGTCATGGGACACACCTGGTTAGGAGCACGGATTTCTTTAGGAGATTTAACGAATGGTGGGAAGTAGGATGAGAGTCTCGGGCTAAGGTCAGGGGACACACCTGCTTTTGAGATGGCTGAGGAACGGGGACACACCAGGTTAGGAGCACCGAGTTCTTTAGGAGATCTAGCGGATGGTGGGTAGTAGGATGATAGTCCCGAGCTAAGGTCAGGGGACACACCTACCTTGGAGTTCCTGGTTGTAGGAATGTCCCTGGGTATAGGCAGGAATGTCCCTGAGCAATTTAATATTGATTCCATTGCAAAAACCCTGAAGATTACTTTTTGCTGTGGAATCAATATTATCTTCTGCTAATCATCGTTCTTTGGCATATCGATAATTTCCATGTCCATGGACAGCGTATCTACCAGCATTATTTTTTGTCGTAATAAATCTCCTCTATTAAGTATTATTTTAAGCACTTCAGCCACCTGTAAGCTGGCCACTAGAG
Source organism: Syntrophomonas sp. (assembly GCA_016841245.1). Classification (GTDB taxonomy): domain Bacteria; phylum Bacillota; class Syntrophomonadia; order Syntrophomonadales; family Syntrophomonadaceae; genus JAAYJK01. The sequence continues at coordinate 32,643 of JAENZN010000023.1, forward strand.
AAGCCGCAAATACCAGTACACTCTTTTCCCCCAGTCTATACTTCTCCTTACCTGCGTATATTTGTTCTATGACATCTTCACCAGGAAACTGAGTAGATACTTGGCCATACCAGGTGTTTACGGCCCCGTGCACCATCGGAATACCAAGGTGGCAACAGGCTCTGCTAAGCTCTAAGCGAGCCGGTACACTATCCAGCGCATCTACCACCACCTGCTCCCGCTTTAATGACTCTCCAGCTTCCTGTTCATTAAACTCCCGGTACATTCCATAAAACTTGATACCCGGATTTATTCTCCTAACCCGCCGACTTACCGCCTCAATTTTCGAATGCCCAATGAGCCTATATTCAGCCATAAGCTGACGGTTAAGGTTGTGTTCCTGAAAGTAGTCATAGTCCCAGGCGCTTATTTCACCTATTCCCAATCGTGCCAGTTCTTCGATGACAAATCCTCCCAGGCCTCCGCAGCCGATCACACTGACCCTGGAATTTAAAAGCCTGCGTTGTTCAGCAATGCTTATAGCTCCCAGGTTACGTTGATAACGCAGTGGGACGATACCAAGCGCCAGGGCAGCATCCTCGACCTGGCTTAGCGAACAACCCGTTTTACCTGCGATATTCAACTCATCAGATATAGAAAAAGAAAGACTATACTGCTGGTCGTTTAGTAGTTCTATCATTTCTTTTTTCATATCAACCACCTGCCACCGGAGGAAAAATAGCCAGGGTATCATGGTCTTCTAATACACTGTCGAAATTAGCCCGTTTCCCATTAATAAAGATAATACCTATTGCCATTTCCTTTTTGGAAATCGAGAGATATTCCATTACCTGCTGAACAGTCGTCCCTTCTGAAAAATCCATATCACGAACCTTGAAACGCCCCTGGCGCAGGTTAGCAAACAGCTTAACGGTTAATATCATGGCCTTTTCACCTCTCCCAAGAACTAATACACAATGAATTAAAAAACTACATAAATCCCTGTATTTTCTCAGCCGCAGATTTTCGCCGGCAGCTCTCGCATAAACTCTGCGTCGATATGTCCTTGCCTGGTGCTGCAATATATCCAAGTTGTTCCCTGGTGGCAAAAGGTTTCCCACAGCGCTGACAGTTGACCAGATTGAAAACCTTATTCCAAATAATCCGTTGTCCATCTTTTTCAATTACTTTAATTGCATTAGTAGGACAAATTTCAGCACAGGCACCACAACCCAAACATACCTCAGCGGCCTCATTATACGGAGTAGCAACCTGCTTGTCTGTCCCCCTCATTATCAGAGATATTGCACTGCTCCCCATTTCCCGGCAGGCTAACACACACAGATTACAGAGTATACATCTTTCATCTGCATTATTCTCCTCCAAGGAATTATCAACACACCCATATTCTTTGTACATATCCTGTATTAATTGACTGCCTGGGGCCTGTTTGTATAAAAGCATTACTATATTTTTTCTCATCTTTTCAATCAGTGGGGTAGACGTTGAGACTTTTATTTCGCCTGTAATTGGATAGGTACACGAAGCTACTGTGTTTTTCATGCTTCCCCTTTCCACCTCTACCATACACAAACGACATCTTCCCTGTCCCTCAAAAGCTTCATTATGACAGAGGGTAGGAATTTTAATTCCTGCTCTTTTAGCAGCTGTTAAAAGAGTTTCACCATATTCAACATCTACATCCCGGCCATCAATTATTATCTTCATTACCCACCCTCCTATCTAATTCTAACTGCATCAAACCTGCAAGTATCTATGCAGGATCCACATGCAATACATTTCTCAACATTAATGGTGTGAGCTTCCTTTTTCTCACCGTATATAGCATCTACCGGACAATTTTTTATACAGATACCACAGCCCGTACATTTTTCCTTATCAATGTAAAATTCGGTTAAATCCCGACATACTCCAGCAGGACACCGGTGTTCTTCTATATGAGCCAGATATTCGTCCCTGAAATATCTAAGCGTAGATAATACCGGGTTGGCAGCGGTTTTGCCCAATCCGCACAGAGCAGCTATCTTAACCGTTTCCGCAATTTCCTCCAGTAGTTCGAGATCACTGATTTGCCCTTTACCCTCACATATCCGGGTTAATATTTCCTGCATATGCCGGATACCTTCCCGGCAGGGCACACATTTTCCACATGACTCCCCAGCCAGGAAATTCAAATAATATCGGGCTACTTCCACCATACAGGTACGTTCATCCATTACTATCAGACCGCCGGAACCCATCATAGACCCGACCTCTTTCAGAGTATCAAAGTCAACCGGTAAATCCAATAGCTCAGCGGGTATACACCCCCCGGAAGGTCCACCGGTTTGAACAGCCTTAAACTGTCTCCCCTTTAAGATACCCCCGCCTATTGCAAAGATTATTTCTCTTAAAGTGGTACCCATAGGTACTTCTACTAATCCGGTATTGACAACTTTACCCACCAGTGAGAAAACTTTAGTTCCTTTACTGTTTTCTGTACCTATAGATGCAAATTTGTCTGCACCTTCGTTAATAATTACTGGAATATTGGCCCAGGTCTCAACATTGTTGATTACTGTAGGCTGTCCCCAAAGTCCTTTCTCAGCCGGAAAAACATATTTATCTCGAGGTTCACCTATTTTTCCTTCGATAGAAGCTATCAGTGCCGTCTCCTCACCGCACACAAAGGCTCCTCCACCTCGTACTACCTCAATATCAAAAGCAAATCCCTGGCCCATAATGTTTTCACCTAGAAAAGATCTTTTACGAGCATCGATTAATGCCAGATTAAGATTCTTCAAAGCTAGTGCATATTCATCTCTTACATATATAAAACCATTTGAGGCACCTGTTGCCAGAGCACAAATCACCATACCCTCGATAACCGTATGGGGATCTCCTTCCATAATACTTCGATCCATAAAAGCACCCGGGTCACCTTCATCTCCATTGCAGATGATATAATGAGGAGTACTTGACTGTTTAGCACAGCTTTGCCATTTTAATCCAGCCGGAAAACCTCCTCCGCCTCGACCACGCAAACCAGATTTTGTTACTTCTGTAATAATTTGTTCTGCTGACATAGAAAACGCTTTTTCTAATGCCTTATAACCGTCCCTATCAATATAGTCCTCTATGGATGCAGGATCGATCTCCCCAATATTACGCAGAGCAATTTTCTTCTGTTTTTGGTAAAAATCCAATTCAAGATGAGGAGATTTAACTCTCTTTTTGCTGGCAGGATTACGGTATAAAAGACGCTCTATCACTTCATTATTTTTTATCGTCTTATCTATGATAGCCGGAACATCATCAACCTTTACCTGGCAGTAGGTAATATCATCCGGCAATATTTTTACCAGCGGCCCCTGCTCACACCAGCCATTGCATCCGGTAGATTTAGCAAAGGTCTTCACCTCGACATCATCCAGAGACTGAATTTGCTCCTGAATTGCATCAAATACCTGCAGACTGCCATTAGCCTGACATCCAGTCCCACAGCATACTAATATTTGTCGGCCTTCATTACTATACATCTTCATCACCTGCATCCCCCCTGTATTTTTCTATAATTTTCAGGATACCTGATGAAGTAACCTTGGCATGAACGGTATCATTCACCATTACCACCGGAGCTATGGCACAGGCTCCCAGGCAGTTGACAGTTTCCAGCGAAAACACCTTGTCTTCGGTAGTTTCTCCTGGTTTTATACCCAGGTTGTTGTATATTTGATCAATCAAAACTGCTGACCCTTTAATATGACAGGCAGTACCATCACATACCCTGATGTTATAACGGCCTTTAGGAATCAGACTAAAAGCTTTGTAAAAAGTAGCCATCGAATAGGTCTGACTAAAAGGTACCTCAGCATGTTTTGCTATCATTTTCAGGGCTTCCTTGGGAAGATAGTTATATTTTTTTTGTACATCCTGCATCATGGCCAGAATATATCTTTTTTCCCGTGGGTAGGCTGTGACTATAGGACTTATCATATCTTCTGTATTACTCACATCCTCAGCCATATCATTTATCCTCCTTTAAAGACTGCCTGCCACCCATCTAGAATGGCAGGCAACCTATTATAATGCAAATTTATCAGGATAAACCCAATTCAGATTTTTTTTCTCCGGTGGGAACACCATTTTCATCCCAGCCGCGGATTTCATAATAATGGGGAAGCATTTTATCCAGTTCGGTTACACGCCCTTTATGCGGCCCATCAGCCATAGGTACTTCCACTAGCCTTGGGGGTAGGATATCATCATCTTTGCTAAATCCAGCATTCAAATTAAACAAACGTTCCAAATTCCATATCCGTTCACCAGCCAGCAGGAATTCTTCGTCCGTAAGTTTTAAACCGGTTGCAGTCCTTACTTGTTCGGAAATTTCAGGCAGACCGATGGCAAAAGTTGTAAAAAGGCATATTCCCGCCGAATCACATAGACCGGTTAAATCCTGGAAAATCTTGAGAAGTTCTGGTTTTCCTTCAGTAGCATCGGGATCAACCACTACTGGAATTCCTAATACTTCTGGCGATGTCATATAACCTCTTACATGACATCCGCCTCTATTGGATGTAGCATATTCAAGTCCAATCCCCTGCTGTCCGCGGGGATCATAAGCCGGCAGTTCCTGTTTCTTTACCGACATCGAAAATTCCGGATGTCCATAGCTTTCAGCTAAACGGTATGAGCCTTCAGCGAGTTTATCGCCAAATCCCTCCCGATAAGCAGTTTTCCGGGTCATTTCAACCAGCATATCACAATCTCCCCATCTCATCGGGGTCTCCATATCATCCTGAGGTATTAAGCCTTTTTCATACATTTCCACAGCACAGCTGATAGTCCCTCCCAGAGTAATTGGGTCCATCCCCAGTTCATTGCACAAGAAGTTAGCCTTGGAAACAGCTTCAAAATCGTCAATATTCAAATTGGCTCCAAATACCCAGGTAGCTTCGTATTCCGGACCTTCACCAAACCCTTTGTATTTCCCTTGGCTTATTTTAGTTACTCGCCCGCATCCGATAGGACAACCAAAACAACCTTTATTGCGAACTAAATATTTTTCAGCCTGATATTCACCGGATATTTTTTCAGCATTAGGGAAAATAGCCGCTTCACTAAAATTCTTAACCGGCAAACCACCATGGGTATTAAGAATGTTGACCAGTACATTGGTTCCATAAGCAGCCAAACCCTGCCCGGTAACCGGATGAGCCTTCAATTTGGAACGCGCATCTACAATTGCCTGCATAAATCCATCAGGATCTGCTACTTTAATTCCGCCACTACCTCTTACAGCTATACCTTTTAGATTTTTAAAACCCATTACCGCACCAACACCGGAACGACCAGCAGCACGATTATACTCATTCATAATGCAAGCAAATTTTACCAGATTCTCACCGGCCGGACCGATACATGATACTTTGGCTTCATCATCAGTCTCTGCTTTAATCATATCGGTAGTTTGTACCACATCTTTGCCCCATATTTCAGAAGCATCTCTAATTTCCACCTCATCATTATTAATCGAGATGTACACCGGTTTAGCTGATTTTCCTTCGATTATTATTCCATCATAACCGGCAAATTTAAGTTCTGGCCCGAAACTTCCGCCTGAATTGGAAGCAGCAATAGTACCATTAAGCAGACCTTTGGTAACAACATTAAACCTTCCACCTGAAGATGCAGCTGTTCCGGTAACCGGTCCCGTCATATAGATGATTTTATTTTCAACACTCAGCGGCTCTACTTTAGCATCAACTTCATCAGTAAAAATCTTCGTTCCTAATCCCCGGGCACCAATATAATTACGCAAATCATCCTTTTTCAGATCCTCGGTTTTAATAGTTCCGCTGCTCAAATCAATCCTCAAAATCTTACCTATCCAACCAAACATGATTAAATCACCTCCTCATAAACTGCTTTGAATTTCTCCGCATAGTCCCTGCGTCTGCCCACATTGGCTGGAGCCGGTTCTGCATAGGTTATTGCTCCTGATGGGCAATATTTAACACACACAGGGTCCCCGCCACACAGATCACACTTGGTAATAATATCGCTTACCGGATCATAGATAGTTGCCCCGAACGGACAAGCGATAGTACACATCTTGCACCTCAAGCAAACATCATGATTAACCCGCATTGCTCCAGTATCCTCATCTCTGCTGATAGCACTAACAGGACATACCTCCATACAAGCTGCCACACTACACTGCTGACAAACGATGGGAGTCGAAAATCCCACCTTTTCAAAATTAAATACCGAAATACGGGAACGAACAGGATTAAATTCCTTGGTGTGAACAAATGAGCACATCATCTCACATGTCCTACACCCGGTGCATTTTCCCGGTTGTACAATTAATTCTTTGTGCATAACCACCTGGTTCCAGCTGCTTGAAACCAGGTATTCACCTCCTTATCTTTATTGTGTTTTACTAAAGTTACGCAACTAAGACCATCTACTGCAAACATGATCTATAAAATGTTAAAGCAATTTTTGTGCCAACCAGATAATCTGAGAAAAAAATTCGGCACCTTATCCAAAGGGGCCGAATGCAAAGGTATGTAAATTTATAATGCCATAACAGGCAGGGAAGCAGGCACCAGAAATTTCTGTTTACTTCTTTTCACTCCATATCGCCTGCAGGTATATTACTCCTGCTTTTATTTACCACCAAAATTCGTATTTTATATGTTACAGTAATTGTTACAGGCTTGTTGATTATTGACACACCACGGTTACACCACTTACACAGTGCTTTCACAGTTTATATTGATATATTATAGTATTTTATTCTCCTATATATAGTATTGCGAGAAACTCCCATTTCCCGTGCAACCTGGCTTATATTTCCGCCGAAACGGCTTATCAGTTCCAGGAGTTCTTGCTTCTCCTGTTCTTCACGGATTTTCCTTTTTTTATTTCTTTCCAGGTTGATGTTTAACGGGCCAGTAATATTAGAATTACCATTAGACCTATTATCTAACTGTATTTCCGCCCTATCGCTTATTACCGGTCGGTAAACCTCAACCGGAATATCTTTGATTTCGAGGGCGTTACCCTGAGCCATACACACCATCCTCTCCACTACATTTTCTAGCTCCCGTACATTTCCAGGCCAGTTATAATTTCCCAGTACCGACATAATTTCCGGCTGGATATCATCTATTTCCACTCCCTGTCGACGACAGATCTGATTCACAAAATAATCAAATAGGAGAGGTATGTCTTCGGGATGCTGACGCAAAGGAGGAAGATTGACCTTCAAAACATTCAGGCGATAAAATAAATCCCGCCTGAAACCTCCTTTCTCGACCGCCTCCTGCAAGTTTTTATTGCTGGCACAGATAATACGAACATCAACTGGTATGATTCGGTTATCCCCAATTCTAATTATAGCCTTCTCCTGTATAGCCCTTAAGAGCGCACCTTGCTTGCCATAAGTCATATCTCCTATTTCATCCAGAAATAAAGTTCCCCCGCTGGCCATTTCGAATTTTCCCGGTCTCCCTCCTCGGTGGGCTCCAGTAAAGGCCCCCTCCACATAACCGAATAGTTCACTGCCTAATAGATCCCGCGGTATAGCCGCACAGTTAAGTGCTACAAAAGGACCATCACAACGCTTGCTCTGATTATGGATAGCCTGAGCAAATACCTCTTTACCGGTACCACTCTCCCCTTGCAAGAGAATATTGTTATCATTTAAAGCAGCAAGCCTGCCAATTCTTACCGATTCTGCGATCTCGGGACTGCCTCCTATAATATCCTCAAAAGTAAATCTAGCCTGCGCACCGCTAAAACGATTTACCAGATTCTTAATTTTGGTTATAGGACTTAATATGATAACCCCCCCGTTGAGTTTACCCTCCTCATCTCTAATCGCTTTACCAGATGCAAGACAATGTATATTGCGCCCTTCCCAACTTACGTTTATCTCTATATCTGAACAGGGGTTACCGGCTGCCAGCATTTCTTTTACACGCGGGACTTCTCTTAAAATATCTTCCAGGTGTACACCCTCAATATCCTCTGCCGATCTTTTCAAGATACGTTCCGCACCTGGATTTACCTGTTCAATAACCCCTCGCTGGTTGATAATCACTACCCCTTCCGACATAGTGTGGAAAATATTGTGCAATCGATTATTTACCAGTATTAATTCCCGGTTTTGCTGCTGAACCTGCATCTGCTCCTCAATAGCTGCTACGGCTGATACTGCCATCCCCAGAGTATGCTGATGACTGGTTTCAGCAGGACCGGATATTTGCAGGACCCCCACTAACTGCTGGTTATTATCTAAAATTGGAGCTGCTGAACAGGTCCAATAATGTATGGACTGACAATAATGTTCCGCACCCGATACTTGTACCGGTCCTCTCAGCACTAGTGCAGTGCCAATACCATTAGTTCCAGCAATTTCCTCCATCCAACAGCTTCCTTTAACCAGATTGATTTCTTTACCTTTTACGATAGCATTACTGGCTCCAAGTATTTCCAGTATATAACCCTTTTCATCCGAAAGCATTACTGCAAATCCAGTTCCGGCAACGAATTCATACAACTTCTGCATAAAGGGAAGAGCAATTCCTATCAAAGCCTTTTTTCTCTGCAAACGTTCATTCAGATGCTTTTCGTCTAAAATTTCGTTCGTAATTTCCACATATGGATCAACCCCTGCTTGCTTACATCGGTGCCATGATGCAGCAATTTCGCTGCGCACGATCGCTGCATCCAACTCTCCTCGGTCTATAAATTGCTGCCAGGCTCTTGCTATACCATTTATACTGTCATCAAAAAACTTTTCAACCATCTGCTAACACCTACTCCACGTTATTTATCATAATAACTGCTTTCTAGTGGGGTCCAAAAGAATTTTATACTTGATCGAATGTTACTTCTATTATTCAAGCAATTGACTATTCTACGATTATATTATAAATCATAAAAAACCAGAATCATAACTACTCTTCCAGGGCAGATGGATATCCCCTCTTCCCGCTCATCAAGGTTTATGGTTTTAAATCTTCTTATCACCTCTTAACCTTATTATTTACATCTGTATTTCGTAGGGCTAAAGTAATAATTTATTTTTATATTTAGGTCTTTTTTCTTATTTTATTTAATCAACCCCAGATATTCATGACCTTTATACGTATAATTAATAAAAGATTGGGAGGTTGACTAAGATGAAAAAATTAATTTCCATAAGCATGATACTTCTGCTGGTATTGGCATTCGGTTCTGGTACCGCCGCAGCTAAACCCGGGCAAAGCAACAGCGGCAAATCAACAGCACAGGTTAACAAGGATGTAAAACAGAATAAATCACAATCAAACTCCAAGCAGCTTAATGCTCAATTAAAACAGGAAGTAAAGCTGCAAAAGCAGTTATTCATGCAATTAGAGAAAACCGTTCGTTTCTCAGATACCGAGGGCCACTGGGCCTCCAAATCCATTGCCACTCTAGCCGAGCTCGGGGTAATAACCGGCTATCCGGATGGAAGTTATAATCCGGATGGAGAGATGACCCTGGCGGAAGCCCTTTCTCTCATCATGCGGGTTAGCGACGAAGAGCTGGATGAGGTAGAACCTGCTGCTGAAGAAGACCCGGGTACAACCGAGGAAGATTCTGATAGTGAAGAAGAACCCAGCATAGCCGAGGAAGATCCTACTGCTGACCCAGAATTAACTGAAGACGGCACGGAAGATATTGAAGATGAAGAATTTTCAGACGTCCCTGCTTGGGCCAAAGGGGCAGCCAAAAAAGCTTCCCAGAATGGAGTTATTAACATAAATCGTTTCCATTCTGCCACTCAGGCCAACCGGGCCCAGGTAGCTGTCATGCTGGCCAAGGCACTAGGTATTGAACCAGTGGATAGCAGCGATGTATGCTTTACTGACGGAATACTAATATCACCTGAAGATATCGGATATATTACCGCCCTTCAACAGCAGGGACTCTTCTGTGGAGATGCCCAGGGTAAATTTAATCCCAATTCTGCCATGACCAGGGCACAAATGGCGGAAGTAATTATCCGGCTGCTCACCGAGGAAGAACCACTTGATGAAAACACTGGTGATGAAGAAGTTGTTGACGAAAGTGTTGATGATACCGGCAACGCTGATGATGACAACCCAGATACAGATGGTGAGGCAGTTCCTGTAGAATAGAACAAGCAGGTATTAAATACTTCTTTATATTAAATAAACCTTTGCTGTAATAATAGAATAGTAATAAAAGCCCCGGCCGCAGCCGGGGCTTTTTTAGGCCGATGACAGAAGCGAATATCTGCGTTATTTCAAAAACCCCGCTCAATCAACGTACTCATGTACGCCTCAATCGCGGGATTTTTTTATGCCTTGATCTTCACTCCTGTCATCGGCCTAGCATCTTGCCGACTTTATCGACAAGATGTAATAAAAGCCCCGGCCGCAGCCGGGGCTTTTATTCACCCATACTCTGGACGATTCCATTTCCTAAGTAATTTAGCTTAATATTTTTTCAAATACCTTTGTATCTCCCAATTATGCACTGTCTCTGCATAACTGTCCCATTCCTTTTGTTTAGCATCAATAAAACTATAAAAGACATGGTCTCCCAGGGTTTCTCTTACCAGCTCATCCTTCTTCATTTCATCTATTGCTTCCTGCAAATCCCTGGGGAATAAGACCTCTCGTTTACACTTATTGTCTTTATATGTTTCAAACAGGTTCCCATTAACAGGCGGGGGCGGCATGATTCTATCTTCGATTCCTTTAAGACCCGCTGTAAGCATTACCGCAAAAGCAAGATAAGGATTAGCAGTTGGATCAGGGTTTCTTAATTCAACTCTAGTAGCTTCTCCCCGAGCAGCAGGTATCCTTATCAAAGTACTGCGGTTCAGGGTTGACCAGGCAATATGTACCGGTGCTTCATATCCTGGTTTTAGACGCTTATAGCTATTAATAATAGGGTTGGTAACTGCTGCCATACCCCGAGCATGATGTAATAGACCCCCAATATAATACAATGCCGTCTCACTCAATTGATCCGGTTGGGTCTCATCATAGAAAATATTCTTACCATCCCTGAACAAGGATTGGTTGCAATGCATAGCACTACCATTTTCGCCCGAAAAGGGTTTGGGCATAAATGTAGCGTAAAGTTCAAATTGTCGGGCAATATTCTTAACTACATCCCGAAAGGTAACCCAGTTATCTGCTGTTTTAAGAGCATCGTCATATTTAAAATCTATTTCGTGCTGTCCCGGAGCTACTTCGTGATGAGAGGCTTCTATCTTTAAACCCATTTTCTTTAAGGTTAAAATGATATTCCTTCGAGCATCTTCTCCCATATCAGTGGGAGCCAGATCAAAATATCCAGCCGTATCATGAATTTCGAAGGTGGGCTGCCCCTTTTCATCCGTACGGAAAAGAAAAAATTCTCCTTCCGGCCCCAGATTCAGAATATATCCCATATTAGCTGCCTTTTTAATAGCCTGTTTCAGTATATATCTGGGGCATCCTTCAAATGGCTGGCCGTTTGGTCTATATACATCGCAAATCATCCGGGCTACCCCTTCTTCCCGTGGGCGCCATGGCATTACTGCAAAGGTAGCCGGATCAGGTACGATACACTGATCGGATTCCTCAATTCTGGCAAAACCATCTATAGATGATCCATCAAACATCAACCGGCCAGCAAAAGCTTTTTCCAGTTCGTCCACCATTATGGATGTACTCTTCATTACTCCAAAAATATCTGTAAACTGCAGGCTGATAAACTCTATACCCTGGTTCTCCACCTCTCTATAGACCTCTTTTATTAATTCGTTGATAATATTTGACCTCCTTGTAGATTTCTTTTACCTAATTAGTTTACATAATCTACAGTATGTTTATCAAACACGAGCCTGTATTCTAAACGTCCAATATCGTTGTTTACAACTCTTACAAGTGGTTCAGATAAGGCATGAGCAGATATGCCTCCAAAAACTCCAATTACTTCCAATTCCCTTGCTTAACATCCTATAAAGTGTTAACCGCTTATCTTAATTAGAACGGCAAACTAATGCAAACTTGAACCTACTTCCATATACTTGCATTAAACAACTCCGGATTATGTATCTCCTGCTCAAACACATGAAGCCGGTAAGCCATATACAAAAGCTTTCATTAGCAATCAAGGAAAAGTATAGAATGAGGTATACTAATTAAGTATTAATAATATAAGAAATGGGTGCTGAAGTGCAATTTTTGCCGGTGAATAAGAAAGATATGAAAAACAGAGGCTGGGATCAGCTCGATATAATACTTATAAGCGGAGATGCTTACGTTGACCATCCAGCCTGGGCATCTGCTATACTGGGACGTTTTCTGGAATCACAGGGCTACCGGGTAGGAATTATTGCTCAGCCCGATTGGAGAAGTATCGATGATTTTAAAAAGCTGGGGGTGCCCCGCTTGTTCTTCGGAATAAGCTCCGGTAATCTCGACAGCATGGTAAGCCATTATACCGCAGATAAGAAAAAACGCCGCGGGGATTTATACTCCCCCGGGGGCAAAGACGGTCATCGGCCAGATCGAGCTGCTATCGTTTATACCAATCGGATACGGGAAGCGTTTCCCGGTATACCAGTTATTGTAGGAGGAATAGAAGCCAGTCTGAGACGACTGGCCCACTATGATTATTGGAGTAATCAAATAAGACGTTCCCTACTATTGGACAGCAAGGCAGATCTCCTGGTTTACGGGATGGGCGAGTATACCCTGCTGGATATTGCCAGGCGTTTAACACAAGGTGAAGATATCAGGCAAATTCGGAATATACAAGGTACCGCTTATGTTTCAGATGAGCTTCCCCCTGGGGCGCTAAAGCTGCCCTCTTTAGAAGAAGTACGGGAAAATAAACAAGCCTTTAACCTGTTTACCCGCCAGCTGTTCAATAATAATAATCCCTATTCATCTCCACCTCTGGCCCAGGCCCATGGAGACCGAATGGTAATAATCAACCCTCCTCCGATACCTCTGACCACGAAGCAGTTGGACTCAATCTATGAAATCCCTTTCCAACGTGCTTACCATCCAGGGTACGAACAGGCAGGCGGCATTCCGGCCCTGAACCCGGTGCAATTTTCCCTGCTAACCCACCGCGGGTGTTTTGGAGGCTGTCATTTTTGCTCCATAGGACTGCACCAGGGCAAATTCATCCAAAACCGCAGTATCCCATCTCTGGCCCGAGAGGCCCAATCATTCCTTGAACACCCTGACTTCAAAGGTATAATACCCGATTTAGGAGCCGCTTCTGCTAATATGTACGGCTTATCAGGACAGGATCAGGATAAGTGCCGGCAGTGCCAAAGACCAAGCTGCCTTTACCCCCGATTATGCAAAAATCTCAATACCGACCATTCTCCCTCGATCAAACTCTGGTCTCATATGCGGCAGCTTAAAGGTATTAGAAATATAAGAGTAGCATCCGGAGTTCGTTATGATTTAGTGCTGGAAGATCCGACAGGAAAATATCTTAATGACCTGTGCCGCTATCATGTTGGCGGACAGCTAAAAGTCGCCCCTGAGCATATATCCCCGTCAGTAACCAGATTAATGGGTAAACCCGGCCGGGAAAAATATGAATTGTTTGTGCAGAAATATAACTCCATCAATCAGAAGCTGGGAAAAAAGCAGTACCTTATCCCCTATTTCATCTCCGCCCATCCAGGCTGCGGACTGAATGAAACTATTGAACTGGCAGAGTTCGCAAGGGACCACCTGCAGTATTATCCAGAACAGGTACAGAACTTTACCCCTACTCCCATGACCCTATCCACCTGTATGTATTATACTGGGTTCAACCCATTAAACGGCCAACCCATTCATATACCAGACAGTAACTGGGAAAGGAAAGCCCAGCGGGCCCTGCTCCAGCATCGCAACCCTGATAACCGCGCAATGGCAGTAGAAGCTCTCCAAAAATGTGGTCGAAGCGATTTGATCGGCTCATCAAGTAAGGCTCTGATAAGAGATAGAAATTTGTATCCAGGTAGAAAACGAAAAAAAAGTAAAACTCCTAACCGCAATAAGTAAAGATTCCGGTATATGCCGGTGATTTTGTGGGTGTAAGCTCTATAAAATAATAATAATGGCCTGAATGGGCAAAAAACGTCCGTTTAATATGCAGCTTTAAAAATCCGCAGGCGCATAGAATTAGATACTACGCTTACCGAACTCAGGGACATAGCCCCGGCTGCTATAACCGGTGATAGTAAACCCATGGCTGCGAAAGGTCCGGATATTCGCCCCCTTCAATAAAAATACCGTTTTCTGCTCCAATGCCTGTTCCAACCATGATAGCCGTGGGTGTATATGGCCTTTTATTATCAATCAGAAATGGGATAGTCATTTAAAGATTGAAACGTATATAAAAAGTGGTTCCAGAAGGTGAGGAATCTACATTGATAACAGCATTATGTCTTTCAGCAATACTATAACAAACAGATAGACCCAACCCGGTGCCATGTTCTTTGGTTGTGACGAAAGGAGTTCCCAGTTTATTAAGGATTTCCGTTGGCATTCCACATCCCTCATCTTTGACTTCTAGAACTATACTGCTATCTTCGGTGTAGGTGCGAATAGTAATATTCTGCATAGGCTCCACAGCTTCCATGGCATTGCGGACTAAGTTCAGCAGCAGCTGTCGGATTTCTTTGGGGTCCAGGAATTGATCCGGGATTTCCTCCAGTTGAAATTCTATATGTTTATCGTGAGCGAGAGCATCTGCTTGAATTAAAATACTGAGGTTATCAATAATGCGGTTGATATTCCCTGGTTCTAATTGCAGTCTTATGTTGGGAGCGAGTGAAAGAAATTCTGTAATGATTGAATCAGCTCGGTCTAACTCTTCAATCATGATATCAAAATATTCACTGTCCTCCTGGTAAGCTGGTTTATCTTTCAACATCTGTAGAAAACCACGTACCGTGGTCATGGGATTTCTAGTTTCATGGCTGATGCTGGCTGCCATTTGTCCAATTAAATTCAGTCGATCCAGACGGGCCATTTCTTCCTGGATTTGTATTCTCTGGCTGATATCAGTGATAGAATTTAATAAACAGGCCTGGCCATCGATATTGATTATTTCCGATGACATTAAACCGATATGTTTCTCTCCATCTTTAGTGCAAAAGGGAACTTCGAAATTTTGTATTGTTCTTCCCTGGAGTATCCTGCCGGTGAGGTATTGAAGGTCTTCTATTCTGCACCAGAGGCCGATATCTTTTGTGCTGCGTCCTATTACTTCTTCCCGGGTATAACCGGTTAGACGGCAGAACATTTCATTCACATCTATACAGTTCCATCCATCCAGGGTTGTAATGGTCATCATACTTGGACTTGAGTGAAAAGCCCTGGAAAATTTTTCTTCTGATAGGCGCAAAGACTCTTCAGCTTTTTTACGGTCTGTGATATCAGTAGTCAAAACGGCTATCTGACCAACTTCCAGATAAAAGATGCGGACCGCAATAATTTTATCAAGATAATCGATATATTCTTCAATATATTGTGGTTCTTTGGTTGATGCCACCTTATTTAAAGGGGCCATCAGTTTAAAATATATATCTGGTAAAACTTCACCTAATTTCCTGCCAATTAATTGTTCGCCGGTGGTATGGGTCAATGCTTCAAAGGCCGGGTTAACATCCAAACATTGATAATCCATTTGATTTTTATTGTTTGAGTATGATATTTCATATAGGCTGAAACCCTCGTCTATAGAATTGAACAAAGATCGATACTTGCGATCGCTTATATGCAGGGCTTGTTCAGTTCTAGTATGTCTTCGCATCTCTGCCTTCAGCATCTCGTTTAAGATGGTGAGACTTTTGCTTTTTTCGTGCCCCAGCTTTTCAAATATGTACCGGTTCTTGCGCAGTAAGGATTTGTTCCCAACTGAATTCTGAACCGGTTTTGGGTACTCGGAATTCTCTATCAGTTTTAATTCTTTTGAACATTTGATTAAAGTGGACTGGTGATTGCACATCACGTCTATCATCTGGGCCGCATCACACTTATCCAGAGCATAAGAACACATGAATATTATCCTTTGATCCTGGATAATATGATTAAGTTCTTCTTCATAGTCTTGAAAACTTTTCCAGTACTTAGTTCCCAACCACATATTACTGGATGCGATCCGCAGGCCTTTATATCCTTTGGCTATAGCCTTATTAAGCTGGGTAAACCAACCACTTTGCACTTCAACGATTCGTAGTTTGCCCTGCCTCTGATACCAATCCTTACTATCAATAAATACTATTTGACCTTTATTATAATAGGAATCAAAATCTGGCATAGCTTTTTTTAGAGCTATCCTGGTCTGATGACCGGATAATACTTCGGAATTCAAACACAGACAATACTCATTGTTGCTTAAGCCTGCTTGTATAAACGGAATTAATACTCCCAGCAGATCCTGTTTGGTCTGGTAAAGCAAGCACATATGAGTACCCCAGGGAATTTGATCGAATCTATCTATCTCAGTTTCTCCGGACTTATGGTTTATAGCCGGTTTTAATCCTGGAGGCTGGTTATCACCATGGATTAGAGAGAGCAAAGTGTTTCCCCTTTCAACTTATTATAATTATTATAGTATTAATTGCTAAACCATGGCAAAAAAATCGGAAAAAATAACCATACAATATGACATGTGTTTAATAAGAATCATAAGTTTAGGGGATAGTGTTCCAGGAGCGGTACAGGTACTAACTCAATAGTTAGTAAGTTAGTGCCTGACCCCAAGGTAAGTCCTGGATTTTCAGGCGAATTACCCCATATGACAGATGGGAGCATAACAACTTTTTGATTATTATGTTATTGCTACAGCAAAATATCCATCACCTTGGACAGCAAAAAATAATATAAATTCTATCAACTCTTCACCCATCAATTCAAGTTTTCGTATAGAAGGATAAGCAGGCAGACTTGCAGGGATAATAAAGACGAGGAGGTTATACGATGAATTTATTAACCAATAAAGATTTGAAAACATTGATAAATTATCAAGATGATTTATGTGTTACCATTTATCTGCCTACCTTCAGGGCAGGAGCTGAAACCCGGCAGGGTCGAATTAGACTCAAGAATTTAATTCGAGAAGCTGAAGAACGACTGATAAGCAGCGGACTGCGCTCTTCCCAGGCCAGCCACCTCTTGGAACCACTCAAAAAGCTAACTATTGATGATTTATTCTGGCAGCATCAACGAGATGGTCTGGCCATATTCCTATCATCAGATGTCTTTAATTATTACCATCTGCCTATGAATTTTGATGAATTTTTACAGGTTGGCAGGCGCTTTCATCTCAAACCTCTGCTTCCCCTGCTCAGTGGGAACGGCCTGTATTATGTTCTGGCTCTCAGCCAAAACGCGGTCCGGTTCCTGCAGTGTACCCGAGCCAGTATAAGAGAATTGGAACTGGAGAATATACCTCATAATATGGCAGAGGCGATGCAGTTTGATGATCCTGAAAAACAACTTCAGTATCATACCAACACCCTGGAGGGGACTAATCGTCAAGCAGCTGCTATTTTTCATGGCCATGGAGTAGGTATTGACGATTCCAAAGATAACATTTTACGATATTTTCGCTTAATTGATAGAGGGCTCCGTGAGGTACTACGGGAGGAAAATTCACCATTATTTCTGGTAGGAGTGGGCTTCCTTCATTCAATTTACCGGGAAGCCAACACTTATGCTTATCTAGCAGGTGAAGGGATACCTGGAAATCCAGAAGAGCTGAGTGCTGAAGATCTCCAAACCATGGTCTGGCCGCTGGCCGAGCAGTACTTCCGGCAGGCGGAGCAGGAAGCCATAAACCGCTTCGGACCGCTGAAAGGCACCGGAAAGACTACCTCTAATATTATCGAGGCTGCTCCCGCAGCCTATAATGGCAGAGTAGAGTCGCTGTTTATGGCTCAGGGGGCTGGTCAATGGGGCAGCTTCGATACCCAGGCCAACACTGTGGCTGTTCATGAACAAAAAGAACCGGAAGATGAAGACCTGTTTGACCTGACTGCCATCCAGACCATCATTAATGGAGGAAAAGTCTATGTACGGGAACAGGATGAAATACCGGATGGTCAGGATTTAGCCGCTTTGTTCCGCTATTAGGGGATGTATCTGGAAGTTACCCTTCAGATAATCGGCCCCACTTAGTTATGGACAGTATAGAGGAGCTTTGCTTTTGTTATGAGTTATGAATTGCATTTTTTATTTATTATATTTAGAATCATACGGCTGAAACACCGCTGACAACTCCAGCATAAATCGCTGGCTAGGAGCCGCTGCTTATTAAGTTAGCGGCCCTGCTGCTTATTAGGACCAGGACAAAATAATACTGTACTTTCGATCCTTTTCTTGGTCAGTTTTTATTTAAGGTTTCATAATCAACTACATTATCGCTGTCAATTAATTGTGTTTGCTTAAACAATATTCTGTTTTATTTAGTCCCAGACTATAGCCGTCACCTTTATATTTATACATATAATTACAATCCAGATATTCAATATTTAGATTCATTGTTTTGTTCTAAAACCATCATCCCTCAGGATTTTCCATAGAAATTTATCATTATTTTAGTATTCATTTGCCTATATGAATATCTGAGTCATTTGTCTTTATCAGAAAACTTATCTATTCTACCTCTAATACTTATAAATTCAATATTACCGGCTTGATAAGATTGAAAGAGAGATTTATAATGCAAATAAATTGCAATACTGGATTGCATATGGTATAAATATATCAGGATTCGTGGGGCGGACACCCCCAACAACGATTCCGGCAAAAATAATATTTAAGCTGTAAGAGCTACTAAAGCCATTAAGCTAGTAGCTCTATTTCGTTATGAGAGCTAGAATGAAAAACATTATTGCCATAAATAATATGACTTCATATGTATTCACTCATATCACCCCCTTCTGCTGAAACGCAGTCGGGGAACCCCACGAACCTATGTTCTGTTATAACATTTTTCCCATTATTTTACATGACGCTGATGCTATTTGTTCACAAGAAGTGTCCAGCTGGTTTTCATTTGTTAATCTCTTGGTTATGGGCTAACCGCCGTTGAAAGTATATAAAGACCGGCAAAGGAATAATAATCCACCCTAAACTCTTAATAAGACTGTTTTTCGCTTGATTGATCTCCCGTTCTTTTTCTGCCGCTACCATGGCATCATATCTTTCTCTTAATTCCTGTTCTGAAAGATCTGATTCTGGTATAGTTACTTCATCAGCAGGATAAAGTTTGGTATACGATCCATTTCTATATTCCTCAAAAAACTGGTAATATGGTGTAGGAACAATAATATCTGCAGCAGCCATGAATATTCCTACACTTCCTCCAATGGTCATCATTAGCGTTGCGAACAGTACTAAGTAAATATAAATATTTTTTATGAAGTTTTCTCCTCCTTCCACCCGGCTGGGAATGCTGGCGGCAACGGACCAAATCGCTGATTATCGACGAACAAATACTAACCCTTTATCTTAAAACGCACTAATCAGATAGCCTTCCTTATCATGGATTTAAACAAAATTTATTTATGTTCAGATCTATAGAAAATATCCAAAATTATGCTACCTGAATGTCGTTATTATTTGTCGGTGCAAATATTCATTTCTTTTGTTTCTCGGTCCTATTATTTATTCTATTAAGCAGGAATTTTAGGCCGCAAAGGCGAATTATTATATATTGCTACGCAAACTCAGATTATAGTCTTATTTTGTCTTTGTATTATAGGAAGGTGGTTGGTTTTTATAGCTAATATCAATCAACAGTCAATTCTACTTGACAGCGGAACAAATGAGGTTGAGATAGTCGAATTTGGTATCGGCAATACGATTATGGGCATCAATGTTATAAAGGTCAAGGAAATAATAAATCCCATCCCCCCTGTACAGCTGCCCGGTGCTCACTCCTACATGGAAGGTATTTTTCAGCTCAGAGGAGATATTATTCCAATAATCGATCTGGGAGGTTTCCTTGGGTTTAATCCTTCTGAAGATCCAAGACAAGACAAATATATTGTAACTGAGTTCAATCAGGGCAAATACGCATTTCATGTTCATAGTGTATCGCGTATACACCGCATGTCCTGGGAGCAGATTGAGAAACCTTCTGATATTACTCAGTCAGAGAAGAGCTCTGTTATCGGTATAATTAAGATGGATAGCAGGATGATACAGCTGTTGGATTTTGAGAAAATTATCATTGATATATCTCCTTCGCTTGGGAACCAGAGTAGTGCAGTTAGAGCACTGGGCGAAAGAAAGGTGTCACAGAAACACATCGTTATTACCGAAGACTCCCCGATGCTCAGAAAACTCTTACTGGATTATCTCACCCAGATTGGATATCCCAACTTAACATTTTATCAAAATGGTAAGGAAACCTGGGAATACCTGTCCCAACTCCTGGAAACACATGGAGACAATTTCCACAAACATATTCATCTTCTTATTACGGATATCGAAATGCCGCAAATGGATGGGCACCATTTAACAAAGATTATCAAAAATCATCAAGTATTAAACAAGCTACCAGTAGTTATCTTTTCGTCTTTGATTACAGACGATCTTCTTCATAAAGGAGAAGCGGTTGGAGCAGATGAACAGGTCAGCAAGCCTGATTATGAGCAATTGTCCCATATCATTGACAGCCTCATATTGTAGAATTAAAAAATGTGGGGCTGCTTTTACAACCCAGAAATGGAAAATCGCAGATAACAACTGCGGTTTTTCTTTATTTCCATTATTACAACAACAAGCTATTTGTGCTGTTGGCCTTATTAAAACTTCATCTTTTTAACATAAAGGAGATATCAAAAGTATATTAGAGGATATCCTACCATTTATATGTAAATGGTAGGATATCGTGCGGAATACCCTGGTATTCCGATTTATAAGTCTTAACCGCCTTTTCGGTCTTTTGTATATACTATGATAATTTTTTATAATTATAAATGTAAAGTTTATAGTATAGCTAGACATAAAAACCATACATCTTACGCCGAGTTTTGCCGCCAGGCAGGAACGGGGGACCCATGATTTTTGGGGTGAATCCAATTATACATTGGTAGGGCTGCCCTTTTGGCCCGAACCCGTCAGCTAACCTCGTAGGCGTTGAAGAGGGAAGAACGGTTTTCTTGCAAACCAACCGGTCTTTACCGGTTATTTTTATTTCTGTTTTCTTCCTTTATTTAACTATATTTGTATTTTATGTCGCTTTAACATGCATAAAGGGGGGTGACAGTTCTTTCTGCTTTTAGCATCTGGTTTTTTATAAACATTTTTTAGTTTAATCATAAATAAGGAGAGGAGATTTTTAAACCATGTTTAAGAATAGAAAACTTTTAGCTCTGGGTGTTGCTTTGATAATAATGGTAAGTATGCTGGCAGCAGGCTGTCAACAAGCCGAAGAACAGACCGGGGATACTTCCCTGGAAAGAGTCAAAGATGCAGGAGAGATAACTTTCTCCATGAGCGGTGGTTATCCACCTTTCAACTTCTATAATGATGAAAATGAGCTGGTAGGTTTTGACATTGATGTTTGTGAAGAAATCGCCAGCAGACTGGGAGTTGAATTCAAACCAGTACCAAATGAGTGGAGCGGCATTATTGAAGGGTTGAGATCTGGAGTTTATGACGGTATTTTGGGCAGCATGGCTATAACTGAGGAAAGAGAAGAAGTGGTTGATTTTACCATTCCCTATTACTATTCAGGAGCTCAGATCATGGTGCAAGAGAACAGCGCTATTGAGAATATAGAAGAGCTGGAAGGAAAATCAGTTGGTCTGGTGACCGGTACTACATTCGAAAATGACGCCAGCTCGCTGAATGCAGACATCAAGCTGTATAAAGATGATAACCAGACCTTAATGGAACTGAACAATGGCAATCTGGATGCGGTCATTACTGACCGGGTGGTTGGAGTTAATGCAATAAATAGTGGGGAGTTTAATATTAAACTTCTGGGCAGTCCGGTTCGTACTGAAGATATTGCCGTAGCCTTCCGAGATGAAGACGATGCTTTAAGGGAAGCAGTAAATGAGATTTTACAGGAAATGCATGATGATGGAACCCTGAGTAATCTAAGCAGCAAATGGCTTAATGTTGATATTACTAAAAAATAAGGAGCATCTCCTGGGCTGCACTGGAGTAACAAATAATGGATTTTATTGATGTAGTAATAAAATATACGCCCTTTTTTCTTCCCGCAGCATGGATGACATTGAAGATTACACTGCTGGGGATAGCTTTTGGTCTGCTAATAGGATTGGGAACCGCATTAATGCGTATATCCAATAATATTCTACTGGCCAATGTATCACGTTTATATATTTTTGTTATACGCGGGACACCGCTGCTGCTGCAGTTGTTTTTCTTCTTCTATGTTTTGCGTCAATCATTGGGATTAGAGGCTTTTAGCGCTGCTTATCTGGCTCTGGCAATTCATAACGGTGCTTATATAGCGGAAATCTTTCGCGGTGCCATTCAATCTATCGATCGAGGCCAGATGGAAGCTGCCCGTTCCATAGGCATGACCTACTCCAGAGCTATGCGCCGGATCATTTTGCCTCAGGCATTCAAAAGATCCATTCCCCCGCTGGGGAATCAGTTCATTATTGCTTTGAAAGACTCTTCGCTGGCAAGTGCCATCACCATTAGTGAAGTTCTTTTGCAGGCTCAGAGGCTGGCCGCAGCTAATTATAAAATGCTGGAAATGCTGACAATTGCAGCAATGTTCTATCTTTTTTATACCAGTATATTCACCTGGCTGGTAAGCTGGATAGAAAGGAGACTCGATGTTGACTCCGATAAACAAAGGGGATTGGTATGAGCTATATGATTAAAGTGAAGAATCTTGAGAAATCTTTTGGAAGGCTCAAGGTTTTAAAGAATGTGGACTTAAACGTAAGGGAATCAGAGGTAGTAGTAATTATTGGGGCCAGCGGTTCCGGAAAAAGCACCCTTTTACGCTGTATAAACTTCCTGGAACATCCTCAGGTCGGTACGGTGGAAATTAATGGGCAGCTAGTCGACAAGAATAATGAACAGGAAATTAATAAAATGCGTACCCAGGTGGGAATGGTTTTTCAGCATTTCAACCTCTTTCCTCATAAAACCGTACTGGAAAACGTTATGGAAGGCCCAACCCAGGTTAAGGGCATTAATAAGTTCGAGGCCAAAAAGCTGGCGCAATATTACCTGGAAAAAGTTAATCTGATCGATAAGAAAAATGCTTATCCCTCGATGCTCTCCGGGGGCCAGAAACAAAGAGTTGCTATAGCCAGAGCTCTGGCTATGGAACCTTCCGTAATGCTTTTTGATGAACCTACATCCGCTCTAGACCCGGAGCTGGTAGGGGAAGTTTTATGCGTTATGAAAGAACTGGCTAAGGAAGGCATGACTATGGTTATCGTAACCCATGAAATGGGTTTCGCTCGAGAGGTTGCAGACCGAGTCATATTTATGGATGATGGGTTAATTGTGGAAGAGGGAATTCCTGAGCATATCTTTGACAATCCCCAAAATGCCAGAAGTCAGGAATTTCTCAGCGCTATCATCTAAAAAACTAAAAAAGAGAACCTCGATTTAACGGGGTTCTCTCTTTTATAGTACTACATGCTTGTATATTCAGGAATTAACCATGGTTTGGCATTCCTGGGCACACTGCCTGCAGATCTGAGCACACTGAGGACAGTGACTATCCTTGTGCATATCGCACTCCTGAGCACATGCATCACAAATATCAGCACATAATTTGCATAGATTCTTTGCAAAGCTGCTATTTCGAGACATAAACTGCACAGCCTGGGCACAAATTTCAGCACAGTCGTTTAAGATTTTAATGCAATTTACCCGTGCTTGAACGTCAGGCTCAGCCAGGCAGGCAGTAAAGCACTCTTCACAGGCCCGTAAACATTTCAAACATTCTTCAATACACTTATCCATGTTCTTCGGGGAAACCACTAAAACACCCATAATATGAAAACCTCCTTTTGGTATTAATATTCATTATTTATACCAAAACTATTCTAATGTTTTCGGTCTCCCCCTCTGTATTTGTATACTAGCATATTACATGAGTATTTTGCTATATTTATTAGAGCAGAACATGCTGTTATAAGTGACTTGCAATGATGTTAATAAATCAATGACTTATGATAATTATCCAGAAAATCCTGATGCAAGAAACTCAAGCTGATACACCGCTGCTTTTAATCATATTTTTATGCCCTTAATCTCTAGATTAAAAGTCAAAAGATTTTTTCGGCCGTCTATGATGATGGGCTTTTTCTGCTCTTCAGGTAAAATTCCGGTTTCATACCAAATCTTGATTCCATCAACTACTGTATTGCTATAATTATTCTTATCCTTATCATTGGGTTCACCCGGTCGAACGACTGGACCCGCCTGATTCCGTATTAAAGAGTCTCTTTTTCACCTTTAAAACACAAAATATGGCTGCCAAACTAAAACTAACACTGACCATGAGAAAAAGTAATTTTGAGCTTACAGGCTGATTGTTCATGATAAAAATAACAGGATAGGCTATAAAAGATAATCCCAGGAAAACAGTAGTCCATTTTAGGTAATCAATCCGATATTCACAGGGTTCTTTCCATGAATTAATAAGTATTAGACCAATAGCCAAAAATACCGCACCAACGATACTATCTCCTAAAGATAAAACAGAAATGCTGCCGGCCAAACTACCCAGGCCGAGCCCTATGAGCCCCAAACTTCCAATATCGAAAAATTGTTTATCATGTTTTTCTCTATCTATGCTTGACCTGTTCATCTGTTAATTACTCCTTTTAAAACAGTTTAACATAAACAGTTGGTGGACAATACTGCGGGAGAGCCGGCATTACCTAAAATATATCTTAATGTTATAAGGTATAATAAATTTTCTGATTTTTTTTATGGCAATTGCTGCCAGTAAAGTGTAAAATAATAGCAGATTGCACTAGTAAGTGGAGGTAATTGATTTGACTGACAAGGCATTACCACCCCATGAACCTGAAGATATTCCTGTTTATCATACGGTGGTTAAAATCCTGGGGGTTGTTTCTATCATGGCAGTAGCTGGTTTTATTACCCTGGCTGTACTTGGAAAAGCAATTCCCGAATCTCTGGTTGCCGTAGGGTCTGCAGCTATTGGCGCACTGGCAGGACTGCTGGCACCGTCACCAAAATAGATTTCAATCTGCTAAATCCCTAATTCCTCTAGCTGCGGCATTCTAAAAATTCTTGGGGTAAATGACATATTTTCTTCATCCAGCTCAGTTGATTTAGGCAGGTTATTCTTTGGGTCAGTATACCATTGTTCCAGCTTGTGCAGAACTTTCTTAGCTTGTTCTTTTGATTCATATTTGCCCAGCCGAACCAGAGTTTTATCTACAATGTATCCATAAATAAATGTGCCTATCGAGGAATAGACAGGTTCCAAGCCATGTACTTCCCAAATACCTCCATCTTGAGATCTTATCATCACCGGCATCTTCCTGGTCTCCTTTCCTCCACACAATATTAATTAATAAACTTTACGCAACATATTGTACCATTAATTTTAATTCTTTTCATTATGTTAAGTCAACCTGAGTGCTGTTTTTTTTTGTAAATTGCCAGGACATTTAGTTCCGGTGTATTATAATAAATACAGGGTGTTTGGGTAAGATATAGAGCAACCAGCATCAATACAGGAGGTTGGGTAGTATGCTAATATTTGGGCAAAGAATGAGAAAAGAGCGGGAGCGTAAAGGATGGTCCAAAGTGTATCTAGGATCTCTGCTGGGAGTATCCGGCCCAG
Organism: Syntrophomonas sp.; assembly: GCA_016841245.1. GTDB lineage: Bacteria > Bacillota > Syntrophomonadia > Syntrophomonadales > Syntrophomonadaceae > JAAYJK01. The sequence continues at coordinate 58,488 of JAENZN010000023.1, forward strand.
CCATAGGCAACTACGAATCAGGCCGGCGGTTTCCGGACGGAAAGATGCTAATCAAAATCGCAGAAGCATTTGGCTCTTCGGTTGATTACTTGTTAGGCTATAGTGATATTCGCCAACCTGATAAACCTCATATTTCTATTGCTGAACCGGAAATAAAAAAATTACTGCAGCAGATAGCCCATACCATCAATGAAGCTGAAAAGACCGGCCTAATTAATGAACAGGAAAAGATCCGCATTTGCGAACAAGCATGGAATCAGATTAGGTTTGAGCTATACAAATTAACTTCAAAGGAGGGGTCTATGCAGCAAGATAATGGTTAGGGGGCGGTGAGCATTTTTGTGGTCAGGGTATATTTAATAAGAGGTACAGCAACAGCCACGGTATCATATTCGGCTGAATATAATACCGCAGACCTTTTCCAAAGAGGTGATATTGGGCTGGAAATCATAAGAAAGGAGGAAGATCTGCAGAGCCTATCTTACGGGCCTGTACTCCAAAATGATAAAAGACTAGAGATATAGAATTATCCTGCCGCATAGGGCGCCCTCCTGAATGATAAAGTATAGCTCTCGAAACTTAGATCAAGACTATGACTGGCAGTTCTGAGTGCAATAATTCCAATTTAGTTTAGAGCGGATGCACTGCGGGAATAATCCATGTAAATATAGCCCCGATAGAGACAGAAAAATTATAAAAATAAACAATGATTTTCCAACTAAGGGATTAGCTGCATTTTGCTTAATCCCACTTTTTATGTCCAAATAAATTGTTTATCAACTAATAGAAGATGCAGCGCATCTCCTGAACATCCAGGAGACCTGGCTTCTTATGGACTCTGTATGACACAGGTTAGCTCCTGTAAATCAGGGACTAATCTGCTGCCTCTGTGATAAACTAAGAAGGTCGGAATCAGATGAGTTAGCAATCCATTATGTAAAAGGATGTTTTTCTATGAATATAATATCACTTGAAAATGTATCCAAAAGCTATGGGGAGCGTACCCTGCTTGATAATATTTCATTTACTCTGGAGGATCACGACAAAATCGGTTTGATAGGGATCAACGGTATGGGGAAGTCTACCCTCCTGAATCTTATATCCGGTCAGGATGGCTCTGATTCTGGAACAATAAAAACTTCTCGGGGCCTCACGATTGAGTATCTTACTCAGAATCCAGAGTTTAACGAGCAGGCTACTGTTATAGAACAGGTGCTCAAGGGGGACAGCCCGGCTATGAAAGTGATTCGAGATTACCAATTGACCTTGGAGGATATCACCAAGAATCCGGATAATACTCATCTTCAGTCTCTATTGGTAGAATTGACTTCTCAAATAAATACTTTAGATGCCTGGTATCTTGAAAGTCAAGTTAAGACTATTCTCAGTAAACTTGGCATTCGAGATTATGAGACCCGGATGGGGACTTTATCCGGGGGGCAGAGGAAAAGAGTCGCTCTGGCAGGCGCTCTTATCACTCCCTGTGACCTCCTTCTGCTGGATGAACCTACCAACCATCTGGACAATGACACTATTGAATGGTTGGAAAAATATCTGGCCATTAGAAAAGGAGCCCTCTTGATGATCACCCACGATCGCTATTTTCTGGATCGGGTGGTTAACAAGATATTTGAATTGGACCGGGGAAGTTTATATATCTATGATGGTGCTTATTCCAATTTTATAGAAAAAAAGATTGAAAGAAAATCTCTTGAGTCCGCAGCGGAAGATAAGCGCTGCAGCCTTTACAAAAAGGAACTGGAATGGATCAGGACCGGTCCCCGCGCCCGCAGAACCAAACAAAAGGCTAGAATTCAGCGCTTTGAAGAACTCAAAGAATCAATCGGGGTAACAGATGATTCCAAACTGGATATATCTGTAGGCCACACCCGTTTGGGCAAGAAAATTATGGAAATAGCGAATATCTCCAAGCGCTTCGATGACCGCCCTTTAATCAAAGATTTTGACTACCTTATTTTGCGAAATGATCGTATCGGTATTATTGGAGATAATGCAGCCGGCAAATCAACCCTGCTAAATATTCTAGCCGGGAAAATCAGCCCGGACAGCGGTAGTATAGAAATTGGTCCCACAGTTAAAATCGCTTACCTGTCCCAGGAATCAGAAGATATGGACACCAGCCTGCGGACCATTGAATATATTAAAAACACTGCCGAGTATATAACTACTGCAGAAGGAAGCAAAATAAGTGCTGGAAAAATGATGGAAAGATTTCTTTTTCCCGCTGATCTGCAGTGGACTCCTATTTCCCGCCTCTCCGGAGGTGAAAAAAGACGACTCTATCTGCTCAAAGTTCTAATGGATGCTCCCAACGTTCTGCTGCTGGATGAACCCACCAATGACCTTGATATAGATACCCTGCAGGTACTTGAAAACTATATTGATGAATTCCAGGGGGCCGTGATTTCCGCATCTCATGACCGCTACTTCCTGGACCGAACCTGCCATAGAATATTCTCCCTGGAAGGCTCAGGAGAAATTATCAAACATGTGGGCAATTACTCTGATTTTTCAGAGTACAAAAGCCTTATTGCCACCGAAAGCAGTCTGGAAAAGACAAGCAAAACGGATGAGCAGACCCGAAATGCAAAGGCAAAACAGCGCCCATTGAAATTCACTTATAAGGAGCAGCTGGAATACAATACCATCGAATCAGATATGGAGACTTTGGAAAATGAGATCTCCAAACTTGATGATGAAATGAGTAAAATAAGCAGCGATTTTCTCAGACTGCAAGAACTATTTAAAAGGAAAGAGCAGATGGAAGAAGACCTGCTGTATAAAATGGAGCGTCACGAATACCTGAGCAATCTGGAAAAACAGATAAAAAACACTAAAATCTAAATTTCTCTCCCGTCTCATATTTGACCGCTGTCAAGACACATCTGACCGCTGTTAAGACACACTGACCGTTCGTCAGGACACGATCTGCTTCCCAATAACATCTCCTATTTTATTTAAAAACATTGCAATTAGCCCTCCATTGGCCTTTCTCGGGTTCTTTTATCAAAGCGCTTCATATCTTGGCACAGTTATTGCATTAAGTACTTCTGTTGTTCTATGGAACGACATTATGCTTCCTGGAAGGATATCTATAGCCTTTCAGGAAGCGTCCCCCCTTCACTTGTATGGGACTTCCTAATTATATATTTGAATGAATATTTTTTTAGGTTAAAAATAATCAACCCGGTAAAAAAAATAATAACCCAAGAAAAGAGTGATATTCATGATCCCCTTCAGTATGTTGGAACGTTATGACGGAAACGAAGCCCTTTTTCAAACGGTAATGATGTCGGTGGTTTCCAGTTACGCAGGCGAGCCCTTGCATCTGCATGCAGAAGGCTTGAGAGGGACGGGGAAAACCACTATAATGAGGGCCGCACGCGGGATACTGCCCACCATCACCCGCATCCAAGGGTGTATTTATAATTGTGATCCTCTGGATCCCCATTGTCCGAAGCACAAAGACCTCAGTGTATCAGAAATTGAAGCTATAGGCAGTGAAGAAATCCCGATGCCTTTTTTGGAGATCTCTCATTCAGCCAAAGTAGGAACGGTAGCCGGAAGTATCGACCTGGCCAGGCTGACAGATAGCTCTAAACCTGAAGCTTCTTTATTACCAGGTTTAATACCCCAGGCCCATCGAGGAATCATATTTGTTGACGAAATAAACCGGCTGGCCGATACTTCGCCGGAAATAACGGATATCCTGCTGGATGTAATGGGAAATAAGCCGGGACACCTGCAGATCGAAGAGGCAGGGCTGCCGGCGGTAAATATACAGGTAAGTGTTTCCGTATGGGCAGCTTCTAATCCGGATGAAGATCCGGGTCCTTTAGAGGAAATCAGGAGACAGCTGTCTGACCGCTTTGACCTGGTCTGCTATATGGGACGCCCGGATTCGGTTGACATCGTAGCCCATATTTTAGAGGAGAATTCTTATAAACATCGGGTACGAAATACCCGTAATAAAGAAAGCAATTTTGTAAAATCAGATGATCAGCGTTATATAGAGGATGTCACTAAGTGGGCCGAGCAATATCAGAAGCTGTATATGCCTGATTTCCTGCGCAGCTTCATAGCCAGACTTTATCTTAAACATAACCTGGAAAGTATCCGGGCTATAGAAGCAATCCAGCAGGCGGCCCTCCTGCATGCCGTTCTTCATGGCCGGGAAAAAGTATTGATCAGTGATGTGACCAAAGTGATCCCTATGGCCTTAAAACATCGCGTAGATGGGGATATCCTGGTGCGGCTGATCAATGAGGCAGATAGCAAGGGGAGCCGGGAAGGCATCTTGAGCTTCAAAAATCGTCAAAACGATAGAAGCAAAGAACGGGACGAGGATTACTTCCAACATACCGCCCGGCCTCTTAAAGATATGCACCGAGGCGAACTGGTTAATACCGAAAAAAACCTAACCATATAACTATCATACTCCTTCATTTAACTCTTATTTTAACCCGCAGCGCTTGTGCCTGCGGGTATTTTTTCTGTTTAACCAGTTTTCTATTATTATGCAGGTACTGCGAACTGATTACAAATTATGGTATAAATAAAATTGCCGTTCATAGATACAGGTTTCGTTGCTAATGGAAAGTAAAAATATAGAGGTGCTTAAATATAATAAACACAGGCAAGAAGAACAAACGCTAAGTTTTAATGCAAGGGTCTAATGGTTCTCTTGATTATCTCCAGGAGCTGATGTGCTTTTCAGTAATATCTATGACGGTAAACAGGCAGAATCCCATCAGGCTCAGGATAATAATACCAGCGTACATGTCCAGGTAATTTACCCGCATCCAGGCATCCATTATGAAATACCCCATGCCATACTGGGTACCAAAAGTTTCAGTAAAAAATAGAATGGATACCGCTGTTCCCAGAGCCAGCCTGGTAGCTGTGAGAACATCGGCCATGGAAGCAGGAATAATAACTTCTTTAAAGATCTGCAGGCGGTTAGCTCCTAAGGATTGAAGAGATCGGAATATTTCCTGAGGAATCCCTTTAACCGCATCCCGGGAAGTAATTATGATTTGAAATATTATTATCAATACTATCATTATTAATTTGGAAGCCTCACCCAATCCAAACAGCAGCATTATTATCGGAAGCAGGGCGATTTTAGGAACCGGATAGGTGAAATAAACCAGTGGTGATAAGACCTTATCCACTCGCTTAAAATAGCCCATCAAAAAACCTAGCGGTACTCCTAGCATGATGGATAGAACTATTCCTCCCACAATCCTACCCAGGCTGTATAGAAGATGTATTTCCATTTTCGCGGCAAAAATCTGTATGATGTTTATTAGAACAGCAAACGGCGATGGAATAATAGGAAGTTTCAACAGCCAGGACAATGCCTGCCAGATAATAATCACCAAGACCAGGCTGTACAGCGCTCCCTGCCATTTGTTATTATTTGACAGCACCTTGATCATCCTTTATCCAATATTTTACGTAAATTCATGCACATATCATAATACTCGTCCCTAAATCTCAAATTATCCAGTTGGAAGCAGGGATTATCTACAACCTCCAATATGCGGCCCGGCGCAGGTGAAAACACTACTATTTTACTGCCCAGATAAAGGGCTTCATCAACACTGTGAGTAATAAAAGCGGTAGTCACATTGTTCTCTTTCCAAATTTTCAAAAAAAGATCCTGTAATTCTTCCCGGCTTATTGCATCCAGGGCTGAAAATGGCTCATCCATCAACAATAAATCGGGCTTTAATATGAAAGCCCGAGCAATCGCCACTCTCTGCTGTTGACCACCGCTTAATTCTTTGGGGTATCTATCTAGAAGAGACTCGATTCCTAATTGCTGTAAAATATATCTGCCATAGTCATCCATAACCTGCTGATCATTTTTAATCTTAACTCCCAGCATAGTATTATGGTAGACATTTTTCCAGGGCAGCAGTCCATAGTTCTGGAGTATCAATCCGATACGCTGCGTTTTAGGATCGATGGCCCGTCCATCGATCCTGACACTTCCGGTATAATTTCTTAATATTCCGGACAAAACATGGAGCAAGGTTGATTTACCACAGCCAGATGGACCGATAAAGGTATAAATGTCTCCCGTACCAATATTAATGTTTATCTTGTCCAAAGCCAGGGTCTCTTCATTTTTTCGGCGGTATTTTACTACTAGATCCTTTATCTCAATCACTAAACTATTACCTCAAGATTTCTTCATCCACCAGGTCTTTATATTCGTAACTTCCTTGGATGAGATCTTTGGCCTGCATCCATTGTACTACGTCTAAGAAAATCTCTTGCTCAGGCAGCTTGGCCTGCTGGTACTCAGGAAGCTGCAGAGAATCTTTGATCTCTGCCGGGAAGCCCTGTTCTTCAATAATATAATCCAGGCAGGAGGCAGCGGATTCCTTCTGAAGATATTCCGATGCTTCATTATAAGCTCTCAGAATTGCCTTAATCTCTTCCGGGCTTTCCTCCAGGATTTGGGCGGTAAAGGCTATCGCACCAGCTTTATTGGCCATCTGATCAGTACTATTCAAAACAATTGCGCCATTTTTTACCGCCAATCCAGCCAGTGGTTCCGGCAAGATAGCTGCTGCCACTTTCCCGCCCTGCAGCATTTCCAGACGGGTTGGCAGAGGGGGTATAGCCACCTTATTAACCTCATCCGGACTCAATCCGGCAGCTTCAATCATTTTATCAGTAGTATATTCCATGATCGTGTTGGCGGACAAACCGATATCTTTTCCTTTAAGGTCGGCAGTCGAACTGATACCCGAGTCCTTCCCAGCCATCAGCTCAATATTGCCATCAGTTCTAGCAACCATCTTCAAGTTGATTCCGCCCTCGTTGGCAAATAGTACTGCCAGCATATCGGTGATAACTCCATCCAAATTCCCACTCTGAAGGGCGCTATCTCTATCCGCAGCACTGGTAAAGTGTTCAATATTCACCTGGACTCCTTCTTTTTCAAAATAGCCGTTGTTTTGCGCAATGATAAAAGGAATCGATTCAACATCGGGCATAACCCCAATGTTTATAATCTTTTCAGGTGCTGGATCACTTTTTTCCTGACTGCAGCCCACAAAACTCAGACTGCAGATAACTATCAGCAGAGCAATAAGTATTTTCTTCACTTTTTTCCCTCCATCCCAATTAAAATTCTTCCCTTACCCGACAATAATTGTAATATAACCGCCACCAAAACACCACATTATTGCAGATAATTCTCGAATCTCCTGACATCTGCTCTTCCGAAATATAGTGAAGGGGATAACTTTCGCCTTTTCGGAAGCACAAAAAAGCATAAAAAGCTATAAACAAAGAAAAATC